>NZ_KK211305.1:0-133841 GCF_000621565.1 Butyrivibrio sp. LB2008
CTGATGTGTACTAATAGGTCGAGGGCTTATCCATAAAGTGGTATAGAAGAATCTGGAGAAAGATAGTTCAGTGTTCGGTTTTGAAGGTACAAAAGAGAGTCGTAAAACGGCTCTTTATTTTTAGAAGTACCGATAATCCTCCTTAGCTCAGTCGGTAGAGCATTCGGCTGTTAACCGAAGTGTCGTTGGTTCGAGTCCGACAGGGGGAGCTAAGATACTAAGTGAGATCTTAGTATGAATGAAGACTGTAGCTACGGTCTGTAATATGGCTCCGTGGTCAAGCGGTCAAGACATCGCCCTTTCACGGCGGTAACACGAGTTCGATTCTCGTCGGAGTCACTTGTAATATCTTCTTTAAATTAGTTTAACTACATTATTTGGTGACATAGCCAAGCGGTAAGGCATAGGTCTGCAACACCTTGAGCGGCGGTTCAAATCCGCCTGTCACCTCTAAAAGTCTGTGAATATTGAATATTCACAGACTTTTTTGTGCTATAATCATAGAGACTAATTTATTGGGAGGTCGTGATATGGCAGAAGAAACAATGAAAGATTATACTCAGGAGATTGAGAATTCTTTTAGAAAGATTAAGGAAGGAGATATTATAGACGGAACTGTTATCGGTGTGACCGATACAGAAGTTATTTTGGATATAAAATATTACACTCAGGGAATCATAAGGATTGAAGAGCTTAGTGATGATTCGAAGTTTTCGATTCACAGAGATATAAATGTCGGTGATGAAGTGTCGGCTACTGTTATTTCAACAGATGACGGAGAGGGAAATATTCTTTTGTCCAAGAGAAAAGCAAATGAAGTTCTTGCTTGGGATAAATTAAAGGCACTTCTTGAATCGGGAGAATATGTTGATGTTACAATTTCTGAGGCAGTAAAGGGGGGAGCGGTTGCTTTCCTTGAAGGAATAAGAGGGTTTATTCCTGCATCCAAGCTTGACCTTTCATATGTTGAAGAAGATAACATAAAGGATTATGTTGGAAAAACAGTAAAAGCAAAAGTTATTACTTCTGATGAAGAGAATGGAAAACTTGTACTTTCTGCGAAGGATTACCTTAAAGAGCAGGCTGATATTAAGAGAAAAGAGATGATCTCAAATGTTGAAGTAGGTCTTGTTACGGAAGGAACAGTTGAAAGCTTGCAGAACTACGGAGCTTTTGTTGATCTTGGAAAAGGAATGAGCGGACTTGTACATATTTCTCAGATTTGTAACAACAAGATTGCCCATCCTTCAGCGGTTCTTAAAGTAGGCCAGAAGGTAAAAGTTAAAGTTATTTCAATCAAAGACGGAAAGCTAAGTCTTAGTATGAAGGCTCTTGAAGATGTAGCAGCAACAGAGATTACTGAAGAAAAGATTGATTATAAGAGCGACGGTGATGCAACAACATCACTTGCTGATCTTCTTAAAAAAGCAGGTTTTTGATAACCGTACACAAATTATAAGGGGGATAATATGGACGAGGCTGTAAAAGAATTAAAGGAATTGATTGACGGTTCTAATAATATTGTCTTTTTTGGCGGTGCAGGAGTATCGACAGAGAGCGGTGTTCCTGATTTCAGGAGTGAAGACGGTCTTTATCATCAGCAATATAAATATCCTCCTGAACAGATTTTAAGCCATACCTTTTATATGAGAATGCCGGAGGAGTTCTTCAGATTTTATAAGGATAAACTTCTTATCACCGGCGTTAAGCCGAATAAGGCTCATTTAAAACTTGCCGAACTTGAGAAAAAAGGTAAGTTAAAAGCCGTAATAACTCAAAATATTGATGGCCTTCACCAGGCTGCCGGAAGCAAAGAGGTTCTTGAGCTTCATGGAAGTGTTCATAGGAATTACTGTGAAGAATGTGGCAAATTCTATGATTTTGATTTCATGGCTCAGGCAGATGGTGTTCCCAGATGCAGCTGCGGCGGAAGAATAAAGCCCGATGTGGTTTTGTATGAAGAAGGCCTGGATATGGGAATTATGCAGAAAGCTGTGGATTATATAAGTAATGCGGATGTTCTGATAATAGGCGGAACATCGCTTGCAGTATATCCGGCTGCGGGTCTTATTGATTATTATAGAGGAAATAAGCTTGTACTTATCAATAAATCAGCCACTCCGAGGGACAGACAGGCTGATTTGGTTGTACAGGGCGCTATAGGAGAGATTTTAGATCAGGTTTAATGGATATTCAGGTTGGCAATATAATAAAACTTAAGAAACAACATCCTTGCGGAAGCTATGAATGGGAAGTTTTGCGTGTTGGCGCGGACTTTCGAATCAAATGCCTTGGCTGTGGTCATCAGATAATGATTTCCAGGAAAAATGTAGAAAAGAGCATCAAAGGGATACGATAAAATGCTTGCATTTGACACATATATATGTTAGCATATTATTCTGTGATAAATTCCTTGCTGCTTGACTGATACAAGTAGCCAGAGACCAAAAGGAGGTAACAAATAGCATGAACAAATACGAATTAGCCGTTGTTGTTAGTGCAAAGATCGAAGACGATGCCAGAACAGCAGTCATCGAGAAGGTTAAGAAGACTATCGAGAAGCATGGTGGTCAGATTACCAACATTGATGAGTGGGGAAAGAAGAAGCTTGCTTATGAAATCGAGAAGATGACAGAAGGCTTCTACTATTTCATCCAGTTCGATGGCGAAGCAACAACTCCTGCAGAGATTGAAGCTCGCATGCGTATTATGGACGGCGTCATCAGATATTTATGCGTTAAGAACGAGGCTTAAATAGAAGAGGACGAAAATATGAACAAAGTTATACTAATGGGACGTTTAACAAGGGACCCCGATGTAAGATATTCACAGGGGAATGAACCTATGGCTGTGGCAAGATACACTCTTGCTGTTGACAGAAGATTTGCAAGAAGAGATCAACAGGATTCTCAGACTGCAGACTTTATCGGAATTGTAGCTTTTGGTAAAGCCGGAGAATTCGCTGAAAAGTATTTTAAGAAGGGCACCAAGGTTATCGTAACAGGACGTATCCAGACCGGTAGTTACACCAATAAGGATGGCGTTAAGGTATACACAACTGATGTAGTTGCAGAGGATCAGGAATTCGCTGAGTCCAAGAATGCAGCATCCTCCAACGGAGGATCATTTGGAGGCGTTGCTCCCCAAGGAGAGCCCGCACCTTCTGCAGCCGGCGACGGCTTCATGAATATTCCCGATGGAATTGACGAGGAGCTGCCGTTCAATTAATTGAAGGAGGAATATTATAATGGCTTTCACAAAGTCTGATAAATCCGATGCTCCTATGAGGAGAAAGGGCGGAATGCACAGAAGAAAGAAAGTTTGTGTATTTTGCGGAAAAGATAATGTAATTGATTATAAGGATACAGCTAAGCTTAAGAAGTTCGTTTCTGAGAGCGGAAAGATTCTTCCCAGAAGAATCACAGGAAACTGCGCTAAGCACCAGAGAGAGCTTACTTCTGCTATCAAGAGAGCAAGACACCTTGCACTTATGCCTTACGTAGCTGAGTAATCAGTTTATAAGTAAATTATTGAAGACACTTTTTAGAAGAGATTCTAAGAAGTGTCTTTTTTAAAGAAGTATTCAACCTTGAAAATTATCCATATACAGGAAAAAGACATTATTACACCAAAGAACTGAATCAGTGAGGCTATGTTGAAACTATGAATAAAATCATTTTTCTAGACGTAGACGGCGTTCTCAATTCCAAATTCTGGGATAATGATCATCAGCGCGAAATCAGTGAAGGCAAACATGTAGACCTTGAAGCTGTAAAGCTCCTTGGAACCTTAGTTAAAAGAACTAATGCAAAGCTTATTCTCCATTCAGGATGGAGGTTTTGGTTTGATGAATCTATTAAACCCCTTAGACCAGAAGCAGAGCTTTTTGCAAATGCGCTAGCAAAAGAAGGAATGAGCATTTACGGAGTTACGCCAGATCTTACTACAGAAGAAATAAGAAAAAACAAGAAATTTAGTCTTGTTAAGGCTGATGAGATACTTAAGTGGCTGGATGACAACAGCTCTTTTACCAAGTGGGTGGTACTAGATGACCTAGATCTACATAACGAGGAAGTGGCAAGACATCAGGTGAAGACTGATCCAGAGATAGGACTTACAGAAAAAGACGTAGAAAAGGCAATAGAGATACTTAAATAATGAGACCTCTATCTCGAAAAAGGATAGAGGTCTCGTTTTATGATCATCCAAAAATTGTTTTTTCATCATATATACTAACCTCATTATATCTTTATATATCTTACTCGAAAAAAATCTTCTTACAATAGGGACATAAGTAAAAATATCCTTTTATAATTACGAATGGGTGAATGAGTATTTAAAAGAATAGAGTTGCCTCGAGTTGATTAAAGCAATGATGACTAAATAAAAATTTAATACATATTCATTAAAACGTTTATAGTTGCATGCTACCATATTACTGAAGCTTGGATGGAAATAAGCCTTATATGTATTTATTGAGTTAATGTTTTAAGTGAAGTCAGTGAGGCATAGATTTATGAAATATCTGGCAAAGCTTTTATATGTAATATTGGGAATAATAATAGCTGTGTGCGTTTTCATTCTTATCTGCGGACTTAATCCAAACATTAGCCTTAGCTTAAAGGGTGTGGTGGATGATGTTGCAGAGAAGAAGAGAATTATGGCGGAACAGAAAGCTATTGAGAATAGTTCGACGGATGCTCAGGCAGAGATACCTTTGGAAGTTGAATCCGTAGAAAAGGATGGAGAAGATGCAGCGTTAGTGGCAGAGCCTGAGTATAATAATGACCTTACATATCAGGATTATGTGGATATGTGGGATGATAGTGTTGTGAACCGGAATTATATTAATAATCCGGATTATCAGGAGTTTATTGATGCGTTTGTAAGTCCTTACGAAGACAGTGATGATGATTATCCTGCCGATAGATCCGATATGCAGTTACCTCAGCCTCAGATAATAGATATTGAAGATGAGGAAAAAGCTAAGGAGATAATAGACGAACTTGACTATGGTAATACGGGTGAAGGACTGGAGTTTGATCAGCTTTTTTACCCATATTATCATATGCTGAATAATAGAGGACAGGCTTTATACAGGCAGATCTATGCCAATGCATTGGCACAGAAACAGAGGTTTGCTCCTGTACTGGCCGATGCCAAAAATAATGAGATCAAAAGTGCATTTTGTTGTGTCCTTGATGATCATCCGGAGATCTTCTGGGTAGATATTTCTTTTTACACACAATATGATTATCAGGGAAATGTAATAGAATTTGATTTTAGATTCTATAGGAATTTTAATGACATACAATTTGCCAGGGTTCGTTTTGACAAGATGGCGAACAATCTGATTGAAGGTGCTAAGGACTTAAAAACAGATTATGAAAAAGAACTGTATGTTCATGATGTGATCGTGGATAAACTCAGTTATCAGCATAATTCCCTGGATCAGAGTGCATATAGTTCGGTTGTTGAAGACTATACGGTATGTGCAGGATATGCAAGATGTTTCCAGTATCTTATGCAACTTCTTGGGGTACCGGCGTATAATTGCTGCGGCTGGGGCGGTGGTGAACCGCATGCATGGAATATAGTGAAATTGGAAGATGGATTTCATAACGTCGATTGTACTTGGGATGATTCCAATTCAAACTACAATTATTTTAATTTAAGCGATGCGGAAAATAAGAATCACAGAAGAATGGATTTTTCCGTATATCTTCCCAAATGTGTATCGTCAAAGCATAAGCCTTCATTTAAAACGGAAGAGGCAGGTGTTCCGGGAATAGATGATGGTACAGGTCCGGAAGCTAAGTATTATGTAACAATTACAGAGTCAGATGTCAGGCCATATTATTATATTATTGATTTTGATGGAAATGTAACCAAAGCGAACAATTAGTGTTACAAATTTATTAAATAAAGGAATATGCCTTAAAAGACACTTTTTTATGAGAGTTTTCATCTCATTTAAGAAGTGTCTTTTTCATATACAATTAAATAAAAAGAGAGTTTATCGATAAAGAGTTCAGAAAAATACTAATATATAATCCTTTCAAAATTGTAAATAAGATGTTACAATGTATGTAATGTTTCATAAGCTATAAGATGAATCTATTTGATCAGTCATATCCCAATGCGGGGGAGTATGGGGGATTACTCGGATGATTGTAATTATGAAACAAAATGAAGGAGGTTAAGATAGATGAAAAACGTTTTTAAAATGGCGCTGCTCTCTGTTGCGTTGTGTGCACAACTTTTGGCCCCTGCACTTAAAGTTAATGCTGCATCAACGATCTATGATAATAAAACAGGCACGCAGGACGGTTATGACTATGAGCTGTGGAAAGATAGCGGCAATACTAGCATGACGCTAAACGAAGGGGGAGCATTTAACTGCCAGTGGAGCAATATTGGAAATGCACTTTTCAGGAAAGGAAAGAAGTTCGACAGCACAAAGACATATCAGCAGATAGGCAATATTTCTTTTGACTATGGTTGTGACTACAAGCCGAACGGTAATTCATATCTTTGTGTATATGGATGGACAAAAGACCCTATGATCGAGTATTACATCGTAGACAGTTGGGGCTCATGGCGTCCACCCGGAGGATCACCTAAGGGACAGATTCAGGTAGATGGCGGAACATATGATGTATATGAGGCAACTCGTGTAAATCAGCCGTCAATCGAAGGTAACAAGACATTCAAACAGTATTTCAGCGTGCGTACCGAGAAGAGAACAAGCGGAACCATCAGCGTTACTGAGCATTTCAAGGCTTGGGAAAAGATGGGAATGAAACTCGGAAAGATTTACGAGGCTGCACTTAATGTTGAAGGCTATCAGAGTAGCGGTTCTGCTAATGTTTATAAGAACAACATGACTGTTGGAGGATCTTCTTCCAATAATAACAACGGCAACACCGGCAATAACAATGGTGGCAACAAGAACAACGGAAATAATAGCGGAAATAACAACGCTAATAACAATAATAACAATAGCAATAACAACAATAACAATAACAACAACAATAACAACAATAACAATGGCTGGAACTGGGGTAACTGGTGGGGCAATTGGAATAACAACAATAATAACAATAGCAATAATAACAATGGCAATAACGGCGGCGGAAGCGCTCAGAGTTCAGCAACAGTTCAGTGCGAGTCTATGAGCAAGAGCGGCCAGTACGCAGGCAACATTTCATCACCGTTTAACGGAGTTGCATTGTATGCAAACAATGATAAAGTAAGCTTTACACAGAATTTCTCAAGTGACACAAGTGATTTTACTCTTCGCGGATGCTCAAATAACAGCCAGATGGCAAGAGTTGACCTTAAGATCGGTGGACAGACTAAGGGAACATTCTATTATGGCGGATCTTATCCTGCAGAATATACAATCAAGAATGTAAAGCACGGAACAGGTAATCAGACAGTAGAACTTGTTTTGACAGCAGATAATGGTCAGTGGGATGCTTACATTGATTATCTTAAGTTTAATGGTGGAAGCGGAAACGCAAGTGCCAACAACGTTGAAAAGAAGAACACAAATAACAACAATAACGCAAACAACAATAACAAGAATAACAACGCAAATAATAACCAGGCTAACAATGCAAGTCAGCCAAAGAATAACAATAATACAGCAAATCAGAAGATTATCGCTCTGACATTTGATGATGGACCGACAAGCACAACAAACGAAGTTCTTGATGTGCTTCAGAAGTACAATGTTAAGGCTACATTCTTCCTTATCGGTCAGAATATTAACCAGAACACTATCAATACAATGAAGAGACAGGTGAACATGGGATGTGAGCTTGCAAGCCATTCTTATACACATGAAGATATGTCAAGAATGAATGCACAGCAGGTTAAGGATCAGCAGCAGCGTACTGCAAAAGCTATCAAAGATGCAGTAGGAGTTGATGTAAAGTTCTTTAGACCTCCTTATATCTCAATCAGTAACACAATGTACCAGAATATTGATGTTCCTTTCATTCAGGGAACTATGCACAATGACTGGATGGACAACACATCTGCTTCTCAGCGCGCTCAGTCAGTATTGAACGGAGCAAGAGACGGACAGATCGTCCTTCTTCATGACTTCCAGGGCAATTCCAAGACAGTCCAGGCTCTTCCTCAGATCATCGAGGGACTTCAGAAGCAGGGCTACACTTTCGTTACAGTAAGTGAATTGTTCCAGATGAAGGGCGTTAATCCTAACGTAGAATACAAGATCTGGTCAGCAACATATTAATTAACTGAATTTTTAAAGACACTTTTCGGTAAAAACTGAAAAGTGTCTTTTACTTGCATATCATTAGCATAAGAGATAATAATTAATCTTATAGAGAGGGAAATTGAGATGAAATATATAGATAGTAGAATAGAGGGTAACTGGATCAGACTCAGATATCATACTACGTGGCATTTGTCGTGGAATGTATTGATGGATATCATGCAGGTTTTTCTTGATGATATAAGTGAAAATGTTCAGCTGGCAGATTATATTTATATTGCGGGAGAGGAATCTACACCTATAGGAACTATTCCTATGGGATATTTACATAAAGCGGAAAATCTTAAGGATGAAAAAGGTGGGATTTCACTGGCGGGCATTTCCAGGGTTATGGATATGCCTATAAGGCTAACATTATATAATCAGTTGAATATTGCAGATTTGCAAGTTCGGCTGGAGAATGAAAAAATCTCAAAAGAATTTGCGGATAATCCGAGAGTTTTGGATACGTACTTGGACTCTATTGAAATTAATGGATATGGAAGAAATTCAAAAAGATTGGGAATGAAACTTGTTCAGCAGTTTGCCGGAAGTGTTGAAAACAGAAATGCAGAAAATCATGGACAGATTGCGTTTGAGTATTTTGATACCTGCGAATCGCTTAATATCGAACCGAACTTTTATGAAGCAAAGTGATGATGCTTGGATAAAAAAGATGTTGGGATAAATCTCTTTTTTCCCAACATCTTTTTTATATCAAGTAATACTAAAATTTATGCAAGATCGCCGGCGATATCGATGTTCTCGCCTGTGATTCCAACCCATGCGCCGTTTGCAGCTTCAGAAGCTTCTGCGTGAGCAAGGAGCCACTTGTTTGTTGCAGTGAGCATGCGGTCTTCCTGGTTGCGAGCCTCGAACTCGGGCTTGCCAACGTTGGTTCCCTTAGGAAGTCCTACAAGAACCTGGAATCCTGAATCTTTGCTTGCCTGGCAGGGAGCATAGTGAAGCGCTGTAGCGTAAACTTCGATCATTGTGCCTGCGGGGCAAAGGAATGCTTTAACTTTGCTTGAGTCAATCTTGTAGTCAACAATCTCTTCTCTTTTTGCAAGTAAAAGAATGAAGTCTGTTGAGCCAAGGTTGATCTCTGATGAACGGTGATACTCAAGGCAGTTGAGCTTGGTGTTGTGTCCGTTGCACCAACCGAACTGCATATCTGATCCTCCAAAGAGGCTGTTTGTGATTGATGTTGCGGCAGCAAGAGACTGAAGTGCCGGCTCCTCAGCAACATAATCTGTTCCTTCGGGAACGGGAGTGCTTGATTTAAGAGCCTCTACAATTGCCTTCTTTTCCTCTTCATAACCCTCGATGATCCTACCGTAATTTGTGAATTCAGGATCGTTTACATTATATATTTTCATAACCTTCTCCTTTCAAGATGATTAATTGATAATAATAATCATATTGCTATTTTACAGAGAAATCTTATCATTTGGTAGCGATTTCTTTTCAAAAGTTGCTTTTGGTGTCAGATAAGTGATAAATCTTTACTTTCGAAGCGGCTGTGTGCTAAAGTGTGAAAAAGATTTGTGGCAGAGGAGGAAAAAGATGAAGTACAAAAATCTATTATTCGATCTTGACGGAACGCTGACTGATTCATCGGAAGGAATCATAAAAAGCGCATTATATACATTTGACAAAATGCAGCTGACACCACCGGAGGAGAGTTCTCTTTATACATTTATAGGTCCTCCGCTCGGTGACAGCTTCCTGAAACACGGAGTTGAGGAAAAAGATAAGGATAGGGCGGTAGCAATATATAGAGAGCGATATACCAAAATCGGAAAGTTTGAGAATGCACCGTATCCCGGAATGATAGATCTTTTGAAGAAGCTTAAATCCGAAGACTTCAAGCTATATGTTGCGACATCGAAGCTTGAGCCGATAGCGGTAGAAGTACTTGAACATTTTAACATGACAGAATATTTCGATGAGATCGCAGGAGCCACAGCAGACGGCAGCAGGGAAAAGAAGGAAGATGTCATTAAGTATCTTCTTGATAAAATAGGCGAAAATGAGACTGATACGGTAATGGTCGGCGATACAAATTTTGATGTTCTTGGGGCTGCAGAACTTGGAATCCCTTGCATTGCAGTGACATGGGGATTTGGCAATCCGGATGAGATGAAAAAAGCCGGTGCTGCCGCAATTGTCAGTAGCATGGATGAGCTGTACGATGCGGTGAACAAATGATGGCAATCATTGCACATTGATATAAAAAAGCATTTGAGGATATGATTAAAAAAGGAGATGAGCAAAGTGGAAACATGGTTTTATGTTGTGGAAAGTATTGACGGCGATTACGCCAATCTTAGAAGAACGGATATCGAGTCGAGTGATCTTAAACTTGTTGCAAGAGCTCTTTTACCCGATGCAATTTCAGAGGGAACGAAACTTAAGTATGAACTTATGCAGTATTCAATAGTAGAATAAGGGCATGTAAAACATTTTTGACATTCAAAAATATTAATGTAAAAGCTTTTTGATGGCACCAAAATCAATATCTCGATATTCTATGGTGGAAAGAGAGACAACGACGTATGGAACTTGGAAACAGGATAAAGGAATTGAGGAAAGCACAAAATATTAATCAGGACGATCTTGCAGAGAAACTTTTTGTATCAAGACAGACTATATCGAACTGGGAAAATGATAAAAGCTATCCGGACATTCAAAGTGTTTTGTTACTAAGTGAAATATTCAGTGTCTCGATTGACAATCTGTTGAAAGGAGATGTTGAAAAGATGGAAGAGGTTATTACGGAAGATACGGAGATGGACATCAGGAAGATGAATTTCTATTCCGGATTAATGCTGATTTTTTATGCGGGATTGATTGTAATGACTCCAATCCTGGCTTATTTCATCGGATGGTGGTTCTTGATTCCATGTGGAATATGGAGTGCGATTGGAATGTATTTTGCTATGAAGATTGAAGGAATCAAGAAAAAACATGATGTACAGACCTATAAAGAAATCATCGCATTTACAAAGGGAGATACGCTTTCGACCGATGAAAAAATGATGGAAGGAGCAAAACGTCCCTATCAGAAAGTTTTGATGATGATCGCATCGGCTGTTGTGGCAATTGTTGTAGCCGGTGGAGTGATAGTTATCTTAAAAATATATGCGTAGGCGTTACTATTTTTGCATTTCGAAGTAAAGAAAAAAACAATGACTGATAGATAAAACTGGGGTGCTGGTATTTTTATTGGACATATCAAAGAGCATACTGTATGCATAAAGATAATTTAGAATTTTGAAATGTGATTGGACTGACAATAGTGTTTGGGATAATATTATTCCTGATATTATTTTAGACGGGAGGATTAGGGCAATGCTTAGGGCAATAATTATCATATCCTTTTTTCTGAATAAAGGATTTGATGCGCTTATCAGACATCTTAATGACAGGCATATGAGGGAGGAACTTCCTGAGAATGTAAGAGATGTTTATGATGAAGAAGAGTACGCGAATTGGAAAAATTATAAAGCGGAGAGCAGGAAATTATATACCGTATGGAATTTGGCTGACATGTTATTTTTGGCGCTTTTGCTAATATCAAATGCGTATGCATGGGGATTTAAATTGCTTGAAGGATGTAATGTTTACGTTCAGTATTTCATCTTTACACTGGTACTTACTGCATTGACTGAATTGGTCAATGAACCGTTTAAGTATTATGATACTTTTGTTATAGAAGAAAAATATGGACTTAATAAGTCTACGAAGAAGACGTTTTTTATGGATAACATAAAGAATATAATTCTTGGAAGTGTAATATCATTTCTGCTTATAGCATTGATAATGTTTGTTTTTGAGACTTTTGGTAATATGGCAATTCTGATAGGAACTGTTGCGATGATGGTTATCATGCTTGTTCTAAATCTGATAATAGTTCCGATCATGAGAATATATAACAAATTTACTCCGCTTGAAGAGGGTGAATTAAAGAATAAACTTCTTGCGCTTTGTGGAAAATATGGAATAAGAGTCAGAAAAATTGTAGTGAGAGATGCGAGCAGACGTACTACAACATCAAATGCTTTTTGTGCAGGATTTGGAAAATTAAAAACAATATCTTTGGATGACAACCTTGTCAATAACTTTACCGATGATGAGATTGTGGCTGTGTTTGCACATGAATTTGCGCATGCGAAATATAAGCATGCCCTGAAGTCACTTCCGTTCTCTATGGTAAGGGTGCTGCTTATCTTTGTCACCATGTGGATTGTGCTTAATGTTCCGGAATTCTATACAGCTTTTGGCTTTGACGGAATTAATTATTTCTTTGCACAGATGTTGATAACGCTTGTAACATGGCCTGTTTCATACGGGCTTGATACTGTATCAGCCTATATTTCAAGGAAGCATGAATATCAGGCAGACGCTTTTGCGGCTAAAGAGGGGTATGGGCAGAATCTTATTGCTTCGCTTAAGAGACTTCATAAAGAGGCGCTGTCGGATATTAATCCGCATCCTTTAAAGGTGCTTCTGCAGTATTCGCATCCGACGTTGTCTCAGAGGATTACAGCAATCGAAAGCGTAGAAAAAGGAGGGTGACGCTTATGCTTTTTGGAAAGAGTGATAAAGATGTGAGACTTACGGACAGACAATACAAGGATCTTGTGGGAAACATGAGTAAGCGGGAGCGAAAAGAGTTTGACCGCAAGCAAAAACAGCTTCAAAGAGAGAAGGATGATGATTGGCTTTTAGGGATGCTGTTTATGACAGATGAGCTTGATGATATGTAATTTTATATGAGTTTCAGTCTGAGTAAACGTGGTTGTGATATTCGCAATCACGTTTATTAAATATCTATAAAATAACGAAAAGCCCTCTGAAAATATGGTAAAATAAGGCGAATTCCGTATGAGGAGGTATACGTTGTGCCGAAGGGAGCCAAACAGAAACTTAAGCTGTATTATCTTGGCAAGATTATGATTGAGAAGACTGATGATGAACATTTTCTCACGATGCCGGAGATACAGAAAGCTCTTGAAGGATATGGCGTTACTGCTGATAGGAAAAGTCTTTATGATGATCTCGAGACTCTTGAACATCTCGGAATAGAGGTGATAGGTGAGAAGAGTGGGCGCAGTTATAATTATCATGTTGGAAAGAAGCAATTTGAGATAGCTGAGCTTAAGCTCTTGGTAGATGCAATCCAGTCCTCGAAGTTTATTACTGAGAAGAAGTCAAATGCCCTGATAAAGAAATTGACGGGATTTGCCAGCGAATATGAGGCTGCGCAGCTGAAAAGACAGGTGGTGGTTCAGGGACGGATCAAGACGATGAATGAGAGTATTTATTACATCGTCGATGATATCTATAATGCCATCAGTAAAAACAAGAAGATTCGTTTTGAATATTATAAGTGGAATATAAATAAAGAGATGGAGCGCAGACGCGATAAGGTCTATGAGGTAAGCCCGTGGGCGCTCACATGGGATGATGAGAATTATTATCTTATCGCTTTTGATGCGAAAGACGAAAAGATCAAGCACTATCGCGTTGATAAGATGCGCAACATCGAAATGTCCGATGAAAAACGTGAAGGAAAGGCGTTTTTCGGGAAGTTTGACATGGCATCGTATTCCCGAATGAATTTTAGTATGTTTGGCGGAAAAGAGGTCAGGGTCAAAATCCTTTTTGAGAATGAACTTGTAGGCGTAATGCTGGACCGCTTCGGAAAAGAGATTCCTATACACGATTCTGATAAGGTCGGATGGTCTGAGACAAGTGTTGATGTGGCATTAAGCGATCAGTTTCTCGGATGGGTTTTTTCGCTTGGAACGCATGTGAAGATTATTGAACCGAAGGATGTGGTTAACAGATTTCGCGATGAGATCAAAAACTTAGACAGGTTATATGATTGAAAAATGCAAGAAGCATTATTTGCGTTTTCACGATTGCTATTTTATTAACGGAGCGCACAACCATGCGGGTTTCAAGAGACAACAATACGACATTTTTTTCACAATAGCAATAATTGATAAAGATTTAGCAATAATAATATAGTAAATGTTGCTCAAATAGCTTATCTTACAATAGAAATATCAACGACCACGAGATTTTATAAAGAGATATACAGAGGTTGGATATGGCAAACTGTATCGGTGCTTTTTGCAGCCGATATGTAATCAATAAAAAGGGAGAGGAATAATATGAATCACATGGAAATTACTGATGAGTATTTAGGAAAAATGGACGCCTACTGGCGTGCAACTAATTACCTCGCAGCAGCACAGTTGTACCTTCTTGAGAACCCACTTCTTCGTGAACCACTTAAGAAGGAGCATATCAAAAAGAAGATCGTAGGACACTGGGGAACAGTTCCCGGACAGAACTTCATCTACGTTCATCTTAACAGAGTAATCAACAAGTACGATCAGGATATGATCCTTATCTCAGGTCCCGGCCACGGCGGAAACTTCTTCGTAGCCAACACATACCTTGAGGGATCATACAGTGAAGTATATCCTAACGTAAGCCGCGATATGGATGGTTTACAGAAGCTTTGCAAGCAGTTCTCATTCCCCGGCGGTATCTCAAGCCACGTTGCTCCTGAGACTCCCGGTTCTATCCATGAGGGTGGTGAGCTTGGTTATTCAATCGCACACGCATTTGGTGCTGTATTTGATAACCCGGATCTTATCGCTGCTTGTGTAGTTGGTGACGGTGAAGCTGAGACAGGACCTCTCGCTACATCATGGCAGTCAAATAAATTCCTTAACCCCGTTTCTGATGGAGCAGTTCTTCCTATCCTTCATCTTAACGGATTTAAGATTTCTAATCCTACAATTCTCTCTCGTCTTTCACACGAGGAACTTGAGGCATTCTTCAAGGGTAACGGCTGGAAGCCTTACTTCGTTGAAGGAACAGATCCTAAGGAAATGCATCGCAAGATGGCTGAGACTCTCGATGTTGTTATGGATGAGATCAAGGCTATTCAGAAGAATGCAAGAACAACAGGCGATACAACAAGACCTGTATGGCCTATGATCGTTCTTCGTACTCCTAAGGGATGGACAGGACCTAAGTTCGTAGACGGAAACAAGATTGAGGGATCATTCCAGGCACACCAGGTACCTGTTATGATGGATAAGCCTGAGCATCTTGATATCCTCAAGGAATGGCTTGAGAGCTATCATGCTGAGGAACTCTTCGATGAGAACGGACGCCTTATCCCTGAGCTTGAGGAGCTTGCTCCTAAGGGAGACAGACGTATCGGTGCTAACCCTCATGCTAACGGCGGTAAGCTTCTTCACGACCTCAGACTTCCTGATTTCCGTGATTATGCTATCGATGTTCCCGCTCCCGGTTCTGTTGAGAAGCAGGATATGATCGAGCTTGGCGGATACATCAGAGACGTATTCAAGCTTAATGACGAGCACAAGAACTTCCGTATCTTTGGACCTGACGAGACAATGTCTAACCGTCTTAACAAGGTATTCGAAGTTACTAACCGTGATTGGAACAACCCTATCGACAACGATACAGACCAGTTCCTTGCATCAGACGGACGTGTAATGGATTCAATGCTTTCAGAGCATATGTGTGAAGGATGGCTCGAGGGATACCTTCTTACAGGTAGACACGGATTCTTCGCAAGTTACGAAGCATTCATCCGTATTATAGATTCAATGGCAGCTCAGCACGCTAAGTGGCTTAAGGTTTGCAACGGTCTTTCATGGAGACAGCCTATTGCATCTCTTAACCTCCTTCTTACATCAAACGTATGGCAGCAGGATCACAACGGATTCACACATCAGGATCCCGGATTCCTTGACCATATTTCTAATAAGAAGGCAGACGTTGTAAGACTTTATCTTCCACCCGACGCTAACTGCTTGCTCTCAACAATGGATCACTGCTTGAAGAGCAAGAATTATGTAAATGCTATTGTAGCAAGTAAGCATCCCAGACCACAGTGGCTCACAATGGAGCAGGCTGTTAAGCACTGCACACAGGGTATCGGCATTTGGGATTGGGCTTCGACAGATACAGGTGAAGAGCCTGATATCGTACTTGCATGCTGCGGTGATACACCTACACTCGAGGCTCTTGCTGCAGTTGACATTCTCCACAGAGAGATGCCTGAAGTTAAGGTTCGTTTCGTAAACGTTGTCGATCTTATGAAGATGGAGCCTAAGAACAAGCATCCTCACGGACTTTCAGACGTTGAGTACGATACAATCTTTACAAAGGATAAGCCTATTGTATTTGCATTCCATGGATATCCGACTCTTATCCATGAGCTTACATATACAAGAACAAACAGAAACATCCACGTATACGGATATCATGAGGAAGGAACAATCACAACTCCTTTCGATATGAGAGTACAGAACAAGATTGACCGTTTCGACCTTGTTATCGCTATGCTTAACAACATGCCTCAGTTTGGCAATAAGGGTGCATTCCTCATCCAGAAGATGAAGGATAAGCTCGTTGAGCATAAGACATACATTCACGACATCGGCGTTGATATGCCTGAAGTTGCTGAATGGAAGTGGACAGGTGTGAAGTAATCACATTCTTCTTTATATTCAAATAATAGCAGAGGCGTCTGCGACGTATTGTCGCAGATGCCTTTTATGTTATAATAAAGATTGGAATGTCCAAAGAATTCCGGAAGAGGACCAAAAATATGGCTACTAAAAACAGAATTAAACTAAAAGGCAAATTGGTGACATATCTTAAAGTTTTAGCATACTTGGGAATTATGTTGCTTCTTGTAAATCTTGCGATATTTACCGTGGACTTTTCTTCAGGTCTTATTCTTTTGGTATTTACAGGTTTCTATTTTGTTGCGGTCATGTACCTTAATTTCTACAACAAGCCTATCATAATGAACGAACTTATAAGTTTTGCCACTCAGTATGGGCAGATTCAGAAGAGACTGTTAAAAGATCTCGATCTTGCACATGCAATCCTTGATGATTCGGGAAGAGTTATCTGGGCAAATACGGCTTTTGAAAAAGCGGTTCATATGGAGAAGGGGCTTAGTAAAAAGACGATTTTTTCTCTTTTCCCCGGGATAGCTGCAGATAAGTTTCCTGTTGATAATGAGGAAGTTTCATACAAGATAGATTTTGAGAACAGCAATTATACAATAAAGCTTAAGAGAATCTCTCTTCATGAGATGGCTGTAAACAGTGACATTATTGATGCTGAAGGATATGAAGGAAGTCTTTTGGCTGTATATCTGTATGATGAGACGGCATTAAGACTTGCCATTCAGGAAGTTGATAACCAGTCACTTGCAGCAGGACTTATTTACATAGATAACTATGAAGAGGCTTTGAACAGTGTAGAAGAGGTAAGAAGATCTCTTTTGACCGCTCTTATAGACAGAAAGATCAATAAGTACATAGCATCAAGCAACGGTATTTCCAAAAAGATAGAAAAAGACAAGTACTTTGTCGTTATGCCCAAAAAGTCATGTGAGACGCTTATCAAGCAGAGATTCGATATTCTTGAGGACGTTAAGACGGTTAATATCGGAAATGAGATGGCGGTAACTCTCAGTATAGGACTTGGACTGGACGGCCTTTCTTATGCTCAGAATTATGAGTTTGCCCGCAATGCCATCGATCTGGCACTTGGACGAGGCGGAGACCAGGCGGTAGTTAAGAGCGCAGACAGTACATCCTACTATGGTGGAAAGAGCCAGACTATTGAGAAGAGTACTCGAGTAAAGGCGCGTGTAAAAGCGCATGCTCTTCGTGAGATTATTTCGGGAAAAGATACTGTTATCGTTATGGGACACAGAATGGGCGATGTAGACAGCTTTGGCGCATCTGTAGGTATCTATAGGATAGCAAGAACTTTGGAAAAGAAATGCCACATCGTTCTGAATGATATAACATCATCCATGCAGCCGTTGGTAGATCTTTTTAAGAGCAATCCCGACTATGAAGATGATATGATAATCAACAATCAGCAGGCTATTGATATTGCGGGAAATAACGCGGTAATAGTCGTGGTTGATGTTAATAAGCCGAGTATTACGGAATGTCCCGAGCTTTTGAAATTCTGTAAATCAATTGTTGTTCTCGATCATCACAGAGCGGGAACGGAAGTTATTGAGAATGCAACGCTGTATTATGTTGAACCTTATGCTTCATCAGCATGCGAAATGGTTTCGGAGATTCTTCAGTATATCGGCGAAAACGTCAAGATACACAATGAAGAGGCTGACAGCTTGTATTCCGGAATGATGGTAGATACTAATAACTTTATGAACAAGACAGGTGTCAGAACCTTTGAAGCAGCAGCTTTCCTTAGAAGAAACGGAGCTGATGTCACACGCGTAAGAAAATTGTTCCGTGAAGATGCGAACGAGTACAAGGCAAAAGCTGATGCAGTCAGTCAGGCTGAGATTTATCGCGACAGATATGCGATTTCTGTCATGAAGAGTGATGATATACAGAGCCCTACTATCGTAGGCGCACAGGCAGCAAATGAACTCCTAAATATTAAAGGTGTCAGAGCAAGTTTTGTCTGCACGGATTATCAGAACAAGATATATGTAAGCGCCAGATCCATAGATGAAGTTAATGTTCAGGTCATAATGGAGAGACTTGGCGGCGGTGGTCACATGAGTTCTGCGGGATGCCAGATGGATGATATTCCGGTCGAAGAGGCTGTGGATGCAGTAAAAGATGTGATTGATAAAATGATTGAAGAAGGAGAATTATCATAAATGCAGGTTATATTACTTGAAGATGTAAAGAGTTTAGGAAAAAAAGGCGAGATTGTTAAGGTCAGTGACGGATACGCCAAAAACTTTGTTATTCCCAAAAAGCTTGGAGTAGAAGCAACACAGAAGAACCTCAATGAGCTCAAGAATCAGCAGAAAAGAGATTCAATCCTGGCGCAGCAGCGTCTTGATGAAGCTAAAGCATATGGCGAGAAAATAAGCAAAGAGACAGTGCAGCTTACTATGAAAGCGGGAGAAGGCGGACGAGTATTCGGCTCGGTTTCGACCAAGGAAATAGTTACAGCAGCAAAAGCTCAGTTCGGATTTGATATTGATAAAAAGAAGCTTCAGATGCCGGAACCTATAAAGTCTTTCGGAACTTATGAAATTCCGGTCAAGCTTCATCCTCAGGTTACATCGGTATTGAAAGTGTGCGTAAAGGAACAGTAAGAAATGGCAGAGGAAACTCTATTAAAGCGTGTCGCTCCCAACAGTCTGGAAGCAGAACAATCTGTTGTGGGTGCGATGTTAATGGATAAAGAAGCGATAGAGATAGCGTCTGAGATAGTTAATCCCGACGATTTCTATAACAGACAGCTTGGAACGGTTTTTGAGACTATGGTTGAACTTAACCGCGAAGGAAGTGCTGTCGATTTTGTTACGCTCCAAAACAGATTGAGGGAAAAGAATGTTCCGCCGCAGGTCAGCAGTGCCGAGTTTATCGGAGAACTTGTTTCCGCAGTGCCGACATCTGCAAATGTAAAGTACTATGCTAAGATAGTTGCAGATAAATCTACACTCAGAAAACTTATTCGCGTAAGCGAAGAGACAATAAATACATGTTATTCAAATTCTGAGAATATGGAAGGCATACTCAATGATGTTGAAAAGAGTGTTTTTCAGATTACACAGAAGAGAAATACGGGAGAATTTGTTTCAATCGATCAGGTTGTAATGAATGCCCTTAACCGAATAGAGCAGGCAAGTAAGATGAAAGGAAATGTTACCGGACTTTCTACCGGCTTCCTTGATCTTGATTACAGTACGGCCGGATTTCAGCCTTCAGATCTGATACTTATCGCGGCAAGACCTTCAATGGGAAAAACTGCGTTTGTTCTTAATATAGCAGAGCATATGGCTTTTCATGATAATAAATGCGTTGCGATATTCTCGCTGGAAATGTCAAAGGAGCAGCTTGTAAACAGACTACTTGCAATGGAATCTCATGTTGACTCACAACATATCAGAACCGGTAATATGTCTGATATGGATTGGGAGAATCTTATTGAAAGTGCTGATGTTGTAGGCTCCTCCAAACTTATCATAGATGACACTCCTGGTATCTCTATTCAGGAGTTAAGGTCTAAGTGCAGAAAATATAAGATGGATCATGGCCTTAATATAATAATGATCGACTATTTGCAGCTTATGACCGGTGGTTCGGGACGTGGTTCAGAGTCGCGTCAGCAGGAAATTTCAGATATTTCAAGATCGCTTAAGGCCCTTGCCAGAGAGCTTAATGTGCCTGTTGTTGCACTTTCACAGCTTTCCCGTGCGGTTGAGCAAAGACCGGATCACAGACCCATGCTTTCCGACCTGCGTGAATCAGGAGCTATCGAGCAGGACGCGGATATGGTAATGTTCATATACAGAGATGATTATTATAATAAAGATACCGAGAAAAAGGGCGTTGCGGATATTATTATCGCTAAACAGAGAAACGGCCCGATCGGAACGGTAGATCTTTTGTGGCTTCCTGAATTTACGAAATTTGCGAATTTGGAGAAAGGGCACTGAGACAGATAAAAAGAGTATTGATCTCACAGGGGTAAAGCCAAGCGCGCACTCGGAAATGCGTAGCATTTCCTCGTTCATTTGGCAGCACCAAATAAAGAAAAAAAGAGCGTTTTTCTCAAGAAAACTTGAAAAAACGCTCTTTTTATTATCTTTGCTTGGCTTTAGCCCTGTGTGATCGCACCTACAGGACACTGAGCAGCACAAGATCCGCAGTCGATGCATGTGTTTGCGTCGATAACGAACTGTGAGTCACCCTGTGAAATTGCAGAAACAGGACACTGAGCAGCGCATGAGCCGCAGCTGATGCAGCCATCACTAATAACGTATGCCATAATAATCTCCTTCCATAATCAAATGTCATTGGATTGTTGTAACAAAAAACGACTGGTATTTGCCATTACCAATCTCTATTACGTTTATATAATATAATAAGAACGATGTTTAAGCAATATAGTAAACGAAAACTTTTATCAGTCTATGACGGTAAATGATAAAAAATTAACAGAATATATCGCATAAAAATAAAAATGTAAGCGTTTTCACAAAAATGCGCTGAAGCCTTGTGTTAATTGACATTCATATTGATTTGGTGATATTATATTGTTTGGCAGATAATTAGTGAAAAAAGATTCGTCTCTTTATTTTTAAGAATATTGGTTTGTTGACGGAAAATTTACACTAGTTCTTTTTTTTTAACGCAAATTAATAAACGTGCCAAAAATAATCCAAAATAAAGGTAGGAGGAAACAAAATGGCAAGAAACATGAAAACCATGGACGGCAACGAAGCAGCAGCATATGCTTCATATGCATTTACTGAAGTTGCAGCCATGTACCCTATCACACCTTCATCTGTTATGCCTGAGCATGTAGATGAGTGGGCAACCGCCGGAAAGAAAAACATTTTCGGTCGTACTGTTCAGATTACAGAAATGCAGTCTGAGGCAGGTGCAGCTGGTGCTGTGCACGGATCATTGGTAGTAGGTGCACTTACATCTACATATACCGCTTCACAGGGACTTCTTCTTATGATTCCCGACATCTACAAAGTTGCCGGTGAGAGACTTCCCGGAGTATTCAATGTATCAGCTCGTTGTGTGGCTTCACACGCGCTTAACATCTTTGGCGATCACTCTGACGTATATGCTTGCCGCCAGACAGGTGCCGCAATGCTCTGCGATTCAAGTGTACAGGAAGTTATGGACTTAACACCTGTTGCTTATTGCTCAGCTATCGAAGGACGTATTCCTTTCATCAACTTCTTTGACGGATTCCGTACATCACATGAGATTCAGAAGATTGAAGTGTGGGATTACAAGGATCTCGATGAGATGGTAAATCATGAGGCAATTGATGCATTCAAGGCAAACGCTTTGAATCCTAATCATCCATGCCAGATGGGTTCAGCTCAGAATCCTGACATTTTCTTCCAGACAAGAGAAGCTTGTAACACAGGCTATAATGAACTTCCTGACATCGTTCAGAAGTATATGGACAAAGTTAATGCAAAGATCGGTACAGATTATAAGCTGTTCAACTATTACGGCGATCCTAACGCTGAGGTAGTTATCGTAGCTATGGGTTCTGTAAACGATACTATCGAAGAGACAATCGATTACCTTGAGAAACAGGGCAAAAAAGTCGGCGTAGTAAAAGTAAGACTTTACAGACCTTTCTCAGCAAAAGCTCTTGTAGCTGCTATTCCTGATTCTGTTAAGAGAATCCAGGTTCTCGACAGAACAAAAGAGCCAGGATCATATCGTGAGCCTCTTGCTCTTGATGTTATCGCAGCTCTTAAAGGAACAAAGTTTGAGAGCGTTCCTGTTTTCTGTGGACGTTACGGACTTGGTTCAAAAGATACAACACCTGCACAGATTGTTGCAGTATTCGAGAATACAGAAAAAGAAGAGTTCACTATCGGTATCGAAGATGACGTAACAAACCTTTCACTTAAGGTTGGTGCTCCTCTTGTTACAACTCCCGAGGGAACAACAAACTGTAAGTTCTGGGGACTTGGTGCTGACGGTACTGTTGGTGCAAACAAGAACTCTATCAAGATTATCGGTGACAACACTGACATGTATGCTCAGGCATACTTTGATTATGACTCTAAGAAGTCAGGTGGTGTTACAATGTCTCACCTCAGATTTGGTAAGACTCCCATCAAGTCTACATACCTTATCAAGAAGGCAGACTTCGTAGCATGCCACAATCCTTCATATATCCGCAAGTTCAACATGGTTCAGGAAATTGTGGACGGAGGATCATTCCTTCTTAACTGCCCTTGGAGCGTAGAACAGCTTGAGACTGAGATTCCCGGACAGGTTAAGAAATTCATGTACGATCATAAGATCAACTTCTATATCATGAACGGTTCTAAGATCGGTGTTGAAGTTGGAATGGGACCTACAAGAATCAATACAATCCTTCAGTCAGCATTCTTCAACATTACAAAGATCATTCCTGAAGATGATGCAATTAAGTTCATGAAAGATGCAGCTCAGAAGACATACGGCCGTAAGGGTGAGGATGTCGTTAAGAAGAACTGGGCAGCTATTGATGCCGGAGCAGATCCGAAGAACCTTATCAAGGTTGAGATTCCCGAGTCTTGGAAAGATGCCAAGGATGAAGGTCTTGACTTCAAGAAGGCTGAGGGAAGCAGAAAGGATGTTATCGACTTCGTTAATAATATCCAGACTAAGGTTAATGCTCAGGAAGGTAACAACCTTAAGGTTTCAGATTGTCTTCCTTATGTTGACGGTGCTACACCTTCAGGATCGGCTGCTTACGAGAAGCGTGGTATCGCAGTAAACGTTCCTAAGTGGGATGCAACAAAGTGCGTAGAGTGTGGATTCTGTTCACTTGTATGTCCTCACGCAGCAATCCGTACAGTTGCTCTTACAGACGACGAAGTTGCAAAGGCGCCTGAAGGACTTCAGACTAAGGACGTTAACGGTGTACCCGGATACAAGTTCTCAATCGTTATTTCAGCGCTTGACTGTACAGGATGCGGATCTTGCGCAAATGTATGTCTTGGAAACAAGGCAGGCGAGACACTTAAGATGGGTGCAATCGCAGAGAATAAAGATGAGCAGAAGTACTTCGACTATGCTGTAACTCTTCCTGAGAAGACAGATGTGGTTGAGAAGCTCAAAGCTACAACAATCAGAGGATCTCAGTTCAAGCAGCCTCTCCTTGAGTTCTCGGGAGCATGCGCAGGTTGTGGTGAGACACCTTACGTTAAGCTTGTAACTCAGCTCTTTGGTGACAGAATGTATGTTGCAAACGCAACAGGATGTACTTCAATTTGGGGTAACTCTTCACCTTCAACACCTTATACTGTAAATGCGGAAGGACACGGACCTGCATGGGATAACTCATTGTTCGAGGACAACGCAGAGTTTGGTATGGGTATGGTACTTGCTCAGAACGCACTTCGTGATGCGATAAAAGAGCAGGTTGAGACAATCGTGGCCGATGGCGGAAAAGCTAAGGCTGCAGCTCAGAAGTGGCTTGATACATTCAGCAACGGCGCTGAGAATACAGCAGCTACAAATGAACTTATCGCAGCACTTGACGGTGATAATTCAGATGCAGCTAAATATATTAAGAAGAATAAAGACTTTGCAGCTAAGAAGTCACAGTGGATCTTCGGTGGTGACGGATGGGCATTCGATATCGGATTCGGTGGTCTCGATCACGTACTTGCTTCCGGTAAGGATGTAAACGTTCTCGTTGTTAACACTGAGGTTTACTCAAATACAGGCGGACAGTCATCTAAGGCTACACCTACAGGTGCTGTTGCACAGTTCGCTGCAGGCGGAAAAGAGATCAAGCAGAAGGATCTTGCTTCTATCGCAATGAGCTACGGTTACGTATACGTTGCACAGATTGCTATGGGTGCTGATATGAATCAGACAATCAAGGCAATCTCAGAGGCTGAGGCTTATCCCGGACCTTCACTTATCATTGCATATGCTCCTTGTATCAACCAGGGTCTTAAGGCCGGCATGAACAAGGTTATGGATGAAGAGAAGAAGGCTGTTGCTACAGGATATTGGGATATGTTCAGATTCAATCCTCAGGCAGATAAGAAGTTCACTCTTGATAGCAAGCCTGCTACAGAAGACTTCCAGAGCTTCCTTGACGGAGAGGTCAGATACCTTTCACTTAAGCTCAAGAATCCTGAGAGAGCAGCAGAGCTCAATGCAAAAGCAGCTGAGCATGCTAAGGAGCACAGAGCTTATCTTGAGAAACTGGTTTCTCTGTACGGAGATGAGTAATTCATAAGATAAGATAAAAAGAACGCCGGAGAAAATGATAATTCATTTTCTCCGGCGATTTTTATTAAGTAAGAAAACCGTATTGATATAACAAATCAATTAAATTCTTGCAAGGGTCTGAATTGCGTTACCCTTTAAAACAACGGTGTAGTGTTCGGATAAATACTGTTCTCCGGCACTGCTACCGAATTCTGCTGTTCCGTATTCTGTTAATAAGGAACATATATTGTTGAAGAGATTATCTTCTAGATCACCCTGATGAAGGAGCAGGTAATACTTACCTTTTGCTTCATTTTTATATAATGTATTCTCACCATTAAATTTTTTGCTTACTATAACCGCGAATTTGCTTGCTTCATGCAAAGAATCAAAGGAAAAAATCTGTATGCCTCTTCTTGTAGTCTGACCTTTTTTTCTGATACTTGAAGTCTTTTCCTTAAGTATTTTGGCATCTGATGAAGTGTTTCCTGCAGTAAAGCCCTGATAGTCATCTGAACTGCATTGCTGCAGTCTTTTAAATAGGGACGAAAACTCGGCATCCTCATTCATGTCGTAATCGGCTTCGTCATAATCCTCATAATCTTCATCCTCGCTGTCTTCCTCATGAACAGAAGGGGCAAAATTAGAGAAACGGGTATCCAGTTCCTCGGGATCATCTACTTTAGTGATAACAAGAACGATACATTCGGAATTGATAGGAATAGCTTCTATCATGAGAGGAGTATCCTCTGCGTCAAAACCGAATGCTATATTTGCTTGCTGCATCATATCTTGGAAAAGTTCTTTTGCTTTGTCGGTACCATACGCAAGTTCTGTTATCTTAAGGTCGCGTTTCGCAAGGTCATCTCTGGTAAGCGTGCATCTAATCTGGTGATCGTTGACTTTTTCTATCTTCATGATGCGTTACCTCCTGACTTTGGAATACATAGATACTAATTTATTGAGTTTTCTATGTCAATATATGTATCGACATATTTTAGAAATAAATTCGCATCTACATAAAATCTTAAGAAATTTCGACGGTAAATCTTAAGATTTATCTGTTATGATATTTTTTGTGAGATGCCTTTCGAGGATATAAATCCGGAAAGGAGGCGATCGAGGAATTATTTATCTACTATTCTTTTGTTCTGCGTTTCTTCGCAGAATGTCTTACAGATAGTTTCGAAAATAAATCCCTAAATTTATTACATCACAACAGATTGAGCATAAACAACAGGTATTGTTTACAATATCATTATACCATATAATGACGCAGTATTTGTGCGTACAGACAAGGATTTGTGAAGTGGTATCTCATACAGATTAATATACGTCAAATTATAATCGAAACATAAAAATGGTTTAGCAAGGAATTGTCACATACTTAAGACCTTTTGGTTTGTGTTTCGAGGGAATGTCCCTTAAAACTGCAATAAAAACATCAAATGAATTTTTTATAAAGAGGCACCCCGCCATAACATATACAATAAATAGTTAAATATATTGCTTTAGGGGACATTCATAATGACGTAAAGTTAATAGTCTGTTATAATAGAGGGCGATTGTAAAGGAGCTAGTTTATGACAAAGAGAAGGACAAGACGAAGACCCAGCCCCGGTTCCAGAGGAAGATCAAGATCGGGCTCCAGAGGCAGATCTAGGAGAAGGTCCGGAAGAAGGGCAAGAAGACGGTTCAATCCGGCGATTTTCATAATCGCCCTTATTTTAATTTTAGGAGCAGTATACGCGGTTCAGAGTGGTGAAGATTTAGAATCACTTACGCATTTATTTACATATAGTAATAACAAAGCAGATCTTCAAAGTTATTTTGATATAAAAGGCAAAGATGATGTTGCAATTGTACTTGGTGATAAGTATATAGAACAAAGAGCAAAGCTCTGGGACGGTGAGTATTACGCTGATATTGAAGTTGTTCGTAATAACCTGAATTCAAAGTTTTACTATAGTAAGGAAGACGGAACGTTACAATATACAACGCCTGATACTATTATTACTGCTAATATAGGCGAGAAGGCTTGGACTGATTCACAAGGCGGAGCCGGAGAAGAGAAGTATGTCATTGCTAAAGAAGCAGATGATACTCTTTATGTTGCGCTTGATTATGTAAAGAAATACAGTAATTTTTCATATGAAGGATATACAGAGCCTAATCATATACAGCTTACAGCAAGCTGGGATGAGCAGAATGTTGCTACGATTGCCAGAAAAACTGAGCTGCGAATAAAGGGCGGACCTAAGAGTGACGTACTCAGAAAACTTGATAAAGGCGAGAATGTAGTACTTCTTGAGGAATATGAAAACTGGGTCAAAGTTAAGAGCGAAGATTCATTAATAGGTTATATTGAGAAAAAGAAATTAAAGGATGAAAGAAAAGAAACTCCCGAACCTGTTACGGATTATAAGGAGCCTGAGTATACAAGAATCAAGAAAGATCAGCTGATCAACCTTGGATTCCATAGTATAGGAAGTGAAGCCGGAAACGCTACACTTACAGAATATCTTGCAAATACTAAGGGGCTTAATGTAATAGCACCTCAGTGGCTTTATATAGAAGATGCAGAAGGAACTGTCGGAAGTGTCGGATCGACAGATTATGTAAAAGAAGCACATGCAGCCGGATTGGATGTATGGGTTGTCTTTGACGACAACAGGAATAAAGAAAACTTTAAGCTTATGGATCTCCTTCCGCACGCCGAGAGCAGAGCAAAGATAATAAAAGAGGCATTGGCACAGGTAACTCTTTTGGGAGCGGACGGACTTAATCTCGACTTTGAGAGTATCGATAAACCTGAAAAATCACAGCCGTTCATTGAGTTTGTAAGAGAAATGTCGATTGCCTGCAGAGCACAGGGAATTGTATTCTCTATAGATAACTACTATCCGATTTACAACAAACTTATGAACATAAAGGAACAGGGCGTGGTTGCAGATTACATCATACTTATGGGATATGATGAGCATACAAACAGCAGTCCTGAGCCCGGACCTGTAGCATCTATAGGCTTTGTTGAGCAGGGAATTGATCTGGTACTTAATGACGTCGATCCGTCTAAAGTAATTAATGCGGTTCCTTTCTATTCGAGAGCGTGGTATCCGAATGATGAAGGAAATACGACGTGTGAAGTAGTACATATGAAGAATATAGATAAGTACCTTTCGGATAAAGGAATAACTGTTTCATGGGATGAAGAAACAGGCCAGAATTATGGTTCAAATACAACATCAGACGGCACACAGTATGAAATTTGGGTTGAAGATCCGCAGTCTCTTGCAAAGAAGATTGAGGTAATGAAATCCAAGAATCTTGCGGGTATCGCAGAGTGGGCAATCGGCCAGGAAACAAGTGAAGCCTGGGATGTTATAACTAGTTATATAGAGGGACAATAAATTGGAAACTGAGCTGGTAGTAATAGACGAGAAACATATTAATGCCGAGGCTGAGGAAGCAATAAAACATGCGGGAGAAATAATAAAACAAGGCGGACTAGTCGCTTTTCCCACAGAGACGGTTTATGGTCTGGGCGGAGATGCCCTGAACCCCGAATCATCAAAAAAAATATACGCGGCTAAGGGAAGACCTTCGGACAATCCACTTATAGTGCATATCGCAGATATAGAGGATATTGAGTATATAACGGATGGTGTTTCTGAAGCAGCAAGAAAACTTGCCAAGGCATATTGGCCGGGACCTCTTACAATGATAATGAATAAGAGTGATAAGGTTCCTTTTGAGACGACCGGCGGACTTGGTACAGTTGCTATAAGAATGCCGAATAACAAGATCGCGCTTGAACTTATTAAGGCTTCGGGCGGATATATCGCAGCACCCAGCGCAAATACTTCGGGACGTCCAAGTCCTACGGTTGCAAGATACTGCGTGGAAGATCTTGATGGCAAAATAAATATGATAATAGACGGCGGACAGGTCGGCATAGGACTTGAATCTACGATTGTCGATCTTACGTCCGATGTTCCCATGATCTTAAGACCGGGATATATTACCGCTGATATGATTAAGAAAGTGCTTGGAGAAGTCAGCATAGATAAGACTATCATTGACAGTTCTTCAACACTTAAGCCAAAGGCACCCGGAATGAAGTACAAACACTACGCACCAAAGGGAACGCTCACAATTGTAAGCGGGGCACAGGAAGATGTAGTCAGGTATATCAATTCGGAAACCGAAAAGGCAAGGCTCGAAGGTAAGAGAACGGGAGTAATAGGAACCGATTCTACAGTTTCGCTTTATAAAGCCGACACGGTTAAGAATCTCGGAAAAAGAGATGATGAGAATACAATTGCGCATGAACTGTTCAAAGCGCTTAGAGAATTTGATGATGAAGGCGTTGATATAATGTTTTCCGAATCATTTGATGACAGCGGAATAGGGCAGGCAATCATGAACAGGCTTTTAAAGGCTGCAGGCCACAATGTGGTATTCTTATAATTAGAATTGTTATACAGCAATTTATCAATATGAAAAGAGGAACCTAGCATGATAGCACTTGGAAGTGATCACGGTGGATTCGACCTCAAAGAGGTCGTTAAAGAGCATTTACAGAAAAGAGGATTCGAGGTAAAAGACTTTGGTACCTATGATAAAGAATCCTGCGATTATCCCGATTTTGGCAGAGCCGCTGCTGAAGCTGTAGCAAGCGGTGAATGTGAAAAGGGAATAGTTATCTGTACAACAGGAATAGGTATTTCCATTGTTGCAAATAAAGTTAAAGGAATAAGATGTGCTCTTTGTTCTGAGACAACATCAGCAAGACTTACACGAGAGCACAATGATGCAAATATGCTCGCAATGGGTGGCGGACTCGTTGGAGAACTGCTTGCCCTTGAGATAGTAGATACATTTCTTGATACTGAGTTCTCAGGTCTTGAGAAGCACAGCCGCAGGATTTCCAAGTTAGAACAATAAAAGGGGATATACGTCAAGGAGGAAAGTATGGGAAAAGTAGTTATTATGGATCATCCGTTGATCCAGCATAAGATTGGCTATATCAGAAGAATCGATACAGGAACCAAAGACTTCAGACAGACAATAAGCGAGATAGCAATGCTTATATGTTATGAAGCCACACGTGATCTCCAGTTGCATGATGTTGAGATTGAAACTCCTATTTGTAAGACGACGGTAAAGGAACTTAAGGGTAGAAAGCTCTGTGTAGTTCCTATTTTGCGTGCCGGTCTTGGAATGGTTGACGGAATGCTTGCACTTATACCCGCTGCAAAAGTAGGACATATCGGGCTTTACAGAGATCCCGAGACACTTAAGCCTGTAGAGTATTATTGCAAGATGCCTGCAGATGTTTCAGAGAGAGAAATCTTTGTAGTAGACCCTATGCTTGCTACAGGTGGATCTTCTGTAGCGGCTATAAATATGCTTAAAGAAAAAGGATGCAAAAATATCCATTTCATGTGCATAATTGCAGCACCCGAGGGACTTAAAGCGATGGAAGAAGCGCATCCCGATGTTGATATATATGTAGGATCTTTAGATGAGAAGCTCAACGAACATGGATATATTGTTCCGGGACTTGGAGATGCCGGTGACAGGATCTTCGGAACCAAGTAAGGAGCAGAGATGAAAAGAGACGACTATATATCATGGGATGAGTATTTCATGGGAGTTGCCAAGCTTGCGGCTATGAGATCGAAAGATCCGAATACACAGGTTGGCAGTTGCATAGTCAGCGAAGATAACAATATTCTTTCCATGGGATACAACGGTTTTCCGAAGGGATGCTCGGATGAGGAATTTCCTTGGGAACGTGACGGAGAAGACGAACTATCCACCAAGTATCCTTTTGTTACGCACAGCGAGCTCAACGCCATTTTGAATTACAGAGGCGGAAGTCTTGTAGGTGCAAAGCTTTATGTATCTCTTTTTCCGTGTAATGAATGTGCGAAAGCCATTATTCAGGCGGGAATAAAAACAGTTGTATATGACAGCGATAAATACGAATCTTCCGCAACGACACGAGCATCTAAAAAGATGTTTGACGCAGCAGGCGTAAGATATTACAAGTATGAGCGCAGCGGAAGAAATATAAATATTACTATTTGATCAAGAATGGTATATGAAAAAAGCAGGGGTTAGGGGTAAAGTAACTAAAAAGTTCGGAATGCTCTTTTCTCTTATGACATCATTGATTGCAGCAATCGTGCTGGCTTTTATGATGTCTGTTATTTCGTATGCCACCGAGTCTACAAAGAAACAGCTTCAGGATGCAAAGGACAGAAAAGCCCAAACACAAAATGAATTAGATAATACCAAAGAAAACATTGCGGAGATGAATGAGGAAAAGTCGTCTTTGCAAGGACAGCTTGATACGCTCAACACGCAGCTTGGCGAGGTGAGTAATAATCTCGAACAGATTGAAGAGCAGATTGGAAGTAAGGAAAACGAGATTGAAAATACACTTGCTGAACTTGAAAACGCCAGGCAGACAGAGGAGAAGCAATATGCTTCCATGAAAAAACGCGTGCAGTTTATCTATGAGAATCAGAACGCAATTCTTATGGACATTCTTTTCAGCTCCGGAAGTTTTGCGGATTTTCTGAATAGAAATCAGTATATAGAGCAGATTTCCGCCTATGATAGAAAGAAACTTCTGGAATATATTCAGACAAAAGAGACTATCAGGGAAAAAGAGGAAGCGCTTGAGGCAGAGAAAGCACAGCTCGATGATTATCATACCAAACAACAGGCTGAACAGAGCAGAGTTGCCGGGCTTGTAAGCCAGACATCGGGAACTATCAAACAGTATTCCAATGATATTTTAGATGCGCAGGCAAGAGCGGAAGAAATAGAAGCTCAGATAAAAGCGCAGGATGAAGATATAAAGAAACTTGAAGCAAAGCTTGCTGAAGAGATGAGACTTTCAAAGCTTGCTGCAGCATCGGCATGGCGTGATATTTCAGAAGTGTCTTTTGCGGATGGCGACAGATACCTGCTTGCAAATCTGATATATTGTGAAGCGGGAGCCGAGCCTTACGAGGGTAAGGTTGCGGTCGGCGCAGTTGTTATAAACAGAGTACTCAGTTCTGTTTACCCTGATACGGTTGTTGGTGTAATCTATCAGAATCGGCAGTTTTCGCCGGTGACAAGCGGAAGACTTGCGATTGCACTTGCGGAAGGAAGAGCAACTGCAGCATGTTTCCAGGCAGCGGATGAGGCCATGAAGGGCTACTCAAATGTTGGAAATTGTGTATATTTCAGAACTCCTATCCCCGGTCTTTCGGGTAAGAATATCGGAGGACATGTATTTTACTGATCTTGCTCGGAGATGATTTTTTCAAGGGGCGCAGTCAGGGATGAGATACCGTTTTCGTAAATTTCGGTAAGGAGTCTGTTCAGTGAGAGCAGGCTCTTTTTGAGCAAAGATTCATCAATGAGTCTTTTTTCAAAAGCTTCGGATAACTCGTCGAGATCGTCAATCTTCATTTTGCCGTCGGGATATATTATCACATCTGCAAGAAGGTCGATCACGGTAATTGAATTAGAGTCGGTATCGCGGTCAAAGGTGATAATATCAAGATACCAGCACAGAAGAGAATTGTCGGCTTTGAGAAATTTACTGAGTTTATAGCCCTCATTAAGAAAATAGCAGGAGTAACCGCTATTTATATCGCATCTCTTTTTGAGAGCTTTCCATTTTGTAATTATGACAGAATCATCAATCTTAAGGATCACGTCATCCTTAAGTTCAATACATTCATTTGGTATGAAACGTTTTCGATATAGAACAGGATAAGTCATAGTTTTCCTTTCCATATTGATGATTATATTATGAAAATATTACTATTATTAAAATTGAAAGTCAATTATGCGTGATAATACTATCAAAAAAACAATTATTAAAATTGCATATTTTATTGTTTTGCTTATTACATCAATCTTCGTTATAAGCAAATTGTCCAATGTCGATAATGCGGATATGACTGCTAAGATGCCCTCTGCGACTTTACCGGTAATAACCATGCAAAGCGGAGATATTGAAGTTAACCCGCTTCACGGGTATTTGTCCAAGGTTGATGTCAATTATATAAGAGGGACTGTATGGCCTGTGAATGAAGATCTTACCATGGCTTTCAAGATCAAAACTTATGGGACAAAAATTTCCGATGTCGGATTCGAAGTAAGAAGTATAGACGGAAAGAGACTTATTCAGGACGAGAAACTTGAGGATCTTTCTGAGCACGACGAGAATATTGATTGTAAGATCAGGCTCAAAAATTTTGATATTATTTCCGGCAGAGAATATATGCTGGTTATCAAGATGGAAACTCCCAGCGGAACAGCAAAGTATTATACAAGAGTTGTTTGGACCGAAGACAGTGAAAGATACAATATTGATAAAGAAATTGCTTTTGTTACGGGCTTCTCAGAGGCAACTTTTGATAAGAAAAAGGCAAGCAGTGAGTACCGCAAGTATCTTGAAGTAGACAGAGACAGGGAAGACAATGATACTTTTGCAAAAGTAAATATACACAGTACTCTCGATCAGATTACATGGGGAAATCTCATCGATAAAGAAGATGAGGAAGGCGATGATAATAAAAAGGACGAGAATGCTGTAAAGATTACAAAGCACACCAAGCCTCAGGTCTACGTGACAGATATCCAGCAGCAGTCGGGAAGCTACAAGTTGCAGTACAGAATGACTACCGAAGATGAAACCGGAAGCAAGCTGTATAATGTCACGGAAGTATTCCGAGTTAAGTATAATTCTGAAAGACCGAGTCTTTTGAATTATGAAAGAACAGTTAATTGCATATTTGACACAACTTCTTATTCAGTGGGAAAAAATACCATCACTCTCGGAATTTGCGATCCGAAATTTGACTTTAAGGAGAGCGGCGGAGTAAGTGAAGGCGGAACTGTATTTGCATTTGTAAATGAAAACAGACTTTTTTCTTATAATAATGCAGATGGAAGGCTTGCGCATATATTTGGATTTTACGATCATGAAAATGACGATGTAAGAACAAATTGGGATAACAACATAATTAGAATACTTGATGTCGAAGAGACAGGCGATGTGAAATTTGCTGTTTCGGGATATATGAACAGGGGAATCCATGAGGGAAGAACCGGAATTGCCGTATATGACTACAGCTCAGCTTTAAATTCTGTGGAAGAGCAAGCTTTTATCGAGTGCGGACAATCTGCGGAAATAATAGATAATTATGTGGATACCCTTGCGTACGTAAATGACAATAATACCTTTTTTGTGATGATCGATCAAAGTGTCTATGAGATTGATCTGGCATCAAGAGTCGGAAAGGCTGTAGTTGAGGGCGTTGGATCGGAAGCATATAAAATTTCCGAATCGCAAAGTACTATAGCTTGGCAAGGAGAAGATCTGACAGGTTTTGATGTCATGAATCTTGATACCAAGGAAACGATGCAGGTCAAAGCGGAGAGCGGAGAGTATGTCGTTCTTCTTGGATACATGGGAGATGCCCTTATATATGGTGTGGGACGCTCTTCCGATGTCAGCAGGGATCAGATGGGAAATCCGATTTATCCTATGTATAGAATAGTATTTCAGAATAAAAACGGAGATGTCGTAAAAGATAAGCTGGTTACTGATGACAGATATATAACCAGAGTTATAAGCATAGACAAGCAGATAAACTTCAAATGCGTGAAGAAGAGTGAGAGCGGCGAGTATGTAGACGCTGATGATTACTCTATGCTTGATTCTGTTGAAAAAGATAATGGAAGAAATATAGTAACGGAGGTTCCTGTTGATAATTATGAAAAGATTGTCCAGATAACCACCAAGAATGAAATAAAAGCTAAACAGATACGAGTTCTTACTCCCGATCAGACACTGTTTGAGGAAAGCAGAAATGTAAGCGGTGTGGAGCTTAAGAGAAACGCAGAAAAGAATCCTTTTTACTATGCATATAATCTGAATGGCAATGTGAAAGTGTATGCAGATTCCGCTAAGGCGGTTACTTATGCGGATCAGGGATCGGGCGTGGTTGTCGGTGACAGCAATAATTATGTATGGAGAAAAGACAACAGGCTTAACTTTACAAGTATTGCATCACTTAAACAGAAGATAGCCGCATATGAGAATATCACATCCAAGAAATCTGCAGCTGTTTGTATCGATCTTATTTTGGATCACTACAGAGGCGTAAATGTTAATGTTGAATCTGCGCTTACAAACGGAGACGGTGTAGAAGATATCCTCAGAGCAAATATGATCGAAGCGGATGTTATAGAGCTTGACGGATGTACACTTAAATCCGTGTTGTACTATGTAAGCAAAGGATGGCCTGTAATGGCGCTTATGAATAACGATGAAGCGGTATTGATACTTGGCTTTGAAAATCAAAAGAGTGTTGAAATTTTAGAGCCGAGAATAGGAAGCGTTCATGGCCTTGGAATGGCTGAAGCGGAAGAATGGTTTAAACAAAACGGAAATCATTTCATAACGTATATACCATATGAAAAATAAGTAAAGTTTTCTGAAAAAACATAATTCTGACACAGGATTTTCACTTTAGTGTTGCAGAATGCATAATATGGCTAAAAGAAAGAAAAAAAGTACCAAAAAGACTGCACACTACAAAAAGATTTTTCTTTTGCTTGCGTTAATTTGCTCAGTATATTTATCTGTTACACATCCGGAGTTATTATCTGACGCAAATGTAGCAAGTGTTGAAGAAACTGATTTTTCAGGAGACGCTTCAGTAGAAGTAAACGGCAATAAACCGACATTTACTGAAGATGAGATTGTTGATCAATCATTTGAAAGATATGGAGAGCAGGATTCTCTCGGAAGGTGTACAGCGGCAGTCGCCTGTGTTGGACAGGATATTATGCCTACCGAGAAAAGAGAATCTATAGCGAGGATCAAGCCCACAGGCTGGGTGCAAAATAAGTATCCGGGAGTGGTAAAATCCAGGCCTCCGTATTTGTATAACAGATGTCATCTCATTGGTTTTCAGTTGACCGGAGAGAATGATAATGACAAAAACTTCGTGACAGGAACAAGATACTTAAACGTGGATGGAATGCTTCCATATGAGAATATGGTCGCTTCATATGTAAAGGAGAGTGGCAATCACGTAATGTATCGAGTTACACCGGTATTTCAAGGAGATAACCTGTTATGTGACGGAGTTAATATAGAGGCGTTGTCTGTTGAGGATGGAGGCGAAGGTATATGCTTCAATGTCTTTTGCTACAACGTTCAACCGGGTGTGGTATTAAATTATGCTGACGGAACTAATTGGCTTGAAAAAGATTCATAAAAAATAGAAATAATATAGAAAGAGTAAAAAGTTGGAGATAAGTTCTTTTGATTTGGAACTTATCTCCATTTGTTTTTTCATATAAATCAGAATCCGAGATTGTCATTTACAAGGATGACATGGATTCGTTCCTTGTGCTTGGAAAAACGTGTTATGAGGAACTGGCAACAAATTGTGTCCGGAGACTTGCAGTTCATGCATGAACCTGTACTTGAACAAGGCGTGCTAAGGCCAAAGCGCTGTGCATTGATGGGAGCAGCGACATTTCTGACTCTTTTAAGGGCACTGTCTACGTCGGCACATACTTTATTCATTCCGACGATGAATACAACTTTTTTTGGCCCCTGAGCGATTGCAGATACACGATTGGCATTGCCGTCGATGTTGACCAGGATACCATCTTCTGTAATGGCATTGGCACTTGAAAGGAATACATCTGCATCATAAGCCGCAAGCATTGCTGCGCGCTTATCTTCGTACTCATCTCTGTCTATGAAATTGTAGTTGCCTTCTTTAAGAGCTTTTACAAGACCGATCTCGTGTGCACTCATGGCTCCGCCCATTGTTACGCTTGCACCTGTAGGGATCAGGACCATAGCAAGTTTAAGAGCTTCTTCTTTTGTGGATGCGAAATAACCGCTCATGTTTCGTGATTCAAGACCTTTGATCACTTTCTGCGCTAGCAGGGTATTTCTCTTCGTGATATTTTCGTTTATTGCCATAGAAACCTCCTTATTTACGAATAAAACTCACAAGTAATTATATTACATATTGCGCGATAGTAGGAAAATATCTGAACATTCATGGTATTATAAAGTGGTGAATGTGAAACATGGATAAAGTGAGGATATAGATTTGGACAGTAAAGTAAAAGCAGTAATCTTTGATCTTGACGGTACGCTTACGGATACAGAGAAATATTACCAGACAGCCTGGCCCAAGGCACTGGAACACTTCGGATATACCATGGAAAAAGAAAAAGCACTTGAGCTTCGTTCTCTTGGAAGACCGTTTGCACCTGCTAAATTCAAGGAGTGGTATGGTGAAGATTTTGACTATCTGAAAGTCAGAGAGTACAGAAAAGGCATTGTTGAGGAAATGATAAGTAGGACCGGTATAGAACTTAAACCCGGGGCAAAAGAGATACTTACCTGGCTTAGAGAGAATAGTATACTGACAAGTCTTGCGACCGCCAATGACTATGAGAGAACTGAACGTTACCTTAAGAAAATTGGACTGTTTGAATACTTCGATAAGATAATATGCGCAAATATGGTGGAGCAAGGTAAGCCTGCGCCTGACATATATGCTTATGCATGCAAGCAGCTTGGGCTTTCTCCCGACAGAACATTTGCGGTTGAAGATTCACCAAATGGTGTGACAAGTGCATACAGAGCGGGGTGCAAAGTTATAATGATACCGGATCTGACGCAACCGGATGAAGAACTTAAGAAGATGCTATATAAGAAGCTGGATTCTTTGAGCAATATAAAAGAACTGTTTAGTTGAATGGGATTCCCGTTCAATTAAACAGTTCTGTTTCTATATAGATATATTCAATAGCAATTCTTTATCAGTTCTTTTTCTCTGCTTCGAGAGAAGCTCTGAGCTCGCCACTGTTGTATCTCTCGATTATGCTGTTGATTCTCTCAACAGGATTGAGAAGATCGCTGATAGAAGCGTCGTGGTTAAGTGTATCGATAAGATATGCGATATACTTGCTCATATCACAACTTATGTACCATTCACGAGAAAGAAGCTCGGGCGTCTGGTAAATAAGGTTTGTTGTGAATACTCTGTCGATAATACCGCTCTTATAGGCTTCATCAAATACATCAAGTCCGCCAGTAAAGAGACCAAATGTTGAGAATGCATAGATTCTTGCAGCTTTGCGCTCTTTAAGAGCTTTGGCAACATCGAGTAAGCTTTCACCTGAGGAAATCATATCATCAACAATGATAACAGATTTGCCTTCTACACTTGTTCCTAAGAACTCATGTGAAACGATAGGATTTCTTCCGTCTACAACCTGAGTATAGTCACGGCGTTTATAGAACATTCCCACATCGAGACCGAGCACACTTGCAAGATAAATTGCACGGCTCATTCCGCCTTCATCGGGGCTTATTACCATCATATTGTCTGAATCAATCTTGAGATCCCAGACGTTTTTGAGTAATGCCTTAATAAACTGATATGTTGTTCTTACGGTTTCAAAACCGTTAAGAGGAATAGCGTTTGAAACTCTTGGGTCGTGTGCATCAAATGTAATGATGTTATCAACGCCCATGTTTACAAGTTCCTGAAGTGCGATAGCACAATCAAGAGACTCTCTGGAATTTCTCTTATGCTGTCTTGATTCATAGAGGAAAGGCATGATAACAGTGATTCTTCTTGCTTTTCCGCCTACGGCAGCAATAATTCTCTTAAGATCCTGATAGTGATCATCAGGAGACATGTGATTTTCTCTGCCAAACATTGAGTAGGTCTGTGAATGGTTACAAACATCTACGAGAAGAAAAAGGTCGTCTCCACGAACGGAAGTTTTAATGACACCTTTGGCTTCACCTGTTCCGAATCTCGGTACTTCTGCTTCAAGGATATAAGATGGTCTTTCATAACCTGTAAAGGCCAGGCTTCCTTTGTGTTCGTTTTCTCTTTCGGCTCTCCATTTTACGAGATAGTAATCAACTTTTTCAGCCAGAGACTTAACGCCTTTCAATGGAATTATCCCTAATGAACCGACGGGAATTGTTTCCAGATTACGTTTCTCTTCTTTTTTAGGCATTACTGAAAATCCTCACTTTCTTTTATGGCAATCTTTATGATTTTCCTGATGTTATGACCGGATCCTGATATCGGGACCGGATAATTTGAGCAGCTTATAGTTGCTGGCAATTCTGGAAAAAATACGGTCTGAATAAATAATCTGCACTTCTTCCAGAGACAGATTCGTGTTAATGATAGTTGACTTCTTGCGAAGATCTCTTTCATTTAAACATGCAAAAAGCTCGGAAGATACGAAACTGTTTGTTCGCTCCGTACCAAGGTCATCTATAATAAGAAGCTCACAGTTATAGATATCATCATAAATCCCGCGAAGCTCTTGCTTGTTCTTGTAGTCAAATGAATTTTCTGCCAGAAGTTCAAACAAGCCTGATGAGCTGAAATATATCACTGAGTGACCTTTCTTTAGCAGCTCATTGGCAACACAAGTAGACAGGAATGATTTGCCAACACCAACTGTACCATAAATGAATAGATTTTGGTAGTCAGAGTTAAAAGAGTTTACAAAAAGTTCAGCAGCCTTTAAAGCGCCACGGAACCGCTGAAGATCCTCGCCCTGATAATATTTTTCATTTACAAGATTAAAATTGGCTGTTTTGGCCATTTCTTTGAGATTTGATCTGTCATAGAGTTTTTCGATGATCTTCTGTTTGAAGCAGTGACATTTTTCGTTTCCGATGTACCCCGTATCTTTGCAGTCAGGGCAGGAGTAGCCCATATCAAGGTAATCATCTGAAAATCCGGATTCGGTAAGAAGTAATTTTTTTTGACGGGCGAGTTCGGCCAGTTCGTGTCTTAGCACCGAACGGTCAAGTCTTTCGCCTGAAAGAAGCCTTTTTCCAAATTCAACGCTGATGGTAGAGGCTTTATCTTCAAGTTCCCTGTAACCGGGAATGGTTTCATAAACAGAGCGCTTTCGCTCTTCAAGTTCTTGCCTGTGAAGAGAGCGCATCTCCTCGTAAGTGTGCATAATTTCGTCGAATTGCGCGTTGGTCAATGCCATATGTTCATACCTTTCAAAATGCAAATCGCTACACTACCGGTCTATTTACATACTTATGCCCTGTACGTGCTTCGGGGAAGGCTTGTGCCGCCACCGAACCAAAGTACAGGGCCGAGTATGTATGTACTCGTATCTGATTCCCCAATCAAATATGAGTATCAGTTATCCAGAAGCTGCTTCTCAAGCTCGGCAAAATTATATGTATTTTGCTGAAACTGATTAAAGCGGTTCTGGACTCCGCCTGGGCGAATATATGATTCGTCGGAGCGGATCTTTGTATTAATGGATGCCACGGAAGCCTTCGATCTCTTTTTGCGGAGATCTTCAGTGAAGTCAGCATCAAGTCTGGCAATGTCCTCCCTTGAAGAGACGTTGTTAGTATGCCAGTTTCGAAGAATTGAGTCACAATACTTGAGACGATTCTTCTGTGTCGCCATAACAGTGCGGTCGCAGGCTTCCATAATGATATCCATTGAAAAACCCAACTCCCTACGCCACGATTTAATGAAGTTTCCTTCTTTTTCCGTGGGACTATTTTCCATACCGAGTGCCTTCATGATCTCGATTATCTCGGGATCATGCTTGAAATTCTCCACGCGAGCCTGTTTTGGCGTTTTGATGCCTTGCTGAGTCCAGTTTAATGCAACTTTTTCCACATATCTGAAATCAGCCTTATGATTATCGACGCAATATTGCATCAGATAGTCCAAAAGATCATCAGAAAACTTTAGTTCATCCTTTATATAGAACAGAGTCATAAGCTCTGTCGATGTTAGAGGTCTCTTAAAATACTGCTCTGCAGGAAATACGATATTTGCTGCAGAAGACTGTTTGAAAGCACTGAGCTCAGCGGCAGAGTAGTTAGGCTTTGCCTTAATGGTGTTCTCAGGCTTGGCAGCAACAACAGATCTCATAACCGGTTCGGACTTATGAGGAACTGCGGGCTTCTGAGAAGTTATGTCTTCCATGTGTATACCTATAAGAGTATCTGAATCATCGTATTCAAGACTGATGAGAGCCTTTTTTTCCCAGTACTTGAGAGCGCGGACTACGTCCTTCTCAGTATGGTTGAATTTATCTGCCAACGCAGAAACGCTTGTAGGCAGATTAGCCTTCATCATGCGCAACAAATAAAGGTAGATCTTTATCTGCGCGTCATTAGCATCCTGCATATATTCATCAATAAAGATATTTGAAACACTGGTAGAATCCTCCCCCACCTTAGTACTGATAGTTACACGCCCCATCATATCAATAATCACCTGCTTTACTTTTTCATCACACGTAGGATTATAGCATGGTAATTTTTAATATGATATGGGAAAAGTGACGAAGAGAAGCGGCATCGAAGAGTTTGTTTGATGGTGGAAATCTTTGTGGATAATGTGGATAACGTGGATTATTATTAAAAAAATCTAAAAAAACAGCCAAACTCTCATAAAGACCGGAAAATTAAGTCTTGTTGAAAAGTCTGACTGTTATCCACGAAGCTATTATTTTTCAAATTGAACGAAAAAAGTGGAAAAGTGGAAAAGTATTACTTACCAAGTAGCTCGTTGCCGATTTTTACTACATCTCCGGCTCCCATGGTTATCAACAAATCTCCTTTAGTGCAATTTTGCAAAAGAAATTTCTCGACTTCTGAAAAGCCGTCATAAGTAGGAAAATACGTGCAATCATGCCCGAGTTCCTTGATCTTGTCGCAGAGAGTGCGAGAACTGATACCTAAAGTATCGGTCTCTCTTGCTGCGTAAATATCAACGAGAACCACTTTATCGGCAAGTGACAGAGCCTCGGCGAATTCATCAAGAAGAGCCTTGGTTCTTGTGTATGTGTGTGGCTGGAATACGCACCATATCTTGCCGTGTGGATAATTCTGAGCTGCTGTAAGTGTTGCCTTTATTTCTGTCGGATGATGTGCATAATCGTCAATAATGGTAACACCGTGTATTTCGCCTTTGTGCTCAAAACGACGGCTTGTGCCTCCGAATAATGAGAGTGCTCTTGTAGCAACCTCTGAATCTATGCCGAGAATATTGCTTACAGCGATTGAAGCAAGTGCGTTATATACATTGTGAAGTCCGGGTACGGCAAGCTTTACGTCAAGCACTTTTCCGCCGGGGATATGTGCTTTAAATGAAGGATTTCCGTGCTCATCGTAACTTATATCTGAAGGATAGTAGTCAAAATCCTCTTTTGAACCGTATGTTATTATTTCACATCCCAATCCGTCTGTGATTGTGGATAACTTCTCGATGTCTCCGTTGATAACAAGAGTTCCGTCATCGGGAAGAAGATGTGCAAATTTGGTAAAAGAGTTTCTTATATCATCAAGATCTTTGAAGAAATCAAGATGATCCGCATCTATATTGGAAATAACACTGATCTTTGGAAAGAAGCTAAGGAAGCTGTTTGTATACTCGCAAGCTTCTGTAACAAAATAATCAGATCTGCCTACACGGATGTTTCCGCCGATGTCGCTGAAAACACCACCTATTGAAAGTGTGGGATCCGTATCTGCTTCAAGAAGAATCTTTGAAAGCATTGAAGTAGTTGTAGTCTTCCCATGAGTTCCGCTGATAGCGATGGGAATCTTGTACTCCTTCATTATCTGGCCGAGAAGTTCGGCTCTTGTCAAAATGGGAATATTTGCTGCTTTTGCAGCCATGAATTCCGGATTGTCAGGGTGTATTGCGGCTGTATGAACCACAACATCAATAGGGCTCGCATCTGTAATGTTCTGAGCACACTGGCCGTACATTACGTTTACGCCAAGATCTGAAAGTGCCTTGGTCATCGGAGATTCTTTTGAATCAGAACCTGAAACCCTGAATCCTTTCTCTATTAATATATGGGCAAGTCCGCTCATCGAAATGCCGCCTATCCCCATAAAATATACGTGAGAAGGTTTGTTAAAATCAATCGTATACATAAAAATCCCTCATTTCATAGAATACGTAGTACAACGTAATCTATATTGTAACACTATTTTTTACAAAGTCAAAAAAAGAAACCTGATAAAGTGAAAATATATTCTATATTTAGCGTATTTATGTTTTTTAAATAATATGTTTATGATATACTCTTATATAGGTAATAACATTTTTTCTGTAATACGGACAGTGAGTTTGGTGTATCAAAACCGGCACATAGCCGGAATAGCAACGAGGTGGGAACATGATAAAGAAAGAGATGATCGCCATGCTGCTGGCGGGGGGCCAGGGAAGCAGATTAGGAGTGTTGACAGCGAAGATGGCAAAGCCGGCTGTCTCTTTTGGTGGAAAATATCGAATCATCGATTTTCCGCTTAGTAACTGTATTAATTCTGGAGTGGACACTGTGGGCGTCCTTACACAGTATCGTCCGCTTAGGCTTAATTCTCACATTGGAATAGGTATACCGTGGGATCTTGATCGTAATTTTGGAGGAGTCACGGTTCTTCCTCCTTATGAAAAGAGCTCAAACAGTGAATGGTATACCGGTACTGCCAATGCAATTTACCAAAATTTTGAGTATATGGAAAATTATAATCCGGATTATGTATTGATCCTTTCGGGAGATCATATATATAAGATGGATTACGAAACTATGCTTGACTTCCACAAGTCGAGTGGAGCGGACGTTACAATTGCCGTAATGCCTGTTCCGATGGAGGAAGCAAACAGGTTCGGTATCATGATCACGGATGAGAATAAGAAGATCGTGGACTTTGAAGAGAAACCGGATCATCCAAGGAGCAATCTTGCATCTATGGGTATCTACATCTTTTCATGGGAAGCACTTAAGGATTCTCTTATTACCAATAAAGATCAGTCGGGACTTGATTTTGGAAAGCATATTATTCCTTATTGTAAGGAACAGGGACTGTCACTGTATGCATACGAGTTTGACGGCTATTGGAAGGATGTCGGAACGCTTACATCATACTGGCAGGCAAACATGGAGCTTATAGATATTGTTCCGGAGTTCAATCTCTATGAGGAATATTGGAAGATATATACTTCAAGCGGGGTACAGCCTCCTCAGTATCTTGGACCTGAAAGCGCTGTGGAGAGAAGCATCATAGGCGAAGGCTGTGAGATCTACGGAAAGGTTTACAGTTCGGTAATAAGTCCGGGAGTTAAGATCGGAAAAGGAACTGTGGTCAGCAATTCAATAATAATGAATGAAACCGTTATCGGTGAAGGATGCAACATAGAAAAAGGAATCATCGCCGAGAAGGTTACCATAGGAAACAACGTAAAGATCGGAGCTTTTGAGGAAAAAGAAAACGATTCAAAACCGAACATTTATTGCGAAGGCCTCTGCACTATCGGAGAGAAGTCGGTTATTCCCGACAATGTGACGATTGGAAAGAATACGGTTATCTCGGGTGTGACTGCTGAAAAAGATTACAAAGACGGTGTACTTGACAGCGGAAAAACACTAGATAAGGCAGGTGATTGATATGAGGGCGATTGGCATAATTTTAGCGGGCGGCAGCAGTAGCAGGATGCAGGAACTATCACAGAAAAGAGCGGTTTGCGCGATGCCCGTGGCAGGTTTTTACAGAAGTATTGATTTTGCCCTGAGTAATATGACGAACTCTCATATTCAGACGGTTGCCGTGTTTACTCAGTATAACGCCGGAAGTCTGAATGCACACTTGAGTTCATCCAAGTGGTGGGACTTTGGCAGAAAGCAGGGCGGCCTGTACGTATTCACTCCGGCAGTGAAGGCATCGGGAAATTTGTGGTATAGGGGAACGGCAGATGCGATTGCCCAGAACCTCGATTTCCTGAGAGCGTGTCACGAACCGTATGTAGTCATTACATCCGGAGATTGCGTATACAAGATGGATTACGGAAAACTTCTTGAATATCACATTCAGAAGCAGGCTGACATAACGGTTGTATGTAAGGATATGCCGGCCAACACCGATACCGAGAGATTCGGAACCGTCAGGATGAATGAAGAGAGTCGCATAGAGGAATTTGAGGAAAAACCCGTGGTATCACGGTCGAATACAATTTCCTGCGGCATATACGTAGTCAGACGAAGGCAACTCATTGAGCTCATCGAAAAAGCAGATAAAGAAGGGCGATATGATTTTGTGCGTGACATCCTTGTCAGATACAAGGATATGAAGCGTATCTACGGATACAAGATAAAAGAGTACTGGAACAATATAGCTTCTGTTGAAGATTACTTCCGTACCAACATGGATTTCTTAAAAGCTGAGATAAGGCAGTATTTCTTTAGAGAATATCCGGGAATCTACACGAAGGTCGTAGACCTTCCGCCGGCCAAGTACAACGTGGGAGTAAATGTAAAAAACAGCATTATATCCAGCGGATGTATCATAAACGGTACGATAGAAGATTCCGTGATATTTAAAGGAGCTTTTATAGGAAACAATTGTTATATCAAAAATGCTATCATCTTAAATGATGTTTACATCGGAGACAATACACATATTGAGAACTGCATCGTTGAAAGTCACGGCACGATTCAGGCGAACTCATACTACAAGGAAGATGACGGCATTAAGATAGTTATAGAAAATAACGAAAGATACATGATCTAATTACTGCAGACTTCATGAAATTTTTTGACCAAGAGGGGGTTATATGATGAAGATAACAGACGTCAGAGTAAGAAAAGTTACAAAACAAGGAAAAATGCGTGCAATCGTATCAGTTACATTTGAAAATGAATTTGTTGTTCATGACATCAAGGTAATTGAAGGCGAGAGAGGCTTGTTTATTGCAATGCCCAGCAAGAAGTCTACGGACGGCGAGTATCGTGACATCGCACATCCAATCAACTCAGATATGAGAAAGGTACTTCAGGATACTATCCTGGAGGCTTATGATAAAGCAGCCGCAGAAGACAGCGAGGGGGAAGCGTGACATAACGGGCTGAATAGAATAATGCAAAATAAGGGCTGTTGCACTGGTTTGGTGTGGCAGCCTTTTGTTACGCCCGGCTGCAAAGGGAGACATTCGGAAATTCGCTGTGTACGGCTGCGCAGTGATTTTCATGAATTTCTAAAAGCAGGAACCGCCGACTTTCACGTTGTTCAGAGCAGCCGGCGGTTCCTGCTTTTAGAAATTTTGAAAATCATCTTGCTCGTCCGAAGACAGCGAATTTTCGAATGTCTCCCTTTACGGCCGGGCTGTCTTTGAAAAGGGCGGTAAACACAAAACGAGTTTTGCCAAGCTCCTTGTTCTATTTTGCAATAAACATAGGGGTGCAATGGTAAGATGTTTTGCCGCGATGTATCATTTAATTCGTGCGTTTTGTGTGATAACTCGCTGATAATATGTTGAATTATCGAAGATGTGTGTTATTCTTAACATATTGTGCTTACAATAACGAAAAAATGTACATCGGAGGAAAAGTATGAAAAAGAGTTATTCATTATTAATTTGTTTTGCACTGTTTTTATTGGCATTGGTATTGTGTTGCAAATCGGTAAAGGCTGCGGAGCCGACGGTTATTAATTTGAGTGATCTCGAAGAAAGGTGTTATTTTACACCCGAAGAGGATTGTGTTTTAAACCTTGATACTGATAAAGCGCTTTTTTTGATTTATGTGGGAAATAACGAACTAACTTTTACCGGAAACGGAAAGGTTACATGTAATATGGTAGGGACAAGTGAGTCCGGAAAACTGATTATGGATAGTGGTTCATTAGTTAGTTTAAACGATATATATGGACATGGTAGTCTTATTGTAAATAATGGTTCTATTGAAACAAACTCATTAAAAATAGCGCATATTACCGTTAACGATGGATATGTATCTGCAGGTTGTATTAGCTCTTATTCAAATTTTGATACAGATTTCAGCATATATGGCGGACATTTGGAAGTCAAAAACGATATTATATGTACTAAAATATATATAGATGACAAGATGTTTGTTACAGAACCTTGGAATAAAGCGCCGGAACCATACTATGGTGGCGATATGGTTCTTGGTAGAGATGAACATGGACAACAATGTGGTGTAAAATTGATGCCTAAATCCGAAGTCGTTTCTTTGGAGGAGATGTCATTAAATGAAACATCATGTTCGCTTGAACCCGGTGAGAAAATACAGCTTTCAGTGAGTATTTTACCTGAGAATGCTTCTAATAAGAAAGTTACATGGAGTAGCAGTGACTCTACTATAGCATTTGTTGGTAAAGATACCGGTTTAGTTGAGACTTACAGACCCGGTAAAGTTACAATTACAGCAACAGCTCAAAACGGAGAAATTACTAAGACTTGTGAAATTACTGTTGTGGATACAAGGGTTAGTCCGGATGGATTGGTAATAGAGGCTTCAAGTCTTGTTTGGGATGCAAATGCAGAACAACCATATATCAAGGTAAAATATAATGGTGTTGAATTAAAAGAAGGTTCTGATTATGTCATAAATAAAGAAACTAATTGGGACACCGGTTTATCAACGACTACAATCACCGGACTTGACGAGTACATTCGCAATATTGATAAAAAGTAAGATGCCTGATTGGAACATAGGTTGCGTCGGAGAAATAAATCTCTGATGCAGCCTTCTTTTCTGCTCTCATAATTGGACTATAAGCAACTTTCAAAGTATACTTTGAATAGGCTTTATACATTGTATTATCAAGGGAGATGTAGTAGTGTTAGGATTAATAAAGAAATTTTTTTCAAAACAAGAAGAGGACTTTGGCAATATGTATGTGATCGCGGGACTTGGAAATCCCGAAAAGAAATATTTCGGAACAAGACACAATGTGGGATTTGAGACAATAGACGCATTGTCGGATAAATATAATATAGGACTTACGGAGACGAAGTTTAAGGCGGTTTACGGGAAAGGCAGGATCGGCGATCAGAAGGTCATTCTCGTAAAGCCGCTTACATATATGAATTTGAGCGGAGAGGCGATAAGACCTATCTGCGATTATTTCAAGGTTGACACTAAAGCGGAGCTCATTGTGATCTCGGACGACGTTGAGCTTGATGTGGGCAAGATCAGGGTTAGACCTAAGGGAAGCGCCGGCGGACACAATGGGCTTAAGAATATCATTGCGCAGCTTGGACACGACGAGTTTAGCAGAGTTCGCGTCGGGGTTGGCAAGAAGCCCAAGGAATATGACATGGTGAACTGGGTTCTCGGTCATTTCGAGGGCGAGGACGCTGCAGGGATCAAGGACGGAATAGGACGAGCTGTCGATGCGGTCTGCGAGATAATGGAGAGCGGCGTTGACAGTGCCATGAACAAATTTAACGGTAAAAAATAAATGAGAGCGATAACAACTCCTTTAAACGAATTAAAAGAATTCGAAGAACTTAATAAATATCTTGAAAAGCCCTTTGCCTGTGCGGAAGTGACGGGATGTGTAGATTCCCAGAAACTTCATTTTATAAGCAGTCTTGGGGCTGACTTTAAGTACAGAATTATCGTAACTTACAGTGACCTTAGGGCAAAAGAAATCTATGAGGACTACAAGTTTTATGACAAGAATGTCACTGTATATCCCGCAAAAGACCTCATCTTTTACCAGGCCGATGTGCACAGTAACGAGATAGTCAGGCAGAGAATCCGCTGCATGAGAAGACTTCTTGAGGGAAGACCCGTTACAGTCATTACGACATTTGCAGCGCTCATGGCACCTCAGATAAAACCAGAAGTTATAAAAGAAAATATCCTTTCGATCGACAGACACGTTCCGATCGATGAGACCGAGATCGCAAAGCGCCTTGTCACGATGGGATATGTCAGAAACTATCAGGTAGAGGGACCCGGCGAGTTTTCTGTAAGAGGAGATATCGTCGATGTTTTTGACCTTACGGAAGAGAATCCTTTCAGAATAGAACTTTGGGGCGATGAAATCCAGTCGATCAGAAGCTTTGATATCATGTCGCAGAGGTCGCTTGAAAAGCTTGAATCCATCGACATCTATCCCGCATCCGAGATCATCCTCGATGAGAAAAAACTCAGAGAAGGAATGGACAAGGTTAACGAAGATACCGAGAAAATCTGCAAAGCACTTCGCGCTGAATTCAAGACGGAAGAAGCTCACAGGATAAAAAAGCAGACGGAAGAACTTAACGAGCAGCTCTTTGAACTCCACTCGGTAGTCAATCTCGAGAGTTACATCCGTTATTTTTACGACGACACCGTCACTATTCAGGAGATGTTCCCGAAGGGAAAGAGTTGTATCTTTATTGACGAGCCGCAGAGAGTTCTGGAGCATGCGATGGCTGTCGAGGCTGAGTTTAAAGAGAGCATGACGCACAGAGCCGAGAAGGGCTACGTCCTTCCGGGGCAGATGGATCTTTTGTATTCAATAGATAACTGTATATCGAGAATGGGGAACGGGCGAAGAGTGCTTGTTTCCGCACTTGCCATGCCCAAATCACAGAATCTCTTTTCACCGGAAAAGAGCTGGGACATTAACACAAGAAGCGTCGCGCCGTATAATAACAGCTTCGATTCGCTCGTGAGTGACCTTAAGAGTTATGTGAAAAAAGGCTACAGAGTGCTTATCCTCTCGGGTTCCAGAACGAGGGCAAAAAGAATTGTCGAGGACCTTAGGGATAATCTCGTTACTGCGTTTTACAGCGAAGATCCGGGAAGAGTGCTGCGGCCGGGCGAGATAATGACTTATTACGGAAGGATTCTCAAGGGATTTGAGTATCCGGGGATTAAGTTTGCTGTGATCGCGGAGAGCGACATTTTTACCGAGCATACAAGGAAAAAGAGAAAGAAAAAGGCCAAGTATACAGGTGAAAAGATATCAAACTTTGCGGACCTTAAGATCGGAGATTATGTAGTCCATGAAGAACATGGGCTTGGTATATACAAGGGTATAGAGAAAGTTGAGACTGACAACGTTGTTAGGGATTACATCAAGATCGAATACGGAGACGGCGGCAATCTCTACGTTCTTGCGACGGGACTTGGCGTTATCCAGAAGTATGCTTCGGGCGGCGAAGACGGACACGGACATAAGCCCAAGCTCAACAAACTTGGTACCTTGGAGTGGACGCATACTAAGAACAAGGTAAAGGCAGCGGTAGAAGAAGTTGCGCAGGACCTTGTCGAGCTTTATGCGAAGAGGCAGGAAACTAAAGGCTATGAATTCAGTAAAGACACGGTTTGGCAGCAGGAATTTGAAGATGCATTTCCTTTTCATGAGACGGAAGATCAGCTGAATGCGATAGAAGAGACCAAGCGCGATATGGAATCATCTGTTATCATGGACAGACTTGTTTGCGGCGACGTTGGTTTCGGAAAGACAGAGATTGCGATACGAGCTGCGTTCAAGGCAGTGCAGGACGGAAAACAGGTTGCGGTTCTTGTGCCCACGACAATCCTTGCACAGCAGCACTACAACACTTTCAGCGAGAGAATGAGAGATTTCCCCGTAAGAGTCGACCTGATGTCCAGATTCAGAACTGCAAAAGAGCAGGCAAAGACTGTGACTGACCTTAAGAAAGGTCTTGTTGATATAGTTATCGGAACGCACAGACTTCTTTCAAAAGACGTTCAGTATAAGGATCTGGGGCTTCTTATCGTCGACGAGGAGCAGCGCTTTGGTGTTACACACAAGGAAAAGATAAAGACTATAAAAGAGAGCGTTGACGTTTTGACACTTACGGCAACGCCTATTCCGCGAACGCTTCACATGTCACTTGTCGGAATAAGAGAGATGTCTGTCCTTGAAGAAGCGCCTAACGACAGACTCCCAATCCAAACTTATGTTATGGAATACAACGACGAGCTTGTGCGAGAGGCGATAGTAAGAGAACTTGGAAGAAACGGCCAGGTTTATTACGTGTACAACAGAGTCAATGACATAGCGGATGTTGCGGCAAGAATCCAGAAACTTGTGCCCGAAGCGAACGTTGCTTTTGCTCACGGACAAATGAAAGAGTCTGAGCTTGAGCGTATCATGTACGACTTTATCGATGGAACTGTCGACGTTCTTGTTTCTACGACCATCATCGAGACGGGCCTTGATATCTCCAATGTAAATACCATGATCATCCACGACTCAGACAAAATGGGACTTTCCCAGCTCTATCAGCTGAGGGGAAGAGTCGGACGCTCGAACCGCACAGCTTACGCCTTCCTTATGTACAAGAGAGATAAGGTGTTAAAAGAGGTTGCGGAAAAGAGACTTTCTGCGATCAGAGAATTCACCGACCTCGGAAGCGGATTTAAGATCGCCATGCGTGACCTTGAGATAAGAGGCGCGGGAAGTCTTTTGGGCAAAAAACAAAGCGGCCACATGCAGTCTGTTGGATATGACCTTTACTGCAAGATGCTCGAAGAAGCTGTCCGTCACAAGAAGAACCCCGGCGAAAAAGATACAAGAGAAGACATCAACACCGTCATCGACCTTGACGTCAGTGCCTATATTCCCGACAGCTATATCCTTAACGAAGAGCAGAAGCTTGAGATATACAAGAGAATCGCGAGCATAGAGAACCAGACGGAGAGCGACGATATGAGAGATGAGCTCGTCGACAGATTCGGCGAAGTTCCAAAGACCGCTCTTAATCTCCTCAGGATCTCGCTTATAAGAACCGCCGCGCACAAGCTCTTTGTTCCCGAAATAAAAGGTGGCGACGGCAAGATAGAGATAAAGGTAACTCCAAATGCCAAGATAAAAGGAGAGAAGATTCCCGAACTCCTTGCAAGATACGAGGGCAAGATGAGTTTTCACGCTGCCGGAAATCCTGTGTTTATCTATAAGTACAAGAAGGATAAGAACAGCGAGAAGGCGGAGGATATGTTGCTGAAGGATACGGAAGAGATATTGGCGGCGATGGAAGAGTTGTTGTAGTGTTTTATCGTGTATACACGATAAAAATACTATAAAATTATCGTGCACACACGATAAAATATGGTTTAAATACTATAGACATCTAAAGGAAAGACGACATGAATAACAAGACTAATTATATTTCTTTCTGGTTAAGCCAAGCTGTTTCAGAGCTTGGAAGTATGATGACAAGCTATGCGCTTATCATATGGGTTTATCAGCAGAGCAGATCTGTTATGCAGGTCTCTCTGCTCACTTTTTTCACATTTGCACCGAAGGCGGTGACGAGTTTCTTTGTTGGCGGATTTGTGGATCGTCATGATAAGAAAAAGATTATTATGCTTACGGATACCGCTTCTGCACTTTGTTCCGCAATAGTATGTGTGCTGCTCTATACTCAGAGTATGAGATTGTTCTATATATACATAATTAACTTTGTGCTTGGCATTATGGAAGCTATACAATCTCCGGCATCTTCTGTGGCATTAGGGTTGATTGTACCTGAGGATAAATACGAGAAGATCAGTGGATTAAGCTCTATTTCAGAGAATGTAAGTACCATTTTGTATCCTATGCTGGCCAGCGCCATGATGGGATTTTTCGGAATTGCATCTGTGCTTATGTTTGATATTGCAACCTTCCTTTTTGCGATTGCTGTGATGTTCTTCATTATACGGATTCCCCGGGGAAGCGAGCCGGAGGAAGAAGATGGAATGTTTGACGGCTTCTTTGGCGGAGTGAAGTTTTTGAAGGAAAATAAAGGAATTCTGTACATCATCATTTGCATGACCTTGATGAATTTCCTTTCCCGTCTTTCTTATGAAAATATTTTGTCGCCTATGATTCTTGCCAGAAGTAATGACAACGAGTTGATTCTGGGTGTTGTGACTTCGGTTATTGGAGCAGGAGGAATTGTTGGCGGAATTTTGGTAAGCACGTTGAAGATGCCGAAGAACAAAGTGAAGATGCTCTTTTATTCCGCAGCGTTTTCGTTTGCATTTGGAGATTTGCTAATGGCATTTGGGCAGAATGTATATGTATGGAGTATAGCAGGAATTGCGGCTAGTTTGCCGATTCCGTTTACTATGGCAGCGCAGTCGGTACTAATATATAACAATGTGCGCGAAGATATGCAGGGCAGAGTGTTTGCGGTCAAGAATGCAATGAAGTTTGCTGTGATCCCTATGGGGATCTTACTTGGCGGCGCGCTTTCTGAGTATCTCTTTGAACCATTTGTAAATAGCGGAACTAAGTTTTCTTCAGCGATTGTCCGTTTGCTCGGAAATACCGCCGGAACCGGAATGGCAATCATGTTCCTGTGCACCGGAATTACCGGATTTGCAAGCTGTATGCTTCTTTCAAGAAGCAAGCGGGTAAAAGAACTTTCTATTCCTGCGGAGAAAGATGAGAGTCAGGCTGCATAAGATGACTTGATGTTGAGCGAAATATAGTGGAGTAGTTTTTTATTCTTCATCCCTTATCTTTTCCAGCGCATCGCTTATAATTTTCTCTTCATGTTTGAATATGAGTATCGTGCCAAGCCATGTGCCCAGATAAATAATTACATAAATGACGGAAGTCATGATAAAGCCAAGTGTCCCTCTGTACCAGCGAAACAGATATCCGCAGCCCATGATAAGTAAATACAGAAGGATAAAATGGATGACCTTTCTAAGGCGGAAATTAAGCCTTGACTGGTCCTCCGAATCCTGATGTTCAAACAAAAAGAAAACCGTTATGAGGCTGCATAGAAAGCTTGTGATCACAATGGATCCCGGTATAAACCAATCAAAATAATCGTTGTCTTTTCGGAGTATAAAGAGGCCGTAAATGCTCACGTAGCAAAGCACCATGAAGCTCACCATCAGAGTTTGTTCGGCTACCATTTTCATTTTTTTCATAATCACAACCCCAATCTTTTCTTCATATCTTTTACATAGCTTCTGGAAATAATGACAATTTCTCCGTTTAGCAGAACGGCCCTCATTCTGGCATTGCTTTCTGCTTTAACGCTTTTGATCTTCCTGATATTGCAAAGCATGGATTTGGAGCATCTGAAAAATCTGTAATCAAGATTTCCTTCTACCTCATAAAGCCTGCTTCTGATCTCGATGCAACTATCCTTGGTGTAGGCAAAACATTTATCGTCCACTGTCTCTATGTAATAGATTTGGGAAATGGGACAAGGCACACTTTCTCCGTCCCTGTATCCGATTATTACCTGTTCGCCGTTTTCAAGCAGTTCCAATGCGGCGCATATTGCATTAGTGCGCTCGTGTGCATTGATCACGGCATATTCATTTTCGTTTTTCTCAATCTTATTAAAAGTGACCTTCAAAACGATTCCCCTTTAGCGTTTATTGTAAATTTTGGGATAAATGATACTGATTGCACCAACAGAAATAACTGTAATAATTATTATGTATAATAAGGTCTGTTTCAACTCCCAATTTCTTCCGAATACATACGAATTGAATGTAAAAATCTCTTTCATGGAATCCGCAAACATCCCGTTATCCAATCCTCCGATGTTTTCGTTCATATGATTCAGAGTTCCGCCTGTAAGACGGTTTCTTATGAGTATTGTCACGCATGTGGCAGGGATTAGGTTGCATACATTTTGAATCTTTTCGCCAAACTCCGACAGAGGAATGTACGCGCCAACCACGAATCCGGATACCGCTGACAATATTCCCATAAGTGCACTGCTGGTGCTCATGCTTTTTATAAACATCATGAGCAGCATGAATATTGCAGTAGAAGAAACCGTTCCCAGGAAAACAAGTCCGCTGAGCATGAGAATATCTGTTATCTCAAGGTATACTTTTCCGTTAATTGCAAGCATTCCCAAGCCGCACGCCATCACTAACATTACCTGAATGAATGCTGTCATAACAGCCGCGATGAAATATGACATAATGACCTCGGCTCTGCTCACGGGTGTTGAGATCATATCATAATAAGTAGTGTCCTCTCTGTCTTTGACCATCACTTCGAGCGCGTTATACGGAATCGTAAGAAGAGCGGTGCTTATTATTCCTGTCAGCAAAAGCCCGTTCACGAATTGATCCATATCACCGGATGAAATGAGATTTCCAAGTTCCGCTGTCGCATTTTCAAGCGGTGTCAGAAAAGTTTTTTTCAAAAAAAGAATATACAACACCAGCAGGATCAAAGGTGTCAGCATCGAGAAAAAAATTGATCCCTTATTTGTAATAAACACCAGCATATTTCTTTTTATAAGTCCTGATAATCCTCTTAATTTAGCCATTTGCTCCCACCATTTCCTTTCCTGTAAGTGCTAAGAACACGTCGTCCATTGTTCCTTTTATGATTTCAAAATCTTTTATAATATCCCTGTTATTCCAGACAAATTCTGTTATTCCGCTGTCCATGGATATGTTGTAGTGATCCGCTTCATATTTGTATTTGCTCACATTTGCCTGTTCAATGATCTGTCTGTGCCTGTCGCATGCATCCGTGTACCAGATGAGTTTCTTTGCTGTGTATCTGCTCTTTAATTCCGCAGGCGAGCCCTCAGCGATTATGCTTCCCTTATCCATGATCACCACATTGTCAGCTTCAGCGGTTTCTTCCATATAATGAGTGGTCAGGAAGATTGTAAGCTTTTCCTCTTTTCGCAGATGATTAATGTAATCCCAAACCATCTTGCGTGACATCGGATCGAGTCCTGTTGTGGGCTCATCCAGAAAGAGAATGCTCGGTTTATGTAAAAGAGCTCTCGCTATGTCCACGCGCCTTCGCTGTCCTCCGGAAAGGTTCTCGTATTTCCTGTTCCATATTTCTTTTAAATTAAATTCTTCCCAGAAATCATCGAGCCTTTCGGTTATATCTTTTTTACCGAAGCCGTAATAGGCGCCTCTTGTAAGTAGATTCTGCTTTACGGTCAGCTTTTTATCCAATACTGAATTCTGAAAAACAATTCCGATCTCTTTCCTTATCGCATCATCCTCTTTTCCGAGCTCTTTTCCCATTATCAGGGCTTCGCCCGATGTCTTTGTGAGGATGGTACTTAGCATGTTGATCGTAGTCGATTTGCCTGCGCCGTTCTCGCCAAGGAAGGCAAAAAGCTCACCGCGCTTCACATCAAATGTGATCTTGTTTACGGCAGTCATGTCACCATACATTTTTTTTAGATTATTCACTTCGATCGCTTTGATCATACTGAACCTCTTTTCTATAAATTTGTGCCCTTAGGCGTTTTGCTGTTTTCTGCCTTAGATATTAACTTATTTTTCAGGTAAAAAAAGAGTTTCTAAGGTGAGTTGCACTTTTATAAAGGTGAAATGCATTTTCTGTTAAGATGAGGTTGTTTCCAATGATGAAGCTCCTTTTTTGTGGTATACTGAGATACAAAGTTTTTACTTAATACTTAAGGAGACGAGGTTATGATTAACGAGACATATAAATCAATGCTTGGCGCAAAGTCAGTAATTAGAGAGCTTTCGGAGTACGCTACCGCGAGGGGAAAAGAAATTGGATACGAGAATGTTTTTGATTTCAGCTTGGGAAATCCTTCGGTTGCGGTTCCTCAGGAATTTACAGATGAGATGATTAGGCTTCTTCAGACGGAAGATACCATGACACTTCATGGATATACTCCAAGTCTCGGTAATCCTTTGTATAAAGAAAAGATTGCGCAGTCTTTGAATAAAAGATTTGGAATGAACTACGGACCTGAGCACATCTTCCCTACAACAGGGGCAGCAGGTGCAATCTCACATGCAATCAGAGCAATCACAAAGCCGGGAGACAAGGCGCTTGCATTTGCACCATTTTTCCCCGAGTACAATCCGTACATAACAGGTGCGGGAGTTGAGCTTGAGGTTGTTCCCGCAGACACTGAGACTTTCCAGATCAACTTCGATAAATTTGAAGATATGTTTACAGCTGATGTTGCGGCAGTTCTCGTGAACACACCGAACAACCCTTCAGGTGTTGCATATTCAACAGAGACACTTACAAGACTTGCCGAGATTCTTACAGCTAAGTCAAAAGAGTTCGGACATACGGTATATCTTTTGTCCGATGAACCATACAGAGAGATCGTGTTCAAGGGCGCTGACGCTCCGTATGTATCAAAGTTCTACGATCACACTTTGAGCTGCTACTCATTCTCCAAATCTCTTTCTCTTCCGGGAGAAAGAATCGGATACGTTGCGGTTAATCCTAAGTGCGAAGGCGCAGAATTTATCGTTCCCATGTGCGGACAGATCTCAAGAGGTACAGGACATAACTGTCCTCCTTCAATCATCCAGCAGGCTGTTGCAAAGGTATGCGACATGACTGCAGATCTTTCCGTTTATGAGACAAACATGAATATCATCTATGATACTTTGGTTGAGCTTGGATTTACGGTTGTAAAACCCGGAGGAACTTTCTATATAATGCCTAAGGCGCTTGAAGAGAGCTCTATCGAATTCTGCAAAAAAGCTAAAGAGTACGATCTTATCTTCGTACCCACAGACGGTTTTGGGGCACCGGGCTTTTTCAGAATGGCTTACTGCATAGAGACTGAGAAGGTTGAGAGAGCAATGGAGAGACTTCGCAAGTTCGTGAACGAAGTGTACAAGAAATAAAGTTTTGGCTACACGGAGGAAGTGCTATGAAAAGAAAAAGTTATTACGGGAAGACTATACTTTTGTTGATCATTTCTATTGTATATACAGTGCTTGTATCTGTAGTCGATAAACAGGCTATCGGTCCCGAGGGAACGAGCGTCGGTTTTTCGGCGATCAACAAAGTGGTGCTTGACCTTATTTCTTATAATCCCATGTGGGATAAAGTTACAGACATAATGCTTATGATAGCGATTCTTACAGCTGCGTATTTTGCCGTAACGGGACTTATGCAGGTTGTAAAAGAGAAAAGACGCATCATGGAAGTCGACAAAGAGATACTTATCATGGGCTTTTTGTATGTGATTCTTGTTATCATGTATGTTGTTTTTGACAAGATTCCGTTCAACTACAGACCGGTTCTTTTGCCCGATGAAACGGAGCTTGAGGCGTCATTTCCTTCTACACATGTACTTATGATCTGCACAATAATGGGAAGTGCGATCGCTGCTTGGAGAGAAAGATTATATGACGACGAGAACCTTGTGGCAATTCTTAGAACCTGCGCCTGTGTTGTAATGGCGATAGGTGTTGTCGGAAGAGTCTTGGCGGGAGTGCATTGGTTCAGTGACATATGCGGTGGTCTGCTTATTTCCGCTACTTTGATATCAGCATACAAAGCTACACTAGATAAAATGGGATGATATAAAGGGTAATAATTCGCAGGTGCGTTGACAACGCTGTTTAATGATAGTAAACTTAATTTCGTAATCACTTTATTGTTTTAACGAGTCACATAGATCGTTTGCGATTTTGAGGAGGATAACGAGAAATGGCAGAGATTAAGAAGGCGGAAGCAGTTGTAAAACCTGTTGCAACTATCAAGAATCCTACTTTTATTACAGAAGTTAAAACACCGGAATTAAAGGATACAACTGCCGAGACAAAGAAAGCACCGGCAAAGAAGACTACAGCTAAGAAAACTACAGCCAAGAAGGCTGCAAGTACAACAAAGAAAGCAACAGCTACAAAGACTGCTGCAAAGAAGACTACTACAAAGGCGACCACAACAAAGAAGGCTGCAACCAAGAAAACAACTGCAAAGAAGACTACAACAAGAAAAGCAGCTGCAAAGCCTAATGTTATGATCGAGATTCAGTATTCATACAAGCACATCTCAAACGACGAGCTTGTTCAGAAATCATTGGATAATTTCCAGTACGACCTCAAGGGCGATCCCACAAAGGTTAAGAAGCTCAGCATCTACGTTAAGCCTCAGGAAGATAAGGCTTACTATGTAGTTGATGACAAGATTTCAGGCGACATCGATATCTGATGAGAAGTGTGTGACAGCTGGGTATATGATAGTTATGTCTATAGCGGTCAAACTTATGAGGGTTGATGTATAGACAGTTCATAAGAAAAAGATTGAGAGGCAATGATCGGAGTGATTCGGTTGTTGCTTCTTTTTATTGCAAAAATTCTTTAATCATATTTTTGATTATATTTGAGCTTATAGCATTTTGAGAGGTTTCAAATGTCATGATCATGTTTTTGCCCGGGAAGAATCCGTTTTGATTGTACGCTTGAATCTTAGCTATATTTTTGTTGGAGTAAGCAATATTATCCATCATTCCGAAATGTTCCCATACTATCTCTTTTCTCTTATTTATATTAAGGCATGTAAAATCAGGGTATACCGTTCCTATACCTTTCAGATATAAAGGATATTCATAGCGATAAGGAACACCACATTGTTCTAAAGTATTGGCTATGATAAGTTCAGATTTGGAACGTACTTTGATACCTTTGCTTGAGTAAAATTCAGAATCATTAATAAATCCTGAGCTCTCGTAGGTAACAGATTCCCATTTTTTTACAAATATTTCTTCTGTATCAATAATAGGTGACACGAGTAGTTGTCTGGCTTTTGACATATGCGTATAGACTTTGTCGATTTCGGAAACATCGTATTTTTCAAGAAAATCAGCAAGTTCCTTTTTTAGATTATTGAGCTTAGTTACAACAGCATGTTCATATCCTTGTTGTGCAACGTTCCTGAGAATATTGAGTTCGTCGGCTTTTGCATATGTTCGTTTTCCTGAAACTCTGTCAACCCAATAATACTGATCATAACCGTTACTCTTGCTGACAGTAATTCCTTTATCGGGGATATTCTTTAGTTTAATTAGATTTTTATTGGATTTCGAGATAAGCTCGTCAAGTTCCTTTAGTTGTGCTTTCATATCTTCTTTTAAATCTTGCATAGTACCACCATTATTCTTTTTTTATTCATGTAAACACTGGTTATAAATTGGAAAATGCGACGATGAAATTATTGCCGCGTTGAAATATTAGAATCGGTTTGATGAAAACCGAAGAAGACTATAACTCGAAATATGACCTTATGTCAATGGGATTTGTTTATTTTAAATTACACTTTACGATTTCGCTATACGTAGGACCATTTTTGTGGGGATTTTTGTTTGCTCATTTTTATGAGTATGGTCTTATGAATATTGATTTGGGGATCCTTACGTGAGGCGAAGGGCAGAACTGAGCTTGTACACGTAGAGATAAGCGATTGTAGGAAAGGCTTTACGGGCATAGAACCCGGTAATTGACATATACACGTAGAGGTAAGCGAATTTAGGAGCCACTTTACGGGTGTAGAATTCCGAAAGGCGGTTCGTACACGTAGAAGTAAGTGATTTAGGAGCTGCTCTACGGGTATAGAATCTCGAAAAATGTTACGTACACGTAGAAGTGAGTGCATTTAGGAGCTGCTCTACGGGTACAGAATCCCGAAAAATGTTACGTACACGTAGAAGAGAGTGAATTTAGGAGCAGCTCTACGGGTATAGAATCTCGAAAAATGTCACGTACACGTAGAAGAGAGTGAATTTAGGAGCAGCTCTACGGTCACAGAATCCCGAAAAACGGCATGTACACGTAGAAGTAAATGAATGTGAGATGGATTTTACGGGTATAAAGTGTGTAAGAGAATCTGAGTAACGTAGGGGAGGTCGAAAGAGCCTATTTGTATCACAAAGCTTTTTCTTCGAAGATAAAGATATAACACGCTTTGTAATTGAACCACTTGAAACAGCGTGCTTTGCAATTGGGATTTGCCACAAATATCACAAATTCAACATTACCGCAAATTTTAGCTCTTGGATTTTAATTCATTAATTCATTATTAAGGCATATATTTTCAAGCTCATAATGGAGCGTTGCTTTTACCGTTACTTTTTTGCTGCTTTTTTCGATAAAAAATAAAACAAACAAGATAAATATTTAATGTTTATCATTAAAAAGTTATTGACAGGTATAAAACAGGATGCTATATTATACTCATGAACAGGAAATAACCGGACGCGGTGATGGAAAGTTCATAAATTCTCGAGAAAATGCAATCAAGATAATTTGAAGTTAGATACAAACGTGAACGCACATGAAGTTGTCAAAAGAGGTTAAAGAAAAAAGTTGCTTTCACAAACGAAATGAGAAAAATAAGTATGAACAAACAACAAGAATGAAAAACGGCCATGCGCTGGAATAAGACAACAAATAATAATTGAGCGCGAACATAGGGATTCGCAGATGGGAGATTAAAAATGAGAGAACAGGAAATTAAACTTGCTAATGTAAAGAAGAGCTGCAGTACAACAGGAAAAGTTGCAAAAGTACTTGGTGTTCTTATGGCTGTGATTGCTGTAGTGATGCTTGTTGGCGGTATAGTGATGCTTGCTTGTAAGAGCAATATCAATAGTAGTATAAAAACTGAAGAAGTGAGCGGAAAAGTAGTAGCACATGTATTCAGTGAGAACGGAACTGAACTTTTTAGTCTTGAGCAGGTTGAAGATATGGGAAAACATGGCATCTTAGGAATGTTTAACGTTGTGGGAATTCTTATGTATAAGGGTATGGCTGCGGAAGCATTTGCGGTAACTTTCTTTTCTACAGCTGTTACAATTGCTATCCTTGCCGGAATCTTCATCATAATAATGAAAGTATTTAAGCTCATTGAAAACAGTGATTCACCCTTCAATGGAGACGTTATGAAGAAACTCAAGACAGCATTTATCATAATTACCGTTTACACATTCTTTGCAGTAGGTCTCGGAGCTGCAGCCCTTGCAGGAGTTGTATTCTGGAGCATGTATTGCATCCTTGATTACGGCTATGTACTTCAGAAAGAATCAGATGAAACCTTATAATTTCGGGAATGCGAGGTGAACGATATGGGTAAAATTATACTTAGATTAGACCGCGTCATGGCTGACAGAAAAATGTCTCTAAACGAACTGTCCGCAAAAGTTGGCGTATCAAATGTAAATCTATCCAAGATAAAAACAGGAAAGATCAGCGCTATCAGATTTTCAACACTCGAAGCAATATGCGAAACCCTAAACTGCCAGCCGGGAGACATACTTGAGTATGATCCAAACGCGGCATCAGATGATAATGAATAAAAAGGAAAAATATGGAAATCACTATAGAGAACCTAACTAAAAGATTTGGAGATCAAATTGCGGTAAAAGATTTGTCTCTTAAGATTCCGGCAGGTAAGATATATGGTTTCATAGGCGCGAATGGTGCCGGTAAAACAACGACCATGAAGATGATGGTTGGACTTTTAAAGCCTGATTCAGGCGTCGTCAGATACAACGGAAAAGAAATGAAACATCTGGATAGCAGTATAATGCAGGATGTAGGCGTGTTTATCAGTAAACCCAATTATTATCCCAATCTGACGGCAAGAGAAAATCTTGCATATCTTCAGCGAATACTTGGAAAACCTGTTGAAGAGGCGGACAGAGTTCTTAAGCTTGTTGGGCTTGACGCTGTTGGTGACAAAAAAGTTTCTAAGTTTTCTTTTGGAATGAAGCAAAGACTTGGGCTTGCCATTTCCTTTCTGAATAATCCCAAGGTACTTATTCTTGATGAACCAACTAACGGACTTGATCCAAGAGGAATATTTGAGATAAGAGAGATGCTTGGAAATTTGGCGCATCAAAGCGGATGTACGATTTTTATCTCGAGCCACAATATTGCAGAGATTGAGAAGCTTTCAGATAGAATATGCATTATCGACAGAGGTAAAAAGATATTTGAAGGAAGCGTTGATGAACTTTATGAAACTGAAGGACTGGAATATTGTATAAGGACAAATGATTCTGAAAAAGCAGCGAAGCTTTTTGGCAAGATTGGACTGACATATGTAAGAAAAAATGATGCATTCTTTATGGAGATGGCAAAAGAAAAAATACCTGCATTGTTAAAACTTCTTATTGATGCAAATGTTGAAGTATATGAGGTGTCGCCAAACAACAGCCTTGAAAACATATATCTGGCGCTTACCGGAAAAGAAAGAGGTGGCGTATGCAGTGTCTTATAAGAGAAGAAATAAAAAAGATACAGGCTGACAAGTGCGTGCCATATGTGATAATCAGCTTTGCGGTGTTATGTAACTTGATGGTAGCGGTCTTATGTAAGTTTGATGTGACTAACGAGGATGTACTTGCATTATACGGAAAAAACGGAGTGAATCTATATTTTTTCATCGGTATAAATACGCTTGTCGGGCTCTTTTGCGCGATGTTTGTCGGATACATGATTTTGACAAAAGAATATATAAATGATACTTGGGATCTTCTGATGACAAAACTGTTTGACGGCAAGAAACTTGTTGTGGCCAAATTCATCGTATTTATGCTGTATCAGAGCATATACATACTTTTTTCTATTGTTTTATACATTCCGATTTCAAAGCTCTTAATTCGCGCAGATATAGATTTCAGAATGCTTGGAAGTGTTCTGGTCATAGTTTTCTTCATAAATGCATTCTGTTATATACTTCAATACTGTATTCAACTATATGTCAAAAATTTCCCCATAGCCGTTGTGTCAGGACTTCTGCTTGTCTACATTCTCGGACCGATCAGAGAAATCGTACATATTGCAAATTACATCGGAACGGTTGCCGGAACGTACGCATTTGAATCCGGAAATGTATATAATGCAAAGTTCCTTGCTACATCCGCATTACTGAATATTGCAATCGGCGCTTCTTTTGTATATATAAGCGGGAAAAAGTTCTACTCATAGGAGGGAACATGGATTATTTAAGATTTGAACTAAGAAAAATTAAAGGTTCCGGGATACTCGTAATCGGGGCGGTTCTGACAATCTTGTCTGTTTTGTTTCAAGGATATTTGGGACTCATGGTAAAAGAAATAACATGCGATATCATACATGTTACTGCGATGGATCTTTTTTCGACCCTTATTTTCCCTATATTTATATCAGTTGTGGTTTCGGAGAGCTTCTCTATAGAAGAGACAAATTGTGGAATCGCAAATTCTTATTTCACTAATATTTCAATAAATAAGATCTATACGATGAAACTTTTGACTGTCAGACTTATAAATCTTTTCTTTTTTACATTGGCAACTGCGATAACCATGATATTTGTTGCCCTAAAAGGCGGAAATCCCTTGCTTACACTGTTAAAAGAGTGGAAGTGGATTGTTCTCTCGGTGCTGACTATTTTTGCACTGATAAATATCGTCGGCTTGATAATAATATTGTTCAAAAGCCGCCTCTGCTCAATGCTGATATCAGTCATAGCGACCATCTTTGCCAGCAGCCTTAACCCGCTGGGAATTTCCTGGCTCAACCCTTGGTATGGTTTCGAACACGCCCTTTTCTACAGAGGACTTAGCCCTATTGCCATAACCTACATGATAATCCTTTTTGTACTAAGTGAATTTCTTATAAAAAAGAAAATCCAAGTAATTCCCAACCTTCTGGAAAACATGGTCTGATCATTATTTCAAATTATGTCCTTCAGGAATCTATACATTCTTGAACATGAAGTTCAAGAATGCATCAACCAAGCCAATTAAAATCGACTTCGTCGATGGGGCTTGGTTGACTCTTGAATCACTTTCTCACGAAATCCGCAGCAAGTCCCGGCGTCATGTAAGCCACCACTTTATACACTTTTTAGAAAAGGTATGTTGACATTAATGGCCCAGAGTGATAATTTATGATACAGAAGATGTTAGCACTCGAGTTAAGTGAGTGCTAATACATAAGAAAAACAGTTACCGTCCAATGAATTTAACCGGTGAATACATAGGAAGGTGGACACTTTGGAACTAGACGAAAGAAAAAGAAAAATACTTCATGCGATAGTCAGAAATTACCTTGAGACAGGCGAACCTGTAGGAAGCCGTACGATTTCCAAGTACACGGATCTTAATCTTAGCTCCGCTACAATAAGAAATGAAATGGCAGACCTTGAAGAGATGGGACTCATCATTCAGCCGCATACCTCGGCGGGACGTATTCCTTCAGATCAGGGTTACCGTGTCTATGTAGACGAGATGCTTCGTGACAAAGAGCAGGAAGTAGAGAATATGAAGGAGATGCTTCTTGATAAAGAAGAGAAGCTTGAGACACTCCTTAAGAAAGTTGCCAAGACACTTGCCGTTGATACCAACTACGCAACGATGATCTCGGCACCGCAGATCAGAAAGAACAAACTTAAATTCATACAGATATCAAAGGTCGATGAGGAACACCTTCTTGCGACCATAGTAATAGAAGGCAACGTTATCAAGAACAAGATAATAAACGTTGAGGAAATGCTTGATGACACCACGATGCTTAAGCTCAACATCTTGTTGAACACAAGATTGGACGGACTTGCGGTTGAGGATATCAACCTCGGACTTATAGCAGCCGTCAAACAGGAAGCAGGCATACACAGCGAGATTATTGGAAATGTCATCGATGCTGCGGCAGAGTCGATCACGGCTGACGATGACCTTCAGATATATACAAGCGGAACGATGAACATCTTCAAGTATCCCGAGCTTACCGACAGTGCGAAGGCGAGCGAGCTTATAAGCACATTTGAGGATGCCAAGGATCTTAACAGCATCGTTGAGAACACACTCTCGGCTGATGAAGAAGAGACAGGCATTCAGGTATATATAGGAAATGAAACTCCTGTACAGGCTATGAAGGATTGCAGCGTTGTTACCGCAACTTACGAACTTGGAGACGGAATGAAGGGCACGGTAGGAATAATCGGTCCCAAGCGAATGGACTACGACAAAGTTATTTCGACTCTTAAGAATATGAGATACGCTCTTGATGAGCTATATAAGAAAAAGAGTTAGTCCTGATGAGAATTATGAATATTTGAGGAGGCAAAGTTAAATTGAGCAGTACAGATAAGAAAAAAGTTCACGATAAACCTGCTAAGGAAGTAAACGAGCAGGAGAAGGAAGTTCTCGAAGAAATCATTGAAGAGCTTGAAGAGGAAGCTAAAGAGAAGAAGGAAGAAGCTACCAAAGAGGAAGCTGAAGCCGAGGTTGAAGATGCTTCCGGAGAGAATGACGAAGAAACTTCCGGGGAAAAGGCTGAAGATAAGAAGAAAGGTCTTTTCAAAAAAGATAAAAAGGATCCTCTTAAGGAAAAGATAGATGAACTCAACGACAGACTTATAAGACAGGTTGCAGAGTTCGACAACTTCAGAAAGAGAACTGACAAAGAGAAAGCTCAGATGTTTGAGCAGGGACAGGGAAGCATCCTTGAGAAACTTCTTCCTGTAATTGACAATTTTGAGCGAGGACTTCAGGCAGTTCCCGAAGCTGAGAAAGATGGAGCCTTTGCAGATGGTATGAACAAGATCTACAAACAGCTTATGAAGCAGATGGAAGATCTTGGAGTAACCCCAATTGAAGCTGTGGGAAAAGAATTCGATCCCAACTTCCACAACGCGGTTATGCAGGTGGAAAGCGAGGAATATGAATCCGGAATTGTTGCACAGGAACTTCAAAAGGGATATATGTTCCACGACACCGTGCTCAGACACAGCATGGTTGGTGTTACCCAGTGAGTGGTATAGATTTCAAATATCGACATCACTGATTTTTAAGACGTAAATGATTCAATTTTTATAACGGAGGAAAAGTAGAAATGAGTAAAATTATCGGTATCGACTTAGGTACAACAAATAGCTGCGTAGCAGTTATGGAAGGCGGAAAGCCTACTGTTATCGCTAATGCAGAGGGAGCCAGAACAACACCTTCAATCGTTGCTTTCACAAAGAACGGCGAGAGAATCGTAGGTGAGCCCGCTAAGCGTCAGGCAGTTACAAATGCAGACAATACAATCTCTTCAATCAAGAGAGATATGGGTACAGACAACGGTCGTACCATTGATGGAAAAAAGTACTCTCCTCAGCAGATTTCAGCTATGATCCTTCAGAAGCTTAAGGCTGATGCAGAGCAGTACCTCGGCGAAAAAGTATCAGAGGCGGTAATCACAGTTCCCGCATATTTCAATGACGCACAGCGTCAGGCTACAAAGGATGCAGGTAAGATCGCAGGTCTTGAGGTTAAGAGAATCATCAACGAGCCTACAGCAGCTGCACTTGCTTACGGACTTGATAATGAAAAAGAGCAGAAGATCATGGTTTATGACCTTGGTGGTGGTACATTCGACGTATCAATCATCGAGATCGGTGACGGTGTCATCGAAGTTCTTTCAACAAACGGTGATACACACCTTGGTGGTGATGACTTCGACCAGGCTATCATCAACTGGATGGTTCAGGACTTCAAGAGCAAAGAGGGCGTTGACCTTTCAGGCGACAAGATGGCTATGCAGAGACTTAAAGAAGCTGCAGAGAAGGCTAAGAAAGAGCTTTCTTCATCAACAACAACAAATATCAACCTTCCTTTCATTTCAGCAGGCGCTGATGGCCCTAAGCACTTCGATGTAGACCTTACAAGAGCTAAATTTGAAGAGCTTATCCATGACCTTGTTGAGAGAACAGCTATCCCTGTTCAGAACGCTATGAAAGATGCAGGTCTTACAAATTCAGATATCGGAAAAGTTCTCCTTGTAGGTGGATCAACTCGTGTTCCTTGCGTAGTTGAGAAAGTTAAACAGCTTACAGGCCAGGAGCCTTCAAAGAACCTTAACCCTGATGAGTGCGTAGCTATCGGTGCTTCTATCCAGGGTGGTAAGCTCGCAGGAGATGCAGGCGCAGGCGATATCCTTCTTCTTGACGTAACACCTCTTTCACTTTCAATCGAGACAATGGGTGGTGTTGCTACAAGACTTATCGAGCGTAACACAACTATTCCTACAAAGAAGAGCCAGGTATTCTCAACAGCAGCTGATAACCAGACAGCCGTTGATATCAACGTTCTTCAGGGTGAGAGACAGTTCGCTAAGGACAATAAGTCACTCGGACAGTTCAGACTTGACGGAATCCCTCCGGCAATGAGAGGTGTTCCTCAGATCGAAGTAACATTCGATATCGATGCAAACGGTATCGTTAACGTATCCGCTAAGGATCTTGGAACAGGAAAAGAGCAGCACATCACAATTACAGCAGGATCAAATATGTCTGATGAGGACATCGATAAGGCTGTTAAGGAGGCTCAGGAATATGAAGCACAGGACAAGAAGCGTAAAGAAGGAATTGATGCGCGTAACGATGCTGATTCATTTGTGTTCCAGACTGAGAAAGCTCTTCAGGAAGTTGGCGACAAGATAGATGCATCTCAGAAGCAGGTAGTTGAGGATGACATCAAGACTCTTAAGGAGACACTTGAGAGCACAAAGGATAAAGAGCTTTCAGACAGCGAGATCGATGCTCTTAAGAGCCAGAAAGAGAAGCTTATGACTGATGCTCAGGCACTCTTTGCTAAGATGTACGAAGGTGCTCAGGCAGCCGGTGCAGGCCCAGATATGGGTGCAGCAGGAGCAGGCCCTGACATGAGCGGTGCTTCAAACGCAGCTGATAACAATGATAACGTTGTAGACGGCGATTACAGAGAAGTATAATAAGGTTTACGATAAAGATTCTGATAGCCAGACGAATTCTCGCCTGGCTATTCGGAGCATTTTGAACCAGAGAGAAAATTTGATGATATTTGAGGAGTGTTATGGCAGAGCAAAAGCGTGACTATTATGAGGTTCTCGGAGTAAGTAAGAGTGCCTCTGATGAAGAGATTAAAAAAGCATATCGAGTACTTGCTAAAAAATATCATCCTGATATGAACCCCGGAGATTCAGCTGCTGCAGAGAAGTTCAAAGAAGCTTCCGAAGCGTATGCTGTACTCAGCGATCCCGAGAAGAAGAGACAGTACGATCAGTTTGGTCATGCTGCTTTTGAAGGTGGCGGATCCGGCGGATTTGGTGGATTTGATTTTAACGGTGCTGACTTCGGAGATATATTCGGAGACATATTCGGAGATTTCTTCGGAGGCGGAAGGTCACGCGGTGGCGCAAGAAGTGGTCCTTCTAAGGGAGCCAATCTGCGTGCCAGCGTAAGGATTACTTTCCTTGAAGCTGTATTTGGCTGTGAGAAAGAGCTTGAGCTTACAATAAAAGATCCCTGCCCGACTTGTCACGGAACAGGTGCCAAGCCCGGAACCACAGCACAGACATGTTCTAAGTGCGGAGGAAAAGGACAGATTGTATATACACAGCAGTCTTTCTTCGGCACGGTAAGAAATGTTCAGACATGTCCCGAGTGCGGCGGAACAGGTAAGGTTATCAAGGATAAGTGTACCGATTGCCACGGAACAGGATATATTGCAAGCAGGAAGAAGATTCAGGTTACTATTCCCGCAGGTATAGATAACGGACAGAGCGTAAGAATCCGCGATAAGGGTGAGCCAGGCGTGAACGGCGGACCGAGAGGAGATCTTCTTGTTGAAGTTATCGTCTCAGATCATCCTATCTTCCAGAGAGAGGGATACGACATCTATTCAATGGTGCCTGTATCATTTGCAATCGCAACTCTCGGAGGAACGGTTCTTATCGATACCGTAGACGGAAAAGTTGCTTATGATGTAAAGGCCGGAACTCAGACTGATACAAGAGTAAGACTTCGCGGCAAGGGTGTTCCTTCACTCAGAGATAAGTCAATTCGCGGTGACCACTATGTGACACTTGTTGTCCAGGTTCCCGAGAAGATCTCAAAAGAAGCGAAAGACATTCTTAAGAAATTTGATGAGCTCACAGGTGATTCACTTACAGCAGCCGAGCGAATGATGGATTCCAAGGACAAGGATCCCGGTGGAGACAATCCCGGCGGCAAGAAAAAGAAATCATTCTGGAAATAAATTTTGCTTATAAATTTTCCTTATGTTTTAAAGTATGGTATACTTCCGTAGTTAGAGATGGCTACGGAAGTATTTTTGTGATATAGGCGTATGCCATGAAGCAATTCGTATATCGCAAAATGTTTACAATAATAGGTGAAACAATATGAAATGGATGCGTTTTAGAGTCCGTACAAACGAAGAAGCGGAAGATATCATAATAAGTTACCTTGAGGATATAGGCCTTGAGGGAGCACAGATTGAAGACAATGTGCCTTTGACAGCTGCAGATAAAGAGCAGATGTTTATTGATGCACCGGAACTTGAGCCTGATAATGCGCAGACAGGTATTGAAGCGGGCGTTGCATATCTCAATTTCTTTTTGGAGATTGATGACGAAGATATGCTTACTGTTGAATGTCCCGATGAAAACGGAGAGTATGTCAAAGTTAAGAAAACTCCCGATGAGATGCTCGCAGAGCTCAAGGACAAACTTGCAGAGCTCAGATCTTTTTCAAATATCGGAGACGGAACTGTATCGGTTGATGTCACTGAAGATATTGACTGGATCAACAATTGGAAACAGTACTTCCATAAGTTTTATATAGATGATGTTCTTGTTATTCCTTCATGGGAGAAGGAGACCGATGAGGATAAAGAGAAAGCCGAGATGGTTCTTCATATCGATCCCGGAACGGCTTTCGGAACAGGAATGCATGAGACGACTCAGCTCTGTATCAGAATGCTGAGAAAATATATAACTCCTGAGACCGAACTTCTCGATGTCGGAACGGGAAGCGGAGTACTCTCAATTCTTTCTCTCATGTTCGGCGCTAAGCACGCTGTCGGAACAGACCTTGATAAATGTGCTGTACCAGCGGTAAAAGAGAATATGGAGAATAACAACATCAGTCCCGACAAGTTCGACATGATGATCGGAAATATCATAGACGATAAGGAAATACAGGATAAAGTCGGCTATGATAAGTATGATATCGTTGTTGCAAATATACTTGCAAACGTACTTGTTCCTCTTACACCCGTTATACTGAACCAGCTTAAGAGCGGCGGAATATATATTACATCGGGAATAATCAATACCAAAGAGGAAGAGGTCAAGAAAGCACATCTTGATGCGGGTCTTGAGATACTTGAGATTCACCATCAGGGAGACTGGGTTTCTATCACATCGAGGAAAAACTGATGTATCATTTTTTTGTTGAAAGCGCGCAGGTAAGTCCTGATCTTAAACGCGTTGACATAGTCGGAGCCGATTACAACCACATCGCGAATGTACTTAGGATGAAAGTGGGCGAGCAGTTTTCGGTAAGTATCAGAGAGGAAAACGACGGGCGCGAGCTTTTTTACGAGATCGAAGAGATCAATAAGACAAGTGTTGTCGGAAAGCTTTGCTTTGTCGAGGAAGTTGGAAATGAACTTCCGTCGAAGATCTATCTTTTCCAGGGGCTACCGAAGGTTGATAAAATGGAGCTCATCATTCAGAAGGCTGTTGAACTCGGAGCTTTTGAGATTATACCCATGTCTACAAAAAGGTGTATAGTTAAGCTTGATGCAAAAAAGGCTGAGTCAAAGGTAAAGAGATGGCGGGCAATCGCGGAGGCGGCAGCCAAGCAGAGTAAGAGAGCGGTCATCCCTGTTGTAAAAGAACCGATGACAATGAAGCAGGCAATAGAGTATGCAAAAGAGCTTGAAGTTAAGCTCATACCCTATGAACTTGCGGAGCATATAGACGAAACCAAGAAGATAATAGAGGGCATAAAACCCGGAGAGAACATTGCTGTGTTTATCGGACCTGAAGGCGGCTTTTCTGAAGAGGAAGTTGCGCTTGCCAAGGAAAACGGGGTTCTTCCGATAACACTCGGAAAGAGAATCTTAAGGACAGAAACAGCAGGTTTTACCATCATTTCATGGCTTATGTATCATTTAGAAGGATGAGAAATGGAAGCATATTTGGATAATTCGGCTACAACGAGAGCGTTTGATGAAGTTGCGGATCTTGTGGCCAAAGTAATGAAAGAAGAATACGGAAATCCCTCAAGTGTTCATCATATGGGACTTGTTTCGGGAGAGAGACTTGCACAGGCAAGGGAAACTATCGCGACAACGCTTAAAGTTGACAGCAACGAGATAGTTTTTACATCAGGCGGAACCGAGTCTGATAACTTCGCTATAATCGGTGCTGCGAGAGCCAATAAATGGCGCGGCAAGCACATCATAACAACATCAATCGAGCATCCTGCGGTACTTGTTACAATGGAGTACTTGCAGAAAGAGGGCTTTGAGATAACATATCTTCCCGTCGATCACGAGGGCAAGGTGAGCCTTGATGATCTTAAGAATGCGATGAGAGAAGATACCATTCTTGTTTCCATGATGTTTGTAAATAACGAGATTGGGACCATTGAGCCGGTTGCCAAAGCGGGAGAACTTATTAAAGCCATAAACAAAGATATTGTTTTCCATGTGGATGCGGTTCAGGCATACGGCAAGGTTCAGATTCGCCCGAGAGCAATGAACATAGACCTTATGTCCGTGAGTGGTCACAAGATACACGGGCCAAAGGGAGTAGGTTTTTTATATATCAAAAAAGGAACCAAGATCGTGCCGATATGCTACGGCGGAGGCCAGCAGAAGGGCATGAGATCCGGAACGGAGAATGTTCCCGGAATCGCAGGACTTGCCCTTGCAGCCAAGATGTGCCATGATGATTTTAAAAATCGCATCGAAAAGCTTTATGAACTTAAGAAATATCTCATTGACTCGCTTAATGAGAGAATTACGGATATAAAGATAAACGGACCTTCATGTGAGGAGGGAGCGCCGCACATCGTGAGCCTTTCGATAAAAGGTCTTGCGGCAGAGACGGTTCTTAATATGCTCAGCAGCAAAAAGATCTATGTCTCTGCGGGAAGTGCATGTTCATCAAACAATCCGCATGTGTCAGATACACTTGTTGCCGTCGGAGTAGAAAGAGAACTTCTCGAATCTACGATAAGGATAAGTATGTCACTTATGACAACCAAGGAGGAGATTGACTTCTTCCTTGATACATTGTGTTCTCAGGTTGAGAATATGAGAATGTTCTATCGTCACTGATGTCTATAGAAAAAGAGGAAAAGAAATGCAATATCATGCTTTTGTAATTAAATATGCCGAGATCGGGGTTAAAGGAAAAAACAGATATATCTTTGAGGAAGCGCTTGTTAAGCAGATTGAGAGAGTTCTTTCAAAATGTGACGGTGAGTTTGAGGTTTCAAGAGTTGCGGGAAGAATGTACATTGAGGCCAGGGACTTTGATTTTGATGAGACAGTCGGACAGCTCAAGACTGTATTCGGTGTTACGGGAATCTGCCCCGCAGTTTCGATTGAAAGAGACGGAGAGAACAATCTTCCCGATGTTGACGGAGTTGCAAAGGCAGTAATAGATTTCGTTGACGGAGTTTATCCTGTAAAGAACAAGACATTCAAAGTTAAAGTAAGAAGAGTGGATAAGAGCTATCCCATGGATTCAATGGAACTTGCGGCAGAACTCGGTGCAAGAATCCTTGATGCATACAGCGAGATGAAGGTTGATGTGCATAATCCTGAGATCCTTATCAACGTGGAGCTCAGAGAGAAACTCAACATCTTCTCCGAAGTTATCCCGGGCCCCGGCGGAATGCCGATCGGAACTGCAGGAAAGGCAATGCTTCTTTTGTCGGGAGGAATTGACTCACCTGTTGCGGGATATATGATCGCAAAAAGAGGTGTTGATATCGAGGCTGTTTACTTCAACGCTCCGCCTTATACAAGTGAGAAGGCTAAGCAGAAAGTTATCGATCTTGCCGGCGTTATCGCAAAGTACACAGGTAAGGTAAAGCTTCATGTCATCAATTTTACAGATATACAGATGTACATTTACAAGCAGTGTCCTCATGACGAACTTACAATAATCATGAGAAGATATATGATGAGAATCGCTGATACACTTGCTCAGAATTCAGGATGCATGGGACTTGTAACAGGTGAGAGTATCGGACAGGTTGCTTCACAGACTATGCAGAGCCTTATGTGCACGGGCGAAGTTGTAACCGACATCCCCGTATACAGACCGCTTATTGCATTTGATAAACAGGATATTGTGGACATTTCTTACAAGATAGATGCTTACGAGACATCAATTCTTCCATACGAAGACTGCTGTACGATTTTTGTTGCAAAGCACCCGGTTACAAAGCCGAGAGCCGATATTATCAGAAAGCATGAAGAGAATCTCAGTGAGAAGATTGATGAACTTGTGAAGACTGCGCTTGAGACAGATGAAGTTATTGTGATTGAGAAATAAAGGTAAGTGCTCTGCACATGGGAGATGTGATAATGAGGTTCTGATTTCGGCATATATGCCTCAACAGAACTAAGTTCGATTACAGAAATCATAGATTTCTGTAATCGAACTTATCGCTAAGTGCTCTGCACATAAAAAGGTCATCCCTTGCGGGATGACCTGAATAATCTTTTTTGGGGATCTGATTTTTATCAGATCATGTAAGGCTTTAAAACGTCGAGAATTTCATCTGCGCCGTCTTCAGCGTGGATATTAAGATCGATCGGTTTAGAAAGATCCAGTGAAAAAATACCCATAATAGATTTTGCATCGATAACATATCTTCCCGAAACGAGATCGAAGTCATAATCGAACTTTGTGATGTCGTTTACGAAGGATTTAACTTTGTCGATAGAATTAAGTGAAATCTTAACGGTCTTCATTGTGTAATACCTCCTTCTTTTCTTTATAGTAAACGTAGAAAGTGTAAAAGTCAATGCCAAAAAACATCAGAAATTTAAAGATTGCGTTGCACAATCTGGGGTGTAAAGTAAATAATTATGAGATGGATGTTATGAGCCAGAAAATCAAGGAATCAGGCGGCATAATCGTGCCATTCGGAGAGAAGGCTGACATCTATATAATCAATACATGTACGGTTACGAACATAGCCGACAGGAAGTCAAGACAGATGCTTCATAAAGCCAAGAAAGAGAATCCCGATTCAGTCGTGGTTGCGGTTGGATGTTACGTTGAGACGGGAATCGAAGGCGTTAAAAAAGATGAGTGCATCGATCTTGCGATAGGTAACAACAAAAAATCAGAGATAGTCGAGATCCTGGATGAGTTTCTTGAAATCAAGAATGAGACTGATGACAAGACGCTCGGCGGAACATCAATAATAGATATAAACAAGACTTCCGAGTATGAAAACATGACTCTCAGCGAGTTGCCCGGAAGAACAAGAGCGTATATCAAGATCCAGGACGGTTGTAACCAGTTCTGTACATACTGCGTCATTCCCTATGCCAGAGGCAGGATCCGCAGCAGAGACATGGAAGATATTCTTTCCGAGATCAAAGGCCTAGTGAATAAGGGATGCAAAGAAGTTGTTCTTACCGGAATTCATATAAGTTCATACGGAGTTGATAAGGGAGAGTCCGCGATCATAGATCTTGTGGAAAAGATAAATGACATAGAGGGACTTGAGCGTGTAAGACTCAGCTCCTTGGAACCGAGAATCATAACAAAAGAAAATGCACAGAGACTCGGAGCATTGAAAAAACTCTGTCCTCACTTCCATCTTTCACTTCAGAGCGGCTGTGATTCTGTGCTTAAGAGAATGAACAGACATTATACCGCCGCTGATTTTAAAGCGGGAGTTGAGTATCTTCGCGAAGTATTCGGAGATCCTGCGATAACAACTGATATCATTGTGGGCTTCCCCGGTGAGACGGAAGAGGAATTTGAAGAGTGCAGGAAATTTGTGGAAGACATAAATTTCTATGAAATACATGTCTTTAAATATTCGCCGAGGAAAGGTACGGTTGCCGCCGGAATGAAGGAGCAACTTACCGACAGACAGAAGACCGAGAGAAGTGAAGTCCTTTTGAATTTGACAAAAGCACAGTCAAAGTGTTATCGTGAAGGCTTCATTGGAAAAGAACTTTCGGTTCTTTGGGAAGACACTGAAGAGATAAATAAGATTACATATGTTATCGGCCATACTGACAGATATGTCAGAGTTGCGGTGCCGGAGAATGCAGTTAACGCACATGGTGCGGTGAGTGGCGAGATTTCCAAGGCGATTCCGAGAATATTTCTAAATGACGATACATTGCTTATTTGAAAACAGTAGTGTAATATTAAGATATATAGTGCTGATTTAGAATTTAAGCGGTCAGTTTATGATTGCTTCAAAAATACAAAAATAATATAAACGATTGGAGAAAAAATATGGCAGAACAGAATTTGGGTAACACTCAGTTTTTTAAAGTCGAAGCAGATCCCGAGACTGGTGTTAAAAAAGTTCTTTCGGTTGTTTACGACGCCCTGCTTGAGAAAGGATACAATCCGGTAAATCAGATTGTCGGCTATATTATGTCAGGCGATCCGACTTATATCACAAGCCACAAGGGAGCAAGAAGCCTTATCATGAAAGTAGAGCGTGATGAGCTTGTGGAGGAGATGCTTACCGAGTATATCAAGAGCAACGAGTGGGCAAGAAAGTGATAAGAGAGCAGCACTAATGCGGATAATGGGACTTGACTACGGTTCCCGTACGGTAGGCGTGGCTTTGAGTGATGAGCTGCTTCTTACCGCACAAGGGAAGGAAATAATCCGTAGAAAAGAAGAGAATAAACTTAGAAGAACACTGGCACGCATAGAAGAACTCATAACCACTTACGGAGTCGAGAAGATAGTTCTGGGACTCCCCGTAAATATGGACATGACGCCTTCTGAGCGTTCACAGTTGTGCCTTGAATTCAAGGATAGAATAGAAAGACGTACCGAAATCCCTGTAATAATGTGGGATGAAAGACTTACAACAGTAGCAGCCGATGAGATTATGGATGAACTCGGAATAAAAGGTCGTGAACGAAAAGAGTATGTCGATATGATCGCTGCGCAGGTTATCCTTCAGGATTATCTGGATAACAGAAAAGAATAATGGTGAATAATTTTGGAAAAGATTATATTTAGTCCCGACGGTGGTGAAGCTGTAGAGTTTTACTGCCTCGAGCAGACAGTGATAGGTGCAAAGACCTATCTGCTTGTCACAGATGAAGAAGATGGTGACGGAGAAGCGCTGATATTGCGCGACGACTCCGATATAAAAGATGAAGAAGCGGTTTATGTAATTGTAGACGACGACTTGGAACTGGATGCGGTTGCAGGTGTATTTCGTAAGCTGCTTTCTGAGGATGGCATAGATCTCGATATTTAACGGGCAAAAGGTTAATATTGGGTTCTATGTGTCCGCCATAGAAGTGGAGGAACAATTATTGAGCAAGAAAAAAACTGAAAATGAGTCCAAGCTGCAGATCATACCTTTGGGTGGTCTTGAGCAGATTGGAATGAACATCACTGCCTTCAGATACGAAGACAGTATTATTGTAGTGGATTGCGGTCTCTCATTCCCTGATGACGACATGCTTGGAATAGATCTTGTAATCCCCGATGTTACCTTCTTGCAGGAGAACATCGATAAGGTAAAGGGATTCGTGATCACGCACGGCCATGAGGATCACATCGGAGCCCTTCCTTATATTTTGCATGAGCTCAACGTTCCCGTATATGCCACAAGGCTTACTATGGGAATTATCGAGCATAAGCTCGAGGAGCACAATTTACTTAAGAACACCAGAAGAAAAGTTGTAAAATTCGGACAGTCAATCAATCTCGGCCAGTTTAGAGTCGAGTTTATCAGAACAAATCATTCTATAGTAGATGCGGCTGCGCTTGCAATCTACTCACCTGCCGGTACCGTTGTTCATACCGGAGATTTCAAGGTTGATTACACACCTGTTTATGGAGATCCCATAGACCTCCAGAGATTTGCTGAGATTGGTAAAAAAGGTGTTTTGGCGATTATGTGTGATTCCACAAATGCCGAAAGACCGGGATTTACAGCTTCTGAAAAGACCGTTGGACGAACTCTCGACAACCTTTTTGAAGAACATGAGAATTCAAGAATCATAATTGCGACATTTGCGTCAAATGTAGACAGAGTTCAGCAGATAATAAATACTGCGCATAAGTGCGGAAGAAAAGTTGTTATCGAAGGACGAAGTATGGTGAGCATTATCGATATCGCTCAGAGACTGGAATGCATTCAGGTTCCGGATGACACACTTGTCGATATTGATAATATCAAGAATTATCCCGATAACAAAACTGTTATCATCACAACGGGAAGCCAGGGAGAGAGTATGGCTGCTCTCAGCCGAATGGCAAACGGACAGCACAGAAAGATCACAATAAGCGCAGGAGATACGGTTATCTTTTCATCTCATCCGATTCCCGGAAATGAGAAGGCTGTCACCAATATCATCAATGAACTTCAGATGAAGGGCGCGGACGTTATCTTCCAGGATGTACACGTTTCCGGACACGCATGTCAGGAAGATATCAAGCTTATCTATACTCTCGTTAAACCTAAGTATTCAATTCCTGTTCACGGAGAGTACAGACATCTTATCGCACAGAGAAAGATTGCAAAGGAACTCGGAATACCCAAAGAAAATATATTTATTTTGCATTCGGGTGATATACTTGAACTTGATGAAAATAGTGCTAAAGTAAAAGGAAAGGTTTCCGCAGGAGCAATTCTTGTTGACGGACTTGGAGTAGGCGATGTTGGAAATGTTGTATTAAGAGACAGACAGCATCTTGCCGAAGACGGTATAGTAATAGTAGTATTCGGCCTTGATAAGGCCAGTGGACAGCTTGTTTCCGGACCAAGCATAGTTTCAAGGGGATTTGTATATGTAAGAGAGTCGGACAAACTTATCGATGATGCAACTGACCTTGTATTGGATGAGGTGACGGAAGCTCTTGAAAAGGGAGTGACCGACTGGGGCAAACTCAAGAATATTGTGAAAGAAGTCCTGAGCGATTACATATGGAAGAAGACTAAGAGAAGGCCGATGATTATGCCGATAATCATGGACACAAATTACTGATAAAGTCGGTGTCTCTGTAACACTTAAGGGGAATAGCTTTATGAATTCAAGAAAATTGGGATATGGAATATTTGATTCCGCAACAAAGATTATTTTTATTGTCGTAGTTGTTTTGATCATAGTCGGTGGTGCTAAGACCGCTTACTATTACGGTTATCATCTTTTCAATCAGACTGCGGTCGATGAAGGAGAAGGTGAAGGCAAAACAGTCAGCGTGACCATCGAAGACGGAGATTCCGCAGAGACCATAGCAGAAAAACTTGCTGATGAAGGGCTTATAAAAGACAAGAAGCTCTTTAAGATGCAGGAGAAGTTTTCTGAATATAAGGGAAAAGAAAAAGCCGGAACATACGAACTTACAACTAAGATGACTCCGGAAGAAATGCTTGCTACAATAGCCGGATATGTAAAGGATGAAGACGGCAAATATGTTGAAGCAGCATCCGATGCTTCACTTGATCCTGATGGGAATATCAAGGATGTAGACGGTGCTTATGAAGATCTTGCTCCTGAAGATGAAGGCGGCGGTGAAGAGGAAGCAGAAGTAGTAGAAGCAGAAGGAGAAGAAAAAGAAGAGTGATTGATCAGGATAGGATGACAGCGTTTATCAATTCGCTGGACAGAGGAAACACTCCATTTCTTGATGAACTTGAGAGAGAAGCTAAGGCCGGCGATGTCCCGATAATAAGGAAGGACACGCAGGCGCTTCTTAAGTTTCTTATGGCGCACGCCAGGCCGAAGAATATTCTTGAGGTTGGGTGTGCAGTCGGCTTCTCGGCGCTGTTGATGGCGGAATATTCAGGTGATGACACCAGGATAACTACCATAGAGAAGTACGAAAAAAGAATTCCGATAGCAAAAGAGAATTTTCAAAAATATGATTCACACAATAAAATCACACTTTTGGAGGGTGATGCGACAGAAATTTTGAAGACGCTTTCCCAAGGGTATGATTTTATTTTTATGGATGCGGCAAAAGCGCAGTATATAAATTTTTTGCCCGAGTGCCTCAGGATACTTGATAAAGGAGGTCTGCTCGTTTCGGACAATGTACTGCAGGACGGAGATGTTATAGAATCACGTTTTGCTGTTACCAGAAGAGACAGGACCATTCACTCAAGAATGAGAGAGTATCTCTATGAACTCAAGCATAATGACGCTTTAAATACCGTTATCCTTACAGTTGGTGACGGGATGACACTTTCTGTTAAGCTTTAAAAGTATTTTTTGAACAGATAATCAGAAATCCGCATTAGCTGCGGATTTCGTGAGAACATGAAGTTCAAGAATGTATGGAGATTTAGAATGAGAAAACCAGAATTATTGATTCCGGCAAGCAGTTTGGAAGTACTTAAGACTGCGGTTATATTTGGCGCAGATGCTGTCTATATAGGCGGCGATGCATTCGGACTCAGGGCAAAAGCCAAGAATTTCAGCCCTGAAGAGATGAAAGAAGGAATATCATTTGCTCATGAACATGGGGTAAAGGTTCATGTTACCGTGAATATTTTGGCACATAACTACGACCTTGACGGTGTTGACGCATACCTCCATGAGTTAAAAGAGCTTAAGCCGGATGCCCTTATAATCGCCGATCCGGGAATATTTATGAAGGCCAGAAAGATCTGTCCAGAGATAGATATTCACGTTTCAACTCAGGCTAACAACACAAATTACGAGACATATAATTTCTGGTACGACCTTGGCGCGAAGAGAGTTGTTGCGGCAAGAGAGCTTTCACTCAATGAGATAAAAGAGATAAAGGAAAAGATTCCCGAGGATCTTGAGATGGAGTGCTTCATTCACGGAGCTATGTGCATTTCATATTCCGGAAGATGTCTTTTGTCCAACTATTTCACCGGAAGGGATGCCAATCACGGCGCCTGCACTCATCCTTGCAGATGGAAATATGCCGTTGTCGAGGAGAAAAGACCGGGTGAATACCTTCCCGTTTATGAGAATGACAGAGGAACTTATATCTTCAACTCAAAGGATCTGTGCATGATAGAGCATATTCCTGAGCTCGTAAATGCCGGCGTCGACAGCTGCAAGATCGAGGGAAGAATGAAGACGGCCCTCTATGTTGCGACAGTCGCAAGAACATACAGAAAAGCAATAGATGATTTCTTTGAATCAGAAGAAAAGTACAGGGAGAACATGCCCTGGTACAAAGAGCAGATATCGAAGTGCACATACAGACAGTTTACGACAGGCTTCTATTTCGGAAAGCCCAGTGATGAGACGCAGATTTATGACGTCAATACATATGTAAACGAGTACATCTACCTTGGAATCGTAAATGAGATAGATAACAGAGGGTATGCTAAGATCGAGCAGAGGAACAAGTTTTCTGTGGGAGATGAGATTGAGATCATGAAGCCTGACGGAACGGATGTGAAAGTTACGGTGAAGGCTATGTACACCGAAGACGGTGAGAGAGTTGAATCTTGTCCTCATCCCAAGCAGGTTTTGTATGTGGAACTTTCTGAGGCTGCAGAAAAATATGACATACTCAGAGTCCCTTCAAAAGAAAATGAGAAAAAATAATAATATTTTGGTAGTAGTTTTTTGAAAGTTGATGTAAACTTTTAAACAGTTGAATTTTGCATTATAGAAAGGGGCACTGATGAGCAATAGGGTGAACGTAGAAGAGATATTCGGACAGAACGTTTTTACTCTTGCAAAGATGAGAGAAAGACTTCCCAAGAATGTGTACAAAGAAGTTGTAAGCGTTACGGAGCACGGCGGAGAATTATCCAAGGAATCTGCTGATGTTGTCGCAAATGCTATGAAAGAGTGGGCTGTTGAGAACGGAGCAACACATTATACACACTGGTTCCAGCCACTTACAGGTATTACAGCCGAGAAACATGATTCTTTTGTGGGAAGTGCAGATAAAGACGGAAGGATGCTTACTTCTTTTTCAGGAAAAGAGCTGATAAAGGGTGAGCCTGATGCTTCATCTTTCCCATCTGGTGGACTTAGAGCCACATTTGAGGCAAGAGGATATACAACATGGGATATTACTTCTCCCGCATTCCTTAAGGAGTCCGGAGCAGGCGTTACACTTTGCATTCCCACTGCCTTTTGTTCATATACAGGAGATGCGCTTGATAAGAAGACTCCTCTTCTCAGATCTATGGAGGCTATTAACAAGCAGGCACTTAGAATAGTAAGACTTTTCGGTAATACAGCAGCTACAAGAGTTAATGTATCTGTAGGACCCGAGCAGGAATATTTTCTTGTTGACTGGGACAAAGCTATGAAGAGAGAGGATCTTCTTTTCACAGGAAGAACTCTTTTCGGTGCTATGCCTCCCAAGGGACAGGAGATGGAAGATCATTACTTCGGTGTTATCAGAGAAAGAGTCGGTGAGTTCATGAATGACCTCAACGTTGAGCTCTGGAAACTCGGAGTTCCCGATAAGACACAGCACAACGAGGTTGCTCCCGGACAGCACGAGCTTGCTCCCGTTTACGAGACAGCCAATATCGCTGTAGATCACAATCAGATCATTATGGAGACTATGAAGCGTGTTGCTGAGCATCATCACATGAGATGCCTTCTTCACGAGAAGCCTTTTGCAGGTGTTAACGGCTCAGGTAAGCATGACAACTGGTCTCTTTGCACAGATGACGGTGTAAACCTTCTCGATCCCGGTGATACACCCAACAAAAATGTACAGTTCCTTTTTGTGCTCGCATGTGTCTTAAAGGCTGTTGATACACACGCAGATCTTCTCAGACAGAGCGCTTCAGACGTTGGTAACGATCACAGACTCGGTGCTGACGAGGCTCCTCCGGCTATCATTTCCGTATTCCTCGGAGAGCAGCTTGAGGACGTTGTAAGACAGCTGATCGAGACAGGTGTTGCCAAGTCCAGCAAGAAGGGCGGCAAGCTCAAGACCGGTGTTTCAACACTTCCTCAGTTTGAGAAAGATGCTACAGATAGAAACCGTACATCACCTTTTGCATTTACAGGAAACAAATTTGAGTTCAGAATGGTTGGATCTTCAGATTCAATGGCAAGCTCAAATACTACACTTAATACAATCGTTGCAGAGACATTCTGCGAGGCTGCCGATATCCTCGAGAAAGCTGAAGATTTCGATATGGCAGTACATGATCTTATCAAGGAATATCTCACAGATCACCAGAGAATCATCTTCAACGGTGACGGGTATTCTGACGAATGGGTAAAAGAGGCTGAGAGACGCGGACTTCCCAATATCAAGTCCACAATCGAGGCTGCAGATACACTTACAACTAAGAAGGCTATTGACCTCTTCAACAGATTCGGCGTATATACCAAGACAGAGCTTGAATCAAGAAGAGAGATCATCTTCGAATCATATGCCAAGACAATCAACATCGAGGCTCTTACAATGATCGACATGGCTTCAAAGCAGATTATTCCTGCTGTTATGAAGTATGCCGGAAGAGTTGCTACAGATGTTAACCAGATCAAGGCAGCAGGTGTAGATGCATCCGTTGAAGTTGCTGAGCTCAAGGAGATCCAGGAGCAGCTTGGCAAGATGAAGGATGCTCTCGACAAGCTTAAAGCAAGCGAAGAGAAAGCACGCAAGATCAAAGATCAGCGCGAACTTGCTTTCTTCTACAAGGATAAGGTTCTTCCCATAATGGAAGCACTCAGAACTCCTGCCGATAAGCTCGAGATGCTCGTTGACAAGAAAGACTGGCCTATTCCTACATATGCAGATCTTCTCTTTGAGGGCTGATTGTGTAATATAGCGGCCAAAGATTTCTATTTTGAATAATATAGGCAGACAGCATACGCATTTGCGTGGTTGTCTGCTTTTTATTAAAGATGCTATACAAATTTTTTAAAATAATTTAAAAAACCTATTGCTTTTTTTAAAAACATCCCGTATAATCATTTCTTGTCGGTGGGCTATCGCCAAGCGGTAAGGCAACGGACTCTGACTCCGTCATTACGTAGGTTCGAATCCTACTAGCCCAGCTATATTGAGAAGCGAGATTGGAGACAATCTCGCTTTTTACATTATATCGGGAGAAACGTATGTATACATTTGATTCCAGAATAAGATACAGCGAAATAGACAGAAGCGGAGAGCTTACGCTTGAGTCCCTGATAGATTATTTTCAGGATTGCTCGACATTCCAGACGCAGGATGGACCGGCATCAATGGAATATCTCAGGGATAAGGGGATTGTATGGGTTCTTTCATCATGGCAGATTGTTGTGAACAGATATCCCAAGCTGTGCGAAGACGTTGTGATAGGTACGGTTCCTTATGATATGAGAGGAGCTATCGGCTACAGGAATTTCTTCATGGATACCAAGGATGGGGAGAGACTTGCGGTAGCCAATTCGATATGGACCCTTGTGGATATCGAGAAAGGCTTTCCCAGTAGGATAACAGATGAAATCTTAAAGGCATATCCTCTTGAGCCTAAGCTTGATATGAAGTATGAAGGCAGGAAGATTGAGATTTCTGAGGAAGACGAGAGATTCTGGGGCGAAGAGATACAGGTCAGGCAGCACAATCTCGATACAAATAACCATGTAAACAACGGCCAGTACGTAAGGATAGCCATGGACTGCCTTCCCAAGCGTGATATTAAGGTTGTCGCCATGCGCGCTGAGTACAAAAAGCAGTCAAGGCTTGGAGATATACTTTGCCCTGTTGTTATTATGAGCAAAAAAGACGATAATGATAAGTATACAGTGAGTCTTAACGGAGAAGACGGCAAACCTGTATGCATAGTTGAACTTATTACGCAGGCTTGAGTACTGCATATACTGAGAGGACGGAGGAACTATAATGATTAAACTTGGTGAGAAACAGGAACTGGAAGTAATTAAGAAAGTTGATTTTGGTGTATACCTTGCGGAAAAGAGCGGAAGTGATGAGAAAGTTCTTTTGCCCGGGAAACAGGTACCTGAAGGATGCGACATCGGAAGCAGATTGGAAGTGTTTATATACAAAGATTCCGATGACAGGCTGATCGCGACCACTAAGACACCAAAGATAATGCTCGGCGATGTTCGAATGCTCAGGGTAAAAGAGACCGGAAAGATCGGAGCATTTATGGACTGGGGCCTTGAGAAGGACGTGCTCCTTCCGTTTAAGGAGCAGACGAGAAAAGTCAGAGCGGGCGAAGAAGTTCTTTGCGCTATGTATATTGATAAGAGTAGCAGACTTTGTGTTACCATGAATGTATATAAGTATCTTTTGGATAAGAGCCCGTATTCCAAGGATGATAAGGTTATAGGAACGGTTTATGAACTGAGTGATAATTTCGGAGCGTTTGTTGCGGTCGATGATATCTATTCGGGGCTTATTCCGAAGAAAGAACTGTACGGAAATATTCAGATCGGAAACAGTGTAAATGCCCGCGTAATGTCTGTTAGAGAAGACGGCAGACTTAACTTAAGTCTTAGAGAAAAGGCTTATCTTCAGATGGACAGTGACGCCGAGAAGCTTATGAAAATGCTTGAAGAAGGCGGCGGAAGACTTCCGTTTAACGATAAGGCGGCGCCTGAGCTCATACGTGAAAAGACCGATATGAGTAAGAATGAGTTTAAACGTGCAGTCGGAAGGCTACTTAAAGAAGGAAAGATTGAAATTAAACCGGATTCAATTGTGAGGAAATAACATATGGGTATGGATTACAAGAAAGCAAATCTGGCATTTCTTTTTATGATACTATCTACACTTGCTCTGGTAATTTGCTGTTCATATTGGGCTTTGATGACAGGAAAAGAACTGCCGTTGCCGGTGAACAATATGTTATGTGAATTTATGGTACTTATTCCTGCGGTGGCGATGACTTTGTATAGCGGAGATTCGCTTTCCTCAGTCATACCGCTTAAGAAGATCAAGATTAGCTCGGCATTATTATCTGTGCTGTATGTTGTGACGTTGTTTCCGCTTGTTACATTTGTTAATTCGATTTCTATGTTGTTTGTTGACAACGCGGTTGCATCAATAAGCGACCAGCTTGTTGAACTTCCTATGGAAGTGATGCTCTTATCTATCGGTTTGTTCGGACCGTTTGTGGAGGAAATAGTTTTCAGAGGCGTTCTTTTTCAAAGCTACAAGAGGAGCGGCAGGATAATAGCGTCGATGGTATTGTCCGCTGTCCTTTTTGGAATGATGCACCTTAACTTTAATCAGTTTGCATACGGTGCGGTCATGGGGGTTATGTTCTGCCTGATAGTGGAAGCTACGGGAAGCGTCCTTTCTTCGTTTATAGCTCACGCGGTCTTTAATTCGTTTGAAGTTATTACGATGTACAATATAGATCTTGGCGGTGCTGAAGATATTGCGACTGAAACAAGTGATCTTGTGCTGTATATCGGAGTGTACTTTGTGCTTTCCGTGATATTTACTGCCATTGCACTTTGTATTGTTTATAAGATGGCTGATATAGAGGGCAGAAAGAACTACATCGATAAGCTGTTTGCAAGAGAGGAAAAAGAACTCTCGGCTATGTTTGATATGGAGGATGCAGAAAAAAAGCAGACACTTATCACGATTCCTCTTATCATCGTTATGATTATTTCTGTAAGTTTTATGATTTATAGCGCAATTGCTTTGCGAGGAATGTAATAAAGAACAAAAACATGCCCGTAGCATAAGCTGCGGGCATGTTTTGATGGCATAAAATGTGTTCAGACACTTATATCGATATTTGAACCGATATTAGGGTTAACTGATGTTTCCGATACGGACTGGATTCCTGCGATCATATTTTCGCCGGCTTCTTCCATTATGTCCAGATTTTTGGAAAGCATTGCTACGCCTACATCTGAGAGAATTCGATTTTGTGATAAAGCCATCGATAAGGAAGGTATATCCATAAAGCACCTCCTGTTTTTAGTGTATAAAACACTGTTTCTCATCTTATATATCGATAATATTACATCAATTTATTAGCAATATTTCAAATAATATAATACCAAAAAGAACTGTTTTTTTTGGTAATATTGACGGGCAAAACAAAAAAATGTACAAAAAATGACAGGTTACAGGTAGATTTTATTGTACATATATATTAAAATGGCTATGTATATTATTCAGCGGCCATGTGGTTGCGGAAAGAGTGGCAAATGATTTCAAATCAGATTCTCCAAAACACAATTGACGGACTTAAGAACATCGCACATGTTGAGTTGTATGTTCTGGATATTGATGGTAAGGAAGTTGCAGCGACATCACAGGAGATTGGTAATGTGGCATCTGTTGCCAGAGACTTTGTGAAGTCTCCGGCTGATTCTCAGGAAATCCAGGGATATCAATATTTTAAGATATATGACGAGCAGCAGCTCGAGTATATTCTGATCTGTACGGGAACAGGCGATAATGTATACATGCTTGGAAAAATGATCGCGTATCAGATCCAGAGCCTGCTTGTTGCTTATAAAGAGCGTTTTGACAAGGATAACTTTATCAAGAATCTTTTGCTTGATAACCTTCTTCTTGTTGATATATACAGTAGGGCAAAGAAGCTTCATATTCAGTCGGATGCGAAGCGAATTGCTATGATCGTTGAGACATCAAGCGGAAGAGACAGCAATGCTCTCGAACTTGCGAGAACTCATTTCGGAAACGCAAATGATTTTGTTACCGAGGTTGATGAGGACAACATTATCATCGTTAAGGATGTGAACGATTACACTAAGCCTTCTGACATTTCTAAGATCGCAGAGGAAATGATCGCGGCTCTTACAAAAGACGGGCTTACAGGTGTAAGGATTGCTTACGGAACAGTGGTAGGTGAGATCAAAGAAGTCAGCCGTTCCTACAAGGAAGCGAAGATGGCTCTCGATGTCGGCAAGATCTTCTTTGACGAGAGAAAGGTTATCTGTTACAGCGAACTTGGTATCGGAAGACTTATTTATCAGCTTCCCATTCCGCTTTGTAAGATGTTTATCAAAGAGATCTTCGGAGGAAGAAATCCTGATGACTTCGATCAGGAGACTCTTACCACCATTGATAAGTTTTTTGAGAACAGTCTCAATGTTTCAGAGACTTCAAGACAGCTCTTCATCCACAGAAATACACTTGTATATAGACTGGATAAGTTGCAGAAGAGCACAGGACTTGATCTTAGAGTATTTGACGATGCGATCACATTTAAGATCGCGCTTATGGTTGTCAGATACATGAAGTACATGGATAGAATTTCATGATATAAAACAGATACAGCTGTTGGGCGAGTCATATAATATGCAGATGTCTTTTTTGACATCTGCTACATCTAAATATATAAACACAAATTTCGGGGAGATGCTATGGAAAAAGGATTTAGAAAGAAGAAATCGGGTAGGCAGATACCCGAAGGCGAGGTTATTACCCTCGAACATGTGACGAAGTCATATTCATCAGGTGCACCGGCACTTAACGATGTATCACTTCATGTAAAAAAAGGTGAATTCGTATTTATTGTGGGAGACAGCGGATCGGGTAAGTCTACTCTCATTAAGCTTCTCTTAAGGGAGCTTGTTCCGACAAACGGTGAGATTACCGTTTTAGGTTATAACCTGAATAAGATCAAACACAATAAGATTCCGAAGTTTAGACGTAATCTTGGTATAGTGTTCCAGGATTTCAGACTTCTCAAGGACAGGAATGTATACGAGAATGTAGCATTTGCCCAGCGAATTGTTCAGACCCCTACAAGGGAAATAAAGAGAAATGTTCCTTCTATACTTGCTACGGTTAATCTTGCAGGCAAGTACAAGAGTAAGATTAATCAGTTGTCCGGTGGAGAGCAGCAGAGAGTTGCTCTTGCAAGAGCACTCATTAATAAGCCTACTATTCTTTTGGCAGATGAGCCTACCGGAAATCTTGACCCCAATAATTCATGGGAAATAATGAAGCTTATGGAAAAAATCAATGAGAATGGCACTACTGTTATTGTGGTAACTCATAACAGAGAAATAGTAAATGCCATGAAGAAGCGAGTTGTGACCATGAAAAAAGGCGTTATCATAGAGGACGAGGAAGAAGGTACATACATCGATGAGGATTAATAGTTTCTTTTATACCATTGGACAGGGATTCAAGAACTTGGGGAGAAATAAATGGTATACCCTTGCTTCTATTGCAACAATAGGTGCATGTCTTTTCCTGTTTGGTCTATTTTTTTCAATAATAAATAATATTCAACACTTTGTTCATACGGCTGAGGAAGGCGTTTCGGTTACGGTTTTCTTTGACGAGGGAACTTCTGAAGATCAGATGCTTGCGGTTAAGAGCGAGATCGAGAAGCGCCCGGAAGTAAAAGAGATTCACTATGAAAGTGCCGACGCTGCTTGGGAAGGCTACAAAGAGGAGTATCTCGGAGGTTATACAGACGGATTCACAGAGAACCCGCTTGCTGATTCAGCAAACCTGCAGATATACCTTAAGGACGTTTCAATGCAGGCAGCTCTTGTTACATACATTGAGAGCATAGATACCGTAAGAGACGTTAAGAGATCGGAAGTTACAGCCGATACATTGAGCGGACTCAATAAGCTTATGGCTTATGTTTCAATGGGCATCATCATTATTCTTTTGTGCGTATCGATTTTCCTGATCAGCAATACTGTTACTATGGGTATTGCAGTCAGAAAAGATGAGATAAACATTATGAAGTACATCGGAGCAACGGACTTTTTTGTAAGGGCGCCGTTCGTGGTAGAGGGTATTCTCATTGGAATAATAGGATCTGCAATACCGCTTGTTATTATTTACTATATTTACAAGAATGCTATTTCTTACGTTAACACCAAGTTTGCCATGCTTTCGACCATTTTGCCGTTTTTACCGGTTGAACAGATATACAACGATCTTGTGCCTATTTCTATGGCTATCGGAATCGGTATTGGCTTTTTGGGAAGTTTCACAACAGTAAGAAAGCATTTGCATGTATAATCAAATAATTAAAAGGAAGATCAGGAAATTTGAACAGATTAAGAAAAGGCACGTTAAATAGGCTGTTTCGTGCGTTGGCTTGTGTCATGATTCTGATATTTACCTTTGATGCCGGGAATATCATGGTGTCTGCGGAAGTTACAGAAGACAGCATTAAAGCCAAAGAAGCTCAGATTTCTAAGCAGAAAGAGGAAAGAGATAGCCTAAAGAACGCTAAGACCAATCTTGAAAATGTAAAAAAAGAGCTTGAAAAAGATAAGTCTAATCTAAATAAATATATTGCTGAACTTGATGCTTCCTTGACAGAAATACAGAGTAAGATAGACGAACTCAGTGGTAATATTGAGAAAAAAGAAACTGAGATCAAAGAGACTACGGATGATCTGAATGAGGCGGAGCGCACGCAGAAGGCCCAGTATGAGGCTATGAAGCAGCGAATCAAGTTCATGTATGAACGCGGAAATACGATTTATTTAGAACTCTTGTTAGGTGCCGGCAGTTATGCGGACATGCTCAATAAAGCCGAGTATACCGAGATGCTTTCTGCCTATGACAGGAAGAAGCTTAACGAGTATATAGCTACTACGGAACTTATTGCGCTCAATAAGAAGGCACTTGAAGAAGAAAAAGAAACCCTCAACCTTGCCAAGGCAAGTAAACAGGAAGAAGAGGGCAACATGCAGAATCTTCTTGATGCCAAAGGTGCGGAGCTTCAGTCTGTTAAAGCTGATATAGGCGATAAGGAAGCGGCTATCGCTGAATATGAAGCGGAGATAAAGGCTGAGAATGAAGCTATCGCTGCACTTGAAAAAGAAGTTGCCGCAGATAAGGCTTCTTTATACAATAAATACAAGTATGACGGCGGAATGTTTACATTTCCTTGTCCCAACTATAGCAGAGTATCCGATCAATTCGGTATGAGAATTCACCCTACATTGGGAATACAAAAGATGCACAATGGTGTTGATTTTGCTGCTCCGGCCGGATCGGCTATCCTGGCGGCATATAACGGAACCGTAGTTGCAGCCGATTATAACGGAACAATGGGAAATTATGTGATGATCAATCACGGAGCCGGGTTGTATACTATATATATGCACTGTTCGGCTTTGTATGTTTCCAAAGGGCAGGATGTCACTGCGGGAACAAAGATAGCGGCAGTCGGTTCTACCGGAAGATCCACCGGTAATCATCTTCATTTTGGAGTCAGACTTAACGGAGCTTATGTTAGTCCATGGAATTATCTAAAATAAAATTGGACAGGAGATAAAGAACATTGGAAAACGAAATTATTGAGAACAACGAGTTGACAGAGAAACAGGCCGTAAGTGATGCTGAGACGGAGAAGAAGCTCAAAAGAAGATTTATAAGCGGCATCATCATCGGAGCATTTTGTGCAATGTTCGTATTTGTTGCAGGTACGATCTGTTTTATTCTGGTAACCGGTGCCCGTGCAGGCAGTCGTGATGAACAGGGAATCCTAAACAGCAATACGATCAGAAAGGTCAAGCTGCTTGAGGGACTTGTTGACACAAACTATTACAAGGATGATGTGGATAAGACTGCTGAAGTGGAGGGAATGTACAAGGGACTCATTGATTCTCTGGGAGATCCGTATTCAGTCTATTACACAGAAGATGAGCTTAAAGAACTCAAGGCTGTTACAAAGGGCGTTTACTACGGAATCGGCGCATATGTCGGAATGGACAAAGAGAGAAATATTCCAATGATAACCGGCGTTATGGAAGGCGGCCCCGCCGATGAAGCCGGACTTATGGAAGGCGATGTGATCTATGAGGTCAACAAAGAGAGCACTCAGGGACTTAGTCTTGATGAGGTTGTTGCCAAGATAAAGGGAGAAAAAGGAACTTCCGTACATCTTACTCTTATAAGAGAAGGTCAGGCAGACAATGTTGAAGTTGATGTGACAAGAAATGAGATACAGGTTCCTACTGTTTCGACAGAACTTCTTAAGGATGGAATCGGATATCTTAAGATCACTGAATTTGATGAGATTACTACAGATCAGTTTACCGAAGGTCTTGCAGAACTTCGTGCAAGCAACATAAAGGGACTTATTATAGATCTTAGAAATAATCCCGGTGGAAATCTTATGACAGTATGCGATATCGCAAGGCAGATTCTTCCTAAAGGAAAAATCGTATACACTGTCGACAGGGATGGAAACAAGCAGGATTACACCTGCGACGGAAGTCATCAGATAGATATTCCTGTTGTTGTTCTTATTAATCAGTACTCTGCAAGTGCATCAGAAATACTTGCGGGAGCAATCAAGGATTATGGTATCGGTAAGCTTGTAGGCGTGACTACTTTCGGAAAAGGAATCGTGCAGAGCGTATTCGATCTTAACGACGGAACTGCAGTTAAACTTACAGTAAGTGATTACTACACTCCTAAGGGATTCAATATCCACAAGATAGGTATCGAGCCGGATGTTGAGATCGAGCTTGATGTAGACAAGGCCCAGAATGAAAAGATCGACACGCAGAAAGATAAGGCAGTCGAGGTCATGAAGGAGCTTCTTGACAAGTAAAACAATAAATAGTATTATCAGAAACTGTGTTTCGCAGATTTATATCTACATACGCAGTTTCTTTTTATTAATCTTATGCCCAAATCGGGCGATTTTCCGGTTGTTTTGAAAGGTAAGTTATGAAAGTTAAAGCATGTATTTATACTGATGCAGGTAAAAGCCGCAAGATCAATCAGGATTCGGTTCTTGTTAAGGTGGCAAATTCGGAAAAGCTTGGGAGAATCTCTTTTGTTGCCGTATGCGACGGAATGGGAGGACTTCCCAAGGGAGAGATAGCAAGCTGCAAGGTTGTCAGGTCTTTAGAGAACTGGTTTCATGAGGAACTGACTCTTATGCAGGATCTTGAATCCGACAGAATGTGGGATGTAATAGAAATGTCCTGGCGAAGGCTCGTTTCCGGGATTGGCGGAGAACTTAGAAGATATGCAAGACACAGAAAGATAGACCTTGGTACGACTCTAACGGCTCTTTTGCAGATAGGTGACAGATATATGATCATGAATGTCGGCGATTCCAGGATATATATAATTTCAAAGGGTGAGGTAAAAAAGCTTACGAAGGATCACAGTATGCTTCAAAAGAAGCTTGATGAAGGTCTTATCACAGAGAAAGAAGCAGTAAGTGACAGGGAAAAGAGCGTGCTTCTTAGATGCGTGGGCTCGATGAAAACGCCGGAACCTGACATAACACGCGGGATCATCGGAAGCGATTCGACCGTGATCGCATGCTCTGATGGATTTTGGCGGACTTTGGACAAGGAAGAACTATATAACAAACTTTGCCCGCAGATGTGCGTGACTTCGGAGGATATGCTTGAAGCGTGCAGGAAACTCGCAGAAAAAGCCTATGACAGAAAAGAAACCGACAATATCTCTGTTGCGGCGTTGTGTATGGAGCTCGGAGCATGAGAGGGTTAAGCAGATATAAGATATTAAAGAAAATAGGCGAAGGCGGAACGAGTGCAGTTTATCTGGCGTATGACAAACGCACGGGCAAAAAAGTTACCGTAAAAGTCTTGAAGGAAATCAAAGGAGCTCTCGGTAGGGCATCGATGTCCATGGAAGAAGAGGCATCTGTCTTAAAAAGGTTAAAGCATCCAAGAATCCAGCGGCTCGTGGATTACGGAGACGGTTACATGGTCACCAGGCACATTTCAGGAATCAGCCTTGCGGAAAAGCTGCATGCTAACGGAATACTTTCTGAAAAAGAGGCTGTCGGCATAGCGATAGAGCTTGCGGGAATACTTAAGTATTTGCACGGACTTCGTGAACCTGTGATATACAGAGACTTAAAGCCTGCCAATATCATTATCGGGAATGATAAAAAGGTGTATCTTATAGATTTCGGAGCTGCCAGGATCTACAGAAGAGGCGAAAAATCCGATACCTCTTTTCTCGGGACGGTAGGATTCGCAGCGCCCGAGCAGTACGGTACGCTTGGACAGACGAGCCCAAAGACTGATATATATTGCTTTGGCATGACGCTGTTGCAGATGACAACCGGAATAGACGTTAAGAATGAGAACGCGCTAGAAAACTTCAAGCTAAACGGCTCACCCAAACTTTCGGACGATCTTGTAAAGATAATAAACAAGTGCATAAAGCCGGAGCGCGATGACAGATTTAAGTCGTGCGGTGAGATAGAGAAAGCTCTTTTGGACAGCATTGTAAAAAGAAAACGTAGCGGAATAGTAAGATATCTGAAAAGGAGTATAGCGGCAGCAGGCCTTGCAGCTGCAATCTCGGGAACAATACTGTACGCAGAGCCTGTCAAAAAGTATGTCGTTTGCGATGCGGAAACCAGAATGCCCGCGTTCAAGGGAAGACTTTATAACGCCAAAGAAAGAATCGCAGAGTTTATCGGCAGAGAGCTTTTTAAGGAGGAGAAATGATAATATTCATATATACTTTTGGAGTGGCTTTTATAGGAATAATGCTGATATTGGGAGTGGTGAGCCTACTTACAAACGGCAGTACAAAACCGCAAATCCCTGAAGGCGAGGCAACTGCCGCAATGTGCACGACACAGCTTCTTGACCATATCGACGCAAAGAGAGTATCAACTTGCGAGGACTTCGTGATTGAGCAGGATATGGTGTATACGTATGATTCGTTTAATCTGTGAAATAAAGGAAAAATAGAAAGGCCGGAGATTATAACAATCTCCGGCTTTTTGGGTGCTTATTCTTAAACTTTATTCGGTTTAATGAACTCTACTTTTAGCTGCAAGCCGAGACCATGAGCCAATCTTTTAAGCATTTCGAGGCTGGGATTGCGGGTGCCTTTCTCGATTCGGCTGATATCGGCCTGTGTAATGCCGGTGCGTTCAGATAAATCTTTTTGGGTGAGATTTTGGCTTTTTCGAGCATCAATCATTGCCTGAATAATGTCGTATTCCGGAGCAAGGGCTTCATATTCTTTCTTTACTTCCGGGTTTTGAAGTGCTTTATTTTTATAATCTTTATAACTACTCATTTGGATACCTCCTTAAATGGTCGGTATTGTTCCGCTCTTGGGGTTGTAATAAATATATATTGTTATCTAAAATATATGTCGGATACGACATATTGTCAATTCTCCATTAGTATAACAAAATAAAAGAAAATTACGAACATGTGTTCAATTTTTGTAGACGCATAATTTATGAAATGATATACTGAAACGGCAGTATATCATTTCTTGCTTATAAAAATATTTTTGTATGACACAATTAGGAACAAGGGAAAAGAGAATGGAATTCAAATTACACTCTGAATTTAAACCAACCGGTGATCAGCCGCAGGCAATAAAGGAATTGGTTGAGGGATTTAAGCAAGGTAATCAATTCCAAACGCTTTTAGGTGTTACGGGAAGTGGTAAGACATTTACTATGGCGAACGTAATTGCAGCGTTAAACAAGCCTACGCTTATAATCAGCCATAATAAGACTCTTGCCGGCCAGCTCTACGGCGAGATGAAGGAATTTTTTCCTGAAAACGCAGTTGAATACTTCGTCTCCTACTACGATTACTATCAGCCGGAGGCGTACGTTCCTCAGACAGATACATATATTGCAAAAGATTCGTCGATAAATGATGAGATTGATAAGCTTAGACTTTCGGCAACGGCGTCGCTTTCGGAGAGGAAGGATGTAATCGTTGTTGCCAGTGTGTCTTGCATATACGGACTGGGAAGTCCTGATGAATTTAAGGGAATGTCGATTTCGCTTCGTCCCGGAATGCAGAAGGACAGAGACAAGACAATAGAAGAGCTTGTAGCTATTCAGTATACGAGAAACGATCTTGAACTTGGAAGATGTAACTTCAGGGTAAGAGGAGATACGATAGAGGTTTTCCCTGCCAATGCAGATGATTATCTGATCAGAATAGAGTTTTTTGGCGATGAGATAGACAGGATCACCGAGATTGAGCCTGTGACTGCCAAGGTCAGAAGCGAGCTTTCACATGTGATGATATATCCTGCATCGCACTATGTTGTTCCTCAGGAGAATATCAACATGGCGTGTGTTGAGATTGAGAAGGAACTTGAGGAACAGATCAAGTTCTTTAAGGGAGAAGACAGACTTATTGAAGCTCAGAGAATATCTGAGCGAACCAATTTTGATATAGAGATGCTCAAAGAAACAGGATTCTGTTCCGGAATTGAGAACTACTCAAGGCATCTTAACTTTATGGCGCCGGGAGAGCCTCCGCTTACGCTTTTGGACTTCTTTGACAGGGATTTCCTGATAATAGTGGATGAGTCGCACATGACGATACCGCAGGTTGGAGCCATGTATCACGGAGACAGGAGCAGGAAACTTACACTTGTTGACTATGGATTCAGATTGCCGTCGGCGCTTGATAACAGGCCTCTTAATTTTGAGGAATTTGAATCGCACATCGATCAGATGCTCTTTTGCTCCGCTACGCCCGGTAAATATGAGGAAGAGCATGAACTACTGCGAACGGAGCAGGTAATAAGACCTACGGGACTTCTCGATCCTGAGATCTCCGTAAGACCTGTTGAGGGGCAGATTGATGACCTTATAGGTGAGATACGAACAGAGATAGATAAGAAGAATAAGGTCCTCGTAACGACACTCACCAAGAGAATGGCTGAAGACCTCACCGAGTATCTTGCTGAGTCGGGAATAAGGGTAAAATATCTTCATTCCGATATTGATACTCTTGAAAGAGCAGAAATCATCAGGGATATGAGACTTGATGTATTTGATGTTCTGGTTGGTATCAATCTTTTGAGAGAGGGACTTGATATCCCGGAGATCTCGCTTGTTGCGATAATCGATGCGGACAAGGAGGGATTCCTTCGTTCGGAGACATCGCTTATTCAGACAATCGGCCGTGCTGCGCGTAATGCGGAAGGTCGCGTTATCATGTATGCCGATAATATGACGGATTCTATGCAGAAAGCCATAGATGAAACGGCAAGAAGACGCAAGATACAGGAAGAGTATAATAAGGAACACGGAATAACTCCGCAGACCATAAAGAAGGCGGTAAGAGAGCTTATTGCCGTAACAAAGGCCATTGCCAAGGAAGAAGTTAAATTTGAAAAAGATCCTGAGGCAATGGATAAGGATGAACTTGAGAAACTCATCGGAGAGGTTCAGAAGAAGATGAAGCGTGCAGCTACAGAGCTCGACTTTGAGACTGCGGCGACACTCAGAGATCGAATGATAGAACTTAAGAAAATCTATAATGACCTGACAGAGGGTAAATAACCCGGACAACGGACAGGTGACAGGAGATAAACATATGCCTGATAACAGCAGAATGACAAAAAAGAATACGACAGCAAAGAGAATACTTCCCACGGATATTCATGATTACATCAGAGTCCGCGGGGCGGATGAACATAATCTGAAACATGTGAGCGTCAAGATACCCAGGGAGACTCTGACAGTTTTTACGGGACTTTCGGGATCCGGTAAGTCCTCGCTTGCTTTTGATACCATTTTTGCGGAAGGCCAGAGAAGATACATGGAATCACTCTCATCTTACGCGAGAATGTTCCTTGGTCAGATGGATAAGCCGAATGTTGAGAGGATTGAAGGACTTTCTCCAACAATTTCAATCGATCAGAAATCAACCAATAAGAATCCCAGATCGACTGTGGGAACGGTTACCGAGATATACGATCACTTCAGATTGTTGTACGCCAGAATTGGTATACCGCATTGTCCGAACTGCGGACGTGAGATCAGAAGGCAGACTGTTGACGAGATGTGCGATCAGATCATGGCTCTCGGCGATGGAACCAAGCTTCAGATACTCGCACCTGTTGTAAGGGGCAAAAAAGGTGAACATGCCAAGACTCTCGACAGGGCAAAAAGAGCAGGTTACGTCAGAGTAAGAATAGACGGAAGCCAGTATGAGCTTTCTGAAGAGATCAAGCTTGATAAGAATATTAAGCACAGTATTGAAGTTATAGTTGACAGAATTGTCATAAGAGATGATAACGAGAATCTTAGGAAGAGACTTACGGATTCTGTGGAGACAGCGTTGCAGCTCGCGGAGGGACTTCTTACCGTTGATGTTATTGATGGCAAAGAACTTAATTTCAGTCAGAACTTTGCCTGCCCCGATTGCGGAATCAGTATTCCCGAGATCGAGCCAAGAAGTTTTTCGTTCAACAATCCCTTCGGCGCCTGCCCTGATTGTGCGGGACTTGGATATAAGATGGAATTTGACGAGGATCTTATGATTCCGGATAAGACTCTTTCCATAAATGACGGATGTATCGTTGTTATGGGATGGCAGTCTGCAAATAAAGAGGGAAGCTTTAGCAATGCGACATTGAAAGCGCTTGCCAAAGCTTATAAGTTCAGCCTTGATACTCCGTTCTGCGACCTTCCTGAGAAGGTAAGACATATGCTTATACACGGAGCTGACAAGACTGTCAATGTTCATTACAAGGGATCGAGAGGAGAAGGTGATTATCCTATTCTTTTCGACGGTCTTATTAAGAATGTTGAACAGAGATACAGAGAGACTTTTTCTGAAACGGCAAAGGCTGAATATCAGGAGTTTATGAGAATTACACCTTGTCAGCTTTGCGGCGGACAGAGGCTTAAGAAAGAATCGCTGGCGGTTACTGTAGATAATAAGAATATCTATGAGATTACATCGATGTCGGTTGATGAACTTCAGAACTACCTTGAGAATCTCAAACTTAGTGAGCATCAGGAGCTTGTCGGCGCGCAGGTTCTGAAAGAGATAAGGGCAAGAGTAGGATTTCTTGTTGATGTTGGACTAGGATATCTGTCTCTTTCGAGAGCTACAGGTACGCTTTCGGGCGGAGAGGCGCAGCGTATAAGGCTTGCCACGCAGATCGGCTCAGGACTGTGCGGAGTGTGCTATATCCTCGATGAGCCGAGTATCGGACTCCATCAGAGGGATAATGACAAACTTCTCAATACGCTCAAGAATCTGAGAGATCTTGGAAATACTCTTATCGTTGTAGAGCACGATGAAGACACGATGAGAGAAGCTGATTATATTGTAGATGTCGGACCGGGTGCAGGTTCCAGGGGCGGTAAGATTGTTGCTACAGGAACTGCCGAAGAGATCATGAAGGTCGAGGAGTCCATAACGGGTCAGTATCTTGCGGGTAAGCTCAAGATCGAAGTTCCGGAAGTCAGAAGAGAGCCAAAAGGATGGCTTAAGGTACTTGGTGCCTGCGAGAATAACTTAAAGAATGTGGATATAGATGTTCCGCTCGGTGTACTTACCATAGTTACCGGTGTTTCAGGTTCGGGAAAGAGTTCTTTTGTCAATGAGATACTCTACAAGCACCTTGCAAGAGACCTTAACAGGGCGAGATGCATTCCCGGCAAACATAAGGGAATTGAAGGTCTTGAACAGGTTGATAAGGTTATCGCGATCGATCAGTCGCCTATCGGAAGAACCCCGAGGTCAAATCCCGCGACATATACAGGCGTGTTTGATATGATAAGGGATCTTTTTGCCGGAACTCCGGATGCAAAAGCAAGAGGATACAAGAAGGGAAGATTCTCGTTTAACGTAAAGGGCGGCAGATGCGAAGCTTGCGGCGGTGACGGAATCATCAAGATTGAGATGCACTTTTTGCCGGATGTATATGTTCCATGTGAGGTCTGCGGTGGAAAGAGATATAATCATGAAACTTTGGAAGTTAAGTACAAGGGAAAAAGTATCTATGATGTCCTCAATATGACGGTTGAAGAGGCGCTTACTTTCTTTGAGAATGTCAGAACGATCAAGAGAAAGATACAGACGCTTTATGATGTAGGACTGGGATACGTCAAGCTTGGCCAGCCCAGCACGGAACTTTCGGGCGGAGAGGCGCAGAGAATAAAGCTTGCGACTGAGCTTAGTAAGGTCAGTACAGGAAAGACGGTATATATCCTCGATGAGCCTACGACGGGCCTTCATTTTGCCGATGTTCAGAAGCTTGTGAAGATCATGCATGAACTGGTTGAACAGGGCAATACGGTTGTGGTGATCGAGCACAATCTTGATGTGATAAAGACAGGCGATTATATCATCGACATGGGCCCCGAGGGCGGATCCGGAGGTGGAACTGTGGTTGCATGCGGTACGCCGGAAGAAGTTGCCAAGTGCAAAAAGTCATATACGGGAGCATACATTAAACGGATGCTAAAGAAATAATCATTATCGGTTTTTTCCTAAAGAAAAATTGATTAATTTTAACACATCCTTAAAAAACGCATGGTTAGGGCGTTTTGCTGGAAATTTTTAAAAATCTTCCCGAAAATACGTAAAAAAATGATTTGAAAGTTAAGTTTTATTAGGAAATGTCCGATATAAATAAAGGTAGCCCCTTTTAAATCTCAATAAGATGGTTTATAATGGCAATGTATTATTAACATTTTATTATCCGCAATTATGCGCTGAAATAAATGAATGACACACAGTTTTGAAAGGGGTACCTTTAATTATGCAGTACGCAGACATCGGAATTGATTTAGGAACGGCATCTGTTCTTGTTTACATAAGGGGCAAGGGAGTAGTTCTTAAGGAACCTTCTGTAGTTGCTTATGACAGAGATACAGAGGAAATCAAGGCAATCGGTGAGGATGCAAGGCTTATGCTGGGACGTACACCCGGCAATATTGTCGCCGTAAGACCTCTGAGACAGGGAGTTATCTCTAATTACAAAATTACTGAGCAGATGATGAGATACTTCATTAGGAAGGCTATCGGTAAAAAATTTCATAGGAAACCTTTTATAGCTGTATGTGTTCCCAGTGGAGCTACGGAAGTTGAGAAGAAAGCCGTAGAAGATGCTACAAGACTTTGCGGTGCAAGAGATGTTAAGACTATCGAAGAGCCTATCGCAGCAGCGATCGGAGCAGGAATTGATATAACAAAGCCCTGCGGAAACATGATCGTTGATATAGGCGGTGGTACATCTGATATTGCAGTTATTTCTCTTGGCGGAACGGTTGTAAGTACATCCGTTAAGGTTGCCGGAGATGACTTTGATGAAGCTATCGTTCGTTACATGAGAAAGAAGCACAATCTTCTTATCGGTGACAGAACTGCTGAGGATATAAAGATTAAGATCGGTTCGGCTTATCCAAGACCGGAAGACGATTTCCTCGATGTAAGGGGACGTAACCTTGTTACAGGTCTTCCGAAGACTGTAAGAGTATCTTCTGAAGAGACAGAGGAAGCACTAAGAGAACCTACATCACAGATTATTGAAGCTATTCACAGTGTTCTTGAGAACACACCTCCGGAACTTGCGGCAGATATCGCCGACAGAGGAATTGTTCTTACAGGTGGCGGAGCACTTCTTCGCGGACTTGAAGATCTTATCTATTCAAAGACCGGAATCAATACTATGACAGCAGAGGATCCTATGACGGCAGTTGCCATCGGAACAGGCCGCTATGTAGAGTTTATTGTCGGTTACCATCAGGATTGATGATCCGCAATAAGATATATCAAGGATTGAACTATAAGGAATGACCAGGACGGTATGAGGGAAAGAGAATGGTAAAAGGTCTTTATACTGCTTACACAGGAATGATCAATGAGCAGCACAGAATGGATGTGCTGACAAACAATCTCGCCAATGCCAACACCAACGGTTATAAGAAGGAAGGCGCAACATCACAGTCTTTCAGTGATCAGCTTGCGCTCAAAATTAAAGATTATACTGATGCCCCGTTCACTGCGCGTGGACTGGGCATTATTAATCCCGGTGTAAAGATTGGTGAAGGCTATGTTGATTGGTCCGAAGGCCCTATGAAGGAGACAGGACACAAATATGACATGGCTATCGGCGGATACGGATTTTTTGGAATTGAATATACCAATAAAGCCGTGAATATTGAGAGAGATGTTCCGAATCAGACTAATATAATGTATACCAGAGACGGTAATTTCACAGTGACTGAAGAGGGAGAGCTTGTTACTCAGGATGGTGACTTTGTTCTTTCACAGGACGGAGGACATATCCAGCTTGATCCTTCACTTCCGGTTGAAGTCAGCATGAACGGTAATATCATACAGGACGGCGAGATAGTATCAACTATCGGAGTCTTTGATTTTGAGAAGACAACATACGCTGACGGACGTATCACATACGATAATCTTGAGCATTACGGTGAAAACATGTATATTCCCGTCAACGGAGCCAATCCTATAGAGGGAACCGGACGTGTGTATTCTGGATTTTTGGAGCAGTCCAATGTATCTGTTGTTGATGAGATGGTCAATATGATCGCAGTACAGAGAAATTATGATACGAACCAGAGAATGATAACGACTATCGATGATACGCTTGATATTGCTGCAAATCAGCTTGGAAGACTTCAGTAATAAAATTGGTTTGATATAAAAATTTATACTTTTTTTATAAAGTATTACGGACATTGTGCCGATACATACCAAAGAGAGGGAGGTATGTCTATGGTTAGAAGTTTATGGTCAGCGGCAACAGGAATGAATGCCCAGCAGACAAACGTAGATACTATATCGAACAACCTTGCAAATGTTAATACAGTCGGATATAAGGCACAGGGAGCACAGTTTAAGTCTCTTTTGTACCAGGAGCTTCAGACAGTTACAACTACAGCAAACGGCGAACCTAAGCCAACCAATTCACAGGTGGGACTTGGTGTTCGTACATCTACTATAAATCAGTATTTTTCACAGGGATCTTACCAGAGCAGTGACAACCCGGCAGCTATTGCAATAAGCGGAGACGGCTTCTTTGCTTATACCGCTGCGGACGGAGAGACTGTTCAGTACACCAGAAACGGTAATTTTACATGGGCTCTTCAGGAAACGGGAGGAACAACTCTTGAGCTTACAACAGCTGAAGGAAATCCTGTTCTTGGAATAGACGGCAATCCTATCGTGGTTGATGGAAATGCTATTGCCAGCAGAATTACTATCGGCGGAGATGGAAAGATCTACTATCCGAATGAAGAAGGCGTTCCTCAGGAGCTTGGACCTCAGATCGGTTTGTGGCAGTTCCGCAACAGAGAGGGACTTGAGAGAGTCGGCGGTGCGGCTTGGCAGGAGACTGCTGCGAGCGGAGAGCCTATTCTTGAGGTTGAAGCAAACGGAGAGATCAAGCGCAGCACACTTGAGCAGGGCTATCTTGAGGGATCCAACGTTAATGTGGCAACTGAGATGGTAAATCTTATCGTTGCTCAGAGAGCTTATGAAATGAACTCAACCGCAATCCAGACAACAGACGAGATGATGCAGACAGCAAACGGTCTTAAGAGATAATTGATGGAGAATAATCATGGCGGGATTTGATATTAAAGGTTTAAATGCAACCGGCATAACTGAATATGCGATGCAGGAGAGCAAGAATGCCGCTACCGATGCTCTTAAAAACAAGCTCGAGCAGACTAACGAGAAGACTTCCGATGATGAACTCTGGGCTGCATGCAAGGGCTTCGAGTCTTATTTCCTTGAGCAGATATTCAAGGAGATGCAGAAGTCTGTTGATTCGCTTAAACCTGAAAAGTCAGATAGTTCAACTTCCACATTGGTGGATTATTTCAAGGATCAGACACTTCAGGATGTATGTGCGACATCTGTAGATAAGCAGAGTAACGGCTTTGCACAGATGCTCTATGAGAATCTGAAGAGAAATTACAATATTCCCGAAGCTCCCGCTGAGGAGAAGACGGAACAGAACACGGATGGAAATTCGGAAACAAGCAAACTGTGATCTGAATAAAATATGATTGAAGAAAGACTCAATTCTTAAGAAATCTTAAGAATCGGGTCTTATTTATTATGCTATACTATTCACTATGGAAAAAGAAAACGTCAAAGGTTATATTGAGCATTTTATTTACAGAAATTCGGAAAACGGTTATTCGGTGGTCAATCTTGTTACGGAAGATGATGAGATTACCTGCATCGGAAATTTCAGAGATGCGGATGTAGGCGATACATTGGAGATGGAGGGTGTATATGTTGAACATCCCGTGTACGGCCATCAGCTCAAAGTAGAATCCTATAAGATAGTAGTTCCCGATGATGCCGTTTCTATGCAAAGATATCTTGGATCCGGAGCAATTAAGGGTGTAGGAGAAGCCCTTGCTGCCAGGATCGTCAAAAAATTCGGAGCAGATACTTTCAGAATAATTGAAGATGAGCCTGAAAGACTTGCTGAGATCAAAGGAATCAGTGAGAAGAAAGCTATAGATATTTCCATCCAGATGGCGGACAAAAGAGAAATGCGCGATGCGATGATCTTTTTGCAGCAATATGGAATAACAAATGCTATGGCTGTCAAAATATACAACAGGTACGGTGCGGGGATTTACGGAATACTTAAAGAGAATCCGTATAAACTTGCGGATGACATAGCGGGAATCGGATTTAAGATAGCAGATGATATTGCCGGAAAAGTAGGTATTTGTGTCGATTCGGAGTACAGGATCAGAAGCGGTATCATGTACACCCTGCTTCAGGGATCCATGGATGGAAATACATACCTGCCCATGAACGAACTTGCGGGTAAGACAGCGACTCTTTTGCAGAACAGTCCACAGGATGTTATCGATAAAGACGATATAATGACGCAGATCCAGAACCTTATTATGGATCAGAAACTTGTATGTAAGGGAGAGGGCAATGTATATGCAGCCTCTTATTATTACGAGGAGCAGGGATGCGCAGCGATGCTGCACGACCTTAATATTTCGGAAAAGATAGGTCCCAAAGAGGAAGAGCTGTTCAGAAAACGTATTCTTGATATAGAGCGCAGGAAGGGAATAGAACTTGACGACCTCCAGAGAGACGCTGTTATAAAGAGCATCGCAAACGGAGTTGTAATAATTACCGGTGGTCCGGGAACAGGTAAGACCACAACTATCAATACGATAATAAATTATTACGCCTCGGAAGGGCTTGATATCATGCTTGCAGCTCCCACGGGACGCGCGGCCAAGCGAATGACGGAAGCTACAGGTTATGAGGCTAAGACTATCCACAGACTTTTGGAAGTTACAGGTCAGGTGGAAGATGACAATGACAGACGCCAAGGCGTTAAGTTTGAGAGAAATCGTGACAATCCGCTCGAAACGGACGCTCTGATAATTGATGAGATGTCCATGGTGGATACTCACCTTTTTAACGCTCTGCTAAGAGCACTTGTGCCGGGAGTCCATCTGATACTTGTAGGTGACAGTTCGCAGCTTCCGAGCGTAGGACCGGGGCAGGTTCTTGGAGATATAATCGCAAGCGGCAAGTTTCCTACGATTTTCCTTAAAAAGATATTCAGGCAGGCGGAAGAAAGCGATATTGTAATGAACGCGCACAGGATTCACAGAGGAGAGAAGCCTGTCCTTGATAATAAGAGTAAGGATTTCTTTTTCCTGGAAAGAAATGACGCGGATGTCATATATAAGCACATGATCCAACTTATAAGAGACAAGCTTCCGGGCTATGTCAATGCTTCGCCTTATGACATACAGGTGCTTACTCCTATGAAGAAGGGCCCGCTCGGTGCGGTACAGCTCAATCTTGTGTTGCAGAAGTATCTTAACCCGCCGGATCCTTCCAAGAAAGAGCACGCTTACGGCGACCTCATCCTCAGAGAGGGCGACAAGGTAATGCAGATAAGGAATAATTACCAGGCCAAATGGGAGGTTGTCGGCAAATACAATATTTCCGTTGATTCAGGAATGGGTGTATATAACGGAGATATGGGAATTGTAAAAGAAATAAATGAATACTCCCAGGATGTTGTAGTTGAGTTCGATGAACACAGAAGGGTGAGATATCCTTTTTCCGAACTCGATGAGATAGAGCTGTCATATGCGATAACGATACATAAGTCCCAGGGCAGTGAGTATCCGGCAGTGATCCTGCCGATTCTGGGTGGACCGAGAATGCTTCTTAACAGGAATCTCCTTTACACAGCCGTTACAAGAGCCAAGAGTACGGTATGTGTTCTCGGAAGCAGCAATACACTGTATGAGATGACTGAGAATGAAGAGCAGCTCAAGAGATACACGGGACTTGCAGATAGGATAAAAGAGATATTTGATGCAGACGGTAACTAAAGATTTACGGGATGTTTTTTGCGTGGTAAAAGAAATTATATACCCCGGAAGATGTCCTGTTTGCGACGGCATTTTGAATACCTTTGAGATAAAGGACGGAAAGCTGCAAAGGGGCGGTCTTATTCACAGGGAATGTGCCAAAAAGATCAGGTATGTCAAACCGCCGACATGCATAAAATGTGGAAAAAGCCTTAAAGGAGTTTACGCTGACGGAGAGTTCTGCGAAGATTGCGCAAAGATAAAACATGCATACGACAGAGGCTTTTCTGTATTTGAATACAGAAGCGTTTCGGGATCGATCTACAGGTTCAAATATATGGGAAGACAGGAGTATGCAGATTTTTATGCAAATGCGACGAAAAAAGTCCTTGGAAAGAAACTTAAAGAGCTTGGAATAGACCTTATAATGCCTGTTCCCATGTATTCACGTAAGGCTGCGGAACGAGGTTATAACCAGGCTGAAGTATATGCGGGAAGGTTGTCGAAACTTCTTGATATACCCATGCGAAGCGACCTGGTCGTTAGGACAAGAAATACGCTTCCCATGAAGAATCTGGATGTCCGCGGACGACGCAATAATTTGAAAAAGGCTTTTAATATACAACGAAATGATGTAAAATTTAAGTGCGTACTTATTATCGACGATATTTATACAACGGGAAGCACGATTGATGAGATTTCCCGTTTGTTAAGAATGGCCGGAGTTAAGAAAGTTTATTTTTTAACACTCGCCATCGGGCAAACTACATAAATATAACGGAGGTCATGTTTATGAACTTACGGAATTGCGCCAGATGTGGCAAAATGTTTAATCATATCGGAGGTCCTGCGATATGTGATCAGTGCAAGAGAGCAATCGAAGAGGATTTTCAGAAGGTTAAGCAGTACATTTTGGATAATCCGCGTGCCAGTCTAAAGCAGATTTCGGAAGATAATGAGGTTTCCACTAAGCAGATTCAGCAGTGGATACGTGATGAGAGACTTATGTTTTCAGAGGGGTCACCGATTCAGATACAGTGTGAGAATTGCGGTGCGCCGATTTTAACAGGAAGATTCTGCGCTAAATGCAAGACATCAATGGCAAATAATCTTAATACAAGCTTTGCAAAGCAGAGACCGGTCATGCAAGATCCGGTCAAGAAGGATAACAAGGCCGGAATGCGTTTCCTGGATACTTAAGGAGCTAAGATGTTAAATGAAGAAAAAGTCATTTTGATGACCAAGATGGCTGCGTTTATTGATCGTGAAGGGAAAAATAATGATGCGATAAACTCTTACTTTAAGAGTGATTATGTCGCTTTTAACATTATTAAGTCGGTTATCAGTGCTACGATTGTTTTTGCGGTATTCATCGCGGCGTATGTTTTATATGATTTTGAAAACGTGTTATCCGATTTATACAATACAGAAAATCTGATCGCAACCGGCAGGAGGTGGCTAGTATACTACCTCCTGCTTGTTGGCGTGTATTCGCTTGCTTCATATATAATTTATTCATATCGATATTCCAGGATGCGCAGGAGTATGAGAGCGTATTATGAGAATTTAAAGAAACTGGCAAGAATGTACGAAAAGGAACAATAACATGACTTCATTATTGGAATTAAAAATTTATATCAAAAAATTTTATATCAAAAACGAGGTTTATATTACCTATGCGTGGAAATTCCTTCTGGCACTGATCACAATTTCCACGATAAACGGCAAATTGGGATACATGGACAGCCTTAAGAATTTTGTGATTGTTCTGATGGCATCTCTTCTTTGCTCCATCCTTTCACCTAATTTTATAGTTTTTATCTCGGCTATATTTATTACAGGGCATCTTTTTTCACTATCATCCGAATGTGCGCTTTTTGCATTGATAGTGTTTATTCTTATGTTCTTGTTATACTTTAGATTTTCACCGAAGGATACACTTGCGGTTCTTTTGACTCCGCTGTTTTTCTTTATGCATATTCCGTATGCGATTCCGTTGGCTATGGGACTTCTCGGAGGACCTTCATCAATGGTTTCCGTATCATTCGGATTGATCATTTCGTATATGCTTTCTTTCTTCTCCAAGAATTCACAGTCCTTTGGAAGTGAAGGAGTGGAAGAAGCTGCCAATGCATTCCAGACGGTAATAAAAGGTCTTATGGGAGATAAGGCTATGCTCGTTTCCATAGTGGCTTTTTCGATAACTATCGCTATTGTTTATGCTATTCGCAGATCGTCTGTGGATAAATCATGGAAGATTGCTATAATCGCAGGTGCGGTTTCGCTTATCATGTGCATTATGATCGGAGACCTTATTTACGATACACAGATGTCACTCGGCGGAGTTGTTATCGGAACAATCATTTCCGCACTTCTTATGTTTGGTGTCGAATTCTTTGCGTTCAATCTGGATTACAGCAGGACGGAAAAAGTCCAGTTTGAAGATGATGAATATTATTACTATGTCAAGGCGGTTCCAAAGGTAACGGTTTCTGCGCCGGAAAGGAAGGTTAAGAAGATCAACCGTGCCATGGATCAGCACAGATGATTCTCTAAGGGATAGGTATGAAAACAGTTCAGGATCTTTTCGATTACAATAGAGCGTTTCGTATACCCTCCATGAGGATATCTGATATTCTGGAAATCGTTATTATTGCATTTCTGGTTTATCATGTTTTGTTGTGGGCAAAAAAGACCAGATTGTGGTCTATGCTTAAGGGAATAATAGTAATTATTATTTTCATTTTGCTCGCGGTACTCTTCAACATGAATACGATATTGTGGATTGTTGAGAGATTTTTGAGTATAACCATTATTGCGGTTGTCGTAATCCTGCAACCGGAGTTACGAAGGGCATTGGAAGAACTTGGAAGAAAGAATATTTTCTCCAATCTGTTTTCGATTGGAGACGTGAAATTCCAGGAACGTTTTTCTGACAAGACGCTCAATGAGATAGTAAGGGCTTGTGTTGAAATGTCCAAGGTTCGCACAGGTGCACTTATTGTTATTCAGCAGAACTATCCGCTGACAGAGTATGAAAGAACGGGAATTGATGTTGACGGTATTGTTACCAGTCAGCTTCTCATAAATATTTTTGAACACAACACACCTCTTCATGACGGTGCTGTAATAATTCGCGGAGACAGAGTTACTTCTGCGACATGTTATCTGCCATTGTCAGACAATATGGGAATAGGTAAGGAACTCGGAACCAGACACCGTGCAGGTATCGGTGTGTCTGAGGCTACGGATTCACTGACTATAATCGTATCGGAAGAGACTGGAAAAATAAGCATTGCATATGACGGAGAGCTCGATAAATCCGTTGATAGTGAGAGATTGAGAGCGAGACTTAAGAGTTTACAAAACAAGCATACGGAAGAAGCGCCTATCAAGCACTTTGCCAGAAAGGCCAGGGTGAGAAAATGAAGAAAATGATGGCTAACTGGGGGCTTAAGCTTGCTTCTTTAGTATTTGCGGCTATTATATGGCTTCTGGTAACGAATATTACAGATCAGCCGAGTTGGTTCAAGATTACCGACGTTACGGTTCAATTACAGAATAAAGACAAGTTGGAAAAAGAGGGACTGGTTGTCGAAGTACTCGACAATTCAACTGTTCTTGAGTCCGTGTCTGTTTATGCGCCGAGATCTGTTCAGGATTCTATGACCAAATCAGATCTGGTGGCAACAGCCGATCTAAAGAACATAGCCGGTCTGGATACAGAGAAAACGGTAAAGATCGATATAACCTCGAGATACAATGTGAGTCAGATAATTCCCGATCACAACGAGGTTAAACTGAAAGTTGAAAAGAGGAGCAAGAAGGGCGTCAATATCGAGGCACGTACAACAGGTAAGCCCTCTGATGATTATATTGCTGGCAAACCCAAGATTGACAAGACACAGGTTCAGATAAGCGGGGCTAAGTCAGACATAGACAAGGTTGCAAAGGCAGAGGTCAGCGTTGACGTAAGCGGACTTGCAGATGATTTCAGTACTGTTGAAGAAATAAAGCTCTATGATGTAGATGGCGAACTTATCGATAATTCAAATATCGATATGAATATAAAAGAAGTTCTTGTGAATATCGATATATTGCAGACAAAGTTTGTGCCTATCGTATATACGGTAACGGGAGAACCTGCGTCAGGTTATGAGCGTGTCGGAGAAGTTGAGAGTAAACCCAACCGCATTCAGATCGCAGGAAAGCCCAAAGCTTTATCAAAGATAAAGGCAATTACCGTAAACGATCCGGATCTTAATATTACCGGACGCACGCAGGATCTTATTTATCCGGTTGAACTGGATAATTATCTTCCGGACGGAATTACTTTTGCGGACAAAGATGAAAAAGGAAAAGCATCCGTAGTTGTTCATATCGGTGCTCTTCAGGAAAATACCTTTGATATTGATACTAAGAATATTTCTCTTACGAACACGATCGAAGGATATGATGTCAAATTGGATGACAGTGAGCATAAAACAGTATCGATAACTCTTCAGGGCACGGAAAGTGCACTTGCGGCTGTGAATCCCAATACAATAACGGGTGTTGTGGATCTTGGACAGTTAGTTGCAGCCGATGACGAAGAAGAGCTCAGAGACGGTACGTATAATGCTAAAGTAGAATGGACTCTCCCGAACGGATTAAAGGCAAAGGGTTCGACTGAAGTTCGTCTTCATGTTAGAAAAAATAATTAAAAATGAGGTTATTGTAATGGGTAGATTATTTGGAACAGATGGTGTAAGAGGCGTAGCAAATGATGAGTTGACACCGCTTCTTGCGATGCAGCTTGGACAGGCAGGAGCCTATGTTCTTTCAAAAGAAGTAAATCACAGACCGACTATCATGGTAGGTTGCGATACGAGATTATCAGGAGATATGCTTGCAAGTGCACTTATGGCGGGTGCATGCTCGGTAGGAGCAGATGTTGTTAATGTCGGAGTTATTCCTACTCCCGCGGTTGCATATCTTACAAGAAAATACAGAGTTGATGCCGGAGTAGTTATTTCGGCTTCACACAATCCTATGGAATTCAACGGGATAAAGTTTTTTGACGCAAACGGATACAAACTTCCCGATGAACTTGAGGATGAGATCGAGGCACTTATCAAGAACAATATGGAAGGCGTTAAGATGCCTACAGGTGCCGGAATCGGTAAGATCAAGAACAGAAGTGATGCAAAAGAAGAGTATATAAATCATAATCTTAGAGCGGTTGATATCAGTCTTGCAGGAATGAAGATCGTAATGGACTGCGCAGAGGGTGCTTCTTATTATACATCTGTTGAGGCAATAAAGCAGTTAGGGGCAGATGTTGTAGTTATTCACAACAATCCCGACGGAACAAATATCAATGCAGGTTGCGGCTCAACACATATGGAAGAACTCAGAGGAAGAGTTGTTACCGAGAATGCAAACATCGGTCTGGCCTTCGACGGTGATGCAGACAGATTCCTTGCAGTAGATGAAAAAGGCAAGATGGTTGACGGTGACGAGATTATGGCGATTATCGGTAAGTTCATGAAGGACAACGGTAAGCTCGCAAAAGATACTATTGTTGCCACTGTAATGAGTAACCTTGGATTCTTTAAGATGGCTGAGAGAGAAGGTATACAGGTTGATAAGACAAAGGTCGGAGACAGGTATGTTCTTGAGCATATGAAAGAAATCGGTGCAAATCTTGGCGGTGAACAGTCCGGACATATCATATTCCTTGATGACAATACTACAGGAGACGGTCTGTTATCTGCATTACATCTCCTTGAAGTTATGGTAGTTACAGGCAAGCCGCTTTCAGAGCTTTCCAAAGTTATGGAAGTAATGCCGCAGGCACTTGTAAATGCGCATGTTCCTACACACAAGAAGGAAGCTTTCATGGAGTATCCTGAGATTGCAGGAGCTATCGCTGAACTTGAAAAAGAATTTGCCGGAGACGGAAGAGTGCTTATCAGACCTTCAGGAACTGAGCCGCTTGTGCGTGTAATGATCGAAGGCAAAGATCAGGCTAAGATTGATGAAGAGGCTAAAAAGCTTGCGAAGTTGATCGAGGAGGTTATGTTATAAATGGTTAGCAAGAAGGTAGTCATTACAAATCCTACAGGTTTGCACTTAAGACCTGCGGGAAATCTTTGTAAAGTGGCTATGAATTTTAAATCACATATAACTTTTGCATATGGCGACAATATCGCCAATGCAAAAAGTGTGTTAAGTGTTCTCGGCGCTTGCGTAAAATGTGGCGACGAACTTGAGTTTAAATGTGAAGGGCCTGATGAAGAAGAAGCTATGAGCGCTATGGTTGAAGCTATTGAAGGAGGACTTGGCGAATAAGCAATAGATGTGATAAACTTGGCAAGTGAAATTTCGGAGAGGGATAGATTTTTTGCTATGAGCAAGTTCAGAGCAATATTGCCGGCATTAATGGCAGCGTCAATGATATCCGGATGTTCGGCATCAGATAGTGCGGTTGTCGGAATCAGTATTGATAAGCTTGATGAATTACAGCAGGATGACTTATCTGCTACAGAAGCATCAACAGAAGAAAATGATGATGACCTTCCTCCAAAAGAGGGCATGGTAAGAAGCTTTTTTACCAATGAATGGGTCAATGAAGAAGTAAACAACAAACGACCGCTTGCGGTCATGTATCCGATAAATAAAGAGGCACAGCCTCAATATGGTTTAAGCAATGTTGCTGTATTTTATGAAATAATGGAAGAAGGCAGCATGAGCAGACAGATGGGAATACTTGAGGATTGGGAAAAACTTTCAAGGATTGGAAATATCCGAAGCATCCGCGATTATTTTGTACAAGCGGCACTCGAGTACGACCCGATCATAGTTCATTACGGTGGACCTGAGCTTTATGTAAAGACAATCCTTAGACGTGAGGATGTCGATAATCTCAACGGTGTAGGCGGTGTGATGGGTTCAGACTACAGGGCTTTTTACAGAGTACCTGCCGGAAGCACATCAGAACATACTGCATTTACTGATGGTGAGCATGTTTCGGCGGCAGTAGACAGAGCGGGTTTTTCGCGTGAGCACCGTGATCTGTTTGAGAGAACAGCACATTTCAATTTTACGGGAGTAAAGAATCCCAATACATTGGATGATTATTCTGATGCTGCCACGGCCACGGAGATCAATATGGCGGGGTGCTTTCCCGTTACCAAGTCTTCGCTTAGATATGACAAAGACAAGGAATTATATTTAAAGAGCATTTACGGGATGGCGCAGAAGGATGCGATTACCGGAGAACAGCTTGCTTTTTCAAATGTGATAATCCAGAGGGCGTATCACCAGGTGCGTGACGACAACGGCTACCTTGCATATCAGATGCAGGATACGACACAGGATGGTTATTACATCACAAAAGGGAAAATGATCCATATTACGTGGGAGAAAAAAGATGATTATCTTCCCACAACATATTTTGATGATAGAGGGAACGAGATAACACTGAATACCGGAAAGACAATGATCTTTGTAATTCAGGAGAAAGGTGGATCGTTCTCGAAATTTCAGGTCGACGGTATTACATACGCAGATTGACAAATTATATGGCGGACGGCATTGATGCCGTCCTTTTTCAGAAAAGATATAAAAAGATTCATTTTAGTAGGAGTCAGAAGGAGTACATATGGACAAGATTATTGTAACGGGTTGTAATGGTCAGCTTGGAAGAGCAATCAACAAGGAGCTAGGTGCAACCGGAAAATTTGAGATAGTTAATACAGACGTGTTTGAGGGAGAAGGAATTATTCCTTTGGACATAACAAATGTTGATTCTGTGTTAAAGCTTGTTAGGGATGTTAAACCCAAGACTATCATTAACTGTGCGGCATATACTGCAGTAGATAAGCAGGAGAGTGATATTGATCTTTCATACAAGATAAATGCTATAGGACCCAGAAATCTGTCTATAGCATCTTCTGAAGTAGGAGCAAAGCTTGTTCATGTATCTACTGACTATGTATTTGCAGGAAATGCAGATAAGCCATACACAGAGTTTGATGCAACCGGCCCTGTCAGTGTATACGGCAAGACAAAGCTTGCAGGAGAAGAGTTTGTAAAGCAGTTTGCGAGAAACTATTTTATAATCAGAACAGCATGGTTATATGGTGATGGCAAGAACTTCGTAAAGACAATGCTTAAGCTTTCTGAGAATCATGACGAAGTAAGCGTTGTAAACGATCAGCTCGGAAATCCCACAAGTACAACAGAACTTGCAAAGGCTATTCATTATCTTATGAATACAGAAAATTACGGTATTTTCCACGGAACTTGCGAGGGAGATACAAACTGGGCTGATTTCACTGAGGAAATTTTCAGGATCGCAGGAAAGAAAACTAAAGTTAATCACGTTTCAACAGCAGAGTATCAGGCTAAGAACCCACAGTCTGCACCCAGACCGGCATATAGCATTTTGGAGAACTACATGTTGAAACTTACTACTGACTTTATGTTTGCTGACTGGCATGATGCGATCGAGCAGTATCTTAAGGAACTTGTTTAATCATTTGGTTTTAGTTGTAGAGGTTTAAATGCATTTTTGGAATGAATTACTTGGTAATAAAGTTTTGATCGCCGCATGTAGCGGATGGTTTGTTGCACAGGTTCTAAAGACAATTATATATGTTATCGTAAATAAGAGTTTTAATCCTGAAAGACTTATGGGTGACGGGGGGATGCCAAGTTCGCATTCTGCGACTGTTATGGCTGTTGTGTCATCTACATGCGTTATATACGGAGTAAGTTCTTTTGAGTTTGCCATATCGGCGGTTCTTGCACTTATCGTAATGCATGACGCTATGGGCGTAAGATGGGAGACCGGTATTCAGGCCAAAGTCATTAACAATATGATGGACTGGTTTCTTCAGCTTGATAAGGATATACCGGTAGAAGAGAAACTTAAAGAGTTTGTAGGACATACTCCTATGCAGGTTCTCTTTGGAGCGATACTTGGAACATTTATCGGTTATTTCATGGCCGGAATGTAATATGATACATATTTTCTAATGGAACGGGGGCTAGTTGCAGCATGTTATCAGTTATTCTTATTTGGTTGTATGTAATTCTAACAACATACCTGATAGGATACGGTTTCATAAGTGTTGTATTATCTTTTTCCAAATACGGAAATAAAGGTAAAAAGAGCAGTGACAAAGCCTACCGTTTTCATTCTCATACCGGATATATAATGGCCGGTGTTTTAATCTCCACTGTATATGCGCAGATCTGGAGTATCTTTGACAGAGTTGAGTTAAATTGTCAAATCTTTCTAATGTTCTTTGCTTGTGTCTCAGGCGTTGTTTACAGAGATAAGATGAGCGAAGAACTCAGGATGCTTCTTCGAATTCTCCGTTCTTACAAAAGCAGAATATTGTACCTGATAGTTTTCTTTTTGATGGCTTACGGAACTTCAAACGGAATCATGCACTATGATTCCGACCTTTATCATGCGCAGGCAATCAGATGGATAGAAGAGTATGGAGTAATAAAGGGACTAGGTAATCTTCATGTCAGACTCGCGTACAACAGTGCGGCGTTTCCGCTTTCTGCTCTTTTTAGCATGAACTTCCTGCAACTCGACAGGTCTTATCACGTTATGGCGGGATTCTTTGCGCTTATTCTTGCATGGGAATGCGTTGATCTTAAGAGTGTTGTGAGAAGAGGGAATATTGTAATATCCGATTTTGCAAGGCTCGCTGCAATTTATTATCTGTTCGGAATATATGACGAGATGGTCGCTCCGGCATCGGACTATTTTCTTGCGACATTGGCATTCTATATCGTGATCAAGTGGCTCGATCTGTATGTGCGACGTGAGCATTCGTATGTGCCTTATATATTCCTGACATTCTTAAGCGTATTTGCAACGACTATCAAACTTGTCGCGGCACCTCTTATGCTTATCGCGACTATTCCTATATACAGGCTTCTTAAGAATAGATCAAAGTACAAGTTAAGAGTGTTCTATGCATCTGTTGCCGGGGCTCTATTAATAGCAATTCCGTTCTTTGTCAGGAACGTGCTGATCTCAGGCTGGCTCATGTATCCCGTTACTGCGATTGACCTGTTTAATGTTGATTGGAAGATACCCAAGGGAGTTGCGGAATATGACGCATTGGAGATAAAAACCTTCGGAAGAGGCTTTTCAGATGTGCCTACATATGCACATGCACCATTCTCGGTATGGTTACCAAACTGGTTCGCAAGCCTTTCAACATTCAATAAAATGATCATAATCATGGATATCCTGGCGATATTGGTATACATTGCACTTTCAATCCACTACGTGCTGGTTGATGCAAAAGAAAGCGTGCTTGGAGAAAAGAAGATCCCCGGCAAGGTTTTTGATATCAACATGCGAAGCATGCTAAGAACAGGAGACTTCTTCGCAATAGGAGGCACAATGATAGTCTGCTTCCTGTTCTGGATGGCGAGTGCCCCGCTTATCAGATATGGTGTTGTATTTGCACTTCTGACAGCGGTAGTCATACTTGGAAGAGTAGTGATACTTCTTATAAACAAACTGGATAAGAACAGAAAAGAAATTGTATTCAAGGTCTTTGTTGCTATAACGTTTTTGTGGCTTGTTTATAAGGGCGTAAATCTTGTTGTTGATGCGGAAAAGAGATTTAATCCCTCGTACCTCTTGAAACAGCAGGATTACGGAACATACGAAGTAAAAAGCTACGAAGTAAACGGAACCACATTCTATTACCCTACAGAAGGCGACAGAGTAGGATATGATCCATTCCCGTCATCACCGGAGAACTTGGACGGAAAGCTCGAATTTATAGGTGAAAATATAGAAGACGGCTTTAAAAAAAATAATGATATATAGTAAAGGGCTGCAATGGCAGCCCTTTATTTAAAAGAATATTATGAGAATAGTGTTTTGGTCCCTTCAAGGAATAAATCATTTGAATTCATCATTTTGATTAGTGCAGTTGTACCTAAACCTTTATGATAATTTTGGGTATTGCTTATTTGTAAAAAAGTATTTCTGGCAGTTAACATAATTGATTTTACTAAGTCTTGATAGGTTGTTTCAACGCGATTGTCTTTTGAATCGTTTTGAACTGATTGATTATTATTTTTTCTATTTTGATATTCCAAGTAGTAATTGTCGCTTTGAGCGAATAGTTTATTGGTTTGTTGACTTGTAATATATCCTTCCAAATTGGCGAGTCTGCGATTAAATGCTTTATCTAATCCATCCAAATCTTGCTTGAGCGAAATCGACTGTTTGCCGGTAATGCTATAATCAACGTTTCTATCGCCATTTGCATGAGCATCTACAATTTCGTTATAAAGAGTCTCATAAATATCCATCATGGACTTCATGATGTCATTTATATTTGGGTCACGTCCCTCGCTTTTTCGAATCTGCTCATAAGTATTTTGGCTTAAATTTAGCATTTTTGAGTAGTGCTCAAATTCAATCTCGTTAGTGTTTTCAGCTGTTAATAAAAAACCTCGGTTGTTTCGGTTTCTGGAATTAACATTTGAACACTTTGTTTTAATGCAGCTAACCCTTCATCTGATATCTGTAAATCGATATCTTGAGGAGTTGATTGTTCTTTTGGCCATTGATTTTTTCCTTGATCAACTGATTTTTTTTCAAATAAACTCACTGATGGAACGGCTGAACTTTGTATTCTCATTTGATACCTCCTACCATGTACGTGGTTCTTCACCATTGTAATATGGGTAATAGTATTTGGTTCAGAAACTGTGTGTTCTTACAAAAGACATATTATTTGATTCTGCAGCGAAATCATAAAAATAGTTGATTCTTTGGATATCGACTAATTTTCCTGTGTTTGAATAGAAATACATACTGCACTTGTTATATCGTCAAAATATTCTGATAATTTAGTATGGTTTACTAAAAGATACTATGCAAGGATTTGTTGCATCATTTTGAAGAAATATAGGTACATTTATCCGAAAATTGGAGTATTCGGACGAGCAAGATGTTTTTCGAATTAAAAAAGACCGGAAATGCTGACTGTTCTGAGCAACGTCGAAAGGAAGCATTTCCGGTCTTTTTTAATTCTGAAAAACACTGCGCAGCCGTACACTCCAATTTTCGGATAAATGTACCTGTGGCTTAGCAATACATATATCAGCGCTCTGCACGCATAGGATTTTCAAGGAAATCTTTATATGCAAGCTTGATGCCTTCATCAAGCTCTGTCTTATATGTCCAGCCAAGTGACTTAGCCTTTGATACATCAAGAAGCTTTCTGGGTGTTCCGTTGGGCTTTGTGGGATCCCATCTGATCTCGCCTGTGTAGCCGATGATGGCTGCAACTTTCTCTGTGAGCTCTTTGATCGTGAGCTCTTTTCCTGTACCTGCATTGACCGTCTCGTCGCCGCTGTAGTTGTTCATAAGGAAAACACAGAGGTTTGCAAGATCATCTACATATAAGAACTCTCTCAAAGGACTTCCGTCACCCCAGCAAGTTACGTATGGGAGATTCTGCTCCTTTGCCTCATGGAATCTTCTGATAAGTGCGGGAAGAACATGAGAGTGAGTGGGATGATAGTTGTCATTTGGTCCGTAAAGATTTGTGGGCATTACGGAAATATAATCTGTTCCATACTGCTTGTTAAGATACTCGCAGTACTTAAGACCTGATATCTTGGCGAGGGCATAAGCCTCGTTTGTTTTCTCGAGAGCAGAAGTGAGAAGACAATCTTCTTTCATGGGCTGAGGAGCCATTCTCGGGTAGATACATGATGATCCGAGGAACTCGAGCTTTTTACAGCCGTTCTTCCAGGCAGCGTGAATAACGTTCATCTCAAGAATCATGTTCTCATACATGAAATCTGCAAGTGCCTCGGAATTTCCCATGATACCGCCGACCTTTGCAGCTGCAAGGAAAACATAATCGGGCTGTTCTTCCGCAAAGAACTTTTCAACCTCGTCCTGTCTTGTAAGATCAAGCTCTTTGTGGGTTCTTGTTATGATATTGAAGTAACCCTGGTTCTTGAGCTCTCTAACGATTGCGGATCCGACCATTCCTCTGTGGCCCGCAACATATATTTTGTCATTTTTCTCCATCATAATATGCGCCTCTTTTTATTATTATTTATCGATTCCTTTTTCAAGGAACTCTGCAAGATTAAATTCAACGCGTTCGTTAGCTCTTTCTGTTGCAACTTTCTTCATGTCATGCTCAACCATGATCTTAACGAGCTCTTCGAAAGAAGTGGTCTGAGGATTCCAATGAAGCTGCTCTTTAGCCTTTGTGGGATCGCCCCAAAGGTTAACAACGTCTGTAGGTCTGTAGAAATCAGGTGATACTTCAACAAGAACCTTACCTGTTGCCTTATCATAACCCTTTTCGTCTTCGCCTTCACCCCTGAATTCAAGCTCGATTCCGGCATAGTGGAAGGCAAGCTGAGCGAATTCTCTTACTGAGTGCTGTACACCTGTTGCGATAACGAAATCTTCAGGCTTATCATTCTGAAGAATGAGCCACATACACTCAACATAATCCTTGGCATAACCCCAGTCACGAAGACTTGAGAGATTACCGAGGTAAAGTTTATCCTGTTTGCCCTGAGCGATTCTTGAAGCTGCGAGAGTGATCTTACGTGTAACGAATGTCTCTCCGCGGCGCTCTGACTCGTGGTTGAAAAGAATACCTGAGCAGCAGAACATGTTGTAAGCTTCTCTGTACTCTTTGACGATCCAGTATCCGTAGAGCTTTGCAACAGCGTAAGGGCTGTAGGGATGGAAAGGAGTTTTCTCATTCTGGGGAACTTCCTCAACTTTTCCGTAAAGCTCAGATGTGGATGCTTGATAAATACGGCATGTATCTGTAAGACCGCACTGACGAACGGCTTCCAATATTCTTGTAACACCGACAGCGTCAACATCGGCGGTAAATTCAGGAGAATCGAAAGAAACCTGAACATGCGACTGAGCCGCAAGGTTATAGATCTCTGTAGGACGAACCTTGGAGATTACACCTATGATACTCATTGAATCACCGAGGTCTCCGTAATGAAGATGGAAATGAGGTTTGCCCTCAAGATGGGCGATACGCTCACGATAATCAACAGATGATCTTCTGATTATACCGTGTACATCATATCCTTTCTCCAAAAGAAATTCTGCGAGATAGGAACCGTCCTGTCCCGTTATTCCAGTAATAAGTGCAATTTTATCCATTTAGTACTCCCTATATTTTGTAATTAATCTATCCATCAAGAGTTTCATTCTATCATAGTTTACCACTTTTTAACATGGCACTACAAATTTTTGTTCGTTGAAAGACAGGCGCTTTAAGTGTAAAATATTGATTAGGACTGCGCATTTATACAGTTTATACACGACGGAACAATTGGAGAAAAATTATGAAGCTATTGAGCGTTATAGTTCCTTGTTATAACGAGCAGGAAAATATATGGGATTTTTACTTCGAACTTATGAAGACCGAACCCTTTTTCAAGGAGCAGGATGTGGATTTTGAGATTATCTACATAAATGACGGATCGGTTGATAAGACAGCAGGTGTCGTAAAAGATCTCAGAACTGAAGATGAACGCGTTAAGCTGGTGAGTTTTTCCAGGAATTTTGGAAAAGAAGCAGCGATGTATGCAGGGCTTGAAAAAGCTGCGGGAGATTATGTAGCCGTGATGGACTGCGATCTTCAGGATCCGCCGAAGCTTTTGCCTGAAATGTATAAGGCAGTTACGGAAGAGGGATATGACAGCGTAGCTACAAGGCGGGTTGACAGAAAAGGTGAGCCTCCGATCAGATCTTTTTTCGCAAGGATGTTTTACAAGCTGATTAACAAGATGTCCAAGACAGAGATCGTTGACGGTGCGAGAGACTATAGATTGATGACAAGGCAGTTTGTGGATGCAGTACTGTCTGTAAAGGAGTATAACCGCTTTTCAAAGGGAATATTCGGCTGGGTCGGCTTTAAGAATAAGTGGATCGAGTTTGAAAATGTAGAGAGAAGAAAGGGCGAGACCAAGTGGTCTTTTTGGAAGCTCTTTGCATATGCGCTTGACGGAATAGTGGCGTTCTCTACAGTTCCGCTTGCAGTTGCTTCGTTTATGGGCATGTTGCTTTGTTTTGTGGCAGTGTTTTTCATAGTTTTTATCGTTGTGAGAAAATTTGCTGTCGGAGATCCTAACAAACTTGTAGGATGGTCGTCTACAGCTTGTATTATTTTATTTGCCAGCGGAGTACAGCTTTTGTGCGTTGGAATATTGGGACAATATCTTTCAAAGACATATCTTGAAGTTAAGAAGCGCCCTTTATATATAATTAAAGAGGAAATTTAATGGTTAGCATAGTAGTACCCGTTTACAATGCGGCGAGATATATCAGAAAAACTATCGACATGGTCTGCGAGCAGACTTATAAAGACTGGGAGCTCATACTTGTCGATGACGCATCGCATGACAACAGCGCAGAGATCATATCCGAGATTATAGAATCAAGCGGAAAGAGAATAAGGCTTATTAGAAAAGAAATAAATGCAGGAGCCGCAGAAGCCCGCAACACGGGAATTGATGCATCCGCAGGAAGATACATCGCATTTTTGGATGCGGACGATGTGTGGATGCCTGATAAGCTTGAGAAGCAGATAGCTTTTATGGAGAAAACAGGAGCATCATTTGCTTTTCATTCATACGAGTTTGGCGACGGACTTGCAAGACCTACCGGAAAGATCGTTCATGTTCCGGAGACAATGAAGTTCAGGCAGGCTCTTTCAAGAACTGTTATATTTACAAGTACGGTAATGTTTGACACCGAGAAGATTGACATGGAGATCATACACATGCCGGATGTTCCGAGTGAGGACACCGCTACATGGTGGAGAATACTTAAGAGTGGAATAATCGGATACGGTCTGGATGAGAATCTCACAATATACAGAAGACCGCCGAAGTCACTTTCATCAAATAAGCTTGTTGCAATGGAGAGAATCTGGTTCCTTTACAGGAATATAGCTAATCTGTCGGTTTTGGAGTCATTATTTTATTTTGGAGGATGGGCGCTGCGAGCAACGCTGAGAAGGCTTTAAGTGTCTGTGGATTATATGAAACACATTGAATCTGTAAAAAGAATTATGGTTTTACTGTTGGGGGGTATAGGACTTGCCATGCAGACTGCTGTGTATGCGTGGTTTTGGTACACAACGTATTACCCAATCTTAAATGAAGTAAGATTTGGACCTGAGGGCCAGAACATGGGTAGAGGTCTCTCATTTGCATTTTGGGGCCATATATTCATTTTGGCATTGTATTTTATATTACTTTTGTCTTTTTCTATTGCATATGGTGGTCTTAAGATAGGTTATCTTAAGCCTATGGATGTATTTTTATCTCAGATTTTCACGTTATTTATCGTTAATTTCATTACATATTGTCAGTATCTGATAATCAAGATAGGTTTTGTTGCTGTGATTCCCATGATTGGGATATTGGTTATACAGTTATTCCTGGCTTTTGTCTGGGCACATATAACAAACTATATCTACATGTCGATATTCCCGCCGAGAAAGCTTCTTCTCATAAACGGAGAATATGCGGCTGATGACATTATTGCCAAATTCAACACAAGAAAAGACAAATATCGTATCGTCAAGAAGATGAACATTTCTGAGGGCTTGGAAAAGATACATAAAGAGTGTCTTGGAGATTACGACGGAATAATCATTTGGGACGTGCCAAATCAGTACAGAAACGGACTGGTTAAATTCTGCTACGGAAACGGAAAGAGAATTTATGTCATGCCAAAGATAACGGACGTTCTGCTTAAAGGCTCAACACAGCTTCATCTCTTTGATTCTCCGGTTTTCCTTTTGCGAGATTATTCGATTAAGATTGAACAGAGATTTATAAAGAGAATTTTGGATATAGTACTTGCTCTTGTTCTCATTGTTTTATCTTCACCTTTTATGCTTATCACAGCAATTGCCGTAAAAATGTATGACGGAGGCCCTGTTCTCTATAAGCAGGTAAGATGCACGATCAACAGACGTGAATTTCAGATAATGAAATTCAGGAGTATGAGAGTTGACGCTGAGAAAGACGGCGTAGCAAGACTTGCATCCAAGAACGATTCAAGAATAACACCTGTAGGAAATTTTATCAGAAAATGCAGACTGGACGAACTTCCGCAGTTATTTAATATCTTAAAAGGCGATATGTCATTTATCGGTCCCAGACCTGAGAGACCTGAGATCATTAAGCAGTATCTCGAGGATATGCCTGAGTTTGCGTTTAGAACAAGAGTAAAAGCGGGACTTGCGGGATATGCCCAGATTTATGGCAAATACAATACTACGCCTTATGACAAGCTTAAGCTTGATCTTACTTATATAGAAAATTATTCTATCTGGCTTGATATTAAACTGCTGCTTCTTACGGCAAAGATCATGTTTACACCCGACAGTACAGAGGGCGTGGAAGAGAATCAGGTTACGGCAAAGAAAGACTGATGGAGACAGCAATGGATAAAACTTTGAGTAAATATACCGATGAAAGCTTGAATCTTAGGAGTTTTTACCTAAGGTTCCTAAAAAAAATATGGATTCTTCCGGTTGCGGCGCTGATAGGTGCTGTTATTGCCGGAGGAATCTATTATCTTGCGACGGATGTTTTCGGACCTGCGAGGAAATATGAAGCACAGGCAAAGTTTCATCTTACTTACTCTGACGATGCTTATATCTGCAACGAAGACGGCAACAGAGTTCTGGACTGGTATAACGGATATACATGGACTAATTTCATTTTCGATGATAACGATCTCGTTATTGAAATAGCAAAGGCTTTGAAAGAAGAAGGCGTTGATACTGCCGACAAGCATCTTAATCTTTCGGATGTGGAAGCAATAGATATAACTCCCGAGCGACTTGAGGATCTGCAGGCGGCGGGAATCGATATAACCGGAGATGAAGAGCTGGTTTCCCTTAAGGGTGAGATTCCTTCAAATGCGCGTTTTCTTTTGGTGACGATAAGAGATACCGATAAAGAATTTGTGGAAAAGATAACGGATGCTTTTGTTGCAAGCTTGGAAAAATACCCGTCTTTTAATAAGATGCAGGCATTTGATCGCATAGTATGTCTTTCAAAGGGCGATGTTTATCTTGAGAAAGCCGATAACAAAATGGGAGTCGCAATGACAGTCGGAGCCATAGTGGCAGCTGTTTTGGCTTTCTTTGCAATTCTTTTATATGATGCTGTCGATGAAGCCGTATATGTTCCCGAAGACCTTGAGAGAAGATACGGACTTCCGGTGCTCGGAACGGTTTTTTGCGGCGAAGATATCGATGAACTTTTTAAAGGCGAACTTGCTGCTTTATACAATAAGTATGTTTCAGATAAGGATAATATTGTCTTTGTTTCATCAGATTCGGTAAAAGATGCTTCTTTTTCTGGAAAAGATCTTGAGGCACTTAAGCATACACTTGGAAGCGAGTATGAGAGCAGTCTTTCTAAGATCAAGGCTGTATCTGTTTCGGATATAGTTGCTTCGGGCGGAGCTGTTCTTGCGGTCCCTTACGGAACAAGAAACGCTGCGATGACAGAGCACGTGATCTCGTTGCTTAAAAAGCATGAGTGTCCTGTTCTCGGTGTCATTTTTACTCGCGCGGATCTTAAATTTATCAAGAGATATTACGGCGTAAAATAAGCGCCGGATAAGCGGAAGAGATTATGTCAGGAAGATTACAGATATTGGTGTCATCTGTTAATAAGGATGTGCACGAACTCCCGGATAAAATGAATATTGAGACGGATGCCGTTATAGTCAATCAGCTTGTCGGAACAGGCGGAGAGTCTAAGGACGAGGTCTTTGAGACGAAAGCAGGTACGATCTGCGCATATACCAGATGCGAAAAGGGTGTTGGACTTTCGAGAAATACCGCATTGTCAAAGTCTGACAGCGAGATTATTCAGTTTGGCGACGATGATATAATTTATGACAGCGGATATTCGGAGAAGATCATAAAAGAGTTTGACGATCATCCGGAAGCGGATATCATTCTTTTTAATGTTAAAGCGCAGGCGGGTAGAGAGACCTATTGGAATACCGATTTTGCTCAGGTTTCGTGGAAAAATTACGGCAGATATCCCGCATATGCGATTGCCGCAAGAAGGGAAAAGCTTGTTTCAAGCGACGTTAAGTATTCTCTTTTGTTCGGAGGCGGAGCGCCTTACATGAACGGAGAGGACAGCTTGTTTTTGAATGACTGTCTGAAGGCGGGGCTTAAGATATTCAGAACACCTGTGGTACTCGGGCATGAAGAAGCCGGCGAGTCTACATGGTTTACGGGATATACGGACAAGTTCTTTTATGACAGAGGTGTCTTGTATGCGTTTTTATACGGAGCGTTGGCCGATATTCTCGGTTTTAGATTCCTGTTCAAGTACAGAAAAGAGATGTGCGCCGAAAAGGGATTGTTTAAATGCTTCAAACTTCTTTCCGACGGGATCGGAAAAGGAAGGGAATTAAAGAAGGGATAAATGATAGTATATTTTACATTGACGGCAGCAGTGCTTGCGCTGCTCCTCTTGGTAAAAAAGAATACTTCTGCCGGAGATATAGATGGCAGACATTTGGCTATATACAGAGGGATGACAAGGCAGGATGCGATCAATGTCTTTGCGCTTACAGCCATTTTCCTCGGGCTCTTTGCCGTATCGGCTTTAAGGCTTAATGTAGGAAATGATTACGGACCTTATGTTGAGAGAATGCATCTTGTAAATTCCAGAACAGCGGAATGGACTCCGAAAGTTACGACAGAAGCAGGATTTAATGCGCTTGCGATTGTTATTTATAGCCTTTGCGGATTCGAAAATTACGTTCTGGTATTTGCTGTATTTGCTTTCTTCACGGTCCTTTTTTTTATGAAAGGAATATGGAGACAGAGTAAGTGGTTTGGCATGAGCTTTGCAATGTTCATGCTTCTTGGCTTTTACTTCCAGTCATTAAGTACCGTTCGTTATTATTTGGCGCTTGGAATTGCCTTCTGTTCCATAGAATATTTGCTGAAAAAAGACTTTCCGAGATTTGTTCTTTGTATCGCGTTTGGCAGTCTTTTTCACTGGTCACTTCTTATTGTTTTACTGCTGTATCCGATCGCAATGATATCGTGGAAAAAGTGGATGTATGTCGCAGGTGCGGCTCTTGGTATATCATGTTTGTTTTTGAGACAGGTTTATGCCAATATCGCTGTAACTATATATTCTCCGTACCAAAATACATCTACATACAAGAATATGCTTGAGGGCAATATTCGTTACAGTTACATCGGAATTGCAAGATGCGCTCTTGTTTTGGCAGTGTCGCTCTACATGTACAGGGATGTGATAAAAGATAACAAAGAGAATATTTTCTTTTTTAATTGCAATATAATGTCGCTCGCGCTCTATGTGTTCGGAGCTTTTTTGACGGATGAGATTATCTCGAGAATAACTTATTATCTTATGGTGACACATATCTTATTCGTTCCTGTACTTCTTCTGGGAGTAAAGGATGCGAAGAAAAGAAAGACTTATACAGCAGTTGTGTTACTGGGATGTTTATTGTACTTTATTTATTTTATGATAAAGAAGGCGCCCGCTGACGGCACGAGGATTTTGCCTTATACGACGTTCATGTTTGATGAAATGCCGCCGATTCTTTCAGAGACAGGATATTAAAGATGATGAATGAATTGAAAAAAACTTTTTTTAATATAATCGTAGTTTCATATAATGCAGGAGACAAGCTTATCGATACGATAGAGAGTATCAGAAAGCAGAGCTATACAGGGTATCGCATTCTTGTTAAAGACGGAATGTCCACAGACGGATCTATCGAGAAATTAAAGTCGAAATATGATGTGGGCAAAGATATTATCCTTGTGGAGAGCTGTGACAGCGGGATTTATCATGCGATGAATATTGCGGCTTCTTATCTAGAGGAAAAGATAATCAATCAGAGAGCCATCGATGAAGATGCGGATGATACGACCAAAGTTAAGCTGCTTAGAGCAGGCGAAGCGCCGGCATATGTTTTCTTTTTGAACTGCGGTGATACGTTTAGAGATGAGAATGTCCTAAGGGACGTCCATGATGCCATTGTGGACAGGAATTCCAAAGAGGGTACGACGGTTCCCGCTATCTACTACGGAGATATATTTGATTGTTCGGCGGGAAGCAGGATTCATTCCAATCCCAAGATTGACGATTACGCCTGCTACAGGAATCTTCCTTCACATCAGGCATGTTTCTATGATGAGAGGCTTGTTTACAAGAATCCTTTTGAACTCAGATACAAAGTCAGAGCGGATTATGAGCAGTTTCTCAGGTGTTTTTACAGAGAGAAGGCAAGTACGTTCTATATTCCGCGCATAGTTGCCGACTACGAGGGCGGTGGTTTTTCGGATCAGAACAAAAAGCTTTCAGAGCAGGAGAGACGGGAAATAATAAAACTCTATCTTACAGGTGCCCAGATCAGAAAATATGATATGCTCAGAGTCCTTACTCTCACTAAGCTAAGGACTGCAATTGCGGAGAATAAAGTAACAGCCGGTATGTACAACAAGATTAAGAGTGCAGTTTACAGGCTTAAGGAGAAATAAATTGAAAATACTGTGGGTGTGTAATATTATGCTCCCTGCGTATGCCAAGGCGCATGGAATTGAATACTCGGTCAGGGAAGGATGGCTTACAGGCTGTCTTAACAGGTTGCTTAAAGAGAAAAAGCCGGACGCTGCAGGAAAAATAACTCTTGGTATCGCATTTCCTATGGAGGAAACTGCATCGGGATCCAAAGAAGTTATAGATAAAGTGACTTATTATGGATTTAATGAAGATTTAAGTCACCCGGAAAATTACGATGAAAGTCTGGAACCTAGATTTAAAGAGATAATAAATGATTTTGAGCCCGATATGATCCACGTCTTCGGAACCGAATTCCCACATGCGCTTGCGGCGCTTAAAGCTTTCGGAAGGCCGGAGAGAAGCCTTGTAGGAATGCAGGGCGTTTGCACGGAGATCGCCAAAGCTTATATGGCAGGAATCCCGCAGAAAGTGCAGGAGTCTACGACTTTCAGAGACAGACTGAAAGAGGATTCGCTCATTCAGCAGCAGGAGAAATTCAGATTAAGAGCTGAGAATGAGAAAAAAATTCTTTTGCTCACAGGAAATGTCACGGGAAGAACGACGTTCGACAAAGAGGCGTCTTACAGCATCAATCCGGATGCCGAGTATTTCTTTATGAACGAGACGATGAGACCTTGTTTTTACTCGGGAAAATGGGAAGAGAAGAAAGCGATTCCTCACAGTATTTTTCTTTCACAGGGTGATTATCCTCTGAAGGGATTTCATTTCATGCTTGAGGCGATGCCTTTGATATTAAAGAAATATCCCGATGCGCATGTATATGTTGCCGGAAATAACATAATAGGCAGAGGCAAGAGCAAGTACCCGTATTTTATGCGTGCTAGCGCTTACGGAAAATATCTTAAGAAGTTGATATCGTCGAACAAGCTCAGGAAGAAAGTAACTATGGTCGGAACTTTATCAGGCGAAGAGATGAAGAGCAGGTTTTTAAAGAGCAGCATCTTTGTATGTCCCTCCGTTGTTGAGAATTCGCCTAATTCTCTTGGGGAAGCGATGCTCCTTGGAGTGCCTGTTGTTGCGGCAAATGCCGGGGGAATACCGGATATGATCGTTGACGGAAGAGACGGAATCATTTTTGACAATATGGATTACAGGAAGCTTGCGGATGCGATCCTGCAGATGTGGGATGAGCCTGTAATTGCGGCAGTTTACGGTGACAATGCGAGCAAACATGCTGCAGAAACACATAACGCGGATGCAAATTACAAGAGACTTCTTGAAATATACGGTGAAATATACCGGAAATAAGGGAGATAACTGTGGTAATAACATTTGTCTCAAATTACATAAATCATCATCAGATTCCTTTTTGTGATGCGATGAGTAGTCTTTTTGAGGATGTGGAATTTCACTTTATCCAGGCAATGCCGATGGAAGAAAAGAGGATCAAGATGGGCTGGGCGGTCAATCCAAAGGATTATCGCTATGTATCTCTTTTCTACGAGGATGAGAAGTATTGCGAGAACCTCATACTGAATAGTGATGTGGTAATCTTTGGATGGACTGAAGGAATCACTGAAAAGCTTGAGAAAAAGAGACTGTCATCCGATAAGTTGTCTTTTCGCGTGAGTGAGAGGATATACAGAGGGAACAGGATCAAGTGGCTCAGTCCGAGAGGACTTATGAAAAAGTATGACGAACATGTCAGATATCGCAAAAAGCCGGTGTATCTGTTGTGCGCGGGCGCGTATGTTTCGGCAGACTTTAAGCTTATTCATGCTTATCCCGGAAAGATGCTCAAATGGGGATATTTTCCCAATGTCAGGGATAAAAGCTACAGAGTAAGTGAGACCGATAATAAGGTAAGACTTTGCTGGGCGGGAAGATTTATAAAATTAAAGCATCCCGAGTTCGCGGTAGAGATTTCCAAAGAACTTAAAAAGCTTGGATATGAGTTTGAACTCAAGATGATCGGTGACGGTTATATGAGAGAAGACCTTGAAAAATCGGTTTCCGATGCGGGACTTTCCGACAGAGTGACATTTTACGGGAATTTAAAGCCTGAAGAAGTTACAGGGCATATGAAAGATTCCGATATTTTTCTTTTTACAAGTAATTACCTTGAAGGCTGGGGAGCCGTTGTAAACGAAGCCATGCAGTGCGGCTGTGCCGTGGTTGCATCAGGTGAAGCCGGGGCTGTGCCTTTTTTGATAAAAGACGGAGAGAACGGACTTTGGTATAAGAACGGCGATTATTCGGACTTCAAAGAAAAGGTCTTGTCTTTATTCAGAGAAAAGTATAAAATTTTGCAGTTCGCAAAAAACGGATATGATACTATAAATAAAACCTGGAATGCCAAAAAAGCTTCCATGGAATTTGTGAGATTTTGCAGAGAGTATATTGACGGAGTCGGCCCGTTCCCTGCAGATGACGGCCCGATGAGTAAAGCGGAGATAATAAAACCCGAGAGTTTCCTTCGTGCAATGGCGGAAGGAAACAATCTGGAATGAGGAGACTATGAGATTTATTGATGATTTTTTTACAACGGAAATAAAGATTTATAAGTATAAGATACCTATCTTTGACATGCTGTTTTTTACCATAATCACATGTCTTGGATTCTATTTCAGGGTGTCACTTTTTAATATCAAGTCAGGTGATTACGTTAAGGCATTCGCGGACTGGATGAGAGAGTGTCATCAGGCAGGCGGATTTGCATATCTGGGAATAAAGCCCGGAGAGTCTCCTGCGAGTACATTTGATTACAACTGTCTGTTTCAGTATGTAATTGTGCTTCTTCACTATATAGGCGGAAGCATTCCTGACATATACCTTGTTAAGAGTGTTCCTGTGCTGTGTGATTTTATCTGTGCCGTTACCATCTTCAGAATCGTATATCATATTACGGACGGTAATCTCACAAAGTCGATGCTGGGATACGCTGTTATGATGTTCCTTCCTACAGTTGTACTTAACAGTGCGGCTTGGGCACAGAATGATTCGATTTATACAGCGTTTGTGCTTCTTTCATTTCTTCATGTTTTGAAAAGAAACGACAACAGAGCGTTCGTATATCTTGCATTTGCCTACAGTTTTAAACAGCAGGCGATATTCTTTGTGCCTTTCATTGTGCTTATGTGGCTGAAAAACAAGATCAAGATCAGATACGTATTCTGGATTCCAGTTGTACATGTACTTGCTATGGTACCTGCCGCAATTGCCGGAAGAAGCTGGGGAGATCTCCTCGGAACTTACGGAAGACAGGTTCAGATGTTCTCAAGACTTACAATGAACTATCCCAGTATCTATACGATAGTGTCCGGAGATCTTAATGGTGCGGTGAGAAAAGTGCTCATTTCCGCAGGAACTATGGCGACAGTCATAATCATGGGAATACTTGCTTATTATATTTATAAAAAGAATTTTGATGTGACGGGAAGATATATGGTAACTCTCGTTGTATTTACAGCGGAAATCTGTTGCTTCTGCCTTCCTGCAATGCATGAGAGATACGGTTATATTCCCGAAGTAATGGCGGTAGTATACGGAATCGTAAATGTAAAGAGAATTCCGGTATGCGTGGCATTACAGGTGATAACAATGATAACTTATACAAGATATCTTTTTGGTTCGACAGTTCTTACACTTTGGCCGCTTTCGATCGCAATGCTTGTGGTCATTATAATTGTCGGATACGATCTCTATCTTCAGATGAGAGAGCCGGAGGTTACAAGTGCCTGAATCTACGCCTAAGATAACGGTTGTTATACCTGCATATAATATAGAGACACTGCTTGAGAAGTGTGTCGGCTCCGTTGCGAAGCAGGATTATCCCAAGGATAAACTTGAGATAATAGTTGTGGACGACGGTTCAACGGATTCCACTGGTGCGCTTTGTGATGAACTTGCTTCAAAATATGAGAACGTGACTGCTCTTCACAAGGAAAACGGCGGATCAAGCAGCGCAAGAAATCTGGGACTTAAGCATGCGAGCGGAGACTATATCGGTTTTGTCGACAGTGATGATTATGTCGATCCCTGCATGTACAGAGAACTTGCAGAGGCTGCAGTAAAATATGATGCAGATATGGTGCAGATTTCAAGAGATGAGATTTCAGAGGACGGCAAAAGACTTCCGGATGTAGTTATTCCTCCTTCGGATATCACGGAGCTTTCTTCCGAAGAACAGCTCAAAAAGCTGCTTCTTCACACCGGAGATGCCTCTTTTTGTACCAAGATAACAAGGAAAAGTATTTTTGACGGAGGCCTGAAATTCCCTGAAGGAGAGCTAAACGAGGATTTCAGACTCATGCTGGATGTTCTTCCTAAGGTAAATAAGCTTATTGTTCTTCCGAATCAGTACTATCATGTATTCTACAGACTTGGAAGCAATTCGAGAAAAAAGGCGGAGGATAAAGATTATTTTCCTTCCGTATTTACTGATATAGTGCGAAATGCAGACGTTGCACTTGATATTGTAAAAGAGAAATACAAAAGTCTTGTCCCGATAGCAGAAAGGTTCGGTTATTATCAGAGACTTGATTATCTTTTACATATTCCGATCAGCAAGATGACAAAAGACAATAGCTTTTATGTTGATGTTGTGAGGAATATCAGAAAGAATTTACCGGGGATTATCACAAACAAGTATTTATCGGGGAAAAACAAGGCATATCTGTGTATCCTTGCGCCTGCGCCGCGTTTGGTGCGAAAACTCCATGCATTTGTTAGAGGACTTTGAGGCATATGAAAAAAGGCATAATAGTATATTTAATATTGGTCGTATCTGTTTTAGTCAGCATTTTCTATGGATTTCAGAAGGAAGGATTCCATGAAGATGAGTATTATACTTACTTCTCGTCGAACAGAAGCCTTGGACTCTATCAGCCTGACAGAGAGTGGCAGGACAGACAGACCGTTTTGGATGAATTTTGCGTAAAGCCCGGAGAGGGATTTAATTATGGACTTGTAAACCTGGTCCAGTCATGGGATGTTCATCCGCCGATATACTATTTTATTTTTCATACCATGTGCTCTTTTGTTCCGTCGGTCTTTACTAAGTGGCCCGGACTTATCACTAATTTAATTGCGTTTGTTATTGCATATTTAGCGCTGTTTGCGCTTATGAAGAGGCTTAACATACCATATCATGTGATGCTTCCCGTGCTTGCGTTCTGGGGAATCAATCCTCAGACAGTCTCATGCAACATGCTTATAAGGATGTATGCGTGGCTCACGGCAGCAGTATTTATCTGTGCTTATCTGCACGTCAGATTCATTCAGGAATATGAAGCAAATAAAGATAATCTCAAAAACTATTGCATCAGGCTTGTGCTTCCAATTGCAGTGGTTTCATATATAGGAGTTCTGATCCAGTATTTCTATATATTCTTTTTTGGTTGCATCGGATTTGCGCTTTCATGTTGGCTGTTTTTCAAGAAAAAAGATATAAAAAACACTGTTGTCTATATCGCAGGATGTGGCCTTAGCATGGTATGTGCGGTTCTTTCTTATCCCGCGATGCTTCATCATCTCTTCGGAGGCTACAGAGGAACAGGTGCAACAGGAAGTATGTTTGACCTCGCAAACACATTTATGAGATTATCCTTCTTTTCAGGGCTCTTAAATGACTTCGTATTCGCCGGAGCTTTGTGGATCGTACTTCTTGTACTTGTGGCAGGAATAATATATATAGTCGCAAAGAAGAAAGAAAAAATAACCGTAAATGCTGAGACAACTGTTCTTATAGCAGCAACTCTGGGAGATTTCTTCCTTACAACAAAAGCGGCACTTTTAGTCGGAAGCGCTTCAAACAGATATGAGATGCCTGTCTACGGACTTATGATACTTATCGTATTCTGGGCTTTGTACGTAGTTAATGCAAAGATCGGTTTCAGAGTTTATCTGCCTTTGGTACTTGCTCTGTTTGTTTCAATCATAGTAAACGGCCATGTTAATGGAAAGTCAGTCCTCTTTTTGTACAAAGAAGACGTGGCCAAAATAAGCTACGCCAGTGAGAACAAAGACGAAGTAGCAGTTGTAATGTTCAATCCCGCCACCCCTCACAACGTATGGCGCCTTACAGACGAACTCCTTCAATATGACAGAGTCTTCTACATGAACGAAGAAAATGTCGAAAAACTCACAGAACCGGATGTCATAAACGCAGACAAGATCATCCTGTACGTTGCCGACAGTGACCTCAAAGAAGCCGCCATCAACAACCTAACCGACAGCTGCACAAAGGTCCAAAACCTCACTCAGATCGACTCCGAAGACATGTGGACCACCTGCGAGATAAACTAAGTGATTCCGGATTATATTTGATATTATTTGTGCTGGTAGAAAAGGAACAGTTTTTAACTGTTCTTTTTTTCGTTGCTTGATAAAAGGGAAAATAGATGGTAGACTTGTTAACGTTATGTTAAGTTTTGCTTAAACGCATGGAACACAAAGGAGAAAAATGGCAGAAAGAGATATTTTCATGGACACAAACGTGTTCACGGGAATCGTTGGGGATATTCAAAGCGCGGCAGAAAATTTAGTGCTTTCAGAT
>NZ_KK211305.1:134936-217842 GCF_000621565.1 Butyrivibrio sp. LB2008
AAACTTGAAATGTTCGATGAATATGCAGAGTCGATGATGTTCAAAAAAGATATAACGGGAAAATCAGCTTTACTTCAGGATAATATCAGAAACACTGCAGGGGCTCTTGATGCCATGAAAGTATACAATCCAAGTATTGCCCACAATTCTGTAGGACTTGTTGCACTTGGAGCAAATGCGTCATATCTTGATAACGGGCTTGCATCTTTGTGGGCTGCAGCTTCAAATGGCACAAAGATGAATGTTAAGATCTTTGCTACTGACAAAGATGCAGCTGAATATCTTGATGCACAGATGAAAATTCTTTGCGATGATGACGATTCAAATGACGCAGCTGCTATAGCTAACATCAATGCTACTGTCCAGGGATTCTTATATATGGAAGTTGTTGACGGCAAAAAGTATGTTGCATATGACCAGCAAAAGATTGAAGGTACACTAAAACATCTTGAAAAGGGCGGACTTGCGTATCAGCTATTATCTTCAGTTGATGAGCAAATAAAGGAGAATAAGAAGAAAGGCGTTGCTGTTCCTAATGCAATAACAAAGTTAGGAATTGGCGGACGATTTGAAAATACAAAGCTTGAAGTAAGGAAAGACGGCGCAGGTGTTCGATTGGAGGTAACTTCAAATAATGATCTTTTTCCGCTTGATGAGATAAAGCATAAAATGGTAGCTTATGCTGCAACAGAAGAATCGGCAAAGAACTACTTTATGAATGGAAAAAGCTACGATTGGGAGGCTATTGAGGCTTGGTATAAAACTGAGGATGATTGTAATGATAACTATCATCATGAGTCGATAGAATATGATGTATTAGCATTTGAGATAAATAATATGAGTGATTATGATGTTACACATTTAATTAATTCTGCCGTATATAGTAGTGATCCTCGACAATTAGTATATGGTGTTTCCGTAAAATTAGATTATTTAACAGATAGATATATAGTGCAGATGCAGCAATTAAGACTAATGGATGCTGAGGCACAGGCCCAAATACTTGGCGAAACAGGGATGGCTTTTGAAGATAAATATACTAGAGCTGTTCTTATAAGAACGCTTGCTGAACAATTGGAACGAGCAGATAACTTTTACAAACATAATGTTGATATTAGTTATTCGATTAATGATTATGGTAAAAAAGTGTATATTGGCAATGTTAATAGAAACAAAACTACGACAAGTGATCCCAATATGCTAGAAGCTTATGATGCATATACAGACAAAGAAACTGTTACTGTATATCCTTATAGTGATTATAGGGAAATAGATAGTAATATAGATAAAGGTGTTAGTACTACTGCTAAAAATATGTCTTCTTCTGTTTCGAAAGAAGCAAAAAGTTTTGTTTTTGATCAGAGTTTAGGTTATCTTACGGGAAAAGTTAATGCCTATTATCCATATGCGCTTCTTTCTGAGACGAAAAATTTAAGAGATGCATACACGTCAGAAGTTTCTGCTAAAGGGATACAAGACGCTCTAGAATATGGGAATGCAGCTCAAAGTATGATGATGAAAGGTGCAACTGTTGAAATAATAGGAACTGACGTTAATTCATTCTATGTGTTTATGCCTGATTATGATGATAGAAGACTTGTTTTTAATGTTGCAGCATATAATGAGGAAAAAGGGACAAACTATACAATAGAACAGATGAAAAAAGAATATGAAAAGGGTTCGGAGGTATTTAACAGTTATAATACTTGGTGCATTCATGAAGGAGAAAAACAAAGCTTAGAAATGTATAAGAGAATAGTAAAAGAAAAGGGCGTTGATGAAGTTGAGGATATGAGTATAGATGAAATAGAACAATATTTTAAGGAGAATTAAATTTGAAGCGGAAAACTATATTTATGCTTGCAATATTGCTGACTACTTTTTTGATTATGATTATTATTTGTTGTATGCAAAAAGAAAGATCGATAAAACAAGCGGAAAGAAAAGAACAGGAACAGTTATATTACAAACAAAATACAGCTTTCGAAGTGTGTGATGATCTTATTGAAAGGCAATATTATCATGGAGTTGATAAGCTAAGATTGAATAGAATATTTGTTGATTTATATGTTTATAATGGTAGTCAAAAAAAATATAATATCTCAATTAATGACGTTGTAGATTATTTTTGTAAAGAATATGATTCTAATGGAAAAAAAAGAGTGTATTATATACCACAAAATATTAATGACTATATTGCGTGGTATTACAACGGCGGAGAAGATAAAATATGGAGTTTTTGTAAAGGGTTTAATAAATATTTATTAGCGAATGGATATGAAATGTATTGGGATATTAGTTATGAAGAAGTTGTTGTCGCGCTGGATGAATATAAGAACAGTTCTGAATATATTCCACCAGAACAGGAAAAATAACATGATTTCTATCTAGAAAGGGAATATGTCAATTCTCTCAATTTTGACCTTTAATCTGTCATATATTATACTAAAGATGCGTAGTTTAGCACCTTTTTAAAGGAGGCGTAGGTATATGACAGCAGCAGTAATCGGAGCAAGCTCCGAATCAATTTATGTGATAAATAAGGCAAAAGAGCTCGGACTTAAAGTAGTGGCTCTTGACGGAAATCCGGAAGCACCTGGTCTTAAAGCGGCCGATGCTTCCTTTGTTGTAGATATAAGAGATCCGCAGAAGGTTTTTGATATATTGGACAAAGAAAAGCCCGACGTGGTTCTCCCCGTTCCGATCGGAAGATACCTGACTACGACCGGCGCGGTTAATGACAAATACAATCTTTGCGGCGTATCTTTTGATGCCGCAAATACATGCACAGATAAATATGAGTTCCACAAAGTTCTTGCTGCGGAAGGTCTTAGAAAAGCAGAACTTTATCTGATCCCTGCGGGCGAAGAAAATACAGATGTTGATGAGATAAATACAATCTATCCCGTAATAGTTAAGCCCAGATTCGGCTCGGGCAGCCGCGGTGTTGAGATGTACAACACTCCGAAGGAACTTAAAGAGAAGTTCCTCTCGGGCCAGCCTTATGATGAAGACTATTGCGTTGAGACCTGCGTTCCCGGAACTGAGTACGGAGTAGACGGAGTCTTTGTGGACGGAGAATTTAAGCTCATCCTCCTTAGAGGAAAAAAGAATACACCGCCTCCGTACAGGGAGTGTGTCGGATATTATTCCGTGATCGAGACTCAAAAGAATGCAGAGTTTTTCAGAAAGACACAGGAGATTATCTCAAAGGCGGGAGAAGCAATAGGCTTTAAGAGCAATATTATTCATGCGGACATAATAAAGGATAATGACGGAAATCCCTTTATTATTGAGATCTCTGCGAGACCGTCCGGACATAACCTTCATAATCTCTTTACACCTCTTGCAAGCGGTGTTGATGAGGTTACGGAGTTTATTAAATACGCCGTTCCCGCACTAAATAAGACATATTCTTTTGAACCCGATGTGGAAAAGAATATGCTCATCAGATATTTTGACTTTGAAAACGTGAGAGTAAATAAGGTTCCCGATGAAAAGGAACTTTTCAAAAAATATCCGTTAAAGGCCTGGTGCTGCAATCTCAAAAAGGGTATGTATCTTGGTAAAGTCACAAACGGAGCTTCAGTCATGGGAAGAGGATATTTCTGTGTTGAGGCGGATTCACCTTTTGAACTGGACGGATACAGCGATGCGATCCTAAGTGAATTTGAGCTGGAGGATAACAGATGAGTTCTGTTGCAATAATTACTGCAAGAGGCGGTAGTAAAAGAATACCGGGAAAGAATATAAAGAATTTTTGCGGAAAACCCATAATAGCTTATTCAATAAGTGCCGCGATAGAAAGTGGTGCATTTGATGTCGTAATGGTATCGACGGATGACGAGAAGATAGCTGAAGTTGCCAAAAAGGCAGGTGCGGAGATACCGTTTTTCAGATCTGACGATACTGCCGGAGACTATGCGACGACCGATCAGGTTATTGCGGAAGTTCTTAATACATACAGAGAAAAAGGGCAGAATTTTGACAAATTCTGCTGTATTTATCCTACGGCGCCATTCATAACAGCTGATAGGCTTAAAGAGGCGATGGATAAGCTTGATGAGCACGAGTCTGTCACACCGGTTTGTCAGTTTTCTTATCCACCTCAGAGAGGCTTTGTTGTGGAAAACGGTCGTCTTGTGAGGAAATATCCTGAGTTTTCAACGGTAAGATCACAGGACCTTGATAAACTATATCATGACAGCGGACAGTTTTATGCATGCAGGACGGATGCTTTCTTCAGAGACGAAACAACCGATGTTGACGATATGGTTCCTTTGATTCTCGATGAGGACGAGGTTCAGGATATAGATACTTTCAAGGACTGGGAGATTGCGGAAGCTAAGTTTAAAAGGCTTTGCGCAGAGGGCAAAAGAACTTTGCCTGCAAAAGAATCTTTTTCCAAATATGATGACGCATCACTGAAAACACCTTATTACAGAGTCGATGAAAGTCAACTTGATGCGGACATCGATATGCTAAAGTCCGCTCTGGAAAAGGGATGGAACAATTACATATGTTCTTTTTCCGTAAAGACAAACTCACTTCCCTGGCTTCTTAAGCATTTTAAGGACAGCGGATTTTATGCCGAGGTTGTTTCTGGGGAAGAGTACGAGCTGGCAAAGAGACTTGGATACATACCGGATCATGTGATATATAACGGACCGATCAAGGACAGAGAGTCGTTTGAAGAGGTCGTTCTTGGCGGCGGTATTGTGAATCTTGATTCCAACTATGAACCTGAGTGGGTAAAAGAGATTGCAGTCGCAAACAAGGATAAGAAGATCAAAGTCGGACTCAGAGTAAATTATGATATTCAAAAGCTCATCCCCGAAGAAGTGTTTGCAGATGAAGAGGGAAGCAGATTCGGATACTGCTATGAAAACGGTGCGCTTAAGGATGTTATTGAGAAACTTAGGGCAAATGAGAATGTTGAGATAGTAGGACTTCACCTCCATTCTTCAACAAAGTCCAGAACGATAAATGCGTTCAAGGCTCTTGCTAAGGTTGCGCTTATTGTTTCTGATGAATATGACCTCAGCCTTGAATATGTTGATATGGGCGGCGGATATTACGGCGGAGTTCCGGGTAAGCCTGATTTTAGGGATTACGTTCCGGCCATTGCGGAAGTTCTTTCAGAGAAGTTTGATATGAGCAGGACAAAGCTTATTATGGAGCCCGGTGTTTCCATGGTTTCATCAAGTTTTGATTTTGTGACAAGTGTTATTGATACAAAGAAGGTCAGAGAGCACACTTACGTAGTGATCGACGGAAGCAGGGTTAACTTAAATCCGCAGGTCACAAGAAGAGTGTATCCTCACAGACTTGAATATAAGAATGATGAGAACAGAGAAGTTATTCCAACTCAGATGATATGCGGTGCGACTTGTATGGAATACGACAGATTGTTCCCGGCAGAAAATGAGCGTGAGCTCAAGACGGGAGACAGAGTCATCTTCACAAACGCAGGTGGATACACGGTTTGCCTGACTCCTCTTTTTATCCATTATTTCCCGGCCGTTTATGTAAAGAAGAAGGACGGCAGTTTGTTCGTTGCAAGAGAGCCGTGGACAAACGATGAATATATGACAAAGAACAGGTTTGAGTAATTTTTTGGAGGACATAGGAAATGTCTATGTTTGAACTTAATCAGAGGATCAAGCTCGCAGATCACTATATCGGAGCAAACGATCCAGTATATATTATTGCTGAGATGTCAGCGAATCATCTTCAGGATTATAACAGAGCAGTTGAGATAATACATGCCGCAAAAGAAGCAGGCGTAGATGCCATAAAGCTGCAGACTTACACGGCTGATACGATAACAATCGATTCCGATAAGAGCTATTTTCAGATTACGGGCGGAACTATCTGGGACGGAACCACTCTTCATAAATTATATGAGGAAGCTTATACTCCCTGGGATTGGCAGCCTAAACTCTGTGAAGAAGCTGGGAAGCTTGGGCTTGATTGCTTCTCGTCTCCGTTTGACAGCACGGCTGTTGATTTTATGGAACAGATGGATATGCCCGCATACAAGATAGCATCTTATGAGATAACGGATATTCCGCTTATAAGACAGTGCGCTTCAAAGAAAAAGCCTATGATCATCGCTACGGGAGTTGCAAGAGAAAGCGATATAAGGCTTGCAATAGAGGCTTGTCTGTCAGAAGGCAATAAAGACATCATTCTTCTTAAGTGCACATCCGCTTATCCGACACCATATGAAGATGTGAATCTTAATATGATACCTACGCTTGCGCAGGAATACGGCTGCGTTATGGGGCTTTCCGATCACACTATGGGAAGTGCCGTTGCAGTGGCTTCGGTTGCACTTGGAGCAAGAATGATAGAAAAGCATCTTACGCTTAAGAGAAGCGATGGCGGCCCTGACGGAGCTTTTTCAATGGAACCTCAGGAATTTGCCGAGCTTGTAAAAAATGTCCGAATGGTCGAGAAAGCACTTGGAAGCAAGGAATACAAGCTTACTCCCGTTCAGGAGACGGAGAGAGAGGGAGCAAGATCTCTTTTTATAGTAAAAGATATCAAGCAGGGCGAAGAGCTTACCTGCGAGAATATCAGATCGATACGTCCGGGAAACGGACTTCCGCCTGTAGAATATGACAATGTTGTCGGGAAAAGAGCATCACACGACCTTTTCAGAGGCGAACCGCTCAAATACGAAGATTTCAATTGATTGTCAGGAGGACTAAATGGGAAAAAGAGTCTGGATCAAAGCTGACGGTAACGGAATAATTGCGACGGGGCATATAAGAAGGTGCATGACGATTGCAAAAGAGTTATCAGATCTGGGGGCTGAAGCGGAATTTATATTGGCTGATGACAGCAGTGCCAATCTGCTTATGAACTTGTCCGGTGAAGACGGAGTATGTTATCACGCGAGGATCTTGAATTCTGTTTTTTCCGATCCGATGACGGATTTTCCTGTCATTAACGAGATGCTTGCCTCGGAGAAACCAGATTTTTTCCTGATAGATTCATACTTTGTGACTGAAGAGTACTATGAACTTCTGAAGGAATCCATTAAAGAGAACAGTCCCAAAACAAAACTCGGATATATTGATGATCTGTGCAAGTTTGATCATCCGGTTGACATTGTTGTCAATTATGACCTTATTGTCGATGAGGATATGTATCATGCGCCGGTAAAGCTGCTTGGCGGCGAGTATGCCCCGCTTAGAAAGCAGTTTGGCAACATAGATTACAAGGTAAAGGATGTTGCGGAGAGAGCGTTTCTTTCTACGGGAGGAACCGATCCGTATCATGTTATAGGAAGAATCCTTGAGAGTGTATATGAAGATTTTAAGATCAACAGGAAGGCACTTCAAGATCTTTATCATATTTCCTGTGATGTTATAGTTGGAGCTCTTTTTGAAGATGATTACAAGCAGGAATTATACGAGCTGTCCAAAAAGTATCCAGAGATTACGCTTCACGAATATGTGACGGATATGTCAGAGCTTATGAAAAAAGCAGATTTTGCCGTGACAGCGGGAGGAACAACGCTTTATGAGCTTTGCGCGATCGGAGTTCCGACAGTAGTGTTTAGTATGGCGGATAACCAGACGGATTTTGTGAAAGGCTTTGATAAAGTGGGAGCTGCCAAGTACGCCGGAGATGTTCGCGAGGATGAAAAGGTGATACGCAAGATAGTTACTTGGGGAGTTGCCTCTGTGGATAACAGTTCATTCAGACAGAAGATGAGCGATGAAGCAAGAAAAATAGTCGGAAGAGACGGGGCAAAAAAGATAGCTGAGGCAATTTTGGAGCTTACATGAAAAAACTGAGTATAATAGTGCCTGTTTACAACATGGCAGCAGAAGGAAAACTTGATTATTGTTTAAAAAGTCTTGTGGCACAGACGCTGGATCCTAAGGACTTTGAGATAATAGCGGTCGATGACTGCTCGACGGATAATTCTTATGATATACTTCTTGATTACAGCAAGAAGTATCCGGAGAATTTCATTGCACTTAAATCAGAAGTCAATCACCATCAGGGCGGAGCTAAGAATATCGGACTTGCTGCAGCTCAGGGTGAGTGGCTTGGATTTATAGATGCCGATGACTGGATTGTTCCCGATTACTACGAAAGGCTTATTAAGAAGGCCGAAGAGACGGGAGCTGACATGGTCGGATGTGACTACTGCTTTGTGGATAAACATACCTTCGAAGTCGGAAAGGTAGTCCACAACAACAATTTTTCCCAAACAGGCGTTATGGATAAAGAGCGCTATAAGAACCTACTTATAGAGACAGGAAGTCTTGTTGTAAAGGTTTATAAAAGAGAGATCATAGTCGGAGATTATGTTCCGGGAACAAAAGAAAAACTGGATGTTTTCCCCGAAGATATTTTTTACGAGGACAATGCGGTAAGTAATACCTGGATGATAAGGTCCAAGCATTTCGAATATATTGAAGAGCCGCTTTATTTTTATTATCAGCACAATGCTTCGACGGTTCACAGCATTTCCGAGAAGAACCTCGAAGACCGAATGACCGCCGGAAGACAGATACTTACGGAAGCTAAGGAAAACGGTTACTTTGATGACTATAAAGACGAGATTGAATTCCAATACACCGTGTTATTTTATGTGAACACACTTTTTTCCGTAATGCCCAGGAAATCAGGGATTAAGAACAGCTACGGCTTTGCAAAGAAGCTTGCAAAAGAAATGAAAGAGACTTTCCCGGGTTTTCAGAACAACAAATATTATATTGAAAAAGTCCATGCGGAAGAAAAGAAGCTTATTAAGATGCAGATGAAGTCACACCTTCTGTTTTATATTTATTACAGACTGTTGTGGTTTTACAGAGATCTAAGGAACGGAAGATAAGAGATGTTCGATAGAATTTATGTCTGTCACACTTTTTACCATGTGTATGTGGCATGCTTAAAAGAATTTTATATTGCTGACGGCGGAAAAGCTTCGCTTGTTCTTTCCAAGATGTCCAATAAATTCGGAAATATGGTGGAGAGAGCGAAGAAGAGCGATATCTTTGAGGAAGTCTTTGAGTACGACGAGAAGGAAGATACTTTTTTCCCTGAGCTCAAAGAGCTTAAGACTGATTCGGGAAATATCGCGGCGAACATGATAAAGAGAATGAAGTTCTGCAGGAAATTCGGCAAGCTTCAGGAGAAGTATATTCCCGTTGATTTCAGGAAATACAAAGATATTTATGTTTTCTGTGATTCAGATCCGATAGGCTATTATCTTAACTACAAGAAGATAAGATATCACGCTGTTGAGGACGGACTCGATTGCATAAGATATTACGATACGGCCAGATATGATAACAGAGGTCATTTTAAGATCAAAGCATTTATCGCATCTCTGGGACTTATCCATATCCAGAACGGCTACGGAAGATATTGCATAGACATGGAAGTTAATAACATATCGGTGCTTCCTTATCCTTGTAAAAAATATGTCGAACTTCCGAGGAAGATGCTCACGGACAGACTTACTTCGCAGGAAAAAGAGAAGATGCTGGAACTCTTTGTCGATGATATTAAGGAACTTAAGGATAAGCTCTTTAAGGAAAAAGACGGAAAGACACTTCTTGTTTTGTCAGAGCCTCTGTGCGATCTGGAGACCAGAGAGCGTATATTCAGAGACATTATTGACGCCTATGGTAATATAGATGGAAGGGATGCTGTGGTAATGATAAAACAGCACCCGAGAGATTACCTCGATTATACCAAGGCATTTCCCGATGCGATCGTGCTTGACGGATCATTTCCCATGGAGATGCTCAACTTTATAGAGGGACTTTCATTCGACAGACTTGTGTCTGTATATACAGTTGTTGATTCGATTAATTTTGTAAAAGAAAAGCATTATCTCGGCGATGATTTTATGGACAAGTACGAAGCGCCCGAGATACACAGGCAGAACGAAGCGATAACGGATTAAAGCATAATGTAAATAAGTCGGAAGGGTTTAATTGATTTTATGCGTAAAATTTATAAGAAACTGATACTCTTGCTCGATGCAAGGCAGAAAAAGCAGATGGTGGGCATGGTTTTCATGATGCTTGTGGGAGGTATGCTTGAAGCCATCGGAATTGCGCTTATATTGCCGATACTAAAGATTATTTCCACTCCGAAGGAGATAGCAAAGAGCAAATATTTATCTTTTGTCTGCAATGTGCTTAATATTGATTATTCAGATGTTGGGCGTCTTACAGGAGTATTTTTGGTAGCAATTATATTGGTTTTTGTCATAAAGAATGTATTTTTGTTTTTTATGAATAAAGCTCAGCTAAAATTTGTTTATACCAACCAGTTTGCGACATCCAGAAGAATGATGATCAATTTTATGCAGCGCCCGTATGAGTATTATCTCAACGCCGATACCAGTGTTATTCAGCGTAACATCACATCGGATGTAAATAATATGTATGGACTTATTCTTAGTTCACTGCAGCTTATAAGTGAAGTCATCGTATTTATTTTTATCGTAATATTCCTTTTGAAAACAGATGCAATCATGACGATTTCAATTGCATCACTTCTTGTTATCGTTCTTTTGCTTGTTAAGTATAAAATAAAACCTGTTATGGTTAAGGCGGGACAGGAGAATCAGGACTATTACAGCGGGCTGTACAAGTGGATCGATGAGTCTGTGACAGGTATAAAAGAGATCAAGATTGCAAATAAAGAGAATTATTTTATAAATGGATATGCTGATTGCGGAGCAGGTTATGTTAATGCGGTACAGAAGTATAATCTGTACAATTCGACTCCGAGACTTCTTATCGAGACTGTAGCAATTATAGGATTGATGGGATATATGCTGTTTGACATGGCTGTGCTTGGTGCGGATATCAAACAGCTTGAGCCGCAGCTTGGTGTACTTGCCGCAGCTGCAGCACGTCTCCTTCCAAGTGCCAACAGAATTAACAACTACCTCACAAGTATCGCCTATTTTGAGCCTTTCCTCATGAATGTAAGCGACAATCTTCAGGAGGAGATTAACGACAGCTCTATTTCATACAACAGCGAAGATTACAGGAAGAAGCTTGAGACCAAGAAGCTTCCCGTTAATAAGACCATTTCACTTAAGGATATCACTTACAAATATCCGGGGGCTGACAGATATGTGCTCAATCATGCGGACATGGAAGTTCCTGTAGGAAAGTCCGTAGGTATCGTTGGTACATCAGGTGCGGGCAAGACTACGATTGTAGACGTTATGCTCGGACTCCTTCAGACAGAGAGCGGACACATCTATGCCGACGGTGTCGATGTAATGGAGAACTACAGCGGATGGCTCAAGAATATTGGCTACATTCCGCAGACAATCTTTATGATTGACTCAACTATCAGAAAGAATGTTGCTTTTGGTTATGCCGATGAAGACATCGATGATGCCAAAGTATGGCAGGCACTGAAAGAAGCATCGCTCGATGAATATGTTAAGTCTCTTCCCGAAGGTCTTGATACCAAGATCGGAGAGAGAGGAATACGTCTTTCGGGCGGACAGAGACAGAGAATCGGTATCGCGAGAGCTCTTTTTGAAGATCCGGAGGTACTTGTTCTCGATGAAGCAACTTCAGCTCTCGATAATGAGACTGAGGCAGCTATCATGGATTCAATAAACAAGCTCCATGGAAGAAAAACGCTTGTTATTATCGCGCACAGACTTCAGACAATTGAGAAGTGCGATATGGTTTACAACATCAAAGACGGCAAGGCTGTCGTAGACAGAAAATAAAGATATAAGACCGGCTGAAATATAAACGGAGGTGCAATGGACAGTCAGAGTATTACGAAAAAAAAGAGGGATGCGAATATCGAACTTCTCAGAATCGTAGCCATGCTTATGATCATCACTCTCCATTTTAACAACCAGTCAAAAGCACTGCTTGTGCTTGGGGAGCCTGCTTCGAATGTGCAGATTTTTGCAACGGTACTTGAAGCCATTGCGATCACCGGTGTCAATGTCTATGTGCTTATCAGCGGATATTACCTGTCTTCTTCGAAAGTGAAACTCAGTAAGGTATTACTGCTTATTTTGCAGGTTTATTTCTATACACTGCTCATTTCATGTGCAATGATGTTTGTCGGAGCATATTCTGTTAAGCCTGAAGATAAGCTCGACAGGGCTTTAAGATATCTTTTCCCGATATCGAGTGAGCACTACTGGTTTGTGACGGCGTATGTGATCATGTATGTGCTGGCACCTGTTATGAATGCGGCGGTGAATACTCTTAAGAGAAAACAACTTAAGACAGTTATAATAGGACTTCTTACATGGTTCTGCTTTATCAAGAGCATTGTTCCCGTAAAGTTTGGCACAGACAGAATGGGATATGATTTCGGCTGGTTCATCTGTCTTTATCTTATCGCGGCATATATCAGAAAATACAATGTTGTTCTTTTTATAGATGCCAAGAAAAGCGCTCTTGTTTACCTGGTGTCGGTTGTTGTTATAGCTGCATTCAGCCTGGTCTTTTATATGATCAATCTTGCGACGGGCAATTTTAATTACTACGCAGAGGTTCCTTGCCACTATAATTTCTTCTTTGCCCTTACCGGAGCACTCGGGCTCTTTTCGGTATTTAGATTTATGAGGTTAAAAGAAAATCTTCTTGCCGAAGTGATAAGGATAATAGCGCCATATACTCTTGGCGTATATCTTCTTCATATGCACTTTGAAATAGCGGACAGATGGGTTGAGTGGATAGAGCATATTATCGGAGAGACACCGCTTGATAATGCGCTTACTTTCTTTATCCATCTGGTTGTCTCGGTTCTTATAGTGTTCTTTGCCGGAATCTTTGTGGACTGGATCAGAAAGTATATTTTTAACTTTTTCGGAAGAGTACTTGGAGATACGAAGGTATTCAGACTTATTAAACGTGTGGATGAAGACTTATGTTAAAAAATATCAGAAGCTATTTTGCGAAATTTAAGGGATTTAGGCGTCCGCTTGAAAGATACTTCTTTCCGGTGGTTCTGTTGCTATATCCCTTTTTTGGTATAACAAGGGGACTTGATATTGTTGATACAACGTACAACTTAGGGAACTATGAGTTCATGGGAAGTGTCGATCCGATGTGGCTCTTTTCCACATTTCTGTCGAACCTTGTCGGAAGTATCATCATGAAATTCCCCGGCGCGGGAACTATGCTTGGTTTCTCTGTCTATTGCACTTTCATAATTAGTGCAATGGCACTTGTATCATACTATCTGCTTCAAAGATGGATTCCGGCTTGGATAATATTCGTCGGGGAACTCATCGCTGAAAGCCTTTGCTGGGCACCGAGAGTGATCCTGTATCATTATCTCCCGTATCTGATGGTGACACTGGGAACGCTTTTGCTTCTCTTAGGTATTTTTTCAAAAGAAAAACAGAACATTTTTCTTTTTGCGGCAGGAGCGTGCCTGGGACTTAATATACTGATGCGATTCCCTGCAATCCTTGACTCCGGGCTTATCCTGGTTCTGTGGTTCAATTCGTTTATTGCAAAAGATAAGTTTGCTGATGCGGCGAAAAAGACAGGCACTTGCATTGCGGGTTACGCCGCGGGATTTGGCCTGCCGCTTTTACTTATATCTTTTAAATACGGCTTTAACGCATACCCCGATGCGATAGGTAAGCTTTTTGCCATGACAGGCGAAGCTACAGATTACTCATCGGGCGGAATGCTTACGGATATCCTGGAAGCATATACACATACTCTTGGAAATATGCTCATAATGATTCCGTGTCTTATCGCAGGTATCATTATGTTTCGTGTGGCAAAAGATAAATTTGTAACACTGAAAAAGTGTCTTTATGTTGCAGGACTTCTTTTGCTTGCCGTGTATTATGTGAAAAAAGATGTGTTCTCAAGAAACTATTATTACTATGAATCAATGTTCCAGGCGGCAATGATGCTTTTGATAATAATCGTTATCGTCTCGATTGCGGCAGCATGTGGATTTCTTAAGACCGGGAATGAAGAAAGAACGCTTTCGTGTGCGGCTCTTATGTTGATATTTATTCTGCCGGTCGGAAGTAACAATCGAACAATGCCGCTTGTGAACTGCCTTTTTCTCGTTGTCCCGATTGGATTGTGGATAATACGAAGATTTATGCAGAAGTTTGTGGATAATAAATGGAATTTCGCGTGGCAGGCGATGATAACGGGAGTTATCGTTGTGCTTCTGGTGCAGGGCGCAATTTTCCATGCCAGTTTTTCTTTTGCAGATCATAATGAGGCTACGCCGGAATTAAATTTGGATACTAAGGTTACGGATATAGCCAAGGCAAACGGGCTTGTGACAACGAAGGATAATTACGATTCTGTTTGTGAACTTAAGACTTGTCTTGAGGACAATGGACTTATGCAGAATAAGATCCTGACCTTTGGCAACGTTCCCGGAATAGCATATATCTTTGACATTGCACCTGCCATCGATACTACCTGGCCCGATCTCGACAGCTATTCGATTAATAGCTTCAAAAGCTCGATTGATAAGCTCGATTCGCCGGATGAACCGAAACCGACTGTAGTAATTGGAAAGCTTGATGCGGTCATGCGGGACAATCCCAATATCATGGCCAAGAATGAGATGTTATTGGACTATATCGACAAAAACGATTATAATAAAGTCTTTGAAAGTGATAGATTTACGGTTTACGCCGTTGGAAGTGAGGAATAACGGATGGATATGGAAAATATTGAGAAAAAAGATATTTTTGACAAGATCATGTCATTACCTGTTTTGAATATTTTTGAACCTTTTTACAAAAAATATAAGGAAGCCCTTCTTTATCTGTTTTTTGGAGGATTGACTTTCTTTTTGAGCATTTTCCTGTTTTGGTTTATGGATGAGGTGCTTCATATTCACGAGCTTATCAATAATACCATTGACTGGGTGATCTGTGTGGCATTTCAGTTCTTCACCAACAGAACCTGGGTATTTGATGCAGAAGTTGATAATAAAAAAGATTTTTGGAAACAGGCAGGTTCATTTACCGCCGGAAGACTGTTTACGCTTGGAGTTGAAGATGGTCTGCTTCTTATTTTCGTAACCATAATGGGACTTCCCAAGATGCCTATTAAGCTTGGGGCAACCTTTATTGTAATAGTGCTCAATTATATTATCAGTAAACTGATCGTTTTCAAGAAAAAGGACTGATCGGACCTAGGCACAGAGCCTTGGAGGAGTAGAGTATGCGTATAAATTTCAATGTACCGCCTTATACGGGAAAAGAATTTGATTATATAAAAGAGTGTGTGGAAGCTCAGAAGATCTGCGGAGACGGTAAGTACACAGAACTTGATAATGAGTGGATTGAGAAAAAGACAGGTGTTTCAAAAGCACTTCTTACCACATCATGCACACACGCAACAGAGATGGCTGCTATTCTTGCAGAGATAAAAGAAGGCGACGAAGTTATCATGCCTTCTTACACATTTGTATCAACTGCAAATGCCTTTGTTTTAAGAGGAGCCAAGGTCGTATTTATCGATATAAGACCTGATACAATGAATATCGATGAGAAGCTCATCGAGCAGGCAATAACACCTAAGACAAGAGCAATCGTTCCTGTTCACTATGCAGGTGTCGGATGCGAGATGGATACCATCATGGATATCGCAAAGAGACATAATCTCCTTGTTATCGAGGATGCTGCTCAGGGCGTAATGTCAACATACAAGGGTAAGGCACTTGGCGCAATCGGTGATTTCGGCAATTACAGCTTCCATGAGACCAAGAACTACAGCATGGGTGAGGGCGGAGCACTTCTTATAAGGGATGAGAAGTATGTCGATGACGCCATCATCATAAGAGAGAAGGGAACAAACCGCACTCTCTATAAACTTGGCAAGGTTGATAAGTACAGCTGGATAATGCCCGGTTCTTCGTTCCTTCCAAGCGATATGAACGCCGCATATCTCTATGCACAGCTTCAGATGGCGGATGAGATCAATAATGACAGATTAAAGAGCTGGAACAGATATTACGAGGAACTTACTCCGCTTGCAGAAAAAGGACTTATAGAACTTCCTTATATTCCAAAAGAGTGTGTTCACAATGCGCACATGTTCTATATCAAGTGTAAGGACTTTGAAGAGAGAAAGGGGCTTATTGATTATCTTATGTCCAATGATATTCTTCCTGCTTCTCACTACGTTCCGCTTCATTCTTCAAAAGCCGGAGTTAAGTACAGCGAATTCAGAGGCGAGGACAAATATACAACCAAGGAGAGCGAGAGGCTCCTTCGTCTTCCTTTGTATTACAAATTATCGGAAGACGATCAGGAAGAAGTCATCACCAGAGTTAAGGAGTACTACAAGTTTAGCTGATATACGGAGCTTTACATGAAAAAGACCAATATAACATCAAATTTCATAATATCTATAGTGTTGGTGCTGATAGCAGTTCTTTTCATGGGATATGTTGGAGATTATTTTTTTGATCTTAATGATGATGTCCTTATGAAGGACTTACTTTCGGGAGCATATTCAGGTGCTCCCGAAGCTCATAATATACAGATGCTGTATCCGATAAGTGCTATTATTTCTCTGTTTTACAGGGCGGTAAGGAGCATTGACTGGTATGGCATTTTTTTGTGCGTTTGTCAGTATCTGTGCGTGTTTGTTATTTCCTATAAGGCCCTGAATGCATGCAGAAAGCTTGAGCACAAGATTCTTTCCGCACTATTTGTGCTTTTTTTTGCACTTGGAGTTATCGGCGCGCATTTTCTTTTTGTCCAATATACATTTACATGCGGCTTCATGTCGGCTACGGCTGCATTTCTTATTCTCACGCATGAAAAAGATTTGGATAAAAACTTTGAGATGGCATTCGCATTTATTTTAGTTGCATTTTGGCTCAGATCAGAGATGCTTCTTTTGACTCTTCCCATGGTATGTGTTGCTATTTTTATCAGATGGATGCTTAACATGACCAAAGAAGAGTTTTTTGCCTGCCTTAAGCTCTTTGGTGCGATCGTTGCTATTCTTGCACTTTCACTTGGCATACATAAAATGGCATTTTCATCTCCCGAGTGGAAGAAATATTGTGACATTTTTGATGCCAGAACGGTACTCTATGATTATCAGTACATTCCAGGTTATGAAGAAAACAAGGATTTCTATGACGGGATTGGGCTTGATAAGAGTGAATATGAGCTGCTTGTAAATTACAATTTTGCTATCGATGATGAGATAGATGAGAAGGTATTAAATGAAGTTGCTGCCTATGCAGATAAGATAAGGAACGACGAAGAGCCGTTTGCACAGCATTTAAAGGGCTCTGTTTCCAAGTATATCTACGGGCTTCACAATTTCTCCGGACAAAAGAATTATGACATGGCTTCGGAGAATTATTATCCGTGGAATCTTATTGCTATTATTCTTTATCTGGGAGTGCTTCTTTCGTATATTTTCCCGAGGAAGGACAGCAGCAAAAAAGAGACTATCCGCGTGGTCTTATCTCTTATTCTTTTGTTTATGTGCAGAACAACTCTGTGGGTTTACATTATAATGGGAAGAAGAACGCCGATAAGGATCTCACATCCATTGTATCTTATCGAGATTTTTGTGTTGTTTGCGATGCTGCTTGGACGTGCGGAGAAGAGCAGGATTTTACCTTACAAGTTTGTGGCGGTAGCAGCACTTTTGTCACTTATCGCAATCCCGAATCAGAAAGCGGCGATAGATGAGGAACTGCATTCAAGAGAGCTTATGAGAGCACACTATGATGCACTCTATGATTATTTTGCAGCCAACAGGGACAACTTTTATTTTATTGATGTTTATACATCCGTTTCGTGTGAGGAGGAAATGGAGCAGGGAGAAGCTACTTTTTCAGAGAAACTTTTTGAAAGAGTGGACAACTCATATGCCAATCATGATCTTATGGGCGGCTGGGGAGCGAAGAGCCCTCTTACGGACAAAAAGCTGTCAAGAGCGGGCTATAATGACATGCAATCGGGGCTTTTGTCACAAAATGCATATATGGTGCAGACAAAGTCAAAGAGCGTCGATTGGATAATTGATTATTACAAAGATAAAGGCATTGATGTTACAGTTGACCGTGTGGAAGATGTAGCCGGTGCTTTTGCGATTTATTCGGTCAGGGAGAAATAAGAATGGAAAGAGACACAAAGGACTTTGTTATCTGTGGAGAAAAGGTATCTCTCAGAAAGATTACCTTAGAAGATACAGAGCTTATCGTAAAGTGGAGAAATAATGAGAGAGTAAGAAACAATTTTGTTTTCAAAGAAGTATTTACAAAAGAAATGCATGAGAACTGGTTTAAGACCAGGATCATGACGGGAGTTGTAGAGCAGTTTATCATATGTGAGAACGATAATGACAATAAACCTGTTGGAAGCGTGTATTTCAGGGATATCGACAGGGATGAAATGTCTGCGGAGTACGGAATATTCATCGGTGAGGATGATGCCATCAGTAAAGGCTACGGCAACGAGACCGCAGTTCTTGCGCTTACTTATGCAAAAGAGAGTATAGGTCTTAAGAGAGTTTTCCTTAAAGCGTTTGCCTATAATAAAGTTGCGATAAAGAGCTATTCAAATGCGGGATTCGTTAAGGTTAAGGACCTTACACAGGTAGAGTGCAGTGATGGGCAAAAAAGTGATATGATACTTATGGAAAAAATGTTATAAGATCGCTCCGCTACGGATGCAGACCATAAGTCGAAAGGTTTTGGATTAGAATGCAGAAAAAATCAGTAAGTTTCATAATTCCATGCTACAGATCCGAGAACACACTTGGTGAAGTGGTGGATGAAATTGTAGATACAATGAAGGATTCCGATGAGTACACATATGAGATCGTGCTTGTAAATGACGGATCACCCGACAATACGTGGGGAACTATCAGTGAGATTGCTAAGAAACATTCCGATATCGTTACCGGAATCAATTTTGCCAAGAATTTCGGTCAGCACGCAGCGCTCATGGCAGGCCTTAATGCTGCGAAGGGTGATTATGTCGTATGTCTTGACGATGACGGACAGACACCCGCGGGTGAAGTATTTAAGCTCCTTAATGCACTCAGAGACGGCGCGGATGCCGTATATGCAAGATATGCGCACAAGCAGCACAACGGCTTTAGAAATTTTGGAACCGCAATGAATGAGTGGATGGCGGAAGTTATGCTTGGTAAGCCCAAGGAACTCTATGTTTCCAGCTATTTCGGAGTGAGAAGATTTGTTGTTAACGAGATGATCAAGTACGATAGCTCTTTTCCCTATGTTATCGGCCTTGTGCTCAGAACAACGAGCAATGTTGTAAATGTTGATGTCAATCACAGAAAAAGAGAAGTCGGACAGAGCGGATATAATCTCGGAAAGCTCTTTATGCTTTGGATAAACGGCTTTACTGCGTTTAGTATCAAACCGCTCAGACTTGCGACTATGGTCGGATTTCTTTTGTCTGTAGCCGGATTTTTGTTCGGTATTTATACGATCATTTTGAAATTTGTTTATCCGTATGCATCAAATTATAAAGGATATTATGCTCTTATGTCCGCATTGGTATTTATCGGCGGAATGATACTTTTCATGCTTGGAATGGTGGGAGAGTATGTCGGAAGGACATACATTGCGCAGAACAAGAATCCTCAATATGTAATTCGAGAGACGACACGAGATGATAAAGAGTAACTTGGGGTTAGATCAAGATAATAACAAAAAACAAAACGTATTAGCCTGGCTTATGTCAGGCTTATTTGGCATTTTATCGGGTGTTTTTCTGGTATTTGGCTATCAGCTTGAAAAATATGACAATGTAAACTTTAAAGACGCCGGAACCTTTGCATTTGTTCTGTGCCTTGCGCTCATTCTTACGATAGATGTCAGGTATGTCTGGAAAAATTATGACGCCGCAAGACATGGGAAGAAGCTCTTTGGTTTTATAACTTTAAAAGAGGCGGCTGAGCCTGCAGAAGATAAGAATTTTATGTTTAGGGCCTGGGCTGTTATGGCGGTTCTAAATACGATTGTCATACTTGCCGAGTATCCGGGATTTTTTGTCTATGATGCGCAGGAGGAACTAAATGAGGTTCTGACAAGAAGCTTTACAACGCATCATCCTCTTTTGCATGTGCTTCTTTTGGGCGGCACGATAGCATTCTTTCATAAACTCACGGCGGATTGGAACCTGGGAATATTTGTATATACTTTTTTCCAGATGCTCGTGATCACGCTTATTCTTGCATATGTCATGGACTATATGAGAAAAAAAGGAATCGGAAAGCGCTCGCTTATCGCATGGATCCTGTACTACGGTATCTTTCCCGTTATTGTCATGTACAATCTCTGTTCGAGCAAAGACGGTCTTTTCACCGCTTTTTTACTGTATGTGACATTGTCGCTTGTTAAGCTTGTCGAGGACAAAAAAGCCTTTTTAAAGAGCAGGTTCTGCATCATAAGCTTTATTGCGGCAGCTGTTCTCATGCCTTTATTCAGACACAACGGCTTTTATGCTTATCTTGTATTTTTACCTTTTGCATTTATATATTTCAGAAAAGAGCTAACAAAGAAACTTTCGATTATTCTTGTCATCCCCGTGGTGGCATATATTGTTATAAATGCAGCTCTTTCGGCAGCCTTTTCCACAAAAGGAACAGATCATCAGGAGATGCTCACGGTGCCGATAATGCAGATGGCAAGGGTATATACCTATGAAAGAGACTCTGTATCTCCTGAGGATATTGAGCTTCTTAAAGCTTATATTCCTGAGGAGAATCTGGCAAATTACACGCCACGCGTCTCAGACCTTGTAAAATTCGGCTTCAACAACGAATTATATGAAAAGAACAGCGGCGACTTCCTTAAGCTTTGGGCAAGGCTCGGAGTCGGACATCCCGCCACATATCTTAACGCATGGCTTCTAACTTCGTACGGATACTGGTATCCGCCGGCTCTTATCAATGTGTATAAGGGGACTACGGTATTTACGTTTACCTATACTGACAGTTCTTATTTTGGTTATGAAGTGGAACAGCCCGGAAAGCGTGCCAGCTTTATTCCTGCGATAGACAAGCTGTACAGATACATATCCATAGGAACCTTCCATAAGGACGCACCGGTATTGGCACTTTTGTTTTCGCCCGGATTTTGTATGCTCCTGTATCTTTTTGTCATGTTGTACCGCTTATCAAAAGCAAGGTTTGGCGGTGTTCTGCCTTTTATGCCGATAATACTGACATGGATGACAGTTTTGCTGGGGCCCACATACCTTGTCAGATACGTGGCTATACTGTGGTATGCCCTTCCTATATTGTTTGTGGCACAGCCGGGTACTGCGCGTTCATAGTGTGTGCATGTTTGATTAAGAGGGTTAGGTATGATAATATTTAACTTGGCTTAGTGCCTAACAAAAGAGGGAAAAAACATACTTGTATGAGAAAAATAGTTGACAGAAAAACAGCGTACAGAGCAGTACTACTCATATTTGCCTTATTGGCCGTTTTGAGTATCTGGCCTTGCCGCCTTTGGACTGAGGTTATGGAAACTTCCGCAGGCGGAACAAGGATGGAAGAGGATCTGGAAGTAAATCCGGATCATATATATACACAGAGATTTGTTGCAAGATATGACAGATTGAATTCTGTGGATGTTTACATCTCTGAGATGGAGAAGGGAAGCTACATTGATATTACGATATGTGATCTTAACGAAAAAGAACTTGTTAAGACTGCGGTTGATACCGACGGAATGGCGATTCCGGGGTATGTAAGAGCTCCTCTTGAGTTAAACGTAGAAGTTGGAAAAGAGTATGTTCTTTGGATAAGGGGATGCAGGTCCAAGTTTTTCATAAATCTTGAGACGGTTCCCGACAATTCGGAATATATCGGAAGCATGTTTGAGAACGGTATTGAGATTCCGGGAATGCACGTAGCTGCAAGATATAATTACAGACTTCCGATATCGAAGAAAATCTCAGTTGTGATCATTGCCGCTATCGCTGCGGTTACCGCACTTTTATACGGGCTTATCGGATTTTATTTTTCGAAACGTCCGGACAAAAACAATATCATTACTGTCGAAAAGTGTGTGAAATGTACAGCAAATCCGATAGCTGCGATTTTTTACATTACACTCATGATCATGGTATTTCCGCTTAAGATTTTTGATATAAGAGTTGCGGATATTATCTTTTATGAATTGGGACTTATTGTGGCAGCAGGTATAACCTTCTATGCCATTAATCATAAAGCCGTAAAGAGTGAAGCAGGTATTTCATTTATCGACGGAATTGATGCCGGTGAAAAAGTGAGATACTTCTTTATCATGCTTTCAATGGCAATGGCAATCTGGTATGGATGCGAATATATGAACGGTATGGCTGATATATTCCACACATTATCGGAGAGAAGAATGGTTATCTGTCTTGCGGTTATGATCATTCTTACATTTACCGCAAAAGAAGCATTTAACGCGATAAATCTGGTATGGCTTGTTGTGTCAGGGGTAGCCGGTGTTTATTACTACAGGCAGAATCTGTTCCCTGAGACGGAAAAAGAGTTTGACTTAAAGAATGCAGCCTTAAAATATGCTGTGATAATTGCTGTTTTGGGCGGATTTGTTGCTATAAATCTTATAAAGCTCCTTGTAAATTACATTCAGGAGAAGCTTAATAAGAATATCCGTGTCAATGAAGAAAGAGCAAGCGTGTCCGCTTACGGAATATTGGGATATCTCTTGTTTGTTGTTCTTATCATCATGAAAAACAACAGATGGTGGGAAGTTGCACTTGCTGTCACATTTAGCTGTCTGTATATAAGAGGGCTTGTGTGGAAGGGAAGAAAAGACTGGCTCTACATTCTTTCGGGCGGTCTTATGCTCAACTTTGTTATCTCACTTGTGTACAGTCTTTTGCACAGATGCTTTGCGGGATATACGAGCGGAAGATTTGGTTTCCTGTTCGGAACACAAACGGTAGCGGCAGAATATCTGACGGTGATCGGAGCGACTGCGGCAGTTCTTCTGGCAGTTAAGATTGTTTCACTTCCTCAGAAAGCGGGAGTAAAAATACTTATTCAGACTTCATGGAAAGAGTTGCTGCTATTTGGATGGGTTTCGTCATATGCAATATTTACCGTTTCAAGAACGGCTTATCTTTCACTTTTTGTCTGTGTTTTCTGTATACTTATATACTATAGAAAGAAATTTATTAATATTCTGGCGTTGATGATCGTATCCGTAGTTGTATGCTTTGCGCCTGCGTTTACTTTGCAGAGAATGGTTCCTGCAATAGTGGGAGATCCGGTATTACTGGAAGTTGACGATACCGATCCTTTTGTAAGAGGCGGAGCTGCTTGGGGAAGCCCCAACTATATGTGTGTTGAGCGTTTTGTCAATCTCTTTGCCGGTAAGATATTCGGACTTGATGTGGATACTTACAATTATCCGCATGATATAAAGAATTACGATCCCGAAACGGGACTTCCGTATTGTGATCTTTATGGTAATCCGATCGAGGAAGGCGGGGAAGAAAGCTATGAAGAAGAGGAAACAACCGGAATGGCAGAGCCTGCAAATACCGATAATCTTCTTGCATCGGCGCAGTTTACACACGCAGAGGCTGTGATGCTCCTTGATGCTTTGAATGACTACGTGGATGAGTCAAACAAATGGGATGTTATATCTAACGGCAGGATCACTATATATAAGACATATTTAAGTGAACTTAACATGATCGGACATGATGTACAGCCTACACTTCCAAACGGAGAAATAGCGCTTCATGCTCATAATGCATATCTGCAGGTTGCATACGACAGCGGAATTCCGGCAGGAGTCTTGTTTGCGGCATTTATTATAGGCGGTTTTGGCTGTGGAATCATCTTTTGCAAAAGAAATGAGAAGGTTCAGCCCCTTGCGCTTGTACCTTTTGCGATAATAGTAGGCTTCATGGTTGCCGGAGTGAGTGAATGGGTATTCCAGTTCAGCAATCCCACAACTTTGGCACTTATGCTTTCAATCTTTCCTTTGATGCAGAATAACAAATCAAGATAACAGAGAATGGCTATGGATAAAAAGAAAAAAGAACCTTTCAATTTTCAAAAATTATATAGGCGTACGGGACTTATTATCTATGATGTGATAAGTATAATTTTTGTCAGCTATATCGCGGTAATCATGAGAACGGATTACTTTAACGTTGACAGAGTTGAACCGCACTTTTTGACTGCTATAAGCGGGTATTTGCCTTTTAACATAGTAATTACTCTGATCATATTCTATGTGTTTAAGTTATATGACAGTTTGTGGGCATATGCAGGAGAGAGAGAACTGCAGAATCTTGTAATGGGATGTACCGTTTCAAGTGCCATCACCGGAATCGGAGTTCAGTTCTTTAAGGTTCCCGGCGAGGAACTTGCGGTTCCTATGAGTTATTATTTCCTTTACACCTTTTTGCTAATAACTCTGATCTTCGCAAGCAGATTCTCATACAGGTTCTTACGCAGTGCAAAGCACCATGCGGAGAAGAATAAAAATGCCAAAGCAGTAATGGTGATAGGAGCGGGCGAAGCTGCAAATATCATCATAAAAGATATTATCAAGAGCAATTACAATACAATGTCGATTAAATGTATCATCGACGATGATTCTGACAAATGGGGCAAGTATATCCAGGGAATCAGAGTTGTCGGCGGAAGAGACAGGATCGTTGAATGCGCTGATCTCTATGATATCGATGAGATCATTGTTGCGATGCCTTCTGTTTCAAGACAGGAGCTTAAGAAGATTCTTGATATTTGTAAGAATACACACTGTAAGATGCGTGCACTTCCCGGAATGTACCAGCTTGTAAACGGTGAGGTGAATGTATCAAGACTTCGTGATGTTGAAGTAGAAGACCTTTTGGGAAGAGAACCCATTGCGGTTGATATTGATTCAATAGCAGGTTATGTCAGAGGCAAGACTGTCATGGTAACGGGCGGCGGCGGCTCCATCGGATCGGAGCTCTGCAGACAGGTTGCCGGACATAAGCCTAAGAGACTCATAATAGTAGATATATATGAGAACAACGCTTATGACATTCAGCAGGAGCTCAAGACAAAGTATCCCGAGCTCGACCTTGTTGTCCTGATCGCATCTGTAAGAAATACGCTCAGGATCAATATGATATTTGAAAAGTATAAGCCTGAGATCGTATACCATGCGGCTGCGCACAAGCACGTACCTCTTATGGAGGACAGCCCGAATGAAGCTATCAAGAATAACGTATTCGGAACCTGGAAGACGGCTATGGCGGCAGCTACGAACGGTACAGAGAAGTTTGTTATGATCTCGACGGACAAGGCTGTTAATCCCACAAACGTTATGGGGGCAAGTAAGCGAATCTGCGAGATGATCGTACAGACTATGAATAAGCACTACAATACTGAGTTTGTGGCTGTAAGATTCGGAAACGTACTTGGTTCAAACGGTTCGGTTATACCTCTTTTTAAGAAGCAGATTGCGGCAGGCGGTCCTGTGACCGTTACCGATCCTAATATCATCAGATATTTTATGACAATCTCTGAGGCAGTTTCTCTGGTACTTCAGGCAGGAGCCTTTGCGAAGGGCGGAGAGATATTTGTCCTTGATATGGGTGAGCCTGTCAAGATACTTGATCTTGCCGAGAACCTTATAAAGCTTTCCGGCTATAAGGTTGGAGAGGATATCAGAATTGAGTTCACGGGACTTCGGCCGGGTGAGAAGCTCTATGAAGAGATGCTCATGGATGAAGAAGGGCTTCAGGATACCGAAAACAAGATGATCCATATCGGAAAGCCAATCGAGCTTGACGAAGCCAAATTTTTCTCAGAACTCGAAAGACTTAATGTTGCGGCAAAAGAAGAATCACCCGAGATAAGAACTCTTGTAAAAGAGATTGTTACTACATATCATCCTGCCAATAATGAGGCGGATAAGACAGAAGAGCATAAGGAAATGCTCAAACAACTTGCAGAAAAAATCAACACGGAGGAATGATCGTGGATATTAAACCTTTTGAGAAAAAAATTTGGCTTTCATCTCCCACAATGCACGGCGATGAGATCGCATACGTGCAGGAAGCATATGAAACCAACTGGATGTCTACTGTCGGAGAGAATATCAATCAGACAGAAAAACTTATATGTGAAAAAATAGGATGCAAGGACGCCGTTGCGCTTTCTTCCGGAACAGCAGCACTTCATCTTGCCATAAAACTTGCAGGAGAAAGACTTTATGGTCAGCCAAGACCGGGACACGGAACACTTGAAGGAAAGAAAGTATTCTGTTCGGATGTTACATTTGATGCTACTGTAAATCCCGTTGCCTATGAGGGCGGAGAAGCAGTATTTATCGATACCGAAGAAGATACCTGGAACATGGATCCCGAAGCTTTGGAAAGAGCTTTTGAGATATATCCCGATGTTAAACTTGTAGTTGTAGCACATCTCTACGGAACTCCCGGAAAGATGGACGGAATCCAGAGAATCTGCCGTGCACACGATGCGCTTATTGTTGAGGATGCGGCTGAATCTCTCGGCGCAACATACAAGGGAAAGCAGACGGGACTTTTTGGTGATTACAGCATTATTTCTTTTAACGGAAACAAGATAATCACAGGTTCTGCAGGAGGAATGTTCCTCACAAACAGTACAGAAGATGCTCATAAGGTGCGCAAGTGGTCAACTCAGTCAAGAGAGGATGCGCCCTGGTATCAGCATGAGGAGATCGGTTACAACTACAGAATGAGTAATGTTATTGCCGGTGTTGTAAGAGGACAGATTCCTTATCTTGAAGAGCATATCGCTCAGAAAAAAGCGATATACATGCGTTACAAGGAAGGCCTCAAGGGACTTCCCGTAAAGATGAATCCGTATGATAAAAAGAACAGTGAGCCAAACTTCTGGCTTTCATGCATGATCATAGATGAAGATGCAATGTGCAAGCAGGTTCGAAGCGATAAAGACGTGCTCTATACACCCGAGCCAGGAAAGACCTGCCCGACAGAGATCCTTGGAGCAATTGCAGCAAATAATGCAGAGGGTCGTCCTATCTGGAAGCCTATGCACATGCAGCCAATCTACAGATCTAATGCATTTATCACAAAGTTTGGTAACGGAAGAGCCCGCAGCAATGCGTATATTGAAGAGGAAGGCTTCATTGATGTCGGAGCAGACATTTTCAACAGAGGCTTATGCCTTCCAAGTGACAACAAGATGACCAAAGATCAGCAGGATATGATCATTGAGATCATCAGAAGATGCTTTGATTAAGAATGCTTGAATACAACACTTTTCGGAGTAGATGATGATATATTCGAAATTTATTAAGAGATTGATTGATATAATACTGTCCTTATTGGTGCTTGTGCCGTTTTGCTGGTTGTATCTCATACTTGCGATACTTGTGAGAGTTAAGCTCGGAAGTCCTGTGATCTTCAAACAGCCAAGACCGGGGAAAGACGGAAAAGTTTTTAATCTATACAAGTTCAGGACAATGACTGATGCGAAGGATGAAAACGGAAATCTTCTTCCGGATGAGGACAGACTTCCCGAGTTTGGCAAAAAACTCAGAGCGACCAGTCTTGATGAACTTCCCGAGTTTATCAACATTCTTAAGGGCGATATGAGTTTTATAGGTCCCAGACCTCTTTTGGTAAAATATCTTCCTCTTTACAACGAGGAGCAGAGACACAGACATGACGTAAGACCGGGACTCACGGGATGGGCACAGGTCAACGGAAGGAACCTCCTTAGCTGGGAGGACAGATTTGAAAAGGATGTTTACTACGCAAGGAATATCTCTTTTCTTTTCGATCTCAAGATATTTTTTATGACCATAGCGGTCGTGTTCAAACATGATGATATAAACAGTGCTACGGATGCCACAATGGAGGCTTTTACCGGCACAAAACCAAAGGAGTAACAAAATGAATATTTTATTTTGCAGTGTCGGAAGACGCTGTGAACTGTTAAAAGATTTTAGAAAAACATTGGGAGATAAAGTGCGCATGGTTGTTACAGACAACAGCGTATATGCGCCTGCACCTGCATTTGCGGATGTATGCTACAGAGTTCCGCTTATAACGGATCCCGATTATATCCCTACAGTACTTGAGATATGTAAAAAAGAGAATATCAACGCGGTGACAACACTTATCGATCCGGAGATATCAATTCTTGCGGCTCACAGAAAAGAGTTTGAGGAACTTGGTGTGGAAGTGCTTGCTCCCTATGAAGAGACCGCAAAGCTCTGTTTTGATAAGTACGAGATGTACAAATATCTTACGGAGAAGGGAATCAATACCGTTAAGACATACGGATCTTTTGCCGATTTCGACAAGGATTACAAAGAGGGAAAGATAAATCTTCCTGTCTTTGTTAAGCCCAGAACCGGAAGCGGAAGTGTCGGAGCACGCAAAGTTGATACATATGAACTTCTTAAAGAGGTTACTGAGAAAGATCCGGGGCTCATCATTCAGGAGCTCATGACCGGAAAAGATATGGATGCCGACGTTTATGTCGATACAATAAGCCACGAGGTTATAGCAATCTTCTCAAAGAAAAAGATTTCAACAACAATCGGAGGCGCAAACAAGACAATCTCATTTAAGGATGAAAAGCTTTTTGAATTTGCCAAGAAAGCACTTGAGGTATTTAAGTTCAACGGACCTCTTGATATGGATCTCTTTTATCAGGACGGCGAGTATTACCTCTCTGAGATAAATCCCAGATTTGGCGGAGCGTACCTTCATGCTTACGGCGCGGGAGTTGATTTCCCTTCGTTTATCTACAGAAATGTTGAGGAGAAAAAAGAAAATACTCAGCAGATAGGCATGTATGACGAAAACGTCGTTATGATGATGTATGACAGCGTTGTCATAGATACATTGGATAATCTTAATGATCGAATGAGAGAAATCTGATAATGACTATATTAATTTTGGCAAACTATGCGAACGGTCTTTTCCTGTTCAGGAAAGAACTGGTGGAGTCCTTTATGAAAGCGGGACACAGGGTTATAGTCTCTGTTCCGTTTGATGAGAATGTGCACAAGCTTCGCGATATGAATGTGGAACTTGTGGATACTCATCTTGAAAGACACGGGATGAATCCGTTAAAAGACATTAAGCTGTTTGCAAGTTACATTAAAATAATGAAAAAGACACGGCCCGATGCTGTTCTTACATACACGATAAAGCCAAATATCTATGGAGCATCGGCTGCCAAGTTTTTGAGAATTCCGTATATCTGTAACGTCACGGGACTTGGAACCGCGATTGAAGGCGGAGGAATGCTCAGCAAGGTTCTTGTGAAGATGTATTCATTTTCAATGAATCGGGCAAAAAAGGTCTTTTTCCAAAATGAGAGAAATCTCGAATTTATGAAGAAGATGGGAGTTGCTACAAAAAATGCAGCTCTTTTGCCGGGATCGGGAGTAAATCTGACGGAGCACCCCTTCAGGGAATATCCTGCGGAAGAAGGCGGAATACACTTCCTTGCGGTTATAAGGATAATGAGGGATAAAGGAATCGGAGAATATCTGGAGGCGGCAGAGATGATAGCTTCCGAGGATAGAAATGTCTTTTTTGACCTTGTCGGTGAGTATGAAGAGGACGAGAGAGAAAAGTATGAATCCAAGATTCTTGACCTTGAAAAAAGAGGGATCATCAAATATCACGGGCATCTCGACAGCGTAGAACCTGTCATGGCACAAAGCCATGTGATCGTGCATCCTTCCTATCATGAGGGACTTTCAAATGTACTTCTTGAAGCGGGAGCGTGCGGAAGACCTGTCCTTGCAACCGATGTGAACGGATGCAAAGAAACTTTTGAAGAGGGTGTTACGGGAATCGGATTTAAACCCGGAGATTCAAAAGCGCTTGCGGATGCAATACGCAAGATACTGGCTCTTTCAGAAAATGACCGAAAAGAAATGGGACGGAAAGCCAGATCTTTTATTGAGAAAAATTATGACAGAAAAATTGTCATTTCAACTTATGAACAAACGCTTGCCGATTTGTAAAAACAGGACTTTTACAGAAGTTTGACATGCGTAGTATAATAGATAATTATTAAATAACTTTAATTTGATAACATTGAAATGTTAAAAAGTTTGGAGGATTCAAATGAGTTTGTTTGAAAAACTTCTCGCCGGAGAAGAAAAACTGTCATTGGTTGGACTTGGTTATGTAGGCATGCCTATCGCTGTGGCTTATGCCAAGAAGATAAAAGTAGTGGGATATGATTTTAACGCAGCTAAGGTTGAGCTTTACAAGAAGGGCGTTGATCCTACAAGAGAAGTGGGCGATGAGGCCATTAAGAATACAAGCGTTGAGTTTACCGCAGATCCTGAGAAACTTCGTGAATGTAAATTCCACGTTGTTGCTGTTCCCACACCTGTAAATGACGACCATACACCCGATCTTTCACCTGTTGAGGGTGCCAGCCACACACTCGGTAAGTATCTTACAAAGGGAAGTATCGTAGTATACGAGTCAACCGTATATCCCGGAGTAACAGAGGATATCTGTGTTCCTATTCTTGAGCAGGAGTCCGGACTTAAGTGCGGTGTTGATTTCAAAGTCGGATATTCACCTGAGCGTATAAATCCCGGTGATAAGGTTCACAGACTTGATACCATTACAAAGATTGTTTCAGGTATGGATGAAGAAACTCTTGAGGAAGTTGCAAACGTATACAGTCTTGTTGCACTTGCAGGAGTTTACAGAGCACAGTCTATCAAGGTTGCCGAGGCCGCAAAGGTTATTGAGAACAGCCAGAGAGATATCAATATAGCATTTATGAACGAGCTTTCCATGATCTTCCACAAGATGGATATCGATACAAAGAGCGTTCTTGAGGCTGCCGGAACAAAGTGGAATTTCCTTAAATTCTTCCCCGGTCTTGTAGGTGGTCACTGCATCGGTGTTGACCCTTACTACCTCACATATAAGGCAGAAGAACTCGGATATCATTCACAGATCATTCTTTCGGGAAGAAGAATCAATGATGATATGGGTAAATATATTGCGGAGTCATGCGTAAAGAATCTTATTGCAAATGACATAGCTGTTAAGAATGCAAAGGTTGCAATCCTTGGATTCACATTCAAGGAGAACTGCCCCGATACACGTAACACCAAGATCATCGACATTTACAACGAGCTTGGTGAGTACGGAATCACTCCCGTAGTTGTAGATCCTCAGGCTGACGCCGATGAGGCTAAGAGACTTTACGGTATCGACTTCGATACAATGGATGCCGTTAAGGATATGGATGCCGTTATCGTAGCTGTTGCTCACAAGGAATTCGAGAGCTACAAGCCTGCAGATATCGCAAAATTCTTCAACGCAAAGCATAAGACAAAGGTGTTCATGGATCTTAAGGGAATCTACAACCTTGACGATTACAAGGCTCCGGAGTTTGATTATTGGAGGCTTTGAGCACTTAGCGAGGTTCTTGCGAGCTTAGTGCGAAAGCCGTTCCGGCGAGCGAAGCGAGAGCGGAACCTCCTTATTATTTAAATTTGAGATTGGTGGTAATAAATCAATGGGTTTTAAAGAACTTAAATTTGACGAAGATAGTTTATTCCTGGTAACCGGCGGAGCAGGTTTCATCGGTTCCAACATTTGTGAGGCCCTTCTTGATATGGGCTACAAGGTAAGATGCCTTGATAACCTTTCAACAGGACATATCGAGAACATTCAGCCTTTAATGGAAAATAAGAATTTCACCTTTATCGAGGACGATATCAGAGACCTTGATGCTTGTATGAAAGCAACAGAAGGTGTTACATATGTTTTGAACGAAGCTGCATGGGGAAGTGTTCCCAGAAGCATCGAGATGCCTCTTCTCTATGAGGAGATCAATATCAGAGGAACACTCAACATGATGGAGGCATCAAGACAGAACGGAGTTAAGAAGTTTGTATATGCTTCAAGCTCATCTGTTTACGGAGATTCAACAGTTCTTCCCAAGAAAGAAGGACAGGAAGGAAATGTTCTTTCTCCTTACGCACTTACAAAGAAAGTTGATGAAGAGTACGGAAAGCTCTATAAGAAACTTTACGGACTCGATACTTACGGACTTCGTTATTTCAACGTATTCGGAAGAAGACAGGATCCCAATGGTGCATATGCTGCGGTTATTCCAAAGTTCCTTAAGCAGCTTATGAACGGCGAGACTCCTACTATCAACGGTGACGGAAAGCAGTCACGTGACTTTACTTATGTTGATAACGTAATTGAAGGTAACTTGAGAGCTTGCCTCGCATCATCTGATGCAGCCGGAGAAGCATACAATATCGGAGCAGGCGGAAGAGAGTTTCTTATCGATGTATATCATCATCTTACAGATGCACTCGGACTTGATGTAGAGCCTATCTACGGACCTGCAAGAAAAGGCGATATCAGAGATTCAAACGCCGATATCACAAAGGCAAGAGAGAATCTTGGATACGATCCTTCTTATGATTTCAAAGCAGGTATAGAACTTGCAATTAACTGGTACAAAGAGAATCTATGAAAATAGCGATACGAATGGATGATATAACTCCGGCAATGGATCTGGAGAAATTTGACAGATTTAAAGCAATTCTCGATAAGCACGGCATCAAGCCGCTTATCGGGGTTGTTCCCGAATGCAAGGATGAAAAGCTCAATCTCTCTGAACCTATCGAGGACTTTTGGAAGTTTGTAAAAGAGCTTCAGAAGAGCGGCTGGATTATTGCAATGCACGGTTTTAACCACGTCTATACGACCAAGGAAGCCGGAGTATTTCCCATCGGAGGAAAATCGGAGTTTGCAGGCCTTTCCTATGACAGGCAGGATGATATGCTGAGAATGGGAAAGCGCATCATGAGGGAAAATGATATATTGACTGATATTTTCATGGCACCCTCACATTCATTTGACAGAAATACAATCAAAGCTCTTAAGAAAAACGGTTTTTCCAAGATCACGGATGGCTTTGGACGAGCACCGTATAAGAGATCGGGACTTATTTTTTACCCGCTTTCTCCCAAGAGATCGGGGACACTCTCGGATAAGAGAGACGGAATAGCCACCTTTGTATATCATACGAATACAATGGATGAGAAAGAGTTTGAGGATTTTGAAAAACTTTTGGATAATGCACAGGTTGTGTCATTTTCCGAATTGATGGACATGGAAGCTACAGAGCAGGGGATACTCGGTTACATTTTCGAGTATATTTTAGCTAAGGCCAAATACACTATTGTTAATCTGAGAAAAAACAGAAACATAAAGTGAGGAGTTATGGAAGATAACTATGGACAGATAAGAGTCTTACACGTTTTAGGGGGGCTTGGAGTAGGCGGAGCTGAATGTCGCATAATGGATCTATATCGTAATATGAATAGGGACAGGGTACAGTTTGATTTTCTTGTCCATTATTCGCCTGAAAAAACAGGGAAAAAGAGTCCGACTTCTGATGAACTGATGGCAGTTCGAGAGCCGGACTATTTTGATAATACGGTATATACATTGGGCGGTCGTATTTTTTGCATTCCCAAATTTGTGGGAACAAATATGATTGATTATAAAGCTGCGATAAAGCGGTTTTTTAAAGAACACCGGGATGAGTGGAAGATCGTGCAGGGGCACATGACAAGTACTGCGGCTATATACCTTCCTATCGCAAAAAAGGCGGGAATCCCAATATGCGTTGCGCATGCAAGAAGTGCGGGCGTTGATAAGGGTGTAAAAGGAATTGCGACTAATTTTTTGAGGACGCCGCTTCGCAAAGGCGGACTGACGGACTTTAATTTTGCCTGTTCAAAAGAGGCCGGAATAGCGGTTTTTGGAAATACACTGATGGAACAGGGCAAGGTAAAGATAATTCCCAATGCCGTCGATTTGAGGAATTTTGCCTATAACGAGGAAAAAAGAGAGAAGATCAGGAAAGAACTTGGTGTTTCAAACGCACTTGTAATCGGGCATGTCGGGAGTTTCAGATATGCCAAGAATCACGAGTTTTTGATCCAGGTATTTTCTAATGTATGCAAGATGCTTGAAAGCGACAATGAGCACAGATACAGTATGCTCCACGGAATAAGGATCAAGCTCCTTATGCTTGGAATGGGGCCTCGCATGGATGAGATGAAAGATCTTGCGGAAAAACTTCACGTATATGACAAATGTATTTTTGCGGGAAACAAGAGCAATGCTGCCGATTACTATCAGGCAATGGATTATTTCTGCTTCCCTTCAAGATATGAGGGACTTCCCGGAAGTGTGATCGAAGCTCAGGCAGCAGGACTTCAGTGTCTTGTGTCCGATTCGGTAACGCATGAAGTTGATGTGACTGAACTTGTATCCATGATGGATATCAATTTAAGTCCCAAGGACTGGGCAAAAAAGATTTTGGACGACCTTGTATTTGCGGAGAATGACAACACAGACATACTGTCGGAAGAGATAAAACTCAATAAGACCGTTACGGCAATCGCCGGAGAGAGAAGAGAGAGCGTTTTTGAAACGGAGGATACTCCCGATTTCGATCTTCTTGATAAAGATACGGGATTTGAGACTCTCAATGTTCCCGATAAAGGTGCAAACATTAAGAAAGATGCCGAGTATTCCATAGGAGACAGGGAAGGATCGTCTGAATATATTTTGAATAAATTGAGAAATGCCGGATTTGACGTAAAAGTCCAGGCAAAACTCATGGAGTACTTCTACGAAAGAGGACATTTTTAATGGCAAATAACAAAAAGAATCTCATGCTCATGGTTCCCATGCTTCACCAGGGCGGCTTTGAGCGTGTCTGCATAAAAACAGCAAGACTTATGCAGGATTATTACAACGTATACATACTTATCTTCAGTTCCAAGGACATTAACTTTGATATTACGGGGCTTGAAGTTATCGATATTGACGTGCCGGCTAGGAAAGGCATCGTAAATAAAGTATTCAATGTAATAAAGAGAGTTATAAAGACAAGAAAGATAAAGAAAGACCTTGGAATCGATATCGCATACAGCTTTGGAAGTTCGTCAAACTACGTAAATGTTCTTTCCAAGGGAAAAGAAAAGGTTCTCACGGGACTTCGTTGTCAGACAGACATGGAGAATCCCAAGAATATAAAGATGTTCTGCAAAGGATCTGATCAGGTTCTTTCATGTTCAAAAGAAATCGTAAGACAGCTCCTTCGCGACTTTGATTACAACAGGAGCACCTATATCTACAATCCGCTTGATGTTGAGGATGTAAGGGCAAAGGGCAATGAGAAGAGTGACGATATGCCTTTTGCGGGCGAAGATGTAAAGATCATATCCTGCATGGGACGAAATGACTATATCAAAGGAATCTGGCATCTCGTAAAGGCGTTTTCAATTGTTTATAAGAAACATCCCGAGGCGAGACTTGTTGTACTTGGTGCGGGAAACTGGTCGGGATATGAGACTCTCTCCGAACAGCTTGGAATCAAGGGAAAAGCTTCTTTTCCCGGAGTAAAAAAGAATCCGTTTACTTACGTGGCGGCTTCCGACATCTATGTGTGCAGCTCAAACCACGAGGGATTTCCCAATGCCGTTCTTGAAGCTATGGCGCTCGGAAAACCTGTTATTTCCGCAGACTGTAAGACGGGCCCGAGAGAGATTCTTTTGAGCGAGAGTGAATACGATAAACTTATCGAAGAGATACCAAACGGAGACAGCACAAAAGAAGCTATAGAGGGAACTTACGGAATTATTATTCCGGACCTCGGCGAAAATGTGGATATGGATCCGAATAACATAACAGAGGGTGAGAAGCTTCTTGCGGAAAAAATAATCAGTCTCCTCGATGATGAGGAAAAAGCTTTAAAGTACGCAGAGAAGGCTTATGAGAGAGCGATGTTCTACGCACCCGAAAAATATAAAGAAAGTATACATGAGATTTTTAAGAGGTATGAATAATGCATTATAAAGTTGTAGTCTTCGGAGTAAAAGATACGTCTGAAAATATAATAGATTTTATCGAAAAAGAACTTTGCAAGGTCGATCTTGTAATGACAATTGCGCCGAAAGTTCTCGAACACAATCAGGTTTCGGGATTTAAGGGGCTTACATTTCTTACTGAAAAGTACGGAATCCCAGTATTCGAAGCAGATAGCTATTTCCTTAATGATGAAAAGACAAAGAAATTCATTGAGGAGAACACCTTCGATCTCGGAATTGTAATGGGATGGCAGAGACTTATCCCCAAGGAAGTTCTTGATGCATTTAAGAGCGGAATATACGGATTCCACGGAAATTGTGGATATCTTCCCTTCGGAAGAGGAAGATCTCCGCTTAACTGGTCGGTTATTCTCGGAGATACGAGATTTAATCTCAATTTATTTCGATATGATGAGCATGCGGACAGCCCGAATGTTTTTGCTACAGAGATGTTCCAGATAAACGAGCATGACGATATCAGAACCGCTCAGTACAAGAATATGATCTGTTCCAAGAATCTCATCAGAAAGCTTGTTACAACATATATGGAAAAAGGTGATATTCCGATTCACACCGATTCAAAAGATTATGATTCATGGTACAATAAACGTACCGCGAAAGACGGAAAAATCGATTTCAAAGACAGGACCAGAAATATATATAATCTCATAAGGGGCGTTGCTGCGCCTTTCCCCGGAGCATTTTGCTATGCGGGATCTGAGGATGAGAAGAACAAGGTTACAGTTTGGGAAGCACATCCTTTTGATGAGATGATTGATTTTTCGGGATTTGCTCCCGGTGAGATTGTGGACATATTCGACGGAAAGCCGATTGTCCGCACGGTTGACGGTTCTATCAGAATAGACAGATATGAGTCTGAAGCAGAATTAGAAGTAGGAACGGTACTTTTATAATTATGAAAACAATAGCATTTCACTTGAACTGCCTTGTACAGGGCGGTGCCGAGCGCGTGGTGTCAAACCTCGCCAATCAATTTGCCAAGGAAGGCTATAAAGTATATGTCGCCACCGAGTGGGTGGATGAGAATGAGTTTGCTCTTGATGAGAGAGTCACAAGAGTGCACGTGGGCCTTCGCGAAGGTGATGAAAAGAAGAACAGGATAGCAAAGTTCTTTTTGCGCGTGAAATATCTCAAAGAATTTGTGAAAAAATATCATCCCGACGTGCTCATAGCATTTGCGCAGAGAGCCAATTACAGAGCGCTCATGGCAGCGGGCAAAAGTGACGTGCCTGTCGTAATATCCATAAGGACAGACCCCGTTGGACATTATGACGCATTTTCTGATAAAGTACAGATAAAGTGGTTGTTCCCGAGGGCAGCAGGTTGTGTATTCCAGACAACCGGGCAGAAAGAATTCTTTAAGCCATACCTTCAGGATAATTCAGCCATTATATTAAACCCGATCAATCCAAAGTATTTCGGACTAAAGAAGCCTGAGACCAGAGATAAATCCGTTGTGCATCACGCAAGGCTTGTAGACTTCAAAAATCAGCCGATGCTCTGCGAAGCTTTTATAAAGGTTCATGAGAAACATCCCGATTATGTTCTTAAGATTTACGGTCCGGATTCTTTTGACGGGACAAAAGAGATACTTGATAAGATCATCGCGGATAACCACGCGGAAGATTATATACTTCTCATGGGCGGAAGTGATGAACTTGAAAAAGAGATACCAAAGGGTGCGGTCTATGCATTCTCTTCCGACTGGGAGGGACTTCCCAATTCGCTTCTTGAAGCTATGGCGATGGGAATGCCTTGCGTAGCTACGGATTGTCCTTGCGGCGGTCCGAGAACCGTTATGAGAGATGGTGAGAACGGACTTCTTGTTCCGATAAAGAATCCCGATGCTCTTGCCGAGGGTATTTGCAAACTTATCGAGGACAGGGAACTTGCGGAGCGCCTTGGAGATGAGGCGGCCAAGATAGAACAGATCGCCAATTCCGAAGCTGTATTTGTTCAGTGGAGGGACTATTTGGAGAAAATCATAGAGAATAAATAGGAGATAAGTGAAAATGTTTTCATTTGATGATTACAGAGAAATAATTCGTGCCATAAAGGCTACGGGACGTTATGCCACTTACGAGGAAGCTCTTGAGAAAGACAGTTTTGTCATCATGAGACATGACGTTGAATATTCTGTTGAGAGAGCGCATGCTCTTGCTAAGGTTGAAGAGAGTATGGACTTTAGGTCTACATTCTTTTTTCAGTGGACAAACAATTCCTACAATATCCTTTCAAGAAAGAACAGGGATATTCTCTCAGATATGCATGAGAGGGGACAGCACATCGGTCTTCACTTTGCGCTTAACGGAATGACTGATATGAGAGTGATAAAAGAGAGAATCAAGCAGGAGATCGATATGCTCAGCAATATGCTCGGCTTCGAGATCAATTCTTTTTCCATACACAGACCGTCACCTGACGTTCTTGCGGAGAATATCAAGATTTCAGGAATTATCAATGCATATCAGGATGATTTCTTTACATTCGATCCCAAGGCAACACCTGAGTCGGAGCTTGATGTAAAGTACCTTTCGGATGCCAACCATGTTTGGAGATACGGTTATCCCGATGAAGAAACGATCAATAAATATGACAAGGTTCAGATCTTGACACATCCTTTTGCATGGACCAAGAAGGGATATGACAACCTTGAGAACTACAAGACACTTGTAAACGAGAAATATGTCGAGCTTATCGATTCTATAGACAATGAGTGCAAGGACTTCGGTGCGCTTCGCGATAACTTCGAGAAACTACCTGTGGAGCTGTAAATATAAAGAATGTGCGGAATTTGCGGATATATATCAAAAAAGAGAATAACTGAAGAACAGCTCAGGATCATGAATGATACCATGTATCACAGAGGTCCTGATGACAGCGGTGTTGAGATTTATGCAGGAGCAGATGATTATGTCATAGGCTTTGCCCAGAGACGTCTTTCCATTATGGATCTGTCTCCTTTGGGCCACCAGCCTATGCACTCCGAGAACGGCAGGATATCTGTTGTTTATAACGGAGAGCTCTACAACTACCGTGAACTCAAGGAAGAACTTTCTGACTATGAGTTTAAGTCAAATTGTGACACCGAGGCTTTGATCGCTGCCTACCTAAAGTGGGGAATAGACATGGTGGATCACATCCACGGCATGTTTGCGATAGCAATATATGACAGAGAGACATCCGATGTTTATCTCATAAGAGACAGGATCGGCAAGAAGCCTCTTTTTTACTGGGTAGACGGAGAGAATCTTGTCTTTGCTTCGGAGCTTAAGCCTATTCTGAAGTGCCCCGGATTTAAGCCGGAGATTAGAAAGCAGGTTATTTCAAGATTCCTTCTTCAGCAGTATATTGCTGCACCCGATTCAATTTTTACCGATGTGTACAAGCTTGAAGCGGGTTCATATATCAAGTTTAATGCAGGAAATATCACCAAGAAGAAGTATTGGGATATAAAAGAAGTTTACAAAGAGATGTCCCAAAATCCCGTAAGAAGCTATGCGGAAGCAAAGGAAGGACTTAAAGAGAGACTTAAAAAGTCAGTTGCTTCAAGAATGATAGCGGATGTTCCGCTCGGAACATTTTTATCGGGTGGATACGATTCATCTCTTGTGACTGCGATTGCACAGGAACATTCCGACAGACCTGTCAAAACATTCTGTATAGGTTTTGATGTTCCCAGATACAACGAGGCGGAGTATGCCAAGGAGATTGCAAAACACTTAGGTACGGACCACACAGAGCTCTATATCTCGGAAAAAGAGATGTTTGAGCTTGTGAGCAGTATTCCTCAGTACTATGATGAGCCTTTTGCGGACAACTCAGAGATTCCCACCATGCTTGTAAGTAAACTTGCAAAGCAGGATGTTACCGTAGCTCTTTCGGGTGACGGCGGAGATGAGTTTTTCTGCGGATATAATATATATGACAATGTGAGAATCGCACAGCTTTTGGATGTTCCCGGAGCAATGGTACATAAGCTTTCGGGTATCAAGAGCGGAGACGGAACTCTTCTTGATAAGATGCCTTTCAGAGTAAAGGTTGTCGCAAATAACAGAGATCCCGAAACAAAGACACAGCTTGTTTCAGAAGGTTATATAAGAGCTGCACATGCCTTTATTTCAGGCAATGAAGAAATGGATATTCAAATGAGTGCGGCGCAGTATCTGGCAACGGATTACAATCTCGGAAGCAATCCACAGCCCGTGCTTTATCCTGTGGAGAGCCTCTACGGAGTAAACAACTTCCAGATAAGAAGAATGCTCCTTGATATGGACACATATCTTCCGGAAGATATTCTTGTAAAGATGGACAGGGCGTCCATGAAATATTCGCTTGAAGCAAGGTGTCCTATAATGGATACTGATGTTATGGAGTATTCATTCAGGATACCTCACAAATATAAGTACTTTAAGGGCGACAAAAAGCATATCCTTAAAGATATTGCTTATGACTATATACCCAAGGAACTTTTGGAAAGGCCCAAGACCGGATTCGGTGTTCCGATGGATGAGTGGCTGCGCGGACCGTTGAGGGAACAGCTTCTTGACTACAGCAGCACCTCGTTCCTCAGCAGACAGGATATTTTTGATGTAAACTATGTTTCAAAGTTCATCAATGATTATGTTGTAAAGGGAGACGGAGGACCTGCAACAGGAGCCAACTACAGCAAGGTTGCGTGGGCGTTCTACATATTCCAACAGTGGTACAACTATCACATGATTTGATAAAAGGAGATACAAATGACAAGAGAAGCAGTTTTTGAGAAATTAAATGAAGTGTTCAGAGATGTTTTTGAAGATGACGAGATCACAGTTGAGGATTCTACAACAGCAGCAGATGTTGACGGTTGGGATTCACTTGAGCACATCAATCTTATAAATGCCATTGAGCAGGAGTTCGATATCAAATTCAACATGGGACAGATCGTGTCCATGAAGAATGTCGGAGAAATGGCAGACATTATCATCAGCAAATTACAGGGATAATAAGATGAAAATACATCATATAGGCTACCTTGCCAAAAGCATAGACAAGACGGAAAAGAAATTTTTTGAACTTGGCTATGAAGTTGAACATGCCACCAAGTACGATGAGATAAGGGATATTAAGATTGAGTTTCTGAAAAACGGAGATTACAGAGTTGAGCTCATTGAGCCCATGGGTGAGAATTCCCCGATGTATCCGCTTTTGAAGCGCTTTAAGAATACCCCTTATCATTTTTGCTATGAAGTGGATGATATGGATAAGGCTGTAAAAGACCTTGAGAGCAAACACTACACTGTCATACATGAGCCGCAGATCGCGCCGTGTATAGACGGCAAAAAGGTCGCATTTTTAAATAATATCAGTATGGGGATAATCGAACTTGTCGAATTCTGAGAATAAAAAGCATATTGCCATGTATATAGGCTCGCTTGAGAAGGGCGGAGCCGAGAGAGTTATGTCCAATCTTGCGGATTATTTTTTTGAGCAGGGGTACAAGGTTACTCTCGTTACCACTTACCTGGCGGCAAATGAATACGAAGTAAAACATGCAGCATGGAAGCGTGTTCCCGCGGGGGCACCAAACGCTGTTCATGTCGCAGATCTTGATGAGAACCCTGTGTGGGTTGATCTTGAAGGCGGCGAAAAGGGCGGCATCAGAAGAGTCTTTTCCGCACTTCTGAAAGAAGAACAGGCGGGAAGAGTAGCCAATCTCAAGAACAGATATGAAAAGCTTAGGAATATCTGGAAGGAACTCAAGCCCGACCTGGTACTGAGCTTTCTTGGCAAAAATAATATAATGGCACTTTCTACCGCAACGCGTGAAGGAATCAAGGTTGTGGTATCCGTGCGTGCGGACCCCGATATGGAATACGGTACTGTGGGACTTAAGTCGGCTATGCTTGCGACTTTTGGAAAAGCGGCGGGTGTTGTCGTGCAGTCTAAGGGCGCAAGGGCCAAATTCCCCAAGTATATTCAAAAGAAATGTATTATCCTTCCGAATTCCATTAACCCCTCTTTTATCAGAAAGCGCTATATAGGCGATCGCGAGAAGAGGATCGTTATGGTCGCAAGGATCAACAGTAACAAGAACCAGGAAATGGTCATGCGTGCATTTAAGGATGCGGCGGGAGAAGCATTTCCGGATTACTCGCTTGTTTTTTACGGAGACGGTCCCGACAGCATTAAGCTGCAGAGGCTTGCTTCGGAACTTGGAATAAGAAAAAGAGTTGAATTTAAGGGCAATGTGAGCAATGTGGCAGAACATATTGAAAAAGCAGCGCTCTTTATTCTTGCATCCAATCATGAAGGAATGCCGAACTCGCTTATTGAGGCGATGTCATTGGGACTTCCCTGCATCTCGACGGACTGTCCGTGCGGAGGACCGAGAGACTTAATTCAGGACGGCGTAAACGGTCTGCTTGTTCCCGTCGGTGATAAGGATGCGATGGCACGCGCCATTACTAAGGTGCTTTCAGATAAGGAATTTTCTGAAAAGCTCGGCGCAGAAGCTACTAAGATACAGGAAATTTGCAGTCCCGACGTTACCAATTCGAAGTGGAAAAAGTACTTTGACAGGATAATGGAAGGATAATAGAGGAATAAGTTTTAATGATGAAAGAACTGGAATATCCGTTTGACAACAGTTACATAATGAAAAAGTCCAAGTCAATAAAGAAGGCTCTTCTTGCCGACGGCTCGGACAGGATAAAGAAAAAGATAGCGGTGCTTGGAGGTTCCACAACTCACGATATTATAAGGATTCTGGAGCTCTTTTTGCTTAACTATGATATAGAGCCTGTTTTCTATGAATCTGAGTACGGACAGTACTGGCAGGACGCTATGTTTCCTTCGGATGAGTTAAAAGAGTTTGCGCCTGACATTATCTTTATCCACACAAGTAACAGGAATATAACGGACTATCCCACAATGGATGACAGCGAGGCTGCGGTGCAGGATAAGCTAGACGGAATGTTTAAGCATTTTGAGACGATGTGGCACAATCTGCATGAACTTTATCATTGCCCGATCATCCAGAATAATTTCGAGGCGCCTTTTTACAGGCTTATGGGAAACAGGGACGGATATGACATTCACGGAAAGCTTTCGTTCATAAACAGACTGAATCTCATGTTTGCCGAATATGCAAGAAAGGCTTCGGGAGACGAAGGAAGCTTTTTTATAAATGATATAAATTATCTTTCGACTTGCTACGGTCTTGATGCGTGGTCAGATCCTCTTGCATGGCATATGTACAAGTATGCGCTTTGTATTCAGGCTATACCTACGCTGAGCTTTAATGTGGCAAATATAATCAAGTCAATTTACGGAAAGAACAAGAAGGGACTTGTTCTTGACCTCGACAATACACTGTGGGGCGGCGTTGTCGGTGACGACGGCCCTGACGGAATCGAGATAGGACAGGAGACCAATTTAGGTCAGGTATATCTTGAGTTCCAGAATTATATCAAGGCTCAGAAGGAGCTCGGCATCGTACTTGCGGTTGATTCGAAGAACGATGAAGAGAATGCGCTTGCGGGACTTAATCATCCCGACGGAGCGCTTAAGCCCGATGACTTTGTATTTATAAAGGCAAACTGGGAGCCAAAGAGTGAGAATATGAAGGCAATTGCTTCAGAGCTCAATGTGCTTCCGGAATCACTTGTTTTTGTGGACGACAATCCGGCTGAGAGAGCAATTGTTACGGGACAGATCCCGAAGGTGAACGCACCTGAGATCGATACGCCCGAGCACTATATAAGGATTCTCGATCACTCGGGATTTTTTGAGACAACATCCATTTCTGAGGATGACAGGAAAAGAAATGAGATGTACATGGCAAACAGGAAGAGGACAGAGCTTCAGGAGAGCTTTAAGGATTACAGCGAGTACCTTAAGTCTCTTGAGATGAAGGCTGTCATAGCTCCTTTTGAAAAGATGTACATTCCAAGGATCGCGCAGCTTACAAACAAGAGCAATCAGTTTAATCTTACAACAAAGAGATATACTCCCGATGATATTGAGAAGACCGCAAATGACAGCAGTAACATCACTCTTTACGGTCGTCTTGAGGATAAATTCGGGGATAACGGAATAGTTTCGCTTGTAATAGGCAAGCAGGATGGCGAAGAGCTTCATATTGACTTGTGGCTTATGAGCTGCAGAGTGTTGAAGAGAGATATGGAATTTGCCATGATGGATATGCTTGCAAAGAAAGCAAGTGAAAGAGGTATTAAGACTGTTTACGGATATTATTACCCAACAGCCAAGAACAAGATGGTCAAGGACTTCTACTCACTTCAGGGATTTGAGCTTGTGAAGGAAGATGAAGAGGGTAATAAGACTTATAAGCTTGACCTTACGGGATATACAAATAAAAACAACGTTATAGACGTGGAAGATTGATGAGGTTTTAAGCTGATGTGGTATCAGCGGAAAGCTTTATCAGACATCGATGGAGACATTATGTGTGGAATAGCAGGACTTATCGGGTTTAAAGGTGACCTTAAGGGAAACATCGGAAAGATGAATGACAGGATGCTTCACAGAGGCCCCGACGACGAAGGAATCTATATAAGTGAGAATGGAAAAGTGGCGCTTGGGCACAGGCGCCTTTCTATTGTGGACTTATCAAAAAAAGGTGCCCAGCCCATGATGTCTCATTCGGGAAGAAAAGTTATCGCCTACAACGGCGAGATATACAATGCATCCGTGGTAAAAGATAAGCTTATCGCGGAGGGAAAAGTTACAGAATTTAACGGCACTTCAGACACAGAGATCCTTATAGAGGCAATTGATGCCTATGGCATGGAAGAGACTTTGACCATGTGCAAGGGAATGTTTGGAATTGCCGTTTATGATATGGACAAAAACACCGTTACCTTTGCGCGTGACAGAGTCGGAGAAAAGCCTTTGTACTACGGAAACGTTGGCGGAGCATTTGCATTTGCATCGGATATCGGATGCCTTCGCGTGATAGACGGCTTTGATAATGAGATAAACACAGAGGTTCTTGATATCTATTTTACAGAAGGATATATTCCCGCGCCCTATACGATTTACAAGGACATTTATAAGCTTGAAGCGGGAAGTATCATGACAGTAAATGTCGACGATCTTTCTTCCGAGACAAAGAGCTATTTCTCTATGACAGAGACTGCCGTAAAGGGGCAGAGTAATCTTTTCAAGGGAAGTAAAGAAGAAGCGGCTGAAGAACTTGAAAGACTCCTTAAAGAGTCTATAAAAGGACAGATGGTTGCCGATGTTCCGCTTGGAGCTTTTTTGTCAGCGGGAATAGACAGCAGTACGATCGTTGCACTTATGCAGTCGGTTGCGCCCGGCAAGGTAAGAACATTTACCGTCGGAATGGAAGATAAGAAGTTCAACGAAGCCGAGCAGGCAGGCGAGATAGCAAGGCACCTGGGAACAATTCATACCGAGGAATATATAACCGAGAAGGATGCCAAAGAAGTGATACCGCAGCTTTCATTTATGTTCGGTGAGCCTTTTGCGGATTCTTCACAGATTCCGACATATCTTGTTAGCAAGATGACAAGAAAACATGTTACCGTATCGCTTTCCGGCGACGGCGGAGATGAGCTTTTTGCCGGATACAGATCCTATGAATCGGTTGAGAGAGTGTGGGGGAAAGTTGGAAAGCTCCCGTACTTCATCAGAAAACCCGCATCAGTTCTTATGCTTAACAGCCCTTATTCAAAGAGCGAAGCCGGGATGGCCAAGTCTATGTACATGGGAGCCAAAGGCCCAGGAGATGTTCACAGGCTGGAGCATGAGGGTGATCCTATTGTAAAAAAGATCGCACTTAAGAACGGAGCAAAATCTCTTTCATACAAATATACCGAGATGGATACGAATCTTCTTGCAGATCCGTGTCACAATGCGATGCTCATGGATATGCTTGTTTATCATCCTGATGACATTCTTGTCAAAGTCGACAGGACGGCAATGGCGGTTTCTCTTGAAACCAGAGTGCCGATGCTGGACAGAGATATACTTGAATTTGCGTGGAGCCTTCCTAGGAACTACTTGAGGGAAGGGAATGTCGGCAAGCAGGTCCTTCGAAACGTGCTCTATAAGTACGTTCCCAAGGAGATGGTCAACAGGCCGAAAAAAGGTTTTTCGATTCCGATAGACAAATGGCTTCTTGATGATAAAATAAGGCAGTGGGCAGAAGCTCTTCTTGATAAAAATAAGATAAGGCAGCAGGGTATACTTGACCCCGATGTTGTCGAGAAGATCTGGACCGATTTTACACAGCGCGGAATTTACAGGATACAGATATGGTATATCCTTATGTTCCAGCAGTGGTATGAGAAAGAGTATATGATCAAGTAATATATATTTAGTGGCAGGCGCCTGTTTTATAATAAGGGTGCGTGTTATATGAAAGATTTTTTATGGGTATAACTTCGTTTTATTTTCTGTGCTTTTTTGCACTTGTGTTAATTGCATATTATACGATTCCTCTTTTGTTCAAAAAAAGAGGTCAGTGGGTGGTGCTTTTATTTGCGAGCATCATCTTCTATTTGTTTTCCGTAAATGGAAACTATGTGCAGATTGTCTTTCCGCTTGCAGCCTCGTTTACGACATGGGTGCTTTTAAAGCTTTTGGAATGCACAGAAGAAAAAGAGCTTTTAAAAAGAAGGCTGATACTTGCGGCGGAGCTTGTTGTTCTTCTTGGAATACTTATCGTGTTTAAGTTCTATAAGTTCATAACAGGGGGCGGTATTACACCTCCTACGGGGCTTTCATTCTATACATTTATTCTTTTGGGATACTTCATTGAAGTTTATAACGGCATCGGAGTAAGAAGGGACAGCCTTCTTGAGACAACTCTCATCGGTATGTTCTTTCCGCTTGTGGTTCAGGGACCTATTATAAAAACCCGCGAACACAGTGGACAGTTGTTTGAATATCACAAAGCGGATTTTAAGAATCTTACATTCGGAGCGCAGAGAATGCTCTGGGGCTTCTTTAAGATGCTTGTTATATCGCAGAGACTTCGCACTATAGTTGATGAGATTTATGCCGTTGATGCAGAGTACACGGGAGCATATATCTGGCTGGGTACTGTGTGTTTTGCGTTTGAATTATATACGAATTTTTCGGGTGGAATAGATATTGTGATCGGTTTGTCCGAGATGCTTGGAATCATTCTTCCCGAGAACTTTACGACGCCTTTCTTTGCTAAGAACATAAGCGAGTATTGGAGAAGATGGCATGCTACGCTCGGAATCTGGATGAAGGACAATGTCTTTTATCCGCTTCTTAGAACCAAGATGATAATGGGGCTTGGAAAGAAGCTTAAGAAAGTCTGTGGTAAAAAGAAAGGTAAGCAGCTCACTACTTATGTTGCAATGTTCATCTTATGGTTTTCTGTAGGTTTATGGCACGGAGGAGAGGCAACTTTTGTTATCGGTTCAGGTCTTTTGCACTGGGCATATATCGTGCTCGGAGAAGTGACACTTCCGTTCTTTACATGGATTTTTGAAAAGAAGATGCACATCAATCTGCAGAGTAAATTTGCAAACGGATTCAGGGTTGTGAGAACATTTTTCTTTGTATGCATCGGAGATCTGTTCTTTAGATCAAAGAGTATTCCGCATGCGCTTGGATTGCTTAAAAGAAGCGTGAGTGCGTTTAATCCGCAGATCTTTATTGACGGTAGCTTGTTGAATCTCGGACTTAGTATTTACGAGTGGGGAGTGCTTCTTGTATCACTTGCGGTGCTCATTACGGTTTCAACTATTCAGTACAGAATGGAGCTATCGCGTGACGGTAAGATTACAGGCAGCAGATTTGAAGGATATTCAAACTTAAGGGAGTATATTGCGTCCAAGAAGCTTGTGATCAGATGGCTTGTATATTTTGCACTGTTTTTCACAGTACTTTTACTTGCCGAGTACGGACCGGGATTTAATCCTGCGGATTCGATATATGATGATTTTTAATATATGTGGTAGGGAATGTACCACGGCAGAAGTGTCGGTTATTGGTTTATAAGGATTTCAGATAAAAAACTATGAGTAAGAAACAGATATTTAAGATAATAATTTTCATAGTGGCGGTTATGTGGCTTATCCCTCATATCACTTACTGTATCAGAACCCCCAGTGATGCGAAGGATAGGTTTGTCGGTTTTTATGCGGAAAAAAAGAATACGATAGATGCTGTTGTTATCGGTTCAAGTCCTGTTCCTTATTGTATTGCTACACCGAGGATTTACGGCGATATGGAGATAACCATGTATCCTCTTTCTACAAACATGCAAAGACCGGTTGCAGCAAAGTATCTTGTGGAAGAGGCTCTTAAGACGCAGGATCCGGATCTTTTTATCTTTGAGATGAAGATGTGGCAGGCAGAGGATGAGCAACTTATAAATGCAGATAAAGATAAGAACATGGGGCACACAAGGGAAGTTACGGATAACATGAAGTATTCTCTTAACAGGATTCGCGCCATCAATGCGATGGTAGATGAAGATTATGCAGATGATGCAGAAGATTCTGAGAATGATGAAGATAATGCAGAGAATGCTGAGAGTGACGATGGCGGCAAAGTTAATGAGGATATGAAACGCATTAACTTTTACTTTGATATTTTTAAGTATCATTCAAATTGGAAGACGCTTGTAATGTGGAGCCAGCTACGTGCGTTTTTTTATGAGTATCCTGATGATCTGAAAGGTTTTACGCCTTCCGATGAAGTAGGACCTGCTGAAAAAGGAAATTTCAGCAGCGTTACGGACGTAGAGAAGATGCCCCCGGAGCAGGAAGAGTATTTGGCGGATCTTATTTCATGTCTAAAGAAGCATAATAAGGATGCGCTCTTTATTATTACTCCTTTTACCGTAAGTGAAGAGGAGCAGAAGAAAATCAATTATATCGGTGAGTATGTAACCGAAAGAGGATACAAGTTCCTCGATATGAACAAGCATCTTGATGAAATCGGCTTTGATGAGACTACCGATTACAAAGACGGCGGAACTCATGTGAATATCGTCGGCGCCGATAAAGTGACGGTTTGGTTTGAAGATTACTTGTCAGAGAACTATGTTAAGACAGGCAAACTTGGCAAACATGACAGAAGACACGGCCGCAATTACAATTCCTGGAAGAAGTCTTACGACCTTTGGATGGAAGAACTCTCCCGCAGCGAAGATAAGATCCGTGAACGAATCGCGAACGGAGATTATTGGAAATCGGAAGTAAATGACGACGCGGAAGAATGATAGTGTAATTGTAACCGTTATACACTGAACGAAAGATGCAAAAAATGAATACAATGAAAAATTACGTCCCTCTCAGACAGACCGAAAGGGACGTAACTTTTTTTATGCTATATACAACATTATTTTTTGTATCTATATGATTTGGTAAATGTCAAAAAAGAAAAAGAAGCGGGTACCCCGTCTGGGCAATAGCCGTACGGTAACAAACTCGCTTCTAGTAAGCATAGTATAGTGTATTGATATTAAAATGTAAAGAAAAATATTAGTCGATTCCTTGATTAGGTATCCATAGATGTTTGAGTATATACACATTCTGGGTTATAATAATGTAGTGTATGCAATAAATTAGATGCTATACTGGGGACTTCATTCGGAGGGTGTATGATTATCATTCAACTTAAGGGCGGTCTGGGTAACCAGATGTTCCAATATGCGCTGTATACGGCACTGAAAAACAGAGGCAAGACCGTAAAGATTGATGATGAGACGGGATTTGTAAATGACAAACTCAGAGTTCCGGTTCTTTCGGGATATGGCATAAAGTATGATAAGGCAACAAAAGAAGAGATTGTCGCGCTTACGGATTCCAAGATGGATATTTTCAGCCGTATCAGAAGAAAACTTACAGGCAGAAAAACTTTTAGGATAGATGAAGTGTCGGGTAGGTTCGATCCCAAGATACTTGAACTTGAAGATGCTTATCTTGTGGGATATTGGCAGAGTGATAAATATTTTGCAGAAGAGAATGATATCAGGGATATCAGACATGCTTTTGAGAAGAGACCTCAGGAACTTATGAACGACGCAGTAAGCTGGTCTGTGCTTCAGCAGATTGAGTGCTGTGAATCAGTCAGCCTGCATGTTAGAAGAACCGATTATATTGATGCGGAGCACAAGCCGGTTCATAATCTGTGCTCTGAAAAGTATTACAAAGATGCGATAAATAAGATTATCAAGGAATATCCCAACGCGGTATTCTTTATCTTTACCGATGATAAGAAGTGGTGCAAAGAGCACTTCAAGGGGCCTAATTTCAATGTTGTTGAACTTGAAGAGGGTGAAGGCACCGATATAGCCGAGATGATGCTTATGAGCAGGTGCAAACATCACATTATAGCAAACAGCTCTTTCAGTTGGTGGGCTGCGTGGCTTAACGATGCACCTGATAAGATCATACTTGCTCCGTCCAAGTGGATAAACAATAAAGATATGGACGATGTCTACACGGACAGAATGACAAAGATTGCAATTTAAATAATACAAAAGAGGAATACAAGAAAACGTACAGATTATGAGTAATACCGATAATAAAAAAGTCAGTTTATTTTCAAAACTCAGATATATATTTGATAGAAAGCAGAAGGGACAGTTGGTTGTATTGGCTGTCCTTATACTCATTGGGGGTATTTTTGAGACATTCAGTGTTTCTATGATGATTCCCGTTATGACGGGAATTCTGGACCCGAACGCTATGCAGGATGTTATTGAGAAATACAGTGCGCTAAAGCGTATTGTGAAATTCTTTAATCTCGGTGTCGATGCTGAATTTGCTAAAAAACTTGCCGTAGCAATGATTATTTTGTTTTTTGTAAAGAATGTATATCAGATATTTCTTATTCACAGACAGAATACATTTATAACACGTGCCAGAAATGACATGATCAGCAGGGTTATGAGAGAGTTCCTTAACAGACCGTACGAGGACTATCTCGGAGCTGATATTCCCACTGTTTTCAGAATAACAGACAGTGATATCCCAAGAACATTTACATTAATGTTGTCGCTTTTATCACTTGCAACAGAGCTGATCGTTTCTATAGGGTTGGGTGCAGTAATCCTGATTATGCAACCGATGATGACGATTATTTGCGTAATTGTTTTTATTCTTTTGACACTATTCAATAGCAAGTTGCTTAAGCCAAGGCTTAATAAGATTGGAAAAGAGAATCAGGAGACACAGTCCAGGATTGCCAAATGGAGACTTCAGGCAATATACGGACTTAAGGATGTAAAAGTACTTAACAGACAGGATTTCTTTATAAGAAATTATTATGAATCCGGAAAAGTCGGTGCAGATCTTGCAAGAGACTATGCCGTTATGAACAATATTCCCAGAATTCTTATAGAGACTATATTTGTGACGGTTATTTTGGTATATGTATTATTTTCAATGTTAACAAGCGGAAATACAAAAGATGTGCTTGCGCAGTTGACTGCAATCGGACTGGCTGCTGTCAGGATTATGCCTGCCGTAAACAGGATAAACACATATCTTGCAGAGATTGCCTACAACCAGTACAGCCTTGATTTTGTATATAACAATCTCACGGATTCAATGAAGACGGATAAGGCGATGAGAGCGGAGAGAGCTGCAATCGCAGGTCCCGAGCTTCATTTGGAAAAAGAGATTGAGATAAAAGATATCACTTTTGCTTATCCGGACGCTGAGACAAATATATTTACCGGAGCAAATATGGTTGTTCCTAAGGGAAAATCAGTCGGTATCATAGGACCTTCGGGTGCCGGTAAATCAACTGTTGTGGATATTATCCTCGGCCTTTTGCATGTGCAGAGCGGTGAGATTCTCTGCGACGGAAGCAATATATTCAGTAATTACGATTCATGGCTTGCGCAGATAGGTTATATTCCTCAGACAATCTACATGGTTGATGAGTCTATAAGAGAGAACATTGCATTCGGTATAGATGCAGACAAGATTGATGAGGACAGAATCTGGGAAGTTATGGAAGAAGCCCAGCTTGCTGACTTTGTTAAGAGCCTTCCCGAAGGACTAGATACGAAGATTGGTGACAGAGGTGTGAGACTTTCAGGCGGACAGAGACAGCGTATAGGAATAGCGAGAGCTCTTTATCATAATCCCGAGATACTTGTGTTTGACGAAGCTACAAGTGCTCTTGATAATGAGACAGAGGCAGCAGTTATGGAGGCTGTCAACAGCTTCCACGGCAAGAAGACAATGATCATCATAGCTCACAGGCTCAATACTATTGAGAACTGCGACATAATCTATGAGGTCAAGGACGAGAAGATCACGCAGACTACTCTCGAGGGCAGAAACGTTATTCACTGACGCTGTGCAGGGATGTGCGGTTTACAGAACGGCGAATATTAGTTTTGCAATACCGCCCTCGAAATGCTTTCTTCTCAGAAGGAAAAGATAATATGATCGGAACAGAATTTATAAAAGGATACGGACTTGGAAATCAGCTCTTTTTCTATGTTGTGACAAGGTGCATGGCTGAGGAAAAAGGTGTGGATTTCGGTTTCATAAACCCCGGTCAGGTGGGAAACGTTTTTCACTCGAATAAGGGAATGTACTTTATGGACATTGACCTTGGAACTGAGATACCGCCTGAGGACAGGGATAAATACACAATCTTTAACGAGCAGGACGATCGCCTTTACATGGGCAATTCAAGGCACGACATGAGTAACGGGTGTTACATAAGCGGTGCGGACAAAAGACTTTTTGAGATTGAGGACAATACTCTTATCTACGGAAATCTCCAGGATGAGAGCTATTTTGAAAAATACAGAGACAAGATAAAGGACTGGCTCAAGGTTAAGCCCGAGGCCGAGTCGTATGAGTATACAAGCGATGACCTCTGCATTATCAACATAAGAGGCGGCGAGTATACAAATCATCCCGAGCTCTATCTTGACAGAAAATACTTTTTAAATGCGATAAAGCATATGAAGAAGATAAATCCAAATATGAGATTCATGGTGGTGACTGAGGATGAGGAAGCTGCAAGAAAGGTGCTTCCGGAGTACGAATGCCATCATTTCGACATGGGAAAAGATTATGTTACTTTGAAGAATGCGAGATATCTGATCTTGTCGAATTCATCTTTTTCCATAATGCCTGTGCTCTCAAGCACCGAGCTTAAGTATGCGATAGCGCCGAAGTACTGGGCGAGACATAATATCTCGGATGGTTTCTGGTCTTCCGAGCAGAATATATACAGTTTTCTTCACTATCAGGACAAAAAAGGCAGGATCTTTGAGGCGGATGAGTGCCGCAGGGAACTTGAGGAATATAAAAAGAGATCGGCACTTTACGCCGGAAGAAATATAAGACCGGGCAAGATAAGGCTCTTTTGCCAGATAATCAGAAGAAAGAGCCTGTACGGTGTCTTTTACCTAAAGAAGATTATCAGAAGCCTTGAGAAGAGAGTCGGAATTATCAAGAAATATCAGTATTGATCGGATTATAAATTTGATCAAAGTGCGATAGACAGAGGAACAAAATGGAAAAGAAGATTAAGCTCCCTCAGGTTACGCTCTGCGCAATGACAAGTGTCAATGTCTACGAGACTGTGCAGGCGCTTAAATACAGCATGAGGGAAATCGAGTTTGGTGACGTTGTTCTGGTATCGGATAAGAAGCCTTTTTATCTGCCCAAGAATATCAGATTCAGCTATACTTCAAAACTCGACAGCATTGATAAATTTAATTACAAAATGGTCTATGAACTTAAAGACCACATAAATACTGATTTTGTGCTGCTTGTTCATGCGGACGGATTTGTTATTCATCCCGAGAACTGGAATGATGAGTTCCTTGAGTACGATTACATCGGTTCGCCCTGGCCGCTCCCCAAGAACGATTATGCATACAGGGACAGCAAGGGCACGATATGCAGAGTCGGAAACAGCGTCTCCATAAGGTCCAAGAGACTCTTGGAATTCCCTTCCAAGTACAACCTTAAGTGGGAGAGGGTTGACGACGGATTCTACAACGAAGATATTTTTATCTGCTGTCATTCCAAGAATGCAATGGAGGAAAAGGGCTTTAAGTGGGCACCTTTTGAACTCGCACTTACATTCGGAAGAGAACATCCCTTACCTGAAAACAAGGGCATAGAGCCGTTTATTTTCCACAAGTGGTGGGGAGAAAATGCAAATTATCCCAGATTTTACAGCCCGAAGAAGCGCTTTAAGATGGCTGTCAGACCGTTCCTGTTTTGGAGAAAGACCAAAAAGTGGAAAGAGGAGCATAACATTACATGATCTTTTCAATCATAGTTCCCGTGTGCAACGGTGAGAAGTATATCCGCGAGGCGGTTGATTCTGCACTTGCACAACAAGTTAATAGTAAGGATATGTTTGAGATCATTCTTTCCGAGAACGGTTCGAGCGATAAAACGCCTGCAATATGCGACGAGTATGCCGCTGCGAACGATAATGTTTCCGTCATCCACAAAGGAAAGATAGGGCTTTATCAGGCAAGGCAGGAGGGAATAAAGGTCAGCAAAGGCGATTATATTCTTGCTCTTGATGCGGATGATAAGCTTGTTCCCGGAATGCTGTCAAAGCTTGCGGATCTTATCAGGGATTATGAGAAAAAAGGCCATGCTCCCGAGCTGATTTTTTTCAATGCGACAGAGCTTGGCGGCGATAAAAAAAGGCTTAAAGATTTTTCTTTTACAAATGGGAAAATCTACAGCGGCGAAGAGAAGCGTGCATTTAAAGAGCTTGTATTAAAGGGCGATTATCTTAATGCCATGTGGATAAAGTGTATTCACAAGAGCATTGCGCTTATAGATGTTGAGAGAATCGGACTTAACTATGGCGAAGATCTTCTGCAGACCGCGGAGTATGTCGACAGAGCGGGCGGAATAGCCTACATAGATGAGATTCTCTATTATTACAGAAGAAACGAGCAGAGTCTGACTGCGAGTTACAACAGAGCTTTTCTTGATAACCAGAAGATTGTTTGGGGAGAAATAGACAGAATAGGCGATAAATGGGGGCTTACAGATCTCTTTGATGTTCTTGATAAGAGAAAATCCCTTACCTGTGCCATCGCTGTGGCAAAGATTGTTTACTCCGGATTGTCATACGGACAGAAGAAGAGCAAGCTTTCAGAGCTGTTTGCGGATGACTTTTACAAAAAATATTTTGAGACAGATCTTCCGGATTTCGCACCCGAAGAGGATATACACGTTCATGGTCTTATGACTGTAAACGGCGGAAAGAGTCTCTACAGAGAAGCTTTTGTAAGTACTGTTAAGACTGCGATTAAGAAGATGATAGGCAGGGCATAAAGATGGTCTATGATTTGATACCATTTTTTAACGAACTTGATATATTGAAGCTAAGGCTTGGAATTCTTGATAAGTATGTGGATAAGTTCATTATTGAGGAGTCCACGGTTACTTTTTCAGGGGAACCCAAGGAACTTTGTTTTGATAAGAACAGAGAGCTTTTTAAGGACTATCTTCACAAGATAGTTTATATAACGGTTGATGATACACCTATGGATATCTCAACGCATGAAAGAGATTATTATCAAAAGAACTGCTTAAAGCGCGGACTTGAAGAAGTGGGCGCGACGGCAGACGATGTGCTGATATTCGGAGATGTCGATGAGATACCGAATCCGTCAGTTCTTGAGAATATCATTGCAAACTTTGACAAGAATAAGGTCTATCACCTGGCTCAGAGAAATTTCTATGTCTACATGAACATGGAAGAGAAGTCGGGAAAGCTTTTGTCCATAACGGGAGAGTTTCCGGAAATAGCTGAAAAAGACAGAAAGTGGCTTGGAACCAAGATCACTTCACTTGATAATATCCCTAAGGAAGGTATTGTAAGGCTTCGTGATATCATTCCCGTAACGGATGAGAGATCGGTCAGAGTTGCAGACGGCGGCTGGCATTTCGGATATATGGGCGGATACAAAGAGACCAATCCTGCTAAGAGGATAGGAGTTAAGGTCAAAGCTGCTGCTCATCAGGAGCACAATGACAAAGAGGTTCTTGCTGAGACTATGGATCATCTGGTTCTAGGGCAGGATATCTTTGGCAGAGCCGCAAAATTTGAAAGGGGCGAGATAGACGATTCATATCCTGCATATCTTCTTGAGCATATGGATGAATACGGACATCTTGTTATGCCCGGGATAACTGCCGCATCAAAGCTTTATCATTACTTGGATATTACGGCGGGAAGATTTATGAGAAAAGCTTTTCGCAAGATAAAAAGAATTCTTAGCAGGTAGATAACATGAACTTTTTAAGCGAAGAAAAAAGGGCTAAACTTAGTGAAGTTTTATTTTACGTTGCGCTTACCATAGAGCTTGGTATAATGCTTTTGGATAAGAGTGAGCTTTATTTACGTAATTTTTCAACTTATGTTTTTTATGTTACTTTCGCTATTTCGTTAATTGTTGTGCTTCTTATGGAGCATGACAAAAAAGAGTGGATAGTTTTAGGAGTGATATTTGCCTTTTCTTTTATATGTTGGAGGATCACAAGGCGAAATGACATCTTAAGATATACTGTATTCGTGATGGCTGCAAGGGATGTGGACGTTAAGAAGACTATGAAGTATGTGTTTTATGTCATGTCTGCCGGATTTGCATTTATAGCTCTTATGGCCGAATTGAAAATATACGGGAATATGGCGCTTCCGCTGCAGGATTTTGGAAGAGGCTATGAAGAAACAAGATATACACTTGGTTTTGGACATCCCAATGATTTCTATTCATGCATATTTTCAATCGTGCTACTCTGGATGTGGGTTTATGGTGAGACCTCAACGCTCAGGGAATGGATATTTGTATTTTTGATGAATTATGAAGCGTGTATACTTTCTCAGAGCAGAACAGGTAAGTATATAAGTCTTATTGCTTTCTTTGCGGGCTTTTTGGTAAAGTATGCGAAGAAATTCAGGGACAGCAAGATTGCTTACGTTCTTGCAGCAATAGTATCGCCGGTTTTGTGCGTGGCATTTTCCGTCTGGGCGGCAATTGTAAGCTATATACCCAGGTACGAGCTGGGGCACAAATACTATAATATAATAAGCAGTATTGATGATAAGCTGACCGGCAGGATACATGCACTTTCGCATGCGTACAGTAAACCTGCGGGAGCTATTGAGACATGGAAGCTTTTTTCAGACATATCGAGCGATGAAGCTTTTGATATGGGATGGGTTAAGATTTTTTACCAGTTTGGAATTATTCCGGGGATTGTGGTAGTAGCCATTGTTATTTTATTGATCGCTATCTGCTACAAGAAAAAAGATGTTTGGACATTGATCGTAATAATGTCGCTTTCTATTTATACTGTTGTTGAGGCGATATTTGTATCAAGGTTTATGGGAAGATTGTTTATTCTTCCTGTTGTCGGAGCTTATCTTGGGGAATTTGTACGAAAAAGGATAGGAGATAATGTCTGAAAAGATAAGGAAAAAGATTTTTTATATACTGATTGGCGTAGCCTTTGTTTCAGTGTTGATATATGCATTTTTTACTCCGAATATGTCTGATGATCTGAATTATATGAATGATGTGGCGGAAGCCAACAATTTCTTTGATCTCTTCAGGCAGGAATATGAGCACTACATGGGACACGGCGGACGAAGTGTTGCACATTTTATTCTCAGAGTCTTCCTGTATACGGGGACCAAGAATGTGTTTAATGTAGTTTCGGCGCTTGTATTTACGATTGAGTCACTTCTCATATACGTAAATGTTGATATGAGAAGGAAGTATGATGTCAGAGTTTATGCGATTGTTTTAAGTTTTTTATGGATGCTCGATCCTACGATCAGCCAGTCTGTATTTTGGGAAGACGGGGCATGTAATTACCTGTTTACAACAACTATCCTGTTGGGATTCATGACTTATTTCAGAAAATGCATGGATTCTGAAAAGAAGAATACGCTAAAGCTGATGCTTATAATGGCATTCTGGGGAATTCTGTCGGGATGGTGCAATGAGAATACTTCAGGCGGAGCAATTCTGTTTTTGCTTATTATGCTTTATCTTAAGTGGAGAGAAAAGAAGAGCTTTTCTTTTATAAAACCATGGATGATATGCGGGCTTATAGGAAGCTGTGCCGGTTTTGTGATAATGTTTTTATCTCCCTCAAATTTCACGAGGGCAGGCGATGCGGCAGATAAAGAAGCACATTCGGGTGTGCTGGGCATGATGGCAAGATTCCTTAAGATATTCCTTAATATAAAAGAGAATTATCTTATTCTTGTGCTGATGTTTGTTGTACTGTTGATAATTATTCGCAGTATATGTGTCTCCAAAGAAAAGTACGCAGAAGTAACAGCTTTTATGAAAATTATCGGATTCGTAGCTCTTGCTACGGCACTTGCGCTCATCGCAGTTCCGGGAGATCCGCAGCTCAGAGCTTATTACGGAGCAGGAATATTCCTGATGATTGCGGTTATTAACGGGCTTGGTGTTATGATGAATATGACCGATCTGACTGTTTCGGGTGAAGGAGAGAAGCTTGAAAGACTTCTTCAGGGAATATATACGTCAGCGGTTGTAGTAATGGGAATATGGTTTTCGTTTGAATATATCGAGCAAGGTGCAAATGTTGCCCGTGTATACAGGGAATATAGTGAGAGATACGCGTATCTTGAGGAACAGGCAGCGGCCGGAGAGGAAGATGTCGAGGTGCCTTTGCTCAGACCTGACTGGAAGTGCAAATATACAGAAATGGCGTATGATGCAGATATAATCGAAGGCTGGGGAGATCCGAATGACGAGGATCATCCGGAAAATAATATTTACTGGATTAACTCCCTTTATGCAAACCATTACAAATACGGATTTGACAGTCTGACCGGAGTTCCCAGGGATGACTGGACAGAATATTAATGTAGGAGCCGTTACATCGGATGTACGTTTATAATAGTTTTCGTTCGATGTAGCTTAGAGAAAGATTTTGAATACAGAAGTACTCGTTAGCATCATAATTCCTGTATATCAGGCAGAGGACACGCTCAGAGAGTGCGTCTTGTCTTGTGTTACTCAAAAAGGGATAGAAGACGATGCTTTTGAGATAATTCTTGTTGATGACGGTTCCAAAGACGCAAGTGCAAAGATTGCCGATGAACTTTCCGAAGAATACGGGCAGGATAAGATAAAGGTCAAGCACATCAAGAACAGAGGCGTATCCGGTGCCAGAAATATCGGCTTGGAGATGGCAACCGGAAAATATGTGTGTTTTGTCGATTCCGATGATACAATAGCTGAAAATTGCGTCGCAAATATGTATAATTATGCTGATGAAGGCACAGTCCTGATAGACGGGTGCAAGGATATCGATTCGCCATATGTGTTAAGCGGTTATCAGTATATTGAGGACTATGTTCTTGAGAGCAATACACATGTGTGGGGAAAGCTCTTTCTTAGAAAAAAGCTGAGAGATGAGCATATTATTTTTAAAGAAGGCCTTACTATCGGGGAAGATCTGCTTTTTTTACTTGATATTTCCGTTTCCGAAGGAAAACAGAAAAATATAAAGAGTGTTCCTGTAGGAACCGATGATTACAGATACACAGATAACGACAATGGAGCCATGAAGGCCGCTTTTAAAGTGAGTTTCTTGGATCAGCTTACATGCTGGGAGCTTGCTGAAAATAAGCTTAAAGAGGTGCATGAGTACCTTTCGATATATTCTTTTGTTAAGGTTGCCGTTTCACAGATACTTACAGCACTGCTGGTTATCGGGAAAGTATCGCTCATTCCCGAGAGTGAGAAGGACAACGATCTTGCGCGCGAAGCGGTTTATGCTTCAGGCGATAGGATAAAGCATGCTATGAAGACAAGAGGAGCATTTGCTGCATTGTCACTTGAACATAAGATAAAAGTGATAATGTTCAGGATAAGTCCGAAACTGTATTTGAAAATGTACGCTAAGTATAAGGACAGGTGAATATATATGAATATTGATTTTAACAGACCGATAATTTTATATATGCACGCCGGTTCGGGAAACCATGGTTGTGAGGCGATAGCCAACACTACTGTCAAAATGATCGCTGAACAGAGAGAGAGGACAGGAGCGGAGGAGGATCTGCCTCTTATCATTGTAACCAACAGCTGTGCTGAGGACAGGAAGTATTCTCTTGGTGTACTTGAGAAAAAGGGCCTTTGCACGATTGTTGAGGAAAGACACATTGATAGAAAATTCGTTGACCACGTGATCTATTACTTATGGCGACTTATAACCAGGGATAAACAGTCTTTTTTAAGATACAGATACAAGGATGCATTTGCTGAGTTTACGCGTGTAGCCGGAAAGATCAAGAAGGGAAAGGGAGTAAAGCCCCTTGCAATATCCATAGGCGGAGATAATTACTGCTATGAGAGTCTGGTTCCCGATCTGATCCTTGCACACAAGGTATTTATAAAAAAGGGATTTGAAACAATATTGTGGGGATGCTCGATTGAGCCAAGTTCCCTCAAGGACAAAAAGCTTGTTAAGGATCTCATGGCATATGATACGATCTATGCAAGAGAATCCATTACATATGACGCGCTTGTCAAAGCAGGATATGACGAGAGCAGACTTATTTTGGAAAAAGATCCGGCGTTTAGGCTGGATACGGCCAAAGTTCCGGGAATCAACGGTTTTCTTCCGGGCAATACTGTCGGAATAAACTTAAGTCCGATGGTGCAGGCGCTTGAGAAGACACCCGGAATTACTATGAAGAATTACAATAATTTCATAGAGTTTATTTTGAGAAATACGCATCAGAACGTTGCGCTCATTCCTCATGTTGTATGGAAGAACAACGACGACAGGAAGATACTCAAAGAGCTCTACGAGATACATAAATATACAGGAAGAGTTGTACTTCTTAATGATATGCCCGCTGAGAAGCTCAAGGGGTATATTTCAAAGTGTAGTTTCTTTGTGGGAGCAAGAACTCACAGTACAATTGCAGCTTATAGTAGCAATATTCCGACTCTTGTTATAGGATATTCAGTAAAGAGTAAAGGAATTGCAAAAGATCTTTTTGGAACGTACAAGGGATATGTACTTCCGGTACAGAAACTTGCAAGTGAAAATTCGCTTGTTGACGCATATATGCGTATTATGAAAATGAAAAAAATGGAAACAGAGGCACAAGGAGGAACACAATGATCATAATTCAGATTGCGGGCGGTTTGGGAAACCAAATGCAGCAATATGCGCTATATAGAAAACTCCTCAGTCTCGGAAAAGAAGTTAAGCTTGATATTTCCTGGTTCAGTGAAGAAGTACAGAAGAAGATGCTTGCTCCAAGAGAGTTTGAGCTTCCTCTTTTTAAGGATCTTCCTTTCGAAGTCTGTACCGATGAAGAGAGAGACAGATTTTTAAAGCAAAATCTTTTTTCGGCGATAAAAGGGAAAATAACCAAGAAACTTGGACTTACTGCATCTTCAAATCCAAATGTATTTGTTGAGACAAAGATGTACCACCCCGAGATATTTGAGTTTGAAGATAAGTATATTACAGGTTATTTCTTATGTCAGAAATACTATGAAGATATTATGGATGAACTTAGGGAACTCTTTGTATTCCCTCCTCACAGAGATTCCGATCTTGCAATGAGAAACAGGATCATCTCCGAGAAGATGGAGAGATTTCCTTCTGTCAGTGTACATCTTAGAAGAGGGGATTACCTCGATCCCGCAAATGTAAATATTCTCGGAAATATTGCTTCTGATGATTACTACAAGAATGCGATGGATTATTTTTTGAAAAAAGATCCTGAGACGCATTTCTATATCTTTACAAGCGATCACGATTACGCGAGAGAGCACTACGGCGATATCTCCAGATATACGATTGTTGAATGGAATAATGGCAAAGACAGTATACAGGATCTCATGCTTATGAGTCATTGTAAGGGTAATATCTGCGCCAATTCAACATTCAGCTTCTGGGGCGCAAGACTCAACAAAAGACCCGATCACGAAGTCATAAGAACATACAAGATGAGAAACAATCAGCCGATAGATCCCGAGACAATGCATGACTATTGGAAGAATTGGATTCTCATGGACAATAAGGGAAATATAGTTTAATGGGAAGAGTTCAGGCGGCGAAGAAGAATATTGTTTTTGGATTTGTGGGAAAGATTGTCACGTTGATCTTGCCATTTATTCTGCGCACTCTTTTTATAAAGGATTTAGATAAATATCTTGGTATAAACAGTTTATACGCTGAAATATTGTCGTTTCTGAACATGGCAGAGCTTGGAATCGGAACGGCAATTAATTTCAGTCTGTATGGTCCTGTAGCACGTGGCGAAAAAGAAAAGATTAAGTCATATATACAACTGTATAAGAAGGCTTATTACTACATAGCGGTTGTCGTGAGTGTGATAGGCATAATTCTTGTACCGTTTCTTGGCATAATAGTTAAACAGCCTAAAGACATGTTACTAGACCACAGAGACATTGTTTTATTCTATTTGATTTTTCTTTTTAATACTGTAAGCAGTTATTTTGTAGCTTATAAGTATAGTCTTTCGAATGCAGAGCAGAAAAATTATATTCAGGATAATGCATTTAATATAACAAAGACAGTCACTGTGTTAGTTCAGATTGTTGTTATATTAGCTACAAAAAATTTCTATTTTTTTCTCATTACGGATGCAATAATTCAGCTAATACAAAAGATTTTTATATCAAAATATCTTGATAATATGTATCCTCTTCTGAAGGAAAAGAATATTCAGAAGCTTAGTAAAGAAGAGGAAAATACTATATGGACCAAAACTAAGGCTCTAATGTTCCACAAAGTCGGTGATGTTATAAGACTGCAGACGGATGCAATTATTATGTCATCTGTTTTGGGAATAGATAAGGTTGGATATGTAAGTAATTACACTATGGTTATTCTTGCAGTGGCAGGCGTTGTTGATTCTGTGTTTAATTCGCTGACAACAAGTTTTGGTAATCTGATAGCAACCGAAAGTAAAGAAAAGCAGTATGGTATGTTTAAGATATATAGGTTTGTTGCTGCTTGGATATATGGTTTCTCCGCTGTTGGATTTATGCTTCTCATTACACCGCTTGTAGAAATGTGGACAAAGCATGCCAAAGGCGATGAATGGAATCCGGCCTGGTTACTTGTTCCGATAGCTGTGATCCTGTATGTTACGGATTATTACTTCAAAGGAGAAAGGAAAGTTCTCGTTAATTTCAAGACAGCGGCGGGAGTTTTTGAACAGGATAAGTATTTCGCATTGATTCAGGGTGTTGTTAATCTTATTTTGTCCGTCTGGCTGGCTATCGCATGGAGTGGAAATCCGCAAATCTTTGGTATTACCGTTTCAGGTGTTGCCGGTGTTTATGTTGGAACAGTGATATCGGGGCTTATTGCCAATATTACAAAGCCGGTTATTATTTATAGGACATGTTTTGATAAAAGCGCAGTTGGCTATTTTATTGATTCGTTTAAATATCTCGCATCTATGGCATTGGTCATGGTCATATGCTATTTGATTGGGAAGCGTGTTATGCCTGAGCCTACGATACTTGGATTTGCAGCAATGGTAGTTATTATTACCGTTGTATTTAACGGAGTATATTTCCTTTTATACGGAAGAAGTGAAGAATTCAGATATCTTTGTGGAAAACTCAAGACCAGAAAGGCGTAATTGTGGATAAAGCTGCATATTATGAAGTGGTCGGCAAGACCGTAGAACAGCTTAATAATATTATGAATGTCAGCCTTTCGGACAGGATAAAAGACCTTGTAAAAAAGGCACTTGGTAGAAGTGTGCGGACAAAAGATCCGTTCTTTTGGCATGCGGGGATGCTTATGGTAGGGCTTGTTTCGGCGCTTGAATGTCTTGAGAAGGTTCAAGATGCTAAAGAAATTAGCGATAAGATCAAGGCTTCTCTTGAAGGGCATGTGGATCTCTGGCTTAAAAAGACAGGCGGTAAAGTAAGCTTTGTAGATGATGCGCTTGCGGGATTTGCGCTTATTAAGGCTTATGAGATAACAGGAAATGAGAAATATAAGAAAGCTGCAGATGCGGTAAGTTCGTATTTAAAGAGTGCCGGAAGAGATGCGGAGGGCGCAATCCTTTACAATTCCGGAAGAAGCGGAAATATCTTCGCTGACGGAATCGGACAGGTTTCCATGTTTATGGCGGCCTGTGACGATAAGGCATTTGACAGTAACGAGCAGCTGAGACTTTTTTATAAAAACGGGATGGACGAAGCAAGCGGGCTTTGTTATCACGGATATGAACTTAGGAAAGATGCTGACGTTTACAAAGCTTCTAAGACTGGTTATGTTTATGATAGAAAAGGAATCCTTTGCTGGGGGAGATCGTTTGGCTGGCTCATTATGGGTGCTGGTGTAAATGCTTCTATGGGCAAGGCAAATGAAGAATCTTTGAAGCAATTTACAGGACTTTGTGAGGCTGCGCTTAAGTATCAGAGAAAAGACGGCGGCTGGAGCTGGCAGATGCAGGCTGTTGACGGGCATATAGATCTGTCTGCGACAGGAATGATAGCATATGCGCTTGGTTATGCGCTTAATAATGATGTCTTTGGAGAAGATGATATATCAGGCAGAATTAGAGAGGCGTTAAAGAGAGCAAAAGAGTGTATATATGCTCACACTAAGAGCGGAATCGTAACAGATTCGCTGAGTTCATGCGATGATTTTGCGGTGCATTATCAGACCTACGGAAACAATCCCTGGGGGCAGGGAGCGGCTTTGGCGGCTCTTTCCGTAATATATTAAACAGAAGAATGTGGAGGAAATGCTATTTGCTTTAGCATTTCTTCTTTTTTTGTATAATATTTTGCTATTGTCATGAAGAAGATATGATGGTATACTTCATGTAGTAATCAAAACTACATCAAAGGTTTTTGGTATCAATGTGCTAGGAGGTATACCGTGAATACCAAGGAATTAAAGAAATTCTTCAAGGAACATCTCGTTCCTTCAAAATTATATAAAGTTGGAGGACATCACAAAAATCGTGTATGTCTTGATAAAACAGAAAACGGATGGGCCGTATTCTTCCAGGATAAGAAGGAAAGGATCGGGGTTATAAACTTCCCTGACGAGGCTTCAGCCTGTGACAAGATGAAGGAAGAACTTCGCAAGATGATGGAGCAGCTTTATGGTGTAACATGGGCTCCTGCCAGATAATTGCAATGTGATTGTTTATGCGAAAGGTTATTGCTTATTTTAGGCAATAACCTTTTTATATGTAAAAGTTAAAAACATGCTTTTTATAAGGGCAATTCCTATGTTAAAATACGAATACAGGTAAATATATGGATATTTATCCAAAAATAAAGAGAAGGAGATTGAAATATGGCAAATTTAGAACCAAGAACAAACGAACTTAAAGGAACAGAGACAGAAAAGAATTTGCTTGCTGCATTTGCAGGTGAGTCTCAGGCAAGGAATAAATATACATACTTTGCTTCAAAGGCAAAAAAAGACGGCTATGTTCAGATCAGTAAGATTTTTGAAGAGACAGCCAATAACGAGAAAGAGCATGCTAAGCTTTGGTACAAGATTCTTACAGGAATCGGTTCAACAGTAGAAAACCTCAAAGAAGCAGCAGAGGGAGAGTCATACGAGTGGCAGGAGATGTATCCTTCTTTTGCAGCAAAAGCACGTGAGGAAGGATTCAATGATATCGCATATCTCTTTGACAGAGTTGCTGAGATCGAGAAAGAGCATGAGCAGAGATATAAAAAGCTCCTTGAGAATATCGAGAAAGACATTGTATTCTCATCAGACGGAGATTCAATCTGGATCTGCTCAAATTGCGGTCATATCGTAGTTGGACCTAAGGCTCCCGAAATGTGCCCTGTTTGCAATCATCCTAAGAGCTATTTCGAGAAGAAAGCAGATAACTATTGATAAATTAGAAGTTTACAAAGTTGTGTCATATGGGGATTGCCCGTGTGACAGTGTTTTATCTTAATATTGTTGAAATTGAGAAATCTCGCAAAGATTTTAATGTCTTTGCGAGATTTTTTTTGCTTGATTTAGTGGAAGTAGATGTGCTAGAATGTTAAAGAGTTGTTAAAAGCATGTTAAAGCAACAGAGAGAAGTACTATGAAGAAGCTATTGGTTACAATTGGAATAGTGTTGATAGGAATAATGATCATGGGGGGAACAATGGGCGTTAAAGTATTAAATAGTTTTTTATATTATTTTGGAGATATAAAAGGAATTGTTATTTCAAGCATTTTATTTGTTTTATCTTTGGCAGCGTTGTTCATATTCCGTGATGTTATGCAAAAGAAAAATATGTTGTACCGCTCGGTATGCTGTTTTGCAACTGTATCCGGAATGACATCAGGAATTCTTTTGGCATATAACAATTGCTTTGGTGTACTTGACGGAACATTGAAGATTTGCTTTATCATCTTTGTGATGATCGGTGGAACAGCCTTTTTCTTATACAATCTGCATTTTCTCATTCACAGCAAGAAAGAGATTCCGGCTCCAATCCTTGGACAATATTCAGTAAACAGATTTTTTGATAATTACGCGCAGGAGTAAGACCTGCGCTTTTTTTTGGTCAAATTTACACATTACACATTTTATATTTTTTTTATAATTAATCACTTGATTTTTTGTTCTAGTTGTTCTATAACATACTTGTAAAGAAAATTAGCAGCCGAAGGATGAGAGTGCTAACACATCATCTGAAAGGTTGCGCAAACTACTACAACAAAAAATTTTTATAGAAGGAGTGATGACTTATGTTGATGCCTATGTTATGGAGTAATAATAATTTGTTTGACGAGATGGATGACTTTTTTGGTGGCAGATTATTCGGTGACTTGTATGATTCGGGACTTATTGAGAAAAACTTCGAGCCGGCATCAGGTCTTATGAAGACTGACGTCATCGAAAAAGACAACAGTTATCAGCTTGAGGCTGAGCTTCCAGGATTTAACAAGGAAGATATCAGCATCGATCTCAAGAACGAAGTTCTTACCATCAGTGCTTCGCACAATGAGAACAAGGACGAGAAGAATGAGAACGGTAAGTACATCCGTCGCGAGAGAAGATGTTCTTCTTACCAGAGATCCTTCCGTACACCGGGACTTAAGCCTGAAGACATCATAGCTCAGTACAAGAACGGTGTTCTTACGGTCAGCATCCCCAAGAAGGAAGCTATTCCTGAGAAAGAGGAGGCTGTGAAGATCGAAGTTAAGGATTGATTCAAATAAATTATAATAAATATCCCGGCATCCTAGGATTCATTTAGGATGCCGGGATATTTTTATTCGCCTGAATAAGTTTTGGTGTAGTATATTGAGCATGATTTCTTTGTGATAAAAAGAACGGTTAATGCAGCTAAAAATGCTATCATAGCTTCAAAGCTGATGAAACTTACAATAATTGCAAGGATCAGAAGAACTATTGCGGTAAATTCAACTGCGGATTTACCGGATAATGATTCAATCTGACAAAGACGCTCATCGTTGAGCTCGTTGTAGATTCGAATAAGCTTTTTTTCATCTTTAAGAGCACTTACGTATTTTGAAATTTGATAAACGCAAATGATTTCTATAACAATAACCATTCCAACAACAAATCCATGCATAAAATCAGCTTGCTCTGAGTTTTTATAAAGTGAGCTTATAGATGTTCTTTGAGAAATAATGAGTAATGCGATACTCAAAAATACTATTGATGAATATGAAGTGATTTTTTTCTTAATTGATTCTTTGATCTTATCTTTTTTGCTGCTATTCATTAGTTTTCTTCCTCCGGGTCATTAAAATCAAATACTTCTTCGATTATCATGTTAAAATGGTGTGCTATCTTATATGCCAGTACCAATGAAGCAGTGTATTTACCAACCTCAATGGAAGTAATTGTCTGTCTGGTTGTTCCCACAATGTCGGCAAGTTCTGATTGCGATAGCTTATTTGCTTTTCGCAATTCTTTTATCTTGTTCTTCATTGACACCTCCTTACTTTTTGCCAAGCTCGCTTTGCATATTTAGCATAGTATACTTTGCAATAAATGTCAAGCGTACTTTGCAAAAATATTTTTTATCGGCAAAATCGGTATATGCTATTCAAAGTGGATAAGAGTGTTCGAAATCACGATTTTTCCCCCGATATCCTTTTAATTCAGCTATGAATGATTTACAATGCTTATAGTAATTTGCCAAGTACAAAGACTTAAAATAAGAAAGAGATAATACTATGGAAAAAGAGTTTGAATACGAAGGATATACAGGTACCGTTAACTACGACAAGAAGTGTGATTATTACACAGGTGAAGTTGTAATAGACGGAAAGATCTATACCTATGAAGGCGATACAATTGAAGAACTGAGAGAAGATTTTGAAGACATTATCGATTCAATGATCGCATTTGAGGAGATGGATGATGATGATAATTGATTGTTTTCTTAATTCACAGCTCGGTCAGGAAAATGTGCCATTACATTGGACGATGGTGGTAATTGATTGCTTTATTAGCTATGCGCTTCCGATAATTCTTGCATATGTCATAAATCTTTTGATCGTCAAATATATCAGTAAGGAAAGACTCCGCGGTAAGATTCACCTTGTCTTTTTACGAGGCATAATGATTGCGGTAATTTGGGGAGTGGCATTTTTCACCATTGCCGGAAATGTTCTTACAGACGCATGGAAGACGTTTGCCGGTTCATCGGCACTTATCGCAGCTATATTCGGTCTTGCAGCCCAGTCAACATTATCAAATGTTTTTGCAGGTATCGCGATATCCGCAGCAAAATCCAGGCCCTTTGATATCGGCGACAGAATCAAGATCGACTCTATCGATCCCGGCTATGTTGAGAATATCACATTAAGACACACGGTTATCAAGACTTATCAGAACGAGATCATATATATTCCCAACTCTACGGTGGGCTCGGCGACTATCATTAATTATACTCAGGAAGAATCTTTTTCTTTTCCGATTGTGATCTCTGTGGCGTATGGCACGGATATGCAGAAGGCTATGGATATTATGGCCGATGTTATTGTTGAGAATCCTGTGCATCACGGAGGAAGGCCTACGGTTCTTTGTAAGAGCTGTGATGACAGCGGCGTCACATTAAGGGCGCTCGTTGAGACAGAGGATTTCAAGGATAACCCGAAGGCATGCTCTGACTGCCTTGTAGAGATAATGAAGAGATTTGCAAAAGAGGGAATCGAGATTCCTTACAACAAACTTGTTCTTATCAATTCGGATGAGAAAAAATAATAGAAAATACGGGAGAAGGTATGGGAAAGTTATATTTCAGATATGGGGCAATGGGGAGCTCAAAGACAGCCAATGCGCTGATGGTGCAGTACAACTATATGGAGAAGGGGCAGAAATGTATTCTTCTTAAGCCCAAGACCGATGACAGAGACGGGGCGAAGATCGTCAAGTCTAGAATGGGACTTAGCGCAGAAGCTACATTTGTGGAAGATTTCATTGATGAAGTAAAAAATGAGTGGTTTACGGGGAAGTCGGAAGGCTGGAAAGAACTGGACTGCGTAATCGTTGACGAAGCACAGTTCCTTACGGAAGAGCAGGTGGATATACTTGCTGAAGTTGTGGACAGATATGACCTTCCGGTTATATGCTACGGACTTCGTACAGATTTTACGAGCCATCTTTTCCCAGGTTCAAAGAGACTCATGGAGATAGCAAATTATATCGAAGAAGTTCCGACCGTGTGCTGGTGCGGACGCCGCGCACATTTCAATGCAAGAGTAAGTAACGGCAAGATTGTTCGCACAGGAGAGCAGGTTATGGTGGGAGGAAATGAATCATACGTATCCCTTTGCAGACGCCATTTCCTGAGCGGTGAAGTAGATGGTAAGAGAGAGCGTGAACTCTCGGACGGAACCAAAATGAATTAAAGAATATGAAAGGCGGAGCACCGGCGTGTCAGAACACCGAGCTCCGTCTTTTTTCTATCATAGGAAATTGCTTTCCTATGATAGAAAAACGCTCCGCTATGGATGCGACCGACTCTTTTATGAAATGGAACGATTTTCTATAGCTTCTTCGTGAGTCGCAAGATCAATCTGCTGAACTACTCCAACACCTCCGCTTTCTTTTAGGAACACGCCACTCGCGCGCAGCTTGGCAGCAGTGTTAAAAGAACTGTCGCGTAAGCTGAAGTCGGTTACGGCACTTCCAAGATATATTGCGCCGACATCGGCTTTTTTTAAGGACAGAAGAGAATCGGTGCCGTCTTCGTTACGAATCCAGACTTTTAGATCGTTGTATACCTCATCATTTTCATCAATCCATCCGTTTCCGTCATTGTCGTATGCGGACAGGTCTTTGAATCCGTTTCCACTCTTTGTGCCGAAAAGTTCCGAACCGTCATTTATCTTCCCGTCACCGTTTTTATCAAGGGCAAGGAAACCTGCACCTGCCGAAAGATTTGAAATCTTATCCTCTTTTCCGTCGCAGTTAATGTCGAAATAGAAAGTCTGATCGCTTATTGATGTTATTTCCCTGCCGACATTGATCGTAAGAGGATCTAAGAAGTTTGTCGGGCTTGAGATGCTTATGCCGGATTCTTGTACAAATCTTGTAGACATGGAGAATTTAACTCCAAACTCGATACTTCGTCCGTCTTCTGTAAAAGCGGTTCCCGCCCCTTCAAAGGATACAGCCTCTTCTTCATAATGGCTTTCGGTTACGGTCGTTACAGAAAATGCGCTTCCGGATCCGATCATTCCGGACATGTTATCCAATGATTGACTGAAGCGTTTTGTCATATCCTCGCCGCCAAGAATCTTCATGAAACGTAGAATCATTTCAATAAGTGAAGCTCTTATATCCATCAGCTGATCCTCAAGAGAGTCCGTTGTGTTCAGTCTTCTTGTCATTGAAGGCTTTAGCGAATTGTAGTTTTCACTTCCCAGGGCAAATTCGCCGGCAGATGTCGACGAATCATCACTTGCAACTTTTTCCGTCTGAGTTTCAAGACTGTCGCTGAAACTTCCTCGCGGGGCGGAGCTGATCGATACATTCACGAAACTCCCTTTGCTGTACGATGAATTTGACATCAGATTTACGTTACTTTGTGCAATTTTCATGGTTCTTTTCCTCCGTTTGTTAGCCCGAAGGTTCAGAATAATTGCGCAAAAAAATGAACCTTCAAAGCTGAAGATTTATAATCCTCCTTGAAGATCCATGCTTTCCCTAGCTGCCATACCACGCATTGAAATGGTATCAAGCGTGGTATTTCAGTATATATATCGGTAACCTGATGTTTTTACATTATAGTATCAGAGCTGTTTTTATCAGATTTAAAAATGTCTTTCATCTTGCTGTCTCTGATAAGGTAAAGTCCAAGTAACACAGATACAACCGATATCAGGATTGATTTTATGATGATTCCGTCACCCAGCCATTCTCCGATTAGAACATCCATGTCGCTTCTGTTTGCATAGATTATGGGATATATCATTAAGCTGATGTCAAAGAGAAAATGCAAAACCATATTTCCCCAAAGATTGCCTGTTCTTAAATAAAGTGCTGCCAAATAGAAACCGATTCCCACAGCATAAATGATCTGGGCATATATAGGTGTCGGATTTGTTGCGCCGTCAAGGTTTGAAATATGAATTGCGCCGAAGATAAGTGATGACAATGACATTGCAGCTAGGCATGATGCTTTGCTGTTGCCAAATGCTTTTTTAAAGAATGAGAGCAACAATCCTCTGGTAAGTAATTCTTCACGAATACCGGCGCCTAAAAAGACTGAGATTAAAAACAGTACAACAGATTTTGTGTCCATGGCCGGTGTGCCGTAGTCTTTGATTGCTTTATACATATTTGTTATCAAATAGAAAGCAGTAACGGCTGACATGACGCTGCCAATAGTGAAAGTATCTTTAAAGCTTTTGAAAGAAAAATGGAAAACACTTTTTTCTCCGAACCCGATTATCACTGCTGAGAGAATAGCAATGATCGAAAGCAGATAAACTATCTCCATTAATGATTTGTTAGTAATATTTGCTCGCTGAACAATTATTCCGGGAAGAGTAAATATCAGTATGAGTGCTAAAACGATGCCACCTAAATACTTTGACAATCTTAAACTTGTTTTCATATTATTTGTCCTTTACTTTTTTTCTAAAAATATTGATGAGTGCGTCAATTATCAAAAAGCTCAAAACACCGCTCAAGACGCCTGTAAATATGCCGCCCATGACATCAGTTGGCCAGTGAGCGAATAGATATAAACGGCTGAAAGCGACTATGGATGCTACCGCAAGGGTAGGTATTCCGAATCTCTTATTACTTAAGAACACTGCCGTTGCCATTGCAAAAAATGTACTTGAATGACCTGATGGGAAAGAGTAGCTTTGAGGGAGCTCTATTAGCATTTTCACACCGGGTTCCAGCCAACAAGGTCTGCATCTTGTGATAAAAGGCTTCATGCCGCAGTTTACTATGAGTATGGAAATGAATAATGCAAGATACATCTGAATCCCTATCCTTCTTGTTTTTGGATAGACAATCGATATAAGTATCAAAATCATAATTATGTTGCCTGAATTAGTGAAAAATAGCATAATTGAATCTAATATCGGATTATGAATGCTTTGCAAAAAGTGTAGGAACTTAAGTTCCCAATCAAAATAAAAAATTGTACCCAGATCTTGTGGCATATTATGTCTCCTCTCTATATACTATGACTATCATACTATTATAAACGTACTATGTTAGTCGTGGTATTTGGTTCAGATAACAATATACTATGACAGTCGGAGTATGTCAACAGCTATTTTAATCAGTCGCATCCATAGCGGAGCGTTTTTATATCATAGGAAAGCAATTTGATATAAAAAAAGCAAAGGAGCATGGTTGCAGCCTTTGCTTTCTTTGAGAAAATGGAAATTACAAATTATCTTCTTTTTTTCTTTTTAAATAATCCTGCGAAAGGATTAGTGATCTTATAGCCTATCTTAGCGCTGAGAACACCTGTGATCATTCCGACGATGACATCTGTCGGCCAGTGAACGAACAGGTATAAGCGGCTGAAAGCTACCAGTGCAGCTATTACAAGAGCCGGAGCTCCGAGTTTCTTATTCTTTAAGTGAACTGCCGTTGCCATTGCAAAAAAAGCATTTGTATGACCGGACGGAAAAGAATAGTCATGTGGAACAGGTATGAGCAGTGGTACGCTTTGATCTAACCAACAAGGTCTGCATCTCATAACAGATGGCTTTATTGCTACATTTACTATCAGTACAGATATAACTACGGCAATTGCCATTGGAATGCCATATTTTCTGGTCTTTGGAATAATGATAAGAGCAAGTAAAAATAATGCGATAAGTATGGCTTTATCACCCAAACCGGTGAAAAAAAGCATTTTTTTGTCCAATTCAGGTGTGTGGATAGTTTGTAAATGGTGCAGGAATTCCAATTCCCAATCCATATAAAAAATTCTGCCTACATTTGCCGGCATAGTTCATCTTCCTTCCTTAACAAAAATTTAACTATTATAATATTACGATAATACAAAAGTAATTCAACAGTCTTCGGTGAGTTATAGCATTGAGTTTGCAAATAAGTATGTAATAGCGGATAGGATGTGCTATTATATAAAAAAGCAAAGGCGCTTACAATTACGTGAGTGCCTTTGCTTTTTTTTGGAGAAGAGCATTAAAAGAGGATGGGGAAATGATTACATTAAATGATTACTTATATTCAGGGGATACGGTACTAAAGATCCTGCAGCGGTATTATGTGGATCTGAAAGAAGATGCGAAGCGTACTCAGAACAGCATGGATATGATTCATTGCAATTTCCTTCTGCAGCAGCTTGAACTCTTGCAGCACAACGACTTTTTGACATCACAGTCTCAGCGCCTTAGGGAGTTCTACAAGTATATGTCGGTTGAGTATCCTTTCCTTGCATTTACATTTAAGGGAAGGATCAAATCGATAATAAGGGCGGAGCAGAAGTTTAACGGTAATATAGTCGAGTATGTTTATGATTATTATGGCAAAAACGGGAAGTTTCCTGGTGAATGTGAAGTTAAGCAGAAGATGGGGGCAATCAGAGATCTTATTGCCTATAGGATTGTAATATCAATGCCGGCATGTCATTTGGATAAAGGCGAAGATCGCGACGAGATAGAGCGTGAGTATGTCTACAAGATTGCAAATGAACTTCCGGGATTCCTTGAGCAAAACGGATTTAGTGCAGAGATATACGGCATTCCCGGTTGTGAGCCTTCGGATATGATTGAAGAACAGCTAAGGCCCTACTATAGGGACTATATAAAGAATACGAGTCCGTACGGTTATAAGTCTTTGCATATTACTTTTTATGACAATCAGTCGAGATCTTATCTTGAAGTGCAGATACGCACCAAGCAGATGGATGACTATGCAGAGATAGGCCCTGCACATCATCTTGGATATGAAAAGAGGCAGGACAAGGAACGTAGCAGGAGAGACAAGATACCTGCAGGAGAGTGTCTGTATTTTGATGAAGCTTATGAAAGAGGTATGAGATTACAGGAACTTGATCTTTCTAAAGTTGATGTGAACATGTTTGGCGCGGTTAATAATCAGCTTGTAAACGACGGATGCGGATTGTACAGAGGAAGACTGATTCTCCCGTTCGAGCATTTGTCCAGGTTTCAGAATGATATTATCGATTGATATTTGTTAAAAACATTTATATGATTTTGTCCTCGGTAATAATTTTTGTAAAAAATGACAGTTGCTAAAAAGAAAATAGCCTGTATACTTGTATACAAACAAAGGCGTTTTGATTCACTTAGTGTTTCAGAGCGCCTTTCTTCATAACAATTTTTCTGCAAAGATATAAGAGACAACGGCGTTTCGGTTTATTTGATTCCGAAGCGCCGTTCTTTTATATCTTTCCCTAAAAGGGGAGCTGAAAACGCTCAGTGATGAGCTTAGAAAGGTAACAAGCAATGGCAATGATCAAACTTGAAAATGTAAATAAAAATTTTGGCGATCTTCATGTTCTTAAGAATGTGAATCTTGAAGTGGAAGAGGGTGAAAAGCTTGTAATCATCGGACCTTCCGGCTCAGGAAAATCAACGACGGTAAGATGTATGAATTTCCTGGAGGTTCCAAGCAGCGGACATGTTTATATAAACGGAACGGAGCTTACGACCAAGAATAAAACAAAGGTTGTAAGGGACAATACTTCAATGGTATTTCAGCAGTTCAATCTTTATCCGCATATGACAGTCCTTAAGAATCTGACACTTGCGCCGATAAAGCTTCAGCATAAGTCAAAGAAAGAAGCCGAGGAACTTGCATATCACTACCTTGATATAGTCGGACTAAAAGATAAGGCTGATGTTTATCCAACAACACTTTCCGGCGGGCAGCAGCAGAGAATAGCAATAGCAAGGGCTTTGTGTTCACAGAGTAAAATCATTCTTTTTGACGAACCCACATCGGCGCTTGATCCTGAGACAATTCAGGAAGTATTGGATGTAATGATAAAGCTGGCAAAAGAAAATATAACGATGGTAGTTGTAACCCATGAAATGGGATTTGCAAGACAGGTAGCTGACAGAGTGATATTCATGGAAGACGGACAGATTATAGAGTCCGGAACTCCAGAGCACTTTTTCAATAATCCCGAAAGCGACAGAGTAAAACAGTTTTTGGGAAAGATAATCAGGTAATATCAGGAGGAAGCAGTTATGAAAAGAAAAATTTTGAGCATTGTATTTGCAGGTATTATGAGCTTGATGCTCGTTGCATGCGGAGGCGAGAGTACAGGTGAAACAAGTGAGACATCAAGTGATGCCACGGCGTCTCCTGCATCAGACAGTTCATCCGGTGAGAGTGCTTCGGAAGATGTACAGGCAATTATTGACAGAGGAGTTTTGAAAGTCGGAGTAAAGAACGCGGTAATGGGATTTGGTTTTGAGGATCCGCTTACAGGCGAGTACTCGGGACTTGAGATAGAACTTGCTAAAGCACTTGCCGATAAGCTTGGGGTAGAGGTTGAGTTTACGGCAGTTACGGCGGCTACAAGAACAGAGCTTCTTGATTCGGGAGATATTGATTGTGTACTTGCTACATTTACCATCACCGATGAGAGAAAAGAGAGCTGGGATTTCACAACACCTTATTATACGGATCATGTAACCGTGCTTGTCGAGGATGCAAAGGGAATAAAGACACTTGACGATCTTATGGATAAAAAAGTAGGCGTATCATCCGGTTCAACATCAGCAAAATCACTTGTAAAAGCAATGATCGAAAAAGGTCTTATAAGCGGCGACGGATTTGATGAAGAGAGTTTTGATCCCGCGACATGGACAACGGGAATTAAGTTCCAGCAGTATGATGACTATCCGACTATCTCAACAGCACTTAGCGCAGGTGAAATTGATGCGTTCTGCGTAGATAAGTCCATTCTTGCTATTTATAAGACAGAAGGAAGATCGTATATCGATGCGGAATTTGCACCTCAGGAATACGGCATTGCTACAACAAAAGGATCGGGATTGTCAAAGACAGCAGAGGAACTTATTACTGAGAAAATAGCGGACGGAACTATCGATAAGCTCATTTCCGAGAACGGACTTGATTAAAAGAACCGACTAAAGTAAGAAACATTGGAGGACCGGTATGTCAGGATTATTTTCTCCGAGAGCATGGAACAAGATATGGCTTTATAAAGATACATTCCTGCTTGGATTTTTAAATACTATAAAAACAGCATTTGTTGCACTTTTGATCGCGCTTGCACTTGGTATTGTCTTTGGACTCATGGCAACGAGCGGAAAGAAGATACTAAAGGCAATAAGCAGGATGTATGTGGAGGTGATCCAGAACACGCCGGTTCTGTTACAGATGTGCTTTTTGTACTACGCGCTTGCGTTTGCGGGACACAGCCCCGGAATAATTGTGACCGGTTTCCTTGCACTTGGTATATACACAGGTGCGTATATGGCAGAAGTTATAAGGACGGGAATAGAATCTGTTCCGAAAGGACAGTTCGAGGCTGCTCAGGCACAGGGATTCGGATATGCTGCTCAGATGTTTTACATCATAATTCCTCAGAGTATAAAGGTGATCTTGCCTCCGATGACAAACGTAGTTGTAAATATGATAAAGAATACGTCTTGTCTTTACATAGTCGGCGGTGCGGATCTTCTTTCTCTTACATACAGTTTTGTTACGGGAGAAAACACAGGCGGTTCATATGCTTCCGCATATATTGTATGCGGCGCGATTTTCTTTTTAATCTGCTTCCCATTGTCATCTTTTGCATCAATGTGGGAAACATCGCTTAAAAAGAGAGACAGCAAAGTATTCCAAAACGGCAGACCGAAGGAGGCATGACATGGATACATTAGGAAACAGTTTTTCGATGCTAAAAAATCCTGCAATATTAAAATTCATAATGCAAGGCGTGCTCTTTACCATGATCATCTCGGTAGCTGCGGTCCTTTTCAGCATAGTTATCGGAACAGGTCTTGCACTTCTTAGAAACTATTGCACAAATAAAAAGACAGGAATACTTAAGGTGCTTTCTGTCATATACATTGAGCTGTTCAGAAATACTCCGCTTTTGTTCTGGATATTTATATGCGTTGTCTTTTGCCCTGTTCCCGGATTTGCAAATAAGCAGATGTTTGGGCTTTCGTCGGTAAATAACAAGCTTTTGTTCAAAGCTACCGTGGCGCTTATTTTGTATACGTCGGGTGTTATTGCGGAGATTGTAAGAGGAGGTCTTAACTCGGTTGCAAGCGGACAGGTTGAAGCAGGATAATCACAGGGCTTTTCGATGCTTCAGATATTGTGGTATATAGTGCTTCCTCAGACTTTCAGATCGATCATTCCGACGCTTTTAAGCCAGGTCATAACCACCATTAAAGACAGCTCATTCCTTGCAAATGTGGCGGTCATAGAACTTATGGCAAGGACAAAACAGGTGCTGTCATCGGCAAATAGATACAACGGCCTAAACGCGATCAATGTCTCGGATGTATTTGTCCTGTTCGGAGTTGCGGCAGCTATTTATTTTGTTATAAATTTCAGTATCTCCATGACGGTAAGGAACATGCAGAAAGCAAGGTAAGATGATTATGGATAAATATGTTATTACAATTTCAAGGCAATTTGGTGCACTCGGAAGAACAATAGCCCAGCACATGGCGATGGAACTGGGAATAGATTATTTTGACAGGGACATTGTCGAGGAGACAGCGCTGCGCATGGGGCTTCCCGTCTCGGAGATAAGCAAGGAAGAGGAGCGCGCGGGAGGTTTTTTTGCAGAAAAAAGATATCCTCTCGGCATGGGACCTGTGAGTATGCAGGAAGAACTTTTTCTTATCCAGAGCAATATAATCAAAGACTTTGCGGCGATGCAATCATGTATAATTGTAGGAAGATGCGGAGATTATTGCCTCAGAAATGCAGACAGGGCGCTACATGTATATGTTTATTCTCCCTATGAAAAGAGGCTTGAGAATTGTACATCGATTCTGGGGATGGATGAAAAGACCGCACGTGATATGATAAAAGATGTGGATAAGGCGCGCGACAATTACAGGAAAAAATACTGTAAAGATATGGCGGGTGTCTTTGACAACAGAGATATATGTATAGATTCGAGTAAATTCGGAGCTGAAGCTACGGCCAAGATTCTATGCGGCATAGCAAGGAGTGTTTTTAAATAAAAAAATGAAAATTGAGAGAGTACATCTTCCGCACATAGGGCTGCGGATAATAAAATCAGCGGTGGGAGTGCTTATCTGCTTTGTGATATATTTTTTGCGAGGTAAGCAGGGAACGCCGTTTTATTCTGCACTTGCGGTACTTTGGTGTATACAGAACCAGACAAAGAATACTGTAAATAATGCGATACAGCGTACCATTGGCACATTTATAGGGGCGGTGTACGGACTTATTTACATATTGCTTAAGCAGAACGTATTCAATTTCGGAGACAGTTTTTTACACTACTGTATCATCTCACTGGCACTGATACCTATCATCTACACCACTGTTGTTATAAAGCAAAAGAAGGCGTCGTATTTTTCCTGTGTAGTATTCTTAAGTATAGTTGTGAATCATTTGCTTGATGAAAATCCTTATATATTTGTACTGAACAGATCGCTCGATACTCTGATCGGAATATTTGTGGGACTGATCCTTAACTCAATTTCTTTGCACGGAAAACTTGATAAAGAAACGCTGTTCGTTGTAAACATGGACAACTCAATGGACGGATTGGTGGGCGGAGTAACTCCTTACAGCAAGGTCATTATGAACGGAATGCTGGAAAAAGGGATGAAGCTAACGTTTATGACGCTCAGAACTCCCGCGGGATTCCTTGAAGGGATGCCTGATATAAAACCTGCACTTCCGATAATCGCGATGGACGGAGCGATATTATATGATGTAAAAGAAAACAGATATCCCAAGGTGTACATCATTTCAGCCGAGCATGCAAGCGATATTGAGAAGTTTATCACTGAGCGTGGGTTTAATATTTTTACGACAGTGATACTCGAAGACGTCCTTATCATCTATCATGGCGAGCTTGTTAATGATGCGGAAAAAGATATTTATGAGAAGATGCACAAGTCGCCTTACCGAAATTATCTTAATAAAAAGCGTCCCGACGATCATGCGGTTGTCTATATGATGAGCATCGACAAGACGGAGAAGATAGAGAAGCTTGTAAGTGAAATAAAAGAGAGCGAAGTATATGACGAACTTAAGATCTTGTCATATACTTCGCGTGAATATAGAGGTTACTCTTACATAAAAATCTATAACAAAAATGCTTCCGTTAAGAATATGAGAGATTATCTGATGAATGCGGAAGAATTTAAGAAGGTCGTGACGCTTGGCGACAATGAAAGAAATAAATCGGATTATAAATATTCGTCCTGCGATGAGATGGTACGGAAGATGCGCAGGTTGTTTTTCAATTCGAAAATGTAATACATAAAAAGTATCTCGTGTGGTATTATTAATTTACATAGGCAAAGGCGCCAAAGAAATTGGTGGTCTTTGCCTTTTTCTTTTGATTGCTACTTAACAAGGTTTTAGCGAGCTTATTGGAGCTTGTTGGTTTATCTTTGAGCGGAGGTACTATCTATGGCAGCATTTGACAGAGTATTGTCCGGTATACCCGAGATGGACGAAGCGCTTGATAATATCAGACTTGGCGACAACGTTGTTTTCAGAGTTTCCGAACTATCGGAGTTTAAACTTTTTGTGGATCCTTATGTTGAGCAGGCGAAAAAGGATAAGCGGAACATCATTTACTTTCGCTTTGCAACGCATGAGCCGCTTGTGGAGGACTGCCTGGAAGTTAAGACTGTGAAGGTTCCTCTTTCGCACAGGTTCGAGACATTTACGGTTGAGATTCACAATATTATAGAAAAAGAGGATAAGGATGCATTCTATGTTTTTGATTGCCTGTCGGAACTTCAGATAGCATGGGCGACCGACCTTATGATGGGCAATTTTTTCAGGGTAACATGCCCGTTTCTTTTCATTCTTGATACAGTAGCTTTTTTCCCCATAATCAGAGGGAAACATTCATTTTATTCCATTAACAAGATTCTTAATACAACACAGCTTTTTCTTGATGTGTATTCCGATTCAAAAAATGTATATGTACGTCCCGAGAAGGTATGGAACCGCGATTCCGATACCATGTTTCTTCCGCATATTTACAGGAAGGAGGACGGATATTTCAGGCCGATTCTGGACGGTGTGCAAAGCAGTCGTTTTTATCAGCTTCTTGAAAATTTCCAGCGTCCCGGCGAGGATCAGTATATTGATTTCTGGGATAAGTTTTTTAACACGGCAAAGTTCCAATATGAGAGCCGGATGAACATGGATGAGTCCTGCGATATCATGTGCAAGGTAATGATGACGCGTGATGAGAAGATGAGACTTATGGTAAAAAAGCACTTTAAGCCTGAGGATTATTTTAACGTGCGAAGTCATATGATAGGCACCGGACTTATCGGAGGAAAAGCGTGCGGAATGTTGCTTGCGCGTGCCATTATAAGGAATATGGCGCCTGATGTTGACGAAGTGCTTGAGCCGCATGATTCATTCTTTATAGGATCGGATATTTATTATACGTATATTGTGGATAATGATTTCTGGGATATCAGAGTCCGCCAGAGGACTGATGAAGAGTATTTCTCACTTGCGGATGAGTTCGCGGAGAAGCTACGGACAGGCACATTTGCTGAGGACTTACGGACGCAGCTTAGGCATATCCTGGAATACTACGGTCAGGATCCTTTTATCGTTCGATCGAGCAGTATTCTTGAAGATGGATTCGGTAATGCTTTTGCGGGCAAGTATGAATCAGTTTTTTGCGCGAACAGAGGAACACTGGAGGAGAGGCTTGAAGAATTTGAAAATGCGATTAGGACGGTTTATGCAAGTACCATGAGCTTATCGGCGCTTGACTACCGTAAGAGGCGCGGACTTGATAAAAGAGATGAGCAGATGGCGCTTCTTGTGCAGAGAGTTTCGGGCTCGTATTACGGGCAGTACTATATGCCGTGCGCTGCGGGAGTTGGGTATTCCTACAGCCCGTACAAGTTCCTTGCGGATATCGATCCTCATGCCGGAATGCTCAGGCTTGTAATGGGGCTTGGAACATCTGCAGTCGATAGGACAATGGGCTCGTACCCACGCCTTGTAAGTCTTGATATGCCTGAGGCGACATCTTGTGTGACGGTTGCGGAGAGGCATCAGTTCTCACAGAGAGCTGTGGAAGCTGTTGATGTGACGGAGCATGAGCTCAAGAGGCTGGAACTACGTGATATTGAAAAGAAGCTTCCGATGTATCTGATCAATACTTTACTTGAGCATGATTATGAAGTTGAAGGTTCGCTGAAGGAAAGAGGAATCCTCCGCGATGTAAGATTTATTTCCTGCAGAGGACTTGTCAGGAAAGAAGAGATAATGGCACGGATGCAGAAGCTAATGAAGTGTATTCAGGATGAGTATGAGCATCCCGTGGATATCGAGTTTACGATAAATCTGTCGGAGACGGGAGAGTATTCGATAAACCTTCTGCAGTGCAGGCCACTTCAGGTTTCGAAGGATACGGGTAGTGTTACTGTTCCTCAAAATGTAGATAAAGATGAAATTTTGCTTGAAAATGTGGATTCATCAATGGGACTTTCAAGGAGCGTTCCGATTGATCTGATAGTATATGTAGATCCCAAGGCTTATTACAACCTGCCTTACGCGGACAAGCCTAATATCGCGAGTATTATTGGCAAGGTCAATTGGACATACAGAGACAAGGGAAGACATATGATGCTGATAGTCCCCGGGCGCATCGGAACATCGTCGCCTGAACTTGGCGTTCCAACTACATTTGCGGATATAAGCGAGTTTGAAGCAGTGTGCGAAGTTGAAGAAAAAGAAGCCGGCTACAATCCCGAGCTATCCTACGGAAGTCATATTTTTCAGGATCTTGTTGAGGCGGATATACTCTATACTGCTGTGTTTAGCGGTGAGAAGACCGTTGCTTTTGCACCGGAGAAATTTGCGAGGTTCAAGGATATTACGGGAGAGTTCTGTGATAGGCAGGGAGTTGTCGGCACTTCAGGTGAAGGAGGTACCGCGGAAGGTGCAGGCATTTCAGGTGAAGAAGATACCGCGAAAGGTGCAGGCACATCAGGTGAAAAAGATACCGCGAAAGGTGCAGGTACATCAGGTGAAGTAGATACTGTAGGCGTTGCAGGTGCTTCAAGGGCAGAAAGTGTTCTCGACGTATCGGATAATAGAGGCGATTCAAATGTTGTGAGCGTCTATGATATGAGCGATTCAGGTTGCATGCTCTACTACGACCTTGAGGCGAACCACCTGATGTTGAAGATGTGATTGTTGGAATGGCTATACGGGCATGGAGCCCCAGGAATCGATTTGTGCCCGTAGAAATAAG
>NZ_KK211305.1:218257-520665 GCF_000621565.1 Butyrivibrio sp. LB2008
GGAATCGATTTGTGCCCGTAGAAATAAGCGATTCTGGGAAGAGCTCTACGGGTATGGAATCCCGAAAATCGATTTGTTCCCGTAAAAATAAGTGAATATGGGAGTGAATTTACGGGTATAGAATCCAGAAATTTGACTTGCGCACGTAGAAATAGCTGAAATGTGAGAAAGAGTTTACGGACACAAAGGTTGTAATTGAATCTGAGTAACGTAGGGGGAAAGAGCATATTTTTGATTACTAAGCTATATCTCTGGAGAAAAAATATAGAAAGATTTAAAGGATGACCCAGATAAGAATTGCGATAGATTATCGTCTTATCTGGGTTTTTTGGTCGGATTAAAGGGAAAAATGCAAAGAATTCCAGATAAATCGCAGTAATAAGATAGTATCTATCTGTGTTTTCATGGCGTGTTCCGGTACAAAAGATCAGAAATCCCATATAAAAACTGTGATAAGATAGTGCTTATCTGTTTTTTTATTATGAATATCGTAAAAAAGAGCTAAAAATCCCATATAAATAATTGCGATATGAAACTATTTATCTGTAAAACTCATGAAAGAAGTCGGAGAACACAGGATAGATATTAATGCTATTGGTGCTTGCATTAACAGGGGGCAAAAAAGAAGCAAAAGACGTAACTGAAGGAGAAATGGCTACGGGAGAGAAGTCTTTGACTGCGAAATCAGAGCCTTATGATGTGGGTGGATGTCTGGGAGAAAAGAGTTATTTTGCCGAAATATCATGCAATTGAACAGGATGATAAAGAAATAGTACAGCTTTTTCCTTGCATAATAAAAATCCATACGCATATCATAAAGTAAATATATTCTTGCTTTTCCGTCATTTTAAGAACTATCGAATGTTAGGAAAAGAATATTACTAGTGCTGCTGTCATCAAATAACTCGACTTTTTATGCAGAATAAATTGTTATTTTGTGAGACGAAGGAATGAGTCGTACCGGGCGGTACGACGATTGACGACAACGAAAACCACAACACATAATCAGTAGTTTTTACGTGAATATCCCTGATTATTTGCATGGCTTCACATAAAACTTAGTGCTGCTGTCATCAAATAACTCGACTTTTTACGTAGAATAAATTGTTATTTTGTGAGACGAAGGAATGAGTCGTACCGGGCGGTACGACGATTGACGACAACGAAACAAATAACAATTTAGGCAAGTAATAAAGTCGACTTATTTGGTGACAGTAGCACTAAGATGATGAGAGGTATGATCAGGCATTATGGGTATGGCAGTAAGAAGCAAGGAAATTATTTACGACACAAGAATTGACGGAAGGGAGATTCAGACAGACGGTGGAAACAAAGTGACGTTTACCGGCAATTATTTCTGGTTAAAGACAGAAGGATTTTTGGAAGAATTAAACGTGTATTTCTTTGTGGATATCGACGGAGAAAAACAGGTAATCGAATGGAATAAAGGCGACAGTGGCGAAGGTTGGTATTTGCGCCGTTGGAAGGAAAGAGGAGAAGAAAAATCTTCATCACTTGATTCGTATATTTACAAGATGATCTATTCCAAAATGCCTGAAAAAGAAGGACAGATCTCAAAACCTGAATGGTTATTTTTTGACAGCGGATCTGAAGAGAGCAGAACATTCATTAATATGTTGGAAAATTTGAAATAATCTAAAGTAATATTGTTGCGGATATAGTCTTCTATAGCCGTAGAAAAAGGATTATCCAATCAATGGTTTGGATAATCCTTTTTTCTTAAATACTATATGAATGATATTCTTTTTACAGCGAAGATTGGCTTGAAAATCTTACATGGAGACCTGTTGGCGAAATGGTATTTAAGAACAGTAAAATGTCTATGAAGAAGGATATCTCGCCGGATATGGCACGCCTTCTTAGTGATGTGACAACGGCCTTATACATTGTGATAAATGAGAGATATTGAAGATTCTATTGTAGAAACTATGAATGAATCTAAGTCTAAGCCCGGAGTGGGTACGTTTATTGTGGCATGCGTCGGCATACTTTCAACGTTCACAGGCTGCGGTATATTTACAATAAAGAAATTAAGGGCATAAAAAATATAAAGCCGGAAATCGCGATGATTTCCGGCTTTAAAAGCATTATTTGTTAAGCGTTAACAATATCCTTCAGAGCTTTACCTGCTTTGAATTTAGGTGCTGTAGAAGCAGGGATCTCAATCTTTTCACCTGTCTGGGGGTTCTGTCCAACTCTTGCAGCTCTTTCAGCTGTCTCAAATGTTCCAAAACCAACGATCTGAACCTTACCTTTGTTTGCAAGCTCATTTGAAACTACTTCGATAAAAGCTTTAACTACTTTCTCTGATGCAGCTTTTGTAAGATCGGCCTCCGTAGAGATTGCCTCAATAAGTTCTTCTCTGTTCATACTTTGAACCTCCTTAATGCTTTTTCCATCACATAAATCGCTTAAATCACTTAAGATACGGTGTGACTAAGGAATAATAATACAATTGACGGGCATTGTCAATTTTTTTATAACGCAAAATAGCGTAAATACTGGACTTAGAACTGTTTAGTGTTCACTTGTTAATGTAATTGTATTTTTTTGACTTATAATAAATCTAAAGGATCTATACGATACGTATAGAAAAAACTTTCTTAAATATACATATGGTGTATTATATTTTTCCAAATGCTCAAATAAAATATATACATAAGCGCTGCGATCGAAGCGAAATGACAGATAAATATTGATAGTAGGGAGACGTGATATGAAGCTAAAACTGCATGAAAACATAAAGAGATTGAGAAAAGAGAAAAATCTGACTCAGGATAAATTGGCGGAGATACTTGGTGTTACAGTAGGCGCAGTGTCAAGGTGGGAAAATGAAAATAATACTCCCGATATAGTGATGCTGACAACGATTGCAAGTTTCTTTGATGTATCAGTCGATGCTTTATTGGGATATGATGTTGCATCCAAAAAAGCTAAAGACATTGTTGCGAGAATTGACGCATGTGTTGCTGAACATAATTTTGAGGAAGCGATAGAACTGTCGAGGGATGCTTTGAACAGGCATCCTCATGATTTTGCGGTCATATATTCTTCGGCAATGGTATATCAGGTAAGGGCACTTGAGAGACAGGATAAAGAAGATGCGATTAAGGCAATAGATCTTTTGACCGGATCACTTCAATATCTTTCGCAGAATAATAACCCTGAGTTAAATGAGTATGATATAAAGATGCAGATTGCATACAATTACCTGCTTGTTGACAAAAAAGTTGCACTTGAAAAATATAAGGAGATTAACTTTGCCGGTATAAACAACATATCTCTGGCATACATACATCTGCAGAACGGAGAGCTGGACCGGGCGCTTAATTATTGTACATTAAGCATGATAGATCGTCTGGCGGAATTTAGCGATGCGTCGATATGCATGATAATGGCACTTGCGGGTAAGGGAAAAAAGAAAGATATCGAGGAAGCAATCTGTCTGGCTAAAACATTGATTGACGTGATTGGGCAGTATTCAAAAGATGAAGTGGGACGGTTTAGTAAACTGCAGGCATCCTGTTATGCATTATTGGCATATCTGTACGAACGCATCGGAGATGAGGCTGAAGTGAAAAAATATGTCCGTAAAGGAAAGAAACTGGCAGAGAGTTTTGATGAAAAAGGCGCTGAAGATATAGCAAAGTGCTTTAGATTTTATCATGCAGAAAAAGAGCAGTATTTCATAATGGACAGCATTGGCGAGAATGCGGTTGAAGGAATAGAAAAGATGCTGAGGAAGCAAATCTCAAACATGGGCAGAATTGATAAAAAGGCACTGAATAAGATTATAGATTACTGGGAGAAAGAATGATGAAGAAGGCATTTATTTTGGTTGTAACAGTTATGGCGGCCTTGTTTATATTTAACGAGCTTTGGATGAAAAAAGAAGAAGCAATCTGGCTTGATCCTCCGGGACGATATGTTGAAGTAGACGGTCACAAGATGCATATCTACAGCGAAGGTGAAGGAGAACACACAATAGTGTTTATGTCCGCGTGGGGAGATACCAGTCCGTATGCCAATTTTCTTCCGCTCTGTAAAGACTTAAGTGCTTATGCAAAAGTCGTTATTATTGAAAGATTCGGATACGGACTCAGCGATACCGTGGATGGAGAGAGAACATTTGATAAGATCCTTGAAGAAGACAGAGAAGGACTTGCTAAGGCAGGCATAAAAGGGCCTTTTGTACTGTGCCCGCATTCAATTTCAGGACTTGAGGCAACTCTTTGGGCACAGAGATATCCTTCTGAAGTAGAAGGAATTGTGGCTATGGATACATCAATAGCTTCTATGAGAGATGTTTACGAAAAGCAAGGTTTCAATATTCAGATTCCGATATTTATATTTTTACAAAAAACAGGGATACTGCGAGTTATAAACGGAATACCCAAGAATGAAACAGATAAAATGGTAACTGCGATTTCTTGCAGAAATGAGGTCAATAAAAACGTTATCAGCGAAAACAAACACATTGTTGAGGCGTGCGATGAAATTGATAAGAATCCGCTTCCTACAGTACCTACGATTCAATATGTGTCTAAGCAGGCGGGTGACGCTTATCCTAAGTGGATAACCGGACATCAGGCTATTGCGGACGCATCGGTAGATGGGAAGTGTATCATGCTTGACTGCGGTCATTATGTATACAAGTTTGAAGAAAAGAGAATTGCAGGTGACATAAAAGAGTTTATTGAAAGCATAAACAGTGTATAAGCAAAGTTTATACTCCGCTATAAGTATTCCTTAATTTTCACCTCAGTACCCTTATGCTATGATTCAATCATCAAAACAAACACGAACAAAAATAAAAATTATATATAAAGGAGAAATGAATCATGGCAGACATCAAAGAAAGCGCATTGGAACTTATCGGAGGAACACCTCTTCTTAAACTTAACGGATATAGCAAGAAGGTTGGAGCAACAAATGCAAATATCCTTGCAAAGCTTGAGTACTTAAATCCCGCAGGATCTGTAAAAGACAGAGTAGCACTTAGCATGATCGAAGATGCTGAGAAGAGCGGAAAGATCAAACCCGGAGCAACAATCATCGAGCCTACAAGTGGAAACACAGGTATCGGACTTGCAGCAGTTGCAGCAGCTAAGGGATACAAAGCAATCCTTACACTTCCCGATACGATGAGTGTAGAGAGAAGAAATCTTCTTAAGGCATACGGTGCAGAGATCGTTCTTACAGAAGGTGCTAAGGGAATGAAGGGAGCAATCGCCAAGGCAGAAGAGCTTGAGAAAGAAATCGAAGGAGCAGTAATCCTCGGACAGTTCGTTAACCCTGCAAACCCTGCAATACACAAAGCAACAACAGGTCCTGAGATCTGGGATCAGACAGACGGAAAGGTTGATATCTTCATCGCAGGTATCGGTACAGGCGGAACAATTACAGGTGTAGGCGAATATCTCAAGGAGCAGAATCCTAACGTTAAGGTTATCGCAGTTGAGCCCGCTACAAGCCCTGTTCTTTCAAAGGGTGAAGCAGGACCTCACAAGATTCAGGGAATCGGTGCAGGTTTCGTTCCTGAGACACTTAATACAAAAGTTTACGATGAAGTTATCGCAATCGAGAATGACGATGCATTTGCAGAAGGCAAGAACTTCGCAGTATCAGAGGGTATCCTTGTAGGTATCTCATCAGGTGCAGCTCTTAAGGCAGCTACAATCGTTGCCGCAAGAGAAGAGAACAAGGGAAAGAACATTGTTGTACTTCTTCCCGACTCAGGTGACAGATATCTTTCAACACCTCTTTTTGCAAACTGAATGATATAGGCGTCATAAGTCAATAATGCGTACATGCTTGCATTTAAGCATTCATTGACTTCATGATCGTATATCATTCACATTATAAATGTACTAGCAGACCGCCGGTGGTCATTTCCACAAAGCGATCAACATGCAATTATATTATATTGAACTGACTAATATGAGACCGCTTGTCATCATACATGATGAGCGGTCTCAATTTTAAAAAGAGGTACTTATTGTGAGTAAATACGATTTTGACAAGGTGACAGACAGGCACGGAACAAGCAGCCTTAAATATGATTTTGGAATAGAAAGAAGGAGACGTGACGATCTGCTTCCTCTCTGGGTTGCGGATATGGACTTTAGGCTCCCTGAAGAGATACTTGATGACATAAGATCAAGAGTGGATCATGGCATTTTCGGATATACAGATCCCAAGGAAGACTATCAACAAGCTGTCGCAAACTGGTACAGCCAAAGGCATGGCTTTGAAATAGAAAAAGGCTGGAATACCGTGGTTCCCGGAATAGTTTATGCAATCGCGGTTGCTGTAAGAGCTTTTACTAAGCCCGGTGAGAGCGTCATTATTCAGGAGCCTGTTTATTATCCGTTTAGGGAGACAATAGAACTTAACAAAAGAAAAGTCGTAAACAATCAGCTTGTATATAAAGATGGGCATTACGAGATTGATTTTGAAGATTTTGAGAAAAAAGTTGCGGAAGAAAATGTAAAGCTGTTTCTTCTTTGTAGTCCTCACAATCCCGCGGGACGTGTTTGGACAAAAGAGGAACTCATAAAGCTTGGTGATATTTGCGCAAAGCACAACGTTACAATATTTGCGGATGAGATACATTCTGACTTTGTATTCAAAGGATATAAGCACACTTCGTTCATTACACTCGGAGAAAAATACACGGAGAATCTTATTCTCGGAACTTCACCGAGCAAGACCTTTAATATTGCGGGACTTCAGATTGCAAACATAATCATTCCGAATGAATCTGTAAGATACAGATTTAAGACAGAGAACGACGCAGGAGGCTACAGCCAGTGCAATGCAATTGGCCTTACGGCTACCAAAGCCTGCTACGAAAAAGGCGGTCAATGGGTTGATGAACTACTCACATATCTTGAAGGAAATCTTGATTATATCAGGTCTTTTATAAAAGAAAAACTTCCGAAGATAAAACTTATCGAGCCGGAAGGTACATACCTTATCTGGCTTGACTTTGCAGATGCTTTTGACAATTATCGGGAACTTAGGAAATTTATAGAAGATGAAGCAAAGCTCTGGCTTGACGGCGGAGTAATCTTCGGAAGAGAAACGGCTCTTTTTGAAAGAATCAATATAGCGAGTCCCCGAAGCATAATTGAACAGGCAATGGAGCAATTATATGCTGCATACATAAAAAGATTTGGCAATTAAGGAGGAGTGAATTTGAGTACAGAGATTGACTGTAGACAGCAGGAAAAGTACAGCGTGGATACCAAGTGTCAGCTGAATGATCTGAGCATCAAGGACGCATGGGGAGCGGTTAGTTATCCAATCTATCAGACTGCGACGTTTGCGCATAAGGGACTTGGAGAGAGTACGGGGTTTGACTATACGAGAATGCAGAATCCCACCAGGCAGCAGCTGGAGGCCGTTGTAGCTCTTTTGGAAAACGGAAAAGATGCGATAGCTTTTTCAAGCGGAATGGCAGCAGTTGCGGCGGTGATGGAGCTCTTTTCACCGGGAGATCATTTCATAATTGATTCGGATCTCTATGGTGGAAGTGTAAGACTTTTTAATGAGATCAGCAAAAAGAATGGGCTGACATATACAACGGCTGACTTAAGCAGTGAAGATGTGCGGCCTCTTATAAAAGAGAACACGAAGGCAGTGTATCTTGAGACGCCGACCAATCCGATGATGAATGTGACCGATATAGAGGAGCTGGCGAAAAAAGTTCATGAGAGAGGACTCATCCTCATTGTGGATAATACTTTTTTGTCCCCCTATTATCAGAATCCGCTCGATCTTGGTGCGGATATAGTGCTTCATTCGGGAACAAAGTTCCTGGGAGGACACCATGATACCATAGGCGGTTTTGCAATCGTCAAGGATGATGAGATCGATGAGAGGTTTCGTTTTATTTACAAGACGACAGGCGCGGGACTAAGCCCTTTTGACAGCTGGCTTATCCTAAGAGGAATCAGGACGTTGTCGGTAAGACTTAACAAGGCTCAGGAGAATGCTTTTGCGATCGCGGAGTATCTTAAGAAAAACAAGCATGTAACGAAGGTAATATATCCGGGACTTGAGGAGCATCCGGGGTATGAGATCATGAAGAAGCAGGCAAGAGGCTTTGGCGCGATGCTTACTTTTGAAGTTGATTCTGCCGAATTTGCAAAAGAGATACTTGCAAATGTAGATCTTATCTATTTTGCGGAGAGCCTTGGCGGAACGGAGACACTTATAACGTATCCCATCACACAGACACATGCTGATGTTCCTGCGGACGTGCTTGAAAAGAACGGTATCAACGATCGCATTTTAAGGCTGTCTGTCGGAATAGAAGGGACGGAAGATCTTATAAGTGAATTTGAGAGAGTATTCGAAGTGTCAGAAAAGAATATTCAAAAATAAAGGGTTAAGAATTTTTTATACCCTGCTATAAATTTTTAGTGTTTTACAACGACGCTATGCTAAAGCATAATGCTAGTAACACAGATGTGTAAGGTAAAAAACACAGAAACACGGCGAGGAGATAAACTTATGGCAAAGGTAGAAGTACCCCTGACAAAAGAAGTTGATGCTGCTGTTTTGGAAGGGATAGTTGAGAGCATCAAGAGTATACAGTATGGCACAATCACAATTACGGTTCACGATGGCAAAGTGACTCAGATTGAGACCAGCCGCAAGCAGAGGTTTAGCTAGGCTGTGAGAACTTGCTGAGATCTTATCGAGGCCGGTTCGAACGTTGGTAGATATTTTTGTAGGAGAAAAAGAGAATGGCTAGAACGTATGAAGAACTTGAGAAAAACCATCCGTGCTTTGGTGGGTGCAAGTTCAACGCAGGCAGGATCCATCTTCCGGTAAGCCCGGGATGCAATATTGCATGCAGATTCTGTGACAGAACGATAAATGACGTTGAACAGCGCCCCGGAGTAACGTCCAAGATAATAACCCCTGATGAAGCGAATACATTTATTGATAAAGCACTTGGCTTTGTTCCAAATATCAAGGTTGCCGGAATAGCAGGCCCCGGAGATACTTTGGCAACAGACTACGCGTTTGAGACTTTCAAAAAGATCGGTGAGAGTCATCCGGAGCTTCTTAAGTGCATGAGCACTAACGGACTTCTTCTTTATGAGAGGGCTGATGAGCTCATAAACATCGGAATAGATACGCTCACAGTTACGGTTAACGCGGTAGATCCTAAGATTGAAGCGAAACTCAATGAGTATATAATCTGGCATGGCGAGAAGATATACGGAGAAGAGGGAGCTAAGATCCTTATCGAGAACCAGCTTAAGGGAATCAAGAAGGTTGCCGATGCAGGTGTTACGGTCAAGATAAATACAGTTCTCGTACCCGGAATAAACGATGAGCATATAGCTACTATCGCGAAGACGGTTAGAGAATTGGGAGCGATAATCTACAACATAATCCCACTCATACCGCAGCATCAGCTTAAAGATATACCAAAGCCCACTTGTGAGCAGATTGAAAAAGCAAGAAGCGACGCGGAACAGTATATCAAGGTATTCAGACACTGCGCACACTGCAGAGCCGACGCAGTAGGAGTACCGGGTGTTTCGGAGTACAGTAAGCTCGTATATCAGAGCAGATTAAATGTAAGGAATACTTTTTCACATGGATAAAGCAGTTTACAGAGTCGCGCTAGCATCTACGGACAACAGGTTTGTGGATCAGCACTTTGGAAGAGCTGAGAGCTTCCTTATAGTGGATGTGGATGATAACGGCGATTATGAAGAGATTGAACAGCGATTTGTGAATCCCGTTTGTATGGGAGGACATCACGACGCTGCTGAATTAAAAAGAGGAGTAGACGGAGTTTCCGATTGCAACTTTGTTCTGGCAGCCAGAATTGGAGACGGAGCAAGAGGAGAGCTTGAAGAGCGCGGTATTGCGGCATTTGAAATGCCCGGGCCTGTTCCGGAAGCGATAAGGAAACTTGACGGATATCTGAAACTACTTCAGGAAATGAATAGAGTAAAAGGACAGTAATGAAGCTGACCGGACAACCGGAGGTTTTGTGAATGTAACTATCAGAGTTATTTTCGCATGCCTTTTTTATTTGCGCTTTTTTGCGCAAGCGAAATTCTAAAAAATAAATCAATAGTTAAGAGGAGAAAGAAAAAATGGCAGAACTTAGGCAGATTGCAATTTACGGAAAGGGAGGAATCGGAAAGTCAACAACAACCCAGAACCTTACGGCCGGACTTGTTGAACACGGCAAGAAAGTAATGGTTGTTGGTTGCGATCCCAAGGCGGATTCAACAAGACTTCTTCTTGGCGGACTTGCTCAGAAGACGGTTCTTGACACTATCAGAGAAGAAGGTGAGGACATCTCACTTGACCGTATCATGAAGGAAGGCTTTGGCGGTACAAAGTGCGTTGAGTCAGGTGGACCGGAGCCCGGTGTAGGATGTGCCGGAAGAGGTATCATCACTTCGATCAACATGCTTGAGAACCTCGGCGCGTATACAGAGGACCTTGATTATGTATTCTACGACGTACTTGGTGACGTTGTCTGCGGTGGTTTCGCAATGCCCATCCGTGAAGGTAAGGCAAAAGAGATCTATATCGTAGCCAGCGGTGAGATGATGGCTCTTTATGCTGCAAACAATATCTCAAAAGGTATTCAGAGATATGCAAGAACTGGCGGAGTAAGACTTGGCGGTATCATCTGTAACTCAAGAAATGTTGACAGAGAGCTTGACCTCTTAAGAGCATTTTCAAAAGAGCTCGGAACAAAGCTTCTCTACTTCGTTCCAAGAGATAACGTAGTTCAGCATGCTGAGATCAACAAGAAGACTGTTATCGAATACAAGCCCGATTCAAATCAGGCGCAGGAGTACAGAAACCTTGCGCAGGCTGTTATCGAGAACACAGACTTCGTTATCCCCACACCCATGACTCAGGAAAGACTTGAAGAAATCCTCATGGAGTATGGAATGATGGAACTTTCAGACGATTACAAGATTTGATCGTTATTAAGAAGATGCACAATTAAGGAGGACAGGGTATGTCAAACGTATATAAATCAATTACAGAACTTGTAGGGAAAACACCACTTCTTGAGCTTTCGGGATTTGAGAAGCATCACGACCTCAAGGCAACCGTTATCGGAAAACTTGAGTATTTTAACCCAAACCAGAGCGTAAAGGACAGAATTGCCCTTTCAATGATAGAAGATGCCGAGAAGAGCGGAAGACTTAAGCCCGGTGATACAGTTGTTGAGACAACAAGCGGAAATACAGGTATCGGACTTGCTGCGATCGCGGCGGCAAAGGGATATCCTTTCAGAGTTTATATCCAGGATCAGGTTAGTAAAGAGAGATTCCAGGTAATCCAGGCATTTGGCGGAAAGACAATTAAGCTCGGAGATGAACCTGTTATCGCAAAAGTTCTTAATGAGACAGGCGGCGACTTCGTTGCTGCTATCAAGGCACTCAAGGAAGATGTTCTTGATAAGGAAGATCATGTTGTTTTCCTCGATCAGTGTTCAAATCCCGCAAACCCTGCGGTACACAAGAGAACAACAGGCCCCGAGATCTGGGAGGATACAGACGGTGAGGTAGATATTCTTGTTGCCTGTGTAGGAACAGGCGGAACAATCTCAGGAACAGGTGCTTACCTCAAGGAAAAGAATCCTAACGTAAAGGTAGTCGGTGTTCAGCCGGGACCTAATTCACTTCCTGACAAGGATAAGAATCAGCCTGAAGAAGAAATCACGGGAGTACATCCTTTTGAAGGTGTTGCTGAAAATCTCATTCCTTCAACACTCGACAGAAAGATTTATGACGAATATATCGAAGTTGAGGCTCTTGAAGCTTTTGAAGCTGCAAGAGAGGTTGCGGCAAACGACGGTATCCTTATCGGTACATCATCGGGAGCGGCTCTTTATGCAGCAAAGAAGCTTGCACAGAGACCTGAGAATGCAGGAAAGAAGATAGTTGCTATATTCCCTGATACAGGACTCAGATATCTTTCAACCAACCTTTTTGCACCACAAGAATAAGAAAAAAGTAGGAGATAAAAGATAACATGGCAACAAATTTAAATAATTCCAATGTAGCTACAAGAGAGAACCGAATCGGATCTATCACAGGCTACATCGGTTCACTCAAAGATCTTGCAAGTCAGAGTGAGTGCGGTACTTTGAAAGGCTGTTCAAGATGTTTTTCACAGTCAAGTTCATGCCTTTCAAGCTGTGCACTCGGTCAGCTCTCTGCTATAAGAGATATTGCTATTATTCACCACGGCCCTGCGGGATGTTCCGTTGCGGCAGCAGGCACATATTACCTTGATAAGGTTATGGCCAAAAAACGTGGTGTAACAAATAACACTGTTTATGTCGGAACCGATATGAACGAGAATGATACAATATTTGGCTCTACATCTACGCTTCGCAACATCATCGTTGAAGTAAACAAAAGATATAGCCCAAAGGCAATTTTTGTTTCAAGTTCCTGTGCAACAGGTATCATCGGTGAGGATATCGACAGTATCGTCGATGAGTTAAAAGAAGAAATCGATGTGCCTATCGTTGCGGTTCACTGCGAAGGATTCAAGTCAAGAATCTGGGCTACAGGTTTTGATATCGCAGATCACGCGGTACTTCAGTCAATTGTTCAGCCTCCGAGAGAAGGCGTAAAGAGCAACAAGATCAACTTCAAGAATTTCTATGAGAGTGCAAGACCTGAAATCATCGAGATGTTCAAGAACTTTGATCTCGAGCCTACATTCCTTTACTGTAACTCAACTGTTGAAGAGCTTTCACATATTTCGGAAGCTGTTGCCACAACATGTATCTGCGGAACACTCGGAAACTACTTAGGAAACGTTCTTGAAGAAAAGTATGGTGTTCCTTACGTAAGAAGTATCAACCAGTGCGGTATCGTCGGATTTGAGGCATGGCTTCGCGAGATCGGTAAAGTTACTGGAAGAAGCGACAAGATTGAGAAGTATATTGAAGAGCAGCGTGCAATCTACCTTCCGAAAATTGAAGAAGTTAAAAAAGAGCTCAAAGGACTCAGAGCAGTACTCGGCATGGGACCCGGTTATACTTTCGAAGTATCACGTGTCCTGAATGAACTCGGAATTGAGGTTGTTTGGGCACTTGCATGGCACTATGACAAGAAATATGAGAACGGAGACGTTCCGCCTTCAATGAAATATCTTTTGGATAATAACATTGATTTCGAAGCAAGTGTTGCCGATCAGCAGAATTTCGAGGTTATGAATATCCTCAACAAATATCAGCCCGATCTGTATCTTTCAAGACATCCGGGTTCGACCGTTTGGGCTATCAAGAACGGAACACCTTCTGTGTATGTTGCCGATGAGTATATGATTTTCGGTTACAAGCACACTCTGGAATTTGCATATTCCATACTCGATAGCATCAAGAACAGAAGCTTTGAAAAGAACCTCGCAAAGAGAACAAAGCTTCCTTACACGGATTGGTGGTACAAGCAGAACGTAGGAGCTTTCCTTGTGCAGGAAAAGGACAAAAAATGATTCACGGAGGCTGATATAAATGGCAAAGTTACTTGATAAACAAAGATATAAGTGTGCACTTGGCGCGATGCAGACAGTGCAGGCAATAGAGAGAGCCATTCCGATCCTTCATTCGGGTCCGGGATGTGCGCAGAAGCTTTCTGACGGAAACGGAAGCAGCGGATACTTTTCACCAAATATTTTTCCCTGTACCAGTATCAATGAAAAAGACGTTGTATTCGGCGGTGTAAAAAAGCTTCATTCAACGATCGAGAATTCGCTCAAGGTTATCGATGCTGACCTCTATGTGGTTCTCACAGGCTGTATTCCTGAGATTGTAGGCGATGATTCGGGTGAAGTCGTATCTGAATTTGCAGATGCGGATAAGCCTGTAATCTATGCTCCCACAGCGGGATTTAAGGGAAATAACTACAGAGGACACGAGCAGATAATCGATGCGATCATAGATCAGTATGTAAAAAAGACTGACAAGAAGGAGAAGGGACTTGTAAATATTTGGGCCGACGTTCCTTATCAGGATCTTTACTGGCTCGGAAACTTAAGAGAGCTTGAGAAGCTGTTAAAAGAGATCGGGCTTACACCAAACACTATCTTCGGATATCAGAGAGGAATCAAGAACATAGACAAGATCGCTTCGGCGGAGCTTAACCTTCTTATTTCGCCCTGGGTTTCTGTTAAGAACGTAAAGAAGATGGAGAAAAAGCTCGGTATTCCTTATCTTCACTACAGCACACTTCCAATCGGAGCTTTCGAGACAAGTAAGTTCCTTAGGGAAGTCGGAAAGTTCGCGGGAATTGATGAGAAGAAGGTTGAGGATGTAATAACAGAGCATGAAAATTATTACTACTACCTCATCGAGAGATTTGCGGATCTTTTCCTTGAGAACCGTGTAATCAACAAGCAGTTCTCTGTTGTAGCGGATGCTCAGTACGCTCTCGGAATTACCAAGTTCCTTACAAACGATCTCGGACTTGTTCCCGCAAAGCAGTTCATCACCGATGATACGCCGAAGGAATACAGGGAAGCAATTACCGAAGAATTCAAGAAGCTCAACTACGGACTTGAAGCTGAGGTTGTATTTGAGACAGACAGCTACAAGGTTCATGAGCAGATAAAGAGTCATGACTATCACGGATATCCGCTGGTTCTCGGTGGTTACTATGACAAAGAAGTGACGGAAGACTTAAAGGGTAACTTCCTCAACATCTCATGGCCCGTTAAGGACAAAATCGTTCTTAATGATGCAATTGTAGGCTACGAGGGCGGAATCAGACTTATTGAGGATATCTACACGGTAGCTTCACAGAGATTCAACTAAAGAAATATTGATCCGGTCAATGTTTCTCCAATAAATAATCACAGCGACAACACAGCTTTTGATCTAACTAATCTGCCTAAAGTTCGTGTTTATAAATACTAAGAAGGAAAAAAGCGATGTCATATTTGATTGCTGTCGCAACATCAGATGCCAAGGTCGTTGACCTTGGCTTTGGTGCTGCTAAAGGGTTCCATATCTACGAGGTGGAAGGAACAAGTTATAAAGAAAAAGAATACAGAGAGTTTGCGGAAGATGTGATAAATTCCCGCGCAGGAGCAGGGAATGAAAAAGAAGGTGAAGATACTGCAGCGCAGATAAGTAAATGCGCAGGATCGCAAGGTTTTTGCGGCGGACTAGCATCCGGCTATGGCGATTCGAGCGGTTGCAACGCACAGACTTCCGAATGCGGTGACACGAGCAATTGTGGAAGGCCGAGTGGAGGTTGCGGCGATGGCTCACAAGGCGGCTGCGGCGCCGGTTCACAGAGTGGCTGCGGTGGAAGTGATGGGGCTCTCAAGAAAGTTGAGCTCATCGCAGATTGTCGAAGCCTTGTCTGCAAGAAAATCGGTTTTCAGGCTCAGAAGCAGCTTGAAAAGAAGGCTATCGCAGGATTTGATGTAGATTGCAGTGTCGATGAAGCTCTCACCAAGATTGCAACGTATTTTGATAAGATTGATAATCACGTAAGCCTCAGAAGAGGATGATTGACGGATAAGTGAGTTTAGGAGTCAATTTACTGGCACAGAATCCCGGAAAGCAGTTTGTACACGTAGAGGTGAGTGAATTTAGGAGCGGCTCTACGGGCATAGAATTCGGAAATTGATTTGTACACGTAGAAACAAGTTCATGTGAGATGGATTTTACGGGCGTAGAATTCGGAAATTGATTCACACACGTAGAAACAGATGAATGTGAGATGGTTTTTACGGGCATAGAATTCCGGAAGTTGGTTTATACCCGTAGAACTAAGCAAATGAGAGATTAATTTTATGGGTTATAAAGTTTGCAATTGAATTTGAGTAACGTAGGGGAAAATCAAAAAGAGTCTATTGGGATTATAGAGCTGTATCTCCGAGGGTGAAAATACAGCTCAAATGGTATGTGCAAGACTAACTTTTACATTGCCTTATTTTTGACCTAAAATAGCGAAAGTGAAGATTACTTTTTTCCCATTCGATTTGCGATATCGTGAACATATTCAGAAAATTCCTCGGATCTTGATTCAAGAAGTCCGTGTGTGGCATTTTTCATAACGTACATTTTCTTATCGGGAGCATTTACCTTTTCAAAGTACTCACAAGCCATATCGTAATTAGTCTGGTAATCCATGTCGCCGTTTATATTGTAATACGGCACTTTGTAGTCATATTTTCCGCTAAGCGAGCACTCATAAAGCCCATGTGCAAAAAAAGATAGATATGGATTCATCGAGATTGCAATATTTTTTACATAGCCGATATAGTCTTTTACCATGTAATTTGGATTAAAAAGAATCGTCGCAACTATATTGTAATCTCGACCATCTTTCATCATCCCATAACCGTACCTGTCCATTATTTTACTTCTGGCGGCCATGGATTCAAGACTATCCGAGTTTTCAGGCGACCATTTTTCAAGAAGTGCCTCTCCTTGCGCATCACCATTCGTCCACTCTTTTGCCGCAGCATAGAGTCTAGCTTCATTCTCATAGATGTCTATACATTGTCCTGTTCCGATAAAAGCGTCGTAGTACTGCGGATATTCCAATGACAGATTTGCGCCAAACATAGATCCCCATGAATGCCCAAGCAAAGTTATTTTTTCTTTTCCCATATAAGATAAAAGAAACTCAGTCATTGCTTTGCCGTCAGCCATCATAATATCCTTGGTTATCTTATCCGAAATGTTTTTCTTATCAAAGCTCTTTCCTACATTCCTCTGATCCCACGTAACGACAGTATATACGTCGCTCCACTTTCGGGTAAAAGAATAATCCACGGGACTTGTCGCAGATCCCGGCCCTCCGTGCAGATACAAAAGAACGGGATTGTTTATGTCTTGTCCATAAATGTTTATCCATTGACTGTTTCCGTTTATATCAACGTAAAAAGATTCATTTATCCCGCCTTTCGGTGTTATCTTATTTATTCCCATTCCGACAGATCTGACAACAGCTAAGATTATTATCATCGTTGCCAAAACCATCAAAACTGTCTTTATAATTTTTAGTGCTGTTTTCATTATGCTTTCTCCCAACAATCGATTATTTTATTAAGTGTTTTTTTATCGACACCGGCCATTTTTACGATCTGTTTGCTAAGTACCGTGCTTATTCCGGAAACTGCCTTTTCTCCAATGCTATCGATGGTATAAAAATGCTCTTTGTCCGCATGATAGAATTTAAGATGCTTTGCTACGTCATTTGATCCTTTCTTGTCAAAATTCACCGCAAGCTTTTTTCCCTCGGAAATAAACTTTTTCATTCCGGCTTCATCTTTGATACATGCACAAAAATACGCTTTTATCACATAATAAAAAGCTACATACTTACTAAAACATCCAATCTCATCTTTGGAGAATTTTTGGATTACATCAATCATCGTATCCGTCAGACATATTGATTCTTCGAGGTTTTTCTTTTTGCCCGTACTTGCAAGGGCCATTATCATGTACACCGACGAGTCTATTAATTCTGCGAGATGATTTATTATGCCTGATGTGCTATAGTTAAGCGCCTGATCCGGCTCCTCATTCTGCAGATATATAAGTGCAAGGACAGTATCGTTTATTCCTCCGAAGTTTATCTCCTTAAGACGTTCAAGCGCCGCCTTTTCATCAATGATCAGGTAATTGTATGCAATGTTGCTCCTTATAACATAATCATTTATGTCCGGGTTCTTGTTCTGCGAAAGGTATTCAAGTGATTTAGTAAAAAGATCTATTGCCATCCTTGCATCATTCTTATCTTGATTCTCAAGGGCTTTCACATGATAGATCATCGCTGATGAAAATATTACAGAAAAATCATGTGGATATCTGTTAATGGCATCACGTGATATAACTTCCGCTTCCTCAAATTTGTGATTGGAAACAAGGGAGTCAATGTTTGCAACAATGTCCTCCACTTTCCTGGATATCATGTTATATCCCAGAAGAACATCAACCGAAACATCAAAAAAGCCTGCAAGTGTTGTAAGCATCACAATATCAGGAGTATTGTTGCCGTTTTCCCACTTGGACACCGCGCCGACCGTAACGCCCAGCATCTCTGCCAATTTTTCCTGTGTCAGGTTTTTCTCTTTTCTGAATTTCTTTATATTTTCATGCAGTTTTAATTTCATCTGTCGTTCCTTTCTGCATTGGTTATATTTTATTGTGAATCCAAAAGAATTATAATATATCATTTGTACAATCCGGACACTTTATTTTTTCCATATTGGAAAATCTATGAAAATTCACGCTATGTGACAGCAGCGCTTGGAAATAAGCAAAGTTTATACTCCACTATAAGTGTTTCTTAATTTTCACTTTTATTTGCGTGTGATATTATTCAATATAATAAAATTACCTATTGACCTAGTGGGTGAAAAGACATTATAGTGGAGGATAGTTATTATGAAAAAACAATTATTACTGACAATACTGGTCGGAGCAGTGCTGACGCTGGCAGGATGCGGAAGTTCCAATGGCGCAAGTGCCAAAGCAGCAGGCAGTGCCAATGCCGGAGAAACCGTGAAGATAGCATATCTTCCCATAACACATTCGCTCGCTGTGTTGGAAGAAGCTGAGGAACTTGCAAATAATGAAAAAGTGAATGTTGAACTTGTTAAGTACGGTTCGTGGCCGGAACTTCTGGATGCTCTTAATTCGGGAAATGTAGACGGAGCATCGGTTCTTATAGAACTTGCAATGAAGTCAAAAGCTGAGGGCGTAGGCATAAAAGCTGTTGCACTGGGACATAAGGACGGAAATGTTCTCATCGTTTCAAATGATGTTAAAGACGGCGCCGATCTTAAAGGAAAGACAATAGCTATTCCTCATCGTCAGTCATCGCATAACATCCTGGTAAATGATGCACTTGCAAAGAATGGACTTACGATCGATGACATAAATGTCGTGGAACTCGCACCTACAGAGATGCCTTCGGCACTTGTCACAGGAACAATAGACGGTTATTGCGTTGCGGAGCCTTTCGGTGCGGTAGGTGTTTCTACGGGAAAAGGAAAAGTTCTGTATACCTCCGAAGAATTGTGGGAGGATTCGGTTTGCTGCGCACTTGTTTTGACAGATGATTTTATAGACAAGCATGCGGACACAGCCAAGGCATTTGTCGAGGGATACAAGACAGCGGGCAATAATCTTGATGCTGAAGCAGCCCAGACTGTTGCAGAGAAATATCTTAAGCAGAAAGACGATGTTCTTGAAACATCTTTGAAGTGGATCTCCTATGATGATCTGGATATCACAGAGGAGCAATATAACAAGCTGACCGAGAAGGTTAAAGAATACGGGCTTTCAGACAATCCACCCGCATATGCTGATTTTGTAAAGACTGATTTTTGATCTGATCACTTATTATTTTCTACATTTGATGACAGTAATAAATTAAGGGGACATGATGAAAAAAATACTCTCTCTAAAATACGTTATCGTATCAATACTTATCTTACTTGGAATCTGGCAGTTGGCATTTATGATAAGCGACTATAGCCCGGCGTTGTTTCCGTCTCCTTTAATGGCAATCGAAGCTCTTTTTGAGATGATTGCAGACGGCACGCTATTTGCATCAATAGGCGCAAGTATGTACAGATTTGTAATTGGATACGGATTATCGGTTCTGATAGCAGTCTTTCTGGGGCTTATCCTCGGAAGCCTTCCTAAGGTGTTTAAATATGTGAATCCTTCACTGCAGCTGCTAAGACCGATATCACCGACAGCGTGGATGCCTTTTGTGGTGCTCCTGTTTGGAATTGGGGATCTTCCTGCCATTGTCATTATTTTTATAGCAGCTTTTTTCCCCGTACTGCTGTCTACAGTATCAGCGGTAAGTAAGATCGATGATATGTATTTTAAAGTTGCAGATAATTTTGGAATCAGACAGCCTCAGCTTATGTGGAAAGTTATCCTTCCTGCGGCGTTCCCTCAGATTGCCAATGCCGTTCATCTTGCTCTCGGAAGCGCATGGATATTCCTTGTTGCGGGTGAGATGGTAGGAGCACAGTCGGGACTTGGTTTCCAGATTATTGATGCGAGAAACAATATCAGAGCGGATATTCTTTTGGCAACAATACTTGTGATCGGACTTATAGGACTATTGCTTGATTTCCTTATCGGATTGTTGGAAAAAAGAATTCTTAAAGCCTGGGGAGGAGAGCAGTAATGTCATATATTCATATAGAAAATGCAGGAAAAACCTTCATACAAAATGGCACGCAGTTCACTGCTTTGTCAAATGTAAATCTCGATATTGAGAAGGGCGAGTTTATCTGCCTCCTGGGACCGTCGGGATGCGGAAAAAGTACTCTTTTAAATGCTATTGCAGGCTTTGATCCGGTAAATCTGGGAAGCGTTAAGATTGACGGAAACGAGGTAAAGGCGCCAAGCACAAAGAATGTAACTATCTTCCAGAACTATGGTCTTCTTCCGTGGCGCACTGTTATCAAGAACGTAGAACTAGGTCTCGAATCAAAAGGTATTGAGAAAGATAAGAGAAAAGAGATTGCAAAAGAGTATCTTAAACTTGTAAAGCTTGAGAACTTTGCTGATAGTTTTCCAAGGCAGCTCTCCGGCGGAATGAAACAGAGAGTTGCGATAGCCAGGGCACTTGCGGTGGAGCCCGATATCATCTTTATGGATGAGCCTTTCGGAGCACTTGATGCGATTACCAGAATGAAGCTTCAGGATGATATTTTGGATATCTGCAAAAAACAAAAGAAAACAATCATCTTTGTAACTCATGATATAGAAGAAGCTGTTTATCTGGCGGACAGGATTGTTGTAATGACACCCAACCCCGGCAAAGTAAAGGGTGTTATAACAGTTCCGATTCACCATTTCAGAGATAGGACAAGCGGAGACTTTTTGCTTATAAGAGACAAGATCTTCGATCTGCTTCAGATGAAGATAGAGGAAGATATTGAATATACGATTTAATTTAAGGTAGGGAAAAATGAGCCACACACATTCACATGAACACGAACATTCACATGAACATCACCACCATCATGGCAAAAGCGGATTAGAGCATATTCATTCACACAGAAATCTGATTGGTTTTGATGAGCACGGTATTCCGACTGTTACACTTAAGGCAAGCGACCACGGCGGAGAGAGCAGTCCCGAGGACTTTACTAAAGATTATATGAACGCTGTTGCGGAATACAGAAAGACATTTCCGTCAAAGCAGGACGTAATCGATAATACACCCGATCCGGCCGTAAGAGAGATGATCCTTAGAATGGAGCAGATTGGAATAGATACGGCTTTTGACAGGTTTGATGCTCAGAAGCCTCAGTGTGCGTTCGGACTTAGCGGAACATGTTGTAAGATCTGCAACATGGGACCTTGTCATATTACAGCGAAGGCGCAGAGAGGTGTCTGCGGTGCGGATGCGGATTTGATAGTTGCAAGAAATCTTTTGCGTTCAGCGGCTTCAGGTGCGGCTCAGCACGGTATGCATGCTCGTGAGGTAATGCTTACACTCAAGAAAGTGGCTGAGGGCGAACTTGATATCCCTATCCTTGGCGAGCAAAAGATAAGGAGCACGGCGGAAGCTTTTGGAATAAAGCAAAAGAACAGACAGCTTAAGAATGTTGCAAAAGATCTTGCGGATGCTTTGCTTGAAGATATGTCCAGAAGTGTCCCCGATGATTATAAGACAATCAAAGCCTGTGCGCTTCCCGAGAGGCAAAAGGTATGGGAAGAGTTAGATATTCTTCCTATCAGTGCATATCACGAGGTCTTTGAAGCATACCATAAGTCGGGATGCGCAACGGACGGCGACTGGAAGAGCATCATGCAGCAGTTCCTTCGCTGCGGTCTTGCATTTACTTTTTCCGGCGTTGTCGGAGCGGGAATTGCGACCGATGCACTGTTTGGTGTCGGCGACAGAGTTACGTCCAAGGTCAATATCGGTGCGCTTGAGAAAGGCTATGTGAATGTTGCGGTACACGGACATCTGCCAACACTTGTAAGCCAGATTGTTGCGGCAGGAAAAAGACAAGATTTGATAGAGCTTGCCAAATCCAAAGGCGCAAAGGGTATTCGCTTCTACGGTATCTGCTGTTCGGGACTTTCTGCGATGTACAGAGACAGCGGTGTTATTCCGCTTTCAAATGCGGTATCCGCGGAACTTGTACTTGCTACCGGAGCGCTTGATCTGTGGGTTGCGGATGTTCAGGACGTATTTCCTTCAATCATGGATGTTGCAAAGTGCTTTAAGACTGTTGTGGTTACAACAAGTGATTCCGCAAGGCTTCCCGGTGCCGAGAGATATGAATACAATCATCATCACAGCAATATAGGTCAGACCAAAGAACTTGCAGAGAAGATAGTAAGACGTGCAATTGAGAGTTTTGAGATCAGAAAGGGAATGCCTGTCTACATTCCTCCGTATGAGGTTGAGGCAGAAGTCGGATTCTCTGTTGAGTATGTTCACAAGAGATTCGGAAGCATGAAGCCTCTTGCCGAAGCGATTAAATCGGGACAGATCCTCGGTGTCGTAAATATGGTCGGATGCAATAATCCAAAGGTTCTTTATGAGAAGTGCATCATTGATGTGGCCGATGAACTTCTTAAGAACAACGTTCTTATTATCACCAACGGATGTGCATCGTTCCCTCTTATGAAACTGGGATATTGTGCGGTTTCAGGAAAAGAAAAGGCAGGAGAATCCTTAAGAGAATTCCTTGAACCCGACCTTCCGCCTGTATGGCATGTCGGAGAGTGTATCGATAATACACGTTCTACAGGTATATTTGCAGGAATTGCAGGTGTGCTTGGAAAGAACCTTTACGAACTTCCTTTTGCATTCTCATCACCCGAGTGGGGCAATGAAAAGGGAATCGACGCGGCACTTGGTTTCAGACTTAACGGAATAAGTTCGTATCATTGCGTTGAGGCACCTATTTTCGGATCCAAAAATGTAATTGAGTTCTTGAAACATGGTACAAAGGAACTCCTTGGTTCAACAATGAATGTAAACACAGATCCCGTCGCACTTGCAAAACAGATCGTGCAGGATATGAAAGACAAGAGAGTAGCTCTTGGCTGGGATAAATAAAGAACAAAAACTCCCCCCGGGGTGTGGGAAGTTTTTGTGAAGAAGTAATACCATAACGATATTGAATATGGGTGTAATGCGAGAAATAGGCATTACGCCCTTTTTATATTTCATTATATAATTTTATATCGTATTATATTGTTTTATATCAAATTATATCGTATTATATTTTTGTGGAGTGTTTATATTATGGCATGTGTAAATAATCAAGAGGTGAGTGAATGAGAGAAAGAAATCCTTATGCGATAAGTTTTGGAAGAATTCCAAATCAGTATATAAGAAGGAGCTTATTGATAGATGATATTATAGATACTTTGGACAGCGATATTGTGCAGGAACAGGCCTTTAAACTGACAGGAGTAAGGGGATGCGGCAAAACAGTGACGCTTACCGCTATAGCAAATCAGTTAAAGGATGAAAAAGAGTGGATCGTAATTAATATCAGGTCTAATGCGGATATAACAAATGAACTGGTTGCATATCTTTATGCAAATGTTCCTTTTATGACTAAATATATAGATGCCAATCTTAATCTGTCGGCGTTCGGCATTGGAGTCAGCTTATCCAAAGAGCAGGCGCCGGTAAGCAGTCTCAGTGTTATTTTGGGAAGACTTATGAAAGAAGTAAAGGCAAAGAAAAAGAAAATACTTGTGGTTATAGATGAAGCTCGAAAAACGGATGCGTTAATTGATTTTATCCAGGAATTTCAAATACTTATCAGAGAGGAATATCCGATTTATCTATTAGTGGCAGGGCTATATGATGATATAGAGGATCTGGAAACAACAAAAGGATTGACATTCTTTTTAAGAGCGGAAAAGTATGAGATAGCTCCTCTTAACATTGGAATAATTAAGGAGGATTACAAAGAAACGCTTGGGCTTACAGAAGATGTCGCATATGAATTGGCTGTAATGACGAAGGGATATGCATTTGCATATCAAGCTTTTGGTAAGTATATGTGGGAAGAGAAGGCAAAAAAAATAACGCCCAGAGTTTTAGCTATGGTTGATGAAGCGCTTGCCGTAAAGGCATATGATGAGATTTGGCGTGAATTAAGACCTCAAGACAGATGGTTTTTGGAATTTATTGCGCAAAAAGAGACAATGAGTGCCAATGAACTTCTTGAGATGACCAAGAAGAAGCATAATGAATGGAGTGAACCGAGAAAAAGACTGGTTGGAAAAGGAGTGATAGATGGAGCGGTTAGAGGTGTTATATCGCTGAAACTTCCAAGGTTTAAAGAATATATTGCAAATCAATTGAGATGATACAATAATAACTTTTAGTTATAGCCTCCCTAAAGTTTAGCGTAATTGCGGCTTTAGGGAGGCTATTGTATATTAAGTTCAACAAAAGCGAATACATAAAGCAAACTCATTTGTTTACTGACCGGACAACCGGAGGTTAGTGGTTCGTCACCATTAGGCGGACCAGTAACCTCCGGTTGTCTCATGTGAACTTTTGATTTCAGGTTAAGGTATTACAAGGTACCTGTTCTTTCACAGATCTTTGCGGTGTTTGTGACTGTATATTTGGGACTACCCACTATGGTGGCAATTCTTTTGTATAACATCATATTTATGACATGCTATGCAGATGTGGCAAATGTACTTCACATTACAGTGCCCATCAGCGAAGTTGATCCGATCATAATAGGTTATTTTGTACTTATCCTTGGGACAAGCTGTTCTGTAAGTGAGAGCGTAAGAGGTGCTTTCAGAGGAATAGACAAGGTGCAATTTGAAGCGGGCTACAGTATAGGTCTTGGCAAGTTCAAGACACTTACAAGAGTTATCTATCCTCAAATGGTGCCAATATTACTTCCGGGTTTACAGAATTCTCTGATAGGACTATTAAAGGCATCCAATCTTGTGAGTGCTATCTCAGTCATTGAAATCATGACAGGAGCTCTTTTGCCGAGGATGTGGCTGACAGGGACAGAGTATAAAATATGTACTAAATATATGGCAATGTGTTATTATGTATGATATCTTGGATGAATTTATTTGGAGATTATACATATGACAATTTTGCAGCTTAAATATGTAATAGCCATTGACGAGGAATGCTCAATGAGAAAGGCGGCTGACAGGCTTTATGTGTCACAGCCGGGGCTTTCGAGTGCGGTCAGAGATCTTGAGAATGAGCTTGGAATCCAGATATTCCAGCGAGTACATAACGGCGTTGTGACAACTGTTGCAGGCGGCGCGTTTATTGCTTATGCAAGAAGCGCGGTTGAGCAGTTTGAGAAGATTGAAGACAAGTACATCAATGCCAAGACTGACAAGCCCACTTTCTCAGTATCGATGCAACATTATACAGTAGCTGTAAATGCTTTTATAGAAACAGTCAAGGAATACGACCTTGAAGAGTACCAGTTCTCTATCAGAGAGACTCAGACAAGTGAAGTAATAGACGACCTTAAGAGCCTTAGAAGTGAAGTCGGAGTTATTGCTCTTAGCGAGTTTAACAGGAACATGTTCAAAAAGATTTTTGCGGACGCATCTCTTGAGTTCCATGAGCTCTTTACAAGAGATACTTACGTATATCTTAGAAAGGATCACCCTCTTGCAGACAGAGAAGAAATTTCGCTTAAAGATCTGCAGGATTATCCGTGCATGGTATTCGATCAGGGCGACAACACATCCTTCTATTACAGAGAGGAAGCGCTTGCAACCTATGATTATAAAAAGGTCATAAGCACAAACGAAAGAGCAACATCCGTAGAGCTTATGCTCGGTCTTAACGGCTACGCTGTAGGTGCCGCAATGCTCGGTGAAAGTCTTAATACTTCCGAGATTCATCATGTTAAGCTCAAGGAAGAAGAAACGCTGACTCTCGGATATATCATCCGTAAAGGCAGTGACCTTAGCGATATGGCAAAGACTTTTATTGAGAAGCTTCAGCAGTATAAATAAAAAATTAGCAAATACAAAGATGGTGTGAAAAATGAGAGACTATTTTTCACACCATCTTTTTTGTTGAATAGGAAATTTCTCTGAAATTCCCTATTCAATAAAAACGCTCCGCAGGGATGCGACCGATGCGCAGATGAATTATGCAAGCTAAAGCTTGCGCGCATCGGCGCGCAAAGAGTCGCTCGCGACTCTTTGTTGTTTACTTATTTTTTCCATAGACAGCCCCGCCCCAAGGTATACATTCAGAAATGCGCCGTCTACGTACGAGGATGATGTTTTTCAAAACTTATAAAGCAGCAAATGCCGATTTCTCTGAGCAACGTCGAAATGAGGCATTTGCTGCTTTATAAGTTTTAGAAAAACACACCGCAGACGTAAAACAAGCATTTCTGAATGTATACCTTGGGGCGGGGCGTACGGATAAATATTCAACTCATGTGCTTGTATAGGCTGTTTCCGATCATTTGGATGATCTGGACGAAGGCTATTAGGATGACGGAGCATATGATGAGGTATTCGGTTTTGTATTGCTGGTAGCCGTAGCGGATTGCTATGTCGCCGATACCGCCGCCGCCGACTGTGCCGGCCATGGCTGAGTAGCCGATAAGTGAGATTACAAGAAGTATAATGCCGTTTAGCATTCTTGGGATGGATTCTTTTACGTAAACGCGCATAAGGATCTGGAAGTTTGAAGCACCGAAGGATCTTGCGGCTTCAATAACTCCGGGATTGGTCTCACGAAGGCTGGTTTCGAATACTCTTGCGATATAGGGGATGGCCGATACCGTAAGAGGTACGATGGAAGCGGTTGTTCCGATTGATTTGCCGACCACCATTCTTGTAAAAGGAATAAGTATTACAAGAAGGATGATAAACGGGAAGCTTCTGAATACGTTTACCAAAAAGCTCAAGATCTCATATACGATCTTGTTGGGCTTAAGCCCGTCAGGAGCTGTGAGTGTAAGTATTATGGCGGGAATAAATCCTATTATCACCGAAAAAAGTGTGGACCAGAATACCATATATAAAGTTTGTTTAAAGGCAGTGATTATAACTGAGGTCATGCCTGCATCTGATAAAATTCCGGACATTATCTGATTACCTCCCATGTGACGTTTTTGCTGTCAAGAAAAGCGCATGCTTTTTCAAGATCTTTTTCCTCCATATTGAGGACGAGACTTCCGTATACATCCTCTCTGAAATCTTCGAGTTTAGCCCAGCAGATATTGAAATTTGTCTTGAGCTCCCTCGACATCTCGGTTACGATAGGGCGCTGATTGCCTTCGCCGTAGAAAAAGAGCTTGAGATTGATTCCTGTTGTCGGAAGTTTGTCACTTTCTTCGCGAAGGAATTCACGTATCTCGCGTTCTTTGGGCCATACAAAGAGCTGCTCGGGTTTGCCGACTGCAAGGACTTTGCCGCCGCTTAGGAATGCAACCTTCTGGCAGATCTGTTTAACAACTTCCATCTGATGGGTAACGATGATGATCGTAATGCCCATTTCTTTATTTATCTTTTGCAAAAGAGCAAGGATCCCTTTTGTAATCTCGGGATCAAGTGCGCTTGTTGCTTCGTCGCACAAAAGAAATTCGGGATCGAGTGCGAGCGCTCTTGCAATAGCCACACGCTGTTTCTGACCTCCGGAGAGTTCTCTTGGCTTGGAATGAACTTTTTCTTCAAGGCCGACGAGTTTTATGAGATTTAAAATCTTCTCTTTTGCCTCGGGGGTGTTTGTGGGTATTCCCCAGAATTTCATGGGAAGAGCGACGTTATGGTATACGTCCAGTCTCTCAAGGAGGTTGAATCCCTGGAATATCATTCCCATTCTTTTTTGAAGGTTACGAAGAACCTTTTTGTTCTTAATGTCTACGGTCACATCGCCGACTGTGATCGAGCCTTCATCATAAGATTCAAGGCCGTTGATGCAGCGAAGGAGAGTGGATTTACCGGCTCCGCTCTGTCCTATAATACCGAATATCTCACCTTTTTCGATGTCGATATTTATTCCCTTAAGAACTTCGGTTTTGTTAAAAGTTTTTTTGACGTTTTTTATCTGTATCATGGATAATCAGACCACCTGTCTAAAAAAGATTTGTATTTGCAAGGCGTGTATTGCCTTTGCCATCACATTATTACATTACTTTCCATAAATATCAAATATGACACGTCACTGGCAAGGAGACGTGTCATATCTAAGGTTTGATATATGAAAGGTAGGTTTTTTCTATGATTTACGTTATTGGCTTAAAAAATAATTTACTGTGGATCAATAAATGAAGGAATTACTGCTCCCTTGTATGTCTCTTCAATATATGATTTAACTTCGTCTGACTTAAGGGCTGCTACAAGAGCTTTGATCTTCTCAGAGTCCTGAGAGCCGTCCTTAACTACAAGGAAGTTAGTTCTCTTAACTGTTGTCTCATCATCGAATTCCTCGATATCAAGTGCAGGATATTTGGAAGGAAGCTCTGCTTCAAGTGCGTAGTTTCCGTTGATAGCTGCTGCGTCAAGATCGGGAAGTGAAAGAGGAAGGTTAGCTGCCTCAAGAGGTGTGATCTTGTAACCGTGAGGGTTAGCGTTCTTATCTTTTGAAAGAGAATCCTCTGTGTAGCTTGCATCTTCTCCGAAAGAACCCTTTGATGTAAGAAGTCCCTTCTGAACAAGAAGGTCAAGTGCTCTTGCACCGTTGTCGGGATCATTGGGAATACCGATCTCTGCGCCGTCGGGAATCTCATCAAGTTTAGTATATTTCTGTGAGTAGATACCCATTGGCTCGATGTGGATGCCGGCTACTGCTGTAAGATGAAGACCTGCGTCTTTGTTCTGCTGGTCAAGATATCCGAGTGTCTGGAAGTAGTTTGCGTCAATCTCACCTGATTCAAGTGAAGTGTTGGGAAGAACATAATCCTGGAAAACAACTGTCTCAAGTGTCCATCCGTCTTTTGCAAGAACTTCCTTTACGATATTATCAAGAATCTCTGCGTGAGGAACAGGTGTTGCTCCTACAGTGATTGTCTTGTCTGAGTCAGATGCTGAATCTGTTTCGGCTTCGGCTTCAGCCTGTGTTTCTTCTCCTGTTGCTGCAGTCTCTGAAGACTGTGAATCTGCTTTTGAACCGCAACCTGTAAGCGCTCCGAAGGCAAGGGCTGCTGTTAAGATCAGACTTGTTATTACTCTCTTTTTCATAATTATTATTTCCTCCTCGATACCATTGTTTATTTATCTCCTCAACTGGTATGACTGAATTATACAGGACGGGAATGAGTTTTGGGAAATAAATAAAAATTATCAGTAGTGAAAAGTTGAGATTATCAATTCTTTTATTATTGATTGTAACAGTATATATTAAGAGAGAAAAATAAAAGAAAGCAGATAAGGTAACGGATGAATAGGATTAGGATTGGGATAGGGATAAAGAAAAAGAAGTTACGGATTGAAGATAAAACGATCAAAATAATCCCGGCTGTTGCATGTCTTGTTTCGCTTCTGATAACAGGATGCGGGGCAAAAAATAAAATAAACACTTCCACTATATTCGCAATGGATACGGTTATGCAGCTTGAGATACAGGGCGATGAAGAACTTCTTAGGGAAGCTGAGGATCATATAAGGGATATAGAAAGTGAGCTGTCGGTCACAAGCAGTGACAGTGAGATAGGGAAGATAAACAGTGATAAGAGCGGTAAGCTGTCAAAAGACGGAACGAAGATCCTTAAGGAAGCACTCAAGATATGCGATATGACAGAGGGAAGTCTTGATATATCGGTATATCCTGTTCTTAAGGAGTGGGGATTTACGACGGGCGAATACAGGGTTCCTACGGATGATGAGTTAAAAGAGCTTGTCGCAAATGTAGGTTTTAACAGAATCGGCGCGGAATATGCAAGCGATGAAGAGTGCAATGTCAGTATAGAAGACAATATGCAGATAGATCTCGGAAGTGTTGTAAAAGGTTATACGGGTTCTGATGTGGCAGCTTTTTTCAGGGAAAAAGGAGTGACTTCGGGCCTTATAAATCTTGGCGGGAATGTGGAATGTATAGGAACAAAGCCTGACGGAAAGCCATGGAGAGTTGCGGTAAAAAGTCCTTTTGAAGACAGCAAAAGTGATGTGCTCGGAGTTATAGAAGCAAGCGATACCGCAGTCATAACGTCCGGAGGGTATGAGAGATTTTTTGAAGAAAACGGTGAGAAATACTGGCATATAATAGATCCCAAGACCGGAAGACCTGCAAAGAGCGGACTTATATCAGTTACAGTCATAGGAAAGAACGGAACGGTCTGCGACGGACTTTCAACGGCTCTTTTTGTAATGGGTAAAGAAGGCGCCGAGGAGTTTTACAAGAAGTACGGAAGCGGAGAGAACGGGATCGATGCGTTTGAGCTTATCATGGTAAGCGATGATAAAAAGGTGTATCTGACAGAGGGCGTAAATACAATCTTTTCACTTGCGCCCGAGTATTCGGATCTGAAAGTGGAAGTAATCGGATAAGATATGGAGTGTTTGCATTTTAATATCGTCTGTACCAATATGTATTCTTGACATACTACGACTAGCTTAGTATCTTTATATGGGTTTGAGGATAGAAGGAATATAAAGTATATACGGCCTCGAGCAGAAAAATATTAAAGAGAGAACATCTTGGAGGAGACATCATGGAAAAGCAAAAAAACCTGTTTTACAAAATTCACAATGATTATTTCAAATGGTATGACCTTTTACTGATTACAATTATATTGTTTTTGGGATTGGTTATTTTGGGAGCAAATGTAGGTTACGTTATTACTGATCCTCTTTATAATTTCTTACTTAAATATGATGAATCGTTTACTAAAGTATTTATCAGATACAGTGAAACTATAGGATATTGGATAGTGCTCATTGTATATCTGCTTATTTTTAAAGCGGAAAGACCGATCCTTAAAACTTTCTTGCCAAAGTATAAAGGAAATACAGTGAAATTCTTTCTTATAGGTCTTCTTGTAGGCGGCGGAATGAATGTTTTTTGCGCTATCGTTGCAATGCTCAACAAAGATATAGCGCTGTATTATAATCAGTTCCCGTTTGTGAAAGTATTTTTGGTATTTCTGGCGGTATTTATACAGTCAGGTAGCGAAGAAATTCTTTGCAGAGGCTTTTTCTATCAGAGGATGAGACGTGAATTCAGAAATCCCTGGGTCTCTGTAATAGGAAATGCGCTTTTGTTCGGGGCGTTGCACCTCGGTAACAAGGGAGTTACGGCCCTTGGAGTTCTAAATATAATCTTGTTCGGAATATTCATGTCGCTTATCATCTATTATTATGAGAGTATGTGGATGGCGATTGCGGTTCATACCGCATGGAATTTCTCGCAGAGTATTGTTTTGGGACTTCCGAACAGCGGAATTGTTTTTGACTTCTCGGTATTCAAGCTGGATGCGGCTTCAGCCAGAAACAGTTTTGCATATCATGTAAATTTCGGAATAGAGGGTACAATCTTTTCGACAGTTCTTATTGCGGTTGTAATAGTTATTTTGCTTGTACTTAATAAAAAGAGACAGGGTGATAACCTCTGGATTTTGGGAGAAACAGTATTTATTAAGCAGAAAAAGAAGAAAGATGAAAAACAGGCAGAGCAGATTGCGGAAGCAAGTACAGAAGCAAATGCAGACTGCGAATGATTTAACAAGATAAAAAGACGCGTCATGGCCTTAGAAGGTATGACGCGTTTCTTTATAATTATACATATCTTTTGAGTGCATTTATAAGTGTGACATTCTCGTCGTGATTTCTGACTGCGATACGGAAATAGGAATTGTCCAGACCGCTGAAGTTTGAACAGTTTCGCACTAAGATTCCGTAGTCTCTTGCAAGACGGTCCGTGATCGAGTTGCCTTCAAGATGTGAGTGTGCTGTAGTGAGCAGAGATAACGGAAGTCTTGTGAGCATGAAGTTTGTGTCACTGTCAAAGACTGTAAAACCAAGAGCGCTGAGCTCTTTGGTCAGAAATGCCTTTTCGTTTTCTATGATTGAAATGGTATTTTTTACATATTCTTTTTCTGATATTGAATCCTCACCTGCAACAAGAGCAAGGCATGAGATGTTCCACTCGGGTTTAAGGGCGTTCATTTCGGATAATATGCGCGGGTTTGAGCAAACACAGTACCCGAGCCTTATTCCGGGAAGGCAGTATAATTTCGTGAAGGCATCGATCACTATCAGATGCGGATGATTCGGTACAAGTGAAATGGCACTTGTCTTTTTCTCATCGGGGACAAATCCCATAAAGCATTCGTCAATCACCAGATAAATTCCGAAACTTTCGCAGAAATCAGCAAGTTTATTTACAAGCTCGCGAGGAATGAGTTTTCCTGTCGGATTATTTGGATTACACAGGAATATAGCATCAACCGAGCTTGCTCTTTTTACATCAGTCAAAAAATCTTCAGTCAGAAGGAAGTCGTTGTCGCTTCTTAGCATATACTCTTTTACGCGGCAGCTCCTTGAGATTAAAGCTTTTTTGTATCCGGAAAAAGTCGGAACGGGGATCATGGCGCCGCGCGGAATGATTGTCTGAGACAAAAGTGTTATTATCTCAGATGCGCCGTTTCCCAAAACAAAATATTCTTCGGGAAGGTTGTGATGTGCGGACAATTTGGCAGTCAGCGAGTAGTCATCTATATTTGGATATTTCTCAAGAAGGGAAATATGATTTAAGATATCCTGCCTGACTTTTTCGGGCATACCCAAAGGATTTACGTTTACACTGAAATCATATTTTATTTTGTATGCTTTATCACAGATTCCGCCGTGTTCATAAGTGTGGTGTGTCATATCGGGACCTCCCTGTATAATTAGAGTATAAAGGTTTTTTTGATACTTTTACAACAATACTTATGTGTGTAAAATAAACATATGGCAGGAAATACAGAGAAAATAATAAAAAAATACATAGATGGAGTCGGAAGTGCCGACAATAAAGCAAAGAGCAGGGCAAAAGAGTATGATGATGCTCTGATAAAGCCTCCACGCAGTATGGGAAAGCTTGAAGATATTGCAGTTAAGCTTGCTGGAATAACAGGAAATGTAAAGAATCGTATAGGGACTAAAAAGATTCTTGTTTTCTGTGCGGACAACGGTGTGACGGATGAAGGCGTTGCGTCTGCTCCGATCACGGTTACTTCGAGTCAGGCGGTTAATATGACTTCGGGGATAACGGGGATGTCCGCGCTTGCAAAGAATTTCGGCACGGAGGTTGTGGTTGTCGATGTCGGCGTAGCAACTGAATTTCCGGCGACTTTTGATGGGAAAAAAGCGAATATTATAGATAAAAAGATAAGAAAAGGCACGGGAAATATTGCCTGCGAGCCAGCTATGAGCATTGATGAGTGCTTGTGCGCCATATTGACGGGTATTGAGATCGCAGTAGGAAAAGAGGACGACGAAGAGTACAACGTGCCGGAAAATAGCGGGAATATAAGCGATGAGGTGAGCCGTGGTATCGGATATGTCAATCTTGTCGGCATTGGCGAGATGGGCATAGGAAATACCACAACTTCGGCAGCAGTTCTTGCGGCTGTTACGGGGACAGACAGTGATGCTCTTACGGGGCGTGGAGCCGGAATCTGTGATGATGCATTTGCCAATAAGAAGAAAGTAATAAAAAGAGCGCTGTCACTGCATGAACTTACTGATATAAAAGATAAGTATGACAGCGATTTTGAGGCGGTAGTTGATATTCTATCCAAAGTCGGAGGACTTGATATCGCGGCGATGTGCGGTGCTTTTATAGGTGCTGCCTATGCGGGAAAAGGAGCTGTGATAGACGGTTATATTTCTGCGGTTGCGGCGCTTCTTGCGGTGAAGCTGTGTCCTGCGGTGTCGGATTATCTTTTTCCCTCTCATATATCGACGGAGCCGGGATACATGCTGGCGATAAAAGAGCTTGGACTAAAGCCGTATCTGGATCTTAACATGGGACTTGGAGAGGGGAGCGGATGCGTCCTTGCTTTCGGAGTTATAGAGGGAGCCTGCGCCATGATGAATGATATGGCTACGTTTGCAGGCGGCGGGATCGACGATTCATATCTGGAAGGAATAAGGTAGAGATGGTAGTTCTCTTGACAGGAGGATGTAAGAACGGCAAATCGAATACTGCGCAGAACATTGCCTGTAGTCTCAGGGCGAGATTGGGCGGCGGCCTTTACTACGTTGCGACCATGGAATCAACCGGCAAAGAGGACGACGAGCGTATAAGGAAGCATGTGGAGAACAGGGAAGGTCTTGGCTTTGAGACTATTGAGATGGCAAGGGACATAAAGAGACTCAGTACGGAAAAAGATAAGTTTCTTAAGCACGGGACAAATACGTTTCTTGTGGACAGTCTTACCGCACTTCTTGCAGGAGAGATGTTCAGAACAGATGAAAACGGTGAGTTTGTGCAAGATTTTGGCGCAGCTGCAAGGATTTGCGAAGATATCAGAGTTTTATGTGAAGAAAAAGATTTTAATCTCATATTTGTGAGCGACGGAATATACAGCGATGCTGCCTTATATGATGAGAGCACGGATGCTTACAGAGAGGGACTTGCTCTTATAGAAAGAGAAGTTGCGAAGACCTCGGATGAAGTGATAGAGATGTGCGCGGGAAAAGAGATCGTGCATATAGGCAGCGGCATAAGTGAACTTGATTTTATGCGAAAGAATAGGAAGATGAGTGGTAAAGAGAAGAAAGGTATTCTCATAGTGGGAGGCGCAGGGCAGGGAAAGCTTGATCTTGCAAAGCGCCTTGTTGGTGAGATTTCTGATAAAGATATATATTCTTTTAAAATAGAAGATTCAAGCGTAAGTACAAAGGCACAGGTTCCCGGTGGCTATAAGATTTATCGGCATGCAGAACGCCTTGTGCGCGGGACAGATAGGAGCGCAGAGGAGATAGCAGGGCTCTTTCCCGAAGGGGCTGTTATTATTTGTGAAGATATAACCTGCGGAATTGTCCCTGTTGATGCGACGGACAGGAAATGGCGAGAGGACGCGGGAAGGCTCATGCAGGCGCTTGCTGCGGGCAGGAGAGTCTACAGAGTGATCTGCGGAATAGAGGAAGAGATAGGATGAAGAGTTTATTCAGGGCTTTTGCGATTGCATTTTCAATGTATTCCAAGATTCCTATGCCACAGTTTAAGTGGGAAAAAGAGGATATGAAGTACAGCATAGTTTTTTTCCCTCTTATCGGAGCGGTGCTTTTCGTGGTCATATGCGGGATAAGCTGGCTTGCGGATATTTTTGGGATAGGAAGTATTCCGGCGGGACTTCTTGTTATGGCTGCGATCGCTCTTGTGACGGGAGGTATCCATGTCGATGGTTACATGGATTGCAGCGATGCGTTTTCGTCTTATGCTGATAAAGAGAAGAAACTTGAAATATTGAAAGATCCTCATATCGGTGCATTTGCGGTTATCAGAGTGCTTACGCTTTCTGCGGTTTATCTTGCCTGCATGAGCATTGTTTTTGATAAGAAAATTGTTTCGGATACTGCAGTCTTTTTTTCGGATAGATCAGTGATGGTGATCGGACTTGGATTTATCTTATCCAGGGCTCTTAGCGGAATCTCGGTCGTGAGTTTCTCGTGTGCGAAGAATGAGGGGACGCTCTATAGTTTTGCGGAAGGGGCGGACAAGAAGAGGTGTCTTTTAATATTGGTAAAAGAAGCTGTGGCGGTGTCATTTCTCATGATAATCATTGGCGGTATAAGCGGAGTGTGTGCGGTTTGCGCGGCGCTCATCATATTTGCATACTACAAATTCAAAGCAGCAAGAGAACTTGGCGGCATCACCGGTGACGCGGCCGGCTGGTTCCTCTGTCTCGCCGAAACCGCTATGGTAGTGGCGGTGTGTCTGTGCGCGATTGTTTCAGGCGTTACATATTTATAATAATTTACAAGAGCTTTCCGTGGGGGCAGCCGGAGCATATATACACATTTCCGTGGCACAAAATCGCAAAAATGTGTATATATGCTCCGGCTGCCCCCACGGAAAGCTCTATGGAAACGGAAAGATAAAGAATGATGGAATTTTGGACAACATACTTTAAGTACATACCGATAGCAGTATTTTTAGGAATCCTGATTGATGTGGTTTTGGGAGATCCTAGATTTTTGGTGCATCCGGTGCAGGTTATTGGGAAGGTGATCGAGGGGCTGGAGAAGGGCCTTAGGAAGAAGAGTTTTTTTGAAACGAGAAGAGATGGGGAAAGTGGAGAGTGTGAAAAGGATTGTGGAAAACGAGGGGATTTAGATAAGAGTTTTGTGGATTATGTGTTGGGAATTGTGGAAGTGATCGGGGTTACGGGAGTTACCGGGGCGGTCTCTTTTGGGATTTGTTATGGGGCGTATTTGTTAAATAGGTATCTTTTGGTTGCGGTGATGGGAGTTATGTGTTGGCAGTGTATTGCGGCGAAGAGCCTTAGGGATGCGGCAATGGAGGTGTATAGACCGCTTGTGAAGGGAGATGTGGAAGGTGCAAGGAAAGCGGTGTCAATGATCGTGGGGCGTGATACGCAGAGCCTTGATGATAAAGGTATTACGAAGGCGGCGGTTGAGACGGTTGCGGAGAATACGAATGACGGTGTTATCTGTCCGCTTTTTTATCAGATGCTTGGCGGGCCTGTCCTTTCGTATATTTATAAAGCGGTAAGTACGATGGATTCCATGATCGGATACAAGAATGACAGATATATGTATTTTGGAAGGTTTGCGGCTAAGACGGATGATGTTTTTGCCTATATTCCCGCAAGGCTTAGTGCGGTATTTATGATAGCGGGAACAGCCGTATTGGAGATGTGCGCAGCTATGTTTGGGGCTAAGAGTGCATTTAGATACAGTACAAAGAATTCGATAAAGATTTTTATAAGAGACAGGTATAATCATGCAAGTCCTAACTCGGCGCAGTGTGAGAGTGCATGTGCAGGTGCGCTCGGGCTTAAGCTTGCAGGGCCTGCAAGTTATTTCGGCAAGATTCATGACAAACAGTTTATAGGAGATGAGCTCCGCGCGATAGAGCCTGAAGATATCAGGAGGAGTATAGTCCTTATGAATATGACATTAATTCTTTTTTCGATAATTTATTTTTGTATTTGTATTTTCGTTGGGATGTGATAGTGATATACTCCAATACGGGTATAAAAATACAAAAAATGGATAAAGGAAAAATGGATAAGAAATCAATTTTAAACAACAAACTCTTTTTGTACATGACAGAGTTCTTTGCAGGAATGTCTGTTATGGCGGTCGAGCTTGGAGCCAGCAGACTTCTTGCACCTTACTTCAGCTCGTCTCAGATCGTGTGGACCATCATAATAGGAACTATCATGATTGCCATGGCGCTGGGAAATATCTATGGAGGTAAGGCGGCCGACAAGAATCCGGATCCCGGAAGATTGTACAAGAGAATTCTCATTGCTGCCATCTGGATCGCGGCTATTCCTGTTCTAGGCAAGTATATAATCATCGCCATATCAGCGGTTGTGATATTTGCAGTCAACAGCAATTTCCTTGTTATAGCTGCATTTGCAACATGCATGATAGTCTTTGTGTTTCCTCTTTTTCTTCTGGGAACAGTTACACCTTCACTTGCAAAATATACAACGCAGTCACTTGAGGATAATGGCAAGATCATAGGAACTCTCGGCGCTTTCAATACTGTGGGAAGCATTATCGGAACTTTTGTGCCGACTTTTGTCACGATTCCTGCGGTCGGAACTTCCATAACATTTCTCATTTTCGCGGCTATTCTGATAGCTCTTTGCATCGCTTTCTTTGTGAGCAGCGGCAAAAAAGAAACTAAGAAAATTGCAGCGGGTATTCTTATATTTCTGGTATGCACTTTTTTCGGGCACAGCACCTCATTTGCTTTTTGGGAAAATAATCTGACATATGAGGGTGAGTCTGTTTACAACTATTTACAGGTAAAAGAAGATCCTTACAGTGTGATCCTGTCTACAAATGTTCTTTTCGGGGTTCAGTCAATTCATATCAAGAGCGGTGAACTTACCGGAATGTACTATGATTATGCTCTTGCGGCGCCCTACATGAGTGGAATAAAAGAAAAGGCCGCTGCGGGAGAGGATTCTGAAATACTGATCCTTGGGATGGGAACCGGAACATATGCGACTCAGCTTCTTAAATCCTTTGACAACGTAAATGTGGAAGGCGTTGAGATTGATGATAAGATCACGGATCTTGCGCATGAATATTTCGAATTGCCGGATGAGGCCAAGGTGACGACGTACGACGGCAGGGCGTATCTTGCGGCTGTTGATAAGAAGTATGATGTCATAATGGTCGATGCTTATCAGGATATTACGATTCCCTTTCAGATGTCGTCGACAGAATTTTTTAACATGGTAAAAGAGCATCTTGCTCCGGGCGGAGTAATGGTTGTTAACATGAATATGTATAGCGACGAGAATGAAGCTACCATTAACAGATATCTTGCAGATACCATTTCTTCGGTGTTTGACAATGTGGTCACGGTCAAAGTTCCGAATTCTACGAATAAAGAGCTTTTTGCAACGGACAATGCGGAGTTTATGAACAGATTTTCCGAGAATATTCGTCTTGAAAATGATACAAAGCTTCGGACCATGATGGATATAGTAGGACTTAATGTAATGCCTTACAATGCGGGAGATAAGATAATGACCGATGATAAGGCGCCTGTTGAGCTTCTTGGAATGAAACAGATTGATTCGATAATCAAGGACGAAGTCGGTTATTACAAAGAAATCTATAGAACACAAGGGCTTGAAGGCTTATTTTAAAATATTCCACTAAAAATACCCACACCTCGGATAGCAGCAAAAGACTGCACTTACAGTCATCCGGGGGGTGGGTATTTTAGTGCTTTACAAATAAATGTTAACACAAACTTTACGGCATGTAAAATAACAGCATACGAAAAAACGTGATAATGGCGTAAATTAGCACTTTTTGATATTTTTTTAGCAATTTTAGGGTTGTCCATCCGTGAAATAATATGTTACAATAATGTTACCTTGTGAAGAAAGATTTTTAACATATTATTAATGGGAGGTTGCTATGAAGGTAAAAAGTATTAGGGGAGCAGTTGCTAAAGTTATGGCTTTTATGTGCGCTTTTTCTATGTGCATATCAGCATCAACAGTTGATGCAAAAGCTGCAGAGACAACTCTTTTGAATACATATGGTAGTGCATATGGTCGTTCAGGTACATGTATTAATTTGTATCAGTTAAGAGATTCAAATCAGTTAAATATTCTTAAGAAACACTATAATTCTATTACACTTGAAAACGAGATGAAGCCGGACGCTTTGCTTGGGGGATCTCCCAAACTGATCTCAGTATCGGAGGCAAAGAACAGAGGATACTATATTCCCGACGGTTATCGTGAACAGAACGTACCCCAGATTAATTTCGGAACAGTAGATGAAGTAATGAAGATCTGTAGTAACAACGGTCTTGGTATGAGAGCTCATACACTTGTATGGCATTCTCAGACACCGTCATGGTTCTTCAGAAGCAATTATTCAGGAAACAGCGGATTTGTAAATCAGCAGACAATGGATGCCCGTCTTGAGATGTATGTAAAGACGGTTATGAATCACGTATATTCAAGCCAGTACGGCGGATGCGTATACGCCTGGGACGTTGCAAACGAAGTAATTCACGCAAACAACTCAGGTTGGGAAGCAGTATACGGAAATAACAGAACAAACGCGCCTTATGTAAAGAAGGCATTTAACTATGCTTATGAAACTCTTGAGCACTTTAAGCTCACAGATTCAGTTAAGCTTTTCTACAATGATTACAACACATATCAGGAAGTACAGAAGATTACTACTCTTGTTAATTATATAAACCAGGGTAAAAAAGTTTGCGCAGGTGTTGGAATGCAGTCTCACCTCGGAACAAATTATCCTTCAGTTGATCAGTATATCAATGCTATGAACTCATTCCTTAAGTCAGGATTTGAAGTACAGGTAACAGAGCTTGATATCACAAATAAGGGTGATAGCGATATGGCAAATTACTCTTATGATCTTTTCAAGAAGATAAATCAGATTAAGAAGAACGGTGGAAATGTAACAGGTATCACATGGTGGGGATTGTCAGACCAGACAACATGGATCAACAATTCAAAGCCTTTGTTGTTCTCTTCACCCGGTCAGCCCAAGCAGGCATACAACAAAGTAATTCAGGCATATACAGATGTTATCGGCCAGCCCGGATCGACTCCTAACAACAAGCCGGTTCAGCCTCAGCCGGGTAACGGTCAGTCCGGTAATAACAACAACAATAATAACAACAATAATAACAACAATAATAATAACAACAATAATAATAACAACAATAATAATAACAATAATAACGGACAGACAAATCCTCAGCCTAAGCCCAATCCACAGCCTCAGCCGGCACCTCAGCCACAGCCTCAGCCGAGCAATGGACAGACAAGCAACAATGCATCTGCAACTATTCAGGATGGTTGGTACTATATCAAGGACGTTAATTCTCAGAAGTACCTTTCAGTAAAGGATAACAGAGCAAAGAAGGTTACTAACGTTCAGATTGAAAAGGGCACAGGAGCAAAGGGACAGAAATGGTATGTTCAGAATAAGGGTGACGGTTATGTCACACTTAAGTCAGCTCTTGGAGAATTCATGCTCGATGTAGCCAACGGAGAGAACAAGGATGGTGCAAACCTTCAGATCTATGATGCATACGGACATGATGCTCAGCAGTTTATGATAAAGGCTTCAAAGAAGAGCGGAGCTTATTTGATCGCAACAAAATCATCAAACGGAACAAAGAATCTTGATGTATATCAGCACAAGACAGCTGACGGCACCAACGTATGCCAGTGGAAGCACAATGGTAATGCAAATCAACAGTGGATTTTTGAACCGGCACAGAATTAATTGAAGTTTGAATGAATAGTGAGAGGTTATATGGTTAAGTCAATTAAAAGAATGCTAGGCGTAGCTATGGCATGTACGCTTGTTATCGGCTCAGCTGCAACAGTTCAGGCCGCAGGCGTTGAAAGAGGAAGCTATGTCAAAGGCGATAATGAAAATAACCCGCTTGTAACGCAGAGTTACGGTGCGGATCCGGGCGTACTCGTATATAACGATACGGTTTATATATATACAACAAACGATTCTCAGGAATTTGCAGGAAACAATAAAAATACTTATGCAAAGATCAATCAGTTAAACTGCTATTCCTCAAAGGATCTTGTAAACTGGACAGATCACGGTGCATTTAATATTGCAGGTGGAAACGGAGCGGCAAGATGGGCCGGCAATTCATGGGCACCTACTATCTGTACAAAGAAGATAAACGGAAAGGACAAGTTCTTTTTATACTTTGCAAATAATGCCAGCAGTATCGGCGTTTTGACGGCTGACAGTCCTACAGGTCCATGGACGGATCCGATCGGTCATGCACTTATTACAAAGCAAACTCCCAACTGTAACGTGGAGTGGCTCTTTGATCCGGCTGTACTTGTAGACAGCGACGGAACAGGATATCTGTATTTTGGTGGCGGTGTTCCGAATGGACAGAATGCTCATCCCAAGACAGCAAGAGTTATCAAGCTCGGTGCAGATATGGTAAGTACTTCAGGTAGTGCAGCAACAATTGATGCACCTTATCTTTTTGAAGATTCAGGTATCAACAAGATTGGTAATACATATTATTATTCATATTGCTCAAACTGGAATTGCGGCAATGGATTCAGAAATGCAACAATTCAGGTTATGACAAGTAATAACCCTATGGGACCTTTTAACCATCAGGGTGAGATCATGGCTAATCCGGGAAATACATTCAAGGGATCTGACGGAAATAACCATCACCAGATCTTTGAGTTCAAGGGCAACTACTACATGGCATATCATACACATACTGTAGAGGCTAAAGTGGTTGGACAGAACCTCGGATACAGAACAACACACATTGACAAAGTTAATGTTTCAAACGGCAAGATAAATACGATTCAGCAGTCTCTTAACGGTGTACCAATGAATCCAAGCGTTGATCCTTATAACGGGGTTGAAGCAGAGACAATGTTCACACAGGCAGGTATCGGAGTAAAAGGTAATTCAAACGGACAGGCCTGGGTTACAAATATAGACAACGGAGATTATACAAAGGTTAAGGGTGTAAACTTCTCCAAAGGTGTATCTTCAATCACCGCAACTGTTCAGAGTAACGGAAACGGCAGCATTGAAGTAAGAGAAGGATCTCCTTCAGGAAATGTACTCGGAACAATCAATGTATCAAGTACAGGAGGTTCATATAAGGACTTCACAGGAAACGTAAAGAGTGTTACAGGATCAAAGGATATCTGCTTTGTATTTAAGGGCAATTTCTCATTTGATCGCTGGAAGGCAAACACTGATGGTTCAAACGCAGGAAACGGAGGACAGGAAAAGAACAATACTCCGGATCCCCAGCCGCAGCCTACACCACAGCCGCAGCCTACTCCTCAGCCTCAACCGCAACCCACACCACAGCCTCAGCCCACACCACAGCCTGCACCTCAGCCAAATAACGGACAGGCAAACGGCGGACAGACAAATAACAGCAATGTTTCCGGCGAGATTAGAGATGGATGGTATTATATTAAAGATATCAATTCACAGAAGTATCTTACGGTAAAGGATGATAACGCAAAGAAAGTTACCAATGTTATTATCAGTAAGGGCACAGGCGTAAAGGGCCAGAAGTGGTATGTTGAGAATAAGGGAGACGGTTATATCACTCTTAAGTCAGCACTCGGAGAGTTCATGCTCGATGTAGCATATGGAGAGAATAAGGATGGCACAAATATCCAGATCTATGATGCAGTCGGTCATGACGCTCAGCAGTTTGTTGTAAAGCCTACTAAGACAAGTGGCGTTTATACAATTGGAACAAAGTCTTCAGGCGGCGCAAAAGTGCTTGATGTATATCAGCATAAGACAGCTGACGGTTCAAATGTATGCCAGTGGAAGGCTAACGGCAAGAAGAACCAGCAGTGGAAATTTGAACCTGTTAATTCTTCAGATCAGCCTGTACAGCAGGATAAGAAGAACGATAACAATAAGCAGAATGATAATAAGCAGGATAATAACAAGCAGACAGGAAATCAGCAGGGCAACCAGAAAGATAACAAACAGTCAGATAATAAGCAGGGTGGTCAGACAAACAACTCACATGCAAATCCTACTGCTTCAATAGCTAACAGCATTCCTTCAAAGTATTCTGCAGTAAGAAACGGCGAAGGAGCAGGTACTGTTAAGAGCATTTCATACACGGCTCATGATTCTTCAAACGGCCGTACATATACAAAGAAGGCAAATATTTACCTTCCCGCAAACTACAGCCCCGACAAGAAGTATAGCGTACTCTATCTTCTTCATGGAATCGGTGGTAATGAAAACGAGTGGGGAATGACAGGAAACAATTCTCAGGTAAAGGCCATTATGGATAACCTTTCATACTATGGTGATATTGATTCATTCATCGTGGTAACTCCTAACGGAAAGGCTTCACAGAGCGGATCGACAGATTCTTTCTATTCATTCGGAAAAGAACTTAGAAACGATCTTATTCCATATATTGATTCTAATTACAGCACATACGCTGACAGAGATCACAGAGCAATTGCCGGTCTTTCAATGGGCGGTATGCAGACAATCAACATCGGTCTGGGAGAATGTGTAGACTTATTCGGATACTTTGGAGCGTTCTCAGCTGCACCGACAAGTAATACTGCAGATAAGACAGCGTCAATTCTGAAGGATAATAAGTATCCTATCCACTATTTCTACAATATCTGTGGACTTCAGGATGGAACAGCTTATCAGAGTGCTTCTGCCGCAGCAAAGAATCTTCCGGCAGTAAGTAACCAGTTTGTTTCAGGTAAGAACTTTACATGGCAGGAACTTAACGGTTCTCATGATTTCAATATCTGGTATCTTGGTTTTTACAATTTTGCACAGATTGCATTTAAATAACAGTAAGGAGGGGCGTAAGCTCCTCCTTCTTCTTCTCATTTTTGGTACAAAAAATAAAAAAATACTAAAAATTTATGAAATTTTGTTTAAAATATGATATTATTTAGTAGAAACGTACCAATCGTGTTGATTTGTGTTTTTTGACGAGAAAGGAGCGACTTCCTATGGAAAATAGCCAGCTGCAATATTCTCCGTTCAAACCAAATTTGAAGACAGCAGAGGTATTTGCGTGGGGCGATCCGGAGTACAACTTATTCGATCAGTTAAGCGAGAAATATGAGAAGAGTCATCCGGAGTTTAAGAATCTGTCTTCCTATGAGAAGATGGTTATCAAAGAGCAGATTCATCATGAGGCTATCGGACTTACGCCGCTTAACCTCATAATGGATTTTGTTGAAGATCCGCAGTTTGATGAATTCAGAATTGTATGATGCAGACATAAAGAAAGACCTAAGTTCGATTGCCGAATTTAGGTCTTATTATTTACAATATATATCAGGTTTTCAGTAACTGCGCTTCACGTATCTGGGCATTTACATCTGAAAGAAATTCATGATTTATGGGATCTGTTATAAATGTAAGGAAATCACTTGCCTCTTTTACGGACAAATTCTGTATAACAGTCAGATATTCCATGATCTCTTCATTTGTTTTACCTTCGTTTATGTAGTGATCGACTATGTCGAAGAGAACCATGAAACGGCGCATTTTTGCACGTGTAGTAATCTGATGGAGTTCAACTATCAGAGAAACAAAGATAAACAATGATATTGCTGAGAAAAGAAAGAATAAAATACCATAGATATATCTGGCGGATTGGATATGTATAAATCCGGAAGAAAAACAAGACACTGCAAAGACAAGTAAAGATGTCAGGACAATTCCGAGTCTGGCTTTGTTCTGGTCATAAATACTGAGAGTCATGAACTTTACAGTTATTCCGAAGATTAAGTAGAAAACAAAAGCAAATGCAATCCCCAAGTAAGACAACTGAAGCATAATTTTATTCCCCCTTTAGCTAATTGTAGCAAGCATAAGTGATTAATGCAACGCAAATTAGGCTAATATTGCATAATTAATTAGTTTGATGTACTTTATATGTATTGTTTTGGGATTTGGTGGGTGATATGACTAGAAAAATAGCCATTTTAATAGCAGTAAGTTTTTTTTCTCTTGCAGCGCTGGTACTTTTGCGTTATGTAAGTGAAGATTATCTTTCTGATCATATAATTGACAATAACAGGTTCGAAGAAATTAAGAAAACAAGGGCACTTACGGATGATATGAGTCTTAAAGTGTGCTTTGATGAGCAGGAACTTTTCTATGATAAGGCGGCCGGAGCTTTTTTCTATTCTCTTATAGATGATAAGGAAACAGCTTATAACCCTTCCGTCGATGTAACAGGCGATGCAAATATGCAATTCGCTTTTCTTAATTCGGGGATTACGGATGATGCGATCGCGAATAATACTCCACTTACGTGTATCTTTTATAATGATGATAATTACTGCATTCGCAAGATTATCTGCACATTTCTGCCTCTTATGAATATAGAATGCGATGGCGGGATTACTGAGTTTGAGACCGGGATGAACATGCGGCTTTATGATAACAGGAAGCAGTGTGCGACCAGAGATATGTCATCTGAAGGTTTTATAAGGATTCGCGGCGGCAATACAAGATCTTTTCCCAAAAAACCCCTGAAAATATCATTGGTGCACAGTAAAGAAAGCGACAATCCTCAAAGTAGCAATATGTCGCTTCTTGGGATGCGCAAGGATGACGATTACATTCTTTATCCGGCCTATAATGACGCGGAGAAAGTGAGAAATGTTTTCAGTCAGAATCTGTGGTTTAACAGCTGCAATAAGAATAACCGCTACGAAATAACGACCGGAGTGGAATACAGATTCCTGGAGCTCTTTATAAACGGAGAGTACAGCGGGCTTTATGCGTTGGGATATACTCCGGATGAGAAGATGATAGGTATTTCCAAGAATGAGGAATATGTGGGATTCTATAAAAGACTTGTCGGAGTCGAGTCGTCAGAGGTGGCATATAACGAATACGGCGGCCTTTTGGGATGGCGCGTTGTGAATTTGCCCGCAGGTGAGGACGAAGAAAGCTATAATGGGAACAGATGGGATCCATTGATGGATTACCTTGAGAATCTTCAGAACAATTCATCTAATGTGAACGCGCTCAAAAAGTGCATTGATATAGATAATGCGATTGATTATACGTTGTTTATCAATTTGGTCCAGGGAGATGATAATCTCTTTAAGAATTATTATCTCTTTGTCAGAGATATTCCCGACGGATTTTATTCATATTACTGTCCGTGGGATCTTGATGTTGCATGGGGCAATATGTTTGTTCCGAATGTAAAGAACGGCTATCTTCAGTATGGACATAAGCCTTATTACAATCTGCTTTTCGAGGATCTTTATTTTGGACAGATCATGGCGGGAGACTGCGCCGATATTGTGGAAAAGAGCTGTGACAGATTTGCGCAGCTTCGTAAGGGCGCCTGGTCTGATGATACAATCCGGAAGATGCTTGATGAATATGAAAAAGATATTTGTTCCTCGGGAGCGTATCTTAGAGATAAAGAGCGTTGGAGTGACGGAAACTACAGGGCTGAAGGTGAGCCCAATAATTTTGATAAGTTCAGAGCGTATGTTGCTAAGAGGCTTTCTGAGGCTGACGGATATTATGCTCGTTTAAAGAACCTTGCTAAAGAAGACATTTTTATCAGAAGAGCGGCGCAGTACAAGAATTTTGATTCTTCAAGTTTTGTTATCGAGATAAATGACAGTGAGCTTCTTAATAACAGTGCTTACGCGGCGCTTCTTGACAGAATCGGCGGGATAGATGCCGGAAAGATCGGTAAAGACGTGAGATATGTGATCAAGGTTCCGGGAGAAGAAGTTATATATCTTAAAGACTTTGCGAAGGATAGTTCTCCACTGGAGAATGCTGTTGAGATAAAAGCCGGAAAGCATAAGCTTGTATTAAAGCCCGGAGCTGAGCGTGATTACCTGGATGAAGAAACGGGATATACCGTGTATCTGGACGGGGTGGCATGTTATGATGCGTATACAGACAGTAGGGAACCGTTTGTTGTTTCACTGTCTTATGAAGGTTTCGGTGAAAAGATGAATCTCAAGAGAGATTACAGAATAAATTTTAATTAAATAAAGTGTTGACATTTTTCTTTTGATATTTTAACCTAATTAAAATAAAAACAAGATTGTATACAAATATACATTTTGATTTTTGCTTTTCGTTTAGGAGGGAAATATTATGAAGAAGTTTAACAAAGTTATCAGCGCATTTATGACTTCTGCCATGGTTACTGCAATGCTCGCAGGTTGTACTGATCCTGCAAGCACAGCAACAACAAATTCACAGGAGCCTGCACAGGCAACAGAGAGCTCATCTGACAACGGAGCTACATTTAAGATCGGTGCAATCGGACCTCTTACAGGCGGAGCTGCAGTATACGGTAATGCTGTATGTAACGCTGCAGAGCTTGCAGTTGAGGAGATCAACGCAGCAGGTGGTATCAACGGATATCAGGTTGAGTACAGTAAGGAAGATGACGAGCTCAATGCAGAGAAGTCAGTAAATGCATACAATACACTTAAGGATTGGGGAATGCAGATTCTTGTAGGTTCAACAACAAGTGCTTGCTCAATCGCTGTTTCAGAAAACACAAAGGCTGACAATATGTTCCAGCTTACACCTTCAGGATCTGCTGAAGAGTGCGTTAAATATGACAACGTATTCCGTGTATGTTTCTCAGATCCCAACCAGGGTATTGCTTCAGCTCAGTATATAGCAGATCACAACCTTGCAACAAAGGTTGGTATCATATATGACAGTTCAGACGTTTATTCAAGCGGTATCTGTCAGAAGTTTACAGAAGAAGCAAAGGATAAGAATTTTGAGATCGTTTCTTCAGAAGCTTTCACAGCGGACAATGCTACTGATTTCTCAGTTCAGCTTCAGAAGGCTAAGGATGCAGGCGCTGACCTCGTATTCCTTCCTATTTACTATCAGGCAGCTTCACTTATCCTTACACAGGCAAACACAATGGATTACAAGCCTGTATTCTTCGGTGTTGACGGTATGGACGGAATCCTTTCCGTTGAGAATTTCGACACAAAGCTTGCTGAAGGCGTAATGCTTCTTACACCTTTCGCTGCTGATGCAAAGGATGATCTTACAGTTAACTTCGTAAAGAATTATCAGGAAAAGTATGGTGAAGTTCCCAACCAGTTCGCTGCTGATGCTTATGATGCAGTATACATCATCAAGCAGGCACTTGAGGCTAAGAGCGTAACTCCCGACATGAGCACATCAGATATCTGTGAAGCCCTTAAGGGTGCTATGACAGAGATTGAGGCATCAGGTCTTACATCTGCCAAGATGACTTGGGAAGCTTCAGGTGAGCCTAACAAAGAGCCTAAGGCTGTTGTTATCAAGGAAGGCGCTTACGTATCAGCAGAGTAATTCGGTTATGCCGGTTTGTTCGATTTTTAAGGTTAGTATCTTAACTGCACAGTGAAGTGCTACGCAGGGTACCTTCATAGGGTGTCCTGCGTTTTCATATCACGGAACAGTAAAAAGAAAAGCTGTTTGTGGTATCATTTATATCATAAGAATTATTAGAAATATTTTTGGAGGTATACGATGAGCTTTCTTACTTATCTCATCAACGGACTTAGTCTTGGTAGTATTTATGCCATAATAGCACTTGGATATACCATGGTTTACGGAATTGCCAAGATGCTTAATTTTGCACACGGCGATTTTATCATGGTCGGATGCTATGTGATTTTCTCAATAAGCGGTGCTTTGAGCGGAAATGGCGTAATGGGAACCGTTATAGCTGTTGTCGTTTCTATTGTTCTGTGTTCTTTACTTGGAATTACCACTGAATTTATTGCATACAGGCCTCTTAGAGGAGCAGCTTCACCTTTGGCAGTTCTTATCACTGCGATCGGAGTAAGTTACTTCCTTGAGAATCTTGCGCTTATTATATTCGGTGCCGATGTAAAGTCTTTTTCATCAGTGATCACATGGAAGGGAATTTCATTTGCGGGCGGACAGCTCAAGATTCAGGGCGTTACGATTGTTACTATCGTGATAAGTCTCGTTATTCTTATATGCCTTCAGCTTTTTATCAATAAGACCAAACAGGGACAGGCGATGCTTGCTGTTGCGGAGGATAAGGGAGCTGCTACTCTTATGGGAATAAATGTCAATAAGACTATCATGCTCACATTTGCGATCGGATCTGCGCTTGCGGCTATCGCAGGTGCTCTTCTTTGCTCAGCTTATCCCAACCTGTCTCCATATGTCGGAGCAATGCCCGGTATAAAGGCGTTTGTCGCAGCGGTTTTGGGTGGAATCGGTTCTATCCCCGGAGCAATGATCGGAGGACTAGTACTTGGAATTGTCGAGATCCTCAGTAAGACTTACATTTCTTCACAGCTGTCTGATGCCATAGTTTTTGGAATTCTTGTAATTGTGCTTATTGTTAAGCCCACAGGTATTCTTGGTAAAGTCATTCAGGAAAAGGTTTAAAGAGGTGACGACTATGCATATGGACAAAAAGACAAAAGATAATTTAATCACTTACGGAATTGTTATTGCTGCATTTTTGGTTGTGGAAGTGCTTGCGATGACGGGAAAGCTTTCAAGTCATATGGGCGGATTACTGGTTCCTATGACATATTATGCGATTATCGCGGTTGCGCTCAATCTTTGTGTTGGTATTTTGGGTGAGCTCAGTATCGGTCATTGCGGATTTATGTGTATCGGTGCTTTTACCAGCGCTACTTTTTCCAAGGTTATGGCGGATAAGATTCCTTCCGGCCCAAGATTTTTTATAGCTTTTATTATCGGAATAGCTGTTGCGGCGCTTTTCGGTTTCCTTATCGGTATACCCGTACTCAGACTTAAAGGCGATTATCTTGCCATTGTTACACTTGCTTTCGGTGAGATCATTAAGAATGTAATAAATGCTTTTTACATCGGAGTAGACAGCAAGGGATTTCATTTTTCGATGGAAAACCAGATGGCACTTAATCTTGAGTCCGATGGAACAATGATCATAAACGGAGCCATGGGTATTACCGGAACTCCAAAGGATGCAAATTTCATGATAGGAATCGGCGTTCTTCTTATCTCTCTTGTTATCGTACTTAATCTTATCAATTCAAGAGACGGACGCGCTATCATGGCTATCAGAGATAACCATATCGCAGCAGAAGCTTCGGGAATCAATGTCACAAGATACAAGATGCTGGCATTTACAATTTCCGCAGCGATCGCAGGTTCAGCCGGAGTTCTTTATTCTCATAACATAACTACACTTACGGCTTCATCACAGTATTTTGGATATAACGCATCAATTATGATCCTTGTATATGTTGTACTCGGCGGAATCGGAAATATCAGAGGAAGCGTTGTGGCTGCATGCATACTGTACCTTCTTCCCGAGCTTTTGAGAGGACTTAATAAGTACAGAATGCTTATCTATTCAATAGTTCTTATCGTAATGATGATCGTGAACTGGTCACCAAAGGTAATCGAGTGGAGAAAGAGAACATTTGCGAATTTCGGATTTAAGAAAAAGGTTAAGGTGGTGAAATAATGGCACTTTTGGATGTAACCAATTTGAGCATATCCTTCGGTGGACTTCGTGCGGTTGACGATTTTAATATGACGATTGAAAAAGGTGAACTATACGGCCTTATCGGACCTAACGGTGCGGGTAAGACTACGGTCTTCAATCTTCTTACCGGCGTGTACAAGCCAAATGAAGGAAAGATCAAGCTTGACGGTGAAGATATCACAAGAAAGAATACAATAGAGATAAATCATGCGGGAATAGCAAGAACCTTCCAGAACATCAGACTTTTCAAGCAGATGTCCGTTATCGATAACGTTAAGGTTGGACTTTCCGAGAGATATAAATACAGCACACTCGAAAGTCTCCTTCATGTAGGAAGATACAAGAAGGTTGAGAAGCAGATAGATGATGAGGCCATGCGCCTTCTTAATGTCTTTGATCTTGCAGGTGAAAGAGATACTCTTGCTTCAAATCTTCCTTACGGAAAGCAGAGAAAGTTAGAGATCGTAAGAGCCATGGCTACAGATCCCAAGCTCCTTCTTCTGGATGAGCCTGCAGCGGGAATGAATCCCAACGAGACCAAAGAACTTATGGAAACTATCGCTCTTGTAAGAAAAGAGTTTAACATGACGATACTTCTTATCGAGCACGACATGAAGCTTGTTTCCGGAATCTGCGAGAAGCTTACCGTACTTAACTTCGGTAAAGTTCTCTGCCAGGGCGAGACAAAAGAAGTTTTGACCAATCCTGAGGTAGTTAAGGCATACCTTGGTGAGTAGAGTGCTTGCATAAAATATTTTCGAGGTGTATATGGAACCAATTTTAGAAGTAAAAGATTTAAGTGTATATTACGGTGTTATTCAGGCTCTTAAGGGAATCTCCTTTAAGGTGAACAAGGGCGAAGTTGTTGCGCTTATCGGAGCAAACGGCGCAGGAAAAACAACAACACTTCATACACTTTCAGGACTTATCAAAGCAGATGAAGGTTTGATAAAATATAAGGGAGAGGAACTTACCAAGATTCCCGGACACAAGATCGTATCAATGGGAATGGCTCAGGTTCCCGAGGGAAGAAGAGTATTTGCAGAGATGACGGTTCTCCAGAATCTTAAGATGGGAGCTTACACAAGAGACAACAGTGCAGAACTTCAGGAGACACTTGAAAAAATCTACACTCGTTTCCCCAGACTTAAAGAGAGAACAAATCAGCTTGCCGGAACACTTTCAGGCGGTGAGCAGCAGATGCTCGCAATGGGAAGAGCGCTTATGTCTCATCCCGATATTATCCTGATGGATGAGCCTTCAATGGGACTTTCTCCTATTTTTGTAAATGAGATATTTAATATCATAGAAGACGTGAACAAAGACGGCGTAACAGTTCTTTTGGTTGAACAGAATGCCAAAAAAGCTCTTTCAATCGCCAACAGAGCATACGTCCTTGAAACAGGTAAGATTGTAAAAGAAGGAAACGCAGCAGACCTTCTAAACGATGAGTCTATAAAAAAAGCATATTTAGGTGAGTAGAGCACTTGCCGAGGTATTATCGAGGCTAGTGCGAACCATGGGGATACACTTAGCGAGGTTTTTCACGAGCTTAGTGAATATCCCAGGAGTAAGCTGAGAGCACTTGCGGAGGCCAGTGCGAACTGGGAGGTGAAGACTATGAAAAACGTTACTATTACAATTGCAAGACAATATGGAAGTGGCGGAAGAACAGTCGGCAAGATGCTGGCAAAAGACCTTGGAATAAATTATTACAACAAAGAACTTTTGCGTCTTGCCTCCGAAGAGAGCGGGATAAACGAAGACCTTTTTCTGGACGCCGATGAACGTTGCAGAACAATAGGCTTCTTCAAAATGCCCGCCAATGTTTACACCGGTGAGATCTTAGGCCCTGACAGCAAAGACTTTACCTCTTTTGATAACCTCTTTAATTTTCAGGCAGCCACGATCAAAAAAATCGCCGAGACCACAGGCGGTGTCATAATCGGACGCGCAGCCAACTTTGTCCTTAAAGATTATGACAATGTCATAAGTGTTTTCGTACATGCCCCTCAGGATTTCCTTATGGAGCAGGCCGCTAAAGTACAAAGCCTTCCCCCCGATGAACTTGAAAAGTTCATCGCAAGAGAAGACAAATACAGAGCCGACTACTACGAACACCACACCGGCTGCAAATGGACCGACGCCATGAACTACGACCTCTGCCTCGACAGCAGTAAACTCGGCTTTGAAAAATGCGTAGAAGCAATTAAAGCCTACGCCAAAGTCAGATTTGGAGAAATATAAATTTCGGGAATTAAAGTTTAGGTGCGTTTGACAGTAGAACGCTATATTGAGTTAATAAATCGAAGTGGTGTGTTTGATGATTGAATTTACACACCACTTTCTTTATATCATAGGAAAGTGCTTTCCTATGATATAAAAATGCTCCGCAGGATGCGCAGCTCGCGGAAAGGTAATTTATTGCTTCGCAATACCGCTCGCGCGCGAAAGAGTCGCGAGCGACTCTTTGTTCTAAATGTCATGATGACGAGTACTTTAATCTTTAGATATCCTTTTATCAATAAACCAGTTGCGGAGCATAAGTGTTGTATTAACCAAGCGATATGCGAGTTTCTGAGTATCTTCATTGATCTTACAAACATCTCCAACAAAATCTTCTGTTTTTCCGATTTTACATTGATAAAGATCCACATGAATGATAGAATTGTTAATAAAATATTAAAACTTAATTTTTGTATAGGAAACAAAAAAGGAGAAAAATGGCAGAAAGAGATATTTTCATGGACACAAACGTGTTCACGGGAATCGTTGGGGATATTCAAAGCGCGGCAGAAAATTTAGTGCTTTCAGATGACGCACTGAAAAACACAAGTTGCTTGGAGGGATTTACCGCAGGAAGACAGATTATTGAAGCATTAAAGAACGTGCATACATCAGCAGATTTATACAGACAGGAAGCGTCCATATCACTTCCAAGAGCTTTATATACAGTCAGAGACAGTATGATTGCAGTTGATAATGCTGCAAGTGAGAGCCTCACGGTTGAAAGTAAAAATGCCGGAGGTAGTTTAAATGAGTCGAAGAAGTGATATTGAACATGAGATACATAGCTATGAACGTAAAATAGATGAATGTAAGGGGCGTAAGAGCAGACTTGAAGAGATACACGAATCTATGTCCCGAAAACGTACAGATGTAGAGAATGATGTTTATGAGCCTGAGCGTATATATGATATGACTTTTGGTGAAAAGTTCAGAGGTAAGCTCGAACAAAATTCAGAGGAATACCAGTTCGAGATCAATATTAGAACAGATGCGTTCCTGAGTAATACGGCTCAGTTTATGAGTTCTATAAAAAGAGCTATAGAAAGACTGGAAGAAATGATTGACGAATATAGAAATCATATAAGTAAGCTCGAGGCCGAGCTTGCTTCTCTTGACGATGATAAATACTAAGAGGGTAAGATAATGTCATTTTATGATAATGATGAGATATATTTAAGAGATTTTGAAGATAAGCAATTTGACGCAGAAAAATTCAAGGCTTTTATGGATAACCTTGCGCAGGACATTGATGGATACGGCGCAAAGGCAATGTATCTTGAAGCAGGCTATGGCAAATACTACAATAATGAGACTTACGGTGGTAGAGCTGCTGATGCATCAAAAGAATTTATAGGTAACGGACAAAGGGATAAGCTCCATGTCCAAAATCGTAACATTCAAAAAGAACTGTACATGGCTTGTGCGGATGTAAAAGAAGCTTTTGAAGAGATGGTTGACCCTTCTCCAAAAGCGCGTATAAGTAGAGAGGTGTTAAGGCATATAAAGAAAGATCATCAAGGACGTTACGAAGAAATGGATGTGCTTGGTTGTGAGATTGAAAGCATGGTAAGAGAAGTTATAAATGACTTCAGCGATCTTACAGATTTTGAATATTTCGACGCCAAACCGGTACGTGAAATCTATGATGAATTTTGCGGTAATGGAGGATGCATGGATAAATGTATCCAAAAACTTGAAATGTTCGATGAATATGCAGAGTCGATGATGTTCAAAAAAGATATAACGGGAAAATCAGCTTTACTTCAGGATAATATCAGAAACACCGCAGGGGCTCTTGATGCCATGAAAATCTACAATCCAAGTATTGCCCACAATTCCGTAGGACTTGTTGCACTTGGAACAAATGTATCATATCTTGATAACGGGCTTGCATCTTTGTGGGCTGCGGCTTCAAATGGCACAAAGATGAATGTTAAGATCTTTGCTACTGACAAAGATGCAGCTGAATATCTTGATGCACAGATGAAAATTCTTTGTGATGATGACGATTCAAATGACGCAGATGCTATAGCTAACATCAATGCTACTGTCCAGGGATTCTTATATATGGAAGTCGTTGATGGTAAAAAGTATGTTGCATATGACCAGGAAAAGATTGAAGGAACACTAAAACATCTTGAAAAGGGTGGACTTGCATATCAGCTTTTATCTTCAGTTGATGAGCAAATAAAGGAGAATAAGAAGAAAGGCGTTGCAGTTCCTAATGCTATAACGAAGTTAGAATTTGGCGGACGATTTGAAAATACAAAGCTTGAAGTAAGGAAAGACGGCGCAGGTGTCCGTTTGGAGGTAACATCCAATAATGATCTATTGCCGCTTAATGAGATAAAGCACAAAACTGTTGCATATGCAGCGACAAGGGAATCAGCATTAAATTATTTTAAGAATGGTGATAATTACGATTGGGATGCAATTAGCGAATGGTTTAAAGCAAAAGATGACCTTAATGATGCTTATCACTTTACTTCTATAGAATATGAAGTATTAGCTGGTGAGATGTTTGAAATGACGGATGAGGAAATAGAGTCACTTTTTTGTAATGCGCAGTATGATGATGGTTCTGCTTTAATCAAGGTGTCAGATAAACTTGGTATCCTAATAGACAGGCACGATATAATGCTAAATGTTTTAAAGGAAGTTGAAGATGATTTTGTAAAATCAGATAAATTTACTCGTGCGGTACTGATTGATAGTATCTTTGATGACATGCCAAGAGCAGGTTATATTAATTATGTTCATATTAGTCATAAGGAAAACTCTGGGGGACGAAACATTTATTTAGCACGAATAGATTGCTGTCCGGGAGAATATTATGATCCTAATGTGAAAAAACCTTTTGACAAAAATGCAAGGTCAATAATGGTATATCCATATTCAAGTGCTTATGGTATAAATAAAAATATTAACCAATCTGTTAGAGAAATAAATAGAAAAAGAACAGCTGTCAATGTACCGGATGATGCAGCTAAATTTCTGGCAGAACAGACTGTATTGTACGCAGTCGATTACTGCACCAAAAGTTCTATTTCATTAGAGTATTGGACAGTAAAAGAAATGGTAGCTGAAATGGAGAAGATAAATAATGCGGAAAAATTAATGAGTGATTTCGACACGATGGATTATGGCACTTATGCACACTGCATGTTTGTTAAAGGAACGGTAGTACAAATTACTGAAAAAGATGGCGACTGTGTGTATGTTTATAACCCTGAATTTGATGAGAAGAAACTTCTATTTTGTGTTGAAGCATACAATAGAGAAAAGGGAACAAATTATACTGTTGATGAAATGATAAAAGAATTTGAAAAGGAATTTGAACAAGATGAAAATGGCAATAAAATTGGAAACAGTGATATTTTCGATAAATATAATGCATGGTGCTCGGAGGAAGAGGGACTAGATAAGGGTGAAAAACTTGAAGATGAAATGGAAAATGATTTAGCGAGGAATAAAAATAAATCTACGGATGAAATAGACGCGATGAGTGTTGAAGAGGTAGAAAAATATTTGGAAGAGCATTGACAAAAATGAAAAAAAGAGTACCGCTTATAATCTGTATTTTTTCTTTATTGCTTATAGGTGTTATATCTTATGGTATACATTTTAATCAATTAAAGAAAGAAGCTGATGAAAAAAAAGAACTTGAAAATTTATATTACAAGCAGAATATTGCTTTTAGATTGTGTTCTAATATGGACATAATAAATTATTATCATGGTATTGATGATTCAGATATAAATTATGTTGTGATTTCGATATATACATATAACATCGTGTGTCCTCAGAATAAATTGCCAATTGATGAATTTATTGCATATATAAGTGAAGAATATGATTCTGAAGGTACGCCCAGAATATATTCGCAGCCACCTAATATAAAGGGGTATATTGATTGGTTTTGGACCATAGGGCAAGGTGAAGATACTATTCAAAAATACAAAAAATATTTTATTCATTTTTTAGCCAAAAAAAGCAGACCACCATTTTGGGAAATGAGCTATGAAGAACTTATTTCCAATTTAGAAGAATTCCAAAAAGATCCTGAATATAATCCTTTTCTTGAAGGATGAGTATTCAGAGAAAAGGAAGAACCTTGATAAAGTCAAGAGTTTCCGCCACAGGGCACGAGAGGATTTTTGTGAAAAAGAAAGCAACATTTATAATCTGTATTATTTCTTTATTACTCATAGGCGTTATATTTTACGGTATACATCTTAATCAATTAAAAGAAGAAGCAAAGAAAGAAGCTGAGGAAAAAAGAGAGCTTGAATTCTTATATTATGAACAGAATACAGCGTTTTGGCTAACTTGTGATTTTAGTAAAATATATTCTTATTGTAGTTTTGAAAATGCAAATAAAAAAAATACTGCTATTTCCATATATGCATATAATGCTCAATCGGATCATGAATTGACACTTGATGAGTTTTATACATATATAAGCAAAGAATATGATTCAGATGGAAAACCTATGATATATTCACAGCCTGAAATTATAAAAGAATATATTGATTGGTATTTTAATGAAGGCAAGAAAAAGATTGATAGATATGAAACATCTTTTATTGTATACCTAGTAAGAAAAGGTGAGAAATCAATTTTAGATATGAATTATGAAGAAATCGTTGCTAATTTAGAAGAATTCCAAAAAGATCCTGAATATAATCCATTTATTGAAGGATGAGTATTCAAAGAAAAGGAAGAACCTTGATAAAGTCAAGAGTTTCCGCCACAGGGCACGAGAGGATTTTTGTGAAAAAGAAAGCAACATTTATAATCTGTATTATTTCTTTATTACTCATAGGTGTAATATTTTATGGTATACATCTTAATCAATTAAAAGAAGAAGCAAAGAAAGAGGCTGAAGAAAAAAGGGAGCTTGAATTATTATATTATGATCAGAATACCGCTTTTGCTCTATGTTATGAGCCTAAAAAAAGGTTTTTCTATCATGGGATTGAGGATGGCGATAAAAATCAGTTTATAGTAAATATATACGCATACAATAATGCACAATCTGAGCACGAGCTATCAAGCGATGAATTTATTGATTATATAAGTGAAGAATATGATTCCGAAGGAAAACCTAAGATATATTCGCAACCGTCGAATGTTAAGGAATATATTCATTGGTATAATACTGATGGTCAAAAAGGCAAAGTGGTTCATGACTATAGCATTTGTTTTGGAGCATATTTGATGGAAAAAGGAAAGCCAAATTATTGGGAAATGAGCTATGAGGAAGTGGTAGCTAATTTAGAAGAATTTCAAAAAGATCCTGAGTATATAGCATTTATGAATGGATGAGTAAGTTCAGATAAATACCAGTACATATCTAATAGCCCTTCAATAAACAGCCCCGGCATAATAGCTAATACTCAGAAATGTGCAGTTTTCGGACGAGCAAGATGATTTTCAACTTTCAGAAAACCCGAAAATGCCGACTTCTCTGAGCAACGTCGAAAGGAGGCATTTTCGGGTTTTCTGAAAGTATGAAAATCACTGCGCAGCCGTACACAAACATTTCTGAGTATTAGCTATTATGCCGGGGCGTAAAGTGATCGCATTAATTGCGCTGGCTCTTGCGAAGCGCCTTGAAGTGATTTATATATTCGGAGGTGTAGCCAATGGCAACTTGGGGATTGTGTGCCTGTAGTTGCTCGAGAATCTGATTTATGATCTGCGTTTTGCCTGCGGTTAAGCCCTGCATATCGGCTATGTTGACCGTTTTCATGTCTGAAGTCATTGCCTTTATATTGGTCAGTATAGGAACAAAGCTGTGACTCTGGTCAAAGCGGTATGCCCACAGAATGTCCGTATATTTGTGAATCTCAAGCTTGTTGCCGAGACTGACTATATACCTGGGAGTTAGATAAGTATTACACTTCTTTATAAATACAGTCTGAGGACTCTCCATCTCTGAGTAGACCATTTCAGATTCCGCATCGGACATTTTTTTGAGCGTCCTACGATATGATAAGTATTCCAATCCGGCAGCGAGTATGATTATAATTGCAAATACCAATAAGAAAATTCCGAGTATTATAAGTAATTCTACGTTGGTAGCGGATTTGTTTGCGCTTATTGCAATATCTGCGAAGTAAGCGGTGAATTTCTCTCTGATAGCTGTAGGGTCCGAGGATGTATCATCATCGTTGTATATTTCCATAGCGGTAGCAATGACTTCGTTGGACAGGTGTGCAATGGAGCCTACAAGATTATAAGTCCCGTTTGCTTTTATTGCAGATGAGATCTCATCGTATTTTGACTTGGAACATATCATTATATAGATGTCATTGCCGTCAGTTATGTAATAGTACTGCTCGTCATCATCGTAATGACCTATTTCAAGCGGTTCTTCAGCAATATTAACATATATATATCCGCCGTAATTATAGTTTTCTGTTTGATATATTTCTGAGAAAGCAATTTTTTCTTCCTGAAGCTTATTTGACAAAATACCACTGTAAATAATTGAACAAACTCCGGCAAGTGCTATTACAATACCAATTAAGACAGCGACTAATTTTCTTGAGCAAGATTTCCTGATCATAGGGTGGATATTTTCAGTCATATTTTTGTTCGTCCTTCCCGTTTTTATTTTATCGTATCATGTATAAATATGTAGTTCAATCGCATGGAAAAATCAGCATGCAGGCACACTATTTTTTTGTTTGCATTAGCATGCCGGTATTGTATAATTAGCAAGGTTGTTCAAAGTGTCTGAAGGAGTGTATGATTGATGAAAACGGGGTTGAAAAATTTCTTAGTTACTGTGATCATGGCTTTGATGAGCTTACTTGGTTTTTCCATTTTATGGTGCCTTAGGACATTCGGGCGTCTTAGCATGGAAGAACTTGTATATGAGTTGTCTGCTCCTCTTGAAGGTACCGGAAGTGATATGATATCACGTTATGTTGTCGGAGCATTGGTTCCTGCAATTGTTGTGGTAGCCGTAATATTATTTTTGGGTATATTCAGGAAAAAGAATCTTGTTATTATCTATGGGCTTATAGCCTCAATTATCTTTGCCGTAACTTCTTCGGCTGTATTTTTCAAAAGACTTAATGTATTAGAATATCTGGCAAATGCGGGAGATGAATCAACATTTATAGAAGACAATTATATCGATCCCGGTAATGTACAAATTACATTTCCTGAGAAAAAGAAAAATCTTATCTATATTTTTCTGGAATCAATGGAAGTAACTTACAGTGATATAGAGAACGGAGGAGGATTTAAAGATAATCTGATCCCTGAGTTAACTGAGCTTGCGGAAGAAAATGAGTGCTTTTCGGGAGATGACAAGTTAAACGGTCCTTATCCCGCAGTTGGTGCATCATGGACGATGGGGGCTATGTTTGCACAGTCATCGGGATTGCCGCTAAAGATTCTTGTTGAAGGAAATTCAATGTCTGAGGAAAAGACATTTTTCCCGGGAATTACCTGTATAGGAGATATTCTTGAATCGCAAGGGTATAATCAGGAACTCCTTATCGGCTCCGATGCGGTGTTCGGGGGAAGGAAGCTTTTTTTCTCGTTACATGGCAATTACACATTTCATGATTACATATATGCCAAGAATAACCACATAATACCCAAAGATTATATGGTATTCTGGGGATATGAAGATACAAAGCTGTTCGAGAATGCCAAGAATGATCTGCTTGAATTGAGCAAGGGCGACAAGCCTTTTAATCTGACAATGCTTACTGTCGATACGCATCATCCGGATGGATATGTCTGCGACAGATGTGAAAACAAATATGGAAGTAATCAATATGCCAATGTCATAGCATGTTCTAGCAAGCAGGTGTCGGAATTCGTTGAATGGATAAAGAAGCAGGATTTCTATAAAGATACCGTTGTGGTCATATGTGGCGATCATGCCACTATGAATGGCGATTTTTGCAATGGTATTGACGGCGATTATGTCAGAAAGACCTATATGACCATACTTAATTCGGATATAGAGAAGAAACGCAGAGAATCAATAGAGTATTCCACAATGGACATGTTTCCTACAACTCTTGCGGCGATTGGAGCACAGATAGATGGGAACAGGCTGGGGCTTGGAACCAATCTGTTTTCTAATGAGAAGACGCTCCTTGAAAAGTTCGGACGCGAAAATGTTGATATCCAGCTTGCAAAGCATTCCGAATTTATGGATAAAATGTCCGGAATAGGAGATGAAGAGGACAAAAAAGATAAGAGAATTCTTCCCGATGCTGAAGTTAATGTTACAGATTATAACAAAGAGCAGGGAACAATCACTCTTAAAGCGGATAATATAATAAATGTCGATAATTACACCGGTGTGCGGGCAACACTGTATGACAGTGACATGAATGAGCTTGAAGCCTTCGATATGGCACGGGATGCCGGTAACAGTTACACCTGCGAAGTAGATATAAGCAGTCTCAAGGACAGGGAAGGAACGATAGTTGTTGAGACTGTAGAAAATATCAAGGTTAATAACAGATTGGGCGCTTTTATCAACAAAGCAAAAGGGGAATCTACATGCAAGATTGACGAGATCACGGGAGATCTCAGTCTCCAGGCACATGAAGACCTTGCCGGATACATAGATCTGCTTGGTAAAAAAGATGATATTGCTGTATTTATAGCTTCATGCGGGGATATCACGACAAATTCATATGAAAAAGATCTGAATGAACTGAGAAAACTTGGTATCAACGAACATCTCGCCGGGTATAAAAATATAAGCTTATACGCCGTTATAGATTCACCGAGTATTGTTTACGGCTCGGGAGAAAAGACTGTTGAATATGACGGAGCGCTCGTTAGAAATGATATGCAGTATCATGTTGAGAGTGCTGCTGCAGGTAACAGCGGAAAATGTAGCATAGTCATAGGCGGCGATGAGTATGCACTTAATGAGAACGGACTTAATTTTGTTGTATATGATTATGAGCTTGAAAAGGTAATTGATTCTGCATGTTTTGATCTTAACCGTAAAAGGGATGTTAATCGTCCTGCGGGTATAGACATGGAACTTGCCAAAAACGGGCAGATGAAACTGAGAGTCCGTGATATGGATAATTTTGAAATGTGGAATGCCTTCGCCAAGATATGGGATAAGGATCATTGTGACAATCCTATTGTATTAACCATGGAAATGTATTCTGATTTTTCGAGCGGGGCTGAAGCAAATCTTGCGGGATATGATTTGACGGATGCCTATATTGAAGTGACATGCCAGGATAAGAAGGGTATGAAACATACTTATTTTGACTGGGAAGGTGACTTCAATTTGTTAAAAGGTGACTTCGCTGATTATATGTCATATGTAAGCTCGCTGGATGACACGATTATCCTGATGAGCGTCAAGGATGCTATATGGCTTTCTCAGGAAGAGGAAGATATAGAGGCTTTGGAAAAGTACGGCATAGAGAAGTTTGCCGATATTGGTGAACATGAAGCATATTATGCAGTAATAACACCCGGGGGAGTTGTTGAAGCACACGGCAGTGAAGAACTGTCTTATACAGGAGAGTATAACGGGACTTCATTCACAGTCAGTGGTGCCGGTTGGGATTCAGGATATTATTCTTCGATAGTAGTTGACGGCGAAGAGTACTCAAGGGGAGAATGCGGAATTAACATTGTCGTATATGATACTAATGCAAAGAAGGTTGTTGACAATACTACCTACAGATTCAACCGAAGAGGCGGTATCGATAAGGCATTGTATAGATAATTGCGATATATTTTAGATATACCAAGGAGAAAAAAGATAGTATGAGTGAAAACCAAAAATTTATTCTTATAGATGGAAGTTCTATGCTGGTTACGAATTACTACGGCAATCTTCCGAAGGCTCTTTTGTTTGAGAAAGATCCTGAAAAAAAAGAAAAGCTTTATTCGCAGATCATGCACAATGAGGCGGGGCAGTACACAAATGCCATGTTTGGTATGATGCGGACAATCCTTAAGATCATTAAGGAACAGAAGCCGACACATATGGTGTTTGCTTTTGATATGACCAGAGATACATTCAGAAGAGAGAAATATCCCGATTATAAAGGTAATCGCGGCGAGACACCCGAGCCTCTCAAAGAACAGTTTGTGAATATGGAAAAGTTCCTTGAGGATATCGGATTCCAGGTTATGTATGATATGCAGTATGAGGCGGATGACATTGTCGGAAGTGTTGCCGCTAAGTTTGAAAAAGAGATTCCGTCATATATCATAACCAAGGATCATGACTATCTGCAGCTTATAAACGATTACACCAGAGTATGGCTCATTCAGACCAAGCAGGAGACTGCAGATGAGCTTCAGAATAAATATGGTGCGGAATACGGATATAATAATAAAATGGTTTCGGTTCCGGATAAGGCGTTTGAAGTGACTCCTTCGCTCTGTCTTTCAGAATACGGAGTTCGCCCCGCGCAGATTCCGGATCTTAAGGGAATTCAGGGCGATACGAGTGATAATATTCCCGGTGTCAAAGGAGTCAGCAGTGCTGCGATTCCGCTTCTTGCAAGATACGGAACGATGGAGAAAATCTATGAGGCAATCGATGAGTGCAAGGATGCCAAAGAGCAGAAGGCGCTTAATACGATGTGGAAAGAGGAGCTTGGAATTACAAGGAGCCCCCTCAAAGCGATGATCCAGTACAAAGATATGGCTCTTTTGTCCAAAGATCTTGCGACTATCAGGAAAGATTATGAGTTTGGAAAAGAACTTGATGACTTTAAGATAAATCTTGATCCTGAGAAGCTTAAGAGTGAGTTTGAAAAGTACGGTTTCAAGTCACTTATAGATAAGATACCGTGATATTGCAGGTGTTCCGGGCATCTTTGAAAAAATTGAAGAAATTTGATCTTTTTTATAAAATTAATCTAAAGTTTTGCGTAAGATGTCCGATAAAATTAATGTAGGGTGAAAAAGGGTGCATACCTTGGGCGTTTTTGCCATGACTTTGAAAAAGATGAGGGAAAAATTTTTTTGAACTCAAAACTAAAGTTATGGAAACTTTTTCCGATAAATGTAGTGAGAAGTAAAAATGCTCCAAGGAAGGAGGAAGAGATATGCGTATAGAAGCGTACAACCAGGTTCAGCAGATCTATTCAAACAGCAAGGTAAACAAGACACAGCAGGTTAAGAAGACAAATGATGTAAGAGATACAGTTTCGTTTTCTTCTATAGGAAAAGATATTCAGGTTGCAAAGCAGGCTGTAAAGGCAACACCTGATGTCAGAGAAGATCTGGTAGCTTCGCTCAAAGCAGCTGTTAAGAACGGCACATATGATGTGAGCGGCGAGGCTTTTGCTGATAAATTACTGGCAAAATTCGAAGAAGCAAACGGTATAGGTTAATAATTTAATACAAATAATCCAGGAGGATGATTCCGGTGGCAAGCTTAATGGAAAATCTGGTCGACGTGCTCGACCGGGAGTGTACAATGTACGAAAAATTACTGGGGTTATCTAGCCGAAAGACTTCCGTAATTGTGAAGGGAGATCTAGAGGCACTTGCGGAAATCACGGATGAGGAGCAGTGCGTAATAGGTAATATTCAGTCTCTCGAAAAAAAGCGCGAAGAGGCAATGAAAGATATTGCAAACGTACTTAACAAGGATGTTAATTCATTGAAACTGACCGATTTGATCGAAGTGTTGGAAAAAAGACCTGTCGATCAGAAAAACCTGACATTGCAGCGCGATAGGCTCGTTGGTGTTGCGGGAAATGTCAGACGTGTAAACGGACAAAATCAGGAGCTGCTACGCAGTTCATTGGAGATGGTTCAATTCGAGATGAATATCATCCAGGCCTCAAAGAGAGCTCCGGAAACGGCTAATTATTCAAGAGCTTTAGGCACTACAGGCGAATGTCTTGGTTACACATCGGGCGGGTTTGATGCAAAGCAATAAAGTACCATTTGAGTACATCAATGGTGCGGATGCATGTAGATAACCCTCTCGGGTAACCGATAGATATTGTTGTAGTGTCTTTTTTGTGCTTAAAAATAAAAAGACTAGGACCTGCTAAGATCAGGAGGAAAGAAATATGTCCCTCATGGCAAACTTATATGTCGGCACATCAGGGTTGCAGACATCGCAGAACGCACTTAATACAACTGCACATAACATGGCAAACCTTGATACAGAAGGATATACAAGGCAGCAGATATCGCAGGGAACAAGAGCCTATCAGACTCTTGAGAAAAGAAATAACTGTATTGCCTGGAAGCAGATTGGAACAGGCGTTGAATATAATAATTGTAAACAAGTAAGGAGTAGCTTCCTTGACAGCTCGTACAGGCAGGAGTCGGGAAGATACGCCTTTTATGATATATCAAAAAAAGCTATCGAAGAAGTTGAAGATCAGCTTCAGGAGATGAACGGAACAGAATTTGCGGAGTCATTAAACAATATGTGGACAGCGGTTCAGGAGCTTGCCAAAGATCCCACATCCGCAGTTACACAGAGTGCTATGGTAACAAGGGCAAATGAGTTTTTGACAAGAGCAAAGAGCGTTTATGACGGACTTGTAACATATCAGGAGAATCTTGATTCTACCATTGCCGATATGGTTAGTAATATAAACGAGATCGGCGACAAGATACGTGCATTAAATGAAGATATAGTAAATATCGAATCAGGCAGAGAAGAGAAGGCAAACGATCTTAGAGATACAAGAAACCTTCTTCTCGATAAGCTCGGAGAATACGGAAGAATAGATTATTCGGAAGATATTTTCGGAAATGTGTCGGTTCTTTTTGAAGGATCGAGTTTTGTAACAACAGATCATGTAAATCATATCGGAATAGACACTACGCTTGAAAGTTGTGTGGGATATGCAACACCTTACTGGGAGTATGCGGCAGTCAAAGAATATGATAAGGACGGAAGAGAAGTAGTTACTTCCATAGACGGAGCGCATATTTTTGACTTAAGTCAGACAGTTGCCACATCGACGAATACCGATATAGGAAAGCTCAGAGCTGTACTTCTTGCAAGAGGAGATCACAATGCTACTTATCACGATATAACCGAGAGTGAAGAATATTACAATAAAAACATTGCGCAGTCGGTCATCATGAACGTTCAGGCAGAATTTGACCAGATGATACACAATATCATGACTGCAATAAATAAGATTATGGAAGATGCTGAGAGTAATCCGGCAACCCTGGACAACACTCTTGGAAAAGCAGCGGATTTCACAATGTTCAAAGTGGCAAATGAAGAGGATTCACTTATGTATGACATTGATGAGAAACATCCTGCGGGAAGTGTGATGACAGGATTTACGATAAAGAATACGCAGGTTAATTCCATTCTTTTGGCGGATCCTACAGCATTTACATTCAGAACGGTAGAAGGAAATGAAGATACAGCAACAATTGCTGCATTAAAAGAAGCTTTTACAAAAGAGGATTATACATTAAATCCTAATGTTGCTACGAGAAATAACTTTATATCATATTACAACAGCTTTGTATCACAGATTGCCAATTCGGGTGATGTGTATAACAGTATTGCAGAAGCTCAGGAGCAGACGATTTCATCAATATCTGCCGCAAGAGAGCAGATAGTAGGTGTATCAAGTGATGAGGAACTTGAATATATGATCCAGTTCCAAAATGCATACAACGCATCGAGCCGATATATAAACGTAGTAAGTGATATGCTTGAGCATCTGGTAACAACACTTGGTGCATGACGGTAACTTACATGTCGGAGGGAAGAAATTATGACATCGACATTTTTTGGACTTAATATTGCAGCATCGGGTTTAAGAGCCGCAAATGCAGCACTTAACACGACCGCCAACAACATAGCAAATGCCAATACGGATGGATACAGCAGACAGACAGTTAAGCAGGAAGCATCCGATGCGATCAGAGTATTTGCAAAATACGGTTGCGCCGGCGCCGGTGTTGATACTATCGCGATAGAAAGAGTTCGTGACAGCTTTTACGATGCTAAGTTCAGAAAAAATGAACAGCTTCTTGGCGAGGTAAGTCAGAAGAATTATTATAACAAGCTTATCGAGCAGTATCTTGATGATGACGGAACGACAGGCTTCTCATCTCTTTATAACAAGATGACAGCTTCTCTTCAGTCGGTTATGACAGCGGCAGGTACAACAGAAGCTAAGAGTACATTTGTATCACAGATGCAGAGTATCGCGGAGTATTTTAACAATGCATATAATAATCTTCAGAGCGAGCAGGCTGATGTAAATTCGGAAGTAAAGCTATGTGCGGACAGAGTAACTTCCATAGCTCAGGAAGTTGCTTCCATCAATAAGCAGATCAACATCATCGAGATGACGGGAACGGTTGCAAATGAACTCAGGGATAAAAGAGATGTGATGATCGATGAACTCTCCAAGATCATTTCGGTTGAGGTAAAAGAGACTCCTATCGTTGATGAGACTCAGCCCGACAGAAATACCGGAGCAACACGTTTTCAGATCTGGGTTGCGGGTGGATATGAGCTTGTTGATACTTATGATTTCAGAAAGATGGTCTGTGTTTCACGTCCTTCGGATGGGGCGACCAATCAGAATGATATAGACGGTCTTTATGATATTAAGTGGGGAAGTGCCAATTATAAAGATGGAGATGATATCTCCGAGCTTTCTGATTTTGCGATCGATTCAAAGCTTATCGGCGGAGAGCTTCAGGGGCTTCTTGCAATGAGAGACGGAAATAACGGGCACTATTTTAACGGAAGATGTACGGAAGTTGATACTGAGTCGAGTCCTGTTAAAGTAACAGTAAAGGTGACCGATCCGCATCTTATGGATATGACAAAGTGTACTATTCCGGGCCAGGGCGCGATCCATATCGGAGACAAAGACTATAAGTATGACGATTGGAAGTACGACGGAAAAGATACATATGTATTCACTATAGATGATGAATCACTTAAAAGTATGCCTGATTCACACAGAGATGTGTCTATAGGTAAATTCAACGATTATCAGGGAATTCCTTACTATCTCGAACAGATGAACGAGTGGGTAAGGCAGTTTTCAACCGCAGTAAACAATGTTATGGTCGGCGGATATCCTTCAGACAGCGATGAGAAAGGTCAGTTCCTTCTTACAGGCGGTGATGATATGAACTCTGCGGCACAGTACTCAATCGATCAGCTTACTACACTGTCTGAGAATAAAGGATATTACAAGGTCCGTGCAGGTAATTTTAAGGTCAACAGTGTTCTTCTTGCGGACGCAAGCAGGCTTGCAACAAGAGCAGACTTAACAGAGGGTGAATCCGAATTTGGAAATCTGACAAAGTTAAAAGATATGTTCAATACGGAAAAGATATTCCGTGGAGCTTCATCCGGAGAGTTCCTTACCAAGGTTCTTGCCGATGTTGCGCTTAATACAAACAATTCAAGCACTTTGGAAGATACATATACAGCGCTTGAGACAACAATCTCTAATCAGAGACTTTCCGACTCCGGCGTTGATAAAGATGAAGAAGCATCTAACTTAGTTAAATTCCAGAATGCATATACACTTTCATCTAAGATGATTCAGACACTTACAGAGATCTACGACAGACTCATTCTCCAGACCGGAGTTTAAATTCTAGGCAAAAATCCAAAGCAGGCAGGTGATATTTTACAATCACTTTGGGAACACTCCCGTTTCATTGTGCTTCGTAGCGGTACTAATGCCCTAAAAAACAGGGCATAAGTACCGACGAGCACAAAGACCCTCAAAGTTGCTTGTAAAAAATCACCTGCCTGCTTTGGCTTTTTTGCCGGATTTTGGCCGTCCGATGTTTTTAGATATGTGTTCTTGGCAGTTTTTTGGCTTTTGCTATAAAGATATAGTAGGTACTGTCCGATAATTATTGTGAACTAGTATACATATAAAAGAGATGCTGCACGGATGCGCATTGGTTTTTGACAAAGGATGGTCTCAGACGGAGGTCTTTTTGCTATGCGTATTACGAATAAGATAATGCAGAATAACTCTTTATATAATATCAATTGCAACAAGGTTACAGAGGATCAGCTCAATACCATGATGGCTACGGGGAAGAAGATTACAAGACCCTCAGATGACCCTGTTATCGCTATAAGAGCATTGCGCCTTCGCAGCAATGTGACTCAGATGTCACAATATTATGAGAAGAATGCAAAAGATGCCGAGAGCTGGCTTGATGTAACGGCAGATGCTTTGTCTACGGTTACTTCGGTGCTTACAGATGCTGTTAAGCAGGCAACAAAGGGCGCGAACAAAGACCTTACGGTTGACGATCTTTCTACGATCGTTACACAGATGGAGGCTCTTGCAAAAGAATATTATGCGACCGGTAATGTGGATTATGCCGGAAGATATATCTTTACAGGATATAGAACAGATACGCCGCTTACTTTTTCTACAACAACAACTGCTGACTACAGCGGAATAAATGATGAGTTCAATGCTGCAAATATCGCATCATCAAGCAGAGTGGTGGGTATGAGCAACCTTGAATCCACAAATCTTCTGAACTCCGGATCAACACCGGTGTCAGAGAGTGATATAGTGGAATACAACGTAGGAAAGATAAGACTTTCTTATGACAACTTAAATTACAGAAGTGGAGATCCTGATTTTATATCTCCGACTCTTAAGTGGAGAGAGAATCTTAAGCAGCCTGCTACTAGCAGCGTTAACGGAAATGTGGATCTTATAGATCTTACATTTACAACGACATTGGGCGCGACACATCATGTATCACTTCCTACAACGGACAAACTTGATCCGGGTGAGTCGTATACAATTACAAGTGAAGACATTACATATACCGTCACAAGCAATGCGGACGGATCGCACAATATAAAGGCCAGCGATTCATCGCAGGACTATGAGTTTTTTATAGACAGGAACGGAGTGTATGATCCGGCAGGTCAGAGCGGTAATATTGAGTCTGGCACGGCAAAAATGGAGAATGTTCCGAAAACTACTCTTACATTCACAAATGACGATGGTGAGAGAGTAAACTTCAAGCTTCCGCTCGTCGATGCGATCGGGCAGACTTACAGCATGAAGATCGAGTGCGGAGGAAGAATTGCAACGGCAGTTATAAACAGTGACGGAACATATACTGTTACAGACGGCAGCGTTAAGAACAATTCAGACGGTACGATAACAAGAAATATAATCAATGTCACAGACAATGGAAGCGTGCACTCGTCATATAAAGAGACTGAGCTTGAAATCTCATCGGCAAATATGCTCTATACAACCAGTTCCGAAGAGGAGATGGATGACGTTTACAGGGCAATTGATGCGGCACCGACAGGAAGCGTGGCATATCTGAATGCGGCAACGGGAGAGATTCTTTTGAATAAAGAGCTGTCTGATAAGCTTTCTACATTGCCAAATCTGATAAATGCCAATTCTATTGATGTTGTTTACAGCAAAAAAGAATGGGAGAGCGGAGATATAAGACCGCAAAACCTCTTCAACTGTACGTTTACCGATGACAATGGCAAAAAAATCCTTTATAATAGAGGCTCAGCGGCTCATGATATCGCTTATGACGTTGGATTTGCACAGTCTGTTGTCGTAAATACTACAGCAGATGCGGTTTTCACAACAGGTGTAAAAAGAGATATAGACGATCTTTCAAATATGCTCGGAAAACTCACTCAGATCAATTCTACGATCAAGACTCTTCAGGACAGACTTGACGGCGTGGTGGCAGATTCCGATGAGAAACAAAAACTCACGATGGAACTCGATGCAGCCAAGAAAGCTTACAATTATCAGAGAGAGAGTATCCAGAAGGAATTTGAGCACAAGATCAGCTCTCTTCAGAATGCACTAGATAATGCAAATCTTGCGGTTACAGATAACGGAACAAGATCTAAGAGACTAGATCTTATCAATTCAAGACTTATGACACAGACAACGACATTTAAGTCACTTCAGTCTGAGAATGAGGATATAGATCTTGCGGCGACGGTAACACAGCTGTCATCGGCGCAGGTGACATATGAAGCAAGTCTTATGGCTACAGGAAAGATAAGCCAGACATCGCTTATGAATTATATTTAATGTAGTATGGTAATTATACGTTTTAACGTATATAATTAAATAGTGATAACATTGTTTTTATCAGGATTATGGAGGTCGCAGCATGAAATTAAACACTAGAATCTTTGGAGAGGTTGAGATTGAAGATAGTAAGATCATTTCTTTTCCAAATGGAATAATCGGTTTTCCTGATCTTAAGAGATTCACACTTATGCATGATGAGGAACAGGGAACAAATACGATCAAGTGGTTGCAGTCAATAGATGAGCCCGGATTTGCAATGCCTGTTATGGATCCGCTCTTTGTATGCCCGGATTATCAGCCTATAGTAGAAAAGGAAGCGGTTGCAGATATAGGCGATCTTCAGGATGAGGATATGCTTGTGCTTGTAACGGTTACGGTTCCGCATGACCTTAAGCAGATGACAGTAAATCTTAAGGGACCATTTATCATCAATACCAAGGAGATGAAGGCTTCTCAGACAATCATTGATAACGAGGACTATCCTGTTAAGTTCCCTATTTATGATATTTTGCAGAATAACAAAACAGCGAACGCATGATCATACAGTTGGGAGGGATAGCATATGTTAGCATTGTCTAGAAAAAAGAACGAAGCAATCGTTATTAATAACAATATTGAGATTACTGTACTTGATATCAGAGGAGACCAGATCAAGATTGGAATCGCGGCTCCCAAGGAGATACCTATTTACAGAAAAGAAGTATATATTCAGATCCAGAATGAAAATAAAGAAGCAACAGATGTATCCGGAATCGAGGAACTCAAGAAATTGCTTTGATAAAGTGAAGTTACAGCGGCTGCTACCGGAAAGAGGTGGTAGCCGCTTGTTTATATCATAGCTTTGCTATGATATAAAACGCTCCGCTATGGATGCGACCGATGCGCAGATGAATTATGCAAGCTGAAGCTTGCACGCATCGGCGCGCAAAGAGTCGCGAGCGACTCTTTGATTAACGAGGGACAGCATGAGAATACTTTACTACTACTGGGATGAATTCAATGGCGAAGACTGTATTGATGCCATGAGAAGACTTGGACATGACGTTGATGTCATTAAAATTAAGCTTGAAGGTTATCAACTCACCGAAGAGGTCGATGATAAGTTCAGAGCTCTTTTGACCAGGGAAGAAGCAGGCAAAAGATATTATGACATTGTCTACAGCTTTGACTATTATCCGTGCATATCGGATGCGTGCCAAAAGTACGATACGACGTATGTGTCATGGGTTTTTGACTGCCCGCATTATACGCTTGATTCACATACGATAACCAATCCCGTGAACAGGGTATTTGTCTTTGACAAAGAGCGCTATAGAGAGATGAAAGAGAAGGGAATAGAGACTGTCTCTTATTCTCCGCTCGGAGTAAATGAAAAGAGACTGGCAGAGTTCTGCGAGGATCTTGATGCTCAGACAGGCGGAAATATTGTTTATCAGCATGATGTCTGTTTTCTTGGAAATTTATATGATAACGAATATAACTTTTATGACCGGGTGAGGTACCTTCCACCTGATCTTAAGGAATATATAGATGCGGTGATAAATCTTCAGGAAAAGATATACGGACACGACCTTTTTACAGATGAAAAGGCCATAACTCCTGCACATGTCAAACTGCTCAGAGAGTATATCAAATTTGAAGATACAGGAAATTACGATCTTGACTATGACAGGATAGTTCTTGATATGCTACGAAAAAAGGTGACGGTAAACGAGAGAAGACATATCCTGGAAAAGATGGGCGAAAGATTTGATACCGTGCTTTATACGATGCCCGATGCAAAGCCTATAGAAGGAGTGAGAAATCTTGGAATAGCCGATTACACAACCAAGATGCCGCTGGTATTCAGGCGAAGCAAGGTTAATCTCAATATTACATTAAGATCGATTGTTTCGGGTGTTTCGCTGAGAGTGCTTGATGTTCTCGCTGCCGGAGGCTTTCTCATAACTACTTATCAGAAAGAGATCGATGAATATTTTGAGAATGGCAAAGAACTTGTGATGGCGCGTACACCCGAAGAGATGATCGAACTTACCGCATATTATCTCGAACATGAAGATGAGAGGAAAGAGATAGCGGAAAATGGGCAAAAGAAGGTGTTTGATGAGTTTGCTTATACTAAACTTTTGCCGAAAATATTAAAAGTTTATTAAATCTGTAATTTTCTTTTCCAAAGGATTAAAGATTACAGAACATCGTCCGATATAATCAGTAAGAAATATTATGCATATATTTGTTTATAGCGGAAAGAGGAAAGTGATACTCGTAAATGTTGATATATACAGGTAATTCCTGATTCTGACATGGAGGTATGGGATTATGGGAATGGATGGAATTAATGGATTTGTACCGATTGTTCAGCCGGTTCAGCCACAGGTAAAAACACAGATAAAAGATCAGAGCCAGGCTCAGAGCGAAGTTGTAAATTATGAAGTTAACGCTCAGGCTCAGGCAATGGATCTGACTGTTGAGGCGGCAGATAATTCAGCCGGTTCCAATAATGAATCGTCTGCAAAAAATTTTGCAAATAATCAGAGCAAAAGAGCTGAGACAGAGGAACAGATACAGGCAGATAATGCCAAGATCAAGAAGGCAATCTCTGAGATGACCAAGAAAGTTCAGTCTAATGCTGAAGCTGTTTTTGGAATTCACGAAAAGACCAACAGGGTGACTATCAAGATGGTGGACAAGGATACCAAGAAGGTTATCAAGGAATTTCCGCCGGATGAAACTCTTGATATGATCGCCAAGGTATGGGAAATCGCAGGAATCCTTGTTGACGAGAAAAGATAAAAAGCTGTATCGGTGGCAGACAATATATTAAGTAAAAGCGAGCCGTAGCGAAGCGGTTCGATCGGGAATGGATTTCCGATTACATCTCACGGATTGAGAAAGGAGAATTGATATGCCTATTAGAATTACAGGAATGAACTCAGGTCTGGATACAGAGAGTATCATCACTGCTCTTACCCAGAAAAAGAAGGATAAGGTAGATACTTTTACCGGAGAACAGAAGAAGCTTTCCTGGAAGCAGGATAAGCTTAAAGAACTTAATAAGAAGGTCAACGATTTTTATAACGGCATACTGACCACAATGAAATTTTCAGCTGCGTATTCAAAGAAGACTACGACAGCTTCGAATTCAAGTGCTGTAACTGTTGTTACAGGTGAGAATGCTATGAATGCTACTCAGTCGCTGGATATTGATAGTCTTGCAAAGGCGTCATATCTTACAGGTGAAAAGATTGAGGTCGGCGGAAAGAATGCGACCAAGGATACGAAGATGTCCGATCTTGGAATCGTGGGCGAAACTCTTAAGTTCAAAATAGCCGGTAAAGAAACGGATACAATTGAAGTTAATATCGAAGAAAATGATACAATAGAAAGTGTTCTCAGTAAGTTAAAAAGTGCTAAATCCTCAGTGACGGGTACTTCTCTTAATTTTAATTATGATGAAGGAAACGGAAGATTTTATGTGGCTTCAAAAGAGATGGGAACAGCTGCATCCTTCACTGTTGACGCAGCAGCGGATTCAAGTGAAGCAATGAAAAAGCTTGGATTTGTCGATAACGGAAAGAATTACATAGAAGCAAGCCAGGCGCATATAGTCCTTAACGGCGAAGATTATTATTCTGATACAAATACCTTCGAGATCAACGGTCTTACAATAACTGCCAATGAAGAAGTAAAGGGAATAACTCTTTCTACCAAGCAGGATACAAGCGGAATCTATGACAATATAAAGAAGCTGATAAAAGATTACAACGATCTTATGAAAGATATCGCTACGTCGTACAATGCAGACAAAGCCAAGAAGTACAAGATGCTGACTGACGATCAGAAAGATGCGATGTCTGACAAAGAGGTTGAGGAGTGGGAGAAAAAGATTAAAGACGGACTCCTTAGCGGTGACGAGACACTCGGTACGATTAGGAATGCTCTAAAAGAAGTCATGAGCAAATCTTTTGAAGTAAAAGGCAAAGACGGAACGTCAAGTAAGATGACTCTTGCCGGCTTTGGAATTTCTACAGGAAGCTATTTTTCTACAGGTGAGAATGAGCGAGAAGTATTGCATATAGACGGTGACAAGGATGATTCTTCAAGCAGCGGAAATGCAGATCTTCTCGGAGCTGCTATATCATCTGATCCTGAAATGGTACAGAGCTTTTTTACACAGCTTTCATCGGCTCTTTCGGATAAGCTCTTTAATCTTATGAGGGGTAATGAATTAAGAAGCGCATTTACAATTTATGAAGATAAGCTTATGGCCTCTCAGTACAGCGCTTATAATACTAAGATCTCGGATGCACAGAAAGCACTTGAGGCAGCTCAGGATAAATTCTATAGAAAATTTGCTACCATGGAGACGACGCTTTCCAAGATAAACAGTAACAGTTCCTCTCTTTCAGGTTTCTTTGGCGGAGGAGGCTGATGGCATAATTTTTTAACTGGATTATACGGATATTTTATACAGAATGCGAGGGATCACATATGCCGGTAATGACAACTCAACAGAAAGCTTATGCTCAGTACAAGAATAATAAAGTTATGGGTGCAAGCGGCCCCGAACTTACACTTATGCTCTATGACGGAGCGATAAAGTTCCTTAATATCGCGGATTATGCGATAGAAAATAACGATGTGTCCAAGGCGCATGAGAATATTATGAAGACGGAGCGCATCATTGACTATCTCAGAAACACACTTGATATGAAGTATGCTGTTGCTCAGGACTTCGAGAATATGTATTCATATATAGGAAGAAGACTTGTTGAAGCAAATATCAACAAGGACAGAGATATTATTGCTGAAGTCAATAAGCATATGCATGCCATCAGGGATAACTGGGTAGAAGTCATGAAGGCAAACAACATTGTTGTAAAGGATGCATGACGATTGCGTGCAAATTCGCTATAATAGTCATTAGAGACCGCGCCGGAAATACAGGTTGTGTTTCCGGCGTAAGTTTTATCTAAGGGGGAAGTGCGCATGTTATCTTCAAGTATGGATATGCTGGAAGAAAGCCTTATAAAGAAGATTGATATAATGACAGAGATTGAGACAGAGAATGAGAAGCAAAAAGAAATTCTGTCCGATCCCGAAAATGTTGATGAAGAGGCTTTTGATGCTACCGTCGATAAAAAGGGAGAACTTATCGATAAACTTGGTGCTATAGATGATGGTTTTCAGACTCTTTTTGACAGGATAAAAGAAGATGTCGGAGCCAACAAAGAAGCATATGCGGATCAGATACGCCGTATGCAGGCACTGATACAGGATATTACCGCAAAGAGCGCATCTATTGAGGCTGCAGAACATAGAAATAAGAAGCTTGCAGAGAATTATTTTGATACCGCGCGACGTCAGATGAATGCAAATAAGCAGTCCTCCGCTGTGGCATTTAATTACTACAGGACTATGAATAATTTCAAAGATATTCCTCCGCAGTTTCTGGATAAGAAGAATTGAATATAAGATTAGTGCAAAGAGGTTGCTGCCATATATCGGACAGTAATCTCTTTTACTTTAGAGAAAATTCGAAAAAAGTAGAAAAAAATTCATTATTGTATGTTTTTTTGAAAAAAATTAAAAAAAGGGTTAAGTAAACGAAAACACAGCCGATAATAATAGTGTAAAACAAAAAAACAAGCAGCCATGGAAGGGAGTCCGCGCAAGCTGCACAATATGGAAAGGATGAAAAAGGCAGCAGGGAAGCGGCCCCGTTCATGGAGGATAATAATATGGTAGTACAACACAATGTCACAGCGATGAATGCTAACAGACAGCTTGGTATCACAACAGATGTACAGGCTAAGTCAAGTGAGAAGCTCTCATCAGGTTACAAGATCAACAGAGCAGCAGATGACGCAGCAGGTCTTGCAATTTCCGAGAAGATGAGACGTCAGGTAAGAGGTCTTACACAGGCTTCAGCAAATGCTCAGGACGGTATCTCAGCAGTTCAGACAGCTGAAGGAGCTCTCAACGAAGTACACGATATGCTTCAGAGAATGAGTGAGCTTGCAATCAAGGCATCTAATGACACTCTTCAGACAACAGATCGTGCATACATCCAGAGAGAGGTTGATGCTCTTAGAGATGAGATTGACAGGACAGGTGCTTCTACCCAGTTTAATAATACTAATCTTCTTGACGGAACATTTACTAACAAGAATCTTCAGGTTGGTTCAGAGAATTCAGCAAATAATGTGATCAGAATAGACATTATAGCTCTTACAGCAACTGGTCTTAAGATTGACGGAACAAATATTAAGGTTACAGGAACAAGTGGTGTCAATGCAAAGGGATCAATACAGAAGATCAAGGATGCTCTTGAAACTGTATCAAAGCAGAGATCTGACCTCGGTGCTATCCAGAACAGACTTGAGCATACAATAAAGAACCTTGATAACGTAGTTGAGAATACACAGGCAGCTGAGTCACAGATCCGTGATACAGATATGGCTGAGGAAATGGTTAGATATTCTAACAACAATATCCTTGCTCAGGCAGGTCAGTCAATGCTTGCTCAGGCTAACCAGACAAACCAGGGTGTTCTTTCACTCCTTCAGTAATAAATTTTAGGTAAAAAACATAACCCACTAATATATAAGATCGCCCCGGACCTCTCATCCGGGGCGATTTATATTGAATTTCTTCGAAATGCTTCTTTATAGAAAATTTATAATTTATTTTTCAATTTAGGGGTTATTTTTTTAGAATTATGGTCGATAATAATAGTGTAAAACAAAACAGAGATGGTTTTTAGGCCAGCACTAAGAACTATTTCGTAACGAGCAAACGAGTGGCAAGGATGCCACCGTACAAATTCAAGGAGGAATTATATTATGGTAGTACAACACAACGTCACAGCAATGAATGCAAACAGACAGCTTGGAATCACAACTGGTATTCAGGCTAAGTCAAGTGAGAAGTTATCATCAGGTTACAAGATCAACCGTGCAGCAGATGATGCAGCAGGTCTTGCAATTTCTGAAAAGATGAGACGTCAGGTAAGAGGTCTTACACAGGCTTCTGCTAACGCTCAGGATGGTATCTCAGCAGTTCAGACAGCTGAAGGTGCTCTTAACGAAGTACATGATATGCTTCAGAGAATGAACGAGCTTGCTACAAAGGCAGCTAACGAGACACTTCAGTCAACAGATCGTGCTTACATTGATGCAGAGATTTCACAGCTTAAGACTGAGATTGACAGAACAGGTTCAGCTACTCAGTTCAACAACCAGAAACTTTTGGATGGTTCTTTCAAAGATAAGAAACTTCAGGTTGGTTCTGAGACAGATGGTGAGAACCAGATTACTGTTACTATCGGATCTATGAAGTGCACAGGAATCGGCATCACAGGTTCTAACTGCACTGTTGCAGGAACAGATGGTTCTAAGGCTCTTAAGGCTATGGATACAATCAAGAAAGCTCTTGAGAAGGTATCACAGCAGAGATCTGACCTCGGTGCTGTTCAGAACAGACTTGAGCACACAATCAAGAACCTTGACAACGTAGTTGAGAATACACAGGCTGCTGAATCACAGATTCGTGATACAGATATGGCTACCGAGATGGTTAAGTATTCGAATAATAACATCCTTGCACAGGCTGGACAGTCAATGCTGGCTCAGGCTAACCAGACAAATCAGGGTGTTCTTTCACTTCTCGGATAATTGTATATGGTTCACAAGTAATAATGGTCATTTGCATAATTGCAACTACCGAAAAGGGCTCCGGAAACGGAGCCCTTTTTCTGCATGATTTTAGTCGGAATTGGTATATAAAGTGAGTAATTATGCCCATTTTGACAGCTATCTATGATAAAATATAAATGGTTTTTTAGGTAATCTATGCCTTTTTCAAACAGGCAATTTATTTGCAAGGGGGAATTATGAATAATTTTGTGCTTACGGCGTCTATGATGTGCGCTGATTTCGGCAATCTTGAGAAAGAGGTAAGAGCGCTTGAGGCTGCGGGAATAGATTCTTTTCACATCGATATAATGGACGGTAGGTATGTAAATAATTTTGCCATGTCTCTCTATGACATGATATCTATTGCAAGGGTGAGCAGCAAACCTCTTGATGTTCATCTTATGATCGAGCATCCGAGAAATAATATAGAGCTTTTTCTAAGATACCTTCGTAAGGGAGATACAGTATATATCCATCCCGAGGCGGAGTATCATCCGTCTGCAACAATCCAGAAGATAATTGATTACGGAATGCATCCCGGAATAGCGATAAATCCCGGAACAAGCGTGGAATCTATAAGAGAGCAGCTTAGAATTGTCGACAGAGTTCTTGTCATGGCTGTTAATCCCGGAAATGCCAGTCAGATGTTTCTTCCGTTTGTAGGTGAGAAGATTGACGTGCTGCTTCATCTCAGGAAAAAGATGGGCTTTGAACTGTACTGGGACGGCGCTTGCGGCGCGGAGAGGATGAAGGAGTATGTTCCGAAGAAGATGGACGGTTTTGTTCTCGGTACAACTCTTTTGTTTGGCAAAAATGCGGAATATTCAGAGATAATCCCTGCAATAAGAAAGCTTGATTTTTCATATTTGGAAAAGGAGCCTGTAAAATATAATGATCAATACTAATCCCGATGAAGAGAAGAATATCGTACCGCTTGAAAATATCAGCTTTCCCGACTCTTTTTTCAGAGAAGAGGTGAGGAACGGTTTTTATATTCCTACAATGATGAAGCGCTATTGGGCTGGGCAGCTTCAGATGTTATCCGATATTCATAAGCTGTGCCAAAAGTATGATATAAAGTGGTTTGCGGATTACGGAACGCTCCTTGGCGCGGTGCGTCACGGCGGATACATCCCGTGGGATGACGATTTTGATATTTTTATGCTGCGTGATGATTATGAGCGCTTTTTTGAACTTGCCAAAAAAGAAATGCCTAGCGTGTACATATTTCTTAGAATAAAAGATATTGAAGAGGGATATGACAATTACCTTGGAAGAGTGGTAAATTGTAATACCATAGATTGCAGTGAGAATCATCTTGGGCAGTTTAGCGGATGCCCTTACACCGTGGGTATTGATATTTTTCCAATGGATGGAATCTATAAGGATGAGGCAAAAGAAAAGGATCGACTGGCCAGAGCTAAAAAAGTGATAATGGTGCATGATGCAGTTGAGGCGGCAGATGAGCTGGGAAGTCTTGCGAAGAATATTGAGTTTCTTTTGCTTGAAGTGGAAAAAGAAAACCATGTCCATCTGCGAAGAGGTAAAAAACTCACGCATGAGCTTAATAAATTGATTGAAAAAATATATATGGAATGTCCTGTATCAGAGGCAGATCAGGTTGCTATGATGCCTTTTTACTTACAGTACGGAAATCATATCTATCCTAAAAAAGCTTTTACAGAGTCTTTTGGTATGAGGTATGAAAATACAACGGTGCAAGTGCCGTGTTGTTATGACTATAAACTTTCATGTGATTACGGTAATTACATGGAGATTCATAAGGGCGGAGGAATGCATGAGTATCCCATTTATATCAGTCAGGAGAGAGCTCTTGCAGAGAAGATGGGGCATAATCCCTATAGATATACGTTTGATGCCAATGCGATGCTTCTGTCAGTAAGAAGATATATGAGCAGAATGCTTACGCCTGCGCCTCAAAAGGAGAAAAAGACTGTAGTTTTTCTTCCGTGCAGAGCAATTTGGTGGGATACGATGGAAGGCCTCTGGCACAAGTATAAATCTGAAGGACATGACGTTCATGTGCTTCCGATAAATTTCTATGATGCCAATTTCCTTGGAAAAGTCGGTGAGATGCATGATGAAAGAGCTCTTTTCCCTGAGTATCTTAATATAGAGGACTGCGAGACGTTTGATTATGCGGGAGTTCATCCTGATGTGATAGTGATACAGGTTCCATATGATGAGTGGAATACGTCGCTTACAGTGCATGAATTCTTTTATTCTTCCAATATTGTAAACGCTACCGATGAACTAATATATGTTCCCTGCTTTGATATCGATGATCCGATTGATGATGATGACAAGGCGTGCAGAGGAATTGAGATCCTTGCGGAGCAGCCTGCTGTTGTCAATTCCGATAAGGTGCTTCTTAAGTCAGAGAAGCAAAGAGAACTGTATCTTAAGAAGCTTATCGAACTTTCCGGAGAAGAGACAAGAGCCTACTGGGAGAATAAGATCGAAGTTTCCCCGTATGTCGGAAAAGACTGGCAGAAGCAGATTGAGAGTGAAAAAACGGAAGATTGCGGCAGTGAAACAGTTGATTCAAGTGAATGCACCGATACCGATGCTGAAGTTAAGCATGCACACACCGGCAAATCATCTGACGATGATGCTGAAAGAGAAGCACAGTGGCGAGATTTCCTCGGAAAATACGCAGACCGCAAAACTGTCGTTTACTACTTTACAATAAGCACACTTATGTACCACGGAGAAGCAGCTGTCGATAAGTTCGAGAGAGTCCTCGATACCTTTGCAGATTCAGCCCGCTCAGGCAATCTCGTAGCAATCTTTGTCCCCCAGGACTACCTCACAGCAAACCTCGATAAAGCAGCCCCCCTCGTCCGCGAGAGATACTCATCCTTTATCGAGAAAGCAAAGAACACCGAAGGCATCATCTGGGACGAAGAAAACCTGAGCCTTTCCTATATCGACAAATGGAACGCCTACTACGGAGACACAGGCACCACCGCAATGGAATGCGCACAGAGAAAAATTCCAGTAATGATTGAGAATGTGAAGATATAAAATAATGGACTACAAAAAAAATTCAAAAAGTAGTATATTACTATGTAATTTATTATTGAAATAAATACCGAAAAAAATGAATATGATGTGTCATCACTTTTCGTATCGTAGTGGACCATGATTACGAGAAGATTTCATCCGTGACCACAGAGGCAAATATGTACAATATTTTGCGATATTTGTGCCACGGAGATAAGACCAAGTAATCATGAGTGCCCTTGCACGATTGATTACTGCTCTGGGCTTATCGCAGTGTTTGGCACAACTTGAGCAAAAATTGTACATATTTGCCGCAGTGCTCACGGAATAAATCTTTGACACCGACGGCATTATGTAAACTTAACGGAAGGAAAGAGATAATGAAAGTTGTAATTTTAGCGGGAGGTTTTGGTACCAGGATTAGTGAGGAGAGCCATCTTCGCCCGAAGCCGATGATTGAGATAGGTGGAAAGCCTATACTTTGGCATATTATGAAAGAATATTCCCATTATGGATTTAATGAGTTTATTATATGTGCGGGATATAAGCAGGAAGTCATAAAAGAATACTTCGCAAACTACTATCTCCACAACTGCGATGTCACTTTTGACTTTGCAAATGAGAACAAGACAACATTCCATTCTCAGAAGGCTGAGCCCTGGAAAGTTACTGTTGTCGACACAGGATACAGCACCATGACAGGTGGACGTATCAAGAGAATCAGAGAGCATGTCGGAAACGAGGCATTCTTCATGACCTACGGTGACGGAGTGTGCGATATCGACATGACAAAACTTCTTGAATTTCACAAGCAGAACGGTAAGCTTGCGACTGTAACAGCAATTCTTGCAGGCCAGCGTTTTGGTGTATTTGATATTGATAAAGGTGATAACTCTACGATCAATGATTTCAGAGAAAAGGCAAGCATGGACGGCGCACGTATTAACGGCGGTTACATGGTTCTTGAGCCCGGAGTATTTGATTATATCGAGGGCGATGCTACATTCTTTGAAAAAGAGCCTATGCACGATCTTGTAAGAGACGGAGAAATGGTAGCATATAAGTACGACGGCTTCTGGAAGTGCATGGATACTGCAAGAGAAAGAGATGAACTTACAGAGCTTGTTGAAACAGGTAGAGCACCTTGGATAAGGTGGTAAGATATGAGAGTTTCTGATTATATTGCAGATTTTTTGGTAAAAAAGGGCGTCACCGACTGTTTCACTGTAGTAGGCGGTGGCGCTATGTATTTGAATAATTCTTTTGGACATACCGGTGGAATGACATGTACGCACTTCCATCATGAGCAGGGCGCAGCGATAGCGGCTGAGAGCTACTCAAGATATGATGGCAAAGTTGCGGCTCTTTGTGTCACATCGGGACCCGGCGGCACAAATGCAATAACCGGCGTGCTCGGTGGATGGCTTGATTCGCTTCCTATGTTCGTTGTAAGCGGTCAGGTTCGCTATGATACAACAGTAAGATATGAGCATAAGCTCATGGGAAAAGAGTATGACCGCACGGGACTTCGTTCTCTCGGAGATCAGGAGTATGACATAACCAGAATGACCGAGCATATGTGCAAGTATGCGGTTATGCTTGAAGATCCTGCGGATATAAGATATCACATGGAAAAAGCATGGCATCTTATGAATGTCGGAAGACCCGGACCTGTATGGATTGATGTCCCTGTTAATTTCCAGGGCGCAGAGATAGATCCGGATTCTCTAAGGGGCTACACAGAAGAAGAGGCGGCTTCTTACGAGAAAGCCGTTCCGGAAGTTGATAAGAAAACTGTCGATGATGTTATAAAGATGGTCAAAGAAGCTGAGCGTCCCGTTATCTATGCAGGTGGCGGAGTGCGAATTTCCGGCGGCTTTGAAGCGTTCAGAAAAGTTGTTGATAAGCTCGGTGTACCTGTTTGCACATATTGGAATTCTATCGATCTGATCGAGACAGACAATCCGCTTTACTGCGGACGTGGCGGCAATATGGGTGACAGACCTGGTAACTTTGCGATACAGAATGCCGATCTTGTCATTGTTATAGGCAGCAGACTTTCTATAAGACAGGTTGGTTATACCTGGGGAACATGGGCAAGAGCTGCCAAGGTAGTGATGGTAGACATTGAGCCTGCTGAGATGGAGAAGCACACTGTTCATGTTGATGTTAAGATTCACGCTGACGCAAAAGAGTTTCTTGAAAAGCTCCTTGTAGCGGCGAATGAGTGCGGTGAGACTTACGTTTCTCCTGCGGATGCATGGAGAAAACAGTGCGTAGCATGGAAAGAAAAATATCCCGTTGTATCTGAAGAACAGCTACATACGGGGGATAACAAGGTTAACGTATACGGATTTATCAAAGCTCTTTCTGCGGCACTTCCGAAGGGAAGCCTTACTGCAGTAAGTAACGGTGCGTGCTGCGTTGCAGGCCATCAGAGCTGGGTAGTAAAAGAAGGTACGAGATTTATAATAAACAACGCGGTAGCCAGCATGGGATACGGACTTCCCGCAGCGATAGGTCTTTGCATCGCGGCAGGAAGAAAAGAAACGATATGTCTTGAGGGCGACGGAAGTATAATGATGAATCTTCAGGAGCTGCAGACTGTTATCACAAACAAGCTCCCGATCAAGGTATTTCTCATAAATAATGAGGGGTATCATTCAATCAGACTTACTCAGAACAATCTTTTCAAGGAGTTTTCCAAAGTTGGAATCGGCCCCGAGAGCGGAGATCTTGCATTTCCCTCTTTTGACAAGATTGCGGAAGCATTCGGTTATCCTTACAGCAGGGTTTTGACAGGAGCTGAACTTGAAGATAAGATGAAAGCTGCGGTAGATGCGGACAGTCCTGTGTTCGTGGAAGTTTATACAGATACGGAACAGGTATGGGCACCCAAGAGCTCTGCGAGAAGAGAGCCCGACGGAAGCCTTAGCAGTCCTCCGCTTGAAGATCTTGCACCTTTCCTTTCAAGGGAAGAGCTTGCTGAAAATATGTATATAGATTAAAGAGGTATAGAAGTGAATTTTTTTAAGAAAAAAAATAAGAACAGCATCAGGATAGTTGCTCTTGTAATGCTGTTGTTTATGGTATTTACAACAATAGGCTCCGGAATATTTGCCGCAAGAGGGCTTTCCGGAGGAGAAGATGAAGCTTCGTATTCCGATTCCAATGTGCGTGAGATATCCGCTGAGGATCTGTCAATCTTGTTTGGCGACGGCGCGGGAAATGCGATGACGCTTGACGGTGATGCGCTTGCATCCGAAATTGCAAGTGAGGCCGCTGATGTGGAAGCGGCTGAGGCTGAGCAGTCGGCACCGGAAATTGCAGAAGACGGCTCGTATACGTCCAAGGATGATGTAGCTCTTTATATTCACACTTACGGAAAACTTCCTTCGAACTTCATAACCAAGGCTGAGGCCAAGAAGCTTGGCTGGACGGGCGGAGGACTTGATGAGTTTGCGGAAGGAAAGTGCATAGGCGGAGATAAATTCGGTAACAACGAAGGAAAACTTCCTGACGGCAAGAAGTACAAGGAATGTGATATAGATACGCTCGGCGCGGATTCAAGAGGAGCAAAGCGAATAGTTTACTCCGATGACGGAAGCGTGTATTATACAGACGATCACTATGAAAACTTTGAACAGGTATATTAAACTATGGAACAGGTCTTTTATATTGATTTGACAGAAGTATCAACAAAAGAAGAATTGCAGGAAGCGCTGGTAGAAACACTGCCGCTTCCTGATTATTACGGCCGCAATCTTGATGCTCTTTATGATGTTCTTACAGAGTGTGGGGATGGCTGGAATATTATTTTTTACAATGCAAAATTTGCACAGTACAGACTCGGAAAATACTTTGATGCGCTTAAGAGATTGTGTGTTGAAGCGATGGAAGATGTACGTGACCTGAAGATCAGGTTTTATATGTAATAAATATTTTGGTAGAAGGAGCGAAAACTTGAAAACTTTAGCCATTGTTTTATTTGTTGCAATGTATGTTCTTATGATATTTTTGCCGAAGAAAAGAGCTTATGTGGCGCTTTCGACAGCACTTATCTTTGTCCTTACGGGAATTCTTCCGTATAATCAGGTTTTTTCAGCGATAGATTGGAATGTCCTTCTTATGATCTTCGGAACGATGGTCATTGTGGATTACTTCATTGAATCCAAGATGCCGAATCTGGTTGCTGATAAATTACTTGATCTGGCACCGAACGTGTTGTGGGTTACGATCCTGATGTCACTTTTTTCGGGAATCATATCCGCATTCATCGATAACGTAGCGACGGTACTTATGGTTGCGCCGGTTGGACTTGCCATCTGCAAAAAACTCAAGATATCGCCCGTTTCAATGATCATATGTATAGCGGTTTCTTCCAATCTGCAGGGCGCTGCGACACTTGTCGGAGATACGACTTCGATAATGCTCGCGGGTGCGGCTAAGATGGACTTTAATGATTTCTTCTGGATGCAGGGACATCCCGGAATCTTTTTTGCGGTGCAACTTGGAGCGCTTGCAACGGTTCCGATCATGATGGTGATATTCAGAAAAGACAAAGAGCCTGTAAGTTCCGATGAGAAGACGGTTGTTACGGACTATGTTCCTACGATCATGATGCTTGGACATGTTGTTCTTCTTATCATTGCATCCTTCTTCCAGAATAAGCCTGAGATCACAAACGGTGTAATCTGTATGGTCTGCGGTATCATAAACATTGTCTGGGAGATATTTCTTTCAAAGGGAACGGACAGTATGTGGCATTCACTTAGGGCAATTGATTATGACACGATGTTCCTTCTTGCGGGATTGTTCTGCGTTATAAGCGGAATCACAAATGTCGGGATTATAGATGAACTTGCCGGAATTATTGCAGATGCGGGAAATGGCAACATCTTTATGCTGTATACGGTTATAGTATTTGGCTCTGTTGCCATATCGGCATTTATCGATAACATTCCGTATGTTGCGACAATGCTTCCTGTACTCGGCAGCCTGTCAGCAGCGATGTCGGCCAATCCGCTTCTTTTGTACTTCGGTCTTTTGGTTGGAGCAACTTTGGGAGGTAATCTTACACCTATCGGAGCTTCGGCGAATATTGCCGGAGTAGGAATGCTCAGGAAAGAGGGCTATGAAGTTTCTTTCGGAGATTTCATGAAGATAGGAGTTCCGTTCACGTTGACTGCAGTGGTGATGGGGTATCTTTTCATCTGGTTTGTATATGCATAAATGCAGCAAGCTGAAAAATATAGCAATTAAAGAGCTTTCGACTTTGAAAAAGAGCTGGGAGCTCTTTTTCTATGCAGTATAAGAGGACGAAAAGTTCAAAAAAAATTTACATATAGTTCTGCGAAAACGTCTTGATATTGGTAGGTGGTGCGTGCTAGAATGTTAATGCTTTGTTTATATAATTAATTTAACAATAACGTGATAAGGCATATAAATAACTTCATAGGTTGGAAAAGCGAGGAAATATATTATGTCTGTTCGGGGAAAAGGTGACGGAACGGAACTGATAGCGATGCTTACATACAATGACAGAACAGTGCCTGACGCACCTGAGATTTTTGAGATATGCAAAGATTCCGACGTGAAATATTGGGGCTTCAAGGAAGACGGGCTTTCGCTTGATAAGATGAAAAAATTATTCGGCAGCATAAAAGCATGTGGAAAAACCGCAGTGCTTGAAGTTGTTGCATATACTGAAGAATTGTGCATACAGGGCGCGCTGATGGCCGTTGATTGCGGATGCGATATTCTTATGGGAACTTTTTTCTTTGATTCCGTAAACGAACTTTGCAAGAAACACGGAATACGCTACATGCCTTTTGTGGGTGATGTATGTGGCAGGCCCTCTGTTTTGGAAGGCGATATCGATCAAATGATCGCGCAGGCCGAATCGTATATTGAAAAAGGAGCCTACGGGATCGATTTACTTGCATATAGATATACAGGCGATTGCGGAGAGCTTATAAGGAGATTTGTTTCGGAGGTTGATGCACCTGTGTGTATCGCAGGAAGTGTGAACAGCTACGAACGAATTGATGAGATAAAAAAAGCTTCACCGTGGGCATTTACGATAGGTAGTGCCTTTTTTGACCATGCTTTCGGTGATGATTATTGCAAGCAGATGAACTTAGTCTGCAGTTATATATAAGGTTTTGACTATGTTTGAAAGTTACTTTCCGGCGGCACATGTGAAAAGTGTTTTTAACATTGATTATGCAAAACTGTACAGCCTGGGGATAAGGGGAATCATATTTGATATTGATAACACGCTTGTTCACCACGGCGATGATGCAACAGAAGAAATAGAAGAGTTATTTAAAAAGATTCATGCTGCGAATATAAAGACTGTTTTGCTTTCGGATAACAGTGAGGAGAGAGTTAAGCGCTTTGTGAGGAACATAGATACACCGTATGTATATTCTGCCAAAAAGCCGGCCTGCGAAGGGTATGAACGGGCGTTTGAACTTCTTGGAACAGAAAAAGATAACACGATCGCTGTCGGCGACCGGATATTTATAGATATTGTCGGTGCGAATTCTTTTGGCATCAGATCTGTTCTTGTTGATTACATAAGACTGAAAAGATTTGAATGGTGCGGTTTTAAGAGAATCTTAGAAAAAATGATCTTGATAATATTCCATATTTCAAGAAAGCCGGCAAAAATAGATTTAGGGTAGGAGAAATACGTTCAGTGGGTGCTGAAAGTAAGAGAAAGCTTTTTTGCGAGCTATGTCCGTTTACGTACAAGCTTTCGTTACAAAAAAATATTTTTATACGTCACGTTAAGAATATGATGTCGAAGGAGAAGATGGCACATGAAATAAATGAGACGCCGTTTTCGCACCTTATCGCATCACACAGCTCGCATCTTATTAAACGAGGAAAAGGTATCGATCCCGTCACACAGCAGAATAAGGCACATAATATCCGCCTTGCCTGCATGAGTATGAACGGGCTTATCATACATCCCGGTGAGACATTTTCTTTTTGGAACAGAGTCGGAAACACTTCGGCAAAAAGAGGATATCGGGAAGGCAGAGTCATTATAAACGGCAAGCTTACGAAAGGCTATGGCGGAGGGCTCTGCAATTTGGCCAATACCATCAACAGGGCAGTTCTGCAAAGCCCTTTGACCGACACGGAATTCCACAGACATTCGGATGCGCTTGCTCCTGATGAGGGAAAACGCATACCGTTGAACGCCGGTACGTCTGTAAGTTATAATTATATAGATTACAGATTTAGAAATGACACAGATGAAGATGTACAGCTTCTTGTATGGTGTGATGAAGAGAATCTCTACAGTGAGATTCGCAGTAATAAGGAATTTCCAAATTACTACGGGTTGTCTGAAGAAGGACATCATTTTACCAAAGAGGGCGATAAATATTACCGGATCTCCAAGATTTATAAGGATACCTATGACAGGGCATCCGGAGATATGGTAAAGCATGAGCTCATCATCGACAACCGGTCGGAAGTGTTCTTCGATCCGAGTCTTATACCCGAGGAAATGCTCAGGGCATAATGATTCACCGTGTCAAAAATGGTAAAAAGGCGGAATTATATCATGAAGAATATTACAGAAAAAATGCTTAAGTTTATTGACGAGTCACCTACATGTTTTCACGTAGTCGACAATCTTAAGAAAGAACTTGCCGGCAGAGGATATGCAGAACTTAAGGAGACTGATGAGTGGGAACTTAAGCCCGGAAAATTTTTTGTTACAAGGAATGATTCTTCAATAATTTCATTCAGGATTCCCGATAAGGATTTTAAAGGTTTTTATCTGATCGCAAGTCACAGTGATTCTCCTTCTTTTAAGATAAAAGAGAATCCTGAGATGGAAGAGATATCGACGTATGTCAGATTAAATACTGAGAAGTACGGAGGAATGCTCTGTGCACCTTGGTTTGACAGACCGCTTTCTGTTGCGGGAAGACTGATCGTAAGAGACAAAAAGGGAGGCTTTGTTTCAAAGCTTGTAAATGTGGACAGAGATCTTTTGATGATCCCTTCACTTGCAATACATATGAATCGCGATGCGAACAATGCTGCGAAGTATAATCCGCAGAGCGACTGCCTGCCGCTGTTTGGAGACGGAAGCTCAAAAGGCAGATTTTTTGAAATTGTAGCGGAAGCTGCGGGGGTAAAAAAGGAAGATATCTTAAGCCACGATCTCTTTTTATATAACAGGGTAAAACCTACATTCTGGGGCGCAAACAACGAGTATATCGCAAGTTCAAGGCTTGACGATCAGGAGTGTGTATATACCACGTTTGAGGGATTCTTGGAGGCAAAAGATTCTGATAATGCGGTTCTTCACTGTGTTTTTGACAATGAAGAGGTAGGAAGCGGAACAAAGCAGGGAGCTGATTCTACTTTCTTAAAGGACACACTGGTCAGAATAAATGAAGGTCTTGGAAGATCAAAACAGCAATACTATACTGCTGTCGCAAACAGTTTTATGATCTCTGCCGACAATGCACATGCGGTGCATCCTAACTACAAGGAGAAGGCAGATCCGGTGAACAGGCCGGTAATGAACGGCGGTATCGTTATTAAATATAACGCAAATCAGAAATATACAACGGATGCGGTATCCGCAGCCACATTTAAACTTATATGCGAGAAGGCAGATGTTCCGTATCAGACATTTACCAATCGCTCTGATATTCCCGGAGGATCGACACTTGGGAATATCTCGACAGCGCAGGTTTCCATTAATACTGTTGACATAGGACTTGCTCAGCTTGCTATGCATTCGCCCTATGAATCTGCGGGAAGCCGTGACCCCGAGTATCTTGCAGGGGTATCAAAAACATTTTACGAGAGCTGATGAATTATCATCGGACGAAGGAAGGAATAGATGGGACTTTTTAAGAGATTAGGGGGCAAAAAAGATAAGGAGCTTCATCCCGAGCAGATTGGAGAAGAAATTAGAAAGGCCAGAGAAAAGGAGCTTGAGACTGTGAGAAGAGCTCACGCCGATCTTGAATGGCCTACAATACCTAAGATCAATAACGTGAACATGCCCGGTGTAGAGGCGTGCCTTGCTGAGACAGTGCCTATAGACCGCAAGGATGTGATCGGACAGATCATATATGAGGATGATGTTTCGATAGACGAACTTCGAGAGCTGAACGATCAGGAGCTTTTGTTTGTTCTGACTACTTTTGATGAATTCGACAGAGAAGAACCTATACCTGACTACGAGAGAAACAGAAGAAAAGTTTATAACGAAGTAATACGAAGGATCAGGGATGCCAAGATCTTATATGTTATCTACGACAAGACAACGGGATATCCGTTTATAGATCATGGTCACGGTCTTCTGTATTTTAGTAAAGAAATGGCGGAAGAGGCTGCAGAACTCTATATCAAGCAGTACCGTCAGGTTATGGTAAAAGAGATACAGGTTGAGCCTGAGCAGGAAGAGAGCACAAACAGAAGGGGATATTTCGATTTCCTTTACTGCATAGGTTTCGAGGATCTGATAATCGATAACGGCGCATACAGAGTGAAGTTTAAGAGAGATGAGATCACGGCGGCTCTTGGAGAATGGAACGGTGTGAAAAAAGATGCTCCTATCAATCCACAGCTTTCTTTCTCGATGCTTGATATGCTTGAAGAACGCAGATGGCCCGTAAAATATGAGAAGAGAGATGAGATTCTCGCACTTAAAGAAAAGAGGATGCTCGGAAATCTTTTTAACGGAAAGTTCATCGTTCCCATGCAGTATGAGGGACGTGCCGAAAAGACTGAGAACGGCAGAGTGAGAATGGGAAAAGATACGAAGTTTACGTTCTTTATGGTAAAAACTGCCGATGATAAGATATTCATGCCGGTATTTACGGACGGTTTCGAGTTTAGCAAGATGAAGCTCGGACACGAGTGGAACGCTGCAGTATTTTCTTTCAGCGATATTGCAAGATTTATCCGGGATAAGGACGGCGTGGCTATTAATCCCGCAGGACACAGGATCTTTATGCCAAAGGAGCAGATTATTGCCATAGACAGTGCCAACAGGGCGTACAGGGAGACCAAGGCTCAGCAGCAGAAGAAACAGACCGGAGATGATGCGGTGAGCAGAGCTGTCAACGGCGCTATGGCTCATATGGAAAATAATTAAGAAAAACATAATAAAAATTTATTAAATCAGTATGCCAAGACGATGTTGAATGATTAAGCGTTGTCTTGGCATACGTTATTTTGTGAGTCAGCGAATAATAAAGGCTTGTTAATATACGAATAATGGTCTAAAATGGTACTGTAAGTTATCAATAAATTTTTATGTATAGGAGCTACAGCAATGTTCGATCGTCTAATTGGTGTATATTTGGTAGAGAAAGGCTTACTTGAAAAGAGTCAGCTCGAAGAGGCATATCAGATACAAGAATCCAATTGCGCTAAGCTGGGAGTTATAGCTGTTGCAGAGAAGCTAATGACTATTGCCCAGGCTGAACAAGTAAATGCCATGCAGGCATCTATGGATAAGCGCTTTGGTGATATTGCCATCGAGCGTGGGTACTTGACAGAGGCCCAGGTTAGCCGTCTTGTGGAATTGCAGGGAAATCCGTATCTTGCTTTCATTCAGGCACTTACGGATATGGGATGCATTTCTATGAGTAAGTTGGCTGAGGTTGAGGAAGAGTATCAGAAGCTTCACGGATTTACAGAGTCAGATATGGCTACATTGAAGTCCGGTGATGTTGAGAAAATCGTACCTCTTTTCCTTGAGACAGAAGACCCGATATACAGAGGTATGTTTTCCATGGGTATCAAAAACATGTACAGACTTGTGGATAGTCATGTTTATGTTGGAAAGGCGTACAAAACCAATAATCTTAAGGATGAAGTCCTTGGTTATCAGAAATTCCACGGTGATCAGAATGCGTTTGTAGGCATCTCGGGCAACTATGAAGATGTTCAGAGAATGGCTAAGGCGTATACTAAGGAAGAGTTTATAGAAACAAAAGAAGATGCGCTTGACGCAGTTTGTGAACTTATAAATTGTATTAATGGTTTATATGTAACAGAGCAGAGTAAGAATTCTAAGTTTATCGAGCTTGAGCCACCCGGATTCAGTGTTACAGAATCTGAGACAAGCTGTGATGAGATCATGGTAATGCCTGTTTACATTTGCGGCGGAGAAGTAAAATATCTCATTGCCATTTCAAAAGATATAAAAATTACGACCAAGTAATAGGTTGGAGGACTATAAGAAAATGAAGAACGTTTTAATTGTTGATGATTCAAGAACTTCCAGAAGGGTTCTGAGAGATATATTGGAGAGAGCAGGATATACAATAGTTGGAGAGGCTGTCAACGGACAGGAAGGCTTCGATGAGTATATGAAACTTAAGCCCGATGTCGTTACAATGGATATCACTATGCCTGTTCTTGACGGTATCGATTCACTCAAACTTATCAGAGAAGCTGATCCCAACGCTAAGGTTGTTATGATCACAGCTGCAGGACAGAAACATAAGATGATGGAAGCGGTTAAGCTCGGAGCTGCTGAGTTTGTCGCAAAGCCTTTTGTTGAAGAGTCTGTTATTGATGCAATTTCACGTTGCTGCTAATATTTTATTCAACATGATTCATATGCGCTGCTCAATGATTTGAGCGGCGTATTTTTTATTTGATAGGAAATTCCTATCAAATAAAAAACGCTCCGCTATGGATTGTGCAGAGCACTTGCCGAGGTATTTTCGAGGCTAGTGCGAGCCATGGGGATACACTTAGCGAGGTTTTTTCGAGCTTAGTGTATATCCCAATCTAGTCTGTAGTATCATATATTTATAAGGAGGTGAGCCCGTGAACAGAAAAGTTCTTATAACCGGTGCATCAAGAGGAATAGGAAAAGCAATTGCTGAAGCATTTGCCGCTATGGGGGATGAACTTTTTTTGACCTGCAAGCAGAGTGAAAAAGAACTGGCCGGCTTTGCCGAACATCTTCGAAAAGAGTATGGGGTTGAATGCAGCAGTTTCAAATGCGATGCCGCCGACTATGACTCTGTGAGTGATCTTTTTGCAAGGAAGATAAAAGATATAGATATAGTTATAAATAATGCGGGGATAGCGCACATAGGACTTCTTACGGATATGAGCGTCGCTGACTGGCGGAAAGTCATGAGTACCAATCTCGACTCAGTTTTTTTTACATGTAAATCGGCTGCGACTGTCATGTTGAGAAAACATTGTGGTAAGATAATAAACATAACTTCTGTGTGGGGATCTGTCGGAGCATCCTGCGAGGTTGCATATTCCGCATCGAAAGGCGGAGTGAATGCTTTCACCAAGGCACTGGCCAAAGAGCTTGCACCGAGCAACATCCAGGTTAATGCCATAGCCTGCGGAGTTATTGATACGGCTATGAACAGAGAACATTTGACAGAAGAGGATCTGAGCGCGCTTGAGGATGAGATACCCGCAGGAAGAATGGGTGAAGCTACAGAGGTAGCAAAGCTTGCGGTCATGCTCGCAGATTCGCCGGAATACATGACCGGACAGATTATAACCCTTGACGGAGGGTGGATTTAAGGTGGAGATATTTGATGATTTTATTTTTTGACATTGACGGAACTCTTTGGGATTACAAGAATTACATACCGGAGAGCACCAAAGAGGGAATAAGAAGAGCCAAAAAGAACGGACACAAGTGTTTTATCAATACCGGAAGAGCAAGATCTTTTGTAAGTAATAAAGAGCTGTTAGGAATAGGATTTGATGGGATAGTGTCAGCTTGCGGATGCATGATCGAGTATGGCGGAAAGACTATCTATAACAGGCTTATCAGCAGGGAAGACGCCATTAGGACTGTTGAGACGACTAAACGTTATGGTTTTAAGCTGATTCTTGAAGGGCCTGATTATCTGTATATGGACAGAAAAGATTTTGAGGGCGATATGTACGGCGAAAAAGTAATGGCGGAGATGGGAGACAGGCTCCGCGGTATCACGGATAACTGGGGAAACTGGCAGATAAACAAGCTGTCCTGCGTAACTACAGGATGTGATACAAAGAGCTGTTTTGCTGAGCTTGAAGATCTTTATGATTATATGATCCATAACGCCGATGTTGTCGAGATGGTTCCGAAGGGCTTTAATAAAGGTACCGGAATAGAGAAAGTATGTGAGCTTTTGTCGGAGGATGTAAAGAACACTTTTGCTTTCGGAGACAGCATAAATGATATGGAGATGATTCAGACTGCCGGAACAGGTATAGCCATGGGCAGATGTGCGGATGAGATCGCGAATATAGCTGATTTTGTCACAACTCACCTTGAGGACGACGGAATCTGGAATGCGCTCAAGAGATATGAGCTTTTATAAAAAATTAATTTTTATATTTGTGGAAATGATGATAAGATTAGATTGTGCACAATCTAATCTTTTTTTCTAGGAGGACGATAATATGTATGATCTTATAATAATCGGTTCAGGCCCTGCAGGTCTTTCAGCAGCCGTATACGCTAAGAGAGCAGGTCTTAATATGCTCATAATAGAAAAAAATCCTGTGAGCGGAGGTCAGATAATAGATACATATGAAGTTGACAACTATCTGGGAATCCCGGGAGTCAACGGCTTTGATCTTGCAATGAAATTCAGGGAACATGCGGATAAGCTCGGGGCGGAATTCGCCGACGGAACCGTTACCGGAATAGAGAAGGTATCGGACAATGCCAAAGGAAAAGCTGTATATAAGGTAAATACCGATAATGGAAGCTATGAGACCCGTACGGTGATTATTGCATCGGGTGCGCATCATTCCAAACTCGGCATTGTCGGAGAAGAGGAATATATAGGAAAGGGCGTTTCTTATTGTGCAACCTGCGATGGTGCCTTCTACAGAGGAAAAGTTGCAGCGGTTAACGGCGGCGGAGATGTTGCTGTTGAGGACGCTATCTTCCTTGCAAGATTCTGCGAGAAAGTTTATCTCATACACAGAAGAGACGAACTTCGTGCAGCCAAGATTCTTCAGAACGAATTGTTCGGTCTTGGTAATGTCGAGGTTATCTGGGACAGCGTTGTAAAAGAAATACAGGGTGAAGATAAGGTCACCAATCTGAAGATTGAAAATGTTAAGGAAAAGAAAGAAAGTGACCTCAAGGTGGATGGTATATTTGTTGCAATCGGTATACATCCTACAACTGATAATTTTGCAGATATTGTCAAATGTGACGAAAACGGATATATAATCGCGGGCGAGGATTGTGCAACAAATGTACCAGGAATCTTTGTTGCCGGAGATTGCAGGAAGAAGAGACTTCGTCAAATTGTTACAGCAGTGGCAGATGGCGCAAATGCAGTAACTGCGGTGCAGGATTACCTAATACTGTAAATAAAGACGTTATATTCTAATAATAGTGGAAATAAGAATTTTTTGTGAAAATTATCTACTGGTAATTTGGGTTGGAAATTTTTATTGTTGATTTTTTCCAGTGATACTCTGGGAATATTGAATTTTTGGTGAACGTTTTGCAAAAGTTGACAAATGAGAGGAAATGTCGTATATTTGTATGTGCGTAACAAAATTGTAACAAAGACCGGAGGTTTCTTTTGAAAAAAACTGCTAAACAGATTATGACCGCAAGTGTTGTAGCTGCAATAACAATTTCCAACATGAACAGTATAATCGTATGTGCTGCACCGTCAAGGAGAGTAACGAGCGTTTTGCCTCAGGCAGGCTTTACATACGCATTAGGGGATAATCAAGTATCACTTTCAACTCTTCAGAACAGTATGGACGAAGAAAACAGTAATTCAAGCAAGGGAGCGAGTAAGAAGGGGGATCAGGCGAATTCTTCATCATCTATAAGCAAGTCTGTTGCTGATAAGATCGATTCAAGTTCTGCTGTTACCGATACGACACCTTCAGCTTCAAGTATTACGAACAGTATTCTTCGTGATATCCAGGCTGCGACAGGAGCCGTAAATGGTGAGTCAGGTGATGATCAATCTGAAGATTCATCCTCAGTTGAAGAAATGAATTACGACAACCTTGTAGTCGCTAAGGTTGAAGATTATGTATATATCCGTGATTATCCGGATAAAGATCAGGGAGAAGTTGTTGGTAAACTTCCTGATAAATCAGTCGGATCTTTCATAGAAGAAAAAGATGGCTGGTACAAAATTAAATCAGGTGATGTAGAAGGTTGGGTAAAAGGCGAATTCTGTATTAAAGGTAGCGAAGCTGCTGATTATGCAATGAAGGAAGCCAGAGTAGAGGCAACAGTTTCCACTACAGATTCCACTCTTAACGCACGTAGTGAAGCCAGTGTAGAGTCTAAGAGAATAGGCTATGTATCACAGGGGGAAATCTTCGAAGTAATTGATCGCGTTGACGGATGGGCTAAGATCAGTATGGAGGAAGGTGACGCTTGGGTTTCAACTGATTTCCTTTCTTTTAAAACTTTATTCCAGGAGGCTATATCAAAGAAAGCAGAAGAAGAACAGCTTGCTAAAGAAAAGGCCGAACTCGAAGCCAACAAGAAAGCTGCAAGCAAATCTACATCTGATAAGTCTGAAGGTAAGAACTACAAGTCTGCTGCATCTTATACTACAGAGACAAGCTCAATCGGATCTGCGGTTGCTGAATTCGCTAAGCAGTTCGTTGGTAACCCTTATGTATACGGCGGAACTAGTTTGACAGAAGGTGCTGACTGCTCAGGATTCGTAATGAGTGTATATAAGAACTTCGGTGTAAGTCTTTCTCACAGTTCCGGTGCTGACAGAAGCGTTGGTGCTGCGGTTGATGGACTTGGAAATGCACAGCCCGGTGATATCGTATGTTACTCAGGTCACGTTGCTATCTATATCGGAAACGGACAGATTGTACATGCTTCAACGGCTAAGACAGGTATTAAGATTTCTAATGCTGATTACCGTAAGGTACTTGCAGTAAGAAGAATTCTCTAATAAATATAAGTTTATTCTTAAGAGCTATCGCGAAAGCGGTAGCTCTTTTTATAAAAAATCTTTTTCGGTGAAAAAGAAAAAGCTTCGCTTTAAAGAATATTTTTCTCTGATGTGCACATAAAGGTAAAAGTCAATAACAAAAAGATTATTTTTTGAAAACAAAAAATTCATAAGTTATCCACAGGTTGTGAGAAAAATTGTCTAAAAAATGAACTTATACACGAAGTTATCCACATTATCCACTAAAATATAGAATAAGATTTGATTTATCCACGTTAAAAAACATGAAATAATTTTGTGCAGTATTCACAAAAAGAGCGAAAATTTTAAAAGAACTCGCTCAATTTTCACTTATAAAATGTACTTATGGGGCACAAAATGGTATACTGTATATATATTAAAAACGGCTATTAAGTGTAGTATTTATCAGTGTTTTATTTCTGATAAATAAATTCACAAGTCGAAGCAAAGGGGATGATTGCATGAAATTTACTATCGTAGGCAAGAACATTGATGTAACACCCGGACTTAAGGCAGCGGTTGAAGAGAAGATCGGAAAACTTGAAAAGTATTTCACCTCTGATACAGATGCCAATGTTACCCTCAGCGTTGATAAGGATAGACATAAGATCGAGGTTACCATTCCCGTCAAGGGCAAAATTATCCGTGCAGAGCAGGTCAGCAATGACATGTATGTTTCGGTAGACCTGGTAGAGGAGGTTATTGAGAGACAACTTAAGAAATACAGAAGTAAGATCGTTGATAAGCAGCAGGCTGAAGTAAGCAACTTCAAGAAAGAATATCTTGAAGCTGAGTACATGGATGAAGAGACTATCCGAATCGAGAGAGTCAAGAAATTCGATCCAAAGCCTATGTATGCTGAAGATGCATGTGTTCAGATGGAACTTTTGGGACACAATTTCTTTGTATTTGTTAATGCAGAGACAGATATGGTTAATGTGGTTTATAAGAGAAAAGGAAATACATACGGATTGATAGAGCCTGAAGTATGATACGAGAATATTTTTCAAACAAAACTAAAAGAACCATAATACTCACGGGGTTGCTGGCTGTTGGTGCAGCAACCCTTTTTTATTGTGGTCTTGCAAAAGATAAGGGTACGGTTGTCATAAATGAGGTGTGCGGAAATAATTTCTGCGCATATTGTAATGAAGCCGGAGAATATACTGACTATGTGGAACTTTACAATATGTCAGGCGAAGATGTGGAAGGACTGTATCTATCCGATAACAGAAAACATCCCAAGAAATATAAGATTGAGGTGGCGATTCCCGCAAACGGATATTACCTTGCAAGTATTTCCAAGGATGTTGACGGCGGCTTTGGTATAAGTAAGAGCGGAGAGTCGCTTTATCTGTGCGACGAAAGGGGCAAGGTAATTGATTCTGTTGCTATTCCGGAACTTTCGTATGATGTTACTTATTCGAGAAAGAAGGACGGGAATGGTAAATTTGAAAGAATGTCCGCTACTCCCGGAGCGACGAATGAGGGCGCGGCATATATCGATGCGGATACAGAGGATGAACCGAAGTTTTCTATAGAAGATGGTTTCTATATAGAAGGAACGAAGTTAAAAATTTCTGCGTCTCCCTGGACAGACATTTATTACACTGATGACGGAAGTGTTCCGGATAAGACTTCGCATAAGTACAAAGGTGAGATTGAGCTTGCAGATGCTTCGGAAAAAGATAATGTGTATGCGAATGAGATTATGTATCCGACTTACGCTCCGCCTGCGTATAAGGTTGATAAGGCGAATATTATAAGCGCCGTTGCGATAAATAAGTTCACAGGGGAAAAGAGTGAGGTTGTGACTCATACTTATTTTGTCGGTTTTGACAAGAAGGAAAAGTATAAGGATATGAGAATCATGTCACTTGTCTTTGATCCCGCAGATCTTTTTGACCATGACAGAGGAATCTATACACTCGGAAAGAGGTATGATGAGTATTTGGAACTTGGCGGTTTTACAGACCTTCCGGCAGACGAAGTTCCCGGAAGTTTTGTTGATGAAAACGGCGAAGAACAGTTTAGAAGCTCTTTTACAAATTCTGAGTACAAGGGAAGAGAAGCTGAGAGAAGAGCGCATATGACTGCTTTTGATGCTGCGCATGACAGCTCTTTTGCCCAGGATATAGGAGTGAGGATATCGGGAGAGTCCACGAGATTTGTATTCCAGAAGTCACTCAATCTCTTTGCGAGAGATATTTACGACGGAGAAAAGCGCTTTAAACAGAGCTTTGTCTGCAATAATGAAAAGAAAGTGCGCCTTAGAAAAGGTGATGGCAGGATCTTATATCAGGAACCTTTCATACAGTCAGTGATGGGTGAGATCGGCATTCCGTATCAGGAATCTGTGCCGGAAGTTCTCTTTATTAATGGAGAGTACTGGGGAATCTACAACTTGAGAGAGCAGTATGACAGTAATTATTTCGAGGAGCATTTCGGGATCCCTGAGGATCAGCTCTGGGCTGAAAAAAATAACACTGTGGAAAACGGTGATGCGCAGACTGACGAGAATTACAAGTCGCTGATTGACAGGATGTGCTACTCCGACATGAGTGATGATGAGATCTATTCTTCTATTGAGAGTGAGATTGACATCAATAATATGATCGATTATTACTGCATGCTGCTGTTCTTTAATGATACCGATATAGATCCCGATCACAACAGGTTTATGTTCAGGTCAAAAGAGCCGGGATACGGCGATTACGGAGACGGGCGCTGGCGCTATGCTGCGTACGATCTTGATATTACCTGTGATGATGCAGAGGCTGATACCGTCGCATATTACAGAGAACTTGGTGAAAAGATGTTTTGGCCCGGATTCTTCTATGAAAGACCGGGATTTAAGGAGCTCTTTTACGACAGAATGGTTGAACTTACGGAAAACGAGCTCTCATATGAGCATCTGAGCAAAAAACTTTCCGAATGGGACAAGGTGTATCGGAAACAGAATATAGAGAATGTCAGGAGATTTGAGGGAATTAATTATACAGAAAAGGATTATGAGAAGGATCTTTTGAAGCTTGATACGTTCTTTAAAGAGCGAAAGCAATATGTTCTTGAAATGTTGGAAAATGATATAAATACTTATTAAAAATGCGAAGTAAACTTCCTGCGCGGGTTTGGCAAAGTGTCGAAAAAATCAAGCGTGGGAAGTTTTCTTTTTATTGCATTTGACAAGGGGGTATGCTACAATGAATCTGTTCTGATAAAAATTTGTCAATCAGTTCTAATCATAGGTTTTATGAGAAAAAACAAATAATGGATAGGTTAATATTCAAAAAACGGAGGTAATACGTTATGGCACAGAAAGTAGTATTAGCGGGCGCGTGTAGAACAGCTATCGGCAAGATGGGTGGAGCACTTAGTGGCACACCGGCAGCTGAGCTTGGTTCTATCGTAATCAAGGAGGCGCTTAATCGCGCAGGTGTAAAGCCTGAGCAGGTTGATGAAGTCCTTATGGGATGCGTTATCCAGGCCGGTCTTGGACAGAACGTTGCCAGACAGGCATCAATCAAAGCAGGTCTTCCTATTGAGACTCCTGCTGTAACACTTAACGTAGTTTGCGGATCAGGTCTTAACTGTGTCAATATGGCAGCAGATCTTATCAAAGCCGGAGAGGCTGATATAGTAGTAGCAGGTGGTATGGAGAACATGTCAATGGCTCCTTACGCACTTCCTAATGCACGTTTCGGATATCGTATGAACAACGGAACAGTTGTAGATACAATGGTAAACGATGCTCTTACAGATGCATTCAATCACTATCACATGATGATAACAGCAGAGAATATCTGCGACAGATGGAACCTTACAAGAGAAGAGCTTGACGAGTTCTCAGCAAATTCTCAGCAGAAGTGCGAGAAGGCTATGGCTGAAGGCAAGTTCAACGACGAGATCGTTCCCGTTCCTGTAAAGGTTAAAAAAGAAATGGTAGACTTCAAGGTTGATGAGGGCCCTCGTGCCGGAACAACAGCAGAGTCTCTTTCAAAGCTTAGATGCTGCTCAGGTAAGGAAGGCGGACTTGTAACAGCAGGTAACGCTTCAGGTATCAACGACGGTGCTGCAGCTATCGTTGTTATGAGCGAAGAGAAGGCTAAAGAGCTCGGAATCAAGCCTATGGCTACATGGGTTGGCGGAGCACTTGCAGGTGTTGAGCCCGAGGTTATGGGTATCGGACCTGTTGCAGCTACAAACAAAGTTCTTAAGAAGACAGGACTTTCACTTGACAATATCGATCTTATCGAGGCTAACGAGGCATTTGCAGCTCAGTCAGTTGCAGTAGCAAGAGACCTTGGATTCGATATGAATAAGGTTAACGTTAACGGTGGCGCTATCGCTCTCGGACATCCCGTAGGAGCTTCAGGATGCCGTATCCTTGTAACTCTTCTTCACGAGATGGGCAGAAGAGCAGATGCTAAGAAGGGTCTTGCAACTCTTTGCATCGGTGGCGGAATGGGATGCGCTACTATAGTAGAGAAGTATGAGTGATATAGGGATTCAAACTGAAGCAGTCTGCAGCGCTTGCGCTGAGCAGACTGCTTTAGCTTGAAGACCGAACAGACATGAGCAAGTAGCGCGATAGCGCGGATTGCGAATGGCTGTAGCATGACGGCTGAGAGCACTTGGTGAAGTTTTTTTGAACCTAGTGCGAACGTGTTCCGGCGAACGAATGTGAGAGCGGAACTTCCTTGCGGAGTCATGCGTATATCACGAATAAACATAGATTATTCAAAAGGAGATAAAGACATGAGTTTTGTAAATTGCGAAGTAAAAGACAAGATCGCTGTTATTACAATCAACCGTCCCGAAGCACTCAACGCACTTAACTCACAGGTTCTTGATGACCTTGGTGCAGCTTTTGACAGCATTGACGTTAATGTTGTAAGAGCCGTTGTTCTAACAGGTGCCGGAGACAAGTCATTTGTTGCAGGTGCTGATATCGGAGAGATGAGCACTCTTACAAAGGCTGAGGGCGAAGCTTTCGGTAAGAAGGGTAACGATGTGTTCCGTAAGATTGAAGAGTTCCCTCTTCCTGTTATCGCTGCAGTTAACGGATTTGCACTTGGCGGCGGATGCGAGATCTCAATGAGCTGTGATATTCGTATCTGCTCAGAGAATGCTATGTTCGGTCAGCCGGAGGTTGGTCTCGGAATCACACCCGGATTTGGCGGAACACAGAGACTTGCACGTCTTATCGGTGCAGGAATGGCTAAGCAGCTTATCTACACAGCACGTAACATCAAAGCAGACGAGGCATACAGAATCGGTCTTGTTAATGCAGTATATCCTCAGGAAGAGCTCCTTGCAGCTGCTGAGAAGATGGCATCACAGATCGCTGCAAATGCACCTATCGCTGTTCGTGCTTGCAAGAAAGCAATCAACGATGGTCTTCAGACAGACATCGATGCTGCACTTGTAATCGAAGAGAAGCTCTTTGGTTCATGCTTCGAGACAGAGGATCAGAAAGAGGGAATGGCAAACTTCCTCAGAAAGAAAGACGATCCGAAGAAGGTTAAGGTTGTGGATTTTAAAAATGCATAAAGTAATCACTTGGCGAGGTTTTATCGAGCCTAGTGTACTACTTTGTTCCGGCGAGGGAAGCGAGAGCGGAACTTCCGATAGGGAAATAGTATGCACACATAATAATTTATATATAGGAGGATTTTAAAATGAAGGTAGCTGTTATTGGCGCAGGTACAATGGGCTCAGGAATTGCTCAGACATTTGCTCAGGCTGAGAGCGTAGAGAAAGTATATCTTTGCGACATCAAGACTGAGTTTGCAGAAGGCGGATTTGCTAAGATCAAGAAAGGTCTTGATAAGCAGGTTGCTAAGGGAAAGAAGACTCAGGAAGAGGCTGACAAGATCACAGGAAAGATTCAGACAGGTCTTAATGACATCTGTGCTGACGCTGATCTTGTAGTAGAGGCTGCTCTTGAGGTTATGGATATCAAGAAGAACCTTTTCAAAGAGCTTCAGGATAACATCGTTAAGAATCCTGATTGCATCTTTGCATCAAACACATCATCTCTTTCAATCACAGAGATTGGATCAGGACTTGCAAAGCCTATCATCGGTATGCACTTCTTCAATCCCGCTCCTGTTATGAAGCTTGTTGAAGTTATCCAGGGTGCAAACACACCTGCAGATATGGTTGACAAGATCAAGAAGATTTCTGAGGATCTCGGAAAGACTCCTGTACAGGTTAATGAGGCAGCAGGATTCGTTGTTAACAGAATCCTTGTTCCTATGATCAACGAAGGTATCTTCGTATATTCAGAAGGCGTTTCAGATATCCAGGGTATCGACACAGCTATGAAGCTTGGATGTAACCATCCTATGGGACCCCTTGAGCTCGGTGACTACATCGGACTTGATATCGTTCTTGCTATCATGGATGTTCTTTACTCAGAGACAGGCGATTCTAAGTATCGTGCTTGCCCTCTTCTTCGTAAGATGGTTCGTGGTAAGCAGCTCGGTGTTAAGACAGGAATCGGCTTCTACAACTATGCAGACGGAAACAAGGTTCCTACTGATAAGTAATCACTTGGCTCGGCTTTGCCGAGCCTAGTGTACTACTTAGTTCTGGCGAGTGCGAAGCACGAGAGCAGAACCTCTGCTTTTTAAGTATGAGAGCAGAACCTCTGCTTTTGTACGCACGAGAGCAGAACTTCCTTATGAAAAATAATTATTATTTAAAGAAAAAATTTGGAGGAAATTATAATGGATTTTCAGCTTGATCAGCAACATGAAATGGCGAGAGCTCTTTTCAAAGAATTCGCAGAAAAAGAAGTTAAGCCACATGCAATAGACGTTGATGAGACAGAGGAATTCCCTATCGAAACTGTAAAGAAAATGCAGAAATTCGGTTTCATGGGTATTCCGATTCCCAAGGAGTACGGCGGACAGGGATGTGATCCCCTTACATACGCTATGTGTGTAGAGGAGCTTGCTAAAGTATGCGGTACTACAGCAGTTATCGTATCAGCTCACACATCACTTTGCTGTGACCCTATCATGACATATGGTACAGAAGAGCAGAAGCAGAAGTACCTTGTTCCCCTTGCAAAGGGTGAGAAGCTTGGTGCTTTCGGTCTTACAGAGCCCATGGCAGGAACAGACGCTCAGGGTGTTCAGACTAAGGCTGTTCTTACAGAAGATGGTAAAGAGTGGATCCTTAACGGTTCTAAGTGCTTTATCACAAACGGTGAGGTTGCTGATGTTTACATCATCATCGCTTACACAGATATCGTAGAAGATAAGAAGGGAAGAAAGCAGAAGAAGTTCTCAGCGTTCATCGTTGAGAAGGGAACTCCCGGATTCACATTCGGAACAAAGGAGAACAAGATGGGTATCCGTGGTTCTTCTACATACGAGCTTATCTTCCAGGATTGCCATATTCCTGCAGAGAACCTTCTCGGTGCTCGCGGAAAAGGCTTCAATATCGCAATGCACACTCTTGACGGCGGACGTATCGGTATCGCTGCTCAGGCTCTTGGTATTGCTGAAGGCGCACTTGACAGAACTGTTGAGTACGTTAAGGAGAGAAAGCAGTTCGGAAGATCAATCGGCGCTTTCCAGAACACACAGTTCCAGCTTGCTAACATGGCTACACAGTGTGAAGCTGCAAGGCTTCTTGTATATCAGGCTGCTGATGCAAAGAAGAATCAGGCATACTACGGCGTAGAAGCTGCTAAGGCTAAGCTTTTCGCTGCAGAAGTTGCTATGGATGTTACAACAAAGGCTGTACAGCTTCACGGTGGTTACGGATACATCAGAGAGTACGAAGTAGAGCGCATGATGCGTGATGCTAAGATCACTGAGATCTACGAAGGAACATCAGAAGTTCAGAGAATGGTTATCTCTGGCGCACTTTTGAAGTAATCATAAGTAATCACTTTAAGTAATCACTTGGCGAGGTCCTTTCGAGCCTAGTGTACTACTTAGTTCTGGCGAGCACGAAGTGCGAGAGCAGAACTTCCTTATGAAGAACATAAGACTATAAAGGAGAAAAAATAATGAAAATTGTAGTTTGCGTTAAGCAGGTTCCCGATACAAAGGGCGGCGTTAAATTCAAACCCGATGGAACATTGGATAGAGGTGCTATGCTTGCAATCATGAACCCTGATGATAAGGCAGGACTTGAAGCAGCACTTAGATTAAAAGATCAGTACGGCGCAGAGGTTACAGTTCTTACAATGGGACTTCCTAAGGCTGAGGCTGTACTTAGAGAAGCATTTGCTATGGGCGCTGACAAGGGAATCCTTGTAACAGACAGAGTACTCGGCGGTGCTGACACATGGGCAACATCTTCAACTATCGCAGGTGCTATCAGAAACCTTGAGTATGATCTCATCATCACAGGTCGTCAGGCTATCGATGGAGATACAGCTCAGGTTGGACCTCAGATCTCTGAGCACCTTAACCTTCCTGTTATCTCTTACGCAGAAGAGATCAAAGTTGATGAGAAGGCTAAGACTGTAGAAGTTAAGAGACAGTTCGAAGACAGATATCACATTGTAAAGGCTAAGATGCCTTGCCTTGTAACTGCTCTTTCAGAGCTCAACGAGCCCAGATACATGACTCCCGGCGGAATCTTCGATGCTTTCGAGAAGGAAGTTACAGTATGGGGCAGAGCAGATCTTAAGGACGTTGATGATTCTAACCTTGGACTTAAGGGATCACCTACACAGATTGCAAAGGCTTCTGACAAGGTTAAGAAGGGTCAGGGAGAGAAGGTTGTTCTTGACTCTGCCGATGAAGCAGTTGAATATCTGATGGGTAAGCTTGTAGAGAAGCATATCGTTTAATTAACATAGGAAAAGGAGAAGCGTCATGTCTTTAGAAGAATATAAAGGTGTATTTATCTTTGCTCAGCAGGTTGACAATGAAATTTCAAGCATTGCACTCGAGCTTCTGGGCAAAGCAAAGAATCTTGCAGAAGATCTTGATGAGAAGAAAGTTACTGCAGTATTACTTGGAAGCGAGGTTAAAGGTCTTGTTGACGAGCTCGCACAGTATGGTGCAGACAGAGTAATCGTAGTTGATGATCCTGCACTTAAGGATTACAGAACAGAGCCTTACACACACGCTCTTGCATCTGTTATCGATGAGTTCAAGCCTGAGATCCTCCTTGTTGGTGCTACAGCAATCGGTAGAGATCTTGGCCCCAGAGTATCATCAAGAGTACATACAGGACTTACAGCTGACTGTACAAGTCTTGAGATCGGTGATTTCCCGATCAACCCTGTTGCAGGTCAGGAGCAGAAGCACAAGCAGCTTCTTATGACTCGTCCTGCATTCGGCGGAAACACAATCGCTACAATCGCATGCCCTGACTTCCGTCCTCAGATGGCTACTGTACGTCCCGGTGTTATGCAGAAGATTGATCCTATCAAGGGTGCTAAGGCAGAAGTTGTTGAATTCAATCCCGGATTCGAAGAGAACAACTGCTACACAGAGATTGTTAAGATCGTAAAGGAAGCTACAAGCGTAGCTGACATCCAGGCTGCTAAGATCCTCGTATCAGGTGGTCGTGGAGTTGGTTCTGCAGAGAACTTCAAGCTTCTTGATGATCTTGCAGAAGTTCTTAACGGAACAGTATCATGCTCACGTGCCGTTGTAGATTCAGGCTGGAAGCCCAAGGATCTTCAGGTAGGACAGACAGGTAAGACTGTTCGTCCCGCTCTTTACTTTGCTATCGGTATTTCAGGTGCTATCCAGCACGTAGCAGGTATGGAAGAATCAGACATAATCATCGCTATCAACAAAGATGAGAATGCTCCTATCTTTGACGTAGCTGATTACGGTGTAGTAGGAGATCTTAACAAGATCCTTCCTGTACTCACAAAGAAGATTAAAGAAGCTCTTGCAGCTAAATAAATAAGTAAAAAGGTGCTCCACGAACCCCCTAGGGGGCTTGTGGAGCTTTTTTATTTTGCCGTATACTCTTTTATGGTGTTAAAAAAATAACAGTGTTGGAGGATATGGCTATGCATATGGCGGACGCATTGGTTGCTCCGGCAGTTGCCGGAACAATGTATGTATTATCTACAGGAGCAGCCGGAGTTTCTGTAAAGAAAGTAAGAGAGGAAAGTGATGAATCCAAGATTCCTGTAATGGGAGTTATGGGAGCATTCGTATTTGCTACACAGATGCTCAATTTTACAATTCCGGGAACAGGTTCATCGGGACATCTCTGCGGAGGAATGATGCTCTCAGCGATGCTCGGACCATTCGCCGGATTTCTTACAATGATAGGAGTGCTTCTTGTTCAGTGCCTGCTATTTGCGGACGGTGGACTTATGGCGCTTGGATGTAATATCTGGAATATGGCATTCTACGGGTGCTTTATCGGATCTCTTTTGATATGGCGTCCCATCATGAAGAAAGGCGCTACGAAAATAAAAATTGCACTTGCATCGATATTTGGATGCGTTCTGACGTTGCAGCTGGGAGCATTCTCGGTTACTATAGAGACATTGATATCGGGAATTACGGAGCTTCCTTTTTCAACCTTTGTTGCAACAATGCAGCCTATCCACCTTGCAATAGGATTTGTTGAGGGACTTATCACATCAGCGGTTCTTATATTTATACATGAAGCAAGACCTGAACTTCTCTGGGGAATTGGCGAGAGCACAGAGAAAAGGGATGCTAAGCTTTCATTTAAGAAAACAATCATTACGATAGCAGTAGCAGCAGCACTTTGCGGCGGCGTTGTTTCACTTTTTGCATCTGCATTCCCTGACGGACTTGAGTGGTCCATGGAGCAGGTTGCGGGAACAACAGAGCTTGAAGCTCAGGGACAGGCTTACGAGACAGCGGAAGCAATCCAGGAGACAACATCTCTTTTGCCCGATTATGCATTCCCAGACAGCGAAGCGGCAGCGGGAACAAGCTTTTCGGGAATTGTCGGAGCGCTTATAGTTGCGGGACTTTCAGCAGCTTGCTGCTATGCTTTCAGATTCTTTAGAAGAAAGACTGAGACTCAGACAGCTTAATGGACAGTATTGAGAAAAAAATCTTAGAACTGAACAGACTACAAGACATTCAGCAGCGTTCTCATTGGATGAATAACCTTCATCCTTTGGGGAAGCTGCTTATTAGCATTATGTACATTTTTCTGGTGACATCTGTCGGAAAGTACGATGTGGTCACGATTATTCTTATGTCGGTGTACGTTATCTTTACCTTTATCATCGGCGAACTCTCAGTAAAAGAGGGAATCTACAGAATGAGACTAATCCTGCCGCTTGTAATGTTTGTGGGAGTGTTCAATCCATTTTTTGACAAAAGCAGCGTGCCGGTCGCGGGATTTGCGGTGCGCGGCGGGATAGTATCAATGGTCACGCTTGTCATCAAAGGACTGTACACAGTGTTTGCGGTCTATGCGCTTGTTGCGACGACTTCCATAGATGATATCTGTTACGCGCTTAGGAGCATCAAGGTGCCCAAGATAATCGTTATTGTCATAATGCTGATATACAGATATATTGATGTTATGGCGGGCGAAGCGGACAGGATATACACTGCGTACAGGTTAAGGGCGCCGGGGCAAAAAGGCATCGAATACAGATCCTGGGGCACTCTGGTTGGCCAGTGGCTTCTTCGCAGCATGGACAAGGCGCAGATTGTATATGAGAGTATGCTCCTTCGCGGATTTAGGGGCGATTTTATCCCTAAGAAAAAAGGGGTAAAAAAACTTGATGTGATATATCCGCTTGTCTGGGCAATAGTTCTTTTGCTCATAAGACTGCACGTGTTTGGCATATAAATATTTGGATGCATAAGAGAAAAAGTTTGAGCGAGGTACGTTATGAAAACCGGAGTAAACGGTGAACTTCTGAATATAGATGGTTTGAGTTTTTCGTATGAAAAAGACAGCGTGGTTTTAAAAGACATTTCTTTTAAGGCAAACTACGGTGAGAGTATCGCGCTTGTCGGCGCAAACGGAATAGGCAAGTCGACGCTTATGAAGCTGATGGTAGGTCTGTATCTGAATTATACGGGTAACATTACCGTTGCGGGACATGAGATGTGCAAAAAAAATCTCGATCACATACGAGAGCACATCGGCTATGTTTTTCAGGATTCGGACAGTCAGCTCTTTTTATCGACAGTCGAAGACGACGTGGCATTCGGTCCTAGAAACTATGGGCTTTCTGAGAAAGAAGTTGAAGAAAGGGTTACAGAGGCTCTTAGGCTTGTAGGAATAGAGCGGCTTAGAAATAATAAGACATACAAATTATCGGGTGGTGAGAAAAAACTTTCGGCGATAGCCACGATTCTTTCGATGAAACCGGATATAATAATTATGGATGAACCTTCGATAGCCTTGGATCCGAGGAACAGAAAAAATCTTATAAAGGTGCTCACAGGTATCGGCGGGCTTAAGATCATAGCTTCGCACGACCTTGATTTTGTGAGAAATACCTGTGAGAGAACGATTCTTTTGGACGAGGGAACAATAGTTGCCGACGGAAGAACGGAAGATGTTATCGGAGACGAAAAGCTGTTAGAGGAACATGGACTTTAATGAGAAAAAGCGTAAACATTAATGCGTTGAGAGCTTATCATTAAAGTGATAAAATATTAATGATGTAGGTGTATGGTTTACTTCACTTAATGCTAGCAATTCAAGCGGAAGGTATCATGCATTTTTAGGTGAAAACATATGAGAGTATTCTTAAATGAAAAGGTTCATCAAAAATCATTGCTGATTGATTATCTTTTTGGAAATGCGAAAAATGAGAAAAATAATGTGAATTCCAAGGAGAAGAAATATGATAGAGACACTGTCACTATCAGTATGGAGGCAAAAGAGTTATCAATAAAAGATGCTAATGTCGATAGTTGCAGAAATACCAATATAGATAAAAGTATTGATTTAAAAAGCTATATTGATGCCGTTAAAAAAGAAAATGATAATGCGATTGAAAATGCCGGAACAAGCATAGATGGTGCGGGAGTTGAGCTAAAAACATATAAGGATGCGGTTCATGCTGCATTAACTGATAAGTATGAGAGATTGGTACAGGAGGCAAAGCGCCATTCTGATCCGGCGGCTTATATCCAGCAGAAATATTTTGATAAATCTTCACCTTATTATCAAAGTGATTTATCTGATGCTGAAAGATCTGCGGGATATAACAATGAAATGGATATGCTTAAAATGGGAAAGCTGAGTCATACTTATTATCAGGATTCTCTATTACGCGGATGTTCATTTGGAGCATATCAAAATGAAGAATATCAATTAAGCAGAAGAATGGTAAACAAGCAGGTTGAAAACATATTTAAAGAAGCAGATATAGATTTGAGTTTTTTGACCGATAAATGCATTTTTTATATTGATCCTTATACATATCATATTTCGGTTGATGGCGCTGATAAAGAGATAAAAGAGAAAATAGAAGATGCTCTTAATGTTGGTGACAACGGGAAAGAACTTTTTCTGCATATTTATAAAGCAACCCAACAGGAAAAATGTGAAAGTAATCAGATAGATAGAATCAGTAATCTAAAGTATCAAGCGAATGCAGCAATACATGAATATACCGGTTTAAATTTATATGAGATGTCACAAAGAGATGGGACATTTTATACAAAAGATGGTAAAGATATTCGTTTACAGCTTAAACAAGATATTGAAAAAAATATAAAAGATAATAAATACAATGCTCTTGAATATGTTAACCATCTACTCAATGAAGTAGGGAATATCGATTGGAAAAATACAGGTGATATGACGCTTGGCATTTCATATACACCGACCGGGCTTATGGATATAGGACAAAATATAATATTTGACGGATATAGTAAGCTTGATGGAACTAATTGGTATTCTGTATTATAGAAATGACATGATTTTTTTAAACGTAATTTTTGGAGGTAGACACATGAGAAAAGTAGTACTTGCAGGAGCATGCAGAACAGCAATCGGAACAATGGGGGGAGCACTTAGCACAACACCTGCTCCGGCACTTGGAACTATTGTTATCAAAGAGGCACTTAACCGTGCAGGAGTTAAACCTGAACAGGTTGACGAAGTATATATGGGATGTGTTATCCAGGCAGGACTTGGACAGAATCCCGCAAGACAGGCAGCATTAAACGCTGGTATTCCTGTTGAGGTTCCCGCTACAACAATCAACGTATTGTGCGGATCGGGTCTTCACTGCGTTAACCTTGCAGCAAAACTTATCGGAATGGGAGATGCAGATATCATCGTAGCCGGCGGTATGGAGAACATGTCAATGGCTCCTTACCTTATGCAGCAGGGAAGATACGGATATCGTATGGGATCCGGAGAACTTCAGGATGCTATGATTAAAGACGCACTTACAGATGCTTTTGGCGGATATCATATGGGTATCACTGCTGAGAATATCGCAGAGCAGTGGCATCTTACAAGAGAGCAGCTCGATGAGTTTGCAGCATGGTCTCAGAACAAAGCTGAGAAAGCAATTGCGGACGGTAAATTCAAGGAAGAGATCGTTCCTGTAGAGATAAAGAAAAAGAAAGAGACAATCATTTTTGACACTGACGAAGGTCCGAGAAAGGGCGTTACAGCAGAGGGTATCGCACATCTTAAGCCCGCATTCAAGAAGGACGGCGTGGTTACAGCAGCAAATTCTTCGGGAATCAACGATGCCGCATCGGCAATAATCGTTATGAGTGAAGAGAAGGCAAAAGAGCTTGGTGTTAAGCCTCTTGGAACATGGATCGCCGGAGAGCTTGCAGGTGTAGAGCCCAGCATCATGGGAATCGGACCTGTAGCAGCTACTCAGAAAGTTATGAAAAAAGCCGGATATTCAATCGGTGATTTTGATCTTATCGAAGCAAATGAGGCTTTTGCCGCACAGTCAGTGGCTGTTCAGCATGACCTCGGATTCAGCAAAGATGTACTTAACGTAAACGGTGGAGCAATTGCACTTGGACATCCCGTTGGATGCTCAGGAAACAGAATTCTTGTTTCACTTCTGTATGAGATGCAGAGAAGAGATGTTCATAAGGGACTTGCAACTCTTTGTGTTGGCGGTGGAATGGGCTGCGCTGCAATTGTAGAGCGATAAATGACTTAAAACTCATGGAGGCTTTTGATGGCTGATCGTTCAATTATGCTTGTTGATGACAATGACATTAACAGAGGTATCCTTGCAGAGATTTTTAAAGATAAGTACAACATCATAGAGGCGAGTGACGGAAGTGAAGCTGTGAGACTTATCAATCAGGAGCGCTCAAAGCTTGCTGCCATATTGCTTGATGTTATCATGCCGGGAATGGACGGTTATGCTGTTCTGGAATCTATGGTAAGTCAGGACAACTTAAACGAGAAAATACCTGTGCTCATGATCACTGCGGATACGTCTACCGAGGCAGAAAGAACCAGCTACGAGAAGGGTGCGGCGGACGTAATTCACAAGCCTTTCGATCCTGTCATTGTAGACAGGCGTGTTTCAAAAGCAATAGAGTTATACGATCACAAGAATAATCTTGAGAGTAAGATAGATGATCAGACGAGAGTCTTGAAGAAGCAGTTCATCTATCTGAAAAAACAGGAAGAAAAACTTCGTTACAGCAACGAAAAGGTCATAGATACGATTGCGACCATCATCGAATTCAGAAATATGGAATCGGGCTATCACCTTAAGAGAATCAAGGGATTCGTGCGAATTCTTGCTCTTACGGCGATGAACAATTACCCGGAGCTAGGACTTACGCCGCACATGATAGAAGTCATAACACAGGCTTCAGCCATGCATGATGTAGGCAAGATCTCGGTTCCCGATTCAATCCTTCTTAAACCCGGAAGACTTACTTCCGAAGAGTTCGAAGTGATGAAGTCTCATACGACAAGAGGGTGTGAGATAATCGAGAAGCTCAAAGATATTCAGGATAAAGAATATTACGAAGCCTGCCTCGATATCTGCAGACACCACCACGAGAGATACGACGGAAGGGGATACCCCGACGGGCTAAAGGGCGAAGAGAACTCCATAGGAGCTCAGCTCACAGCCATTGCCGACGTATACGACGCCCTTGTAAGCGATCGTGTATATAAATCCGCATATCCTGTGGATAAAGCCTATGATATGATCAAAAACGGCGAATGCGGCGTATTCTCACCCAAGCTTCTTGCGTGCTTTGAATTTGCAAGACCCGATATGGAGAAACTTGTGGCTCAGACCAAAGCCGCAGAAGCAGCAGAAAAAAACAGCTATTCACCATATGGAACTTAAAAGAAAAATATTATTGACAAAGACGCCTGCGGTACATATAATATAGTTTGTTGCCGCAGGCGACACTATGTGAGTGTAGCTCAGCTGGATAGAGCGTCTGGCTACGGACCAGAAGGTCGCGAGTTCGAATCTTGTCACTCACATTACAGTTAAGAAGGGGCTGTGAAAAAATGAGAAAATCATTTTTTCCAGCTCCCTTTTATTGCTATTTTTTATATGATAGTGGGAAGGTGAAACGATGACAAATAACGAATTATTGCAGATTGCGATGAGACAATCTGCGGAAGATATCGGTTGCAGGCCGGAGGATTTTCTTTTGGATACAAATGTGATTGTTCCGTTTAGGTTGGGGCAGGACGCAAAAAGATATTATGAACTGCCGATAGGAGGCGATTTTATATCATATGGAAATAATGTGGTTGCGGCAGCTACAGAAGAATTATCCGAAATAATAGGTGGGTATATAAAGAAATTTGAGTTTTATCACTGCTTCGAGACTCCTTATATGTATTGGCTGAACAAGCAAATTGAGCCAAAGGGGTACACCGTTTGTTTTATGGCAGAGTACTATCTTCCTGATCTTAACAGATTGACAAGCTTGCCGTGTGCTTATGAACTGCGCGTATTGAGTCCGAAAGATTTTGAAGGACTCTATTTGCCGGAATGGTCAAATGCATTGTGTAGCTATAGAAAAAATCTGGATGTGCTTGCAGTAGGAGCATATGATGGAGAGAATCTGGTCGGACTTGCCGGCTGTTCCTCAGATGCAAATGAAATGTGGCAGATAGGAGTTGATGTTTTACCTGAGTATCGCAGAAAAGGAATAGCATCGGCACTGACTTCAAGGCTTGCTCTTGAGATTTTGAAGCGTGATAAAGTTCCGTTTTATTGTTCTGCCTGGTCTAATATCAGATCAATGAGAAATGCCATAAAGAGTGGATTTTTGCCGGCATGGATGGAAATGACAGTGAAGCCGACAGCAAAAGTAGAGGAAATGATCAAATAATAACAGGTTATAGTGGGAAAGAGTAAAAGATGAAGAAAAAAACAATTGTTGCAATTATGATTTGTCTTATGATGTGTGGTATTTTTGCAGGATGCGGGCAGAGCGATGCTGCAGATACCACCGATCAGGCAAAGAAAGAAGAAAAGACAGTAGAGAATGAGCTTGAGAAGACGGCGGAATTCGATACTGCAGCTGCAGAAAAGTCGCTTAAGGAAATGAGTGATGCTCTTAGCAGTTTTCTGTGGGCTTCGATGATGAAAGAGGCTGAATACAGTCCTCAGGAAGCCGGAGAAATTAAGCTGGAACTAACAGGTGAAGAAAGGATAAGAGCCGCTGTACTTGCCTGTGAGCCGGATGGCATAATCGACAGTACTTTCGTTATTGGCACCGGAGGCGTTTCCGAGGATAAAAGTGCCGAGACAGGACCTAACGGCGATGGATTCCATGGTGCATCGGTGTCTAAAAAAGATGTTGATAAAAATTGTCTTGATCTTTTCGGAACCAAGGCCGACTTGGGAGAGCTTCCGTCAGGACCTATGTGCGATCTTCATGATGCAGTATTGTACAAAACGGGAAACGAGTCATGTGCGCTGATCATCGATAAGGAGGTAGAAACAGAGACAGATTTTAAGAACCAGGAATGCACGGTCACTGAAGAGAATGGCAAGTATATCGGAAAGGTCAATGTGTTCTGGGGATACTGGGGAGAACTGGAGCAAAAGCCCGATTATTCAAACTATGTGGTAACATATGAACTTGAGCCGAATAGTGAATCAAAGTATGGAATGGTCATAACATCTATAAGTATTAACAAAGTTACAGGTGATAAGTACTATGGTGTGTTCATTAAAGCTTTCAAGGACGAAAAAGACTGTGGTGAAACGTTAAGTGCGCTCAAGGAAGCAGGCTTCAATAATTGTTCGGTAGTATATACTCCCGATTTTGAGGAACTGAATCCCGAACCGTATTATGTTGTGACGGCAGGTCTTTTTACAACGGAAGAAGAGGCCAACGAGGCGCTTGATAAGGCTAAGGCAAGTGGATTTACAGATGCGTATGTAAAATATGCCGGATCACACAAATATTAGACTAGTTCTATTCTATATTTGCAACTTCTGCACATCGGCACGCAAAGAGTTGCAAAGCAACTCTTTGGTTTTTATGGTATACTATCTTGGTATGAAAAAGATGGAATTGATAGCCCCTTGCCACTTTGGCCTGGAGGCGGTACTTAAAAAAGAAATAATAGATCTCGGCTATGACATAACTGAGGTCTCGGACGGCAGAATTACTTTCGCGGGAGATGCGGATGCAGTATGCCGTGCCAATATTGGTCTTAGAACTGCGGAGAGAATCCTTATTAAAGTGGGAAGTTTTCACGCAGAGTCTTTTGAAGAGCTGTACCAGGGAGTGAAGGAACTTCCTTGGGAAGAGTTTATACCCGAGCGGGGAAAGTTCTGGGTAAAAAAAGCATCAAGTGTTAAGAGCAAACTCTTTAGCCCTTCAGATATTCAATCAATTACGAAAAAAGCTATAGTTGAAAAACTAAAACTCAGCTATCACACAGACTGGTTTAAGGAGGATGCGGAGAGCTATCCGATAAGAGTTTTTCTCATGAAGGACGAAGTCACGGTTGCGCTTGATACAACAGGTGATTCCCTTCACAAAAGAGGCTACAGAAAACTTGAATCCAAAGCGCCTATCGCCGAGAACCTTGCCGCTGCGCTTATTATGCTGACACCTTGGAACGGCAGCAGGATACTTGTGGATCCTTTTTGCGGAAGCGGAACAATCCCTATCGAAGCGGCAATGATGGCGGCGAATATAGCTCCCGGAATGAACAGAAGCTTTACAGCGGAGAGCTGGACACATCTTATCACGCCTCAGAACTGGAAGGATGTCAGGGAAGAAGCGCAGGAAGAGATAATCACCGATATAGATGTCGATATTCAGGGCTATGACCTTGATCCCGAGATGGTTGAGATTGCCAGGATCAATGCAAGGAAAGCCGGCGTTGAGAACATGATCCACTTCCAGGCTAGAGATATTGCTGATTTAAGCCACAGGAAGAAGTACGGATTTATTATCACGAATCCTCCATACGGAGAGAGAATCGGTGATAAAGATATTCTTCCGCAGCTTTACAAGACAATAGGAGAAAGATTTAAGAGCCTTGACGCATGGTCGATGTATCTTATCACGGGCTATGAACAGGCTGAGAAATTTATAGGCAAAAAAGCTGATAAGAACAGAAAAATATATAACGGAATGATAAAGACCTATTTTTATCAGTTTATGGGACCCAAGCCTCCAAGAAGAAGCGAGTGAGCCATTGTCATGAAAAAAGAGGGAATGAGAAAAGCAGCGGTTTTGGCAGCAGTATTCGGCGTTGTCTCTATTACGCTTATGCTTCACAGATCCGCGACTAAACATATACTTATAACAGATGCCGCAGAAATGCCTGTTAGTAGTGTTAATTCGGGAAAATCTTTTGATCTGCTGATCCAAAAGGGAGATCCGGAAGACGGAAAGATGAAACTTATCATTCCTCTTGCGAAAAGCGTAAGCTCTGAGGATATCAAGCTTGAAGACAGGTATTCCGATCATGAACTTCTGATCTATATAGACAGTAGAGAAGAGGGCTTCTACGGCGATAATGCGATTGTTTCGGATACAGGAATTTTGGAAAGTGCGGTTTGCCACACGGAAAACAACACGGGAAGCGTGTGCCTTGATTTTAAGCTTGGCGGTTTTTATGCAAATGAGAGCGCACTTACCGATCACAGCACAATTGAGGTCGAGTTTTTTAAACCCAAAGACAGGTATGACAAGATTGTTCTGATCGATCCGGAAATGAATAAGTCGTTTGGCGGCTTTTTGCCGGGGGTAGGACTTTCTGAAAAAGAGGTCACACTTGACGTTGCGCAGAGACTTAGAAGTATCGCGGAAAAAGATGTTGAGAACAAGATCAAGTTTTTTTTCACCCATATGTCGGATACTGATATTTCGGATGAGAGTAAAGAGCTTCTTATCAGGGAATCCTGCGCGGATATGGCTGTCAAGATAGCTACGTCCGATTCTCCGGACAAAGACAATAACGGGATAGAAACATTTTATAACGGAACTTTTTTTATAAGAGATCTTAGCAATGTGAAATTTGCCGATATCGTGGAGCGTTGCTGCGCGAACAATACGGGAAACACGGCGCTTGGAATATATGAATGTGACGAGAGCGACGCTCTTATCAAGAACTCCGTAGTACCTACAGCCAAGATTTCATTGGGATATCTGACGGGAAATGAGGATGCGGAGAAGCTTGCTACGGGCTCTTACAGGCAAAAAGCCGCTGAGGGCATCTATCAGGCGATTTTAGACGGATATAAGGAGTTGGAATGAGAATAGTATTTGCGACCGGAAATAACGACAAATTAAAGGAAATACGCGAGATTTTGGATACTCTGAATATAGAGATCATCTCAATGAAAGAAGCAGGCGTTTTTGAAGACGTTGAAGAGAATGGCGAGACATTTGCCGAGAACTCGATGATCAAGGCTTCGGCAATCGCACAGATCATTAAGGAAAAGTTCCCAAAAGAGGCGGAAGAGACGATAGTACTTGCCGATGATTCGGGACTTGAGATTGATTATCTGAATGGAGAGCCGGGCGTTTATTCTGCAAGATATATGGGAAAAGAAACATCGTATACAGAGAAGAATAACAATCTTATCGAGAGGCTGAACGGCGTTCCCGATAGTGAGCGTACGGCAAGGTTCGTATGTGCCATTTCGGCAGTACTTCCCGATGGAAAAAAGCTTTCTACAGTTGGGAAGATGGAAGGAATAATCGGCTACGAGATAGCGGGAGCAAACGGTTTTGGTTACGATCCGATCTTTTATCTTCCGGAATATAAGAAGACAAGTGCGGAGATTTCAGCTGAAGAAAAAAATGCGATAAGTCATAGAGGCAAAGCACTTAGAGAGATGGCTAAACTCCTTAAAGAAGAACTTGCATAGTTGTCGTTTTGCGGCAGACCTTGATATCTGCCTTTTGTTTCAGATAATGCGTGACAATGATGCGAAACGGGAGACTGATTGATGCACAGATATTTGGTGGTGAGTGATACTCACGGAAGAGATGACAACTTTTATAATGTTCTTGATGCGGAAGGGGCAATTGATGGGATAATCCATTGCGGAGACTTTGAGGGATCCGAAGGAAAATTTGCCCTCGCGGCCGATTGTCCGGTATATTTCGTTGCGGGCAACAATGACTTCTTCTCGACACTTGGAAGAGAGCTTACTTTTACATTGGATGGACACAGAGCTTTTCTGACGCATGGACATCAGTATCTTGTAAGTATGGATCTTGAAAATCTTAGGAGTGAGGGAATCGCGAGAGGGGCTGAGCTTATTTTCTTCGGTCATACGCATAAGCCTGTTGCCAAGACTATGGGCGGAGTCTACATCTTCAATCCCGGAAGCCTTTCATATCCCAGGCAGGAAGGGCGAAGACCAAGTTATCTTATTCTGACGATTGAAAAAGATGAAATTCAATATGAAATAAAATACCTGTAACTACGGTATTTTACAACATAAAAATATTTAAAAAATAAGAAAAAATAATGTTGACAACCCTTGAAAGACTATTATATAATAAATCTCGCGTTACGGCTTAGACCTTAATGCGAACAAGACGGGGTGTGGCTCAGCTTGGCTAGAGCACCTGCTTTGGGAGCAGGGGGTCGCAGGTTCGAATCCTGTCACCCCGATCAGGGGTTAAGCTAAACATTAACTAAATATTGTATACGCGGGTGTAGTTCAATGGTAGAACACTAGCCTTCCAAGCTAGATACGTGGGTTCGATTCCCATCACCCGCTTTGAGTAGAGCACTTGGGGGCTTTGAGAGCAGAAGTTCCTTTTTGAATCAAGTATTCTACTTAACATTGAAACATGTGTCCGTAGCTCAGCTGGATAGAGCAACGGCCTTCTAAGCCGTGGGTCGGGGGTTCGAATCCCTTCGGGCACATTTTTATATGGTGGCTATAGCGTAGTTGGTTAACGCGCCAGATTGTGGTTCTGGAGACCGAGGGTTCGAGTCCCTCTAGCCACCCTGAGTAATAGCTTGATTATCATCTTGCATTACTTGATTCAGGCAAACACATAGTGAGTCTGGAACAAATTTTTGTAATTGCTACAGCGGAGTATAGCGTTAAGCTCTTACAATCTTGGGCTATCGCCAAGCGGTAAGGCACAGCACTTTGACTGCTGCATACGACGGTTCGAATCCGGCTAGCCCAGTTAGCGGTGAGATGTTTCGTCGCAAAATTACATATTGAACATGGGATATTAGCTCAGGTGGTAGAGCACTTGACTTTTAATCAAGTTGTCGGGGGTTCGAATCCCCCATGTCTCATTCATTTAACTGTTCAGTCATAATGGCTGGACAGTTTTTTGTTGGAGAAGAAAGGAAAGAAATGAGAGAAGAACATAAAGAAGAATTGGTGACCGAGGCTGAGGGACCTAAAAATAAAATTATAAAAGTATTTCTTTTGGGATTTCTGGCGATAGTTGCAGGAGTTGGGTTTGAAACAATCTACTGGGCTGTAGGAGATGCCGGATTAGGTTTTTTGGATGATTGTTTGGATTATTTATGGAAGTATAACCATGTTGATTTTTATTCATGGTTCTTTTTTATCTATTATGTAGGTATAGTGATAGCAGGAATTATTTTGATATTAAGTCGCAGGAAGAAATCAGGAGGGATGATCAATTTAGTTACAATAACTATAGCAATATTTTCTGCTATATATGTTCATTTTCTTTTTATAGCGCATGATAGTGTAGTATATTATCAATTACACAGAGAGTTCTATCCGGAGGTGGATGATTTAGGATATTTCTATTTTGCTTTGTGTTTGGGAAGTGTTTATCCTATATGGATTTTGACAATAATCATCGCTGCATTTTTAAAGAAATGTAGTTTAAAAAGTACGAGTGTTTAAGAATTTTTGATAAAAGCAGTATAAAGTAATAAAGTTTATGAATAATGAATAACGCTCCGCAATGGATGCGCAGCTCGCGGAAAAGAATATATTGTTTACGCAATCCGCTCTCGCGCTAGCATTTCGCGAGTGAAATGCTTAAATGCTCTATTTTTAGTTTCTATTTCATTCTCAAACAATGTGTAAAAAGACTATGTCAAAGGGACAGTCGATACCAGGTGTGACAGCTGAACCGTCCCAATGTCATTTATTAAAGCAAGATTTTGAACATATAATCAGAACAGCAATGAACAGATTTCCTCAATTAGCGAGCTGTTTCATGATGCTGTCATAATCCTGAGTTCCAATCAGTTGTTCATACTGGTAGGAAGCATATTTGTCGATTACTTTTTTGATTTCATCTTCGGATATATCTTTGTCTATTTCACTATAATACTTTGTGGTGGTGACATATTCACTTGATGATGCAAGTTCTTCTTCTAAAGGTGATTTGTTTTCGTCGATAAAGTGAAGATCCTTTGTCCAATAGCTTATAACAAGTTTTCTTTCATCATCTATGGCCATATATGTGTTGTAATATGTGGCACCGGCATCATCGGCATTTCCGTTGTAAATAACATTATTCTTAGGGGAATATTCGTAACCTTTATTACCCATTGCACCGAATACCCATTGATACATCAGAGGACAGGCGTGACCATCTTTAAAGCTATAAAGAGATACACAGCATTTTGTACCGGCAACAAGTTCAGGAATATCATCGTCATCTACATATATAAGGTCGTAAGTCAGTGGGTAATCTGCATAGCAGAAGGTTTTTACAATCTGAGCATAGGCGTCTTTGTAATTATCATATTTTCCGTCTTTGTTATCACCAAGAAGAGCGGCTTTCATTCCTTTGATTGTCAGATCCCCACCAATTGCCTTTGCTTCTTCTTCTCCATAGTCTGCAAAAAATTCAAAGCATTCATTATCTGTTGTTGCAGCTTCCAAAAGTAGATGTTTATCATGGTCTGTATCACCGACAATTACTGCGTCATCCATTCCGTCTGCGTTAAAATCAAAGAAACCGACAGCATCAACGTTTTCTAGATAAATACTTGGTTCAATGGAGGAGATACATTTCCCGCCTTCTACGAGGATCATTTCTGTTTGTTGAGGGTTTTCCTTGTAGGTAACAAAATGTACCGGAGAGTCATACTGAGCGAGATTTACGTCAAAGGTCTGTTCGGGAACACAGTGATCGTCCCACTGAATCTTGTTTGACTCAAAGACAAGGTCATCACCTTCTTTGGAAAATTTCACAATCCTGTCGGCATATTCGCCGTAATATGCATTGGACAAATCTGAATTGAGCTTAACACTCTTTTCGGGACTGAACTTAAGCCGAAGAATATATTTATCGCCTATTTTTTCTCCTGATATGCAATCATATCCGTTATATCTAAAATCGCTATCATAAATTTTTTTATAAAAAGAGTCAGTATCTTTGTTGTATACCCAATTAATATCTTTATTATCAGGTATGTAATCATTACCTGTATGTCTTTTGATAAAATCAGCGAGGTCGTACTTGTTTATGGCATAAAGATTTGCGTATTCGGGGAAATCACTTTGATCAGTGGATTTTAGATAAGAGTTGATTTCTTCTGGGCTACAATCTTTGGAAGCAATTTGGGCACCCAATTTTAAAATCTCGTTCCAATCAATATTTTCCGGAGCATCAAAATCATATGAAAGAAAACCATTATATTCAATCGTATTAAAAAGATCTGTGAATTCTTTAAGCTCTTCCACTGAAAGTTCAGCAGTAGATGCGTTGCTTGCGGTATCTTTGTTATTGTTTTCGGTAATCATAGAAACAGATGAACCACATCCTGAAAGTATTATTGTTACTGCTATTATTGATAATAGATGATTAAATCTCACAACATTTCCCTCTTATTTTCAAAAAATCTTTCTCAGCCAAGACCACATGGACAATTATATGTCACCGAATTCCTACGCGCAATGTAAACAGGATTTGCATAGAATAAATAAACTCAAGACGATAAAACAGCATATGTTTTGATATGTATGACATCTTAAATGAAATTACAGAAATCCGCACCAGCTGCGGATTTCGTGAGAACATGATTCAGGAGTCAACCAAGCCCTATCGACGAAGTCGATTCAAATTGGCTTGGTTGATGCATTCTTGAACATCATGTTCAAGAATGCATAGATACCACTGATCTATTTTATTTTTCCCTGAAAAACGGTATGATTATTCATAAGTTGTAAGAAATGGTATGACATCTTAAATGAAATTACAGAAATCCGCACTGGTTGCGGATTTCGTGAGAACATGATTCAGGAGTCAACCAAGCCCTATCGACGAAGTCGATTCAAATTGGCTTGGTTGATGCATTCTTGAACTTCATGTTCAAGAATGTATAGGATGGAGGAGCCGATATGTTTTTTAAGAAAAAAAGAGAAATAAAAACATATGACAAGGAGAACCGGCGTCCTGTTATCAAAGCGAGCATATGTAACGGTGAGCAGATTGCGGGCTTTCAGGATATACATACAGGTGCGTTTGAGGAAGTCATGCTCATTAGGGGAAATGACGATCTTGCAGAGTTCATGCGCATGTATGGAATCGAAGGAAAGATAGAGAAAATATACTGATAATGGCGGTATTGCCAAAAAGGATGGAAGATACGGCAAATTAGGTTTCTGATTTTCCATAATTGCAGCAAGCAGCTAATAAAAAACAAAATATGAAAGGCTACCATTATAGTCCTATGGTTTTTGCAATACATTCTGCAAAAGTCCTATGACTTTTTGCGTACAACTTGCAAAAGTCATAGGACTTTTTGTATAATTATTGCAAAAGTCATAGGAGTTTTGCAAAATGCATAGAGAAATATTAAATGATCTGGAAAAATGGAAAGATAAGTCACGTAGAAAGCCATTGATTCTTACCGGAGTAAGGCAATGTGGAAAGACTTATATTGTAAATGAGTTTGCTCGTAAGAACTTTGAGAGCTATGTATATGTCAATTTTGAGTCGGATGAGACATTGGCGGCTATTTTTGATTATGACTTTGATGTTGACAGAATCATAAAGGAATTGGAACAACATTTTAAAATACAGATAACTCCGGGAAAAACTCTTATCTTTTTCGATGAGATTCAGGAATGCACGAGAGCGATCACATCGCTAAAATATTTTTGTGAGAAAAAGAGGGAACTGCATATAGTATGTGCAGGTTCATTGCTTGGAGTTGCCTTAAAGAAGAAACAGATCTCATTTCCGGTAGGAAAAGTAAATCGTATTCAGCTTTATCCTATGAGTTTTAAAGAATTTATTATTGCAAACGGCAGAGCGGATTTAATAGATATTTTTAAAGAATGGCCGATTGATCGAGAGATTCCCAAGTTGTACACAGTTCCAATGGAAGAATTGCTTAAGGCATATTATATCGTTGGAGGTATGCCTGAAGTAGTGAATACCTGGATTGAGACACACGACTATAACGAAGTAATAGAGGTACAGAATGAAATATTAGATGATTACTCGGATGATTTTTCTAAGCATGCACCACTTACGGATGTACCTAAAATTCGTTGGATCTGGGATTCGGTTCCCGTGCAGTTGGCAAAAGAGAATAATAAATTTATTTTTTCTCATGTGAAGGAAGGAAAGCGCTCAGCAGAATTGGAGGATGCGTTACAGTGGCTGGTAGATGCAGGTTTGCTTGTTAAAGCAGAATTGGTTGAGAAGCCGGAATTACCGTTGGAAGGTGCGGCTGATAAAACATATTTTAAGGTGTATATGTCTGATATCGGTTTGTTGCGAGCCAAATCCAAAGTATCTGTGAATACGATATTGGAAGAGACAGATCTTTACGTCAGATATAAAGGTGCCTTTGCAGAAAATTATGTTTTAAATGAGCTTAAGTCGCTTGGAAAAGAGCCATTTTTCTGGCGTTCAGGAAATACGGCAGAAGTGGATTTTATTTATGAAGAAGAAAGTGAGATTGTTCCGGTAGAAGTAAAGGCGGCAGATAATACGCAAGCAAAGAGCTATAGGCAGTTTTGCAAGAAATATCAACCAAAGAAAGGATTGAAATTATCCCGGAAGAATATAGCCGAGAATTTGTGCGAATCTACTACAACTTACAATATTCCCTTGTACTTGGAATGGAATATTGATAGTTATATCAAATATAATTGATGGCGATGGCGATGGCGATGGCGATGGCGATGGCGATGGCGATGGCGATGGCGATGGCGATGGCGTAGGTGCAGGTGTAACTATAGTGAACTGCCGCTATTTTGTGTTTTGCAATTGCTATGAAGTATGATATTATGATTTGGCTAATTAGTTAATGAAGTAGATAAAGGGAATTACTCCCTGAGAATGAGGTTGTGATGCTTAATCAGTTTTCAAGGACACAGTTGTTATATGGTGCAGATTCTATGGCTAAGCTGCAGGCTTCCCGCGTTGCCGTTTTTGGAATAGGCGGAGTAGGCGGTTATGTGGTGGAAGCTCTTGTAAGGAGCGGAGTGGGCGCCATTGATCTTATAGATGATGACAAGGTGTGCCTCACAAATATAAATCGTCAGATACTTGCAACAAGGAAAACAGTCGGAAAGTACAAGGTGGACGTTGCGGAAGAGCGTATACATGAGATAAATCCCGACTGCGAAGTCAGAGGATATAAGACCTTTTTCCTTCCCGATACTCAGGATCAGTTTGATTTTACGGAATATGATTACGTTGTTGATGCAATCGATACTGTTACGGGAAAGCTTGCAATAATAGAAAAATCAAGAGATGCAGGCGTGCCCGTTATATCATCAATGGGTGCCGGAAACAAAGTAAATGCGGCAATGTTCGAAGTGGCTGACATATATGAAACGTCAATTTGTCCGCTTGCCAAAGTTATGAGACGTGAATGCAGGAAAAGAGGTATCGAATCTCTTAAGGTAGTATATTCTAAAGAAAAGCCGATAAGACCGTATGAGGATATGTCGATAAGTTGCAGACAGCACTGCATCTGCCCTCCTGGAACAGCAAGAAAATGCACGGAGAGAAGAGATATCCCCGGATCGACTGCATTTGTTCCTTCAGTAGTGGGCTTGATCATCGCAGGTGAGATAATCAATGACATCACAGGCAAATGATGCCATTTCCGGATTATTTTTAAAACCACATAAAAAGCATGACATCTTAAATGAAATTATGAACTGTAGTAGAAGAAAAAAATCTACTACAGTTTTTTTGCGTAGAGCACTTAGCGAGGTATTTTACGAGCTTAGTGCGCTTATGAAAGGTGCGAAATATGACCAGGAAAATACATGTTGGAGAAAACTCAGAGATTAGTTTATAACCTTATTTGCTTTAAATTTCATGTAATACAAGTAATAGAAGAGGAACAGAACAGTAGTGGTTATCCATGTTATGGGATAGCTTGCCTCGATGGTCTCTATCTGTGGGAAGAAAGGAAATACTCCTTTTATCCATATAATCCTGAGGACGCATATTCCGCACAAAGTAATTATCATGGGGATTATGGCTGTTCCCATTCCTCTAAGTGTTCCTGAGAAAATCTCTACTCCTAGGAAAGTAAAATAGAACGGAGCAAGGTAATGCATCATCTGGACGCCGATCATAATGGTCTCGGGGCTGTCGGGGGTAAAGAGTGCAAGCAGTTCATATGCCCATATATAGAAGATAACGCTGATAGGAATAGTGAGAGACAGCGAGATTCCAAAGGCACATTTTGTGCTTTGCTTAACTCTGTCAAGTTTTCCTGCGCCGTAGTTCTGGCCTGAGAATGTTGTAACAGCGATTCCGAGCGAATTTACAGCCATCCAGAATATTGAATCGAGTTTACCGTATGCAGCCCATGCAGCTATGTAATTAAGGCCGAAACTGTTTATTGAAGTCTGTATGAGCAGGTTTGAAAAAGTGTACATTGTTGACTGTATGGCAGCCGGGAGACCTATGCTTATAATCTTAAGCAAAAGGCGCATATCGAAGCGTATTTTACTGAGCGTCAGTTTATATGAGTCGGTTGCTTTTGTGAGCAAATAGAGAACGATACATGCGCTTATGAGCTGGCATATTATTGTTGCGATAGCAGCACCTGCAACACCCATATCTAAATAATAAACAAAGAGTATATCCAGAAAGATATTTATTAAGCAGCTTGCCATCAGAACATACAGTGGCCTCTTTGAGTCACCTACGGCTCTGAGTATTCCGGCGCCTATATTATATACAAAGTTAAATACCATTCCCATAAAGAATATGCGCAGATAAGTTACGGAAGAGTCGATGATGTCAGGGGCAGTATCCATGAGGATAACAATACGCCTTGAAAAGGTATAGCCCAAATACGTAATAATAAGCCCACCGACGATCGCAAGGGCAATTGCGGTATGAACTGCCTTAGATACTTCTTCGTGGCGTCTGGCACCGTAGAATTGCGCTATGATGACCGTTGCACCCGATGATAGTCCCATAAAGATTCCTACAAAGATATTTACGATAATCGCAGAGGAACCACCAACTGATGCAAGACCTTCGGGACCGAGCACGTTTCCTACGATCAATGTGTCCGATATATTATAAAGTTGCTGGAAAAAAGAGCCTAAGAGCAGCGTAAGAAAGTATATAAGCATACTTTTAAGAATAGGCCCGTTTATTATTGTGTTATCAATTTTTTTGTTCATGGCAGGTGTGTCCTTTGCAGAAATGATATTTATGCTGTTATTATAACAGAATTACATTTTTTTATATTCTATATATCAGATACAAAAAAATAGAAAACAAAAACAGCAACCATGCGTCTAATGAAACAAATCGCATAATTGCTGGTTTTATTATTACTGCGGATAAAGGGACTTGAACCCTTACGTCAAAGACACTAGAACCTAAATCTAGCGCGTCTGCCAATTCCGCCATATCCGCACATATGTCAAAAAAGACAACAAGATGATTATACATATCTTGTATAAGCTTTGCAAGAGGAAATGGAAATCGCAGCCCGATATGAGCTGCGATTATCTATCTGATTACATTTTATTATTTTGGATTAACCGCCATTGTTTTCGCCTTCAGGTTGCGGTTGTGGCTGTGGTTCGGGCTGCGGTTGTGGCTGAGGTTGCTGATCCCCCTGCCCGTCAGGCTGAGGTTGACCATCTTGTTGCTGGGCTTCCTGTTGCTGAGCTTCAAGCTGTCGCTGGATAGCATCTTGTCGTTCCACTTCAGCCTGCTGGAATCCACCGTTATCCATAAATTCCTGCGTGTGATGACATTGTCCGATAGGAGCCGATCCGGCGTTATCAAAGCCTGATGCAATTGAATCAAGTCTCTGAGGTCTTGATTCAATGTAGCCTGTATGATGGTAAGGGCATGTCGGTGCGGCAGGTTTATTGTCAATGTCGCATATCTCACCTACATAGTGCACATCGCAGTGCTCCATAGGAACGTTATCTGCGTCGAAGATTTCAGTCGTACCGGGACATCCCTCATTTTGTAAAAGACCGGATGATGCGCAAACAGTCTGAGTAACTATTCCTGCAGGTTGCTTGAAATGTGATTCGGGAAGATCTTCGTGGATTTTTTCCATCGCTTTTTTCCACATGGTCTTAGCAAGGTTCTTTTCAGGAGATGTGGTCAAATTTACGTTGTTGTCGAAACCTGCCCATGCGGTAGCAGTGTAGTAGTTTGTATAACCTGCAAACCAAACGTCTACGTATTTAGTGGTCGTACCTGTTTTACCGGCGATATCAAATTTACCGCCGCCGAAGTTTGTAGCTTTACCGGTACCGGGACCCTGTACAACGCCCTGCATGGCGCTTGTAAGGAGGTACGCAGATGTCTCTTTAAGAACACGTTTTGATTCGGGTTCTGTGTTATCGATAAGTATATTATTATCGTGGTCAAGAACACGCTGGAAGAAATGAGGCTTATTATATATACCGCCGTTTGCTATTGCGGCATAAGCAGCATTAAGTTCGTAGTTATATACACCTTTTGTAAGACCACCGAGAGCAGTAGGCTGCTGAATATCGGTATTTCCTTTATCGTCATTTTCAACCAGTGTTGTAAATCCGGTATCGATAAGGTAATCGTAACCAACCTTAGGTGTAATGTATGTGAATGCCTCAACGGTTATAACGTTAGCGGATTGTTCTATGGCCCATCTTACTGATTTAAGACCTTTGTATTCGGCACCCCAGTGGTTTTTAACAAGTGTGCGTTTTGCATCTGAGTAGTGGAACGGTGCATCAAGGAAGGTGCTCGCAAGCGAAAAATAACCCTGATCGATTCCGGGAGCAAAAGTTGAAAGAATCTTAAATGTTGAACCGGGCTGTCTTGGTGAACTTGTAGCTCTATTGAGTGTTCGGTTTGCAACTTTTTCGCCACGTCCTCCGATGATAGCAACTACCTGACCGGTGCTTTGGTCTTCAACGGTAAATGAAATCTGAGGCTGAGGAATATACTGGATTCTCTCGTCGTTTTCGCCTACGTAATCGCCGGCTTCTTCATCTATAACCGATTCTTTAAATTTTGCAATGGCTTCATCAGCAGCTTCTTGAGATTTAAAAATCATTTTTTCTTTGCTACCCATGAAGTTACCAAGTGCAACACTACCGTAGTTGTTGACAGATCCGTCCTTGTGATGAACTGTCAGGGCGTAATCCGGATACAGCTTTGTTCCGTCAGGATAATTATCGGGATTGCTGAAAACCTCATCACAAATATCCTGAATATGTTTATCCTGAGATGAAATAATCTTAAGTCCTCCGGCATAAACTGCATCTTCAGCGTCCTCTCTGGACATTACCTTATCGCCCATGATGCTTTCGTCGGAAAGAGAAGCTATAACATCATCGATTAGTGCATCTACAAAGTATGAATTAGGCTTTTTATTACTATTTTCCTGGGTTACGGTTGTAATACGCTCATAAACATTGTCAGACATTGCATCATCGTAAGCGTTCTGATCGATATATCCTTGAGCAAGCATTTTGTTAAGGACAATATCTCTCTTTTCTTTATTGTTTTCAGGATGTCTACGAGGGTCATATTTGCTGGGATTCTGTGTGATTCCGGCAATTACCGCACATTCAGAAAGCGTAAGATCCTGCACGTTTTTACCAAAGTAGGTCTTTGCTGCAGCCTGAACACCATAGACACTTTGCCCTAAGGCAATGGTATTCATGTAGTTTAAAAGGATGTTTTCTTTGCTTTCTTTTTTTTCAAGTTCAACGGCAAGGAACTGTTCCTGGATCTTACGTTTAACCTTCTCAAGTTTGGATTCGTTTGTCCAGGTGTCCTTAAATACCGTGTTTTTGATAAGCTGCTGTGTTATGGTACTTGCACCCTGTGACATGTCACCGGATGAGAGAGCTTTAAAACCGGCACGGATGATACCGTGGATATCGACACCGTTGTGTTCGTAGAAACGTTCATCCTCTACTGCAACAAAGGCATTGGTCATATTTGTCGGTATTTTTTCTTTGGGTACGGATACTCTGTTAGAGTCAGCGGCATCAAGTTTTGCTATTTCAGTGCCCTCTTTATCAACGACAAATGTAGAAAAACCTTTGGGAATAGCACGTAGCTCCAGCTCATCTGCCATATCATTTGCCTGATCTTTTATTCCCATGAACACACCGAATCCGGCGCTCATGCCTATGATCACAACTGCCAATATTCCTGAGATAAGAGAGTAGAAGCCGAAAAGGCCGAATTTTTTTCCCCATCTGTCGGCACCTGAGCTAAGCGCTTTAGCTTGAGACACGATACCTCTTTTTCCGTAATTCATAAATAAACCTCGCTTTTTATTCAGTCATCATGATTGTCATTATTATCATCATTGTTATCCTGATGATCGTCCTGCTGTTGATCCCCTTGATTGTTTTGCCAATCATTTTGATGGTCGTCTTGATTTTGCCAATCATTTTGATGATCGTCCTGGTTCCAATCATCTGAATGGTCATCTTGATTATAGAAACCTTGCGGTTGTCCATTATTATTAAACCAATTTTGTAATAATCCGTCAAAGAGATTTGGATCTTGCCCTTCTTGATTTGCATTTCCGCTTTGTTCCCATTCCTGTCTGAGTATATCATGAATACCGGGTTGGAACATAAATTCCAGAGTGTGATGGCATTGTTCTTGATTATTAGGATCGCCACCTCCGAAATTCAGAGGATCTTTAAAGCCTGACTGGATCTTTTCAAGTCTTCTGGGATCTCTGAGACCCGGTTGCTTAAATGGACACAGAGCAGTAGCGGGCTTATGGTCGATAAGGCACATTGCTCCTACGTCTCCGCCATGTACATCACATACCTCACTTTCGCCGGGAAGATTATCTGATGCGAAGATCTCTGTTACCGGATTACAACCGTCTATCGGTCTAAGTCCCGAATCGGCGCAAACACTCATTTTTACAATTCCATCCGGAGCTTCGAAATGCGCTTCGGGAAGATCTTCGTGAATCTTTTCCATTGTTTTTCGCCACATGGTCTGCGCAAGGTCATGTTCAGGTCCTTTAGAGGCAAGGTAGACATTGTTGTCAAATCCTGCCCATGCGGTAGCTGTATAGTAATTTGTAAAGCCTGCGAACCACACATCAACGTTTTTGGAAGTTGTTCCGGTTTTTCCGGCGATATCAGTTTTACCAAAGTTTAACTTTGTACCCGTACCTTTTGTTACAACGTCTTTCATTGCACTTGTAAGGAGATAAGCAGAGGTTTCTTTGAGAATCTGCTCTCCTTTTGGTGCGGTATTGTCAAGGAGTGTATTTCCGTCGTGGTCAACAACTTTTTGATAGAAATGTGGCTTATTATATACGCCACCATTTGCTATTGCAGCATATGCCGCGTTGAGCTCGTAGTTATATACACCTTTTTGAATACCTCCGAGACAGGTAGCCTGATTTTGGCCATCGGTTTCGGTAAGTGTTGTAAGATGAAACTTATTGGTAAGATAATCAAATCCAAGCTGTGGTGTTATGTATGTATAAGCTTCAACTGTAAGAACATTTGCGGATTTAATTATCGCGTATCTTACAGATTGAAGACCTCTGTACTGAGATCCCCAGTGGTTTTTGACAGGGCTTCCGTCAGCATAATGGAACTCGGCGTCCTTGAAAGTTGTTGCAAGAGTAAGGTCGCCGTGGTCGATTCCGGGTGCAAAAGTTGAAAGAACCTTAAATGTAGAACCGGGCTGTCTTTTAGCCTGAGTGGCTCTGTTAAGTGTTCTATTACCTGTTTTTTCTCCGCGGCCTCCGATTATGGCAACAATCTGTCCGGTTTTTTGATCGGCAACAGTAAGTGAAACTTGAGGCTGAGGACTGTAGGTATATTTAATGTCATTTTCGCCCACTTCATCGCCGGCATCTTCATCTACCACAGAGGCTTTGAATTTCTCAATAGCTTCATCCAAGGCTTCCTGGGATTTAAAGATCATTTTATCCCTGCCGCCCATGAATTTATCAAGGTCGTTAGTGCCATAGTTATTTACGGTGCCGTCTTTGTGACGAACGGTGAGAGCGAAATCCTCGGGATATAACTTTGTTCCTTCGGGATAATTCTCAGGGTTTGCGAATATCTCGTCACAGATTCCCTGTATATGCTCGTCAAGTGATGAGTAGATCTTAAGACCGCCTGAATATACTTCGGTCTCAGCATCCTGCTTGGTCTTGCAGACACCTTCTTCTACAAGAGAATTGATAACATCATCGATAAGAGCATCAACAAAGTAGCTGTTGATCTTTTTTTCACCTGTTTCTTCGTTTACTGTCTTGATGCGATCGTATACATTATCTGCTTTGGCTTCGTCATAAGCTTCCTGATCTATATATTTTTGCGCGAGCATTTTATCGAGAACGATATCTCTTTTCTCTTTATTGAACTCGGGATGCCTTCTTGGATCGTATCTGCTGGGGTTCTGCGTGATTCCTGCAATTACGGCACATTCCGAGAGATTGAGATCTTTTACTTCTTTACCAAAATATGTTTTGGAAGCAGCCTGAACGCCATAGATACTGGGCCCCAGTGCGATTGTGTTCATATAGTTTACGAGAATGGTTTCTTTGTCCTGCTCCTTTTCAAGCTGGACAGCAAGAAACTGTTCCTGAATCTTACGCTTGATCTTCTCGAGCTTGGTCTCGTTTGTCCAGGTCTCCTTAAATACAGTATTTTTAATGAGCTGCTGTGTAATTGTACTTGCACCCTGAGACATGTCACCGGATGAAAGCATCTTATAACCTGCACGAATAATACCGTGCATATCTACGCCGTTGTGCTTATAGAATCTTTCATCCTCTACGGCAACAAAGGCATTTCCCAAATCTTCGGGAATTTTATCTTTGGACACAGCTATTCTGTTTGAATCTGCAGCATCAAGTTTTTGGATTTCATTTTGGTCTGTATCATATACAAATGTAGAAAAACCCTTTGGCATTGCAAGAGTCTGTAACTGATCTTTGTATTGATAGGCCTCTTTTTTAATTCCATTATATGCACCCAACACGCCGCAGCCCCCAATTATTGCGACAGTTGACAGTACAAAAATGAGAGAATAGAGTATCCATCTGCCTAGATTTTTCCCCCATCCATACTTAATGAAGCCACGTGGCCTGTAGCGCCGCTCGTCGCTCCTTCTCTGATATTTCATATATATTTCCTCTCTTTTGTTCCTTTTATAATGTAAGTTAGTATACCACTAATTGAAGATATTATAAAGAAAGTGTGTTATCATGGCTTTATGAGTGAAATTAGAACATTTAAGGTAGTAACTAAAGAGGGAACAGGCGAGATTGTCGAGAAAAAGTCCAGATTTATCGGTAGTACTTTTGCTGTTGAATCTGTGGAAGAAGCAGAGAAGAGGATAGCGGAGGTTTCCAAGAAGTACTGGGATGCGCGGCACAACTGCTACGCCTACGTGATAGGCAAGAATAGCGAGAATACCAGATGCAGTGATAACGGGGAACCGTCAGGAACCGCTGGAAAGCCTATACTTGAGGTGATAACGGGAGCAGGACTGACCAACACACTTGTGATAGTAACAAGGTATTTCGGAGGAGTTCTCCTTGGTACGGGAGGCCTTGTAAGAGCGTACACACAGGCTGCTCAGGCCGCTATTGCAGCGTCTGAAAACGGCGAGATGGTATATGCGAGACAGCTCACATTAGAAGTCGCATATAATATGATAAATAACGTAAAATATTTTCTTGAACAAAATAATATTTCTATAAGCGATCCAAGGTATACAGAAAATGTTCAATATGACATCTGTGTAAGAGAAGGAGACAAGGATCGAATTACAGAAGGACTTATCCAAAAGTGCGAAGGAAAAATCACCATCACCGAAGGCGACGCCGGATATTACCTCATGTAATGTAAATTAAGAAATTTCAGAGAAATTTAGAGAAATCTAGGGGAATTCCGGAAAACTCAAGAAAAAATCAGGAAAAAAGAAACTTGCAATACAAAAAAACAAGACATATATAATGGATTGCGATTTTGTGCCACGGAAATGAGACCAAGTAATCGTGAATGCCATTGCATTCATGATTACTGCCCTGGTCTCATTGAAGTGTTTGGCACAATCAGAGCAATACAGTATATATGTCTTGTTTTTTTGTAACGTAACCTTCCTTATTTCTTGAAGTTTGCTCTCTTGCGGAGTGTAGGATCGAGAATTCTCTTGCGGACACGAAGGCTTGTAGGTGTAACCTCGAGGAGTTCATCGTTGTCGATGAATTCGATAGCCTGCTCAAGAGACATGATTCTCGGAGGAACAAGTCTTAATGCTTCGTCTGAAGATGAAGTTCTTGTATTTGTAAGATGCTTTGTCTTACATACATTAACTTCAACATCTTCGCTCTTTCCGCTGGTTCCGATTACCATTCCTGAGTAAACTTTGTCACCTGTCTTGATAAAGAGCTGACCTCTGTCCTGAGCATTGAAGAGACCGTAAGCTGTAGCTTCACCTGTCTCGAATGCGATTACGGAGCCGGTCTTTCTATAGTTCATATCTCCCTTATAAGGAGCATATCCGTCAAAGATAGTATTGATGATTCCGTTACCCTTTGTATCAGTCATGAACTCACCTCTGTAACCGATAAGTCCACGTGAAGGGATATTGAATTCAATACGTGTATATCCGCCGTTTCCGGCACCCATGTTTACAAGCTCACCTTTTCTTTCGCCGAGCTTCTGGATAACGCTTCCTGAGAACTCGTCGGGAACGTCGATGTAGCATTTTTCCATAGGCTCAAGTTTCTGGCCGTTTTCATCTGTATGATAGATAACCTCAGCCTTACTTACAGCAAACTCGAATCCTTCACGGCGCATTGTCTCGATAAGAACTGAGAGGTGAAGCTCGCCTCGGCCTGAAACCTTGAATGTCTCTGTTGTATCTGTATCTTCTACACGAAGAGAAACGTCTGTGTTGAGCTCTTTGTAAAGTCTGTCTCTGAGGTGACGTGAAGTAACATACTTACCTTCCTGACCTGCGAGAGGAGAGTCGTTTACAATGAAGTTCATTGAGATAGTAGGCTCTGAGATCTTCTGGAAAGGAATTGCAACCTGCTCGTCAACTGAACAGATTGTATCACCGATCTTGAGGTCTTCAATACCGGAGATGGCAACGATAGAACCGATCTTTGCCTCCTGAACTTCAACTCTTCCAAGACCGTCGTACTCATAGAGCTTGCTGATCTTGGTCTTAACGCGTCTTTCAGGCTCGTGGTGGTTTACTACGATAACTTCCTGGTTTACTTTAACAACACCGTTATCAACCTTACCTACACCGATACGTCCTACATACTCGTTGTAGTCAATAGTGCTGATAAGGACCTGTGTGCTCGAATCGGGATCGCCGACGGGAGCGGGTATATAATTAATGATCGTATCAAGAAGAGGCTTCATATCTTTGCCTGCTTCATCAAGTGAAAGAGATGATGTTCCTGCTTTTGCGGAAGCGAATACGAATGGACAGTCAAGCTGGTTGTCATCTGCGCCGAGGTCGATGAGAAGCTCAAGAACTTCATCGATAACTTCGTTAGGTCTTGCTTCCGGTCTGTCAATCTTGTTGACACATACGATAACGGGAAGACCGAGAGACATAGCCTTTCCAAGAACGAACTTGGTCTGGGGCATGGGGCCTTCGAAAGCGTCAACAACAAGGATAACGCCGTTAACCATCTTAAGAACACGCTCAACCTCACCGCCGAAATCAGCGTGACCGGGAGTGTCGATGATATTGATCTTGATATCTTTATAAGTAATAGCTGTATTCTTAGACATGATTGTGATTCCACGCTCTTTTTCAATGTCGCCGGAATCCATTACGCGCTCTACAACTTCCTGACCTTCACGGAAAACACCGCTCTGTCTCAAAAGTCCGTCAACCAGAGTTGTCTTACCGTGGTCAACGTGTGCAATTATCGCAACGTTTCTAACATCATTTCTTGTCTGCTTCATAAATCTTTTGTCTCCTTAAAAAACACATCCATTTCAAACTAAGGCATTATAGCACGCGCATTTTTATTGTTCAACCATAAAATTTCACAGAAGAATCATCCTTTTGTGTTAAAATAGAGCGTGCTTGCACAGATATGACCAAAATAAACTTATGAAAGAGGGAAAAATGAAAGCTAAATTTTCGATATATTTAAGTGATATAGCGTCGAGGCTGAAAGAGATGATAGCAGAGCTTGCAAAAAGTTATGACTATGTCAGCGTTCTTTCAACAGACTCTGTAGGTTTCAATGTCAGAGTATCTCAGCGCGTTAAGACTATTGACGGATCAACCCTTACAACAGAGAGAGGAAACGTTATAAGGGTTTACAAAGACGGCCTGTACAGCGAGTACTCTTTTAACAGATTTGAGGGCGATGCTGTAGCTATGGCAGCCAAGGCTAAGGGAGTTCTTGATCGTCAGCTTGTGGTGTTAAAAGAGACAAATTCGGAAATCTACAACACTCCAAAGCTTGAGGATGAGAAGCAGGAGCTCTTTGTGGAGATGGAGACAGGCTTACTTCCCGAGGAAACAGATCTTTCAGCTATTGTTGACAAGCTTCAGAAATTCAGCGACGAGGGTGTGGAGCTTTCTGATGAGGTAATTGACTGTATTTGTGCCGGTCAGTCAACCCATGTCTGCAAGATGTTCCTTACGCCAAATAAGGACCTTCGTCAGAGCTATGTTTATTCAGAAGGTTTCGTATACATGGTCGGTTCCCGTGATGGTAGGAGCAACCAGGCATTGAACGGACTTTCTGACAGAGAGGGGCCGGAGATCTTTGACGGACTTGGGAACATGATAAAGAAGACTTTTGAGGATCTTCAGGACAGCCTTGGTTCCGAGCACGTTATCCCCGGAGAATATGAAATCATCACAACTCCCGAGGTTTCGGGACTTATCGCTCATGAGGCATTCGGTCACGGCGTTGAGATGGATATGTTCGTTAAGAAAAGAGCTCTCGGAGCAGATTACATTGACAAGAGAGTTGGATCCGATCTTGTTACCATGCATGAAGGTGCAACTTGTGTAAGAGATGTATCCAGTTTTGCATTTGATGATGAAGGAATTTTGGCCGGAGATGTTATAGAAATCGACAAGGGTATTCTTAAGACCGGAATATGCGATGCTCTGGCAGCTCTGAGGCTTGGAATAAAGCCAACAGGTAACGGCAAGAGAGAGAATTTCGAGCACAAGGCTTATACAAGAATGACAAATACAATGTTTGATAAAGGAACATCCACCAAAGAAGAGATGATCGCTTCAGTTAAGAAGGGATATCTTTTGTCCGGAATTGATTCCGGTATGGAGGATCCAAAGCACTGGGGAATTCAGTGCATCATAGCAAGGGGATACGAGATCATCGACGGAAAGCTCACCGGAAAGGTAGTCTCACCTGTGGTTCTCACCGGCTATGTGCCCGATCTTCTTGGCTCCATTTCCATGGCCAGCAACGATTACATGTCCTTTGGAAACGGAGCATGCGGAAAAGGTCACAAGGAATGGGTTGTTGTCTCGGACGGTGGCCCATATCTGAAGGCAGTGGCAAGACTTGGATAAAGGGGATGAGAAGATGACAGATAAGATAATTGAACTTTTGAAAAGCTCGGGCGCAGATGCCTGGGAAGTTACAGATACATGTACAGAGGGCTGGGAGTTTTATTTCATTAAACACAGGCTTGATCAGAACAGAGTCCGCGACGTTGAGCACATACAGGTAATTGTTCACAGAAAGCTGGATGACGGCAAGTTTCTTGGAAGCGCATCGCAGGAGATCGCACCGACAGCAACAGAAGCCGAGGCAAAAAAGATTATCGACGATCTTTATCAAAGAGCTTCCTATGTTAAGAACCCATACTACGAGCTCAACAAGAAGCCTGTTGAGGGTGTAAATGAGAACTTTGATCCGCAGCAGATGGCAAGGGATTTCATCGAAGTTATGCAGCAGATTCCCGAGACTTCATGCGAGGACATCAACTCATATGAGATTTTTGCTGAGAACTGCAAGAGAAGATACGTTAATTCCGAGGGCATCGATGTCACGGTTTCTTATCCAAGTTCAACCATAGAAGTTGTAGTCAACGCAAGAAACGATGAACATGAGATCGAGCTTTACCGCATGTACACCGCAGGAACTTGCGACAGAGAGAATCTGGTAAAAGAGATCTCAGATACTCTTAAGTATGGCAGGGACAGACTTGTTGCAAAACCGACACCTTCTGCCTACAAGGCGGCAGTTCTTTTTTCTACACAGGACAGCGTCCAGATTTACCGATGGATCACTGACAAGATGATGGCATCCATAAAGTACCGCGGAATGTCTGACTGGGAAATCGGCAAGGCAATCTGCAACGATGTTAAGGGCGATACCTTTACGATAAGTGCGGTAAAAGAGCTTAACAATTCCTCCAAGAACTTCCCTGTTGATGCCGAAGGTGCAGAGGTCAGGGATATGGATATCATTAAGGACAATGTTCCCGTAAGCTATTGGGGCGGCGTTCAGTTTCGTCATTATCTCGGAGTTGAGGATTCCTTCATTGCAACAAACTTTAAGGCTGAGGGCGGCAGGCTTTCAGAGAGCGAGATCAGGACAGGTACATATCTTGAGCCTGTTGAGCTTTCAGACTTTAGTGTAGATATCATCACCGGAGAAATTGCCGGAGAGATCAGACTTGCATACTGGCATGAGGGAGATAAGGTTACACCTGTGTGCGGAGGATCCGTGACGGGAACTCTTACCGAGCTCATCAGCGATGTTAAGCTTTCAAAGGAACTGCGCCAGTATGACACATGTCTTGTACCAAGCGTCATAAAGATTGAGAACGTCACAATAACAGGGGCGTAAAGCATTTTTAGATAATGCTTAGTTTATGGTAAAAAATGCTTGTGTGTTGACAGTCCATTGACGCTGGTGTAGTATCTGTATAAGAAACAGTTGGATAGAGGTTGCGTATTTAATAAGTAACGCCGCTGATGTGACAGGCACAGATGAAGCGGCATGAAAGGGAAATACGCCGAAAGGGTTGACTCCCTGAAGGTCAATTGCTTGGGCATACGGTTAAGAACCGTATGACTGTCATCTAAGGATGGGGCGCTATCAACATTATTCTTTTTATAGTGAAAAGATTATGTTACCGGCTCCCAGTATGATTACGGAGCCGGTTTTTTTGCGCTATTTATTAAGGAGGAAGAAATGGCAATATTTAAAGGAGCAGGCGTTGCGATTGCAACACCATTTAAGGAAAACGGAGAGGTTAATTACGAGGAGTTCGGACGTCTTATCGAGTTCCAGATCGAGAACGGAACAGACGCGATCATCGTATGCGGAACAACAGGTGAAGCAGCTACCATGACAGAAGAAGAGCACATGGATGTTGTTAAGTACTGTATAGATAAAGTTGCAAAAAGAGTTCCCGTTATTGCAGGAACAGGATCAAATTGCACAGAGACAGCCATCAAGCTCTCTAAGCTTGCTGAAAGCTATGGCGCAGATGCACTTTTGTGCGTAACTCCATATTACAATAAGGCAACACAGGGTGGTCTTGTTGCACACTTTTCTGCAATCGCTGATGCAGTAAATATTCCTATAATTCTTTACAATGTACCCAGCAGAACAGGATGCAACATTCTTCCTGAGACAGCTGTTAAGCTCTGCAAGGAGAAAAAGAATATCGTAGCTATCAAGGATGCTACAGGAAATATCGCACAGACTATCAAGATGATGCAGCTTGCAGAGGGATGCATCGATCTGTATTCGGGAGAAGACGATCAGATCGTGCCTCTTATGTCAATCGGAGGACTCGGTGTAATTTCAGTTCTTTCTAACGTTGCACCTGCTCAGACACATGAGATTTGCCAGAAGTGTCTTGAGGGAGATTACGAGACTGCAAGACAGCTCCAGTTCAAGGCAGTTCCTCTTGTAAAAGCTCTTTTCTCAGAGGTTAATCCTATCCCTGTTAAGAGCGCGCTTAAGATGATAGGCTTTGCAGCAGGTCCGCTTCGTCTTCCTCTTACAGAGATGGAGCCCGAGAACTGTGCTAAGCTCAAGGAAGAGATGAAGAAGTTTGGTCTTATCTGATGAAATATTGAAACGGATGGCGTTTCTTATATTAAACAGCTTGGATTATGCAGATTTGGAAAGGAAACAAAAATGACAAAAATGATCATGCACGGCTGCAACGGCCGTATGGGCAAGGTTATCATCGACCTTGTCAAGGAAGATAATGATATAGAAGTAGTTGCGGGTGTTGATGCTTATGGCGACAACAATTACGATTTTCCCGTATACAGAAGTCTTGATGAATGTACCACAGATGCTGATGTTATTGTTGATTTCTCAAATGCTTCGGCAGCAGAGGGGCTTCTTAACTACTGCGCAGCCAAGAATGTTCCCGTTGTTCTTTGTTCAACAGGACTTTCCGAGGAACAGCTCAAGATGGTAAAAGAGGCTTCATCAAAGGTAGCTGTTCTTAAGTCGGCAAATATGTCAGTCGGTGTAAATGCACTTATCAAGGTGCTAAAGGAAGTTTCTCCCATGTTTGCTGCTGCGGGATTTGATATCGAGATAGTAGAAAAACACCACAATCAGAAACTTGATTCACCCAGTGGAACAGCAATCGCGCTTGCTGACAGCATTAACGAGTCTCTTAATAATGAGATGGATTATGTATATGACAGAAGTACAAGAAGAGAGAAGAGACCTCAGAAGGAAATCGGTATCTCTGCTGTACGCGGCGGAACAATTGTGGGTGACCATGATGTTATCTTTGCAGGCCACGATGAGGTTGTGACTCTTTCTCACAGAGCTTATTCAAGAGCAATTTTTGGAAAAGGTGCGATCGAAGCAGCTAAGTTCCTTGCCGGTAAGTCTGCGGGACTGTATGATATGTCAGATGTACTTGCCTGATTGACCGGACATAGCACCTGAGGAGAAGCGTATGAGATTCAGACCTTGTATTGATATTCATAACGGCAAAGTGAAGCAGATAGTGGGGAGCAGCCTTCGTGATAAGAACGATGAGGCAAAAGAAAACTATGTTGCTTCCAACGATGCTGTATTCTACGCCAGAATGTACAGAGAGATGGGACTTTCGGGCGGCCATATAATATTGCTTAATCCTGTAACCAGTCCTTTATACGAGGCGACAAAGAAACAGGCAACAGAAGCTCTGAATGCTTGTCCGGGACTTATGCAGGTGGGAGGCGGAATAACTGCCGATAATGCGAAAGAATTCATCGATGCGGGAGCTTCTCATGTCATAGTTACTTCTTACGTATTTAAGGACGGTAAGATCAATTACGCCAATCTAGAGAAGCTTACAGCGGCTGTTGGAAAAGAAAAGGTGGTTCTCGACCTTTCATGTAAGAATGTGGACGGAAAGTATTATATAGTAACAGACAGGTGGCAGAAGCTTACAGATGTAGAGCTCACTGAGGCAACGCTTGATCTGCTTTCAGAGTATTGCGATGAATTTCTGGTACATGCAGCTGATGTTGAAGGAAAGCAAAAGGGAATCGAAGAGAATGTGGCCGGAATTCTTGGTAAATGGGGCAAGATACCCGTTACATACGCAGGAGGAGCCGGAACGCTTGATGATGTAAAAGAACTAAAGGAAATCGGAAAGGGCAGGGTGGATGTCACTATAGGAAGCGCTCTTGAGATTTTCGGAGGAAGTCTCAAACTTAAAGATGTAATTGAAATATGTGATTGAAATATTGAATTTTCATTGGTGCTGTTGCTTTATGAGCCAAAAGAGCCATCCAACAAATGTTGGATGGCTCTTATCGATTAATCATATATACAATATTGCAAATTCAAAATATATATTAAGAATAAGACGATTTGTAGTCTGATTAATTAGCTTTAACTTAGATTAAATTAAAGCTTGTTTACGTTTACGGCCTGAGGTCCTTTTTCGCCCTGGATTACATCGTACTCAACAGAAGCGCCTTCGTCGAGAGACTTGAAACCTTCCATGTTAAGTCCTGAATAATGTACAAATACATCATTTCCAGCCTCATCAGAGATAAAGCCATAACCTTTCTGGTTGTTGAACCACTTAACAGTACCTTTGTTCATTGTAATACCTCCACTAAAAAATAAAAAAATAATCGTTCTGTTGTCCATGACAACAAACTAACAATAGCATAAATAGGTAAAAAAGTAAAGTAAATTATGCAAATCTTCCTATTTACTTTAAGATTTTAAAGTGATAAAATATGTAAACACAAGGAGTTATATTAACGAAATATAGTTTACTTTTGTGATATAAAAATCGGAGGGATGGCGAAATGAACAAAAAGATTAGAACAGATGCCGTAGATCACCTGTTTGACGCAATTCTATGCCTTCAGAATAAAGATGAATGTTATAGTTTTTTCGATGATCTTTGTACAGTAAATGAGCTTTTGTCCCTTTCTCAGAGGTTTGAGGTTGCTTCTATGCTCAAAGAACATAAGACATATCTTGAAATAGCTGAGAAAACGGGAGCTTCAACTGCTACCATCAGCAGAGTGAACCGTTCACTCAATTACGGTGATGACGGCTATGAGCTGGTGTTTGACAGATTACAAGAGTGATTTCGAAATAAAAATTGAGTCAAAAAAATAAGCGCTGTGGCATGTACCACAGCGCTTATTTAATTATGTTGCGAGATTATTTATGTAAACTATTTGAGTTAAAATTATTTAGAAAACCAATTAATTTAATTGTTATCAGAATCTTTATTCTCGTTATTGTTTTCTTCTGAATTGTTCTCGGCATCATTTGCTTCCTTGTTGGCAGCAGCTCTTTCTTTTGCAATTTCGGCCGAATTCTTGTCAAGACCTGTCATTTCACATCTTCCCTGGAATACAGCGTTTTCATCGATAATGATTCCCTTGCAGATAATATCTCCGACAACTTTTCCTGTATCACTGATCTCAACCTTGCCCTGAGGAGCGGTGACATTTCCGTTTACTTCGCCGGCTACATAGACGTTTACACCTGAAGCGGTTCCGAAAATCTTGCCTTCCTGACCAACAATGAGAGCGCCGCTGATATTGACATTGCCTTTAATGGTACCATCAACTCTTGTTGAGTCTTTTGTGGTGAGTGGTCCGTCAATAACGGCACCGGGTCCGATGATGGTTCCTACCTGCTCGATTATTTCATTCTCTGCGGCGGTAGAATCTTTTTTAGTATTTCCAAACATTTTGAGTCCTCCATTTATCCTTTGATATCCATTACTTCTTCGGGATCGACATATTTTTCATCCTTCTGAATCTGATATCCAAGAGATTTATTTTGCTTACCTACGATGAATAGAACATCACCTTTATCAACCGTTGAACCTTCTGTGACAACGGCACTACCGGAGTTGCGGTAGATTGAAATATATCCGTTTCCGTGATCTATTGAAACGACATTGCCGAATTTGGCATCAGAAGTTACTGCCATAACTGTTCCGCTTCCGGTGGCAACAATATTGCTTCCCTGAGATGCGGTGAATAGCACAAGGGGATTGCCCTTTGCTGTATTTTTGTTTTTATCCGTGAGCTTGGTTATTTCGGTAGAATTCGGATCGTCCACAGCCTTTGCGGGGAGTGGAGTGGTTCCGGTTAAAGGAAAACCGGATGGAATTGCTAACTTTTCAGCTTCTTCAGCGGACTGATGCTCGGTCTCAAGTTTTTCGTTGAGAGCGGCTGTCATATGTTCCGTATTGGCACTCAAAACTTCGTTTGATGCTGATAAATTACTGTTTTCTTCGGTAAGTTCTGCGATTTCTTTTTGTTGCTTGGCTTCTATGGACCTTAAATTAGATATGGTCATCATAGAGTAGATAATGTAGCACCCCAAAAATAATGCGAGAGCAAAAAGTGAGTATGCTAACCATTGTGTTTGAGAATGATTTAGATGAAGACGCTTGGTTACACCGTCAGAGTCTCCGGAAATAATCATAAATGTATAACTTCGTTTGTGCCTATGTTTTCTGTGATAACTGTGCTGTCTGGGCTTTTTATCAGTACTCATATTCACCTCCGACTTGACACTGTATTTTACCACATATATGGTCGGTTGCGCAACTTTAGGTATGATAAACCCCCGTAAACGCCGAATTTAGCGCTTGCGGGGGCCTAGAAGAATAGGAGTATAATTAGTGCTCACATGGAATGTAAGCAATATAACATAGATGAAACGGAGTGTTTATCATCCCATAACAGCTTCAACTGTGTATTCTTTTACGCCTTCTTCGTAAGGAATGATGTTTCCACTGATTTCTTTTCCGTTTACAGTGAGCTTCTTGATACCTTTCTGAACACCGTTCTGCTTAACGCTGATGTTGTAAGTAGCACCGCGGTATTTTCTGGTGAGAGTGAAATCACCGAAATCTGCAGGTACACAAGGATCGATTGAAAGACCGTTGTGAGTCGGATAAACACCGAGGATGTACTGTGAAATATTTACAAATGTCCATGCAGCGGTTCCTGTAAGCCAGCTGTTCTTGCCCTGGCCGAAGAACTTAGCGTCTCTTCCTGCAACCATCTGTGAATATACATAAGGCTCAGTGCAGTGTACTTCACTGATTTCCTCAATGTAAGCAGGACATGTCTTTTTGTATATCTCGAAAGCTCTCTCGCCATGTCCGAGAACTGTCTCGGCGATAGATACCCAAGGGTTGTTGTGGCAGAAGATACCGCCGTTCTCCTTGTATCCCGGTGGATATGAACTAACTTCACCGAGTTCGAGGTGATATTTTGTATAAGCAGGCTGTAAGATCATTACGCCGTACTTTGTATCAAGTCTTTCTTCAACACTCTTAAGAGCCTTCTCTGCAAGACCTTCTTTTACACCGATTCCTGCAAGAACGCAGAAGCCCTGAGGCTCGATGAAAATCTGGCCTTCTTCACATTCTTTTGAACCAACTTTGTTGGAGTTTGCGTCATAAGCTCTTACGAACCATTCTCCGTCCCAACCTGCTGTGCAAGCTGCATCGTAAACTTTCTTGATTTCTTCTCTTGCTCTCTTTGCTTCTGCATCATCGCCGAGGAGTTCAGCAAGCTGTGCATATTCTTCGCCGTATTTTACGAACATACCTGCGATGAACACAGACTCGGCAACAGGACCTTCTGAAGGACCGAATGTCTGGAATGACTCACCCGGATGCTCTGAGAAGCAGTTGAGGTTGAGACAGTCGTTCCAGTCTGCACGTCCGATAAGAGGAAGACCGTGAGGCCCCTTGTGAGTAGCAGTGAAGTTGAATGAGCACTTAAGGTGATCCATAAGTGTCTTAGCAACGCTCATATCATTATCGAAAGGAACCATTTCTTTCAAAATAGAAAGGTCGCCTGTTTCTCTTACATATGCGCTTGTACCTGCGATGAGCCAGAGCGGATCGTCATTGAAGCCTGATCCGATATCTGAGTTACCCTTCTTTGTAAGAGGCTGGTACTGGTGATAAGCGCTTCCGTCCTGGAACTGAGTAGAAGCGATATCAATGATACGCTGTCTTGCTCTGTCGGGGATAAGGTGTACGAAACCAAGAAGATCCTGACAAGAATCTCTGAATCCCATTCCGCGGCCGATACCTGACTCATAGTAAGAAGCTGATCTTGACATGTTGAATGTAACCATGCACTGATACTGGTTCCAGATATTTACCATGCGGTCAACTTTCTCATTTGAAGAAGATACATGATAGATTCCGAGAAGATTTTTCCAGTAATCGTTAAGCTCAGCGAGAGCCTTGTCGAAAGCTTCCTCTGTCTTGTATGCGTCAAGCATTGCATATGCAGCTTTTTTGTTGATAACGCCGTATGATTCCCACTTGTCATCTTCGGGATTCTCAATATATCCGAGTGTGAAGATGAGTGTCTTGGACTCACCGGGCTTAAGGTCGATGTTGATCTGGTGTGCAGCAATAGGAGACCATCCGCTTGCAACAGAACCTGTGCACTTGCCGGCAGCAACAGCATCAGGGCTGTCGGGACCGTTGTATGCTCCAAGGAAAGCATCTCTGCTTGTGTCGAATCCGTCAACTTTTGTATTTACGCCGTATACTGCGTAGTGATTTCTACGCTCTCTGTACTCTGTCTTGTGGAAAAGAGTAGCTCCGTCATTTGTTACTTCAACTTCACCTGTGCTGAGGTTACGCTGGAAGTTCTTCATATCGTCGTCAGCATTCCACAGACACCATTCTACATATGAAAAAAGAACAAGCTTAGCATTTTCTTTCTTGTTATTAGTGATCGTGATCTTGGAAACTTCACAATTATCATTCATAGGAACGAAAGTTAACACATCGGCTTTGATATCTGATTTTGATGATGAAAACTTGCTATAACCTAATCCGTGACGGCACTCGTAGCTGTCAAGAGTTGTCTTTACAGGCTGCCATCCGGGATTCCAGATAACTTCATTTGCCTTATCTGTTTCATCCTTAATATAGAAGTATTTACCGTTGTTATCATAAGGCACATTATTATAACGATATCTCGTAAGTCTTAAGAGCTTAGCATCCTTATAAAAAGTATATCCGCCGCAAGTATTTGATATTAATGAGAAGAATTCCTTATTTCCAAGGTAGTTGATCCAAGGAAGAGGAGTCTTTGGTGTAGTGATGACGTATTCACATGCATTGTCATCAAAATAGCCGAATTTCATAGAATATAACCTCCGTTCACTTAAACGTTTAAGATAATTACTAGAGACATTATATATGGGAAAGGGGTATATTGCAACACAAAATATCACAAATAATATTGCGCGCAAACCGTTGTTCCATGCGCGTTTCAGAGATAACACGCATGAAAAGCCCCGATGCGCAAGGGGATAAATGATATTTCGAAAACGTTTTACTAACTTATTAACAAGATATAACTAAAATCAGAATAATATATGAAAAGTGAGGCCGGATTTTGTAAAAAACAAACAAAGATATATAATATGCACAAAAAACACAAAATTTTTATTGCTTATAAAGTCATTATGATGTATATTTATCGTGCGAAAACGATTAAGTTCAAAGGTATTTATTGATATGGCAAAGCGTAATGTTTCATTAAAGGATATATCCATTGCCTGCGGCGTGTCCATTGCTACAGTGTCTAAGGCACTAAATGACCACAGCGATATAGGGCAGGAGACCAAGGAACATGTACGGGCAGTTGCAGCTAAGCTTGGTTATCGTCCAAACGCTGCTGCACAGGCTTTAAAGACAAACAGAACCAACAATATCGGAGTTTTGTTTGTTGATGAGGCAAACAGCGGTCTTACTCATGATTATTTCAATCATGTACTGAACAGTTTCAAGAAAACTGCGGAGGAAAATGGGTTTGATATAACCTTCATCAATGGAGGTAAGGCAAGAATCAATAATATGTCTTATTTATCGCATGCGATATACAGAGGCTTCGACGGAGTGGTTATTGCATGTATGGACTTTTCGGATCCGGAAGTTGAGGAACTTATTAAAAGTAATATACCGGTCGTTACGATCGATCATATCTTTTATAACAGGACGTCAGTCGTATCCGATAATGTCAACGGAATGAGAGAGCTTGTGACTTATGTTTACAAGCAGGGACACAGAAAAGTGGCGTATGTACACGGTGCCAGTTCATCCGTTACACAGAACAGACTGACAAGTTTTTACAAAACACTTCAGGAATTGGGAGTGGAGATTCCGGATGAATATGTGGTTGTTTCTCCTTACAGAGATACAGATGCCGCATATGAGGCAACAAAAAAGTTACTGGATTTGAAAGAACCGCCTACATGTATTCTTTATCCTGATGATTTTGCAGCTCTTGGCGGAATAAATGCCATAAGGCAGAGAAATCTCAGAATACCGGAAGATATTTCGATAGCCGGATATGACGGACTGGAGTTGGCCAAGCGTCTTTCTCCTAGACTTACAACTGTAACACAGAATTCTGAGAAGATTGGTGAGATAGCTGCTTCTAAACTTATAGACCTTATCAATAATCCAAAGGGGACATTGGTAGAGCAGATTGTGGTTGAAGGAACTCTTGAACCCGGGGAGTCTGTGAGAAAGATACAGTAAGATTTGAGATGGTATATCCATTTTAAATACACACAACAATTATCTAACGCAAAAGAATGGGAGGTACGGTTATGAAGAAAAAAGTACTTGGGTTACTTCTTTCTACAACAATGTTAGCAGGAATGCTTACAGCTTGCGGCGGAAACAACAATTCCGGAGCAGCTACAACAGATACAAGCTCTGCTGACGGAGCTGCAGCAACAACTGCAGCAGCAGGAGATGAGGGTAAAGTCCTCAACATTTATTGCTGGAATGATGAGTTCCAGAGAAGAGTAAAGGATCACTATCCCGGATATACTGAGACTGATGCTACATCAGGAACAATCGGTGATGTTACTGTAAAGTGGAATATCACACCTAACCAGGATAACGCTTATCAGAACAACCTTGATGAAGCTCTTCTTAAGCAGGGCGATGCATCAGCAGATGATAAGATCGATATTTTCCTTGTAGAAGCTGACTACGCACTTAAGTATGTAGATGCAGATGTTACAGTACCTGTTGCCGATCTTGGTATCACAGATGCTGACATTGCAAATCAGTACAAGTATACACAGGATGTTATGACAGATTCTAACGGAGCACTTAAGGGACTTTCATGGCAGGGATGCCCCGGTGTACTTATTTACAACCGTGAGGCTGCTAAAGAAGTTCTTGGATCAGATGATCCTGCAGAAGTTCAGAAGTCTGTAGCAGATTGGGATACATTCCTTAAGACTGCTGAGCAGATGAAGGCTAAGGGATACAGCATGACAGCAACAACTAACGATGCTTATCGTGTATTCTCAAACAACGTATCCGGTAAGTGGGTACAGAACGGTAAGGTTGTAGTTGATCCCAGCATCATGAAATGGGTTGAGATGTCAAAGGCTATGGTTGATGCCGGCGAAGTTGGATCAACATCAGATCTTTGGAGCGATGACTGGAGCAAGGGATTCTATCCTGACGGAAAAGTATTCTGCTACTTTGGACCCGCTTGGATGATCAACTTCTCAATGGCAGCTGACAAAGAAGGTTCAATCGCTAATGCAGGCGGTTGGGGAGCAACAGAGGGACCTCAGGGATTCTTCTGGGGCGGAACATGGATCTGCGCTGCAGCAGGTACAGACAATGCTTCACTTGTAGCTGACATCATGAAGCAGCTCACAACAAACAAGGATATCATGCTTGATATCGTTTCAGCTGACAGTGACTTCGTAAACAACAAGCCTGCTATGGAAGAAGCAGCAACTAAGGACGAGTTTGCATTTGCTCCCCTTGGTGGACAGAACCCTCTTGCAATGTTCTGCAACGGTGCTGAGAAGTGCGATCTTTCTAACCAGTGCGAATATGATCAGGGATGTAACGAAGAGTTCCAGAAAGCTATGAAGAACTACTTTGACGGAAACGCTTCACTTGACGATGCACTTGCAATGTTCAATTCTGCAATCGTTGAGAAGTATCCTGATGTTACAGCAGAGTAATCTGTGAATAGTTTTTAGTTTTTGATTTAGATTTAGTTTTAAAATTGTGGAGCGCATTGTTATCAATGCGCTCCGCAAATAGAGAAAAGAAGGGTAACGGGTATGAAAAAGAATAGTAAAGTAGTCAGCTATAATAAGTGGGGCTACATTTTCCTTATTCCGTTCGTGTTAGTTTATCTGGTATTCCAGATGATTCCACTTGTATCCACGATTTATAATTCGTTTTTTGAGAATTACCGCTCTGGTTTAAAACAGATTGGTCCGAATTTTAATGGATTACAGAATTACGTTACAATAATTACAAACGGAGATCTTCCTACATATTTAAAGAATACATTGATAATGTGGATCTTAGGCTTTGTTCCTCAGATTATTCTCTCACTTTTATTGGGAGCATGGTTTACTGATCCGTCACTGAGATTAAAGGCACAGGGCTTTTTTAAAACAGTAATTTATCTTCCTAATCTGATAATGGCCTCAGCATTTGCAATGTTGTTTTTCACATTGTTCTCAAATTCAGGCCCTATCAATTCGATTTTGGTACAAATCGGAGTATTGGAAACACCTTATCAGTTCATGGCACACATTTGGTCAGTACGTGGCTTGGTTGCTTTTATGAACTGCCTTATGTGGTTTGGAAATACGACAATTCTTTTGATGGCCGGAATGATGGGTATTGACCCTTCACTTTTCGAAGCAGCACAGGTTGACGGTGCTACAGCCACTCAAATTTTTTATAAAGTTACATTGCCTTTGTTAAAACCGATCCTTATTTATGTTATGATTACATCATTGATCGGTGGACTCCAGATGTTTGATGTACCTCAGATCCTGACAAATGGTACCGGTGATCCGATGAGATCTTCAATGACCTTGATCATGTATCTTAACAAGCATCTTTTCAGCAAGAACTATGGTCTTGGTGGTGCACTTTCGGTATTTATGTTTATTATTACCGGTATACTCAGCATGGTTGTATTTAAGTTTACAACAGGCGAGGACAAGGATTGATTTGGAGGCAGAACAATGGATGAAAAAAGAATTGCGATGGCCGGGCAGAGTGATGCCGGCGCATCAGTTCACGTAAGACGCGTGATTGCATATATAGTGTTGGTATTGATAACATTTATCTGCCTTTTCTGGTTCTATGTTTTATTTATAAATTCAACCAGATCTAACGCAGATCTTACAAGAGGTTTCAGACCTTATCCGGGAAATTTCCTTTGGACAAACTGGACAAATCTCTTGCATGGAACATTACCTATATTTAATGGCTTGATTAATTCTCTGATTATTGCTACACTAACAGCGGCGTTTGCTACATATTTTTCTACAATGACCGCTTATGCGATTCATGCATATGATTTTAAGTTAAAGAAATTTATTTTTACATTTATATTGATGGTTATGATGATTCCTACACAGGTAACTGCACTTGGTTTCTTGCAGCTTATCGGTAAGATGGGATTGGATGATAAGTTTACACCACTTATCGTTCCGGCTATTGCTTCACCTGCAGTATTTTTCTTTATGAAGCAGTACATGGATTCAACACTTCCGCTTTCTCTTGTGGAAGCTGCACGAATCGACGGATCTACAGAGTGGGGCACATTTAATAAGATTGTAGTACCGCTTATGAAACCTGCTATTGCGGTTCAGACAATTTTCAGTTTTGTAACCAGCTGGAATAACTACTTTACTCCGGCACTTGTGCTTCACACAGACAAGAAGAAAACACTTCCTATTCTTATAGCTCAGCTCAGAAGTGCTGACTGGCTTAAGTTTGATATGGGACAGGTATATGTAATGATTGCATTTTCAATCTTCCCTGTCATAGTTGTTTATCTTATATTATCCAGACACATCGTTGGCGGTGTTACACTCGGCGGTGTAAAGGGATAATCTGACTTAGTTATTTACTACTCTTCATCTTGCTTGTCCGCGAGGTGAAGATACTCTTTCCTTTTATAAGCGTTATGGAAGGCCATGGTATTCCCCATACCATGGCCTTTCGCATGCCTAAAATACTGATAGAATGGGAATAGTACCATATTGGCAACACATTTTTTCAGACCGTAGCATTGTGGATAAAGAGAAAAAAAGTGAAAGCTGTTACCAACTCAGAGAGTGAAATAAAAGAAGCGGCTACTGTATAGAAAAATGTGATTATTATATAAAAGCCATATCAATCTCATTAGAAAAGGATTGATATGGCTTTTTATAAATCATCGTTATATTTATGCTTCACTTGCTTGTGGCAAAAGTCACTATTCCAATAATGCCAGTTATCTTAGGGGAAAGAGTCCCTTTTGCTACGTGAATGAATCCATAAATTAAGACTAATGTCAGGGCGCAGAATATAATCTTAGGCATCATTATCCATGCGGTGTTCTCATTGAAAAAAGAATCAGCGTGAAAATATGCATAAGTTGTAGTTCCTTTTATAAATCTGCATGTAAAAAAATCCATGGAAATCATACTCAAACAACGAAATAAAAAAACAGCATAGACAGTAAAAATCACTTTTTCTGCAAGGCTATTAGAATGTAGACAGTATGGCGTGTTCCCCATTTTATCGGCCTTATGGCGCTTTTAAAGAAAAAGTGACTAAAGAGCATGAAGTGATACTCAGCTTAGTCACTTTTTTATTATTACTCTCTTATTGTAAGTGAATTCCTACGAGAGAGCTCGATGTGAGGCTGTGAAGGAAATCAAGGTCTATGCCGGTGAGCGCTATAAAGGCGATAGTTATAACGAATACCAAGAGCATGAGCTTTTTTTCCTTAAAGAGCTTTTCAGGTCTTTGTACTGCCGAATCGGGATTAAATGCCATTGCCATGTAGTAGGAAAATAACATGAATATAAGCGGCATACAAAGCAGATATTCAATGCGATACTTTATCAGGAATATTCCCAGGCAGAATGTTGATATAAGTGAATAGAACTGCGCTGATGCAAGTAGCGTTTTTTCTGTGTACTGTTTGAATGATTGTCTGTAAAGCCCTGCAGTTTCGGGATTGTTTATCATTCTGTATTCTGCAAATCGCTTTGTTGCCATTAGGAATGCACCACCCATCCAATAGCCGATAAGAATGCTTGAAGGCGGGAGAGACGAATTGGTTACAACAAACCATCCCATCATAAGTCTGAGCATGTTGTTTATTGATTCGGAAAGAACATCGAGATAAGGGATGTCTTTTGTTCTAAAGGGTTTTACGTTGTATAAAAAGCCCATCAACAGCAGAATCAGCGATGTTAAAAGAAACAGAGTATCTACAAACAAAGAAAGTATTACGCCTGCAATTATGAGAGCAATATATTCGATGATGACATAAGAAAATTTCATGTTCTCGGTTACTACAGGTCTGTTCTTTTTGGTTGGATGGAACTTGTCATAAGGGGCATCGAGCCATTCGTTTATGACGTAGTTTGCGCTTGCGATCATGCAGGTTGCAAAGAAGCCACATAGCAACTTAAAGATATTGATATCTTTAAACGAGTTATCCGTAAGAAGAAAGGCAATTGCAACTCCCGGCATGATAAAGAAGTTTTTGATCCAGTGATCTGGGCGGGCGATTTTAACGTATTTTTTCATTTTGCATTACATCTCCAAGCTTATTATATTGTATAGACCCATATGGTATATGGGGAGTTTGCATCTGAGTATTTGCCGATGAGTTTAAAGCCTGACTCATCGCTGTTAGAAAATTCTACTCGTGAGAATATGTATTTTCCCTTTAGATTTTCAAATGCCTGTTTATTGATAAGAAGACGCTTGTCTTCAACATCAATCGTTCTTACGGGATTCCAGATGCCGTAATCTGTGCCTGAGAAAATGTAGGCGCGTGCGCCCCAGTCATCGTAGTAGGTACGAGCTTCCTCGGACTCTGCGAGAGAAGGCGCAATCACATTTCTGAATGAATCCTTGTATGACTGATAATAGTAGCTAAGGCACCCGTCCAATGTGGCAATCTCGTTGTAAGACAGGACTGCGGGATGGAAACCGTAAGCTACGCTGTATTCTCCGTTATAACCAATGTCTTTTTTTATCATTTGGAAAAGATCTTTTGAAAAGAAATCGCCGTATGACAGGGTTTCTGATTTCTGTCCTTTCAGAGTTTCCCAAGCATTTACATAGTATGTGTTGAAAAAGTCGTTATATAAGGACTGAGTGCCCATTACGGAGAATAGGACAATTATAGTGACTGCTTTTGGAATAAGCGGTAAAACAGCTTTTAAACGGCTTTTTTCGAGCTCTTTGGTTGCAATATAATCTGAAAGACGTACTACTGCAATAAGAGCCTCTGTGTACCATAAAACAGGATTGAAAAAGATAGTTCTGTTAAACTGCCATCCTTTTAACGGTGGCACCAGTGTCTCAAATAAAGTCCTTACTGCGTGATTGTTGTAAAGACCGTAAACAAAGCAGTTAAAGACTATAAACAGGAAGATAAGGTTAAAAGGGTCTGTAAAAGCGCGCCTTAGCTCTTTTCTCCTGATATGTGTAAGATTGATCGCAATAAATGAAATGACAAATAAAGGAAGTACAACAACCCTGTGCAGATCATCGCAGTGGAAAATGTTATTTACAAAAACATTTAAGATGCTGCGTAAGATCTCGGATGCTGAGAAATCGTCGATTACCATGGTGTCTCTGATCGTTGCCTGTCCCGATGCGAATATCAGCGCAAAGAGCCTGTATTCGATAAGAATGTAGCTTGCGGACAATAGGAGCATCGCAAGCAATATTCTTAAATTTATCTTCTTTTCTTTTACCCAAAGATAGATAAAATAGATAAATATATAGCCTAAGATAAAAGGTCCGAAGAACGTAAAATACGAAAGCGTCGGATATAGGAATGCGAGCAGGTAATATTTCTTTTTTCCGCCGGTCTTAAGTCTTCTTATTATGAATACAAGAAGAGGAAGCGAAGCAAAAGAAAATGAGAATGCCGGATAGAGCGGTAGCAGGCCGTATATGAAGCTGAAAAGTACCACGGCCCATTTGTATCTATTATATCTGTCGCCTAATATATCTTTGGCCAAAAGAACTCCCGAAAAGAGCGCGATGAATATTTTGAGGAAATATCCCGTGATATATGCCGCAAAATTCGGAAGGATCATATAAAGCCAGGAATAAGCATAAAATTCGGAAAGCAGGAAATTTCTGTCGATTCCGCCAAGTAGAGGAATTGTTTTTTCCTGTGCAAAAAAAGCATTATTATCTTTTAGTAATTTGTAATCAGTTATGTGAATGTCCAGATTGTCATGGACTCCGATGTAGGAGTGGCTTTCGCCTGCGATTAGAAAAATGGCGAGTTGGATGAGCAATATGCCGAACACAACCATGAAGTACCAATTCTTTAAAAGAGCTTTTTTCATTTTTTACTCCGAAAATCAATATTTATGCGAACAATGAGAAAGTATAGCATAATTTCCCTACTCATAGGCTGTCTGCGGGCACCTTTCACAGTTTTTTCGAAATTTCCGATTGACCGTCGCTTTTTTTAGCTAATATCGAAGGTTTGGCATGATTACCAAAGAGAGCTTAGGTGGTGGGAGTTTTTTTGGCAAAAATAAGCCTTGCCTTCAGAACTTTAGCATGCTAAACTCTTTACGTCGCACACAAATGTCCGTAGCAGAAAAACAGGGTGTTATAAATGCGGAGGTTAGGGATGCAGCAGGACACAGGATACTACGTTATTAGGAAACAGGCGGTTCCGGAAGTGCTGCTTAAGGTTGTGGAAGCCAAGAAACTCTTGGAATCAGGCAAGGTTAAGACAGTAAATGAAGCGTCTGCAATGCTCGGTATTAGCCGCAGCTCTTTTTATAAATATAAGGAAGATATATACGAGTTTCACGATTCTTTACAGGGAACAACATTTACGTTGACTTTCCAGATGAATGATGAGGTTGGTCTTTTATCATATGTTTTGAATCTTATTGCGGATTTCGGAGCAAATATTTTGACAATACACCAGTCTATCCCGCTTAACGGTGTGGCGTCGATCTCCATTACGATTCAGGTGCTTGAGGCAACCAAGGATATAATGGAGATGATTTCCATTATGGAAGGCAAGGAAGGAATACATAAGGTGCACATAACGGGTAGAAGTGCAACTTATTAAAAATTTTTTTTGGAGGATGAAATGGCAAAAGTAGCGGTTTTAGGGTACGGAACAGTAGGAAGCGGAGTTGTTGATGTTCTTGATACAAATGCGGCAGAAGTTGCGAATAGCGCAGGAGAAGCTGTAGAAGTAAAGTATATCTTGGACCTCAGAGATTTTCCCGGTGATAAGCACGAGAAACAGGTTGTGCATGATTTTGATATAATACTTAACGATCCCGAAGTGGATGTTATTTGCGAGACAATGGGCGGACTTGAGCCGGCGTTCACATTTGAGAAAAAAGCTCTCGAGAGCGGAAAGAGTGTATGCACATCAAATAAAGAGCTTGTAGCTGCACACGGACCTGAACTTGTAGAGATAGCAAAGAAGAACGGCGTAAGTTATCTTTTTGAAGCAAGTGTAGGCGGTGGTATTCCTGTTCTCAGAAGCATTAACGATTCACTTAAGCATGAGAAGATTGATGCGATCACAGGTATCCTGAACGGAACTACAAACTATATTCTCACCAAGATGGATAAAGAAGGAATTGGTTTTGCAACAGTTCTTAAGCAGGCACAGGACAAGGGATATGCCGAGAGAAATCCGGAAGCCGATATCGAAGGATATGACGCATGCCGCAAGATAGCAATTCTTTCAAGCCTCATGAGCGGCGAGCATGTAAACTATGAGGATATTTATACTGAAGGAATCACCAAGATAAGCATTGAAGATTTTGCTTATGCAAAGAGCCTCAACATGGCGATAAAGCTTCTTGGAATGTGCAAAAAGAATGAAAGCGGATTCTTTACTATAGTTGCTCCTTTCATGATTCCTCTTGAGAATCCTCTTGCGAACGTAAACGGAGTGTTCAACGCAATCGATGTTCACGGAAACATGCTCGGAGATGTTATGTTCTACGGAAAAGGTGCAGGAAAGAGCGCTACAGCTAGTGCTGTTGTTGCAGATGTTGTTGATATACTCAAGCACAAAGATAAGCACATCGAAGTAAACATGAATTCCAAGAAGGCTGTTCTTACATCCAAGGACAATGCGGTTCGCAAGTTCTTTGTAAGAGTTACAGACAATCTCGAGGATCAGGCAAAAGAGCTTTTTGGAAATAAGATCGAAGTTATAAGGTGTGATGAAGTGAGCGGTGAGTTTGCATTCGTTACAGATCTCATTTCTGAGAAAGACTTTGAAGAGAAGCTTTGGAAGTTTGACAGCGTAAAGGGATATATCAGACTTTATTAAGAAGAATACAGATAAGTTTTTATAAAAATACAAATAAAGAGGGTTTGATTGTTATGAAGAAGGTAGTTAAATTTGGCGGAAGTTCTCTTGCAAGTGCAGAGCAGTTTATGAAAGTCGGTGACATTATCAAAGCAGATCCCGACCGCGTATATGTTGTTCCTTCCGCTCCCGGAAAGAGAGATTCCAAGGATACAAAGGTAACCGATATGCTCTACAAGACATATGCTCTTGCTGAAGCAAAGAAGGATTTCTCTGAGCAGCTTGCTGCGATCAAGGCAAGATATGACGAGATCATCGACGGCCTTAAGCTTAAACTTGATCTTTCCGATGAGTTTAAGACAATCGAGAAGAATTTCAAGGCTCTTGCGGGCAATGATTATGCTGCAAGCCGCGGTGAGTATCTTAACGGAATAATCATGGCAAACTATCTTGGCTATGAGTTCATCGATTCCGCAACTGTAGTTGTATTTGATAAGAACGGTGAATTTGACGGAGAGAAGACAAACAAGCTTATGTCAAAGAAACTTGAGAAAACTCCCAAGGCTGTTATTCCCGGTTTCTACGGCGCATATCCTGACGGAAGCATCAAGACATTCTCAAGAGGCGGTTCCGATATAACAGGCTCAATCGTTTCAAGAGCTATCAAGGCTGATGTATATGAGAACTGGACTGACGTTTCAGGATTCCTTGTTGCAGATCCCAGAATCATTGACAAGCCGCCGCACATTGAGACTATCACATACACAGAGCTTCGAGAGCTTGCATACATGGGTGCTTCTGTTCTTCACGAAGATGCGATCTTCCCTGTAAGAAAAGAAGGTATTCCGATCAATATCAGAAATACAAATAAACCTGAAGATCCCGGAACATGGATCGTTGAGTCTACAGCAAAGAAGTCTAAGTATGTTATTACCGGTATTGCCGGAAAGAAGGGATTCTGCTGTGTAAACATTCTGAAGGATCAGATGAATTCAGAGATTGGATTTGTAAGAAAGGTACTTCAGGCATTTGAAGATCAGCAGATCTCAATTGAGCATGTACCTTCGGGAATTGATACTATGACAGTGTTTGTTCAGGAAGATGAGTTTATCGAGAAAGAGCAGGCTGTTGTATCTGAGATCCACAGACTTGCACATCCCGATATGCTTGAGATTGAATCAGATCTTGCCCTCATCGCAGTCGTTGGACGCGGAATGAAGTCTACAAGAGGAACAGCGGGAAGAATATTCTCAGCACTTGCTCATGCCAGTGTTAACGTAAGAATGATCGACCAGGGTTCTTCCGAGCTTAACATCATCATCGGTGTAGACGCTCGTGACTTTGAGAAGGCAATCCGTTCAATATATGATATCTTTGTAACTACTCAGTTCTGACATAATCTATAAATTTTACGGCAGCATCGGTTCTTTGGGAATTGCCTATAATTCCTATAACCGATGTCTTGCCCGGATATAATCCGGTCTTTTCGTAGGCTTTGGAATTAGTAATGATAATGCCTACGGGGATCGGATTTTTCATTTCTTCTTTAGGAAGATTGGTATAGTTACCGGTCTTGTCGGCAGCTGCGCTGATAACCGCATATTTGTTATTCTTATCATATTCTCCGCTCGAGAGATAATCCTGATATTCGTCGGAAGCGATATATTCCATATATCCCCTATCCATATAGAGGACTTTATCGCCCATGTCTTCAAGCTCTTTTTCCGAATATACTGTGGAAAGATCGAGAAAAACATCCTGGCCCGCATACTGGAAGAAGTAGTTGAAGTCTGCGCTGAAAATGTCGAGTTCTTTTGCTGCAATATGTGCCATAATCTTCTGTGATGATGCAACGGTCATTTCATCTATATTGTCTTTGTCGATGCCGGCTGTGGTGTCCACTACGCAAGCGTATTCATTGGGATCGACGCCGATGCTTTCCATAAAGTCATCACCTATCGTATCTTCAAAAGAAGTGGGAGTTGAGTTTACAAGTATCGCATTGAGATAAGTGTTTTTCTCGGTAATTATGTTTTTTACTCCCGAAATAATAAAAATAAGAGCAACGACTACGGTTAAAACGTGGAATTTGTGATACTCCCAAAAATAATCCCATTTTTCTTTAAAATCTTTATCTTTCATCTTGTCTTGCTGCTGCTTGACTTCGTCGCGGATTGACATATACATACCTCTCTATTTTTAATAAAATAATGTCTTTTTGTTATTAAAACATATATAATGTAATAAAGCTTGTACATTTATTATGATATAAACGTTATTTAACTATAAGTCAACTGATTAGGCAAAAAAAACTTGAAAGAGAAACGGAAATAATATAAGATAGTCGATAAAATGGCAGATTGCCAAGTCAGAGGAGGATGGATTTTCACATGATCGGTAATGACAATAGTTATGTTGAATGTCTGGTAGTCAGTAAAGCGTCTCCTATTGTTGTTTTTCTTAAGTATTTGTGCTTTGCATTGGCTATATTTTTCTTACTTTCGTCCATTTTGCTGGGCGCGGGTGTCTTTGGTGCATTACTCTTTATTGCGTCAGTTGCAGGTTTTTATTTCGCTAAGCTCAATTCAAACATTGAATTCGAATATCAGTATTGTGACAAAGAGATTTCTATAGATAAGATCCTCGATAAGAGTTCACGTAAACATATCGGTAATTATGAAGTGGAGAAGATGGCTATTATGGCGCCTTCTGAGTCATATCATCTTTCGGATTACAAGAACCAGACTTTCAAGGTGCTTGATTTTTCCGCAAGAAATAAGGATGCCAAGCCAAATCCCACATATACTTTTTATTATGACGGCAAGGAAAAGATAATTTTCGAGCCAAGCAGTGAGCTGGTTGCTGCCGTTAAGGCTGTTGCGCCAAGGAAAGTCTTTACCGACTGATCTTGGGAGCAATGTGTTTTTATAGAGATATTACGGGGCATATCACCGCCTCATAATCATTATTTTTTATAGATTGGAGTTAAGAAAGATGGGACAGATTATAGGTGAAGGAATAACATTTGATGACGTGCTTTTGGTACCTGCGTATTCACAGGTTATACCCGGACAGGTTGACGTGAGTACATGGCTTACCAAGAAGATTAGACTTAACATTCCTATGATGAGTGCGGGAATGGATACAGTTACAGAGCACAGAATGGCGATTGCAATGGCAAGACAGGGTGGTATCGGTATCATCCACAAGAACATGTCTATCGAAGCTCAGGCTGAGGAAGTAGATAAGGTAAAAAGATCTGAGAACGGTGTCATTACAGATCCTTTTTCACTTTCACCCGATCATACACTTGCGGATGCGGATTCTCTTATGGCTAAATTCCGTATTTCAGGTGTTCCCATTACAGAAGGCAGAAAGCTTGTCGGAATCATTACAAACCGTGACCTTAAATTTGAAAAAGATTTCTCACAGAAGATCAAAGATGTAATGACAAGCGAAAATCTCGTTACTGCAAAAGCAGGAATTACACTTGAGGAAGCAAAGAGTATTCTTGCAAAATCCAAGAAAGAAAAACTTCCCATCGTAGATGATGATTATAATCTTGTAGGTCTTATCACAATCAAAGATATTGAGAAGACCATTAAATATCCTCTTGCTGCAAAGGATGATCAGGGCAGACTTCTTTGCGGTGCAGGCGTTGGTATTTCGGCTAACTGCCTCGACCGTGTTGCTGCTCTTGTAGATGCTAAAGTTGACGTTATCGTACTTGATTCCGCACACGGACATTCTGAGAATGTTCTTAAGTGCCTCAGAATGATAAAAGAGAAATTCCCCGATCTTCAGGTTATTGCAGGAAACTGTGCAACAGGAGAGGCTACAAAGGCTCTTATTGAAGCAGGAGCAGATGCTGTAAAGGTAGGTATCGGTCCCGGATCTATCTGTACAACACGTGTAGTTGCAGGTATCGGTGTTCCTCAGGTTACAGCAGTTATGAACTGTTATGCAGTAGCTAAGGAATATGGTGTGCCGATCATTGCAGACGGTGGTATCAAGTATTCAGGAGATATCACAAAGGCTATCGCTGCAGGCGGAAACCTTGTTATGATGGGATCAATCTTCGCAGGATGCGATGAGGCACCCGGTGACTTCGAGCTCTTCCAGGGAAGAAAATATAAGGTATACCGTGGAATGGGTTCAATCTCGGCTATGGAGAACGGTTCAAAGGATCGTTATTTCCAGGAGAATGCAAAGAAGCTTGTTCCTGAAGGCGTTGAAGGTCGTGTAGCATACAAGGGAACAGTAGAAGATACTGTATTCCAGCTTATGGGCGGACTTCGTTCGGGTATGGGATATTGCGGATGTGGAACTATTGAAGAACTCAAAGAGAACGGTAAGTTCATCAAGATGACTTCCGCAGCGCTTCGTGAGTCACATCCTCATGATATTCAGATCACAAAAGAGGCACCTAACTATAGTGTAGATGACCACTAATTTCCTTTTCTTTATTTGATGGGATCTGTTTCTGTCAGATAAAATATAAAAAAGGGATGAGGGGGGATAGCTTGCAAGAGACACTAAATGATATGGACACAAAAATTACTACAAATAAGGGCTCTTCTTCGTCAGTAAGCGGAGCTCTTGGTAGTCTTACGCTTAAATACGCCGGCGAAATGCAATCTTGGCAGGATAAATTTTGTGAGATGGCAGGAGTCTATGCATTTTGTCTTGATGCGGCGGGAATTCCTCTCAGTAATTTTTCCGGAAATCCTCATGAGATAGAAATCATAAGAAAATATGTAACGGAGTCTAGGATAAAGAGCATCTATAAGCGCGTGTCTGAGGGAGATCTCGAAGATCAGGCTGTTGAGATCACAGAGGTTCCCAATCTCAGACTTGCCGCTGTAGCTGTGAAAAATGGCAATACGACTACTGCTGTGTGGATCGTATGTGGTGTATTCACCGATTTTGAATATGACTCCGAGTATTTTCATCTGGAGCCGATAGATTCTTTTGGCTACAAAACTTCAGAGAGCAAATTTTATAAGACTCTGGATATACTGCGGACGACGCTGGATATCCTTATCAACCTGGAAGCATCCAGGTCTAAAGCTGTTGCGGTAAGTGAGGAAAGCAGGCAGCAGGAGCTTGAAATGACCAATTCTTTCAGGCGTGCTGAGACCATGACAGAGATAGTATCTCTTCTCGACAGTGACGATACGATTGAAGAGATAATGGCGGATATACTTAATAAACTCTGTACATATCTCCAGATCAGTAATGGCTTTACATGCAAAGTTCATCACAACAGTCTTATGGATATCGTTGTTCAGTGGACGGTGACCGGCGTTGAAAAGATTTTCCCTGAGACTACGGACAGGGAACTTTGCTGGTTCCTTGGTGGCGAAAAGGCTGTTGTTATATCGAGCGATTCGGCAATGAATGCCGGTGAGCGTGAACAGATAGACAATCTGGGCATTAAGGCGCTTGTTGCAATGCCGGTAATTATCAACGGTTCGGCACTTTTCTATGCGTGCCTTACGGAAAACAGAGAGAACAGGATATGGTCGATCGATGATGTAAAGTTCATCAATGATGCGATACGTGTCCTTCAGACCATAATCACAAAGAGATTACAAAAGAATTCCCTGGCAAGCTCTTTTGCTTCGCTTGAAGCGGTGCTTGATAACGTGGGAAGTGCAATATATGTAAGGGATATCGGAACGGGAGTACTTCTTTTTGCAAACAGAAGCTTTAAGAAGAACTTCAGCAAGGAACTTACGGAGAATGCACTTGTAGATCTTTTTGAGTCGAATATCCCCGCAAAGAGCAGAAGCGGCAATTATGAAGTACATCACAAAGACAGGGAGAAGTGGTACGATGTCTACTACACGAGGATTAAGTGGGTGGACGGACGTCCTGTTTCTTTGTGTGCAATATATGACATAACCGAGAAGAAACTTTATCAAAAGAGAATCGAGCAGCAGGCTTACACGGATTTCCTGACGGGATTGTACAACAGAATGTGCTGTGAGAAAGATCTGGCCAGATATATTGATGAAGCCAGGACAAAGCGTACTCACGGTGCGCTTATGTACCTCGATCTCGATGACTTTAAGCATATCAATGACAGCTTGGGACATCAGTACGGAGATGTACTGCTGCGAGATATATCCAAAGCTATAAGCAGGATTGAGGGAATAACCAATTCCTGTTACAGAATGGGAGGAGATGAGTTTGTCATAATCGTTCCTCCTGAAAGTTTTGAGAGACTTCCCAAGATCATAGAGGAGATCAAGAATACTTTTGCTACACCGTGGTATCTGAAAGACAGCGATTATTACTGCACTATGAGTATGGGTGTTGTAAGATATCCCGATCACGGAGACAATGTATCGGAGCTTATAAGAAAGTCCGACGTTGCCATGTATGAAGCAAAGAAATCCGGTAAAAACAGGATTGCCGAGTATTCCGACAATATAGATTCTTCATCGATACACAGACTCGATCTTGAGAAGAATATGTATGATGCTATTACCAAGAGCTGCAGCGAGTTTGAAGTTTATTTCCAGCCTGTTATAAGTGAACCTATAGACAATAAGAGCGGAAGTAAGCAGTATAAACACGTGGGAGCGGAGGCTCTTGTAAGATGGAACAGCTCAAAGCTTGGCTTCTTGAGCCCTGATGAATTTGTTCCTCTTGCTGAATACTTGGGACTTATTACTCCTATCGGTAATCATGTACTCAGGAAAGCCTGTGAGTGCTGCAGACAGTGGAATGAATCCGGTACGGGCGAATATGCGGTATCGGTAAATCTTTCCGTTGTGCAGATAATGCAGAATGATATTGTTGATGTTATCAGGAAGAACATAGAAGAGAATCATATCAATCCTCATAATCTGGTACTTGAGCTTACAGAGAGGCTTGCTATAAACGATCTTGCCAGGACCAAGCAGACACTCCTAGATATCAAAGCGCTTGGAGTAAGGCTGGCTCTTGATGATTTCGGAACGGGATATTCTGCGCTCAGCAGTATCAGGGCGCTTCCTTTCGACATAATCAAGGTTGATCAGAACTTTGCAAAAGATCTTGCGGAGGATGATTATTCGCAGGCATTTATCCGCATGATGGCAGAGCTTGGAAAAGCGATAAATGCGGAGATCTGCGTAGAAGGTATAGAGACTCAGGCACAGCTTGATGCGCTTAAAGGAATGGGAGTTAAGTACGTTCAGGGCTACTATTACGACAAACCCATGCGCAGAGTGGCCTTCGAGGAAAAGTACGTTTATAATTGAAAATATGTTATTATGGTATAGGCGTCGAAAAAACGGAGCAATTCGTATATCATAATATTATAGTGCAATAAAAAATAAAGGTTAGGATTAAAAAATGGCAGAAGTAATTACAAATACAAGCGAAAATGCTGAGGTGGAAAATACACCTTCCAGACATTTTATAGAGCAGGCTATTGATAAGGATCTTGCAGAGGGTGTTTACGATCACGTATGCACAAGATTTCCTCCCGAGCCTAACGGATTCCTGCATATAGGACATGCCAAGAGTATTCTTCTTAATTACGGAATGGCAAAAGAGTACAACGGCAAGTTCAACATGAGATTTGACGATACCAATCCCACCAAGGAAAGGTCTGAATTTATGGACTCTATCATTGAGGATGTAAAGTGGCTTGGCGCGGATTATGAAGACCGTCTTTTTCATGCTTCCGATTACTTTGATGAGATGTATGAGAATGCCGTAAAGCTTATTAAGAAGGGCAAGGCATATGTTTCTGAGCTTACCGCTGAGGAAATGCGTGAGTACAGAGGAACTCTCACAGAACCCGGTAAGGACGATCCTAACAGAAACAGAAGTGTAGAAGATAACTTAAGACTTTTCGAAGACATGAAGAATGGTAAGGTAGCGGATGGAGCCATGACTCTCAGAGCTAAGATTGACATGTCTTCACCTAATATAAATATGAGAGATCCCATTATCTACAGGGTTGCTCATATGACACATGCACGTACTCAGGATAAATGGTGCATTTATCCTATGTATGACTATGCTCATCCCATTGAGGATGCTATCGAGGGAATAACACATTCTCTTTGCACATTGGAATTTGAGGACCACAGACCTCTTTATGATTGGGTAAAAGAAGAGTGTGGCTACAAGAATCCTCCGCGTCAGATTGAGTTTGCCAAGCTCTATCTCAACAACGTGGTTACAGGAAAAAGATATATCAAGAGACTTGTTGAAGATGGAATAGTAGACGGATGGGACGATCCCAGACTTGTTACTATCGCTGCCTTAAGAAGAAGAGGATTTACTCCCGAGTCTATCAAGATGTTTGTTGATATGTGCGGAATCAGTAAGGCACAGTCAACAGCCGAGTATGCAATGCTTGAGTATTGCATAAGAGAAGATCTTAAGCTCAAGGCTAAGAGAATGCTCGCAGTTCTTAATCCGGTTAAGCTTATAATCGACAACTATCCGGAGAATGAGACAGAGTATCTTGAGATTGAGAATAACAAGGAAGTTCCTGAGATGGGAACAAGAAAGATTCCTTTTGGAAAAGAGCTCTACATTGAGAGAGAAGACTTCATGGAGGAACCTCCTAAGAAGTATTTCCGTCTTTTCCCCGGAAACGAAGTAAGACTTATGAATGCTTACTTTGTAACATGCACGGGCTGTGATAAAGATGAGAACGGTAATGTTATTGCCGTACACTGCACATACGATCCCGAGACTAAGTCAGGAAGCGGATTTAACGCAAGAAAAGTTAAGGGAACAATCCACTGGGTTGCTGCAAAAGAAGCGGTAAATGCAGAAGTTCGTCTTTATGAGAATATAATCGATGAGGAGAAGGGCGTTTATAACGAAGATGGTTCACTCAACCTCAATCCCAACTCCATTACAGTTATAAAAGACGCAAAGCTGGAGCCTGAACTTGCAAATGCCGTAAGCTATGATAAATTCCAGTTTGTCAGAAACGGATTCTTTTGTGTTGACAGCAAGGATTCGAAGCCGGGAGCACCTGTATTTAACAGGATAGTTTCACTTAAGAGTTCTTTCGTTTTGCCTAAGAATAACTAAAAAAATACTGAAGCGTTCAGTGTTTTCAGAAAAGAGGTATTAGAAATGGCTGGTATTTTTTCAGGACTGGAGAAGCTTGGACTCGGAAATATTGACGGAGGAAATCTTTTTGAGGATCCCAATAAGAAGGAAGCCGCTGTCAAGAAAGCAGAGCCTCAGAAAAAGCTTACGCTTGTCAATGAAGAAGATTATCTATTTGACAAGAAATATAAATGTCCAATCTGCGATTCAGACTTTGAGTCAAAGACAGTCCGCACGGGTAAGGTAAGAATGAAATCCGTGGATGTTGATTTAAGACCTGATTATTCGGAAGTGGATCTTACGAAGTATGACATAATAGCTTGTCCCGAATGCGGATATGCGGCATTGGGAAGATATTATACATCGCTTAATAAATATCAGATTGATGATATCAGAAACAAAATCTGCATGAATTACAAGAAGCAGAAATACAATGAGCCTACATACACCTATGAGCATGCGAGAAGTCTCTATCAGCTTGCACTTGCCAATGCGGTTGTAAAGAAAGCAAAGAACAGCGAGAAAGCTTATATCTGTCTTAAGACAGCCTGGGTTATCAGAGGTGAGACCCAGAGGCTCGATCAGAGCGAAGCTGATTATGATAAGAAGAAAAAAGAGAACGACGAGCAGGAACAGGAGCTCCTCAAAAATGCACTGAACGGCTTTGTTATGGCCAGACAGTCCGAAGATTTCCCCATCGCCGGAATGGACTCCACAACTCTTGATTATCTTATCGCAGCACTCGCATACGAGACCGACCAGTTCGATATTGCAACTAAGATGATCTCAGAGCTTCTCACCTCAAGAACTGCAAATAGCCGCATTAAGGACAAGGCAAGAGCACTCAAAGATCTTGTTGCTGCTAAAAAGCAGGGCTAAGAAATGCCTTCGCAGAAGCTTCCATAGACCGGTTGGTGCATATAGCCTATAGGACTGATTTTGGCAGCGATTTCATATTTTGACAATCATGGTATAAAAAAGAGGGATATTTATTCCTCGCTCCATAAACTCGCCCGTGAACGGGCTCAAACAGATGGAGCGAAAGCGGAATAAATAACCCTCTTTTTTTGTGCAAAAACATATTAAAAGTTGCTTTGTTCAATAGATGTAGAAAATAATAGTTGCAAAATGCAATGATTATGTGTAGAATTGGTTTAACAATTTAAAGGAGGAAAGTAAAACTGGAAGAAATATCAAGATGTTAGCAAAGAAGGAGAGTTGCTGTTCTTCAGAAAGGTGCTGTTAAGCAATGGAACTACACTTGTCTTTATTCCTAAGGAGAAGAGGTATGAGTTATACAAAAAAATTTAGAGAAAATATTAGGCAGTTTGAATTTCTTTTAGACAGTGTCAATGAAGAGGATTGTTGTTGCTGTAGCGTAAATAGGCAGCAATGCTTTGCTTTGGTTGAAATAGGAAGGGCTCCAGGAATATCTTTAAAAGAGCTGGCGGATAAAATTCGCACTGATAAAAGTGCGGTTAGTCGAACTGTTGATGATTTGGTAAGAAAAGGTTATGTGGTTCGTAAGCCATCAGAGATCGATAGAAGATATGTGGAATTAAGTCTTACTGAGATGGGTAGTGCCCAATTTGAAAAAATTGAAAAGTCTATGGATGAAAAGTTTTCAAATATCTGCAGTAATATACCGAAAGATAAGCAAAAGCAAGTATTAGAATCGTTGGAGCTAATCAATTTAGCTTTCGAAGCCGCTAATGACTTCTAAGTAACAGAGCAGAAATTTAAAAGGTAAAAAGGGGATTTCTTATGATTAGAGAGATGAGATGTGAAGACTGGAACAGAGTTAAGGACATATACCGGCAGGCATTAGAAAGAGGGATTTCTACATTTAATACTCAGTGTCCATCCTTTGAAGAATGGGATGCATCACATTGTAAAGAATGCAGATATGTGTATGAGGAAAATGGCGTAGTATGTGGTTGGATTACTATTGCGCCTACATCAGGTAGATGTGTTTACAGAGGAGCTGTGGAAGTCAGTGTTTATGTAGATGAAGCTTGGCAGAATAAAGGAATAGGAACAGCTCTTTTATCTCATTTATGTTCTGAAAGCGAAAAGAATGGTTATTGGAGTCTATATTCCGCTATTTTCTCTATAAATGAGAGCAGCATTAAATTACATGAAAAATGTGGCTTTAGAGTTATTGGCACTAGAGAAAAAATAGCAAAAGATAAATATGGAATTTGGCAAGATACAACATTAATGGAAAAAAGAAGCCGAAAGATAGTTTAATGATTTTTCTTGTAATAAAAGTATTGTGATGTAAGGAGCAATATAGGCTAGAGTTGAGAGAAGATAATCAATGCTTCTGGGTATATTATCTTTAAATTAGGGAGACATAATGGGAAAGATACTGAAATTTTTGCAAGATGAATTGTTAGGAATGGAATGGTTAGCTACAAGCACCGGCAGATTTCTTACAATGATTGGAGTTGATATTGAAAGCAAGCTGGGAGGAAGCATACATTTTTTTGTCTATGACACAATTAAGATTATGCTTTTGCTTTTTAGCTTGATTTCAATCTTTGGATATATTGATACGTATATTCCTCCTGAAAAGACGAGAGCTGTTTTAAACAAACTTAGCGGTTTATGGGCAAATGTTGTAGCTGCATTATTTGGTACTGTTACATCCTTTTGTTCCTGTTCATCTATTCCTATATTTATAGGTTTTACTAATGCAGGATTACCGGTGGGAGTAACATTCTCCTTTTTGATTTCTTCACCAATGGTTGATATTGCCTCATTTGTATTGTTAGCAAGCGTTTTTGGGTGGAAGGTTGCTGCCGTCTACATTGTTACAGGATTGATAATTGCAATCGTAGGTGGATGGATTATTGGAGCCCTTCATATGGAGAATGAGGTAGAAGAGTTCGTTAGAAAAAAGGCGAAATCTACTGAAGTTCAAACTATGAATCAAACCCAGATGGATAGAATAAAAATCGGGCTTGGAGAGGCTTTTAATACTATTAAGAACATTTGGATTTTCATAATTATTGGAGTAGGTGTAGGAGCATTTATCCATAATTGGATTCCTCAAGAGTTGGTTGTAAGAATTCTTGGTAAGGGAAATCCATTTGCTGTATTAATAGCGACTATATTAGGTGCACCTGTATATGCGGATATATTTCAGACCATTGCAATTGCAGAAGCTTTATTGGAAAAGGGAGCATATCTTGGAGTGATTTTGGCATTTATGATGTCCATCACTACACTTTCTTTGCCATCATTGATAATGCTGAGAAAAATAGTAAAAGGAAAGTTATTTTTTGCCTTCCTAGCAATATGCTTGGTGGGAATTATGATAGTGGGATACACGTTTAATATAATACAAAATATATTACTAATTTGAGGATGGGGAAATGAATTTATTTAATCTATGGAACAAGCAAACAGAGAATGGTAGTAATGATAATGAATTTATAAATATTGTAGAGGGCTGCGAATTAAAGAATGTCACTGTTGTGGGAAGCAGCTGTTGCAAGAGCGGTTACAATTTATATGAGCAATTAAAAGAAATTATTAAAGAATCAAATGTTGCTGTAAAACTTACATACACGGACAGCATTGAATATGCAAGTGAATATGGAATAATTAGTAAACCTGCTATTGTTATAGATGATACTGTCATTGCCTGCAATAATGGTGTTGATGAGAATAGATTAAAAGAATTGTTGGTTTGTTAAGGGTCTAAACACTCTAATTCTTTCCAAAATGTTGATGGAAGATACATAATTTCTCTCCAAAATGTTGATTTGAGTATATAATATACTTATCAAAATGTTGATGGAGAAAAGATTATGTTAAAAAGAAAGCTTACAAACCAGCTTGAAAACTGGGTTTCAACCAAAAATAAAAAGTGTTTGATTGTCCAAGGCGCAAGACAAACAGGAAAAACTTTTGCTATTGAGAGATTTGCAGAGGCGAAATACGAGGAATTAGTGGAAATAAATTTTAAGCAGACTCCTTCTGCTGTTGAAATTTTTTCAGGAGATCTTACTGTTGAAACTATGGTGCTAGCATTACGCTTCCGGTTTCCAGACAAGAAAATTATACCAGGGAAGACATTGATTTTCTTAGATGAGATTCAGGAATGTGAAGAGGCGATTACATCGTTGAAGTTTTGGGCACTAGATAATCAATATGATGTAATGGCGTCAGGTTCTTTACTTGGAATAGATTATAAAAGAGCCTCATCCTATCCCGTTGGGTATGTAGATTATCTAAGGATGTATGGGTTGGATTTTGAAGAGTTTCTGTGGAGTATAGGTTTATCAGAAACTGTAATTGGATCATTGCATTCATATTTGAAGACAATGAAACCAATACCTGATTCTGTTCACAAGCAGATGATGCAATATTACAGATTATATATCGCAACTGGAGGTATGCCTGAGGCAGTTCAAAAGTATATTGATACAAAAGATTTTAGAGATGTGGATTCTGTTCAAAAAAATCTGCTGCAGGGGTATCAATATGATATAGCTCACTATGCAACAGCGGAGGAAAAGGTTAAAGCTGAAAAGTGCTACTTAACTCTTGCAAAACAATTACTTGATAAAGAGAATCATAAATTTCAATATAAAGAAATAGAGCATGGTGCAAGGGCACAAAAGTATTATTCGAGTATTGAGTGGTTGCTTAGGGCTGACATGGTACAATTATGCAAATTGGTTACTGATGTTAAATATGATCTAGAAGATTATGCTAGAAATGACTTCTTTAGAGCGTATACAACAGATTTGTCGCTTTTAGTATCTATGAAAGACTTTTCATTGAAGCAGCATATTGTAGAAAACACACTATCTGGTAATACAAAGGGTGGATTATATGAATGCGCGGTAGCAGATGCACTTCATAAAAAAGGATATAATCTGTATTTCTACAAAAATGAAACAACAAAGAAAGAATTGGATTTTATTATTCAAGTTGATGGTAAGGTTGTTCCTATAGAAGTTAAAAGTGGTAAGACTAAAGCCAATTCACTAAGTTCAATTATCAAGAAGGAAAAGAACATACCTTATGCATATAAGTTCATGGATGGAAATATAGGCGTAAGCGAAGACGGTATCATTACAATGCCTTTATATATGGCAACATTTATATAATAGTATTATGCAAATGGACATATTGGAAAAAATGAAATTGGATGATCAAAGCTAAATAGGGTTATATTGATTGTATCCTTGACAGCATGTGAATCCAAATTCTTTATGAATAGCATTAATTTTCCATAGCCAGATTGATTGCATAGAGCCTACAGGACCAATCTTCGCAGTATTTGCGTATTTTGCAACAATCATGAGTATAAAAAAAGAGGATTATTTATTCCGCTTTCGCTCCATCTGTTTGAGCCCGTCCACGGGCGAGTTTATGGAGCGAGGAATAAATAATCCTCTTTTTTTATGCCATGATTGTCAAAATACGCAACCCCTGCGAAGATTGGTCCTGTAGGCTCTATGCAACCAATCGTCCTTATGGATTTATATGGTCGCATAATAAAACCCCATGGATATCAGATATCCGTGGGGCTAATTATCATTTATCGTCTTCTTCACCAAAGAACTCATCCGCTGTATCGGAATCAGTCTTTTCGGTAGTTCCGGTAGCATCAGTCGCAGTAGAGGCAGTGGGCTCTGCATCATCTTCGGCGGTCTTGATGTCTACATATTTTCTGGAACCGAATCTGGATTCGGTTGTATCATCCAAATCCTCGTCGAAATCCTCGAACTCTTCAAAATCTTCGTCATCAAAACTGTCGGCAAGTTCAGCGTCTCTCTTACTTAAGTAATAATATACACCGGCAGCGGCTGCACCAACAGCAGCGCAGAATAAAATAAACTTTCCGAATCCATTTCCCTTGGACATAATCATACATCCTCCTATCCAAACGTTGAATTAATTTTATAACAATTTTGAGATAAATAAAAGTCCGTTGTATTAAAAATTAATAAATAACGGTAAATCGTTTGAATTCATTTTTTTAAAATGATATATTTGAATCAGACTAAGGTGGTCAATCAGTGTCGGAGAATAACTATGAATGAGCGATTTTTTGGACTGAAAAAAGAGAAGCAGGAAAGGGTGATAAACGCTGCACTCAAGGTATTTGCTGAGCATGGCTACTATCATTCGAGTACCGATGAGATCGTGAAGACTGCAAATATCAGTAAAGGCCTCTTGTTTCATTATTTCTCGAACAAGATAGGACTTTACGGTTTTTTGTATGATTATGCCACTAAAGTGGTGACGCTGGAGTTATCGACACATATTGATAAGAACGAGAACGGCTATTTTGAGATGTACAAGCAGATTCTAGCCGCTAAGGGAGCATCTGTAGTGCGTTTTCCGTATCTTTTTGCTTTTTTGAAAAAAGCTGATGAGGAAAAGGATGAATCGGCCGTGGAAGAGATACATGAACGCAGAGATAAGTATGCAAGAATAATGCAGGCTCTGAAGGAAAAGACGGACATTACGATTTTTTCCGGAGGAACGGATTATAATAAATTATGGGATGTGCTTGATTTTACGGTAGAAGGATTACTTGAGAGAAATATCAGGAACGGAAGCTTCAGAGCGGACTTGTTTATGGCTGAAGCTACTGAATATGTTGATATGATTCAAAAGATGGTGCTTACATAATAAGGAGGCTAAAAAATGGGTAAATTTTTAGTGGCTGGTGTAACACAGATTGAGACTATCGTCAGAGTTGATAAGATTCCTGTAAGTTTTGCGCCTATGACAAGCGCTATAGATTCGATCTATACCGCTATGGGCGGAGATGCATACAACGAGTCGCTTGCCCTTAAGTGGCTCGGCGATGATGTTATTTTCATGTCGATCGTCGGACGAAATCAGGACCTTGAGATGATCAATCCTCCCGACAGGAAGATAACGCTGTCCACTGAATATATTATCCCACAGATGAATGATACGCCTACTGAAGTCGTTTTGTATGACAAAGAGAGAAGGCAGCAGATCTTTGAAGATATAAAAGATCTTCGTGATAATGCATATGACATGTCCATGGTTCCGCCAATCGCGGAGAGCTGTGACATGATCGTTCTGGCCAATGCAAATTTCTGCAGGCCGTTTGTTAAGGTTGCACAGGAGCATAATAAGCCTATCGCGGTTAATATCAGATATTACAACAAAGAAAAAGAAAAATATAACGCAGACTTTCTAGACTCCGCCAAAATCCTGTATTTCAGTGATGATACTTTGACGGAAGATCCTTATGATTTCATAGACAGAATGGCAAATACATACGGAACCGAGATAATAATCCTTGGACAGGGCAGTGAGGGACTTATGCTTTATGATAAGTCTCAAAATCTCAGGATTCACTATAATACCGTGAAGACTAACGAGGTTGTTAATACCATCGGTGCCGGTAATGCGCTTTTTGCCTGTTTTCTCCATTATTATCTGGAAACGGGAGACAGCGTAAATGCCATAAAGAATGCTCTTTTGTTTGCATCTTACAAGATCGGATATATGGGAACATCGAATGGTTTCATGACTACAGATCAGCTTGAACAGTGGAGAAATCTGATCTGGGGAATCACGGATAAAAAATTCTGATGAAAATTGGCTTGGTTGATGCATTCTTGAACTTTATGTTCAAGAATGCATGAGTTTTGAATTATCCGGGAAACAGCCGGATTACGATAAGGGGATTTATATGAAAAAGAGTGATAATGTACCGAAAAGAGCGTGTGGAGTTCTGCTTCCTGTTTTTTCCCTGCCGTCGGACTATGGGATTGGAGCGTTTTCAAAAGAGGCGTATGCTTTCGTTGATTTCCTAAAGAAGGCCGGGCAGAAATACTGGCAGATACTTCCTCTTGGACCGACAGGTTATGGAGATTCGCCTTATCAGTCATTTTCTACATTTGCAGGAAATCCTTACCTGATAGATCCTGAGTTTTTTGTGGAAAAAGGTCTTTTGGAAAAGGAAGATCTTGAGGTATTAAAGAGCGACGAGCCTTCTGACAAAGTCGATTATAAGATGATAGAAGCGCATAAATATGAGCTAATTCGCAAGGCATTCGGAAATATCGAAAAAATACCGGAAGCATCGAAGGTGCAGGATGAGTTTGAGAAGTTCAAGAAGTTCAATGGAAAGAAGTGGCTCTTTGACTACGCGCTGTTTATGGCGCTTAAAGACATGTATGGCGGAAGGTCTTGGAATACTTGGGATGAAGATATAAGACTAAGGAAAAAAAGTGCAATGGCGCTGTACCGTGAGAAACTTTCCGGAGAGATTGATTTTTACTGCTTTGTTCAGTTTATATTCTATGTGCAGTGGAATACGCTCAAGAATTATGCGAATAAGAACGGGATAGAGATTATCGGCGACATACCGATATATGTCGCTTTTGACAGCTCGGATACGTGGGCCAATCCCGAACTTTTCCTTCTTGATAAAGATAATGTTCCAATAGAGGTTGCGGGATGTCCGCCCGATGCGTTCAGTAAAACAGGTCAGCTTTGGGGAAATCCGCTCTACAGATGGGACTACCACAAGCAGACAGGCTACAAGTGGTGGCTTGAGAGAATAGGGCACTGTTACAAGCTCTATGATGTACTCAGAATCGATCATTTCCGCGGATTTGACGAGTTTTATGCCATCCCGTACGGAAACCCCACGGCTGAGATCGGAAAGTGGAGAAAAGGCCCCGGATATGCTCTTTTTGATGCGGTGAAAAAAGAATTCGGAGATGTGAAGGTCATCGCGGAAGATCTGGGATTTCTTACCCCTTCGGTTTTAAAGCTTGTTAAAAAGACGGGATATCCCGGAATGAAGGTACTTCAGTTTGCTTTTGATGCGAAAGGAGACAGTGAGTATCTTCCTCACAATTACAGCAGCAACTGCGTTGTTTATACGGGAACTCACGACAATGATACGACAAGAGGTTGGTACAAGACATTAAAAAGAGATGACAAGAAATTTACAAGAGACTATCTTGGCGTTAGCGGCGGAAAGCAGGTTGTGAGTGCGCTTATACGCGCAGCATTCTCAAGTGTTGCCGATACGGCTATAATCCCAATGCAGGACTATCTTGAACTTGACGAGAGTGCAAGGATAAATATTCCGTCCACGCTTGGTGGAAACTGGCAGTGGAAGATGGAAGGCGATGAGCTTACGGATGAGCTCTGCAACAGAATGTATGGCTATGCCAAAATATACGGAAGAATTGTAAAGTGAGTGAAAAGAACAAAGAGTCGCTCGCGACTCTTTCGCGCGCGAGCGGTATTGCGAAGCAATAAATTACCTTTCCGCGAGCTGCGCATCCTGCGGAGCATTTTTATATCATAGGAAAGCAATTTCCTCTCCAATTAATCAAGTGTTTTTTGTGTAAATTCCTAGTTTTTTTTCATTCTCAGATTGAGTGATTGCTTGGTTATGGACTAATCCTTGCCTAAATTGACGGATATATAGGTATTTATGGGTACTCCAAATAAAACGTCTTTTGATTACGATTTAAATGGCCTCGATGCATACCCATCCCTATATGGCAGCTCACCTCTCATGTCCAACAGGATCATCCTCTATCGGAGTCCTCACTTCCTTCGTTCTGCCTATCCATAACCAGGGCGCCAGCTCAGCTATGTCTCAGGATCTTTGTCCTCCGGAAATTTATTCCTGCTGGCTACCAGCTCACTCTTTGTAACTTACTGAACCAAAACACTCCTTACTACAGCACCTACCGGTGGACGCTTCCTGTAGTACCATGGATTATTGGATTACGCCGCCAAATTTGGCGTTTCTCCTGGATGCTTGATATCCTCAAGCATCTTTGACGCATCATAGTCTATCCCTTTTGCCAAGATCGCATAAAAAACCCTAATAAGTTTACATGCTACAGCTATGATTGATTGCATCTTCTTTAATGGATTTGAATTCCTGGTAGTGTAATAATTGTGGATCTCTTTGAATTCTTCGCACTTACCAACAACGGATATCGCAGCTTGTATGAGCAAATATCTCAAATGTTTACGTCCTCTCTTACTTATCCTGGTCATGCCATTACGCTTTCCAGAACTATCTGCCACCAATTCTAATCCCGCAAGTTTCTGCAGTTCTTTGGCATTATCAAAGCGCATGATATCGCCCACTTCTGCAATGAATCCTGCTATTGTAATTATCCCTATACCTTTTATTTCAAGAAGTTTTTCTACATTCTTGATCTTAAGGGCAAGGTTCTCAATCAGATCATTGATCTGTTTAAGACGCTTTTCATTTTGCTCATGGTCCTCAAGAAGATCTCTGATCTCCATTCTTGCTTCTACAAGCCCCTCTCTGTATCCAATGCTCTTTAGTGCAGCATTATAGATAACCATTGCCTTTTTGCGACCATTAGCACGAAGTTTAGCTTTCTTCCATATTTCTATAATTCCGTCTATTCCCAACTTGATTATATCTTCAGGCATCGGAGCTTCTTTCAAAATCAGAAGCCCACCCTTAGCATTTATCTGGGTGTATATGCCTTTATATTCGGGGAAGTACACGCTGATCCATCTATACAACCTATTTTTTATTCGCGTCTGTTCCTCAACAAGTGTAAATCTACGATTTGAAGCATTTCTGAGTTCCGCATATATACCTTGCGGCATATATGTATAGTAATACCTTCCTTCTCTTACAAGTCCAGCTATAACTCTAGGATCCTTGCAATCATTTTTTGAAGGACTGTTATCATCTAGCTCCTTCGATTTATGTACATGATGCGGATTAACCATTACAAACTTTATACTTTTACCGCTCATATACTGTCCAAGATTAAACCAATAATGCCCTGTAGGCTCTATGCCAACAAGTGTCTCCGATAGATGGAATCGTTCCATAAGCGAATATATCTCATTGGAAAAGGAATTAAATCCCTCCATTGAATTAGTGAATGGAAAAGGCTTTTTGGTGAGCTCAATTCCTCTCCAATCAAAAGCCCTAAAGTAATGTTTTTCACTACCAACATCGATGCCCACCACCATTGTCTTTTCTGTAACTTGCCTGATCTTTTTGTTTTGTGTAGAATTCATTTGTAGATACCTCTCTTTTTCTGTTTATTGCCAACTATGCTAGGGTCAGCAATTACAGTTTATCTGAGGTATCTTTCTTTTTCTATAAATTCACACTTCTATCCACACTTTAAATGTTACAGGAAGCTATGATATAAAAAATTGGCGGTGCAGATTTAAGGTTCTGCACCGCCAAATAAGTTTACAGTGATTCCGTGCTCATGTAGGAATTACTGTAGTGGTAATCACCTGTTACATCTCTAAGAAACCATGATGCGGCATGGTAAGCGCTTGCGGATTCTTCGTTTGGAAACTCCACTTCGGCGAGATAACGCCCGAAGAAGGGGGCGTCGAATACGTCAAGTTCTATCTTGATATCGCCGGTTTTTATTGCCGGACCGATTGTCGGATTGGCTGATAGAAACTCGCTGTCAAATGCGTCTTCATTAAGAGGCAGGAGATAGCGGGTTTTCTTTATGATATTGCCGTCGCATTTTTTTACAAGATTAGCGTAGCTCTCTGCATCAAGCGGCATGTTGTATTCTACTTTTCCGATGCCGCCGTCCTTTGCGGGACCGGAGCCTTTGTAGGTCATGTAATAGTTGTCATCCTCTCTTCGAACGCGAACAGCGGGAGATACGTTCAGATAGCCTTGTTCTATTATATGGTGCGGAAATGTGCTTAAATCATTCGGAAGTTCTTTGATCGTAAATTTCTTTTCTATTTCAATTCCCATGAATTTTACCTTTCTGTGTGATATAGATATTATTTTATGCTGTTGGATAATATAATTTATTATAATATAAGAGCATAGCAAATTGATAAAAATAAACGGAGGACGAATATGGCAAAGACAGCAATATTTCTGGCAAATGGTTTTGAAGAGATAGAGGGACTTACCGTAGTGGACATATTAAGAAGGGCTAAGATTGATATCACAATGGTCTCGATAACAGGATCCAAGGCTGTTGAAGGCTCACACGGAATAAAGCTTGAGGCAGATGATATGATTGAGAACTTTAATTTTGACGGAGTTGACATGATCATTCTTCCCGGTGGAATGCCCGGAACCAAGAATCTTGATGCCTGTGCACCTCTTAAGGCCAAGATAGAAGAGTTTAATAACGAAGGCAAGATGCTTGCGGCAATCTGCGCGGCACCTACCGTATACGGCAAGATGGGACTTCTTAAGGGCAAAAAAGTTTGTTGCTATCCCGGATGTGAAGGCGACCTGATCGGAGCAAATGTATCTACCGACGAGGTTTCAAAAGATGGAAACTTCATCACATCCCGAGGCATGGGAACAGCAATTCCATTCGCACTTGCAATCTTAGAGCACTTCAATGGAAAAGAAGCAGCAGAGCAGATGGCACAAGCAATCGTATATACAGCGTGACTTTGGGGACAACAGAAGTTGACCTGATTAAGAAAGATAGAACCTTACGCAAAAAATAAGGCAGATATATATAATTTTTGCGAATTTGTGCCATATAAATGGGACCAACTCATTGGGCTCATTTATATGGCCGGCACAATCTGAGCTAAAATTATATATATCTGCCTATATATTTACAGCGTAACCCTATCAGGTTTTAAAGAACTGGATATCTTCGTTAAGCTTGTTGGCAACACCTTTGAGGTTTGTGGCCGATCCTGCAAGTGATGTAACCGTAGCGGAGAGTTCTTCCATGGAAGCACCTGTCTCCTCTGATGAAGCTGCGTTCTGCTGTGAAATAGCAGAGAGCGAATTCATTGAATCTGATACAACATTCTTGGAAGATACACAAGTCTCTGCACCGGATGAGATGCTCTTTACACCGTTAACGGTTTCTCTGATATCGGCGAGCATTTCATTTACGGAAATGAGAGTTTCGCCCAAAGCATCCTGCTGGTCGAGGTTACCTTTCTTAACTTCATCTGAAGCTTCAACGGCAGCTTTACTCTGTTCGAGAAGTATATCCATCTGCTTTCTGATATCATCAGCCATTGCTTTTGAATCGTCGGCAAGTTTACCGATTTCTTCCGCAACAACCGCAAATCCTTTTCCTGCTTCACCGGCTCTTGCGGCCTCGATAGAAGCGTTAAGTGAAAGGAGGTTGGTCTGGGTAGCTATGCTTGCAATTCCTTCAACCTTCTCATTGATACTTGAAACGGCATCCTGTGTTGCCGAAATGGTCTTAGAGATATCATCAATCTTGGATGTCATGTTTGTGCTTGATTCCTGGAGAGCTGAAAGCGACTGTGAAGAAGCTTCCGAAGCATCTTTCATTCTTGTTGCAAGTGACTCAAGACTGTCTGTGGATCCCTGAACATCCGAAACGGCATTACCGATCTGTGTAACGTTTTCAGATGCCTTCTGGATCTCATCAGCCTGCTGGGTTGCACCTGATGCAATATCCTGAACCGCATTTGATACGTCTTCTGCGGTATGTGAGATCTGGTTTGCCATGTCTGACAATTCTTCGGATGACTCACCGATTGTGTTAGCCGATGACTTGATATTGGAAACAATGGCCTGGAGCTCATTTATTACAGTGTTTGTATTATTTATGATAGTTCCGAATTCATCTTTTCTCTTTGTATGCTTTTCAACCAATGCAAATCTTCCGTCTGCAAGCATAGCGAGAGAGTTGTTAACCTCGTTGATGGGATCTGTAAAGGAAAGAGCCATCTTTACTGAGATAACCGCTGTTACAACTAAAAGAGCCAATCCTACAAGGACAACGATCAGTGCAGCAGATCTTGTTTCGGCAGTTATTACCTTAGTGTCTGTTGCAGCAACGACAACAAATCCTGTGCTGGGTGATTTTACATATGAAACCAACGCATGGTATCCCTTACCGGTATCAACCTGGTAAACTCCGCTGTCGAGACCGGAAGTTATGAACTGTGATTTGCTTCTGTCATCTTCGTTTGCTGATGTGATCTCATACTGAGAATGTGCGGCAACAAGGCCGTTTCTGTCTACGAAGAAAGCGTCACTTGATTTTTCAGCGAGGAATGCATGAAATTTGTTCAGGTCAAGTTCGCGCTGGGCAATACCGATTGTTTCGCCTTTTGAGTTGATAACCGGAGCTGCGACTGTTATCTGACGTATGCCTGACGATTCTGAAACGATTACATTGGAAACGAAAACATTTCCGTTCATTGCTTCCTGGAAAAATTCACTTCCGCTTACATCCTCAAGTTCACCTGTATTTTTGAGAATTTCTTTTCCGTCTTTACTTGTAAGAATGGTAATGTTTCCGTCACCAAGCATTGTATCTATCTCTTCGAGATACTTTGCAGCTTCTTCCTGGAATGAAACGTTGAACGGATTTTCCATGAATCTTGTTGTTGCAGGTGATTTAGCCAAAGTCTGTAAACTCATTATGTTCTTTTCCATCAGACCTTCAAATTCCGATGAAATATAATTTGCCTGCCAACTCAGAGTGTTTTCAGCATCGCTGACAGCTTTTGAAGTAGAAGTCGCATAGCTTACTATTAATGAAATAATAAGCGGAATTGCTGCTACCAAGAGCATTATAGCGATCATTCTGGGCTTTATGCTGTTCGCAAAATTGGTATTTTTTTTCTTTGGTTTGGAATCCTTTGCCATTTAAAATGCCTCCGTACTAATTTAAGTGGATAGTGCTGTAACGCATTAAAATACATTAAAAAATTAATGTAATTTTATACTAAAATAATACTATTTAGCAGTTAAAAAGTGACTAAAAATAGGAAAATTTTATATAGTTTTTATGTTTCTCCGCGTTAAGCTTTTTAGGTTATCGGCTATATTGTGGTGCTTAATTATACTTAACATAAAAAATAGCAACTTTTTACATATAGGAAATTAACGGATATTGGAGTGAAAAAAACATGGAAAAAAATATGTACTTATGATATAATTTGAAACGATTGTGCCTACAGGTAGGCGAAAGGGCTTGAAACTGTGTTTTTCGGCTCTTTATTATAAATACTTTTAGGAGGAATTACAGATAAAATGAGCGTAACAGTTGAGAAGCTTGAAAAGAGCATGGCTAAGCTTAAGATTGAAGTATCTGCAGAGCAGCTCGAGAAGGCAATTCAGAAGGCCTATGAGAAGAACAAGAATAAGATTCAGTTACCCGGTTTCCGTAAGGGTAAGGCTCCTCGTAAGATGATCGAGCAGATGTACGGTAAGGGAGTATTCTACGAGGATGCTGCAAATGCTCTTATTGAGGAAGAGTATCCCAAGGCTGTAGAGGAGTGCGGAGAGAACGTTGTATCTTCTCCCAAGATTGATGTTGAGCAGCTTGAGGCAGGAAAGGACTTCATCTTTACAGCTGAAGTAGCTCTTAAGCCTCCGGTTAAGCTTGGAAAATATAAGGGCATCGAAGTAGAAAAGATGGATATCGATGTTACTGATGCTGACGTTGATGCTGAGATCGATAAGCAGAGAAACACAAATGCAAGAACTGTGGATGTAACAGACAGAGCAGTTCAGAATAATGATATCGTTACTCTTGATTTCGAAGGATTTGTAGACGGAGTTGCATTCCCGGGCGGAAAGGGAACAGATTATCCTCTTACAATCGGTTCAGGTGCATTCATTCCCGGATTCGAAGAGCAGCTTATCGGATTTGAGATTGGCAAAGAAGGCGATGTAAACGTTAAGTTCCCTGAAGAGTATCAGGCAGCTGAACTCGCAGGTAAAGATGCTACTTTCAAGTGCACGGTTAAGGCTATCAAGGCTAAGGAACTTCCTGAACTCAATGATGAGTTCGCAAGTGATGTATCAGAGTTCGATACACTTGCTGAGTACAAGGAAGATGTTAAGAAGAAGCTTGTTGAGAAGAAGACAAACGAAGAGAAGGCTAAGAGAGAGGATGCTGTAGTTAAGGCAGTTATCGAAGATTCAGATATGGAACTTCCTGAGGCTATGATCGAGACACAGCAGAGACAGATCGTTAACGATTTCGCTCAGAGACTTCAGATGCAGGGCATGAACATGGATCAGTATCTTCAGTACACAGGTAATACTGTAGACAAGATGCTTGAGCAGGTTAAGCCTCAGGCTATCGAGAGAATCAAGTCAAGACTTGTTCTTGAGGCTGTTGCTGAGAAGGAGAACATCACAGTATCTGACGAAGAGTTCGAGAAAGAACTTGAGAAGATGGCTGAGCAGTATAGAATGGAACTTTCTAAGCTCAAAGAGCTTATGTCAGATTCTGAGAAAGAGATCATGAAGAGTGATCTTGCAGTTCAGAAGGCTGCTGATTTCCTTGTAGAGAACGTTAAGGAAGGTGCTGCTAAGAAGGCTGCAAAGAAGACAACAACAAAGAAGACAGCTGAGAAGGCTGACGATAAAGAAGAGAAGCCTGCAAAGAAGACAGCTGCAAAGAAGACAACAGCTAAGAAAGATGATGCAGACAAGGAAGAAAAGCCTAAGAAGACAACAAGAAAAAAGAAGACTGAAGAATAATCATTAGGTTTTAGGTGGATAAAAATGAAAAATTTCCCGTAAATATCGTTTTACGGGAAATTTTTTATGCTATTTTTATAAAATTATTGGTATAATGAAAAGTGAGATTTTATTAAGGCTAGAAAGGAAGAAAAAATGAGTTTAATACCTTATGTCATTGAACAGACAAGTCGCGGTGAGAGATCATATGATATTTACTCCAGACTTTTGAAGGAGAGGATTATATTTCTCGGAGAAGAAGTTAATGCCGCATCAGCCAGTACAGTTGTAGCTCAGCTCCTGTTCCTTGAAGCTGAAGATCCCAATAAGGACATTCACATGTATATTAACAGTCCCGGGGGAGAAATTACATCCGGAATGGCTATATATGATACAATGCACTACATTAAGTGTGATGTTAGTACAATATGTATAGGAATGGCTGCAAGTATGGGAGCATTTCTTCTTGCAGGCGGAGCAAAGGGTAAGAGAATGGCTCTTCCAAATGCAGAAGTTATGATTCATCAGCCTTTGGGTGGAACACAAGGTCAGGCAACTGAGATTGAGATTGCTGCAAAGCATATCATAAGAACAAAAGAGAAAATGAACAGGATGCTTGCCGAGAATACAGGAAAACCGTTTGAACAGGTTGCAGCAGATACAGAAAGAGATAACTGGATGACTGCTCAGGAGGCCTTGGAATACGGTCTTATTGATTCTATAGTTGAGAACCGTCCTAAGAAAGAGGAAAATAAATAATGGCAAAGATACCGGGAGAGATCAAGTGCTCTTTTTGTAATAAGACACAAGATCAGGTGAAAAAATTAATAGCGGGTCCCGCAGGCGTATATATCTGCGACGAGTGCGTAGAGATATGCTCGGATATCATCGCGGAGGAATTTGACGATGAACCTGAAATGCCTGATAGAGACGAGCAGATAAATCTTTTGAAGCCCGTTGAGATCCGAAACTTTTTGGATGAGTATGTTATCGGACAGGAAGAGGCAAAGAAAGTTCTTGCAGTTTCTGTTTATAACCACTACAAGAGGGTATTGGCCCCAAAAAGTGAGGATAAATCAGAAGTAGAGCTTCAGAAGAGCAATATTATAATGGTAGGTCCTACCGGATCGGGTAAGACATATCTTGCACAGACACTTGCCAAGATAATCAACGTACCCTTTGCAATCGCAGATGCAACCACGCTTACCGAGGCAGGATACGTCGGAGAAGACGTTGAGAATATTTTGCTTAAGCTTATCCAGAATGCCGATTATGATATCGAGAGAGCTCAATATGGCATTGTATATATCGATGAGATTGATAAGATCACCAAGAAGAGCGAAAATGTTTCTATAACAAGAGATGTATCGGGTGAAGGTGTTCAGCAGGCACTTCTTAAGATTATAGAAGGTACTGTTGCAAGCGTTCCTCCTCAGGGCGGAAGAAAGCATCCTCATCAGGAACTTATCCAGATTGATACAAGTAATATCTTGTTTATCTGCGGCGGAGCTTTTGACGGTCTTGACAAGATCGTAGAGGCCAGACTCGATCGTAATTCAATCGGATTCAATGCAGAGATTGCAGACAAGACTGAAAGAGAGATTGGAGATGTATTAAAAGAAGTTACTCCTCAGGATCTTGTTAAATTTGGTCTTATCCCTGAGTTTGTCGGACGTGTGCCGATTACTGTTACACTCGAGGGACTTTCAAAGGAAGCACTTGTAAGAATTCTTACAGAGCCCAGAAATGCCCTTGTTAAGCAGTATCAGAAACTCTTTGATTTCGATGATGTAAAGCTTACATTTGAGGATGATGCTGTAGATAAGATTGCACAGATGGCGTATGAGAGAGAGACAGGTGCCCGTGGACTTCGTTCTATCATGGAGAAGACTATGATGAATGTAATGTACGAGATTCCTTCAGATGACAGTATCAGTGAGTGTGTTATCACTAACAATTCCGTTGACGGAACAAGTGAACCGCTTATTGTTCACAAGGAACAGGGGAAGCTGCTCAAACCTGCCAAATAATAGCAGATCATAAGTAAAAATGATAGATTTAGAGCCATGACTAAAAAGTCATGGCTCTTTATTATTAGTGGAGTATATATTTAAAACAGAAAATGTTTAAATATCAATTTTCATGCCGCCGTATTTTCTTATCTTAAGAACGACGCAAGCGCCCTCACCAAATACGTTATCGAGGGCTTTTTTATATTCTTCGACTTTATCATTTCTGACAAATGCCTGTATTGTTCCGGCAAATCCGCCGCCGTGGACTCTGCATGCACCGCCGTCTGAGCCGAGAACTATTTCACTTATGCAAAGTGCTATGGAAATGTTCTGGTGCTGAATATCCTGGCCGGTATATACATTCTGAAGGAACTTGAATGATGAATCGCCGGATGCTTTTATTGTTTCTAAGAATGTTGTAAAGTCGTTACTCTTGAGGGCGTCCACTTCTTTGATAACTCTTTTGTTTTCTTCATAGAAGTGCAGAGCGCGGAGAACGGCTCTGTCACCGAGTTTTTGGCGAAGTGAAGGAATAGCTTTTATAACCTGGGATTCCGGAACGTCTGCAAGAGCAGCTTTTCTGAATTCTGCCGCAACAGCCATCATTTCTTTGGGAACGGCCGCATATTCGGAAGTTAATCCGGAATGGCTTCCTTTTGTATCTGTGATGCAAAGGCTGTAGCCTGCTGCATTTATATCAAGGTCAAGCTTTTCAATCTTTGGTGTACCGGCAATCTTGAAATCAATATGACACAGGCTTCCGATTGAACATGCCATCTGATCCATAAGTCCGCAAGGCTTACCGAAATATATATTTTCAGCATATTGGCCGATTGTAGCAATAGTGATGTCATCAATCTTATCTTCATTGTAAAGTGAAGAGATTATGTTTCCTATTACGGTTTCGAAGGCGGCAGATGAAGACAGGCCGGAACCTCCGAGCACCTCACTTGTGATATAAGCATCAAAACCGCCTATTTCAAATCCCCGCATCTGCGCTCCGGCAATTACACCCTTTACTAAAGAGAGTGTAGTTCCTTTTTGCGAAGAATCACGGGAAATATCATCGATACCGAAGCTTATCATTTTATATCCTTCAGACTGTACATTGACCGTAGAAGGATTTGGCGCTACGATTGCGATGGTATCCAAATTTATAGATGCTGTCAGGACGTGACCGTGTTGATGGTCGGTATGATTTCCGCCGACTTCGGTACGGCCGGGAGCATTGATTATTATTACATCGTCGTTATAGTTTGCAGAGGATCTGTATAATTTTTCATAACTTTTTATTGCCTGAATATACCTGTCGGTCTGGTAAGCAAGCTTTTTTTCATCAAGGTAGATGTCAAGAAGAGTATCATTTAACTTGCCATCTTCAATATACTTGATCAAATCCTGTGTTTTCATACTTTAAACCTCATTTGTTGACAAATATCTTAACGCTCCATGAACCTATGCTGATCTTGTCTCCGCGGTGATATTCGCTTGAACTGATCAGTTCGGTACAGTCTTTGTATATCGAAATAAGTTCAATCTTAGATGAGAAGTTGAAGTAATAGGTTATTTTTTCGCCAAGTGTGTTGGTTCCTGACTTTACGATGATGGGGAAAGATTCCTCCGGTAAAGAAAGGCCTATCCTTCTGATAAGTTTTTTTAATATAACAGTCAGACCTTCACACTGCATGTAGCATCCGATATAGGTCACGCTTCCTGAGAATGGAAGTTTATTGTGAAGTACTGCGGCATATTTGTCCCAACATGGATGGACGTATGTTCCCCAGACTTCTTCACCTGTGCCCTGAGGCCTTAGAAGTTCCATCCAATGAGAAACATTGAATTCTCTGCCGTCAATCTTTATCGTGGTATCTACAGGCCTTGTGAATTGATCGTATGTACCGCCTATAATGTCAGTCATATTGTAAGGAAGGACATCCGGATAAATCTTTAGTTCTTCGTCGGATACAAGGCTCTTGAAGCCAAGTACCAGATTTCCGCCTTTTTCAATGTACTTTCTGAGTGAATCTATCAATTCCTTTGTAGCGGAGTAGAGTGCCGGTACTATCAGCAAAGGATATTTTTTTGCCATAGCTTCCGGATCCGTTAATATGACATCTTCTTTGTAAACGATATCTGTTTCAAGATTCATTTTGTAGCAGGCATTGTACATCCAGCGAAGTATGTGATTGTAAGTGAGCTTTTTGGGACTCCAGTCATCCTGACCGACACTTTCATCGGACACATCGTCGATGGGGAATTCGTCAAGACCGACAAGGCTTCTGTTGTCGGCGAGAATGGCAGCCGAACAATTCTTGGTCAGGTCTTTTAAATGCTCGTCAATCTTCAATTCTTCCGATCTTGCGAAAGCGAGTTCTTTGTATGTTTCTCCCGGAATAAGATCGTGGCTGATGATTCCTTTCCAATAGGATTCACAGGAATTGTGAATTGAATGCCAGTTCCAGTACATAACTCCGTTTGCGCCGCTTGCCAGATGGCTGTAATAAGCCTGTCTGAGCTGACCGGGATATGCAAGCCAATCGAGTCTTCCCTGAGACTGTGTCTCAAGTACGAGGTAATTGTTTTTCTTAAGAGATCTTCCGATTGCTCCGCCAAAACTTATGGTTGCACCGTCAAATTTGTTTTGAGTAGGGTGATAGATATCAACTCCTGCTATATCTGTGGCTTCCGCAGCATCTCGCTGATTTGCGAGAGGCTGGATACCAAAAGAGAATCCATCCCATGAAAAGTCATAATTATGGGTGATGAACTGGTCGTCTCTTTTGTATTCATTTATGATATCTGCCTGCCATTTATGATATTCGGTGATTTTGTCTCTCAGGAATGCTTTGTATGCTGCTGAAAGACTGCCGTTTACGGTTCCACGGATATCGGGCATGTCATCCCATGATGCTATACTGTTACTCCAGTAATTGAGTCCGAATTCAGCGTTAAACTCCTTAATATCGGGATATTTTTTCTTCATCTCCTCAATGAACATCTTCTGATTGTCAGGAGAGTATCCGTTCCCGGAGCGAGTTTCGTTATCAATCTGAAAACCGATAACCTGAGGATTGTTCGCAACTTCTTCCATCAGCTTTCTGATAATTCGCTCTGCATGGAAAAGAAAATTCGGATTTGTGATGTCATGTAATTGCCTGTGTCCGTATATGTTCTGACCTTCGGGAGTCAGCGCCATGATATCGGGATATTTTTTGGCAAGCCATGAAGGGATTGCATATGTGGGCGTGCCTACGATGACAGATATGTCATATTTTGCGGCGGCATCAAGTACCTTATGTAAATATGTAAAATCGAATACGTTGTCAGACGGCTCCCAAGTGCTCCATGTTGATTCGGCAATTCTGATAACATTCATGCCGGCATCCTTTATGAGCTGGAAGTCTGTATCTATCCGGTCATAAGGCATATATTCAGCATAATATGCAACACCAAAATAAGTTGATTTCATAACGTCACCTCTAAGAAAAACAAAAGTATATATATAATTCTATAAAAAATCCTACATATATGTCAAAAAAATGAGAGAAAATATTCGTATAAATAATAAAAAACATGTATAAAAATTGGTAGCATTTAGCAGTCAAAAGCGAAAAATCAGGCTGCGATCATAGTTGACGGAATATTGATAAAGTGCTAAATTTCAAACAAGACAACCAATTGCGCAAAGTATAACATAGAGATACGAAATTGCAAAGTATTATTTTTAATATTTGGCTAAAAAGAGGATATTCCGTATGAACGAAAATAAAAACATTACCATAGGGGACGTGGCAAAGGCTCTTGGGGTTTCGAAAACAACTGTTTCCCGTGCGATTTCCGGAAAAGGAAGAATAGGAGATGCGACAAGGCAGAGAGTCCTCGATTATATAGAAGTAAACAATTACAGACCCAATCCAATGGCAAAGGGGCTTGCGGATCAGAGAAAGTACAATATCTGCTGGGCTATTCCGGGCGATTCCAATGTATATGCCCTTCCTTTTTTTCAGAAATGCATGGCGGGAGTCTGCGAAGTTACGATGGCGACCGATTATGACATCCTTATTTCTCTGGTATATGAAGATAATATTTCCCATTTGGAAAGAATAGTTGAGAACAAAAAAGTTGACGGCGTTATCCTCGGACGGACCTTGGTCGACGATATTGCAGTCAGATATTTAAAGAGCAGGAATATTCCCTTTGTGACGGTCGGAAGCTCAAAGGAAGAGAATGTTATCCAGATAGACAACGATCATGAAAATGCATGCAAAGAGTTGACCGAAAGACTCATTGAAAGAGGCTACAAAAAGCTTGTTCTTATCGGAGGCTCTTTGAATCATATGGTTAATGTAACAAGGCAAAAGGGCTTTGAGCTGGGACTTAAAACAGCAGGGATAGAGCCGGATGAGAGCATGTTATTTTTGGGCAATGAGACAACCGAAGATGTGGAAGAAGCTGCAGACAAAGCGATAAAGGCGGGCGCGGAATGTATTGTATGCATGGATGACAGCATATGCCGTGATGTGATTTTGAAATTAAGACGGGACGGAATATGCATTCCTGAAGATATCGGTATAGCGTCTTTTTACGATAGCGATCTTCTTGCAGGTAACCAGCCGCAAGTGACAGCACTTAAGTATGACCCGCAGAAGCTCGGAAACATGGCATGCAATATACTTCTTAAGCTTATAAACGGCGAAAGTATCCCGGATAAGAATCTTATGGGTTACGAAGTTTTAATAAAAGAATCTACGGGATAAAATACAAGCAGCCACCTCTTTTATCAATAAAACGTTGATATAATCCTGCAAAAATGGTAAAATATAAGCGTGCGAACAGCTGTTTGTACATGATTTTGACACAATGCCGCACGGACGGAGGATTTTTTCATTTAAGATGTCATACAATTCTTAGGAGGGTAAAGAATTATGAAAAAGAGGTTTTTATCGATCGCTTTGGTATCAATTATGGTAACCGCAGCAATATCAGGTTGTGGTAATCCTGAAGTTGCCAATGATACACCGGTGACGGAGGCACCATCATCTGACAATTCCGGAGGCGAGGCTGCAGATAACAATGCAGCAGCGGATGCGGTTCAGAACCTGATCAATGCTACTACGGATCCTGTAGACCTTACAGTATGGGCTTCAGAAGAAGACCAGGAATTCACACAGGGAGTTCTTGAAGATTTTAAGGCACTGTATCCGGATGTGACTTTTAATATCACGCTTGGTGCAGAGTCAGAGTCTACTGCGAAGGACACTGTTCTTTCAGACGTAGAGGCTGCTGCTGATGTATATACATTTGCTCACGATCAGATCAATGATCTTGTTAATGCCGGAGCACTTCAGGAAGTGCAGGCTACATATACATATGATGTAGCAACGGCTAATGTTGAAACTTCCGTAGAGGCTGCATCGGTTGGTGGGAAGCTTTATGCTTATCCGATGACTGCCGATAACGGTTATTTCATGTTCTATGACAGTTCTGTAATCAAAGATCCTTCAAATCTTGAGGCTATGATAGAGGATGCAAAGGCAGCAGGAAAGAAGATTGCGATACAGTTTAACAACGGATGGTATCTGTACAGCTTCTTTAAGGCAGTTGGTCTGGAAGCAACTCTTAATGATGACGGAAAGACAAATACCTGCACATGGAATGAAGCGGGTGGTACTGATGTATGTCAGGCAATCCTTGATGCGGTTGCAACAGGCGCCGTAGTAAATATGGATGACGGTACCACAGTTACAGGAATTAAGGATGGCACAGTATGTGCGGCTGTTAACGGTATCTGGAATGCACAGGTTGCGGCAGATGCTTGGGGTGAGAACTATCAGGCTGCAAAGCTTCCTACAATGCATATCGGTGACAAAGACTGCCAGCTTTCATCATATTCAGGATTTAAGCTTGTCGGTGTAAATCCTCATACAAAGAACATGGGATGGTCAATGCTTCTCGCTGAATATCTTACTTCTGAGGAAGTTCAGACAGAAAGATTTGAAGCAAGAAACCTTGGACCTTCAAATATAAATGCGGCTGCATCTGATGCAGTTAAAAATGACAAGGCTATTTCAGCGCTTGCAGCGCAGGCACCTTACTCAACGCCTCAGGTTATCGGCGGAAATTATTGGAGCCCTGCTGAGACTCTCGGACAGATTCTTGCAAGCGGAAATCCTGATAATACCGATCTTCAGAAGCTTCTTGATACAGCAGTTGAAGGTATCAACGCTCCGGTTTCAGAATAAGAATAGTAATTTATAGAAAAGGTTTTCGGTAAACAATATAGCCCCATATCGAATGAGGTATGGGGTTATATTTGTCAAAACATGTAAAGCCTATTTGCGACTCAGAGAAAGGAGTTGAGATAATTGGTTAATTACAGGTATTATCAGCACAAACACAAACCTAAAAAGCAAAGGCGCAAACTTTCATATTCTCCCAAGGCGTCTAAGATTCCCAAAGAGCCTAGGGTGAACCCGATTGTGGCTTTTTTTAAGGAGCTCGGAGAGTGCTTGTCAAATGGAAGCTTATTTATAAAGCTTTCTACAGTTTTCATGGGCTTGGGACATATATATAATTGTCAGTTTATAAAAGGATTGCTTGTATTCGGAGTTCAAGCATTATATATAGTGTATATGATATTCGGAGCTGCACCGAATTTAGCGAAATTCAGTACTCTCGGTACTGTTAAGAGAGAAGCGATATTTGATCCGATTACAATGCAGAACACAGTAAATGATTATGATAATTCATTTACTATACTTCTTGGTTCGGTTTGTGCGTTGTTTATTACATTTTTGTTCTTTTTATTCTGGGCATCGAATATTAAGAGCATGTACGAGACTCAGAAACTTATAGAATCAAGGAAACATGTCAACACATTTAGAGAGGATTTCAAGGAAATCCTGGGTAATAAATTCCATGTTACCCTGCTTACATTTCCTGTTATAGGTGTAATATTGATGAATATTATACCTATACTCATTCTTGTGGCAGTGGCATTTACCAATTACGATCAGAACCATCTACCTCCAAGTGAGTTATTTACATGGGTTGGATTCCGTAATTTTGTAAAACTGTTTACTCAGACAACAACTTCTTCTTTCGGATATGCGTTCAGGAAAATCCTTGAATGGACTTTTTTGTGGGCTTTTTTTGCGACAGTTTCGAACTTTATTCTCGGTCATCTTATTGCACTGTTGATCAATTCTAAGCTTATTAAGATAAAAAGATTTTGGAGAACTTTGTTTATAGTTACGATCGCGGTGCCACAGTTTGTAACACTTCTTCTTGTAAGGAATTTCTTTGCGGATTCCGGACTTTTCAATTCGATATGTTCAAACATCGGTTTGACGGCATTTTTACAGAATATTGGACTTGTAAGCAAGAATATCTCATATATCCCGTTCCTCACAAGTCCGGGATGGGCGAAATTTATGATAGTCCTTATTAATATATGGGTAGGTATTCCGTATCAGATACTGATATCTACAGGTATTCTTTTAAATATACCAAGGGATCAGATAGAGGCGGCCATGATAGACAGAGCGTCTCCTTATCAGATATTTAAGAATGTGACTATGCCTTATGTTATGTTCGTTGAGGGACCGACACTTGTCACTGACTTTGTTAGAAATATCAATAATTTCAATATTATCTACCTGTTGACTCAGGATGTATATGTTACGACAGATCAGGCTTTGGCAAATTCACATGGTAAAGAAGTTGACCTCCTTGTTACGTGGTTATTCAGACTGACGAACGAGTACTATGATTATAAGATGGCATCGGTAATCGGTGTTATCGTATTTTCAATATGTTCGGTGTTTACAATTCTTTCATTTAGCAGAATTGTAGCAGGAGAAAGGGAGGAGGTATTCATGTGATGAAAACTAAAAAGCTTATCTTATCGATTCTCCTTCATTTATTGTTGGCAGTCATTACATTTATATGGATAATACCTATTATCTGGCTTGTAGTTACAGCTTTCAGCGGATATAAGGGAATAGATATTTCGCATTTCTTTCCGGAGACATGGTCACTCAAGAACTTCGGCACCATTTTGTTCGAGCCGGATTCGGTTGTGCAGTACGTGACGTGGTTCAAGAATACATTTATAATTGCGATCTTTACCTGCATCATATCTACGGTGTTTATATTCATGGTAGGATATGCGTTCAGCTGTATGAGATTCAGTGGACGTAAGCAATTAATGGTATTTTGTGTTGTTCTGAACATGTTTCCCGGCGTATTGTCAATGATTGCCGTGTACTTTGTACTTAAGTCTCTCGGACTTACAAACAGCCATATAGGTATGATCATAGTTTACTCGGCCGGTTCGGGACTTGGATATCTTATAGTTAAGGGATTTATGGATACTATTCCAATATCACTTCGTGAATCCGCACGACTTGAGGGAGCAAATGAGCTTCAGATTATGTTGAGTATAATAATTCCTATCTGTAAGCCCATTATTGTGTATCAGGTAATCAGTTCATTCCTGGTTCCGTGGGGAGACTTCGTACTTGCCAAACTTATGCTCAATTCAGGACTTTCTAAGGACTGGACAATAGCTATAGGACTTTATAATATGCTTGATAAGTCGCTTATCAACAAATACTTCTCGATTTTCTGCGCAGGCGGATTGCTGGTTTCTATCCCGATATCAATCCTGTTTGTACTTATGCAGAAGTTCTATATTGAAGGAGTATCAGGCGGTGCTACAAAGGGTTGAGAAAACCACGTTATTTTCGGAACACTTCGCGGGCGACTCTTTGTTCATAAATATAGGTAATATTTTATAAAAAATTTCTTTTAAAGTGTGAAAAGAATTACAAATGCCCTATTTTTAAATACTGTCCATGTGTGGTATACTTAACATATCGGCATAAAGTTTATTTGTTTACGAAGTGTTGCGCCGTATTTAGGAGAACAAAGTCTTATGAAGAAGGTCGCTCTGCTACTTGAAGGTTGGGGACGATATATTACCAACGCATGGATAAATGGTGTCCTCGCCAAGATTAAAGAAGAAAATGCAGACATAAATTTATATGTATTTAATGCATATGCCAACTGGAGCACAGATGAGCGTTATAATCAGGGAGAACATGCAATATTTTTTCTCCCTGATTTTTGTGATTTTGATGGCGTGATCTGTGAACTTAATAATACAGAAGCAAAGCCTGTAAGGGATGAAGTGCTCGAGAAGATCAGAGAGTCAGGCACGCCTTGCATTATGATAAATGCAAAGGAAGACGGTTTTTATTCTGTTGGCGTGGATAATTATGCAGTTATGTATGATAACATCCGCTTCCTTTATGAGGAGAAAGAATGCAGAAGCTTCTGGTTTGTTATGGGACCTGAGGAGAACTATGAGAATGGTCAGAGAACCAAGGCACTCCTTGATTTTGCCAAGAAAAAGAAACTTAAGAAAAATATTGATTATGTACTTGATTACAGTGGTTTCAAGATAAAAGACGGAAGAGATGCATTCGGAAGATTATATGGAAAGCATGAAGTTCCGGATGTTATTATCTGTGCGAATGATAATCTTGCTGTCGGCATTTTGTCAGAGATGGAAAAAGTAGGACTTGAATGTCCTAGAGATTTTTATATAACAGGTTTTGACGATCTTGATAAGGCGAGATTCTATGATCCCAGAATATCAACGATCAGCTATAGAAGAGAAGATGCAGGAGAGATGGCTGTAGAGCTCTTTACGGATATTTGGAATGGGAAAAAAGTTTCCTATGACAATTACATCAATGCATTCCCTATATACTGGGATAGTTGTGATTGTGAGTCTGATATTGTTGTAGATGAGCGCGCTCAGCTTAAGGGCAGCATCCTTTGGAATGATACCAGAGGAGAATTTGAAAGCGATCTGTTGAAGCTTTCATCGAGAATTACTCATGCTGACAGTATCAAAGAAATGGTCGATGTTATACGTGATGTTGTCGTTGTGTCCAGGTGTGAAGACATCATAATGGTCCTTGATCCCAAGTTCTGGTCGGAATTTGAGGCTCAGGAAGAAGAGTGGATATTTGATACGGCATATATTAACGAAGACTGTATACAGCACATATTCCCGACTTTTGAGAGCAGTACGAGCGGAGACTGTTATCTTTTTATCCCTATTCATTTCAGGGAAAAGAGTGCCGGTTATCTTGCCATGAAAAATCCTATATTCCTGATGGAGCAGCAGTTCCTTTTTGATCTTATCAATACCTTCCTTTCCGGAATGGAGATCCTTTATCAAAAGGAATGTCTTGCAAGAGCAAATGAAAAGCTCTCGGATCTGTCTGTAAAAGATGCTCTGACAGGACTCTACAACAGACTTGGATTTGGAGAATATGCTAAGAAGATGATCGCCAAAGCGCATAAAGAGGGAAGACAGATGCTTATTCTGTATTCCGATCTGGATATGCTCAAATATCTGAATGACACATATGGTCACGAGATCGGAGATGAAGCCATAATCTGTGCTTCCAAAGGATTGAAGGAACATGTAACTCCCGATGGAATGTGCTTTAGACTTGGCGGTGATGAATTCCTTATCATAGACAGATTCATGGGTGATGAGGCAGTAACCAGCATAATTGCCGAGATCAGGAAAATGTTGATAGACGGATCTAGAGAGATAAAGCTTCCCGTCGACCTGTCCATGAGTTTTGGATATGTTGTTACCGAAGGTCAGGGTGAGGTACATCTTGATGAATATATAAGTAAAGCGGACACACTTATGTACGAGGATAAGAGAAGGAGACGGAAAGGTAGGATCTAGCATGCCGGATTGGCTTAAAAATGCAGTATTTTACGAAATCTATCCGCAGAGCTTTAATGATACTAATGATGACGGAATAGGTGACATTCAGGGTATTATCGAGAAACTTGATTATATCAGGGAGCTGGGCGCGAACGCGATCTGGATCAATCCGTGGTACGATTCTCCTTTTAAGGACGCGGGCTATGATGTAAGAGACTATAAAAAAGTTGCTTCAAGATATGGCACAAACGGTGATGCGAAGAGGCTTTTTGAGACTGCGCACAGCAAAGGAATCCATATAATACTTGATCTTGTTCCGGGCCATACATCTGAAGAACATGAGTGGTTCAAAGAAAGTGGCAAGGCTATTCCTGTTGTGAACGGAGTGCCTCAAAAAAACGAGCATTCCGACAGATATATCTGGACAGAATACTGGCTGTCAGGCATTGGCGGCCATCCCTATATAAGCGGGGAGTGTGAGAGAAACGGAGTGTATATGCTCAATTTCTTCAAATCACAGCCCGCTCTTAATTATGGTTTTGCAAGCCCTACAGAGAGCTGGCAAATGTCTTATAAAGATTCCGAACCGCAGAAAACTCTTGAACTCATGATGGACGTGATGAGATACTGGCTTGATATGGGATGTGACGGCTTCAGAGTTGACATGGCGGATTCTCTGGTAAAAGATGATGATGACAGAAAGTCATGTACTTGTTCTCTATGGAAAAAAGTAAGAGCGATGCTTGACAGCGAATATCCCGACGCGGCTATTGTCTCGGAATGGTCCAATCCCGAACAGTCCCTGAATAATGCAGGTTTCCATATGGATTTCTATCTTGACCATGCGGGAAATGGATATAACAGGCTGTTTCGTGATTATGAGACACTTGAGAAATATCATGTATTCCCGATAGCTGAGGATAGGAAGAACACTGTCGGTAAGGACAGAAGCTATTTCAAAAAAGACGGTGACAGTGATGCTTCGGCTTTCTTAAGTGACTATATTCCAAAATATGAAAAGACAAAGGATGCAGGTTATATCTGCTTTATGACCTGTAATCATGATACTCCGAGGCCTGCAAGAACTCTTGGCACAACGGAGCTTAAGATTGCATATGCCACAATATTCACATTGCCGGGAGTTCCGTATATATATTACGGCGATGAGATAGGCATGAGATATATAGAAAATCTTCCGACCAAGGAGGGCGGTTATACCAGAACGGGCAGCAGGACACCGATGCAGTGGGATTCGGATAAGGCAAACATGGGATTTTCCAATGCGCCAAAGGATAAACTGTATCTTCCGGTCGATGAAGAAGGCCCCGCTGTCAATAAGCAGGAGCAGGATAAAGATTCTTTATATAATGTTGTAAAAGATGTTCTTGCGATTAGGGGAAAAGAGAAGGCACTTTGCGCCGATGAACCGTTTGAAGTCCTTTGCAGCGGCAAGGATAAGCCTTTTGTTTATAAAAGAGGGAATCTTATCATGATGGTAAATCCCGGAGAAAAAGATATTGAATATACCGCGGACTACCCTGCGATCAAGAGCGGAGACTATGAAGAAGTCTATTCTATCGGCAGGATAGAGCGCAGCGGTGAAAAGCTTGTGCTTAAGGCACAGAGCTTTGGAATCGTCAGATTAAAGTGATGACTCTTTTGCCTCGGCTAAAAGAGTATCCATGAAATCATAGATGTCGTCGCGACCGTCTTTGCTAAGGGCTGAGTAAGGGAAAATCCTTACATCGTCAGGAAGACCGAGGCCGTTTCTAAGCATATTCAGATGCTTTTCGTGCTGGCTTTTTTTGATCTTGTCAGATTTGGTCGCAATGATAACAGGCTGGAATCCCTGATGCACGATCCATTTGTACATCTGTACATCATTTGCTGAAGGTTCATGCCTTATATCAATTAAAAGAAAAACTCGAAGGAGCTGTTTGGAAGTATGGAGATAGTTTTCTACCATCTTTCCCCACTGCTCCTTTACTTTTTCGGGAACACGCGCAAAGCCGTATCCCGGAAGGTCTACGAGATAGAATTCATTGTTTATGTTGTAGTAGTTTATTGTCTGGGTTTTGCCCGGTTCCTGCGAAGTTCTCGCATAATTCTTTCTGTTCATGATGCCGTTTATAAGAGAGCTCTTTCCGACATTACTCTTACCCGCAAAGGCAAATTCAGGGTATGGATTATCGGGAAGGGTGCTTGTGATACCGCAGACTGTTTCGAGGTTTACGTTCTTTATTACCATTGTATTGTCTCCATAGTTTTTTCTGTTTATGTTCCCGTTTATTCTACACTATCTAAAACAATCAGGCAAAAATTAGTATGTTGATTTGGAATTTTGAAAGCTTTAAGCTATAATATGTTATATAACAATTAACAAAAATAACAAATGATTACCATGCGGGAAGGAGGTGGAATCATGAAAAAACAGGTTGTTGTTTTTTTAATCCTTTCATTGATGATGATGACGGGATGTTCATATAGTGATATCGATCTGGAGGGGACAGTAGAAGATATTCAAAGTACAGCATCGGACCTGGCATCGGATCTGGCATCTCAGATAGATGAGACATTTGGGTCAAAAGAATCAGATGAGGATTCTGAAGATGAAGAAGACAAGAAAGATGAAAAAGGTAATAAAGATGAGGAAGCATCAGAAAAGCCAAACGGTGTTTATGCTGTGAATTTTTCATATGAAATGGATGGAAACGAAATACATGTAGAGTATTTCTATTCTTTTAAAGAAGACGGAACAGGTATTGCAAGTTTTCAGGATGTAGTGCCGTTTACGTGGAACGATAAGGAGATGGACTTTGGCGGAGCGACCAAAGAATATGAGCTTGAAGGGGATGTTCTGAAAGTAAAAGAGGATGAAAATGAATGGGCTGCATATATTAAGAAAGAAGGAGATTATGCATCAAACGGGGATTTTTCGGAATTTGCCGGAACATATCAGGCGACGGATGCGGCAAATTCAGCATATGGCGGAGAAGAGCCGCTTACTCTCCTTGAACTTGGGGCAGGCGGTAATCTGATCGGAGGAGGACCTTTAAATGAGGTGAATTTTTATCCTTCCGAAGAACCTGAGAAGATCACGCGAAATGATGACGGATCATATAGGTGTGAATACAGGCAGCAGCCCAATATGGAAAGCTTTGAATATATTATCTACCCTAAAGGAGTAATAGATGAGAAAGATGTCGGGGATGATTTTTTGAAAGATACGGTGTACATAAGAGTTATAAAAAATGACGGCGGAGTAATGGATGCAGTTTATTATCTGGAAGAACAGGCATCGTGAATTACATGGAATAAAACATTGTTTTTTGAAATAAAATTTACGGAAAAAAGAATGTTAAAAAAATGCTAATAATTTGTATTGTCGTAAATATTTTGATGGGGTATTATGGGGTATACTTAAAATTAGTTTGCAAAAAGGACGATGATATGAAAAAAAGAATAATAAGCATTTTAGCGCTCATGTTAGTGGTAACAGGGTGCGGTTCCCAAAGTGCTGAGTCTAAGTCTGAGAAAGAGGAAGCTCTCGAATGCCTGAGAACAGGCGGCGCGAGCACTGTTTCGGAAGACAGCGATTCCTTGAATAACAGCACAGGGAATTCAAGTGTCGCAGATGATTTCGGAATTAATTAAAACTATTCCGAATAAGGCGCATGTATTGTTTTGTTTATTATGAAGGGGTATAATCTGTTATATAAAATTTAACAGGGTAAAAAAGAAAGGAAATGAGGAGATGAAAAAGAGGATTATTAGTATTATGGCGCTTGCTTTGGTAATGACAGGATGTTCCTTTAATCTTCCCGGCCAAGAAGCAGAGACAGACGAATCTCTTGAGAGTTTACTTGAAGAGGATGCAGACAGTTCTGAAGCAATAGACACTTCCGCAAATATTGACACAAAGAGTTCGACTGACAGTGCATCCAAAGAGGATAGCAAGGCTGCGACTAGCGATAGCTCAAAAGCTGAAGAAAGCGACAGCAATGTGGCTAAGAAGCCCAGCGGTACATATTCAAGAAGCTTTACTGAGGAAATCGGTGGAGAAGACGTAACTGTAACTTATTCTTATACATTTAAGGAAGACGGAACAGGAACTGCTGATATTCAGGATGTAGTACCCATGACATGGGACGATACCAAGATAACTGTCGGTGATGTGAGTTTTGAGTACAAGTACAACGCTGAAACCGATACCATCAGCGTAAAAGGAGATTCCGGCTGGGAAGAGTTCCTTCAGAAGTAATGCTCAAAGCTAAATCTTTCGTTCGCTCGGGCACATTGGTATGACATCTTAAATGAAATTACAGAAATCCGCACTGGCTGCGGATTTCGTGAGAACATGATTCAGAAATGCTTGTGTTCGGCTGCGCAGTGATTTTCATAATTTAATAAAAAACCGGAGATGCCTCTTTTCGATGTTGCTAAGAAAAGTCGGCATCTCCATTTTTTCTTGGGGTATTTACACTTATTAGAGCGTGATCGGATTATTCCGTTTTTCTTTTGCCAAACTCTTTGTGGAGCTGTATAAAAGCTATTATGGCGCAAACAACCGTTACAGAAACAGCATATATTCCTTCGGAAAGTGTTATATCCTCTGTTGCTTTTTGTACCGCAAGTCCGGTATTCGAGTTAATGAAACAATCCCAGAACTCGGATGTAAAGTCAATGAGTCCGTGCAAAACAGAAACAACCCATATGCTATCCGTAATGTAGTAAACGCAAGCCAGACAGCATCCGATTGCAATTGCATAGATAACTTGTGAAGTAGTCGCGATAACCCTTGTAGGTGAAGAGGTAAGATTTGAAAAGTGCAAAAGTCCAAATACAGTCGACGAGATAAGTACTGCTTTTAATATACCTTTTCTGCTTTCACCAAAACGATATCTGAAGGAGTTAAAAAGGGTACCTCTAAGCATAGATTCTTCAAACATTCCTGTTCCCATATTACAAATAAATGCAAATATAAGCCTTGGAAGTGCCTTAGCAAAAGAAATTTCAGGCTGCGAAAAGTCATCATGAAGATTGAGAACAACCAGTGCCATAAGTGTTATTCCCGTACAAAAAACTCCTTTTGCAAATCCTTTACTTCTGAATCTAAAGTCAGTTCCGTATAATTTGTTTGCCAAAAATAATCCCAATATAGCAATCAGATAGCGCGAAGCCGCTTGCAAAGTATCTTTTAATGTTTCATCCTGAACAAAAATACTTGCCAATATTTCCGACGCCACAAATAAAAAGAATAATAAAAAGGTTGAAAGTATTCCATAGATAAATTTTTTTGTCTTCATTCTCAGATAAATCCCTTCATGTCATTTAATTTGTCAACAATACTACGCCAAACGTAGTACGCCTGTAATAGTATTTATACTACGTCAGTCGTACTATGTCAATATGCTTTTTAGAGTGTACAATATATAGTATACAAATTTATGCAAACACGTAGTATTTCATTATGAAAAATGTTTTGAGGGGGCGAAAATGAGTAGTAATGAAAAGGCCGGTAACAGTTTTATGCTTAAAATCTGCAAGTTTATTGTGGATAAGCGAAATCTTTTTTTCTTGATATATGCAATTGTGTGTATATTCTCTGTGATCGCAAGGGGCTGGGTTGGTGTTGAGAATCGGCTTCCCAAATATCTTCCAAAGACTTCGGAAACATATCAGGGACTTGAACTTATGGAGGAGCAGTTTACGACTTACGGCTCCGCTAAGGTGATGGTTGCCAATATATCTTATGATCAGGCGCTTTTGATACAGAAAGACGTTGAGAATATGGATGGCGTTTTTTCTGTCGATATCGATGATTCCGAGGACCATTACGCCAACGGATCGGCGCTTTTTAATATCACTTTTGATTATGATGAGACCAACGATATATGCCTTGAACTTTTGGATAAGGTAAAAGAATATTTTGATAAATATGACTATTACCTGACTACAAGCCTTGGTGATACTCAGTCTGAGCTGATCGACCAGGAGATGAATGTCATATCGGTGATAGTTGTAATTGTCGTTGTGCTGGTTCTTGTGCTTACTTCCCAGGCATATGCCGAAGTGCCGATACTTCTTTTGACATTCGGAAGCGCGGCGCTTGTTCAGATGGGAACGAACTTCCTTCTTGGAACAATATCTTTTGTCTCAAATTCGGTCACGATAGTTCTACAGCTAGCACTTTCTGTCGACTATGCGGTCATTTTCCTAAACAGATACAAAGAAGAGCATATCTCGCTTGAACCGCGCGAAGCCTGCATTGTGGCGCTGTCTAAATCTATTCCCGAGATAACGGGAAGCTCGCTTACCACGATTGGTGGCCTTGTTGCCATGTTGTTCATGCAGTTCGGTATCGGTGCCGACATGGGAATTGTTCTCATTAAGGCTATTTTGCTGAGTCTTTTGTCCGTATTCCTTCTGATGCCGGGAATCATCATGGTATTCTCGGGGCTTCTTGAGAAAACCAAACATAAAAACTTCATTCCGCAGATTCCGTTTGTCGGAAGATTTGCTTACAAGACAAGGTATATCATCGCACCGTTGTTTGTTGTTGCGATAATCGTTGCTAACAGACTCTCTGCCGGAACTCCGTATGTATACGGATATTCGCAGATCACGCCGCCTCTTACCAATGCGGTTCAGAGGGCGCAGAATATTCAGGATGAGAATTTTGCATCGGATAATATGATGGCGCTTGTTTTCCCTTCGGGAGATTATGACAGGGAAAAGGAACTTATAGATGAGATCATGTCGGAAGATGATGTTACATCCATAACGGGCCTTGCCAATACCGAGGCACTTAACGGCTATACACTTACAGAAAAGCTTACGCCCAGGCAGTTTTCCGAGCTTTTAAATATTGATTATGAAGTTGCCGAGCTTATCTATGCGGCTTATGCGGTAAATGACGAAGACTACGCCAAGGCGGTGAACGGCCTTGCCAATTACAGGGTGCCTCTCATAGACATGTTCATGTTCGTCTACAAAGAGGTAAAAGAGGGATATGTCACACTCGACGATGAGCTGATGGAAAAGCTTGAAGATGCGAACAGGATGATGAACTTTGCCAAGAAACAGCTTGAGAGCGATGAATATTCAAGAATCCTAATCTATGTCGATCTTCCGCAGGAATCGCAAAAAACTTTCGAGTTTATAGAAAAACTCCATAAGATTACGGAAAAATACTATCAGGCGGACAAAATCTATGTGGTCGGCGAGTCTGTCAGTCAGTACGATCTTAAAAAGTGCTTTGCCAGAGATAACACCGTTACGGGAGTTATATCTATACTGGCAGTTCTTGTGGTACTTCTTTTTACATTCAAATCAGCGGGTATGCCGGTTCTTTTGATCGCGGTTATTCAGGGATGTATCTGGATAAACTTCTCGATTCCGGCCATCCGCCACGACAATCTCTTTTTCCTGGGATACTTAATAGTAAGTTCCATTCAGATGGGCGCAAATATCGATTACGCGATCGTTATTGCCGGAAGATATACGGAGCTTAGAGAGAGCATGGGCAAAAAAGATGCCATAATCGATACAATGAATCTCTCGTTCCCTACGATCATTACATCCGGAACGATGCTTGCCGTTGCGGGCACGCTTATAGGAAATATGACATCTGACTGCGCTATCTACGGAATCGGGAAGTGCCTTGGAAGAGGAACTATCATTTCCATTTTGGTCACGATGTTTGTACTTCCACAGATACTTCTTGTGGGCGACAGAGTCATCGAACTTACGGCATTTGTCATGAATATGCCGCTGCGACTGAAGCAAAGAACCGGAACTATGCGAATTGACGGATTTATTCGCGGTCGCATAGAAGGAAATGTGACAGGTGTCATTCATGCGGTTGTAAAAGGCAATGTAAGTGCGTACATAGAAAACGGTGACATCACGCAGGAGGAAGAGGAGCCGATAGATGCCGAAAACAGTGAATTCTATTACACGGAAGGGGAGGACATATGATATGAAAAAAAGACTGTGCATACTTCTTCTGGGAATGGTGCTGTTTACGGAGTCTTTTACCTTTGTTTGGGCAAAAGAGGGGGATAACACCCAAGAAACTATTACGACCGGCACTCAGACCGGTGCCATAGAAGAACAAAAAGATGTAGACGCAGATATAAAGGATGACATAGATGCGCTGATCCCGAAAAATATAGAGGAGATAACCATCAGCAGTGCGGAGGATTTTCTTAAGTTTGCAGAAAACTGTAAGCTCGACACCTGGTCTGTAAATAAAAAAGTTGTCCTTGCAAAAGATATATCTCTTTTGGGAATACAATTTAACGGAGTTCCCACATTCGGAGGCGTGTTCGACGGCTGCGGACATACTATAAGCGCGCTTTCGATAAAAGATGATATGTCATATGTCGCACTTTTTTCCAATGTGCAGGAGACGGGGATCATTGCTGATCTCAATGTGAAAGGGACGGTCATGCCGTCAGGAAAGCAGGTTATTGTCGGCGGAATAGTTGCGGATAACCACGGGCTTTTGAGCAATCTGACATTTGAAGGAGTGGTCTCAGGTGGCGACTATGTCGGCGGAATTGTCGGAATCAATGAGCTTACCGGCAATATAAAAGACTGCATGGTAAAAGGGTATATCAAAGGCATTCATTTCAGCGGCGGCATAGCCGGTGAAAACATGGGAAACATAACCAAGTGTGTCAATGAGAGTGCGGTAAATACAACAAATGTTGACGCACAGATCACAATCGACAGCATGAACACGCTTAATAAAGTCCTTAATATGATAAAAAGCGGCGAGAAGACCACTGATGAAGCAAGCGCTGATATGACTACAGTGGATGTGGGCGGAATCGCAGGACTTTCAATAGGTATCATATCAAGCTGCATAAACAAAGGGCAGGTCGGATATAAACATGTCGGATACAATATCGGCGGAGTGGTTGGAAGACAGTCGGGCTATGTACTTAACTGCACCAATAACGCAGTTGTGCGCGGAAGAAAAGACGTCGGCGGAATCGTCGGACAGGCCGAGCCGTATGTAACTGTGGATCTTAGCAGAGATGTTGCATACCAGCTAAGCGAGGCTATAAGTGAACTCCATGACAGAGTGACCTCAACGCTTAAGGATGTAAAGAATCAGTCCGGTACTATCACAAACAGATTAAATGTGATACAGCAGTACACGGCAGGGGCAATAGAGGATGTGAGATTTATTGCAAATGAGACCACTGATTTTGCAAACGGAGTGTCAGGCTCAACTTCCGAAGCTTTTTCAAGAGTTCAGTATATTATCGAAGAGTCTTCCAAAGATGAAGGGCTTCTTGACAATGCCGATGATGCGGTAGAGCATACTTCCGATGCTGTATCAAGTTTGAAAGAGACGGTTAAAGATCTTAATTATGAGCAGTATATGACGGAAGAGGATAAAAAGAAATATGAAACAGCCAAGGAAACACTTGAGAGTATTTCGAGTCAGTATGAAATCTTAAGTAAAGCTGCTTATAAAGCTTATTACAATAAATATATCGAAGATGCAAAGACTAAGACTGATCCGATTACGCACGCGCTTAGTTATCCGAATGCTTCGGATCTTATTTTTGGCGGGACGTTTGGAGCATATGACAGTTCTACAGATTCGGATACTACACTTGTTGAAGCTTACAATGTTCCCGGGGATTGGACACATTCATCTGATGGAAGGTCGTTTCCGGATACAGAGGATGAGAATGATGTAAACTTAAGTAAGGATGCGGCAAGTTATGCAAAGACGCAAGCCGATGGATATGCCAAGAGGCATTATCAGAGCGGTGTGGACGGCGAGGAGGGAACTTTCTTCTACGAAAGAGATCTTGCGGACGCAACGGCGCAAGTCGAAAGATTGACAAAGGATTACCTCAAACTTATGGCGGAAGAGGCAAGGGGCGATGCACTTGATGCCATGAGTTCTCTGGAAGATGCAACGGATAATCTGGAAGAAGCAGGTGACCAGGCAAAAGGAATAGTCAGGAATATTGCGGGCAGAGGAGCAATTTCTTTTCCCAGGTTCAGTTCGGCATATAAGGAACATACGACATCACTTGCCGACAATATGCAGAATATGAATGATAACTTCGGACTACTCAATAACGAGATGAACAATGCGACGGGAGTTATCGTTGACGATCTTCAGGGAATTGCGGATCAGTTCAATGTGATAATGAATCTGTATGCGGATGCGATCGACGGTGTTTTGGAAAAAGATTATTCGAATACATTTGAGGATGTATCTTTGGAAGAGGCCCTTATCTGCACGGATGCAACTATAGACGGGTGCGTAAATTACGGCGTGATTTACGGTGATATCGATACATCGGGAATCGCCGGAACTATGGCTATAGAATATGATTTTGATGCAGAGAGCGATATCACGGGAATTAAGGATGCCAAGCTCAATACCTCTTTTATCTCAAAATGTGTTCTCAGGGATAATAAGAACTATAATGAAGCGGAAGGTGAAAAGAGCTATATAGGCGGTATCTGCGGACTTCAGGAGATGGGTACCGTAATCAACTGCGCAAACTACGGGAATATGAAGTCCAATTCCGGTGAGTATGTAGGCGGCGTCTGCGGAAGCTCTTTGTCCTACATCGTAAGTTCAAGTTCAAAGGGAATACTTGACGGAGAGTCCTATGTCGGAGGTATTGTCGGGGACGGAACCAATATAAGGGATTGCAAAGCTTTGGTTGACATAAAAGGCGCCGATAGCTGGTACGGCGCGATTGCTGGGCATGTGAGCGATGCGGGAGAAGTAAGGGAAAATTACTTTGTAAGCGATAAACTTGCGGGAATCGACAGGGTTAGCTATTCATTAAAGGCAGAACCGGTCCCGGCTGGCAGTAAGGAACTTCCGTATGATTTTGATGAGCTTACCGTCACATACGTGCTTGAAGACGACGAACTTGACGATGGCAAGTCGATGATCAGGAAAGAGCGCAAGAAAACGGGGGATAAGCTTGAAGAAAAGAATTATCCGAAGGTTGATGAAAAGGAAGGTTTCTATGTTTCCTGGGATGCCAAGTCTGTGGATCCCGTCGATTCAGATCAGATCATAACCGCGACATATCAAAGATACAGGACAACTCTTGCAGAAGATCCCAAAGAGTATGCGGAGGATGAAGTATATCAGAGTGAACTTCTGGTTGATGGCAGATTTAAGTCAGGTGATAAGCTTGTTGTCGAGAGAGAAGATTCTTTTGATGTAAAAAAATTCACTTCGGCCAAGGACTATGTTGCGGATACTTTGAAAAATTACACGACTTTAAAGGTGACTGTTCCCGATGACGGAGAGTCTGTTCACAAGGTCAGATATAAACCTGCGGCCAAGATAAGTGAAGCACTCGGAAAGTATGAGGTTTATCTTGTAAAAGGGGATGAGGAGCAGCTTCTGACAAAGACAGGCGATATGGGTGAGTACAGTACTTATGATATTGAAGGCAATGAGTTTACCTTGAAAGTTAAATTTCCCAAAGCCGGACTTGCGGTATCTAAGTACAAGTATATGGTCATCACGGCAATCGTGATAGGAATGGTACTTATCACATTGTTTATTTTGGCAGCCATACGCGGAGGCAAGAAGGCACCGAAGATATTCAGACGTATCGCAAGAAAGCTTTCTAAGAGAATTGAGGGCAAAGAGCAGATCTTCTATGACGACAGCGAGGATGATAAGTAAATGGCAAAATATATGATCGGCGCGCGCAGGCTTATGCTTGCGCGCGTCTGTGTGAACAGACATCGTTTTCGTATATGGTTGTAAAAAGCTGTAAACAGTTGTAAAACTATAGTAAATCTGAAAATATCGTAATGGAGAAATATGACATTTGAACCTTTACCGATAGAGCTTGATGAGAATGGAATTAAGGGCTTTATCAAGCGCTATCATTTTAAAACAAGTGAGAAAAAAGATATCGTGATGCTCTATAGACAGCTTCATCCCAGAGTACATGCAAGTTTCCATCATGTGATCGAGGGTGATACCGTCTATGTTGTTGTGACGCTCGGAGATGCGTTTGATAGCTTTCAGGACAGCTTTTTGCAAAAAGGCGAGATACAGAAGGCTTTCATAATAGACTGTCTCGGCACCGAAATGCTCTCACTTGCTTATGAAGAAGTTGATAAAAAGATATATGAAAAGACAGGGCTCTATGTCGGAAGTTATGTCTTTGCGGGAAGTGACAAGATGCCGCTTGAAGAGCTTGCGGCAGTTATGGCTAAGCTTGGGCAGAAGATTGTAAAATGCAATGAGGCTTTTGCCCTTGTTCCGAAAAAGAGTGTTGTATTTTCGGCAAAACTTCATAAGGAGAGAACCGATAAGCATTCCGACTGCGCAAGTTGCAGTGCGGTGAGCTGTCCTATGAGGAAAGAGCCGCAGAAGAAAAAGAGTGTGTCAAAGCATGGAACAAAGCGCAAAAAAGGGCTTGTTCATCTTTATACCGGAGAGGGAAAAGGAAAGACTACCGCGGCTATAGGGCTTGCCGTGAGGGCAGCAGGTGCGGGCAGGAAGGTTGTCTTTTCCCAATTCATGAAAGGAAGACAGACTTCGGAACTGAGTAGCTTGTCGCTTATCCCCGGAATTACGATTGTTAGAAGCGATAAGGAACTGGGATGGCTACACCGTGATGACGAAGAGCAGTGTGAGGCTTTCCGCGTCGTTCATAATGAGATTCTTGATAAAATCTCTGAACTTATTCAGGCGGGAGAATGCGACGTTCTTATAATGGACGAGATCACTTATCCGTACAATTACGGTGTGATCGATAAAAAGAAACTTGAAGAACTTATAGACAGTAAGCCGTCAGGCATGGAGATTGTCATGACGGGAAGGAATGCGGATGAACTTCTTGCAGACAGAGCGGATTATATTACTTATATGGAAAAGGTCCGCCATCCGTATGACAAGGGAATAGAGGCAAGAGAAGGGATAGAGTACTGATACGTTTGGCGAAGGGATATGCAGCTTTTGGTTATAACTGGTTTGATTTTTTGCGAACGATGTACTGGATGAGATATGAGAATTGACAGACAGAGAGTGAAGGAGCAGTTTGCTTCATATACAAGGGGATACGATCCCGAAGATACCAAGATAGCGCTTAAGATCGCGCATACATACAGAGTTGCAGACTACTGCGAACAGATTGCAAGATCGATAGGACTTACAGATGATGAAGTTGAATTTGCCTGGCTTTCGGGCATGCTTCACGATATCGGAAGATTTGAACAGGTCAAAAGATATAACACATTCCTTGATTCGCAGTCGGTTGATCATGCGGAGTTTGGAGCGGATCTTCTTTTTGGAGAAAATGGATTTATCGGTGATTATATCGATGACAGATCGTGGGATCCGATGCTGGAAATTGTAATAAGACAGCACAACAAGTACAGGATGGACGCGGCAATCTCCGGAAAGACGCTTGTATTTTGTAATATACTACGTGATGCGGATAAGGTTGATATCTTTAGGGTAAATGTTGAGACGCCGATGGAGGAAATCTATAATGTGTCGAGTGATGTTCTTTTTTCTTCCGGAGTATCAGAGAAGGTTATGGAGCAGGTCAGAGAGCGTCACGCCATCAACCGTGACATCATGAATTCGCCGGCGGAACATCTTATAGGTCACATTGCGCTTACATTTGAGCTTGTTTATGAAAAGAGCCGTGAGATTGCCAAAGAGCAGGGGTATCTCTACAACATGTTCGATTTCCCTACAAGAAACGAGAGTACTAAGAAGGCACTTACAGAGATCAGGAGTTTAATAGACGACTGATCTTTGCAAGTGCCTTTTGCAATGGGATGCGGAGTTTATCTATTTATAAGCAAAGTTTTACCGAAATTTTATATAAGAATGTTATCATAATTTCATAACAATGCGTGTCGGTATATTGTATTGTTCTTTTTCATGAAAGGAGAATTACATTATGGTTAAGCTGAACAGCCTTAGGTTTAAGCTGACCGCATTCTTTCTTATACCTGTCATTTTCATAATGATTGTCGGGTATACCGCATATTCCATAGCATCAAAAGGAACACGGGATACATATGAAAGTAATGCTGTGACTGCGCTTGAGCAGATAGCAAATTACTATGAGCTTACTTTTGCTGTTGTTGAGAGTAAGACTGAGCAGCTTTCCAGTCTTTCAGAGCTCAAGAATTACTACGGAGGAGCATACACTGACGTAGATGAGTCTAGGAGTGCCCTTTCAGATATCTATAGGAGTGCGAAGAATCTCGCACAGTCTGACAACATAGTGGGAGATCTCTCGATTTTATCATACAAGCAAACATCGTTTTCGGTGGCAAACGGAAACTATCTTATGTTTGAATATGGCGGATCATCGGCAGCAGGCGAGTTTGAAAATACAAATGATTTTGCACTGTTAAACTCAAGTGGGACCGAAGGTGCATGGATGGGTACGAGAGTGTTCATTGATTCTTACGAAGCCGCCAACAGTATTGAGAGTACGCCTTATTGCGCGGTTTATGTAAAGCCGTTCTATAACTCTCTGGGTGAAAAACTCGGATATATTTCCACAGATATAAAACTTGATACGTCCCTTAAAGCACTTGAAAGCATTCATCTCGGAGAAGGAAGTACATTTGCCTTCATAACTTCTGATGGAGTAGAGACAAATATGGACGGCAGGAGCGGGGCGAACGAAACAATCTTTGCAAATACCACTTTTTTTGAAGATGTAAGAGCAGCTTCTGAATCATCAGGATTTGAGTGGATGAAAGATGCAGAAGATAAAAAGATATATCTTTATGTCTATGCAAAAGTCGGAGAGTCGGGAGCAGTTATCTGCGGCCGTATTCCTGAGAGTACGATCAGTGCCGGTGTAAACAGCATAAGGCTTGCATCGGTTATCGCGGTAATTCTTGCAACAGTTGTTTCTTCGGTGGTTGGTATTGTTGTTTCAAACAGCATCGGAAATGCGGTTAAAGGAATTTCCAATGGATTTGAACAGGCGGCGCACGGAGACCTTACAGTCGAGATCAGTTCGAAGCGTAAGGATGAGTTTGGCGCGCTTGCTTCTTCTGCAAATAAGATGATAGAAAATACAAAGAGACTTCTTTTAAAGATTTCGGCAACCGCCGATTCTCTAAAGAAATCTTCGGTTGATATCGGAGGAGCATCGGATTCGCTTGTTACAGCATCTGAAAATATTACGACTTCTGTTGATGAGATCAGGCAGGGACTTGACCAGCAGGCACATGATGCGGGCGATTGTCTTGCTGAAGCTGACAGCCTTACAGAGAAGATTGAAGTCGTAAGAGAAAATGTGAAAGCTATCGACGATATGGCAGCCGATGCGGATGAATCCGTAAAGAACGGTATTGAGGCTGTAGAAAATCTTAAGACTAAGGCGAATGAGACGAGTGAAGTTACTAAGGGAGTAATTGTAGATATAGAGCAGCTTGCGAGTGAGACATCATCTATCGGAAATATTATAGCTACTATCAATGATATCGCGAGTCAGACCAATCTTTTGTCACTTAATGCATCTATTGAGGCTGCGAGAGCGGGTGAAGCAGGACGCGGATTTTCTGTAGTTGCTGAGCAGATTAGAAAACTTGCGGAACAGAGTGCTGTCTCGGCTGGCGAGATCGGAGACATTATCACGGCTGTTACCGCTAAGACCGAGAAAACCGCAACTGAAGCCAAGCATGCGGAAGAGATTGTTATACAGCAGGAAGAAGCAGTGGCAACAACGCTTGCGGAATTCAATGTTATAAATGAAAACGTTAAGACCATTGCCGACCACCTTAAAGAAATCGGTCTGCAGGTTGCAGAGATGGAAAAAGCAAAAGTGAATACCCTTTCGGCTGTTGACGGTATTTCAGCGGTTTCGGAAGAAGCGGCGGCTTCTTCTGCAGAAGTTGGAGCAACGGCTCTTGCTGCACAGAATGCTGCCAAGGATCTTAATGATGTCATTAAGGATCTTAGTGGCGCGGCTGATTCCCTTACAACAGAGCTTACGGGCTTCAAGTTATGATATCCATCGGGCGATGATCGATAAGGAGGATAGCAAACATGAAGAAAAAACTTATGGTCCTGTCGCTTGCAGCAGTTATGGTCTTGTCGGTGCCGGGATGCGGTAGTAGAAATATAAAACTCAATGAGAGAACACAGACTTTTGCCGAGCCGGAAAGTGTAGAGGCGGTAGCTACGGAAAAAACGGAGATGGGAACTGAAACGGGAACAGGAACGGAGACGGGAACTGAAACGGCTAAGGCTGCCACAGAAGTTGACAGAGGAAGTCTTAATTTTTCGGAAGCGCCGGAACTTTCTGAGCGGGTAAAAGCAGGCGAACTTCCCTCTGTTGAAAGCAGGGTTCCGGGAAAAGAAGATGTATTTGTTGCAGTGGCGGATGCTGCCGGAAACGGCCTTGAAATTGGCGAATACAGCGGTGATTTGAATCTTACCGGACCTTCGGGATCGTGGGGAATCGCAAGACCTGTACTTGAGAGCATAATAAGGTATAACAATGACGGTTCCTATGTTCCAAATGTTATCAAGAGCTTTGAATATAACAGCGATTATACTGTATGGACATTCCATTTGAGAGATGGCATGAAATGGTCGGATGGTGATGATTTTACGGCTGACGACATAACTTTCTGGTACTACATGGTACATATCAACAATTATGACACGAAAGCAAGCTGGGAAGCACTAAAGGACACACAGACAGGTGAATATGCGGTGCTTAAAAAAGTTGACGATCATACCGTGACCTGGACTTTTGAAACACCGAAGTATCCCGGAGCATTTATTGAGAACGGAGATTTTAAATGGTGCTGGGCACCTTCACATTTCCTGAGTGACCTTATTCCGGCATCATTCTATGTAGAGAATGAGTATTGGGAAAATACGGGACTTTCCGATGGACAGGTTTTGGCAAATGCAGCGGCGAAGGGATTTTCATATGATTCTGTCAATGATCTTGGAAAAAATGTATGCTATTATTTCTGGAATGCTTCCGGATTACCTACCGTAAATTCCTTTGTTTTATCCACGGAAGAAGGACATAACTCAAGAGATTCCGAGCTCTGCATCCTTAACAGAAACCCATATTACTGGAAAGTTGATGCCGAGGGAAAACAGCTTCCGTATTTTGATAACATCTGTATAAAGAAGGAAGTCGAAGATGCAAAAGTGGCTTTTGCAAACGGTGAGCTTGACTATATGGATATAGGAATGGAACAGATAAGTGCAATGCTTTCAGAGCTTGGAGATGCAGTAACTTTAAAGACGGCTCTTGGTTCTAACTGGGGAACCGATCAGATTACGTTTAACTATACCTGTTCAAACAAGAACTACGCTGATCTTTTTGCTAACAGTGATTTCCGTCAGGCTATTTCCATATGTGCAGACCGGCAGGAAGTATCTCTTCGTATTTCCGAAGGCTTCTTAAGACCTGGGCAGTGTGCGCCTTCGGTAGGAAGCATGGGATATGATGAAGAGTGGAGTGAGAAGTGGACAGATTATGATGTTGCAGTGGCACAGCAACTTCTTGATGGATGCGGGCTTAAACTTGGAAGTGACGGATATTATGATTTTGCGGACGGATCGGATTTTACACTTGATTTTATTTCTCTTGAAGGAAGTGCGGACAGCGTCTACAGTGCATTGAGGAGATATTTTGAATCGATACACATAAAGACAACTCTTACAGATTATGATACGGAAACATATGACAAACTTATTGACGATAATGAATGGATCGCTGTAATGTGTCCTCACATGGCGGCCGGTGGTCTCTCACTTAGCGAAAGAGCTGCAGCGTTCGTGCCTATTGCACAGGCTGCGGAGTGGTACGGAGAATACGGAACCTACTATACCGATAATACTTTGGGCGTTGCACCGAGCGGAGATATGGCAAAGCTTGTTGAGTATTATGAGCAGTGGGTTAATACGGCAGACGCCGCGCAGAGAGATGATATTGCTCTTAAGATTTATGATCTTCACAAGCAAAATCTCTGGTCCATAGCATATGTGGAAGGCGCAAATTCCTATTGCCTTGTGAATCCCAAGATCCACAACTTTGCGGATAACCTTGTGAATAACGATCTGTATCAGTATATGAATATCTACCATTTTGAGACCTTGTTTAAGAAGTGATATAAAGAACTCGGGGGCTGTCGCACTAGTGTGACAGCCTTTTTGATGCCCAGCCCCTAAGGCATCTGTACAGAAATGCTTGTGTTCGTCTGCGGTGTGATTTTCTAAAACTCATTAAGCATCAAATCATCTTTCGCAATGCGCTAAGCAGATCATGGCACAGGTAGGAACCATACCGCTCACGCGAAAGAGTCGCGAGCGACTCTAATAAAATAGAAAAATGCGAAGAGTTGACAATTATATAATTAGTGTTATAGTTGTAGTAGAACAAATAGAATTTAATTCCGTATCTTGAAAAAGACGGAATATTTGGATAGCAATCTCGTGAGGAGGGAATTATGAATATCCAGAAGTTTACACAAAAGTCCATAGAGGCTGTGAGCGGATGCGAGAAGATTGCGGTTGAATACGGCAATCAGGAGATAGAGCAGGAGCATCTTCTCTATGCTCTTATGACAATAGAAGATAGTCTGATTTCAAAACTGGTGGAGAAGATGGGCGTTGATACGGCTTCTTTTGTCACAAGAATTGAACAGGGAATAGGCAAGAGGACCAAGGTTCAGGGTGGCCAGCCGTATATAGGAGCCCAGCTTAATAAAGCTCTTTTATCCGCTGAGGACGAGGCCAAGGCGCTCGGAGATTCGTATGTTTCTGTCGAGCATATTTTTCTTGCGCTTTTAAAACATCCCAATAAAGAGGTAAAAGAGATTTTTGCCCAGTTCGGAATCGATAGGAACAGATTTTTGCAGGTTCTTTCTGAGGTGAGGGGCAACAGGAATGTCACGACGGATAACCCTGAGGCGACTTATGACACGCTCAGTAAATACGGAACAGAGCTGGTTGCCAAGGCTAAGCAGCAGAAGCTCGATCCTGTTATCGGACGTGATACTGAGATCAGAAATGTTATAAGGATTCTTTCAAGAAAGAGCAAGAACAATCCCGTTCTCATAGGTGAGCCGGGTGTCGGTAAGACTGCGGTCGTTGAGGCACTTGCGCAGAGAATAGCTAGCGGCGATGTGCCGTCTGCTCTTAAGGATAAAAAGATCTTTTCACTCGATATGGGTGCTCTTGTTGCGGGAGCCAAGTACAGAGGTGAGTTCGAGGAGAGGCTTAAGGCCGTTCTTGAGGATGTAAAAGGTTCTGACGGTGAGATAATTCTTTTCATCGATGAGCTTCACCTGATAGTGGGAGCAGGAAAGACCGATGGCGCGATGGATGCCGGAAACATGCTCAAACCTATGCTTGCCAGAGGTGAGCTTCACTGCATCGGTGCGACAACGCTCAATGAATACAGACAGTATATCGAAAAAGATGCAGCTCTTGAGAGACGTTTCCAGCCTGTTATGGTAGAAGAGCCGACTGTTGAGGATACAATCAGTATTCTCCGCGGATTGAAAGAGAGATATGAAGTTTTCCACGGCGTAAAGATCATGGACAGTGCGCTTGTAAGTGCGGCAGTTCTTTCAAACAGATATATTTCCGATCGTTTCCTTCCCGACAAGGCAATCGACCTTGTGGATGAAGCATGTGCTTTGATCAAGACTGAGATGGATTCGATGCCTGCAGAGCTTGATGAGCTCAATCGTAAGATAATGCAGATGCAGATTGAGGAGGCGGCTCTTAAGAAAGAGGACGATTCTCTGAGTGCGGAGAGACTTTCCAACTTGCAAAAAGAGCTTGCGGACCTCAGGGAAGATTTTGATACCAGAAAGGCGCAGTGGGAGAACGAAAAGCAGGCGGTTGATAAACTTGCCGCCATGCGTGAGCAGATAGATACGATCAATTCAGAGATAGCGATAGCTCAGAGAAACGGAGATTATGAGAAAGCCGGAGAGCTTCAGTACGGCAAACTTCCCGCGCTTAAGAAAGAACTTGAAGAGGCTGAGGAACTTGCTCATCAAAAAGAAGCTGATACAACGCTTGTTCATGAGAGAGTTTCCGATGAGGAGATTGCCGGAATCATCAGCAGATGGACGGGAATTCCTGTAAATAAACTGACCGAGAGCGAAAGAAACAAGACACTTCATCTTGCGGATGAACTCCATCAGAGAGTTATCGGACAGGATGATGCGGTAACACTTGTTTCCGAAGCAATCATGAGATCGAAAGCGGGAATAAAAGATCCGGGAAAGCCTATCGGTTCGTTTCTTTTCTTGGGACCTACAGGTGTCGGTAAGACAGAGCTTGCAAAGAGCCTTGCTCAGGCACTTTTTGACGATGAGAACAATATGGTCCGTATCGATATGAGTGAGTACATGGAGAAGTACAGCGTGTCACGTCTTATCGGTGCGCCTCCCGGATACGTTGGCTACGAGGAAGGCGGCCAGCTGACGGAAGCGGTGAGAAGAAAACCTTATGCGGTAGTTCTTTTTGATGAGATTGAAAAAGCACATCCCGATGTGTTCAATATCCTGCTTCAGGTTCTGGATGACGGAAGAATCACTGATTCCCAGGGAAGAACGGTAGACTTTAAGAATACGATTCTTATTATGACTTCAAATATCGGTGCACAGTATCTTCTTGACGGAATAGACGGCGCCGGAAACATAAGCGAAGAAGCGCAAAAAGAGACGATGGAGGATTTAAGAAACCACTTCAGACCTGAGTTCCTCAACAGGCTTGATGAGATAATCATGTTTAAGCCTTTGACCAAAGATAATATTGGCGGAATCATCAAGCTTATCGTTGATGACCTTAACAGCAGGCTTTCTGAGAGAGAAATCTCCATACACCTGACCGATGCGGCACAGAATTACATAATCGACGAAGCATACGATCCGATCTACGGCGCAAGACCTCTCAAGAGATATGTACAAAAGCACGTAGAAACCCTGTCCGCAAAGCTTATCCTCGAAGACAGAGTAAAACCCCACGACACCATAGAATTCGACGTACAAGACGGCGAACTCATTGCATCGGCCAAGTGCTGATGCAATGAAGGCACAGTCCGGCTATAAGGGGAATGTGGGGCTGCTCTTTGCATAGCGTGTGTTATGGTTGGGCGACAACACAGGAATCTTGGGCGGGGAGATCGGGGTGCTGATTTATTGTGCAAAAATGCAGGAGAGTAAGCATTAAAGTATATTTAAGGATAGCAGTAAACACCAGATAAGAATTGTATAAGAGGAGTCGGTTATCTGTGAAATAAAGGCTTGTTTACAGAAGAATGGCGATGGAACACAGATAAAACTTGTGAAATATGCAATGCTTATCTGTGAAATAAAGGCTTGTTTACAGAAGAATGGAGATGAAATACAGATAAAACTTGTGAAAGATGCAATGCTTATCTGTGAAATAAAGGCTTGTTTACAGAAGAATGGAGATGAAATACAGATAAAACTTGTGAAAGATGCAATGCTTATCTGTGAAATTAAGACTTGTTCATAGAAAAATAGCGGGAAAATACAGATAAGTCCTGTGTAAGATACTTTTCTTATCTGTTTTTTGCAATATGGATTAAAATAATGGCGGTTATTGTTTCGGCTTGTTCTTATATTGTTTTTGACTTACGCATGAAATAACAGTTCTGCGGTCAATGAAAGAAACTATGCTGCTTGACTCATACATGGAAAAATCGGTTTTGGAGTCAAGGGAAAAATCTAAAACGCTTGACTCAGGTATGGAAAAACTGTCTTAAAGTCAAGAAAAGAAGCGATGTCTCATGACCTATGTATGGTAATTTCCGTATGCGGTCAAGCAGTTTGCAAAAAACAAATATAAATTACGAGAATTGATTCCTGTCAGGATTATACGTATACCCAATTCCTTCGAGCTTGCCGGTTATCTCGGCGAGCTCTTCTTTGCTAATATCAAGATCGTCGCAAAGCGCGTCCAGACTTGAGTAATTATCCCTCAATTTCATATTCAAAAAACTTAATAACATAACCGGATCCTGTGGCAACATGGAATACCTCCTATTATTTTATGCATTCTTGAACATAAAGTTCAAGAATGCATCACCCAAGCCAATTTGAATCGACTTTGTCGATGAGGCTTGGCTGACTCCTGATTCATGTTCTCACGAAATCCGCAGCTAGTGCGGATTTCTGTAATTTCAGTTAAGATATCATACTTTTATATTCTTGCGAATTCAAAATATCATCAAATTACATTCTATAAATAGAGTATCGAGTGTTCTTACTTTGCATACTACGCTGTCGACAATAAGGTTCAATTTATAAGGCAAGATTGTTTCCAAAAGTTGCTTAAAGAAATGCATATAAAATCAGCACGTCTTCATCTGTAAAATTACAGAAATCCGCACCTACAGCGTATTTCGTAAGATACCGACATATCATAGACATCCCTCACTCATTTTTCTCTATCTCTATTAGCAGATTATATGCTGCCCCCGTCAAAAGCTCAATACGTAAACCGGAATGTAGATAATATACAAGTACTGCAAGGCTCTATGTGCTCGTCGGTACTTATGCCACGTTTTTTGTGGCATTAGTACCGACGAGCACATAGAGCCTTGCAGTACTTGTATATTATCTACATCCCTCGCTACCATTCCTGCTTTTGACGCCCCCAAAGCATCACCCCTCAATATATTGAAAAAAAGTATAATTCAACACATTATGTTGAAAGTGCCTATTTTGTTGGTGTATAATTTAATATGATATAAGTGCCTGTTTTATTGCATTTAATCGGATACATATAATGTGAAAGCGATAAGATATGCAGAAATCAATTGATATTCATTGTCATATTATGCCCGGTGTGGATGATGGCTCAAGGGACATTGAGACAAGTCTGCAGATGCTTAAGATAGCAGAGAAGAATGGAATAACCCATGTTATATTAACTCCGCATCACAAGCCCATGCATCATAATGTGAGTCCTTCACATAACAGAAGTTATACGGAACAGCTTCAGCATGCGGCGGATAAGCTCGGGATAGATATTAAACTATATTCGGGGAACGAGATATATTACAGCGATGAAACACAGGAGGAACTTGAAGCGGGGAAGATATCAACGCTTGCAGGTTCCGAATATGTTCTTGTGGAGTTTCATCCCACCAATACTTTTAAAGCAATACATAATGCAGTGTACAGAGTTCAGTCAGCAGGATATATGCCGATCATAGCCCATGTTGAGAGGTACAGTGACGTGGTTTCGCACCCTTCATATGTTGAAGAACTGCGCGACATGGGATGTTATATTCAGGTCAACTCATCGAGCATAATGGGAAAATATGGTTTTGGAATCAGTCATTTTTCCAGAAAGCTCCTTAAAAAGAGACTTGTGCATTTCATTGCGACCGATGCTCATGATACTGCAAAGAGAGCACCTGATATTCTTGATTGCAGAAACTATGTGGACAGGAAGTTTGGGGAGGACTACGGGAGAAAGATTTTTTATGATAATCCCATGAGTGTTATAAACAATGAGATTATCTGATATAGGCGTTGTGACATCAATCAATTACGCGGGAGACTTGATGATGACAATGCCGTAGAAACGGTTGATTCAGCGTTTCTTTAAATCAAAAAAAGTTTTGTTGGAGTAACTGATGGATAAAAGAGAAGACATCGTTGAAATTAATCTTGGGGAATTGTTTTCAATCCTGTTGGGGAGAGCGTTCCTCATCATAAGTGCGGGTTTGTTCTTTGCCCTTGTCGGATTGTTTGTGAGTAAATTCGTGGTTCATCCCGTTTTTGATTCGACAACCAAGATATACATACTTAACAAAGAAGAAAATCAGACGGTGACATATTCCGATGTGCAGATATCGACACAGCTCACTTCGGATTATGCGGAGCTTATCAAGAGCAGATATGTTTTGGAAGAAGCTATACAGAGACTTAATCTGGTAGACAAGACATACAAGGATCTTGCAAAGGTGGTTAAGGTTGATACGCCTTCCGATACCAGAATTGTTGCCATTACGGCAAAGGATGAGGATCCTCTGATGGCAATGGCGATAGCCAACTGTATCAGAGAAGTTTCGAGTGAACACATTACAAATGTTATGGATATAGATGCCATCAACGTTGCGGAAACAGCCAATGTTCCGACTGAGAAAGCAAGCCCAAGCGTCTTTAGATGGACTGTGATCTCGGGATTTGCGGGAACTGTTATAGTGGCATTTTTCGTGGTGCTGGGATTCCTTATGGATGATACGATCAAGAGTAACGACGATGTCGAGAGATACTTGGGACTCAGCACCATCGGACTTATCCCTCTTTCTTCAGATGAGCAGGGAAAAAAGAAATCTAAAAAATAAAGGTAGAATGGAGATTTTATGCAGAGCGCAAAACTTCATTTCAGTCAGGCAGAAAATAATTATCAGGTAAAAGAAGCATATAAGACACTTCGAAGTAATGTTGAATTCAGCGGACAGAACGTGAGAGTAATCTCAGTTACGAGCTGTACTCCCGGAGAGGGAAAGACAACAGTTGCTATGGCACTTGCAAGAGCATTTGCCGAGGCGGGAAAGAAAACGATTCTTGTCGATGCGGATATGCGTAAGTCGGTACTTGTCGGAAGATACAGGACAGGTTCCGTAAGACTCGGTCTTACACATTGTCTTGTGGGAAGAGAGCGTCTTTCTAGTGTTATATGTGAGACGGATACACCAAATCTGTATGTGATATTCAGTGGCCCCGTTCCTCCGAACCCAAGTGAATTATTGGGCGGAAGGATATTCGGCAAGGCACTTGAAAATATGAAGCAGGTCTTTGACTATGTCATTGTTGATACGCCTCCTCTCGGAAGCGTTATCGATGCTGCGGTTGTTGCTAAGCAGTGCGACGGAACAGTGATGGTCATTGAGAGCAATTCGATAAGTTACAGATTTGCACAGAGGGTAAAAGATCAGCTTGATAAGGCCGGAGCCAAGATGCTCGGAGTTGTCCTTAACAAGGTAGATATAAACGGAAAAGGCTATTACGGTCATTACGGCAGCTACTACGGCAAATATTACGGCAAGTATTACGGAAAGTACTACGGCAAGTACGGAGAAGGCGAAGTAGAGCAGGTTTCGCGTCCCAAGACAGCGGACACAACCGTGGAACCTGATGATGACGATCTTGACGAACTTAACTATCTTGCCGGAGTTACAAGGAAAGACCGATGAGTCTTTTTGCAAGCGTCAGACTGTTTTGACGTTTACGGCAATAATATCATCTATAGTCGTAAGGCTTTAGATAGCACATTCGGAGGAAAAAGTGAGAGGAAATATACTTGGTATATTTTTTACCATACTGAGCGGAGTGATGATCGCTCTAATAGTTTTGGCATATGGAAGAAGTGACAGGATGGCTCCTGAATTCAGGTTTTCGGCACTTGATCTTGTTTACAACTCGCAGACGGATGATAACGCCCTCATTGCAGGAATCAATGCATATGATTCTAAGGACGGTGACATCTCCGACAGAATAGTTGTTGAAAAAGTGGTCCTTAATAAGGATGCGGGTACAGCGGTAGTTTACTACGCGGTTGCAGATCACAGCGGAAACGTGACCAAGCAGTCCAGAGTCTTTCCGGCAGATATTGCGGATTTAGAATATAACGGTGATTCTTCGGAAAAGATGGAGGATAACGAGCACCCCAATCTGCTATTTGGAGATGCTGAGGGCGCAGAGGCTGCATCAACAGAGGGTAGCGAAGCAGAAATAATAGGTAACTAGGAGTCAAGGATGAGGGGAAAAGGAAAGATTTTTCTCATTATATGGGCAGTGCTTATGACACTTGTGGCAGGTGCACTGGTCGGATTCGAAATAATGAGAGGTTTTGGAAAAGCGAATCTTGATTCAAAATCGGCAACATCCGCACCTATAATGGCTCAGTCGGCTCTTTACGAGGGCAATACATCCGGAACTAACGGATGGCAGGATGACTGGATCACATATAACGGTGATGTATATGATTACAATGAAGATATAATCACCTTTTTAATAATGGGTATAGACAAAGACGATGAAGTTGTCTCGAAAGTATCGGAGGGAGGCGACGGAGGACAGGCAGATGCGCTGTTTCTTCTTGTTCTCAATCCGCACACTCAGAAGATAAGTATTATAGGCATCAACAGAAATACAATGACAGATGTGGATGTTTATGATGATTACGGAAGATATCAGACTACGGTAGAAGCTCAGGTTTGTCTGCAGCACGGTTTCGGTGACGGAATGGAAGAATCCTGTGAATATCAGGTAAAAGCAGTGTCCAATCTTTTTCACCAGCTCCCGATTCACGGATATGCCGCTATAAACATGAGCGCGATTCCTACGATAAACGATCAGGTCGGAGGAGTTGACGTTGTTGTTCTCGAAGACCTCACAAAGTTTGATAAGACACTGAAAAAAGGCGCCAGAGTTCATCTTGAGGGAAAGACGGCGTTTCATTACATAAAGAGCAGAGATATATATGTAAAGGGATCAAACAGTTCAAGGCTTGAAAGGCAGAGACAGTATATAAATTCGTTTATAAATGCTGCAAGAATTAAGTGCAGGGAAAACAATAATGCCGCAGTGGAGCTTTTTACGGCAATCGGAAGTAAGATGGTAACGAATATATCCGCGGATGAGATCTCGTATCTGGCTCCGTATCTTGTATCGTATACGTTTAATATGGATGACATCATATCAATTGACGGTGAAACTTCCAGAAATGGCAAGTATGAGGAATTTAGAGCAGATGATGCCAGCCTTTATGAGACAATAATAGATGTTTTTTATGAAAAAATTGATCAAGCAGGCTAATGAAATGTATACGAAAAGACGATATAAAATTGTAGATATGATAGCCGTAAAAGGACTCTTTTTACCGCTGACGGTAGTTCTTCTTACCGGATGTTCTCAGAAGGCCGCAGATTCTGTGCGTAACACGGGTTATGAAAAAAGTGCGCTTCCAACGGAGCAGACAACCGGATTTGAAGACATTAAGAGCTTAAACGAAGATGCTTTTGCATGGCTGTATATTCCGGATACGGATATAAATTATCCCATTCTTCAGGATTCTGAAGGTGATGATTCTTTTTACAAAGGTCATAACGAGTACAAAGAGCCTGACGAAAACGGGGCGATTCATATCGAGGCTGCAAATTTGAATAACATGTGTGACTTTAATGAAGTCATTTACGGATCGTCGCCTGATGACGGAAGTAGATTTGCGCAGCTCAATAATTTTTTGGATAAAGATTTTTTTGATGAGCACAAGTATGTACATGTATATATGGAGGATAACTCCCTTATATATTATATAATTGCAGCTTACACCCGCGATAATACAAGGCTTCTTGAACAGTATGATTTCTCATATGCTTCAGGCTGTATGGAGTTTATCAATGAGATCTACAGAAAAGGAGATGATAATAAGATTATCAGGGAAGGCTGCGAGACGGGGCTTAAACCCGAACATTTCCTTATTACGCTTACTACGGACAGCACCGATGAGCCGGGAAAGCAGACGGTGGTTATCGGATGTCTGATGGGGGACGTAGCCGGGAAAATTGACAGAGATGTTGATTACGGAGATGAAGAGGACATTGATATTCAGGCTGAACAGTAACAGAAGGATAATGATGTTTAGATAAAGGAACGGAGGCAAAAAAATTATGAAAAAAATTCTGGCACTTACAGTTGCAGGTACACTTTTGGTGACAAGTTCCGTATGTGTTTTTGCAGCGGAGGATACAACAGGTGAAAATACTGCTGCAGAGACAAATTCTGACGTGGATCCCAGTCCGACTATAAAGGGGTTACAGGATAAGCTTAAAAAGCAAGAAGAGCAGGCTCAGGCTGACAGAGAGAAAGCAGAACAGGACAAAGCTGAACTTAATCAGAAGATAGGTGAATTAGGTGCGGTTCAGAAGGAACTTAGTGAAAAACTTACCGCTCTTTCAAATGACAATAAAGCACTTGAACAGAAGAAAGCAGAGCTTGAGAATAAAAAAGCACAGCTGACAAAGCAGCTTGAAGCAACAAATAAGAGCCTCAGTGCTGCTGTTACGGCAAGAGATAAATACCAAGAAAAATATAAAAATGCGACAGCCGCTCCCAAGAGAAGAGAGACTCCTTCAAGAGCGCAGGCACTTAGCAGAAATAATGCAGTCGGTGACGGAAACGGCGGATATATTGCACAGGGCGGACACGTTCAGATCAACGGAGGAAAGAGCAATGTTACATTTACACTTGCGGCTCCCACATCTGGTGTTCTGAGTTTTGCAAACAAGTATGCAAACAGTGTCGGAGGTACACTTCTTCACTGCGTAACAACAAGCTCACCCGGAGTTTCGTTTAAGACTGCAACAGTAAACTTCACTGTTACCGGCGTATATGCAAACGATACAATCGCAGTATATCAGCTCCAGGGCAAGAACTGGGTTCAGGTAATGGTTACTTCAATTACAGATAACCACGTAACCGTAAGCCTTACACAGCACGGACCTCTCGCATTCGTAAGAGTTGCAGCGGTTGCTACAGCGACACACTGATTGATTCAGGTAAAAAAGATAAACAAGGGCGCTTATGCAAAGAAAACTTGATTGATGTATCATGTTGGATTTACTAAAAATGCCTTGAAACAGCTGAAAAAAATGGATAGGTTCAATGTGCAACGAGTTGCTATGCAACTCGTTGTTCTGTTATAATAGCGTTGCTGTGCATATTTATGAATGCGCATGGCAAGATGAGGAGAATATTATGAGTTGGGAAAACAACGTACGTAAGGTTGTTCCGTATACCCCCGGTGAGCAGCCCAAGATCAAGAATATAATCAAGCTTAATACAAATGAGAATCCTTATCCTCCGGCTCCTGCGGTACAGGAGGCACTTAAGAATATGGATGCGGAAAGTTTTAAGAAATATCCGGATCCTACATGTGATGTGCTTGTGGAAGCAATAGCTGATTTTTATGAGGTTGATAAGGAGAACGTCTTTGTCGGAGTTGGTTCCGATGATGTACTCGCAATGGCTTTTATGACGTTCTTTAATTCGGATAAGCCGGTTCTTTTCCCCGATATAACATATTCGTTCTATGATGTCTGGGCAGAGCTTTTCAGAATTCCTTATAAGCAGATTCCGCTACTTGATGATTTCTCTGTAAGGATTGAGGATTACTTTGGCGAGAACGGCGGTGTTGTTCTTGCTAATCCCAACGCACCTACGGGCGCGCAGCTTCCGATAGATGCCGTTGAAGAAGTTATAAAAAGAAATCCCGACGTGGTTGTGATCGTTGATGAAGCTTACGCTGATTTCGGCGGACAGTCGGTTTTGCCTTTGATAAACAAGTATGATAACCTTTTGGTTGTTCAGACTTTCTCAAAGTCGCGTTCAATGGCTGGAATGAGAATAGGCTATGCGTTTGGATGTAAGAAGATCATCAAATATCTTCTTGATGTGAAGTTTGCGTATAATTCATATACTATGAATATTCCGGCACTTGAGCTTGGTGCTCTTGCGGTTAAGGACAAAGCTTATTTTGAAAAGACTGTGAGCATGATCATCAACACGAGAGAGCGCGTTAAGGCAGAGCTTCGTGAGCTTGGATTTGAGTTTGCGGATTCCAAGACTAACTTCGTCTTTGCAAAGCACAAAGAGAAGTCAGGAAAAGAAATCTTTGATTACCTCAGGGCAAACAACATAATCGTAAGACGCTGGGATGCGCCCAGGATCAAGGATCATCTGAGAATATCAATCGGAACGGATGAAGAGATGGATATTCTTATCGCGAAGTTGAAAGAATTTCTGGGATGAAGCCGCGTTGTCACTCGGTATGCTGAGGGCATGTTAAGCTGATGTGGCAGATTATTATGTAGCACGATGTTTTGATATTATTTTATTTGGGAGATTTTTAGTTATGCTTAAGTATATAATTTGTTTCTTTATTTCAATGGTACCGCTTGTTGAGCTTAGAGGAGCTGTGCCATATGCGCAGATTTATCATGCGGCAGATCCGTCGTTCAACCTTCTACTTGCATATATACTGATTGTTATAGGAAATATGCTTCCTGTACCTATTATCTATTTCTTTGCAAGAAAAGTTCTTGAGTGGGGAAAAGATAAGCCTGTTATCGGAGGATTTTTCACATTCTGCCTTGAAAAAGGTGAAAAGGGCGGAAAAAAACTTCAGGAAAAAGCCGGAAAAGGTCTTTTTGTAGCACTTCTTCTTTTTGTAGGAATTCCGCTTCCCGGAACAGGGGCTTGGACGGGAACTCTTGCAGCAAGTATTCTTGATATGGATTTCAAGTCAAGTGTCCTTGCGGTTATCCTGGGAGTAGCACTTGCAGGAACAATAATGACTGTTGGAATGATGCTTGGAATAGGAGCTGTGACAGGAATCTAATATGGACGCATACACAGATTTTGCAAATGTATATGACACATTCATGGATGAAACCCCATACGACGTATGGGGTGATTTTATAGTGGAATTGATGGACAAATTCGGCGTTACTAAGCCTGCAAAAAGCGATGCTTCCGAGTATACAACAGAGGAAGATTCCGAGCAGGCGCTTGAAGAAGAGAAAAATCTTATCGTCGAACTTGGTTGCGGAACGGGTTCTTTTACCCTGAATATGGCAAAGCGCGGCTATGATATAATCGGAATAGATATGTCACCCGATATGCTTGATATTGCGAGAAAAAAGACTGCGGCCGAAGGACTTAATGTCATGTATCTTGAGCAGGATATGAGAGAACTTGACCTTTATTGTACCTGCGGAACGGTGCTTAGCGTGTGCGACAGCGTCAATTACCTTCTTGAGGATGAGGACGTTATCGAGACATTTAAACTTGTGAATAATTTTCTTTTCCCCAAAGGAGTGTTCATATTTGATTTCAATACGCTTCATAAATACAGGGACGTCATCGGTGATGTGACGATAGCGGAGAACCGCGAGGATTGTAGTTTTATCTGGGATAATTATTATCACGAAGAAGAACATATCAATGAATATGACCTTACGATATTTGCTAAGTGCGGAGAGGACGATGTGTTCAAGCGCTCAGTTGAGACGCATTATCAGAGGGGATATACGCTTGATGAGATGAAGTTTTTTGTGGAAAAAGCGGGACTTAAGTTTATCGCCTGTTATGATGCGGACTCCCACGAGGCTCCGACGGAGGAGAGTGAGAGAATTTATATTGTTGCAGGTGAGAACGGCAAAGATGTGGTGCAGTGAGCTTTAATTGCAAGTCGAAGTATCTCCACATTCATTACGCAGAGAATGGTGATAAATGCTTGATGTGAGGAATAGTGTATGGTTGTAGTATTACTCAGCTATGTTTATATATTTTTGATGTGTCTTATTGCGGGAGTGACGATAAGAAAGGCTCTTTCAAGGTTTATACCTGTTCCGAACGAAGAGAAAATCGGCATTACAGGCATCGTTACCACAGGCTTTGTGACACTTACCGTGTATGCCGAGTGTTTCAGCATCTTTTACAAAGTGGGAGCGGTATGCCATGTTGTTATGCTAGTGGCTTTGGCCATTGGTGCCTACAAATGTCGCGATAAAATTTCTGCACTTCTGATAAATGTCAGAAAGAGATTTAGGTCAAAAGAGGGCATTGTTTGCCTTATAATCGTGCTTATATCCGCTTTTTATGCGTCGAGAGGCGTTTTCCACAGGGATACAGGCATCTATCATGCTCAGGCGATCAGGATAATTGAAGAGTATGGTGTCATAAAAGGTATCGGTAATTTCCAGTTACATTTTGCATATAACAGCTCGTATCTTGCGCTTTGTGCGCTTTTTACCCTGAGCTTTATTTTGCCGTTTGCGCTTCATACGATGACGGGCTTTATCATGGCTCTTTTTACCTGCTACGCCGCTTGCGGCCTTATGAAGTGGACATCTCGCGCGGGCCACACGGCTGATATGGCAAGACTTGCGATAATCATTTACGGCATCACGGTGCTTGAGTATCTGCAGTCTCCTGCGACGGACTACGGCGCGATGTACATGGTGCTTTATATCATGTGCGCATGGATCACGCAGGCAGCCGAGAAAAAAGATGATGCCGATGATATTCCTGTTTACGGATATCTTGCGGTTCTTTCGATATTTACGGTCAGTATGAAACTTTCCGCGGCGGCTCTTGTTGTGCTTGCGGTTCTTCCTTTCATTCTTCTGGTAAAAAAGAAGATGATAAAAGAGACGGTTTTGTTTATCGTGATAGGTTTTTTGTCCTTCCTTCCGTATCTTGTAAGGAACGTGATAATCTCCGGATGGCTCTTGTATCCTGCGGAAGCGATAGATCTGTTTAATGTTGTATGGAAGGTTCCTGCCGAGTACATGAAGTATGATGCCGATCAGATCAAGGTCTGGGGCAGAGAACTTCAGGAGTCCTTTACTGTTGAGGATGGTATAAAAGTCGGAATATCCGAGTGGCTTCCGATATGGTGGGAAAAGAAAAGATTTTTTGAAAAGCTTCTTCTCGTGTTCCAGGTAGCCGGAGCCGGAGCGGCGATTCTTAATCTTATCATCAGGAAAGTCAGGAAAAAGATTCGCGCGGATGTGGCGATGTTTTATATTGCAGTGTTTATTAATATTGCATTGTGGTTCTTTACCGCGCCGTTTATCAGATACGGACTGGCATTTCTTATGCTCCTTCCGCTTTGCGCGGCAATGGATCTTGCGGAGAATATATTTAAGGGAAAAGCATTTCTTAGATTTGCGATGGTAGCCATTGCGGTCGTATGTTTCGGAAACTGGACGCTTCAATATCTTAAGGTTGATAAAGAGCGCTTTGTCGATCATGTTAAGGATCCGTACTATGTTACGCCGATTCCTTTTGCTGATTCCGAAACGGATGAAGTTGATATGAACGGAGTGATCGTATATAACACCGTCCATGAAGACGAGGAAATAAACAGCTATTACAATTGCCCGTGTTCATGCTACAACGATATGATAAACAGAAGTGAGCTGATCGGTACGACTTTGAAAGAAGGCTTCAAACCCAAGCAAGAGGGCTGAAAAAGTAGAATAGTGCCTAAATTGAGCAGAAACATCTGATTTAGTCAATCAGAAGAGAAAAATTATAGATGACGAGTGACTAAATCGAGTGAAAATATCTGTCTTAGTCACTCTACAGTTAATTGAATATTCTTATGGGCTACAGATAGCAATAAAAAATTGACTAAATACCTCAGAAAACGGTGATTTAGTCAATTTTTTCATAATTATAGCAAATATCAGATTTCAATCTCACCTTCAAATACAGTTGTCGCAGGACCTTCCATGATCACGGGCGATTCGGGCTTTTTATCCCAGGAGCACTTGATGTCGCCGCCGAGAACGTGTACGGTAACTTCCGTGTCTGTAAAACCGTTAAGAATGCATGCAACAGTGGTAGCGCAGCATCCTGTTCCACAGGCAAGTGTCTCGCCTGTTCCGCGTTCCCAGACTCTCATGTGTACGTTGTTCTTGTCATCTATCTTTACGAACTCAGTGTTTGTGCGGTTAGGGAACACTGAGTGATTTTCAAATAAAGGACCTACGGCTTCAATATCGAAGTTTGCAAGGTCTTCGTTTTCCGGAAGGAATACAACGCAGTGGGGGTTACCCATTGATACGCATGTCATGTGCCAGGTCTTTCCCGCAACTTCGATGGGAACATCTACAGTGAGCCTTCCGTATTCCTTGGAAAGAGTTTCATATTTTTTATTATCTTTTGAAAGAAGTTCATCGGATACTGAAACGGGAACGCTTGCAGAATCAAGGATGGGAGCACCCATATCAACTTTAACGGTCTCTACAAGTCCGTCTGATCCGATCGTGAGGTCTATGTATTTCTTTTTACCCGCACTTACGATTGTAAGGGTGGTCTTATCTGTGAGTTTCTTGTCATAGACATATTTTGCAACGCATCTGATGCCGTTTCCACACATCTCGGAGCGGGAGCCGTCAGCATTGTACATTTCCATTTCAAAATCAATATCATCGTCCGCAACTGGATTTATGAAGATAATACCGTCAGAGCCGATTCCGAAGTGGCGGTCTGAAACCATTTGTGCCAGCTTAGATTTTTTCTCGGAAGGAACGTTTTCTTTTCCTCCGTCTACATATACATAATCGTTGCCGCAGCCGTGCATCTTGGTAAATTTCATATTGGGTACCTCGCATTCTGTGATCTTGTGTTGTTATGTTGAAGATAAGGAAATACTGTTGTAATCAGCAGTTTCCTAAATAAATACTTTGCTATATTTGCATTATAAAATAAATAAGTTTGTAATTGGTGCTGTCACATTTGTGATTCATGGCATCTGAATTGCTTCACCATTATAATATAATGCGAAAAGAAAATGTATACAATTATACAAAAAAGTAGTAAACTTTTTCTATATTCGCATGAAAGTGAGGACGAATCGATGTTTAAACCTAACAGTGACTATTTGAAACTTCCCGGAAGCTACCTTTTCAGCACTATCGCAAAGAAGGTTAATGCTTATCAGCAGGCTAATCCGGATAATAAAATAATTAGACTCGGAATCGGAGATGTTACACAGCCTCTTTGCCCCGCAGTAATCGAGGCGCTTCACAAGGCTGTTGACGAGCAGGCCGTAGCTGAGACATTCAGAGGCTATGCTCCCGATCTTGGCTATGATTTCCTTCGCCACGCAATGGCTGAGAACGATTTCAGAAGCAGAGGATGCGACATTGCCGACGATGAGATCTTCATTTCTGACGGTGCCAAGAGCGATTCCGGAAATATTCAGGAAATCTTTTCACAGGATGCCAAGATTGCTGTTTGCGATCCCGTATATCCCGTATATGTTGATTCCAACGTAATGGCAGGAAGAACAGGCGATTACGACGAGAGTACGGGAATCTGGAGCAATGTTATCTACATGCCTTGTACGGCTGAGAACGGCTTTGCGCCTGAGCTTCCCAAGGAGACACCCAATCTTATCTATCTGTGCTTCCCCAACAATCCTACAGGTAGCGCTATTACCAAGGATCAGCTTCAGGTTTGGGTTGACTATGCAAATAAAGTCGGCGCCGTTATCATCTTTGATGCAGCTTATGAAGCATATATTTCAGAGGACAACGTTCCTCATTCAATCTATGAGTGCGAGGGTGCAAGAACTTGCGCTATAGAGCTCAGATCATTCTCCAAGAATGCAGGATTTACAGGACTTCGTCTTGGAGCAACAATTATTCCTCATGATCTTACAGTTGATTTTGAGGGCAAAAAAGTTCAGATGCACAGCCTCTGGGCAAGAAGACACGGAACAAAGTACAACGGAGCTCCTTACATCGTTCAGAGAGCGGGAGAGGCTTGCTACACAGATGCAGGTAAGGCTCAGATAAAAGATATGGTTGCCCGCTACATGAAGAATGCGAACTATATTCTTAACGGCCTTAAAGACGCAGGATATGACGTTTCAGGTGGTGTTAATTCACCTTACGTATGGCTTCGCACACCCGACAATATGACAAGCTGGGAGTTCTTCGATCACCTTCTCGAGAAGGCAAATGTAGTAGGAACACCCGGATCGGGATTTGGACCGAGCGGAGAGCACTACTTCAGACTTACAGCTTTCGGAAGCTACGAGAACAGTGTAGAAGCGCTTGAGAGAATTAAGAAGCTCTGATCTTATCAGGAAAAAGAACTGTGCAAACAGAAAGGCATTATTTTTGGAAATGCTCACTAAGTATTTGATAATATGCCCGCTTATCTTCATTGCGGGCTTTATAGATGCGGTAGCGGGAGGCGGCGGACTTGTGTCGCTTCCCGCTTATATGATTACGGGAATTCCCGTACATAACTGTATAGCTACAAACAAGATGAGTTCATTCATGGGAACTTCGGTAACTACGGCAAAATATGCACGAAAAGGTTTTATTCCATGGAAGATAGGAATGGTGTGCATTCCTTGTGCACTTGCCGGATCATCGCTTGGAGCAAAGGCTTCACTTCTTGTTCCCGACAATATTCTTAAGACAATCCTTATGATAATTATCCCTCTCACGGGAATCTATGTCATTACACGCAAAGGAAACCTGGAAACAAATATAACTCGTTCCGATAAAGCAGCTTTGTTTATAAGCGCTCTTGTCGCTCTTTTCATCGGTGCATACGATGGCTTTTACGGCCCGGGAACCGGTGTGTTTTTGATACTTCTTTTGACCTGTTTTGCGGGAATGAAGCTTACAACAGCCAACGGTCTTGCCAAAGTAATAAACTTATCGACCAATATTGCAGCGCTAGTAGTATTTTTGATAAACGGTCAGGTACTTTTTCCTCTCGGCGTAGTTGCGGGCCTTTTTAATATTGCGGGCAACTATATCGGAGCTACGTGCTTTGTGCAGAACAGTTCCAAGATTGTAAAGCCCGTCATGGTCTCGGTGCTTTTAATTTTCTTTTTAAAACTGATACTTGAGTTTTGCGGGAGAGTATGACCGGTTGAAAGTATGGCAGCAATATCGAAGTATTCACAAACGCTTCAGTTCTATAAAAGAACTGAAGCGTTTGTGAAAAAGTCAGCGCAGATTCCATCTTTGTTCTGTATGGATGAGGAGAGAGCCGAACTTGAAAAGGCAGGTGCAACATTTATTGCAACCTGCCCAAAAAAGATATTTTGGATTATATCAATCACCAATCGGAACTCTGATTTGTATTGCCGGAATCATAGCTATCGTAGCCACTATAATCACTGTGTATCGATATAAACAGTCCCAACAGTACTGATAATCTTAAGCATACTGGACTGAAATTGAATTTTATATTGTAGCTATAAAATAAAGAATCGCAAAAATAACATAAAATTATTACAAACAATGCCATTACTAGGAATCTTGCTGTTATGCTTACCTTGCTATTGCTGTTATCCAGTATTCTGTCAAGATAAGGAACAATGAATCCGAACGATTCCAGCAATAAATATATTGCTGTAATGAAGGCGTTACTTTCGTCACCGGATAAAAAACATATAATCTTTACAAACAATAATGTTAATATAAAACTTACTGCTTTGCATACTATGCTGTAGTAGCTATCCGATCTTCTGTTAAGATAATGAAAGCTCTCTGCCCACAATACTGTTAATATAAATATTTCTAAACTGTGGTTGTAGTAGTAGGTACTTATTTCGTCACCAAATGCAAGCGCCATAATCCATCCAAACAATGCTGCTGCTACAAATGTAGATAGTCCACTTCCCGCGCTATCGTCTTCATCCGTTTTTCTGTCAAGTTGAGGAACACTTTTGGATTTATATTCTTCCTCATCCGGCTCACCAAAACTTAATCTATCGGTGTGTTTTTTTCTATCGCGTACTGCCATATCAGCTACAGATTGGAGTTTCTGATAGCTTATTTCTTTTTCCACTTTGTCATATAACTCAGAGACAGCAAATGCTTCATCTGTTCCTCTGTAGCGGACAAGCCTATTTCCTGCTTCCATGTTCTTATAGACAACAAATTCCCCTGTTGCTTCATCTTTATATATACCAATCGCTTTTGGCTCTTTATAATTGGATCCGATAAAAAATCTGTTCTTGTCAGAAGTGATTCCATTACGTGCACAATAGTCTTTAAGCTCGTCTATTGTTTTTGGTGTTCCACCACTTTTGTAATCCATATAATATAACTCTTTCCTAATTCAAAATATTTGTGAATTTTTTGTAAACTACAACGAAGTATATCATGATTTTTTTTGTATGTAAAAACTCTGACAAAATGCATGCATCTAATATATTTTCAGAAAGTCATTTTATGCTATTGCGACAGCGCAATACGTGGATTATTACACAAGTAATTTATCTAATTGTCATCTTGCCATCACACTAGACAGTGTAGTTGTTTTTTGACACCCAAAAGATAATAGGATAGAATAAGTTTTGCGTATATAAAGACAGGGTGAATTATGCCCTAAACACGAATTATATTATTAGAAAATAGGAGTAACGGATATGGCATTATTAAAAAAATGGCATGATATGGCTTATTCAGAGACTACAGATAAGGGTACTCTCCAGAAATTGTGGACAGAGTATTTTCAGAAAGAGCGCGACATCTATGCGCAGCTTTTAAAGAATCCCGATGAAGTTGTTAAGGGAACAGTTAAAGAGCTTGCAGAGAAATACAAAGTAGACATCATGACTATGGTTGGTTTCCTCGACGGAATCAACGACAGTCTTAAGGAGCAGAATCCTATCGAAGAGATGGAAGAGGATACTGAGGTTAACCTTGGCTTCGAAAAAGAACTCCTTTACAAAAACATGGTAAACGCCGGAGCAGACTGGCTCTACAACCTTCCTGAATGGGAAGAGATCTTTGACGAGGACAAGAGAAAAGCCCTCTACAAAGAAGAGAAAGCTTCTCACACAATCAGAAAAGAAGAGAAGATCTACCCCAACGATCCCTGCCCGTGCGGAAGCGGCAAGAAGTACAAGAAGTGCTGCGGAAAGAACGCATAATAAGTAATCACCGGACTCGGTATTTTCGAGTCGTGGTGTACTACTTAGTTCCGGCGAGCGCTGTGCGCGAGAGCGGAACCTCATAAATTAAAAAAAAGCATGGCTGTACCCGGTAGGTATAGCAGAAGGAGCTGAAATGACAAAAGAAGAATATTTAGAAGTTTACCGCCATTCATTGGCGCACATTCTCGCTAAGGCTGTTATCGAGCTTTACGGAAAAGAAGTACAGTACGCTATAGGACCTCAGATCGACGACGGTTGCTATTACGATTTCGTACTTCCCAAGCCTGTAACACAGGATGATTTCAAGACCATCGAGGATAAGATGCGTGAGATCATCAAGAGGAGAGAAGATTTTACACGCAAGGAAGTTTCAAGAGCAGAAGCACTTGAAATGTTCAAGGATCAGAAGTTCAAGACAGAGCTTATCCAGGATCTTCCTGAAGATGAGATCCTGACGGTTTACTATACCGGCGATGATTATGTAGATCTTTGCCGCGGACCTCACGTAGGCAACTCTCAGGAACTTATGAATGCAGCTTATCAGATTAAGGCTGTTTCAGGCGCATATTGGAGAGGCGATGAAAAGAGAGATCAGCTCTCAAGAATCTATCTCTATGCATTCCCGAGCAAGGATGAACTCAAAAAGCACATCAAGATGATCCAGGAAGCAATGGAGCGCGATCACAAGAAAATCGGTGCCCAGCTCGATCTCTTTATGTTTGATGAGACCGCACCCGGTATGCCTTACTGGCTTCCCAGAGGCTGGAAGATGTATCAGGCACTTCTTAAATATTCAAGAGAAGTACAGGAGAGACACGGTTACACAGAAATCGCAGCTCCCCTTGTTAATAACAAAAAGCTTTGGCTTATCAGCGGACACTGGGCTCATTACGTAAATAACATGTTCATGGTTCCCGGTGTTTCAGGATGGCTCAAGGCTGATGCCGAGATTCCCGGAGTCCTTGAGAATCTCAATGAACCCGCAGAAGAGCCTAAGAACATTAAGATTTTGGCTAAATCCGTTATCTATAATCGTGAGCAGGACGACACAATGGCTGCAAAGCCTATGAACTGCCCCAATGCGATGATGACATATAAGAGAACAAATCATTCTTATAAAGAGCTTCCTATCCGTTACAGTGAATATGATGTTCTTCATCGTAAAGAAAAGTCAGGTCAGATGAACGGTCTTTTCCGTGTTCAGGAGTTCCGTCAGGATGATGACCATACATTCGTAATGGAATCTCAGATAAAAGAAGAGATTGCAGATATCATCGCAATTGCAGATGAGATATATTCAACATTCGGTGTTACATACAGAGCCGAGTTCTCAACAAGACCTGAGGACTTCATGGGTGACATCGAAGTTTGGAACAGAGCAGAAGCAGCTCTTAAGGAAATCCTTGACGAGAAGTACGGCGAGGGTGGATATGAGATCAACGAAGGAGACGGTGCGTTCTACGGACCTAAGATCGACCTTCAGATCAAGGATGCACTCGGAAGAGAATGGCAGTGCGGTACTGTACAGCTTGACTTCCAGCTTCCTCATAACTTTGGTCTTACATACCAGGCTCAGGACGGAACAATGCAGATGCCTGTAGTTATTCACAGAGCTATCTACGGTTCACTTGAGAGATTCATCGGTATCATTATCGAGAACTTTAAGGGAGTATTCCCGTTCTGGCTCAGCCCTTACCAGGTTGGTATCGTGCCTATCCGTGTGGAGCACAATGAATATGCCAAGAAGGTTGAAGAGGCTCTTGTGAAAGCCGGAATTCGTGTTGAAGCTGATTACTCAGACAACAACATGAAAGAGAAGATCAAGAAGTTCAAGAATTATAAGGATCCGTACATCATCGTTGTCGGTGACAAGGAAGCACAGGAGAACACTGTATCAATCAATGTTCGTGGTTCCAACAAGCAGATCCAGAACGTTCCTCTCGATGCGCTTGTTGAGATGTGCAAGAAGATGAACGACGAGCATTCTCTTGAGCTTATCGACAGCTACGAGGCTTGATAGGATCAAGTCGTATTTGCACGATAAAATGACATTTTTAAGGCCTGACCATATTATGTGGTCAGGTCATTTAGATGAGGCGTTTATGAATAAAAAGAAAAGCTTATTCAACATAATAATTTCGGTATCAATGGCAATTGTATTTTTTGTCATGGACGCTTCATGCCTTAAGATTGACGCTGAGGAGAATCTTAAGGAGGCTACGGGATGCACCTTTGTCTTAAATCGTGATTATGTTCCGGGAGGAGAAAAAGGTTTTTATGTCAACAGACATTGGCCCATGGAATCATCTTCCGTAACTTACAATGTATATGACAACGGCGCCAATTTGACACTTACAAACAGAGAAAAAGCTCAGCTCGGAGAAGTCGACACAACCGTATACAATATGGAGAAACTTGATAAACACAAATATGAAAGTCTTTTTTCTGCTGCATACGCGGCTGAGTACGGGGGAGATGTCCATTTTAGGGTAGAAGCTTTTAAGCGCATAGAAATAGACGGCTATCCCGGATACAGGATAGACGCCTCATATGAACCCGAAGGTTCTCAACCTATTTTTCAGACTGTATTTATAATAAGATCCAAATATCGCACTTTTACGATCACATATCAAAGAGCTTCAGACGATGAGTGTCAGGAGAGTTTTGATATAAGTGCAGATACAATACATGTTCATTAAATATAAGCCGCAGTGTAATTTTCTGCTTTTATAAGCATTTCATCTGTAAAAAGTCTTACCTGTAACAGATCCTGATTGTCAGGGTGGCTAGCGGCATCATCCAGCATGCTCAGCATAAAATCTATCTGAACATCTCCGCAATTTCCGCGCAGTGATTCATATCTGTTTCTTATCTCTACAGGCATTTTTCCCAGACAAAAGAAAGAACCCAGGAAATTGTTGTCTTCGGCAAGCCAGGCTCTGGCATTCTGTTCAAGCATCTTATGATATTCATAGCTGTCACCCAGTCCGCACGTTCCGAAGAAAGCCACATTTTTGCCATGCAGAGAGGAGATAAGGTCAATTATCTCCAAACTACATGAACCTCTGTTGATCCAGAAGCCGATAAAATAAAGCTCTGCATCCAGAGTCCCGTTCCATGATCGAATATCCACAAGTTCTTTTTCATCCTTGGGACAATTGATGGCATTATGAATTTCTTTTGCCAGCATAAGGGTGTTACCGGTTTCACTGGCATATGCGACCAGATATCTTTTCATTTTAAGCTTTCTTTTTGAACTCCGTCATACACCTGGGGCAGCGAACCATGATTTTTCCTGCACCTCTCGGTATGCGTATTTTTTGCTTGCATTTCGGGCAGACATATATGTGATAATTTTTGCTCTGATTAATCTTGTGCTTTGTTCTTCCGAAGAATAAACGGATCTTTTGGTTGATTCTTATGAAACTCTCATTTTCTTTGTATCTTTTAGTGATATTTTTTGATAAAAGCCTGTAGTATGAGTAGATCAATAACGCAAAAGCAACATAGTATAAAAAACCAAGTGGTGAACATAGCGAGACGATCAATGCTATTACTGACAATATCAAAAGAAACTTTGTGAGTTTATCCATTCCGTAGGAACCGTATCGGCCTTGGAAGAATTGCAAGAAAAAGTTTCTCATTTTCGGTCTCCTTATATTAAGTTATATACAAAAGTCGGTGTAAAAACCTTCACCGACATCTTAATTGTACTGGCGAATATCTATACTTACAATGAACTCTAGGGGAAATTATTATAAAAAAACAGTAAAAACCGCGGCTTTAGAACGTTACAACCTTAAAAAAGCCTGTTATTTAGCGGTTCTGAAGCCTGTTGATTATTATCAGATTAAACAATATAATAATATAGGTTGCTCAGATGTTATTTGTGAGAGCAACCTTTTAGTATTTATATCACAGAAATAATTCGCTCGTGCGAAAAAAGTCGCGGGCGTCTCTCTGTTATTTGGAGGAATGTTATGCAGATCATAGTAGTTGGCTGTGGAAATGTCGGCCAGACGCTTACTCAACAACTAAGCAAGGAGGGACATGACATAACGGTCATAGAGGAGAACAGTAATGTTCTTCAGAATGTGGTCAATAGTTATGACGTCATGGGAATAGTCGGCAACGGTGCCAGTTATTCCATTATGAAAGATGCGGGCATTGAGTCAGCGGATCTTATGATTGCTGTTACTGAGTCGGATGAGCTCAACCTGTTGTGTTGTCTTATTGCGAAGAAAGCAGGTAACTGCCATACAATAGCCAGAGTTCGTAATCCGATCTATAAAAAAGAGATCAATTTTATCAAAGAAGAACTTGGACTTTCGATGGTAATAAATCCTGAGGAAGCAGCAGCCGGTGAGGCGGACAGACTTCTTAAGTTCCCGTCTGCCACCAAAGTGGAAACTTTTTCAAGGGGAAGAGCGGAGCTCGTAAAGTTTATCGTTACCAAGAATTTGAGAATATGCGATAAGGCTTTGAGGGATATTCCCGATGATCTTAAGAAACAGGTCATTATTTCCGTAGTATCACGTGATAATGAAGTATTTATCCCTGACGGTAATTTTATTCTGAGGGCAGGGGATGAGATAACTATTTTCGGATCGGGCAGAAATACACTTACTTTCTTCAAGAAGCTCGGTCTCCCGACGGCTAAAGTTCCTTCGACCATAATTGTCGGAGGCGGCGAGACGGGATTCTATCTTGCCAAAGAGCTTATGTCTATCGGAATAAAAGTTACACTTTTTGAAAAAGATGCCGTAAGATGCAAGGAACTTTCAGATCTTTTGCCGCAGGCACTTATAATAAACGGAGACGGAACCGACAAAGATATGCTGCTTGAAGAGGGTATTACAACGGTTGGTTCTTTTGTTGCCCTTACAAATCTTGATGAGGAGAATATCATGCTCTCAATGTACGTTAAGAGCATCAATCCAAAAGCCAAGATCATTACCAAGGTTCACAGAGTAAATTACGGAGATATCATAGGTTCACTTGATATAGGAAGTGTCATCTATCCTAAGAATATTACCGCAGACAGGATTGTCCAGTTTGTGCGTGGAATGTCAGCTTCCAAGGACAGTAATATCGAGACACTTTACAAGCTTAACGATGAGCGAGTAGAAGCTCTCGAGTTTATTGTAAGAAACGGAAGTCCCGTTATAGGAGTTCCGCTGTCACAGCTCAACTTAAAGAAAGGTATTCTTATCGCTTGTATAAATCACTACGGAGAAATTTTGTCTCCTACAGGTGCAAGTGTTATAAAGGACAGAGATTCTGTTATCGTTGTTACGACCAGAACAGGATTAAAAGACATAAATGATATTTTGGAGAACTAAAAAATGAATTATTCGATGATCAGATACATTCTCTTCAGGCTTATGAGAGTAATGGGATGTCTGTTTATGCTGCCGTTTGTGGTGGCGATTATCTATAAAGAATACGACAGTGCTGTGGCGTTTCTTGCGATTGCGGCAGTTGTTTCGATTCTTGGAGTTATAGGTACACATAAGAAACCTTCCAACAAAGTTATTTATGCAAAAGAGGGATTCTCTATCACCGCAGTAGCATGGGTGCTCATGAGTCTTATCGGTGCCGTACCGTTTGTTATAACGGGAACCATTCCAAATTACGTTGATGCCGTGTTTGAGACGGTATCGGGACTTACAACAACCGGAGGAAGTATCCTCACAAGCTTGGATGGAATTGAGTACAGTGTTCAGTTCTGGAGAACATTTACGCACTGGATTGGCGGTATGGGAGTTTTGGTATTCCTTCTTGCCATTGTTCCCATGGCGGACGGTTACAGTATGCATCTTATGCGTGCTGAGAGCCCGGGCCCCGTTGTCGGAAAGATTGTTCCCAAGGTAAAAGATACAGCAAAGATTCTTTATCTTATTTATTTTGGAATCACTGTTGTTGAGATTATATGTCTGTGTATATCCGGAATGCCGTTGTATGATGCGATCACGATTTCTTTTTCAACGGTAGGAACAGGTGGATTTGCTGTAAATAATGCCGGTATAGGCGGTTACTCTATTATGAGCCAGGTAATAATTATTGTATTCATGGCACTTTGCGGAGTTAATTTTACAGTTTATTATTTCCTTCTGAATAAAAAGCCCAAAGAGGCTTTTGCCATAGAAGAAGTAAAATTCTACTTCGGGACAATGTTTATTGCAGCTGCATTTATCGCTGTGAACATTTACAGAGCGGGAGTTCTTGATAATGCGGGACTTTCGTTCCACCATTCACTGTTCGCTGTTGTTTCTGTTATGACTACAACAGGTTTTGGAACACTTGACTTTGATAAATGGCCGATGTTCTCCAAGATGATCTTGTGTATCCTGTCACTTGTGGGAGCCTGCGCGGGATCTACAGGCGGTGGATTCAAGTTCTCAAGAGCCCTTATTATTATCAGGAATTGTAGGAATGAACTTAATTTTATTGTTCATCCCAAAGCTATCAAGAGGGTTTATATGGACGGTCATACGGTTGAAGGAACAACGGTTAAGTCTGTTTCTGCATATCTGGGACTGTATGTGGTGACATTTATTGCTTCGACTATAATCGTTGCGCTTGATAATTTTGATTTTCAGACGACTGTTACTTCAGTTGCGGCAACGCTCAACAATATAGGACCGGGACTTGGAATGGTAGGACCTATGGGCAATTATTCCGAGTTCTCAGCTTTATCCAAGATTGTTCTTATGTTTGATATGTTGGCGGGCCGATTGGAATTGTTACCGATATTTATAGTAATTAAACCCAAAACATGGCGTAGATAACGCTTGGTTCGGCGCTTTTTGGAAAAAAAGATAAAATTTGCAAGTTTTTTGAAAAAATATATTGGAATTTGTGTCCAAATTGTGATAAACTTTAGTTTATTCTGTGAAATAAAAATTAAAAAACTATAAAGTGTTTTTTGAGGTGAAGATGAAGAGAGCAAGGTGGATAATTGTTGTTCTTGCTGTGGTATTTGTTGCCTTTCTTTTTATCGCTGTTCGACATGTTTATAGTCGGAATGGTTCGGTTCAGGACACATCAGGCACCGAAGACGCTTATAATGCTGCAGAAGAAACACTTCTAAAGTATATGGGCGTTGATGAAGAGAAGAATGATACTTCCAATGAAAACGATGAAGAAAAAATTGCAGATTTGACGAGCGGTAGTAGATTAACTCAGAGAGTTACCGTAAGAGATGAAGATGAGATTCTTCCGTACAGTGGTACGGTTACAAAGGACCAGGATGCATTTTATCCGGGAACGTATGAGATAACATTTACTACAGATGAGCTGTTGCCAAAAGCGGCTACTGTCGAAGTTGAAATGGATGTATTAAAGGGCGATGAAGTCTATATACTTACAGGAGACAAGGATTCGGGGTATAAGGAATATGCGGTGGTAACCGTGGACAAGTACAATACAGTGAGCTTTACAACAGATACGTTGCAGACATATACATTGTCTACAACAAATATTCCCGCAGCTCAGGAAGCTATGGCGGGAATGATCGGGGATTGATCGGTTAGGATCATTGTGTTAAAGCTTTTGCGATAAGGAGCCTTATCACAAATAAGAGAAGAAGATGAACAGGGTAGAAAGCGTAGAACAGATATTTATATCTGCCGAGCTTTTTACCTTGTTTTTGATTGTACATATATATGAGGATGAAAGCCGGAAAGCTCAGCCATTCTGTGCTATATGAGGCGATAATAAGATATGCCGCTGCTATATTAAGCGGGAATACAGGCTTAAAGAAGCAGAAGATAACGGCAAGAATAATACCGTAGTATTTGTAGTCGCATTTCAGGAAGTATGCAATGCATGATGTCAAAAGAATAAACAAAAGAGCGGGAGCAATTGCGCGTGTGGCGGTTAGCTCGTTTTTTTGAAAAAAATCATATATGGCTTTGGCGCCCCACAGCGTTATGAGTGCGAGAAAGAGAGTTATTCCGACATTATTATGCTGCATATCGATTTCTCCCGAGAATGCATAGTCGAAGGGGAGTTCCGAGATCAAAGCAAAAACAAACAGACTAAGGGCATATCTTAGTCTGTTTGAAGTATGTGTGAATCCTTCGGCAATGAGAAATATAAAGAGAGGAAAAGAGGTCCTTCCTATACATCTCAGTGCGCGATATATGATCTTTATTGTGGCAAATGACATTCCCACAGGTAAAATACCGTCTTTTATAAGTGGGAGAAGTATCGCTGCGCCGATATGATCTATGAACATTGTCACGCAAGCAATTATTTTAAGTGTGTTTCCGGATAATTTGCGGAAATCTGCGAATTTGTCCATTTTAGTATAAGCTCCGTGTGTCAGATTGCGATAGGGATGTTTTTGAGCTGTTCCCCGGCAACTTCGTAGTTTTCAAGTGATACATCATTTCTGGTAAATTCATAGAAATCCTTTATATCGGGATTTAATGTGAATTTAGGTGCGGGAAGAGGAGTACGTTTGATGAGCTCTTTTACGAGAGGAATGTGCCTGTCGTAGATATGAGCGTCGGCAATTACATGTACAAGTTCTCCTACATTCATGTCGCATACCTGAGCAAGCATGTGCACGAGAACGGCATACTGAACGACATTCCAGTTATTTGCCGCAAGTACATCCTGTGAACGCTGGTTAAGTATTGCATTAAGAGTGAGCTTATCTTCACCTTTTTTCTGAGTTACGTTGTAAGTTACACTGTATGCGCAAGGGTACAGATTCATCTCATGAAGATCTGAGAACATGTAAGTGTTTGTCATTATGCGTCTGCTGAACGGATTATTTTTCAGGTCGTAGATGACTCTGTCGATCTGATCGAACTCGCCTTCCTTATAAATGCTCTTTTGAGCTATCTGGTAGCCGTAGGCCTTTCCTATGGAGCCTGTTTCATCGGCCCATTCATCCCAGATGTGGCTGTGAAGGTCGTTTATGTTATTGCTTTTTTGCTGATAGATCCAGAGTATCTCATCAGTAGCGCTCTTGAGAGCAGTCTTTCTTAGTGTCATTATCGGAAATTCTTTTGAAAGGTCATATCTGTTTACGACACCGAATTTCTTTATTGTATAGGCAGATGTTCCGTCCGGCCAGTGGGGACGTACCTTTTCACCTTCTGTTGATGTTCCGTTTTCCATGATATCTTTGCACATGGATATAAAAATTTCATCGGCTTTTGACATACCGTTCCTCCTAGTTATAATGATTATTTTCCCCATTTTTCGCAAAGTGCGATTATCTGATCGGCAAATTTTGCTTTGTCTTTGTTGGTCATTCCTTCGCTCTTTGCGATTATGCCGATAAGCCTTGCTCCGGCAGCTTTGAGTCTTGCATATACATCGGATACGAGAGCTGCTTCTTTTGTCTTCTTGGGAATCGGAACGGCTTCTTTTATGAAGGTTCCGGAAATAAGATCAAATTCCGTTCCGCTGTAGGGAGCATAGGTATCGAATCCGTACTCGTCTTTAAGTGTCTTGGCAAAAGAGCTGCAGACACAGTCTTCACCGTGAACGACAAAGACTTTCTTGGGACGCTTTGCGGTAAAACCGTTCATCCATTCGATAAGGCCGTTTTTGTCCGCATGACCGGAAAGCCCTTCGAGTTTACAGATATCGGCTTTTACATCCACGGTCTCGCCAAATAGCTTTATCTGTTCTGCACCGTCTATAATGGCTCTGCCGGTTGTTCCAATTGACTGATAGCCTACAAAAAGAATGGTACATTCTTCACGCCAGAGATTGTGCTTGAGATGATGTCTTACACGACCTGCTTCGCACATGCCCGATGCGGAGATGATAACCTTTGGCTCAGGGTCTTCGTTTATAGCTCGCGATTCTTCCGTGGTGATAGCGAGATTAAGCCCCGGGAAAGTGATCGGATTGATCCTTTTTTTTACAAGTTCCATGGCCTCTTCGTCGTAGCATTCATAGCGGTTATCATTAAATATCTCTGTAGCTTCGACGGCAAGAGGACTGTCTACAAACACCGGAAAATTGGGAAGCGACTTAACAAGTCCGTCCTTCTTTATCTTTCTGATGAAATAGAGCATTTCCTGTGTTCTTCCGACAGCAAAAGAAGGAATGACGACATTTCCTCCTCTTGCAAAAGTTCTGTCCAGAATTTCCGAAAGTTCTTTTATATAATCCGGTCTTTCGGTGGAATGCAGCCTGTCACCGTAGGTGGACTCGATAAGTACATAGTCTGCCGAATCAGTGAAATGCGGATCCTTTATTAGAGGCTGGGCCTTATTACCGATGTCACCGGAAAAGACAATTTTCTTTGTGACATTTTTTTCCGTAACCCAAACTTCAATGCTGGCTGAGCCGAGAAGATGGCCGATATCGGTAAAACGGATCTTTACTCCGTCGCATACATCGATTTCTTCGCCATATCTGCATGGGATAAAAGTTTTTATGGTCTTCTCGGCGTCTTCCATTGTATAGGAAGGTTCCATCTGTGTTATTTCTTTATTTCGTTTGGCTTTTCTGTTGCGCCATTCGGCTTCCTGCATCTGGATATGAGCGCAGTCTCTGAGCATAATGTTGCATAGGTCGCAGGTTGCGTCTGTTGAGTATATTTTGCCTCTGAAACCTTTGGCGTATAAAAGAGGAAGATTTCCCGAATGATCCACATGAGCGTGGGTTAGAAATACATAATCAATCTCGGGTGCCGAAACTGGGATGGGAACATTTTCAAAGTAGTCTTTGCCTTGTTCCATACCATAGTCTATCAGAATGTTTTTTCCACAAGCGGAAAGCAAATGACAACTGCCTGTAACTTCGTGGTCAGCGCCTATAAATGTAAGTTTCATGGCTATTCCCCCTTTTAATTAGCATATCATAATTTCATTGTGGAAAAAATAGGCGATATTTGGTAAAATAATTCCATTGACTTAATGTTTAAGGAGATTGGGAGATGTTTACTATGAAAAAAAATAAGAAGATAATTGCAGCAGCAATGTGTACCTTTATGGCTCTTTCTGCTGTAGCTTGCGGTAAAGATAAGGCCGCTGATAATGCTACTATTGAAGCTTCTTTTGAGAGCGTTGAGGATTCAGCTACAGAAGCATCATCTGCAGAAGAAGTCGCTGAGGATTATGTACTTCCCGAGGGAATGTATTACAGTGAGATTACCGGTGAACCTATAAGCGAAGATATCAAGGATCAGCGTCCTGTCGCTGTTATGGTCGATAATGAGAAGACAGCTCTTCCTCACTATGGAACAGCAGAGGCAGATGTCGTTTATGAGCTTATGAACAGCACACAGAATGACAGAATTACAAGATTTATGTGCATCGTTAAAGATTGGGACAAGATTAAGCAGATGGGTAGTGTAAGAAGTACACGTCCTACAAATATTCTTCTTGCAGCTGAGTGGAATGCAGTGCTTTGCCATGACGGAGGTCCTTTCTATATCGATGAGTATTTGAAGAATCCTTGGGCTCAGCATTTCTCAGGAACATTCAAGAGAGTAAATAACGGAAAGCCCAGAGAATTTACAGAGTACGTTTGCGAGGGAGATCTTGATAAGAACTTCTCAAGCAAGTCTAAAGATCCTGCATATTCCAAGAATTATACAGAGTATGCAAATGAAGGAAGTCACTTCAACTTTGTAGCTTACGGCAAAGAAGTTGACCTTACAAAGGTTTATGACAGAACATATCCTGCAACAGAGATCACACTTCCTTTCTGGCATAATACTTCAACACTTAAGTATAATGAAGATACAAAGCAGTATGAGTACTATGAGTATGGTTCACGTCATGAGGATGCAGAGGATAACGAGCCTCTCAGCTTCAAGAATGTTATCATTCAGAAATGTGATTTCCATCAGTATGATGAGCACGGTTATCTCATTTACAACTGTATCGCAGCAGGACAGCCCGGATGGTATATCACAAACGGTGTTGCAAAAGATATCACATGGGTTAAGGACGGCGAGACACATGTGACAAAGTACTATGATGATAAGGGTGAAGAGATCCAGATCAATACAGGTAAGACATATATTACACTTGTTCCCGCAGATACATGGGGATCGGTAGACGTTCACTAATAACTGAATAAATTATGAGGGCTGCTACAATTATGTTGCAGCCCTTTATGTTTGGAGGAGAAGTATGAAAGCAATAGTAGCGGTAGACAGTAATTGGGCAATCGGATATCAGGGACGCCTTTTGGTAAGTATAAGAGCAGATCAGCAGAATTTTAAGAATTTAACAATGGGAAAAACTATCGTATACGGCCGAAAGACTCTTGAGACATTTCCGAGAAAAGCAGTGCTTCCGGGAAGAAACAATATAATTCTTTCCACAAAGAAGGACTATGAAGTTAAGGATGCTGTTGTGGCACACAGCAAGGAAGAACTTGCGGAGCTTATAAAAGATGTTCCTTCTGATGACATCTTTATTATTGGTGGATCAAGTGTGTATAATGAATTTATTGATGAGTGTGATACAGCAATTGTCACATTTATCGATAAGGAATATCAGGCAGACAGCTATTTCCCCAATCTCGATGAAAATCCTGCATGGGAACTTGCCAAAGAGAGCGAGGAACAGGTCTATTTTGATATAACCTATACGTACAGGACATATAAAAAGAAATAAGACTACAGCGAGGAAACGCATATGGAGAAAAGAGTTCTTATTTTGATAAATAAAACTGCGGGGGTCGGAAAAGCAGGGAGTTATACTCTGGATGTGGTTACGAGGTTTGCAAAAGCCGGATATGAACCGGTTGTGTTTCCTATTTTACCCGAGGACGATCTGACTTCTGAGACTATTATTTATCAGTATGACGGAAGAGTGGATGCAATACTTTGCAGCGGAGGAGACGGAACGCTTAATCATGTTGTAAATGCAATAATGCGCATGTGCAATAAGCCGATTCTGTCTTACATTCCGGCGGGTAGTACAAATGATTTTGCAAAGGGACTGGGGATACCTGGAGTCAGAGCGAGGGCTATAGATGTCGCTATAGACGGAAAGCCTTTTAAGTATGATGTTGGTAAGATGAATGGCACATATTTTAATTATGTTGCTGCATTCGGAGTTTTTTCAAAGGTGAGCTATGCTACAGACCAGGAGCTAAAAAACGTTCTTGGATATGCGGCTTATATACTGAGCGCGATCGCGGAGCTTCCGCAGAATATCGGCTACAGTTGCCATATGGAAATTGAAGCGGATGGTGTAAAAGAGAGTGGTGATTATGTTTTCGGAGCGGTGAGCAACTCATCGTCGGTTGCCGGAATGACTCTTTTTGGAGACGAGCAGATACAGCAGGATGATGGTCAGATGGAGCTTATTCTGATCCATGCACCAAAGAACCTTGCGGAATTTAATTCCATAATCTCGGCACTTGCAATGAAAATGCCTGACAATCCGTATCTTACATATAAGCAGGTCAAACATGTTACATTCAAGGCTTCCGAAGATGTAGAGTGGACTTTGGATGGTGAATTTGGCGGTTCATACAAAGAGACGGAAGTATCTGTTATAGAGAAAGCAATAACTATAAGAACCAAGAACAGATGAATATTTAAACAAACGCTCCGCTATGGATGCGACCGATGCGCAGAAGTATTATGCAAGCTAAAGCTTGCGCGCATCGGCGCGCAAAGAGTTGCAAAGCAACTCTTTGCTCTTCTAGGATTAGAAAAAAGAGGGGTGGCATTATCTATAGAACACATCTCCGAGTTTAAGTTCTTTCTTAAATGCCGGAATTGTGGTGTTCTTATCAATTATTACAGCTTCAATTCCCATCATCTCAGCCCAATCGGCCATCTGACCGGAGGTGAGGTCGTAGGAGAATGCTGTGTGGTGTGCGCCGCCTGCAAGAATCCATGCTTCGGCACCTGTATAAAGATCCGGATACGGAGTCCAGTATGCTGTGGCAACCGGAAGATTAGGCATGGGTTTTTCTGTCTTTTTACACTCGACTTCATTTATGATAAGACGGAATCTGTTGCCGAGATCGATGAGTGATGTGGCAACACCCTTGCCTTCTTTTGAAGTAAATACAAGTCTTGCGGGATCTTCTCTGTCGCCCATTGAAAGAGGCTTGACTCTTATGCTGATAGGCCCGTCTGCGATAGTGGGGCATATCTCAAGCATGTGAGCTTCGAGTATTCCTTCTTTTCCTCTTATAAGGTTATATGTATAGTCTTCGAGCATTGAAGTGCCTTTTGCATCTTTCATGCCGGAAGTCATTATCTTCATAAGACGAACCATTGCGGCAACTTTCCAGTCACCTTCGGCGCCGAATCCGTAGCCTTTTTCCATGAGTCTCTGGATTGCAAGGCCGGGGAGCTGTCCAAGTGCCCCAAGGTCACCGAAGTGAGTTACGATAGCCTGATAGTTTTTTTCCTCAAGGAATCTCTCAAATCCGAGCTCAATCTGAGCCTGAACGGCAACGTGTTTCTTGAATTCATCGGGATCTCTTCCGTCGAGTATGATCTCATATTTGTCATAATATTCATCGAGAAGAGCATTTACGTCCGATGCGCTTACGGCAGCTACGCTGTCTGCAATCTCATTAACGGGATAAGTATCAACTTCCCATCCGAATTTGATCTGAGCCTCAACTTTATCACCTTCTGTAACCGCAACGTTTCTCATGTTGTCGGCAACTCTCATTACGCGGATATGGCTTGATTCCATAACGCCGACAGCGGTGCGCATCCAGGAAGCAATCCTGCTTCGTACTTCGTTGTCTTTCCAATATCCTGCGATTACTTTGCGCTCAATGCCCATTCTGCTGACGATGTGACCGTATTCTCTGTCGCCGTGCGCAGCCTGGTTCTCATTCATGAAGTCCATATCGATGGTATCGTAAGGAATCTCTTCATTGTACTGTGTGTGAAGATGCAAGAGCGGTTTTCTGAATTCCTGAAGACCGAGTATCCAGGACTTTGCAGGTGAAAAAGTGTGCATCCATGTGATAACACCTGCGCAGGAATCATCGGCATTTGCTTCATTGAAAGTTTGTCTTATAAGCTGATTTGTTATAAGAACAGGTTTCCATACAACTTCGTAAGGAAGTATCCCCGATTTGTTGAGCTCTTCAACGATTTCTTTGGAATGGTCCGCAACGTGTCTCAGGACTTCATCCCCATAAAGGTCCTGAGAACCTGTGCAAAACCAAAACTTGTACGCTTTTGTCTGAATCATTTGTAACCCTCCTTTTATTCTTGTGCTACTGCCACCAAATAAAAAAATTATCCGGCGTAAAAAAGTTGAGATATTTGGTGACAGCAGCACTTGCGTTGTTCCCCATGTACTGCTTTCCCTTCTCACAAAAAAGACAGTAACTTTATAATCCAATTTTCAAACTTGTACGTACGACTGGTCAAGTTGTAAGCAGTGGTACCGTGACATCTGTTTTGGGGGCGCCTTGCTGAATTCCCCGATTTTTGTGCGGGCGAGCTCGGCATAATTCATGGCGTAAAAAAATACTGTGGCAGCTCTAACGGCTATAAACTCGCCATGCATCATCAAGCTGGGCTTGATGATACATGGCTCAAACAGATAGCCGTTAAACAGAGCTACCACGGTATTTTTCGGATCATGCAGGAGGTGCCCGTTATGAGTTTTGGGTCGATGACGATTGTTTTGTCGACTTCTTCGTGGCGGATCATTTTGAGGAGGGCTTCGGCGGCGATTTTGCCGAGTTCCTGTTGGGGGTGGGCTATAGTTGTGAGGGTTATGTCTGTGTTGCCTGTGGTCTGAGAGTTGTCATAGCCGGTGATGGAAATGTCTTCGGGGACTTTGAGGCCGAGTTCGCGGATAGCTTTGATGAGGTGGAAGGCTATCTGGTCGTTGTAGGCAACGATGGCGTCAACTTTTTTGCCACTCTTTATCATTTTCTGAAGAGTGGTATAGGGATGAACGGCTCTGTCCTCGGTGTAGAACCAGATGACATTCTCGGGATCGTAGGTGATTCCGGCCTTGGCAAGAGCTTTGGCGTAGCCTTTATGCCTGTTTTGTCCCTGCGTGTCGTCGCTTTTAAATACGCCGAGAATATTCCGGTGTCCAAGACTTATCAGATGCTCTGTCAGCAGATATGCGCCTTTTTCGTCATCCATGATGACATGTGGCTTGTCCTCCATAACAGAGTATGCGCCCTGAATGAAGATGTAAGGAATGCCGAATGAATCAAGCTTGTCATATAAGTACTTATGCTTGCAAAAGACATTACTCTTGCTGGGCTCAATTATTATCCCGTCAATGTTCTTCTCAATAAGTTCTTCTAAACACTTGATCTCTCTTGTCCTTGAGTTATTGGTATTCTTTAGTACAATACTGTACCCGTTCTCTGAAAGCACCGAATCTATTCCACTTATAACCTTCGGAAAAATGTAATCCGAAAGATAAGTCATTACAACCGCAATATCCTTTGATTCCTTTTTAAACCTCGAAGCATCCGAACAATAAGTCCCACTCCCCTGAATAGCATATACAAAACCTTCATTTATCAGATTGGAAATAGCCTTCCTCACCGTCTGCCTGCTCACCCCATACTTAGCAGTAAGCACATTCTCCGACGGCATCTTCTCCCCGGGCTTTATCTTTTCCTCTAAGATCATCTGCTTCAATTCCTCTTCAATCAGATGATATTTAAGTGATGTTGCTTTTCTGTTCTCCATGTTCGCTTCCCCCATATAACAAACTATATATTATGCATTAAACTGTTATTGCGACATAATTATTTTCGAAATCATACATACATCTTATCACCAATTAACCCTAAGTTGTACATACAAGTTCGAACTAAGTGTAGTTTTACTAAAAAACGTAATCTGAAAGACAGTCTCCCCAATTAGTGCGCAGCCAAGCTATTGAATGGTGTACTATACGTAAATTTGGGGGACGATATGTTTTTTTATGGCGGTTTTGTACGACGGAAATGTACCATAAACAGTAATCATAGGCTCCTCTAAATTTGTTCTGCCATTTTCACAGACAGCTCGGCCACAAAAGGTATATGTTTGGAAATGTGCTGCTTTCGTACGAGCAAGATGATTTTCAAATTTTTCAAAGAACGGGAATGCCGACTTCTCTGAGCAACGTCGAAAGGAGGCATTCCCGTTCTTTGTAAAATTATGAAAATCACTGCGCAGACGTACGCAGCACATTTCCGAACATATACCTTTTGCGGCCGGGCGTAAGTAAAGGCACCCAATCTAGAGCCCCCACTATGTTGCGTAGTGGTAGTGGTTTTGATAAACTTCGAGTGAAGGATGGCTTGGATGAAATGTTTTTGTATGAGAAAAAGAAGCATAAAAAAGACGGACATGAGTATATTGCGATAACCGGATATCAAGGCACAATCAGGAAACTCACGGTGCCCGGTGAGATTGACGGAATTACTGTTGAGGAAATTGGAAACCACTCTTTTTCGGGAAGAGATGACCTTGAAAGCGTACAACTTCCCGAAAGCATAAAGACTGTTTACGGCTTTGCTTTCCACAACTGCAAGTCACTCAAAGAAATAAGCGTATACGATGGAATAATCGATTACTACGACGGCGTTCTCAGACAGTGCGACAGCCTTAAGAGAATAAATGTGACCATAAATGGCGGAAGGTACGAGATAATCCGAAACTTCCTCGCAGATGTGGACAGAACGCTAAGTTTCATGATCCGGATTCATGAAGATGATGGGAGCATTGAAGAAGCTCTTTTGACCTTCCCTGAATTTCTGTATGATTTCAATGAGAATACCATGGCAAGGACCATCCAGTTCTCTATCGGAGGCTCGGGCTATGCGTACAGAGAGTGCGTCGACAGAACATTCATCAATTTCAGGGAGTATGACAAACTATTTGAGAAGGCAATAATAGACGGAAGCGCGATCGCTAAAGATATTGCACTGGGGCGGCTATTGTACCCTTACAAACTTGCGGACGGATACAGAGAAAAATACGAAGACTATGTTTCAGAAAATTTCGGAAGCATTTTTAACAGGATGATAGAAGAGACATCAGAAGCGGAAGATGAGCTTGAGTATATAGGCAAACTTCTTGATTACAGGATGAGTGCGGATAAGGCTCTTTTCCGTGATGAACATATAGAAGCCGGGATAAAAAGAGCTACGGATTCGGGAAAGACTTTGCTGTGTGCGTTTTTGGTCGAGCGAAGCAGAAAGTCCGGCAGTGGTTTTGAAGAATTTAATCTTTTGTAAAAATCGGAGGCTGAGATGGAGAAAGATATGGATCAAGGTACTTCCGGAAGTGCGAAAAGAAGGGAACTTGAGGCGGTTGGCGTAAAAGCGCTTGAGGCGTCAAGGACGGAGCTGTACATCGCCATGAGATTCATGGGCGCGGCGCTTATGAGCCTTAAGTATGAGATGGATCTTTCGACTGTGACCGTAGGTACAGATGCGGTTAACATCAGGTACAACCCTTCGTATATATTAAAGCTCTTTGTCGAGGAGCCGGGGAAGCTTAACAGGACGTATCTGCACATGATACTTCACTGCATATTCAGGCATATGTACACTTCGGCGTTCTATGAGGACGAGAGATTGTTTGACCTGTGCGCGGACATCGTGGTCGAGTCGATTCTCGATGGGATGGACTATCCGTGCATCTACAGAGTTACGTCGGATTACAGGGACAGGATGTATGCGCTTCTTGAGGATGAGCTCAAGGTTTTGACGGTTGAGAAATTATACAGATTTTTTTCCACAGAGGGAAAAGAACTTACGATAGATGAGCTTGAACGGGCAGAGCGGGAGTTTAAGCTGGACGATCACGGTTTTTTCAGAAGGATTCCGAAGGATGAGCCGGAAAAAGAAAACGACGAGGACGAGAAGCTTAAGGAAAAGCTGATAAGCCCGCTTGTTTTAAGGGAAATAAAGGATAAGGAAAAAAACTGGGAGAAAGAGGCAAAGCGCCTTCAGAGCGAGATAGATGCGCTTTCAAGTAGGGCGTCCGATAAGGTCGGCAAGCTTTCTTTTCTCCTGCAGATACAGAATACGTCAAGGACGGACTACCGTGAATTCCTGAAAAGGTTCATGATATTGAGGGAAGAGGGCGGCATCGATCTCGATACTTTTGACTACGGGATGTATTCCTATGGGATGTCGCATTACGGCAATATGCCGCTCATTGAAGAGAATGAGTTCAGAGAGGTTAAGCGGTTAAAAGAGCTTGTAATTGCGGTTGATACTTCCGCATCCTGCACTGATACGCTGCTTGAAGGATTTCTTCGAGAGGCGGCGAAGATTCTTTTGGACAAGGAGAGCTTTTTTCAGAAGATCAGGGTACATCTGATCGAGTGCGATGACAGGGTGCAGAAGGACGAACTTATTGAATCTGTTGAGGAGATGGAGAAGCGCATTGGCAAGATTACGGTCGAAGGCGGCTTTGGAACGGATTTTAGGCCTGTGTTTGAATATGTTGAGAACCTGCGGGGAAAGGGCGAGTTTGAGAATCTGAAAGGGCTCATATATTTTACCGACGGGTACGGTGAATATCCGGAAAAGAGTCCCGATTACGATGTTGCATTTGCGTTTCCGAAAGACGGAGACATAGATGATACGAAGGTGCCGGAGTGGGCGCTAAAGCTTTATGTCTAAGGCGGAACGAATTATGTTTTGCTAAAGTTAAGGAAATGCTTTAATCAGCGTTTTCATAAATATGTGACAAAAGATGAGGAATTAAACATGAACATAAATGAAGCAAAAGATGAAGTGAAAAATGCCGTGAGAGCGTACCTTACAAAGGATGAGAGCGGGCAGTACGAGATTCCCGTAAACAGGCAAAGGCCCGTCCTTTTGATGGGGCCTCCCGGAATAGGAAAGACTGCGATAATGGAGCAGATAGCCTGGGAGCTTGGAATCGGGCTTGTGTCATATACAATAACGCACCACACAAGGCAGAGCGCGATCGGGCTTCCCATGATCTCTGAGAAAGAGTACGGCGGCAGAAAGTATTCTGTGACCGAATATACTATGAGTGAGATAATTGCGGCCGTTTACGACCAGATAGAGAAGTCGGGGGTAAAAGAGGGAATTCTTTTCCTTGATGAGATCAATTGTGTCTCGGAAACCCTTGCTCCTACGATGCTTCAGTTCCTTCAGTATAAGACTTTCGGAACACATAAGCTTCCTGACGGCTATATAATCGTAACTGCAGGAAATCCTGCAAAGTATAACAAGTCAGTCAGGGATTTCGATATAGTAACCCTCGACAGAGTGCGCCAGATCAACATAGAAGAGGACTTTGATGCGTGGAAAGAATATGCCTACAAGGCGGGCGTTCACGGAGCAATTCTCGCTTATCTTGAGATTAAAAAAGATAATTTCTACAACATCAGAACAGAGCTTGAGAAAAGAAGTTTTGTTACCGCAAGAGGCTGGGAGGATTTATCCCGAGTTATCAAGGTTCATGAGAAGCTTGGCATTGTTGTGGATGAGAATCTCGTCAGTCAGTATATTCAGAATGCGGATATAGCATCTGATTTTGCAACATACTATGAGCTTTATCACAGGTACAGAGAGCTTTATAAGATACCGAAGATTCTTGAGGGAGAGGCATTTGAAGATAGGGATGCTCTTCGAAACGGAAGCTTTGACGAGAAACTCAGCATCATCGGACTTCTTACCGATAAGCTTATGGAAGAGTTTAGGGACTATGCAAGAGATCAGGCGGTTCAAAAGAATCTTTTTGCGGTCATGAAGGAGTTTCTTGGTTACTGCGAAAAGAATGCATTAAAGGCGGATTCTGCTTCGGAGTATTTGTTGTCTAAAGCGGATGATGAACTTGAAAAATTAAAAAAGGATGTCGAGACAGGAATGGTGAGCCGCGACGATGAGAAGTACAGGCGAATTGCGGCAGCAGAGCTTAAGAACTGTGCAGAAATTATTGCCAAAGACTGCGATAAGGATCCCGTTTCGGTGGTAAAAGAGTGGTTCAACAGCCGCGAGCTTTCAAGGAAGACTGCAAGTGAAGTCAGCGGAAGACATCTTACAAACAGCCTTGAATTTATAAACCGCGTATTTGGTGATGAAGAGTCTCTCTCGGGAAGCCAGGAGATGGTCATATTCCTTACGGAGCTTTCAAATGCTTATTACAGTCTTAAGTTTGTCCGCGAGACGGGAAACGAAGCGTATTACAAGTATAATAAGATACTGCTTTTGAATGACAGGAGACAGGAGCTTAACGAAGAGATACGCAAGGTTGTGTATGAGCTGGAGTGAGCAATTATGAAGCGTTGGTTTGAAATATAGGATTTATATTGAATAAAAATGGCGCCGGTCGTGAAAATGACCGGCGCCACGTTTATGTAGATGTTTAGTTTGGGGCTTGAGCTTGGTATTCTGCAAGTTTTGCTTTCAGTTCGGCAATTTCTGCATTCTTTTCAGCAATTTCTGCCTTCTGCTCTTTAACTCCTTCTTCAAGCTGGTCCATCATATATTTAACAGTATTATCATCAAGAATCTTAAGTTCTTCAGAAAAAAACATAGTCATCATCCTTTCTGTATTTCGACATATGTTATAAAGGTCATGGTACAGAGGCTTGAAATCGGGATGTGTTTCCAAAAGCGTTGAGATATAATCCGGTTCATCGCAGCCAAGGAAAGTCAGCCATGCGTCCAATTCACTCTTCATACCATTATTATGTAGATTTTCGAGGAAAATATCAACGGGGATAAAGATAAAGTTTTGGAGCATATTCATCTTAAGTCCAGTGTCAGACACGGTAGAAAATTTGTGGACAAATACGTCTTTGTACTCCCTGAATACAGAAGGGGATTTTTCAAGGAATACAATGGTATAGACCGGTGCAATGTCTTTATAAGAAAAGTTTTCTTTGCGAAGGTCTCTAATGCGCTTGTATTGACGGAGCAAAAGATCTGCGGAGTAGCATGAAGCTCTTTCGCCTGTGAAGGCGTAGCCGAGTTTTTGTACTTCGATGTTTGCAAGAGTTCCGTCTTCGAGCTCTACTACGATGTCTGTTATAACAAGGGATGATTCATCTCCGATTCGGGTGTTATCGTTAGTCAGCTGATATTTCACGGTGACTTTTCTTCCTAAGATGCTACTTAATAGTGATGACAGACGCTCAGGAGCATACTCTGGATTGAGAATCTCTTTGAAGTAGCAATCATAAAGCATTTTTACGCCTTTGGAACCTGTGCATATTGACAGGAATTCATTTTGGTGCTTTTCCGGCCAATTGTTGAAGATTGCACGAAGTGTATCATTTGCATTGATCTCTTCGAGTATCTGCTCCTTGGTTTTGATCATTGGAAAATACTTTGCTAGATTTGTTTGGTTACTTTTCATTTGATACCTCACTTATAGAATGTATATAGATTTGGCGAATCGCCATAGCGTCGACATAGAATTGTCATTGAAAGACCGCCGACTCGTTCTATGATAGCAGACAAATATTAAGATTTACCTACGAATTTTCTTAAGATTTCTTGTAGATTACAATTTTTATATTTCTAAGTTCAAAAATTTCCACATGTCGTTCACTCAAAAAAACTGTCGTTCACTAAATAACGCTTGTTTTTTAGGGGGGTAGTAAACTAATTGTCAGTTGTATACATAAATAAAATGCAATTTTTCAAATCTATACATAGTTTTTCTAAGTTATTTAAGTAGTTAGTGTTTTACCATTGATATGCTTATTTTTCATGCAGAGGTTCTTTTCTGCACTCTGAGTTAGACAGTTTTATTACCGATTTTTAATTAAATACATAATTAGGATTACTAAATGAGCAAGAACAAAGCAGTGATTCTTGACAGAGACGGAACAATCAATGTTGATAAGGGATATGTTCATAGAGTTGAAGATTTTACGTACCTTGAAGGAGTAATTGAAGGACTCAAGATTCTACAACAAGAAGGATACATCTTGATCGTTATAACAAATCAGTCCGGAATAGCCAGAGGATATTTTTCTGAGGATGATTACAAGAAGCTTGAAAAGTGGATGATTAATGACCTGAAGGAAAAAAGCGTTAATATTTCGGCATCTTATTATTGCCCACATCATCCGCAGGCAAAAGTGGATAAATACAGAAAAGAGTGTAATTGTCGTAAGCCACGATTAGCCCTTTTCGAAAAGGCAATATCGGAATTTGATATTGATACGGATAATTTGATCTTAGTTGGAGATAAGGAAAGAGATGTTGCCTTTTGCAAGAAATACCAATCTGTCAGAGGAATCGTTATTTATTCAAATGAGAAACATATATTAAATAATATTTCTTATGTTAAGGGAGGATTGTTAGAAGCTGCAAAGCTGATAACAGGATATGCGGATGGAATATTGGATCAAGCAGATTATTGAAGATAAGATAAATCTTTTGAATTCAACTGAGCTTTCAGAATATATGATGTGGCTTGAAAGAGCCGGAGATATGCTTGTAGAAGCATTAAAGAACGGAAAGAAAATTCTGATAGCCGGTAATGGCGGCAGCGCGGCTGATGCACAACACTTTGCCGGAGAAATAGTGGGCAGATTTACAAAAGAGCGAAGATCACTTCCTGCAATTTCTTTGTGCACCGATCCATCTGTAGTTACTTGTATTGCAAATGATTACAGCTATGCAGAGGTGTTCTCGCGCCAGATAGAGGGCTTGGGAACAGAAGGCGACTGCTTTATAGGGATATCAACAAGCGGTAACTCGGAAAACATATTAAGAGCAGTAGATACTGCAAACAATAAGGGATTATATACGATAGGACTTCTTGGAAAAGAAGGCGGAATAGTAGAGGGAGTTTGTGATATCGGGCTTGTTGTTCCTTCTGATTCAACACCGAGAATACAGGAAATACATACATTAAGTGTGCATATTTTATGCGAAATAATTGAAAGGAAGATGTTTACAACCAGTGAAAATCAAAGAGTATACAGACGCAATCTCGCAGAGTTTTTGTAATAAGCAGGTTCTTGTAATCGGAGACCTTATGGTTGACAGATACATAAACGGAAAAGTACGTAAGATTTCACCGGAAGCTCCGGTTCCTGTACTTGATTATAAAGAAAAAAGATATGTTGCCGGAGGAGCAAGCAATGTGGTCAATAATCTTATCGGACTAGGTGCAAAAGCTTCTGTTGCCGGTGTAGTATCGGATGATGATGCGGGAAGGTGGCTAGTGAATGATCTTTCTTCCGGAGGAGCATCTGTAGATGGAATCTTTTTTGATAATAGCAGACCTACCACGATGAAAACGAGATACACGACTAAGGGTTATCAGTTACTTCGTGTAGATAGAGAGATTACGGAAGAAATAAGTAAAGAAGCACAGGACAGTATATATAAGTATTGCGAAAAAGTAATTGGAAAGACAGATGCGGTTATTCTGTCTGATTATCTTAAAGGTGTTCTTAAAGATAAAGATTTTATAAGCAGAATAGTAGCGCTGTGTGAAGCAAACAATGTTTTTGTGGCAGCAGATACGAAAACACTTAACATCGAGTTCTATAAGAATGTAGATATGCTAACTCCCAATATCGATGAGATGGCCAACGCAGTCGGTATGAATGTGGAAACAGAGGAAGATATCAACAAAGCAGGCAACAGGTATCTGGAAGATTCGATGGCGAAAATGTTGGTTCTCACACGAGGAGACAAAGGCATATCTGTTTTTTCAAAGGGAGAGAGTCGCAGAGATTTTCCGGCAAAAGATGTTGAAGTCTTTGATGTTAGCGGAGCAGGAGATACCGTTCTCAGCACTATAACTATGGGAATAATATCGGGACTTAACATAGATGATTCTGTGAAAGTGGCTAATTATGCCGCGGGAGTTGTAATTACCAAAAGGGGAACAGCAGCTATTACAAGTAAAGAGCTGATAAAGACATTAAATGAAGAACAAGATAGTTGAGCTAAGTGAAATATCGGGGATTGTTTCAGCGTGCAAAAAAGCAGGGGAGACTGTGGTAGCAACGAGTGGTTGTTTTGACATTCTTCATGCGGGGCATGTTCAATATCTGGAAAAAGCTAAGGGGTACGGGGATATTCTTGTTATATTTCTAAATTCTGATGAGTCGGTCAAGTTACTAAAAGGCAATGACAGACCTATTGTTCCGGAAAAAGAAAGAGCGGAAGTGCTGTCAGGACTTGGCTGCGTCGATTATATCTGCATTTTTTCAGAAAAAGATCCACGTAAATGTATAGAGAACGTAAAGCCTGATATTTGGGTTAAAGGAGCAGACTACATGGGAGTAGATATCCCGGAAAAAAGTGTGCTCAGTTCGTATGGCGGAAAAATTGAGTATGCGGAGTTTAAAGAAGGATGCTCAAGTACAAATATTATTGAAAAGATTAAAAGTATTGGTTAGGAGAGATAGAAGATGATATTGGTTACCGGCGGGGCAGGTTTTATAGGAAGTAACCTGGTCAGAATGCTTAATGATAAAGGCATAGATGACATTATTATATGCGATCACATATGCGAAACGGATAAGTGGATGAATATGCGCAATAAGCGCTATATAGAGTACATAGAGCGAAGCGAACTCTTAGGAAGACTTAGCGATTTCTCGGGAAAGATAACTCATGTCATACATATGGGAGCATGTTCTGCAACAACAGAAAAGAACTTTGATTTCTTATACAAAAACAATTTTGAATTTACTAAAGCTCTTTGGAAATACTGTGCCGATGAAGGAATAAGTTTCATCTATGCCAGCAGCGCCGCTACATATGGAAATGGCGATGAAGGTTTTGATGATGAGGATGATATAAAGAAGCTAATGCCTTTAAACGGTTACGGATATTCCAAACAACTTTTTGATCTGTGGGCAGAAAAAGAAATACAAAGTGGGAATAAACTGCCTAAGCAGCACGTTGGATTTAAGTTCTTTAATGTATACGGACCAAACGAGTATTTCAAGGGCAGCATGGCAAGTGTAATCTTTCATACATTTAATGATGTTACAAAAACAGGTAAAAAGGGACTGTTTAAGTCATATAAAGAAGGATATGAAGACGGTAAGCAGTTGCGCGATTTTGTGTATGTAAAAGATATTTGCATGGTTATCGATTATGTAATGGATAACAGTGAAGTAAATGGTTTGTTCAATCTGGGAACCGGTACGGCAAGAAGTTTTTATGATCTTGCGATTGCTACATTTGAATCGATGGGAAAAATACCAAACATAGAATTTATAGATATGCCTGAGCAGCTTAGGGGAAAGTACCAGTATTTCACTGAGGCTAAAATGAATAAGCTCAGAAAAGCAGGCTATAAAGAAGAATTCTATTCGTTGGAAGCCGGTGTAAGAGACTATGTGACAAACTATCTGATGGAAGGATACAAGATAAACTGATAATGAGGTTATTTAGAAGACATCTTATTTCACGGATGATTCTGTCAATAAGAAGCAGAGGCATTAAGACTACAGCGGTAAGAGCATTTTCAAAGGTTAAAAGAAAACTGCTTGGAAAAAGATACTATGAACAGATTTTCTATAACGACAGCATAATTCATTTGGCTTTTTATCCGACGGGAGGACTTGGGGATTACATTATCAGCAAGTCTGTGCTTGAAGAAATTCTTGAGATGGCAGATTGCAAAGTGACAGTTTTTTGCGACAAGCCTGCTTTTGCAAAGGCAATATATCGTGATGTGGCGTCAGAGATAAAAGCATATGAAGTCTATGACAGCGAATTTTATAAATATGATCTTGCGCTGAATGTAGAGCATTTCATACATGTTGATAGTTTTAAAGAAAAGAAGCTATGCGTGCTTTCACAGGAATTGGCTAAGCGAATCAGTTATATATGTGACAATTGGGACAAGTTATATGTGGATATAGACCGGCAATGTTGGCGCGAAAGAATACAGTTTGAAAGATGTAGAATAAGCAGGCTTGATAGATGGACAGAGCTTCGCATGGGGAAAGCTTTTGATATTGCGAGTAAAAAAGTGTCTATTCCTATGGATAAAGACGCGAAATCCAAGTGGGATAAGAATTTAGGTAATATCCGCTATATCACGATTAACTACGGAGCAGATGCCATGGTTCCGGGGAAGAAGCAATTAAAACTGTGGAATAAAGAGTATTACGAAGAACTTATAAAGCTGATTCATGCAGCAGATATGAATATAGAAATTGTTCAGCTTGGTGGTAAGGATTCTGAGAAGATTAAGGGAGTAGACAGATATATATTCGGTGAATCCATTGAATATGCCAAGTATGTTCTGAAGGGGAGTTTGTGTCATATAGACTGCGAAGGAGGACTTGTTCATCTGGCTACACAGTTCGGAACGAAATGTATAGTTATTTTTGGCCCGACTCCGAAGCATATGTATGCATATGAACAGAATATAAATCTTGTAAATGAAGAGTGTAATGGATGCATGGGATTGCATGAAGACTGGGCATATGAGTGTTATATGGGATATAAAATGGCCGAATGTATCAATAGCATAAGAGCTAAACGAGTGTTGGAGGAATTGGAAAAGGTTATTCATGAAAACGTTAAGATGCTTAATAAATGACATAAAAAAGTATAGAAAATATATTATCTATTCTGCAAGGGTTGCATTACAAGCTGAAGTTACAAATGCATATTTGGACTGGTTTTGGTGGATATTAGAACCGGTATGTAGCATGTTAATCTATTTTATTATTTTTGGCTATGTATTTAAAAATACCGAACAGTATTATCTTGTTTTTATTTATTCGGCTCTTACTATGTGGTTTTTCTTTAGTAGAACAATCAATGCGAGCGTGAAGCTGATTAAAGCTTCAAAAGGAATAATTACAAAGGTGTATATTCCAAAAACTGTAATCCTTTTAAGTAATATGCTGATTTTTCTATTTAAGATGTTTATTTCCAGTATAGTAGTCGTTGTGCTGATGATGCCGTATAGAGTCAGTATTGATTATCATCTTTTAGGATTGATACCTGTTTTGGGCGTCTTTTTTATTTTCTGTTATGGAATAGGATGTTACTTGATGCATATAGGAGTATTTATAGAGGATATGTCTTACGTTATAGATATTCTTTTGCAGATGTTGTTCTATTTTACGGGGATTTTTTATTCTGTAGGAAAAAGCTTCCCGGCACCATTAGGACAGATATTTGAAACGGTAAATCCACTTGCTTTTTTTATTGCACAGATGAGAAATGCATTGATGTATAAAACAGATATTTCTTTGAAAGGTCTAGCTGTATGGTTTGGAATTTCAGTTGTATTAGCGATAAATGGCAGTTGCATAGTTTATAAAAATGAAAATACATATGTGAAGGTGATCTGATGGATGATATATCAATGAAAGTCGAGAATTTATGCATAGATTACAGACCGCTTAAAAATTTACCATCGATTAAAAAGGTTTTTCATGAATTACCTAAGGACAAGAATAAAGTTATTCATGCGGTAAAAAATGTTTCTTTTGAAACTAAACGAGGGGAAATACTTGGAATTATAGGTAAGAATGGAAGCGGAAAATCTACTATGCTCAAGGCGTTGGCGGGTATTTTTAGGCCGGATGAAGGGAATATCGATCTGAGGGGAAATAGTATATCTCTAATGTCGATAGGTGTTGGATTTAATGAGGATTCAACTGGAAGAAAGAATATTATCTTATCAGGGATGCTTTTAGGTTTTACAGAAGAAGAGATGATAGAGAAAAGCAAAGACATTATTGAATTTGCTGAAATAGGAGATTTTATCGATATGCCTGTGCGAACATATTCATCTGGTATGCATTCGAAGCTTGCATTTGCAATTACGGCAAATCTTGATACTGACATAATGCTTGTAGATGAAGTGCTTGCAGTAGGAGATGAGCGCTTCAGGCAAAAATCATTAGAGAAAATGAAGACACTTATTACGGATAAAAATAGAACTGTTATCATGGTTAGTCATGAAATGAATACTATGGCGGAGCTATGTGATAGGATTCTGTGGATTAATGATGGTGAAGTTAAAGAAATAGGAGATACGCAGAAGGTAATCGATGATTACATTGCCTTTATGAATTTATAAAGATAATTTTTTGGAGTGTAATAGATGAAGAATAAGGAATATGACGTAAGTTTAGTTGATGTGCTTAAAAGAAAGATGTTTCTGAGTAGGTACTTTTTCAATTTAGAGAATATTTCTAAGGAATGTAAAGAGAAATATAAGGATAATCCTAAAAAAGCAATACGATGTCTTTTGTGGTGGAATTTTAAACAGTCACTTAAGATTTTTACAGAAGCACATGCTAATGATTATTGGGAACCATATTTTAATTCTATATATAGAAGTAGTGATGATTCAAAAGTAATGTTTCCTTATGAACAGATACAAAAAGATTCAAAAGTTATTATTTATGGAAATGATGGTAATTCGAGACAGATTATTGAGCAAAACAATATAACAAAGTATTGCAAAATTATAGGCATAGTTGTTGATCAAGAAGAAGGTATGGAGAAAGATATTGAATCAGTACCCATTATAGATAAAATTCCTGATTCAAATAGTTTTGATTATTTAATAGTATCTTATAGTGATCAAAAGAAACAGCAGAAAATATTAGAAGAGTTAGATAACGATAGTTTTCCATTAAGTAAAACTGTATTCGACCTTAAAGAATATAAGGTTCAAAATAAAATTATAAATGATGCTAGGGTAAGAGTATATGTTATTGTTACAGGAGGGCTTGGAGATTATATTGTAGCAAAAAAAGCGCTTTTAGCACTTCAAGAGATAGATTGTAATTCTGTTTTTTTTATTACTTCAAATGATTTAAAGAAAAGAGCTTTTTTGGATGCGATATATTTTGATGTGGCTGGGAGTTATATCAAATACGAAAACGAAAATGAAATCTGCTTTTCGGAATATGATTTAGTAATAAGAATTGATCATATCATAAATGTTCTTTACGCAGATATGGTGAAATTACGAAAAAAATCAAAGGGATTTTATAAATTTGCAGACAAGTGGCTAAATGAATATGACAATGTTAAAGATGTTGTCCAAAGGATGCCATTTGAATCTGTAATACATGTGAATAGAGCAAAGGTTTTAAAACTTGATAGATACAGGATTATGGCATCGTATACATCATTAAATATATGCGATCATAATGTTCCAATAGCGTTAAAGGGAGAGTATAAAAAAGATTTCGATGCTTTAAATCTTCCATTTCAATACATTACAGTAAATTTAGGTGCAGATACCAGACCAGATGGTAAAAAGCAGGTAAAAACATGGCCAATCGAGAATTATAATCGTCTTATAGAAATGATAAAGGAGAAGTATCCATATGTAAGGATTGTTCAAATTGGAAATATTGATAGTCAAAAAATGAAACAAGTAGATGATTATGTATTTGGGTGTCATTTAGAAATAATAAAATTTGTTCTTAAAGAATCGCAATTACATATTGATTGTGAGGGGGGATTGGTTCATCTAGCTACACAGTTAGGTACCTGTTGTGCGGTTATGTTTGGACCAACATTTTATTATAGTTATGAAGAAAATATAAATATATTACCGCGTGCGTGTGGAGAATGCATGGGAACTACAGAGGAATGGTTTACGCATTGCTTGTGCAATGATAGTTATCCTGCAATGTGCATGAAGTCTATTACGCCAGAGTGTGTATTTAAAAATATACAATCAAAACTTGAATCTTTTAAATAAAGAATAGGGGGAAGAAAAATGTTTGGATATTTTAAAGATGTATATGATCGACTTGTTCATATTGAAGGGAAACTTGATGGATTGCAAAATTCTTGTAATGAAATAAAGGGAGTTTGTAACGAAACAAGAATTCGTGTTACGCACATGGAGGAGAGAGCAAATCTTTTTTGGGATAGAACAAAGCCGGCTGAGATGATGTATGGTATTGAGGCTTATATTCAAAATGATTTCTTAATGAAGAACAATCCAGAGCAAGTTCTGCAATCAGATTATTATAAGAAAAGTGCAATGATAAAGGACTTGCTTAAAGTATACAGAATAGTTGATGAACACAGTTGGTTGCATATTGGTTCTAATGGTGATGGGGGATACGTTATTGTTAATGATTTAGACAAGTATGAATCTAAAGTTTTATATGGCTTTGGTGTGTCAGATGATGTTTCTTTTGAAGAATACTTTGCGGATAAAGGGTTTGAAATCTTTTTGTATGATCATACTGTTGCTGCGCCACCGATAGAGCATCCTAGATTTCATTTTAATAAATTTGGCGTTATTGGAAAAAAAGATATCAATCAGCCTGAGTTGAAAACTATAGAAGAAATCATGAATGATAATAATCATGCTGATTGTAAAAATATTTTCTTAAAATGTGATATTGAAGGATACGAAATCGGTGTGCTTAACAATCTTGCAGAAGATAAATTGAACAAATTTGCCCAGATTGTATTTGAATTACATTATCTTACAGATATTGATAAGTTAGATGAGATTAATGCGGCTCTTTCTAAACTTAATAAAACACATAGGTTAGTGCATGTTCATATAAATAATTGTTCAAGAGCAACTTATATAGGTGATTTAATGGTTTCAGATGCGATTGAGGTGACCTATGTCAGGGCTTCTGATTACGAGTTTGAAACGATGGATAGTTATGTATCGGGACAGTTTGATTATAAAAATTTCTATCATAGACCTGAAAGAATTTTTGCTTATAGCAAATGAAGCAGATTTATGAAAAAATTTAATACAGATAAAACTGGAAAAATAAAATATGTTAATGCCATCCTTCGCTTTTTTACACAGATAAAAAAGCCAGATGGCATAATTGACGTTCATAGCAGCAAAGAAATCTTAGTTATATGCTTTGATTCAATAGGCGATGTTGTGATGTTGATTCCTTTTCTAAGGATATTAAAGAGAAACGCTCCCGATGCTAAGATTACACTTGTGTGCAGGCAGTATGCAGAAGAAGTGTTGCGAGATCAGAAGCTTGTCAATCGCTTTTTTATTTGTTCGAACAGGTTGCTGGCATCGAAAAAATACCTTATACGAGACGGATTCAGTGCGTTAGGGGCATTGCGAAGAATTAACAAGCGTAAATATGACATTGCACTGGAACCACGTGGTGATCTTAGAGATATCTTTTTCATGCACTTTTGTAGGTCAGTTAGGAAAGTGTCATACACATATACAGGCGGAGAGTATATGCTGACTGATCCTATAAGCCCGGATGAAAGTGTGATACATCTAATTGATGATAAGATGGTATTTCTGAGAAGAATCGGATGCGATTTCTCTGAAGAAGATATAATCCCGCGAATTGAACTTACTAAGGGGCAGATTGAGGATAATTGCAATTTTGCTGATATTAAAAAGTTAAATGGAAGATATGTTATAGGAATTCATCCTGGGGCTTCAAAAGAAATAAAAAAGTGGAAGAAGTTTCCGGAGCTGTTACTGAAATTAAAAGATATTCCGGATAGCTTTTTTTTATTCTTTTCTGCAACAGGTGATGATGTGGATGTTAAGCCTCTCATTGATTGTTGCAAAGATAATGGAATCGATTATCTGCACATATGCGGAAGCATCTCTGATTATATAAAACGTATGGCACTGTGCGATATGGTTGTGTGCAATGACAGTAGCGCAGCGCATTTTGCATCGGCGCTGGGAATTGAGGTACACGTTATGTTTGGGCCGGTATTGTCAGAGTTTGCTAAACCTTATTCGAATGCAGGTGTTCATGTTTATGAGAAGAATCATGTTGGATGCCGTCCTTGTAATCAGGGAGAGTGCCTTTATGGTAATAGGTGCCTTGAGGAAATATCGGTTGATGAGGTGGCAGAGGGGATATTTAGAAGCATTCCCGAGGGATAATAAAAGGGGCTGTGAAAAAATGATTTCTCATTTTTTCACAGCCCCTTTCCCTAAAATCAATAGCGTGTATGCATGGATTTTTGAAATTTCGCAAGTTCTGCCTCGAGTTGCGCTATTTTAGCATCTTTATTTGCAATAGTAGCTTCTTGTTCGGAAATCTTATTATGTAGCTGTTCTTTTTCGGCATTAGCCTTTTCTTCTGCATCAGTGTATCCTGCGGTGTATTGAGAATTCATTTGTTCTCTGTAACGACGTTGTCCTTCAAGAAGTTCTTTTGCCTGATTATCATAATTTAATTCAAAAATCAAATTGCCCACCTCCTCAATATCAGGATGATTCTTGGCGAGAGACTTGAATTCTTCCCAAGTTGTAGCCTTGAAAAGATTAGCCCAGTAAACAAGGTTGTTATTGATATCTTCATTGGTCGCCTTTTCTGTGTGATTTAATTGTAGCACATTAATGCCGAATTTATCAGTATATAAGCGGTGATTTTTGAGATTGGAAAGGCGGTATTTGGCGTAGAATTCAGGCTCTGCATTTTGTAACAGGTCTTTGTCTGTGATACAGAAAAGTGTAGTCGGTTTAACGAGACTGTAATTCTCGCTTTTGCCAATGTTATCATATGCGCGACATAGATAGATTATTGAACGTGAAGTCCAGTATTTGTCTGGATAAACTTGAAGCTCAATGTTCATAATCTCTTCGCTGTTGAGTATGAGCTTGATGTCCATGATGGTTTCTTTTCCTGCACTGTTTAGGTCGATAGGATTAGTGACGATTATATCTTTTACAGCGGTTGGAGGAATACCTTTCAGGGCGCATACAAGGCCAAGTAATGCGTTTTTAGATTTTTGCATGACGTAATGAAACATCATATCACTGGTAAGAGTGAATTCGATTTTTCCTGTGGCAGTTTCATAAGTTGGTGTTTGAGATTTGTCTTTTGATTTAGACATTTAGATTAATTCCTTTCATAGATAAAAGATTTGGCGATTTGCCATATTGTCGGCTCAGAATTGTCATTGAAAGACCGCCGACTCGTTCTATGATAGCAGACAAATATTAAGATTTACCTACGAATTTTCTTAAGATTTCTTGTAGATAAGAATTTTTACCATGTTAAAAGTATAAATATAATTGTGAGTTTGGTAGAGATTTGATTTTGTAATCCGGAAGTTGTGATAAAATACTGAATGTACAAAACATGAGGAAAATTTAAGACCTTTTGTATATATGTGTATGAGTGATAGGAAGGAACTTTTCTATGAATATAATTCTTTTGTCCGGAGGCTCGGGAAAGCGCCTTTGGCCTTTGTCTAACGATGTTAGAAGCAAGCAGTTTATTAAGATATTTAAGAATGAAGACGGCGACTATGAATCGATGGTTCAGAGAGTCTATAACAAGATAAAGAAAGTAGATAAAGATGCTACGATTACAATAGCAACCAGTAAGAGTCAGATCTCTGCCATTCACAATCAGCTTGGAACTGATGTCGGAATTAGCGTTGAGCCGTGCAGAAGAGATACATTTCCTGCAATTGCGCTTGCTACGGCATACCTTGTTGATGTGCTTGGTGTTTCTGCAGATGAGCCTGTTGTTGTATGCCCTGTAGACCCTTATGTCAATGATGACTATTTTGAGGCTATCAAGAAACTTTCGGATCAGGCGGCTAAGGGCGAGGCTAACCTCGTTCTCATGGGTATTGAACCTACTTATCCAAGTGAGAAATACGGATATATTATTCCGGAAGATAAAAATGACACATCGAAGGTTTTATCTTTTAAGGAGAAGCCTACTGTAGAAGTTGCCAAAGAATACATTTCAAAAGGTGCTTTGTGGAACGGCGGTGTCTTTGCGTACAAGCTTAAGTATGTTTTGAACAAGGCTCATGAGCTTATAGATTTTGAGGACTATAACGATCTTTTTGACAAGTATGGAACTCTTGAAAAAATATCTTTTGACTATGCGGTTGTAGAGAAGGAAGATAAGATTCAGGTTCAGAGATTCGGCGGAGAGTGGAAGGATCTTGGAACGTGGAATACGCTCACTGAGGCGATGACAGAGAACGTGGTCGGAAAAGGCGTAATGAATGAGAAGTGCAGCGGCGTTCATATCCTTAATGAGCTTAACGTCCCTGTGATTGCGATGGGACTTACTGATGTTGTAATATCAGCATCTCCTGAGGGAATCCTGGTTTCCGACAAGGAGCAGAGTTCATATATCAAGCCTTATGTTGACGGGATCGATCAGCAGATAATGTTTGCAGAGAAGTCATGGGGCAGATATCAGGTAATGGATGTTGAGCCTGAGGCGATGACAATAAAGGTTGTGCTTAATCCCGGACATTCCATGAATTATCACAGCCATAAGAACAGAGATGAAGTATGGGTAGTTCTTGCAGGAGAAGGCAGAAGCGTTGTTGACGGTATGGAGCAGAACATCAAGGCTGGAGACGTTGTTACCATGAGTGCCGGCTGCAGACATACGGTTTTTGCGGATACTGAACTTAAGCTTATTGAGGTTCAGCTTGGAAAGGATATCACCGTAGAGGATAAAAAGAAATTTGTTCTTGAATAATATGACAAAAGATGAGGGATGACACGTTGAAGAATGTTCCTTTTATGCTTAAGCCTGCTGCAAAGGATTACCTTTGGGGCGGCCAGAGGCTTAATGATGATTTTGAAAAAAATATTGATATGGATCCACTGGCAGAAACATGGGAATGCAGTACGCATCCGGATGGACCCAGTGTCGTGTCGGGCGGTGAGTTCGACGGAAAACTCCTTATTGATGTTTTAAAAGAGCATCCTGAATTTTTGGGTAAGCATTGTGAGGCACTTGGAGAACTTCCGATACTTATAAAATTTATTGATGCTAAGGCCGATCTTTCGGTGCAGGTTCATCCGAGCGATGATTATGCAAAGAAGTATGAGAACGGACAGCTTGGAAAGACAGAGATGTGGTATGTTCTTGATGCAATCAAGGATTCAAAACTTGTTTATGGTCTAAAGCATAATTGCAGTAAAGCGGTTATGAGGAAGGCTATAGAAAAGGGAGAACTTGAAAAGCATCTTCAGTATGTTCCGATAAAAAAGAATGATGTTTTCTTTATCGAAGCGGGAACAATCCATGCCATAGGTGCAGGGGCGCTGATCGCAGAGATACAGGAGAACAGCAATCTCACATATAGATTGTATGACTATGACCGTGTGGATAAGAATGGAAATAAGCGTGAACTTCATGTGGATAAGGCACTTGATGTTTCTAATCTAAATAGTATGGGCGAACCCAGACAGGCTATGAGGGTGCTTAAGTACAGACCGGGAGTTGCCGATGAGCTTCTTTGCAGGTGTAAGTATTTTGAAGTATACAGGATGCTTATTAATACCGAGAGAAGACAGAGAGTCACATACTGTTCGGACGAACTTTCATTCAGAGTTCTTTTGTGTTATGACGGCTGCGGAAATATCAGTTATCGCACAGAAGACGGCAGAAAAGAATACATAGACATATACAAAGGGGATTGCATCTTTGTACCGGCAAATTCTAAGGAACTTGTACTTAATGGTGTAATGGAACTTCTTGATGTTAGGTGTTGAGAGGATATTGGGGACGTGCCTGATATGTCATACGATTAGTGATGATTCCGGGGAAGTCTGGAAAAAATGGCAAAATATGGCGCCGGTCGTTTGAAACGATCGGCGCTGTGTTTAAATATTACTTTTGACTTTGTGCTTGGAACTCTGCTAGTTTTGCTTTTAGTTCGGCGATTTCTGCTTTGTCATTTGCAATTTCGGCATTTAATGAGATAATCTTTTCGCCTTGTTCAGCAATTTGTTTGTCTTGTTCAGCAATTTGTTTGTCTTGCTTAGCAAGCTGTTTGTCTTGTTCTGCAAGAATTGCTTTCTTTTCTTTAACTTCTTCCTCAAGCTGGTCCATCATATATTTAACAGTATTATCATCCAGAATCTTCAGTTCTTCAGAAAAAAACATAGTCATCATCCTTTCTGTGTTCCGGCATATGCCATAAAGGTCATGGTACATAGACTTGAAATCGGGATGTGTTTCTAACAGCTTTGAGATATATTTAGGTTCGTCACAGCCAAGGAAAGTCAGCCACGCATCCATATCACTTCTAATACCATTATTATGTAGATTTTCAAGGAAAATATCAACGGGAATAAATATAAAGTTTTGGAGCATATTCATCTTTAGGCCTGTATCCGATACAGTAGAAAATTTGTGAACAAAAACATCTTTGTATTCTTTGAATGCAGAAGGAGAGTTTTCAAGAAATACGATGGTGTATACAGGAGCGATATCCTTATATGAGAATTCTTTTTTACGTAGATCCCTGATGCGCTTGTATTGACGCAGCAGAAGATCTGCGGAGTAGCATGAAGCTCTTTCTCCTGTGAAGGCATAGCCAAGTTTTTGCACTTCGATGTTTGCAAGAGTTCCGTCTTCGAGCTCAACTACGATGTCGGTTATAACAAGGGAGGATTCATCTCCGATGCGGGTGTTGTCGTTAGTCAGCTGATATTTCACGGTGACTTTTCTTCCAAGTATTGTGCTTAGAAGCGAGGACAGACGCTCAGGAGCATACTCGGGATTGAGAATCTCTTTGAAGTAGCAATCATAAAGCATTTTTACGCCTTTGGAACCTGTGCAGATTGACAGAAACTCATTTTGATGTTTTTCCGGCCAATTGTTGAAGATTGCACGAAGCGTATCATTTGCATTGATTTCTTCAAGTATCTGCTCTTTGGTCTTGATCATTGGAAAAAATTTTGAAAGATTTGTTTGGTTACTTTTCATTTGATACCTCACTTATAGAATTTTTATAGATTTGGCGAATCGCCATGGCGTCGACATAGAATTGTCATTGAAAGACTGCCGACTTTATCCATGATAGCAGATAAATCTTAAGAAATACCGTCGAATTTTCTTAAGATTTCTTGTAGACAACAAATTTGTTTGATGAGGTGGCGGAGATTGATGGTACAATAATGCAAACGACATTACGTAAAGGCGGACGTGATTATTTGAGAAAACTCTTTGGATATTTAAAAGAATGTTGTATTACATTGCGAAAATGCCATATTGTAATTCCCGACATAATAGTGTATAACCATACTTATAAAAATTAAACAGACGGGAGCTTGTATTACAGGCTGAGAGGAAGGTGTGACCTTCGACCGAGAACCTGATTTGGATAATGCCAACGTAGGGATGCCTTGTAGAAAATGGGAGATTTATGCGGAAGCTTACTGAAACAGGAGCTTCCTTTTTTATTGAATAGGAAATTTCTCTGAAATTCCCTATTCAATAAAAACGCTCCGCTATGGATGCGACCGATGCGCAGAAGTATTATGCAAGCTAAAGCTTGCGCGCATCGGCGTGCAAAAAAATGGAAAACCTGTTGAAGCAGATGATGCTAAAGCACTATCGTGCATTGATTTCAGGCCCGTCAAAAGGAGATTGATATGAAGAATCAAAAAGTATTGCTAAAAATGGTTACGCTTGCGATGTTTGTCGCGCTTGGAGTTGTGATTTCTCCGATTCTAAGGGTTGAGGGAATGTGCCCGATGGCACATCTTATCAACATCACATGCGCTGTGTTTATGGGGCCTGTGTATGCCTTTACATGCGCGGTTCTGATCGGCGTGATCAGAATGGCGACTATGGGAATTCCACCGCTTGCGCTTACGGGAGCTGTGTTTGGCGCAACGCTTTCAGGAATCTTGTATAAGCTTTCAAAAGGCAAGATCATCGCAGCGGTTATCGGTGAGATCATCGGAACCGGAATTATCGGCGCAATCGTTTCGTATCCTGTTATGACCTATCTCTGGGGCAAAACAGGTCTTACACTTTTTTTCTACGTACCTTCATTTATCATGGGAACGCTGATAGGAGGAAGTATTGCATATCTTCTTCTGAAGAGACTTGCCGCTACAGGCATGCTCAGAAAGATACAGGACAGTCTGAACGGCAGTGATGAAGCTACAAGAGTAAAAAATCCCGTTGCAAAAGAAGATTCAAAAGATATCGGCGATAACAGCACCAATAAAGCTGTTTAAAAGACAAAAAGGTCACCTATATATGAAAAATATGATCTGCAAACAACTAAAAGAACAATCCCCCCTCATTCACTGCATCACAAACCCAATCTCGATAATGCAGTGTGCCAATGCTGTGCTCCTTCTTGGCGCAAGACCTATTATGGCAGAGCACCCCGATGAAGTTCGTGAGATCACAGCGAGTGCAAAAGCTCTTTTGCTCAACTTCGGGAACGTGACGAGAGACAGACTTGAGGCTATGGCAATATCCTATGACGAAGCCATGCAAAAAGAGCTGCCTGTTGTGATAGATGCGGTGGGCGTTGCATGCTCGGAGCTTCGAAGGACTATCGTAAAAAATATGATATGCATCAGCAAAAGAAACCCCAAAGCTACGATGCTCATAAAAGGCAACTACTCGGAAATAAGGGCTCTTTTTGATAACGACTACAAGTCGGCAGGCGTTGATGCAGATAAAAAGCTCACATTTGAAGAGACAATCAATATCGCAAAAAACCTTGCAAACAAGCATAACGTCATCGTTCTTGCAAGCGGCGAAAAAGACATAGTAACAGACGGCAGCAGGACAGCGGTTATTACGAACGGCACTGAGAAACTCGGCAGCATAACAGGGACGGGATGCATGCTCGGAGCAGTGTGTGCAAGTTTTTTTGCGACAGATGCAAGTATTGATTCAGTCGTGAGTGCGACGGCAGCTTTTGGGATAAGCGGCGAAAACGCAGAGGGAGATATGTTCCTGATGAGACTTTTTGACGCTGTTGCGAAGATAAATGATGACATCATTGAAGAAAGGAAGAAAGTTACATGGTACTAGACAGAAAGCAGCTCAAACTCTACCTTGTCACGGACAGTACGGATAAGAGCGACGAAGAGTTTCTGAAAGCTCTTGAGGAAGCGATAGAAGGCGGCGTTACCTTCGTCCAGATAAGGGAAAAAAATAAAACGACCGCGGAGTATATAAATCTGGTGAGCAAGGCTCTCGAGATTACGAGAAAGCACAACGTACCTCTTATTGTTGATGACAGAGTTGATGTCGTTCTTGCAACGGGCGCTGACGGAGTGCATGTCGGAAGAGAAGATATGCCTGTTGAGACAGCAAGAAAGATCTTGGGAAAAGATAAGATAGTAGGCGCAACTACCAAGACTGTAGAGCAGGCGCTTGCGGCATATAATGCAGGTGCGGATTACCTTGGCGTCGGCGCGATATATCCGACAACCACCAAGGTAAAAACAGTCCTTACATCCACAGATACTTTGAATGATATCTGCAACGCGGTACCGATTCCCGCAAATGCGATAGGCGGGCTTAATAAAGACAACCTTGGCGTACTGAAAGGTATTCCCATCGCTGGAATCTGCGTGGTTTCTGCAATTATGAAATCTGAGTCACCAAGGGAGGCGGCGCAGGGGCTGATCAAAGCGATTGATGAGCTTTGATTGCATAAATGAATTACAGGAGAGGTTTTCAATGAAAGTAGTTTTATCTATAGCAGGAAGTGACAGTAGCGGCGGAGCAGGAATACAGGCAGATCTTAAGACAATGACCGCGCACAAGGTTTACGGAATGACTGCGATCACGGCGCTCACAGCCCAAAATACAACAGGGGTTACAGGCATTATGGAGGCAAGTCCCGAGTTTCTCGGCGAGCAGATTGAAGCATGCCTTCGCGACATTCCGTGCGATGCGGCCAAGATTGGAATGCTTCCGTCGGCAGAGCAGGTTAAGGTTGTGCACGAGAAACTCACCAAGTATAAGGTAAAAAATCTTGTCGTAGATCCTGTGATGGTCGCAACTAGCGGCAGCAGTCTTATGAAGGATTCGACAGCCGAGGTTATGGCGAGACTTCTTTTTCCCATAAGCCGCGTTATAACGCCCAACATACCTGAAGCGCAGGCTCTTACGGGACTTAAGATAACAACGAGAAAAGATATGGAGAAAGCTGCGGAAGAGCTCGGTAATGAGAGCGGATGCGCGGTGCTTTTAAAGGGCGGTCACAGCGTGGAGGATGCGAGTGATGTCCTTTATGAAAACGGGAAACTCACATGGTTTGAGGGAAAAAGAATTGAGAGCAGCAACACGCACGGAACGGGATGCACGCTCTCAAGTGCGATAGCTTCCAATCTGGCACTTGGCGAAAGCCTTGAAGATGCTATACGAAATGCCAAAGCTTATATATCGGATGCAATCGCATCGGGACTTGATCTTGGCAAAGGCTCGGGCCCGCTGGATCACATGGTGAATTTGTGAATGTTGAAAAATTGCTGAAAACAGCAATTCTCTAAATGATGAATCAAAAAGTAAGCAGGAGGTTACATGGTCAAAATAAACGGGGAAGAATACCAATACGAAAACAAGCAGCTGACTGCGGTTCTTGAGGAACTTAATTACGACAAGACAAGGATCGCCGTTGAGATTAATGAAGAGATTGTTCCTAAGGTATGCTACGACGCAACTATTCTTAAGGACGGAGATACCGTGGAAGTTGTGAGCTTTGTCGGAGGTGGCTGATATGACACCTACAAGAGAAGAGTTCTATAACGCGCTCATAGAGCGGCACGGAGCAGATAATCAGAAGAAATTTGACAGTGCGACCGTGGCGATATGCGGACTTGGCGGGCTTGGATCCAATATTGCGATATGCCTTGCAAGAGCAGGTGTAGGAAAGCTGATCCTTATCGATTTTGACAAGGTTGATGTATCCAATCTTCACAGGCAGCAGTACAAGGCAGACCAGGTCGGTAGGCCGAAGCCTGATGCTCTTTCAGATAATTTAAATGAAATAAATCCGTATATAACTATTGAGACGCACAACACAAAAGTCACGGAAGAAAACGTCATCGAACTTACGAAGGAAGCGGATATAGTCTGCGAGGCATTCGATAAGGCAGAGAACAAAGCAATGCTTGTAAATGCGATACTTGAAAATGCTCCCGAGAAGTATCTTGTATCAAGTTCGGGAATGGCGGGCTTTGGAAGTGCCAATCTTATTAAGACTAAAAAGATCTCGAAAAGATTCTTTTTATCCGGAGATTCCGTAAGTGATGTAAACGACGGCATCGGGCTGATCTCTTCAAGAGTGATGGTATGTGCCGCGCACGAAGCACATATGGCACTTCGAATAATAATGGGTGAGGCAACGGTTTAACTAAATATTCAAGGATAGGAGAAGGAAAATGGCAGAAGACAAATTGGTTATTGGCGGAAAAGAATTTAATTCCCGTTTCATTCTCGGATCGGGGAAGTACTCGATGAAACTTATTGAGGCTGCAACCCGCGATGCGGGCGCTGAGATAATTACACTCGCAGTAAGGAGAACTAATACAAAGGATGAGGAGAACATTCTGGATTTTATTCCGAAGAATGTTACGCTCCTTCCAAATACGAGCGGAGCAAGAGATGCAAAAGAGGCAGTGCGTATAGCCAGACTTGCAAGAGAGCTTGGCTGCGGTGATTTTGTAAAGATTGAGATCATGCGCGATACGAAATATCTTTTGCCCGACAATTATGAAACTATCAAAGCGACGGAGACACTTGCAAAAGAAGGATTTGTGGTAATGCCTTACATGTACCCGGATCTTAATGTTGCGAGAGAACTTAAGGAAGTGGGAGCAGCGTCGATCATGCCGCTTGCTTCGCCTATAGGCTCAAATAAGGGACTTGCTACAAAAGAATTCATACAGATCCTTATTGATGAGATAGACCTGCCGATAATTGTTGACGCAGGAATCGGAAGACCTTCGCAGGCCTGCGAAGCAATGGAGATGGGAGCTGCTGCGATCATGGCGAACACAGCGCTTGCAACAGCCGGAAATCTGACACTTATGGCATCAGCTTTTAAAGATGCTATAGAAGCGGGAAGAAAAGCATATCTTGCCGGAGTGGGAAGAGTTCTGACAAGAGGCGCCAGCGCTTCCGACCCTCTTACGGGATTCTTGCACTAAGGAGGGCGAAATCGGAATGGAAAATCATTTTTTGATAGATTCGGATGAATTGTCTGAGGCGGGACTTGAGCGCAAGCACAGGATTGAGAACGATCCTTCGTTCAGGACGGATCACATGGCTTATCTGCCCGGAATGGACGTGATCGAATCCGATGTTTGCAAGAATGTAATGGAGCATTTTGAATCATACGATTACAGCAAGTATACGGCAAAAGATGTCAGAAGAGCTCTTGATAGCGAGAGATGTTCGATTGAAGATTTCAAGGCGCTTCTATCTCCCGCGGCGGAGCCTTTTCTTGAGCAGATGGCGGAGAAGGCACAGCGCGAGACTGGTAAACACTTTGGAAATACGGTATATCTTTTTACTCCGATATATATCGCGAATTATTGCGAAAATTACTGCGTTTACTGCGGATTCAACTGCTATAACAGGATAAAGAGAATGAAGCTTTCATACGAGCAGATTGAGCACGAGATGAAGGTGATTGCGGACAGCGGGATGGAGGAAATCCTGATTCTTACGGGAGAGAGTCCGGCCAATTCGGATATTGAGTATATCGGAGAGGCGTGCAAGATTGCAAGAAAGTACTTCCGAATGGTCGGTATAGAGATTTATCCCGTTAATGTCAAAGACTACAAGTATCTTCATGAGTGTGGCGTCGATTATGTCACTGTATTTCAGGAGACTTACGATACCGTCAAATATGAGCAGCTGCATCTTATGGGAAACAAGCGCGTTTGGCCGTATAGGTTCGATGCACAGGAGAGAGCGCTTATGGGCGGCATGCGAGGCGTAGCTTTTTCAGCACTTCTCGGGCTTTCTGATTTTAGGAAAGATGCGCTTGCTTCGGCGCTTCATGTATATTTTTTGCAAAAAAAATATCCTTACGCCGAGATGTCTCTGTCCTGTCCAAGGCTTCGTCCAATCATCAACAACGAGACCATAAATCCGCTTGATGTGGGCGAGAGGCAGCTTTGCCAGATACTGTGCGCATACAGGATATTCCTTCCGTTCTGCGGAATAACGGTTTCGTCGAGAGAAACGGCGGAGTTTAGAAACGGAATCGTGAAGATCGCGGCAACCAAGGTATCTGCAGGAGTATCGACAGGAATCGGCGACCACGAAGAGAAGTATTCGGGAAAAGAAAAAAGTGAACAATCCGGAGATGAGCAGTTTGAAATATCAGACGGACGTAGTCTACACAGAATGTACGAAGATATTGAAAGCGAAGGACTTCAGCCGGTTTACAACGACTACGTATATCTATGATATAGAATCGCGAGAATTTCGAAGAAACGGGACGATTCGAATATCAAACATGGCAAAACTTAGTTTATTACACCCTAAATATAAAAAATCAGAATAGGAGAAGGTTTTAATGAGAGAGTATTCAACACAGATGGAGGCGGCGCGCAAAGGAATCGTGACCAAGGAAATGGAGGCGGTTGCCAAAAAAGAGTATCGTGATACTGAGTTCATAAGAGCGCTTGTTGCGGAAGGAAAGATTGCGATTCCCGCAAATAAGAACCACAAATGTATCGATCCAGAGGGCGTTGGTTCAATGCTCAGAACCAAGATCAACGTAAACCTTGGTGTATCAAGAGATTGCAAAGATTATGATATCGAGATGGAAAAAGTTATGGCTGCGGTAAACATGGGAGCTGAGGCTATCATGGATCTTTCAAGCCACGGAAATACACAGCCTTTCAGAAAAAAGCTCACAGAGTCCTGCCCTGCAATGATAGGCACGGTTCCCGTATATGACAGTGTTATTCACTATCAGAGGGATCTTGCTGAGCTTACGGCAAAGGATTTCATCGATGTTGTAAGACTTCACGCAGAAGATGGCGTTGATTTCGTGACACTCCACTGCGGAATTACAAGAAAGACAATAGAGCAGATCAAGAAGCACAAGAGAAAGATGAATATTGTATCAAGAGGAGGTTCACTTGTATTTGCATGGATGTGCATGACAGGAAATGAGAATCCTTTTTATGAGTACTATGATGAAATCCTTGAGATCTGCAGAGAGTATGATGTTACAATATCACTCGGTGACGCCTGCAGACCGGGATGCCTTGCGGATGCGAGCGATGTCTGTCAGATAGAGGAACTTGTAAGACTTGGCGAGCTCACAAAGAGAGCTTGGGAAAAAGATGTTCAGGTAATGGTCGAAGGTCCCGGACATATGCCGATGGATCAGATTGAAGCCAATATGAAGATTCAGAATACAATCTGCATGGGAGCTCCTTTCTATGTACTCGGACCCCTTGTTACTGATATTGCACCCGGATACGATCACATCACATCCGCGATCGGCGGAGCTATCGCGGCAGCTTCAGGTGCTGCGTTCCTTTGCTACGTTACACCCGCTGAGCATCTTGCACTTCCAAATGTCGATGACGTTAAGCAGGGAATCATCGCTTCCAAGATCGCAGCTCACGCAGCTGATATTGCCAAGAAGATTCCTCATGCCATGGATCGTGATAATGCTATGGGTGATGCCAGAAGAGTTCTTGACTGGGATAAGCAGTGGGAGTGCGCGCTCGATCCCGAGACAGCCAAGAAAATCCGCGATGACAGATCTCCCGAGTATGACGATACATGCTCGATGTGCGGTAAGTTCTGCGCTGTCCGCAGCATGAACAAGGCTCTCAACGGTGAATATATCGATATTTTGGGATAAAAACTGAAAAGTATAGAAGCATGGCAAAATATATCAAGAAAAAAGATTAATTTTGCCATGTTTTATTTGCGAAAAAATGTGATATGATAATATTCATCAACAAAACTGAGATATTTTAATTAAAAAATGATAAAAAATATCAAGAAATCAAGGAGCAGTTAAATAATGGATAATTATCAGAAGTATCAGTGTCAGTACTATATGCCTCCTAAGGCAACATATAATTGGGTAACCAAGGATCATATCGAAACTCCGCCCATTTGGTGCAGTGTTGACTTAAGAGACGGAAACCAGGCGCTTATCGAACCTATGAGTCTTGAGGAGAAACTTGAATTTTTCACAATGCTTGTTGATCTCGGATTTAAGGAGATTGAGATCGGTTTCCCTGCAGCTTCTGTTACAGAATATGAATTTGCAAGAACTTTGATTGAGAGAAATATGATCCCTGATGATGTTACGGTTCAGGTTCTCACACAGGCAAGAGAGCATATCATCAAGAGAACATTTGAGGCTGTAAAAGGGGCACCCAGAGCTATCATCCATCTTTACAACTCAACTTCGGTAGCACAGCGTGAGCAGGTGTTCAGAAAAGATAAAGAAGAGGTCAAGAAGATCGCTATAGAAGGAGCAAAGCTTTTAAATAAGCTCGCAAAAGAGACTGAAGGAAACTTCTCTTTTGAATATTCACCTGAAAGCTTTCCCGGAACAGAGGTTGATTATGCTGTTGAAGTATGTAACGCCGTTCTTGATGTATGGAAGCCTACCAAAGATAACAAGGTAATAATCAATATTCCTACAACTGTTGAGAATGCAATGCCTCACGTATTTGCAACTCAGGTTGAATATATTCACAATTCACTTAAGTATCGTGATGCGGTAACACTTTCTCTTCACCCTCACAACGACAGAGGAACAGGTATCGGTGATGCAGAGCTTGGATGTCTTGCGGGTGCTGACAGAATCGAGGGAACTCTTTTCGGAAACGGTGAGAGAACAGGTAACGTTGATATCGTTACACTTGCTCTTAACATGTACTCACACGGTGTTGATCCCGGACTTGATTTTTCACACCTTCCTCAGGTTGGTGAGACTTACGAGAAACTTACAAGAATGCGCATATATGAGAGACAGCCTTATGCAGGACAGCTTGTCTTTACAGCATTTTCAGGTTCACACCAGGATGCGATCTCAAAGGGATTCAGCTGGCATGAACTTAAGAAGGACAACGGCATCTGGTCGGTTCCGTATCTTCCCATCGATCCCAAGGATATCGGAAGAGAGTATGACGGAGATGTTATCAGAATCAACAGCCAGTCAGGAAAAGGTGGCGTAAGCTATATTCTTAAGAATAATTATGGTATGATGGTTCCCAGAGAAATGCAGGAAGATGTCAGCTACACTATCAAAGACATTTCCGACAGAGAACATGCGGAGCTCTCTCCCATGCGTATCTATCAGATTTTTGAGGACAAGTACGTTCACAACAATCATGTATTTAAGATTGACGAATGTCACTTCAAGCAGAAAGAGGGAATACTTGCAGAAGTCAAGATAGATCATCTTGACGCACAGCAGGTTGTTGAGGCAAATGGAAACGGACGTCTCGACGCTGTAAGTAATGCCATCAAGCAGTACTTCGGAATAAAATATGAGCTTTCAACATATGAAGAGCATGCTCTTTCAAGAGGTTCTTCTTCAAAGGCCTGCACATATGTCGGAATTACCGTTGAAGGTAATAAGTACTGGGGAGTTGGAATTGACGAGGATATCATCAAGTCTTCAATAAATGCTCTTGTTGTTGCCGTTAACCAGCTTGATGCGGTTAAGAACAACAAGGATGTGAGAGATGTGAGAATCAATGCGATCATGAATTATATTCAGGAGAACTACCTCACTATCACACTTGACGACTTGTCCAAGCAGTTCTTCCTTTCAAAACCTTATCTGTCCAAGTTTATCAAGGAAAAGTCCGGAATGACTTTCGGTGAGAATGTAAAGCAGATCAGACTTAACAAGGCAAGTACTCTTTTGCGAAACGGAAATATGAAGGTCGAGAAAGTAGCTGAGGCATCGGGATATCAGAACGTTGAGCATTTCAACCGTCTCTTCAAAGAGAGATACGGCATGACTCCCGTTCAGTATCGCTGCAGCGAAAAATAACAGATCGGATCAAGGTATAAAAAGTGATAAACATAAGGAAGAGCGGTAGACTAAAACATAACAAAATAGCAAGAAGAATTGCGGCATTGGTCGCCGCCTGTTCCTGTGTTTTGGTATCGGGATGCGGATCATCCGATAAACCTGTCAAAATAGTATTTACCACAGGCTTTGCCGATGATGAAGTGTTCAGAATAGAGGATTCGGTGTGCACTCTCAAGGAGGCAAAGGCATATCTTGTAAATACTCAGGATGGATATGAAGAGTGCTTCGGAAAAGAGATATGGGAGCGCGAAGCCGGAAGCGAAACTGTAGAGGACAGGCTAAAAGACTCGGTTCTTGCCAAGATCGCACAGATAAAAGCGATGGATATCCTCGCGGCGCAAAAAGGTATATCTCTTGAAGAGGATGAACTCAAAAAAGTATCGGAAGCGGCTACTGAGTATTATTCCACACTTTCTGAGGCAGATATTGCCGCTATGGATGGAATAACAGAGGGAGACATCGAGGGAATCTACAAAGATCAGGCTCTTGCCGGCAAGCTTTATGACTTTATAATCAAGGATATCAATCCCGAGATCAGCGATGATGAAGCAAGAATGATAACGGTTGAGCAGATCGTGATAAAAACATATTCACTTGACGCGAGTGGGAATAAAGTTGATTTTGATGACACTGCGAAGGCTTCAGCGAAAGTAAAAGCTGACAGTATTTATTCCAAGATTGCCGAAGGCGCCGATTTCGAGGAACTCATGTTGCAATACAACGAGGCAGAGGAGTCTGAACTTTCTTTCGGAAAGGGCGGAGCCGAAGCAGCTTACGAAGATGTGGCATTTAGTCTCGGCGGAGATGAAGTCAGCAGAGTCTTTGAGACAAGCGAAGGATATACAATAATCAAATGCACCAGCAAATTTAATCTTGAGGAAACAGAAGCAAGGAAGGTTAAGATTGTTGATGAGAGAAAACGTGAAGTATTTGGCGAACAGTATGACAGCTTTGTTGCAACTTTGAACAAGCAGCTCAATGAGAAACTCTGGAACAGCATAGCTATCGAGAGCGATGAGGGAGTTACAACGAAAGGACTCATGGAAGTCTATCACAAATACTTTCCGAATAATTGATAATTTAATATGATGGCAAAAATGACGTATGATTTTTACTTTGGTGAAGATTATACGTCATTTTTTGTCTGCTTTTGACAAAATGGAAGCGCTACCATTGGCATAATGCACAAATAAAGCAAGAAAAATCTTAGATTTATGGTCAAGAAGTAAAAAAAGTGCTTAATGAAGTAAAAAAAGTATATTCAGAATATCCACTTAATCGTTTATATTATTATCAGTAGTATCAAAATTGCATCGAGGTGACGGTAAGCATGAAGAGATTAAAAAAGACTTTGATTATATTCGCTTTGATTATGGCAATGCTTATCCCGGTCGGATGTGGTGAGAAAAAGACTGAATCTTGGGCATATGATTATGAAACTAACGAAGAGATACTTGCTCTTTATGATAACGGTAAAGCGGTTTTTAACGGCGAGACTTATACATATGTGAAGGATGATGACAGCATCACTCTCACGGATAAGGATGGTAATTCGGTAGAACACAGATACTACATGGACAGTGATAAGATGGTATTTTACATAGCGTCTGTCTATGATTATAAAGGGGATGGGGCCCCTGAGGGAATTGTTGGGAATTGGGAGAGCGGAAGGAATATCTTCAGATTCACATCTGAACCTTCACTGGAATTCAGTGAAGAAGATATCTTTTACGGCCACTATTCTGTGGATAAAGATAATTCCAGCATAAAACTTATGTATTCAGATCCTATACCGGACGTAACCCTATATTATTCACTTGATGGTAACAAGCTTACTATTGACTATCCATGGCCTTTGGTGAAGACACAGAAGGAGGATACGAGTAAGAAAGAGGAAGGTACAGAGTAATCGAAACGCATGGTGCGTTTGCGATATAAATGGCAGCATTGCTGCCGAAAAACCATTATTAAGAAGGAGAGGTATGAAATGGAGAAGAAGCGTTTAGTTTCAATGTTATTGGCGGGTGTGATGACACTTTCTCTTGTTGGATGTGGTGACACTGCAGCGCCTGCAGAAACAGGCGACAACGGTGGCGCTGAAGCAACAGAAGCAGGAGCAGATGCAGGAGCTGCAGATGCAAGTGCAGCAGATGCCGGTGCAGCATCAGAGGGACCTATTTCGCTCAAGATGTGGTGTATTGCTACAGAGAGTGACTCAAACCGTCATTCTTATGAGGCAGCTATCGAAGATATGAAGACTGCATATCCCGATATCACATTCGAGTGGGAAGCATTCGAGAACCAGTCTTACAAGACAAAGATTAAAGCTGCTGTATCAGCTAATGAAATGCCTGACATTTTCTTTACATGGTCATGTGCATTCCTTGGCGATTTCGTAGCTGCTGACAAGGTATATTGCCTTGATGAAGCGTATGAGAAGTATAAGAGTGAGCTTCCTGAAGTTATGCTTGGAAACTCAACATATGACGGCAAGCACTACGGTGTGCCGCTTACAATGAACATCGTTGGTCTTTTCGCTAACATGGACCTTTTGAAAGAGGCTGGTTATGAAGAGATTCCCGGAACTTATGACGAGTTCATTAAGTGCTGCGATGCTCTTAAGGCTAAGAAAATCATTCCTTTCGGATGTGCCGGAAAAGAGACATGGTGTGTAACAGAGTATCTTGAGTCTGTAATCGAGAAGAGCGCAGGCGCTGACACTCTTAACGATATCTTCCTTGGAAAAGCAACATGGAACAATCCTGATGTAGGAAGTGCTGTTGATACATTCCAGAAGCTTGTCAAAGACGGATATTTTGATCCTTCAGGTGTAGGTCTTACAAATGACGAAGTTAAGAACAACTTCATCGCAGGAAAATATGCGTTCTACATGAACGGAACATGGAACTGCGCAGACTTCGCAAACAATGCAGAGTTCTTCCCTAAGGTAAAAGTTGGTGAGTTCCCTGTAATCAATTCTGACAAGTCTAAGCTTGGTCAGCTTATCGGTGGTCCTTCAGATACACTTGCTGTTTCTGCTTCATCACCTAACGCTGCAAGAGCTGCTGATTATGCATTCGAGCTTGGTAAGCTTATCTGCCACTATGGATATCTTGATGGATGCGGACTTCCTGCATGGACACCTTACGGTGACACAAGTGCTGTAAATCCTCTTACACAGACAGTTGCTGAGATCGTTGCAAATGCTGATTCAATGGTACTCTTCGGAGATACAGCTATGGCAGCAGACGATGCTAATACATATCTTTCATATGTAGATCAGGTTTACGGATGCCAGGTAGACGGAACACAGTTCATCGAAGGTCTTGCTAAGGATATTCGCTAATCTGAAAGTTGGTTTTACAAATCTAAATTGATTTTATTTTCGGTCCTTCCTGTGCTTCCAATGGGAAGCGCAGGGAAGGATCGTATTTTGTTGGAAGGTTATTTTGTATGGAAAGAGATAAGAGTGTGAAAAATCAGAAGACAAAGAAGGAATTTCAAAAGGGCTTGGCAGTCTTTTTGTTTTTGCTTCCAGGTTTACTTTTATTCGTTAGTATTTTAATTGCTCCCATCGCGGTTTCCTTATATAGAAGTTTATTTGACTGGGATGGGTTTTCAGAGGGGACATTCATAGGTTTAGCCAATTATGGAGAGTTATTTACCAATGGATCGATCAAATTCATGATCTCATTGAAGAACTCATTGATATTGGCACTATTTTCAGTATTTATACAGTTACCGATAGCGCTTTTACTTGCGCTTATACTTGGAAGAAAGCCCAAGGGAGAACGTTTTTACCTTACAGTTTTCTTTATGCCCGTGCTTATTTCAACGGTAGTTATCGGTCAGCTTTGGCTCAAGATTTACAATCCTGACTACGGTCTTTTGAACAGATTCCTTGATGCGGTTCGTTTGGGAGACTGGAAGCACGTTTGGGTAGGTGATGTTAAGACAGCGCTTGGAAGTATCATTGTTCCTACAATCTGGCAGTATATTGGATATCATATGCTCCTTATGTATGCCGGAGTTAAGGGCGTTTCACCGGATCTGAGAGAAGCCGCAATGATTGATGGTGCGACTAAGTGGCAGACTGACAGATTCATTGTTATCCCGATCATTAAACCAATTATCAGGGTAAGTGTTATTTTCGCAGTAACCGGTTCACTCAAGTCATACGACCTTGTTCGTATCTTGACTGATGGAGGTCCGTATCAGTTAACAGAAGTTCCGAGTACATTGCTCGAAAACATGATGTTCTTGAGAAACAGGTATGGAATGGGAAGTACGATTTCTGTAATGCTTATTGCTCTGTGCTTCGCATTTGCTTTATTGATAAGTGCTGCATTTAAGGAAAAGGATAATTAATGATGGTAGGAAAGAAAAAAACTTTTATATATATTCTTTTGGTTATCTGGTCGATAATCAATTTATTCCCGATATATTTCATGTTTACTTTCTCTCTTAAGGGGAATGACGAGATATTCGGAGCAAACATTATAGGACTCCCTCAGCATTGGCTGTGGTCCAACTATGAATCAGCTGTAAAAACAGGTAATATGGCGAGGTATTTCTTTAACAGCTTACTTGTTACAGTTGTTTCAATCGGTATTTCAATTATTGCCGCTATGATGGCAACATATGCACTTACACGTATTAAGTGGAGATTAAGTAAGCTTGCAACAGCATTCTTTATGCTTGGACTTACTATTCCTCTTCAGGCTTCAATCGTTCCTGTATACGTAGTGCTTTCAAAGCTTCACTGGCTCAATAAGTATTCAACACTTATTGTTCCTTATTCAGCTTTTACACTTTCAATGTCAATTCTTATTTGCACAGGATTTATGGTAGATATTCCGTATGATCTTGATGAAGCTGCAAGAATTGACGGATGTAGTCTTTATGGAACATTCTTTAAGATTATCATGCCTCTTATGAAGCCTGCGCTTTCAACAGTTGGTATCTATGCATACCTTCAGTGCTGGAATGAGTTCATGTTTGCAAACGTATTCATTTCAGATTCAAAGCACAGAACATTGCCTGTAGGTATTAAGGAATTGTCAGGTGCATATACAACTGATTGGGGCCCAATCGGCGCTGCTCTTGTAATTGCTACATTCCCGACACTTATTGCTTATGTATTCCTTAGCAGAAAGATTCAGGACAGCTTCATCGCAGGTGCGGTTAAGGGTTGATCAAAATTTAATATTGTTTTATGTAAGGCTCGGCAGAGATGCTGAGCCTTTTTTGCGAATAATCACAAAAAATGTTATCTTTTTATAGAGTGTATTTTGTTAAGAACTATATTTCTTTGGGCGTGAAAATGAAAATAAATCAGGTTGGGGACAAAAATAAAAAAAATACGCTTTCCTCTAGTTTCAGAAGTACGATACTTGGGATTGTCATAATTGTTTTGGTGTCGTTTCTCATCTCTACTTATGTCATTACTGAGAAAGAGCGAAAGGCGTATGCAATACGAGAGTCGGAAAGTGTGCTAAAAGCCCTTTCCAATAATATCCGTTCAGATATAAAAAACTACATGGATATTTCCAGACTTATTATTACGGAAAAAAGACTTGTGACCTTCCTTAAAGCAAGTGAGGAAGCGATAGATGATAACATGTCAAATGATGCCAGATACGGGATAATGGATATCTTGAACGCCGCAGAAGGTGTGGACTCCGTTATGGCATTTAGGGAAGACATGAGGATGGTGTCTACCAACAGGATTTCTTACAGATACGATTCAGATGTTATGATGTCTGATTCCTGGAAAGACAATATCTATTCAAGTGAAGGAAGAGCCTGCGTTGAACTGAATTGTAACGGAGTTGCAAGGAGGGTTGACGACAAAACCATAGTTACGATCGAGCGAGCAATAAATGATACCAACAGTCAGAAACGTATCGGAATAATGATGATGAACATTTCGGCAAATGTTTTTCAGGAAATGCTCAATCAGCTTAGATATGACAATGTTTGTATCGTTGGATCGGACGGAAGTTATATTGCCGGGAATAAGACATATATACGCTATTATACTCCCGAATTTGAAACACCCGGTATCAGAAATAAGAATATAAAGATAGACAATAAGCGTGTTCTTATATCGGGGTGCCGTGTCGATAATTATCCAATCGTAATTATGAGGATATCCAAATATGGAACTGAAGGTATTCCGTACGGAATTCTTTATGTGCTTATGGTTCTTTTGCTTGTATTTGTTGTTATGGCGGTTCATATGGGATTCTTCATCAAGAATGACATAACGGACCCGATCTACAAACTTTCGGAATCAATGGAAAAGAATAAGAAGACCGGCGATCTTAAAACTATTGATGTAGAGATGCCTTCAAGTGAGCTCGAGATGCTTAAGGAGGATTATAATAATCTTATCGATCACGTCAACGAGCTTATCGCAACATTGATTGAAAAAGAGAAAACTCTTCAGCGAGCTGAGATGAGAGTGCTGCAGGAACAGATAAAGCCTCACTTTTTGTACAATTCGCTTGAAACGATAGGCTTTCTTGCATTGGATGCGGGAGCGGATAAGGTTCATGATTCTCTTGAAACACTCGGAAGTTTTTACAGAAACTTTTTGAGTAAAGGTGACAGGGTGATACCTCTTTCGAGAGAAGTGCAGATAGTTAAGGATTATCTTTCTCTTCAGAAGCTCAGATACGGAGATATTTTTGAAGATGAGTATGATATAGATGATGCTACGAATAAGTTCATTGTTCCCAAACTGATTCTTCAGCCGCTCGTTGAGAATAGTATATATCACGGGATCAGGATGAAAGGCGAGAAGGGAATAATAAGGATAAGTACAAAGCTTAAAGACGGTGAGCTTCATTTGACTGTACGCGATACAGGTGTAGGAATGACACGGGAACAGATAGATAAAATTTTACATTCGGACAGAAGCTTTACGACGGGTGAAATGGAGGGAGAGAGTTTCGGACTATGGGGAACCATAGAAAGAATAAAGATTTATTGCGGAAGCAATGATGTTGTCAGGATTGACAGCGAGGTTGGGGAATACACAGAGATAGAGTTTATAATTTCTGATCAAATGGCAATAAGGGGCGTAGGTGATGGACAGAAAGTATAGGGTTATGATAATTGATGACGAGGAGTCGGCTCGTAAGCTGATGCGTGCGGCGATAAACTGGGGTGAGCTTGACATGGAAGTCGTAGGCGAGGCTGCAAGCGGAATTGAGGCAATAAATGTTATTGACGATCTAAAGCCGGACATAGCTTTTGTCGATATTTCAATGCCGTTCATGGACGGGATAGAGTTTACTCAGACTGCGACAGACAGATATCCGAATCTTGTCATAATAATAATGACAGCGATAAATCAATTTGAATATGCAAGGAGATGTGTCAGCCTTCCTGTTTTTGACTATATGCTCAAACCTATGGTCAGAACTGAGATCACAAAAGTTCTGGAGAGGGCAAAAAAGATGCTGGATGAATCAAATGATTCTTGGGAAGAATTAAAGTCTGAATCAACCGGAGCATCTTCAGAAGAAAGCAATACAACGGAGCTGATCAAAAAGTATGTAGAGGAAAACTTCGCAGATTCCAAGCTTAATCTTGCTTATATAGCACAGCATTTTGGTTTCAGTGCCAGCTATCTTTCAAGAAAATTCAAGCAGGAGACCGGGATCAACTTTATAGAATATCTTACAAATCTTAGAATGAAGAAAGCGATGAATATTGCCCGCACTAACGTTAAGATGTATCAGGCTGCCGCTGAAGTCGGTATTCCCGATCCCAATTATTTCAGCCGATGCTTTAAGAAATATGCGGGAATGAGCTACTCAGAGTACGTTGCATCCAAATATGAATGAACTAAGTGCATCGTTCGCTCCGCCTTCGAGGACTATTACAATCGATTTAGTGTTAGCACTCACGTTTGGTGAGTGCTAATTTTTTATTGACTTTTGCATTGGTGCGAATTAAACTTTTATTTGTACGGAGATGACAGCAACATGTGACTCTGACCGTACATATTACTGAAATGATGCAAAGGAGTGAGAGTTATGGCTTCAAAAAAAGGTAATCTTTCAATCAATAGCGAGAACATGTTTCCGATTATTAAGAAGTGGCTTTATTCGGATCATGATATTTTTTACAGGGAAGTAATATCAAATGCCTGTGATGCGGTGACAAAGATCCGCAAGATGGATATGATGGGTGAGTATGAGCTTCCGGAAGGCTTTAAGCCCCGTGTTGACGTGGTACTCAATGATAAAGAGAAGACTATTAAAATTACTGATAACGGAATCGGTATGACAGCTGAGGAAGTTGAAGAGTATATCAATCAGGTGGCTTTTTCGGGAGCAACTGATTTCCTTAATAAGTATAAAGATAAAGCTAATGCGGATCAGATCATAGGACATTTCGGTCTTGGCTTCTATTCAACATTTATGGTATCTGATTCTGTTGATATTGATACTCTTTCATATAAGTCCGATGCGGCATCTGTTCACTGGACATGCGACGGCGGTTCTGACTTTGAGATGTCTGACGGAGATAAGAAAGAGGTTGGAACAACAATTACATTACACCTTTCCGAGGACTGCCTTGAGTTCTGCAATGAGTACAAGGCAAGAGGGGTTATCGAGAAGTACTGTTCATTCATGCCTTATGACATTTACCTTTCAAGAGAGAATGAGGAAGGCACCGAGACGATAAAGGCAAGCGAGAAGCTTGATTCTGATGTCGTTATAGAAGAAGTTCATCCCGAGAAGAAAGAGGGAGAGGACAAAGAGCCTGAGCTTGAGTATAAGATCAAGAGAAGACCTCAGCTTCTTAACGACACACATCCTCTCTGGGCTAAGACTCCAAAGGATTGTACAGATGATGAGTATCGTGAATTCTACAGAAAGGTATTCCGTGATTATAAGGAGCCTCTTTTCTGGATTCACCTCAACATGGATTATCCTTTCAACTTAAAGGGAATCCTTTACTTCCCCAAGATCAACATGGAGTTTGAGTCAATTGAGGGAACAATCAAGCTTTACAACAATCAGGTATTTATCGCTGACAATATCAAGGAAGTTATCCCGGAGTACCTTATGCTCTTAAAGGGTGTTATCGATTGTCCCGATCTTCCTTTGAACGTTTCAAGAAGTGCGCTTCAGAATGACGGATTTGTAAAGAAAATCTCGGAGTACATCAGCAAGAAGGTTGCTGAAAAGCTTGCCGGACTCTGCAAGACAGATAAAGAAAACTATGACAAATACTGGGATGACATCAGTCCCTTCATCAAATATGGTTGCCTTAAGGATGACAAGTTCTGCGAGAAGATGAATGATTACATCCTCTTTAAGAACCTTGACGGCAAGTATCTCACACTTCCCGAAGCTCTTCAGATCAACAAAGAGGCTGAGGACGAGGCTAAGAAAGAGGAAGCTGTGGATGAAAACGGAAATAAGGTTGAAGCAGAAGTTGTTGACGATAAGTCCGAAGACAAGAAAGATGAGAAAGAGGAAAAAGAGCCTCGTATTATCTATTACGTAACGGATGAACAGCAGCAGAGCCAGTACATCAAGATGTTCAAGGCTCAGAAGATGGAAGCTTTCGTAATGAAGCACAACATCGATACTCCTTTCATGCAGCAGCTTGAGAGCAAGAATGAGGGAATCAGCTTTAAGAGAATCGATGCCGATCTCACTGATACATTTAAGAGTAAGACATCCAAGAAAGCAGCAAAAGAGCTTGAAGAGAAGGAAAAAGAGATTTCCGAGAAGCTCAAGAAGGCTCTTAAGAATGACAAGCTCGTTGTTAAGCTCGAAAAGCTCAAGGATAAGAAAGTATCTTCAATGCTTACTGTTTCTGAGGAATCAAGACGTATGGCCGATATGATGAAGATGTATGCACTCAACGGAATGTCCATGGGTGACTTTGGTACAGAAGGTCAGACACTTATACTTAATGCAAATCATCCTCTTGTACAGTATGTCATGGAGAACGATGATGAAAAGAATACATCGATGATCTGTGAACAGCTCTATGATCTTGCAAGGATCCAGAATGCACCTCTTGATGCGGATGCAATGTCCAGGTTCGTCGAAAGAAGCAATGAGATCATGATGATCCTTGCTAAATGATAAGGTTGGTGGTTTAAGTTTTGCCGTATTCCCGGATCTTTATTCCAAGAATACGGGGGTATAATGGGGATTACATATGAAAAGAATTCGCAACTGCAGGATAGGTAACATTCTTCTGAAAATATTTCTGATCAGTACGTTTGCTTTTGCTTGTTACTATATCAGGGATCTTTTTCAAAGTCCGTTTGGCTTTAGTGGTTTTCGTGAGAATTCTGCGATGTTTGTTGTAAGGGTACTCCTTATCGTCATCGTTGAGTCCATACTTTTCTGGACCGGAATAATTCTGGTCTATATTAACTGCAAACAGCTTGGCGTCAAATGGAGAGCACTCGGTATCTTTTTTGGAATGGTTCCGATACTTAATCTGATCATGCTCGGTAAGATCATAAAGACTGCCGATGATGAGATTAAATTTGAATCAAAGAAGTTCAAGCTTAATCTTGAGAGAAAAAATGACAAGATATGCAAGACCAAGTATCCAATCCTGATGGTTCACGGCGTGTTCTTCAGAGATTTTGAACATCTTAATTACTGGGGAAGAGTGCCGCAGGAACTTATAGATAACGGTGCTACAATATTCTACGGCGAGCATAACAGTGCCGCTACTGTCGAAAAGAGCGGTGAAGAGCTTGCAAGGAGAATCAAAGAGATTAAGGCGCAGACAGGATGCGAGAAGGTAAATGTAATCGCGCATTCAAAGGGCGGTCTTGATATGAGATATGCCATATCAAAGTGCGGAGCATACGAAGATGTGGCATCACTTACAACAATCAATACGCCTCACAGAGGATGCGAATTTGCCGATTATCTTCTTGAGAAGATTCCCGAGAAACAGCAGCTTACTGTTGCAAGGGCTTACAATGCGGGTGCTGCCACATTCGGCGATGTGAATCCCGATTTCATCGGCGCTGTCACAGATCTTACTCATAAAGCATGCGAGAAGCGCAACGAGGAAGTCCTCGACAGAGAAGAAGTTTACTATCAGTCCGTTGGTTCAATACAGACAAGACCTCTTGCGGGAAGATTTCCGCTTAATATGTCATATCTTTTGGTTAAATATTTTGACGGAAGGAATGACGGACTTGTGGGAGAAAAGTCATTCCCTTGGGGAAGCGATTTCAAGATGCTTGAGCCTCACGGAAAAAGAGGAATATCTCACGGTGATATGATAGATCTTAATCGTGAGAATATTAAGGATTTTGATGTCAGGGAATTCTATGTAAATCTCGTAAACGACCTTAGAATAAAAGGTTTTTAAAAAACATAATTATGGAAATGCTGAATTATTCAGTGTTTCAGCGATATTAAAAAGCGGACTTTGCGATATAAGTCCGCTTTTTGGCGTAAAGCGGCTATTCATAAGCGTGAAAACGGAATATAATGGTATTGGTATTTTGAAAAACGATATATATAGTTGGTGGGAAAATTACTTTTTTTATTTGATAGGAAATTCCTATCAAATAAAAAACGCTCCGCTATGTATGCGACCGATGCGCAGAAGTATTATGCAAGCTAAAGCTTGCGCGCATCGGCGCGCAAAGAGTTGCAAAGCAACTCTTTGTTCTTAATCATGCTTCAACACGGGAGGAGAGGAAAGTATGAAGAAAAAAGCAGTGGTTCTATTGCTCACACTGATGATGACTGCGGGGGCAGTGGTTGGATGTGGAGATGCAAGTACTTCTATAGGAAAGGGTTTTTCAGGGGATTCCGGTGAAGATGCCGGAGATGATGTGCAGGTCGTAACGGTGTGGAGCGACAACGCACATGAACAATCTATCAGAGATGCGCAGGTTGAGGAATTCAACAATACCATCGGTAAACAGGAAGGTATAAAGATTGAGTACACAGTGTACGGATCGGATTACGCAGATGTAATAAATGTTGCACTTATGGCAAATGACGGTCCGGATCTTTTCAGACCTTCATCCAATACTTTCGCTAAATATGTGAGCGCAGGATATGCGGTTCCCATATCGGATCTTGAGGGCAGTGACTCGCTGCTTTCTCTCTATGATAAAGACGAACTTCTTGTCGGAGATCAGATTTTTGATGATAAAGTTTATACATTACCTTACAGCCTTCAGTCTTATAAGATGATCGTTAACAAGGATCTTTTTGACGGAGCGGGGATAAAGGTGGCTCCAAAGACATGGAATGAGGTCCGCGAAGATGCAAAGAAGATAACTGAAGCATCAAACGGAAATGCGTATGGCTATTTCCTGGCACTTCAGAGCGGATGGACTCTGGATCATTATATTTACAGTGTGGCTTCAGCTTCTTTGGGACATTACGGCTACGACGCTGTAAGCGGAACTTACAGATATTCGGACGGACTTCCGATTATCCAAAATATCATGGGGATGATCGAGGACGGAAGCGTTTTTCCGGGATATGAAAATATGGATGCCGATACCGCAAGAGCACAGTTTGCGGCAGGAAAAGTCGGTATAGTTATGGCTGCTAGTTTTGATGTTGCCGTATATACGGATCAGTTTCCTGCAACATGTAACTGGGTTGTCTGTGATCCTCCGTCAATAGACGGTTCCGGATATGATTATAAAGAGATGGTAACACCGGTAGATCTTCTGGCAGTTGCAAAGAAATCTTTGGAAGCCAAAGATACATCGAAGATTGCACGCGTTCTTGAGTGGTTCTATTCTGACGCAAATCTGGTTGAGATGTATGAGCAGGGAATGTATCTTCCTTACAGAAAAGAGGTTCTTGATCTTGCATCGGATTCGGAAGTAAAGGGCTGGGAAGAGTTTGCAACTTTCAAAGACGGCCAGTTCATTGTACGAATGGCCGATCCCAAAGGCGTAATATCTTATGAAGGCCTTTCCGCCAGGGAGACTCTTGCCAAGCTTTTATCCGGAGGATATTCGGAAGATGCGGCTACCGTACTTCATGACTTGGACGCACGGCTTAATGCCGGTCTGTCTGCGCTTGACGATGCTACTTTGAATGAGTATGTGGCGCCTTCGGGCTACAAGGTTGAAAGAGATTAAGAATATGATGGCAAAAGGGGATAAAGTACTGCGGAAGCGTATGACAGGCGATAATGCCCAGGCGATTCTCATGATAGCGCCGTTTTTTATCGGATTTATATTATTTAGTTATGTTCCCATTGTCTATATTTTGAGATATGCATTTACGGATTACGGCGGCTTTGGCGCATGTAAGATTACCGGAATTGCTAATTTTGTCAGGATCGTAAAAAGAGATCCCGATTTCTGGCAGTCTCTTATAAATGCTTTTTTGCTTGCAGCGGGCAAACTTGCTGTTGAGATTCCGCTCGCACTTGCGCTTGCGGTGCTTCTTAACAGGAAAATGCGTGGGATGAACTTTTTCAGAGTTACATTCTTTTTGCCGGCAGTGATTTCCGCTGTAATAATAGGGCTTATATTCTCACTTTTGTTTGCTTCTCATAACGGGATGATAAATGGAATGTTGCAAAGCGTGGGAGTGATCGCAAAACCTATCAACTGGTTCGGGACTAAATGGAAGGCGATGTTTATTTTGGGAATAGCTTCTGTATGGCAGAACTACGGAATAAACATGATCTTTTTCCTGATGGCGCTTCAGAGTATTCCGCAGGAGTTATATGATTGTGCGAGTATTGACGGAGCTACCGGAATAAAGGGATTCTTTTACGTGATATTTCCTGTGATCGCGCCGGTTTTCCAGTCGATTCTTTTGGTTGCGATCGTCGGAAGCCTGAAAATATGCGATCTTGTAATATCATGTACAAACGGCCAGCCCGGAGGAACGACGGAAGTGGTAATGACTTATATCTATAAGTCATTTTTCGGAAAGTCGGGAAGGAATATCGAAGTAGGCTATGCATCTTCGATGTCTCTTGTAACCGCTGTATTTCTCTGTATGGTCACGGTTATCTATCTAAAGACCACAAAGAGATTAAAAAATCTTGTATAAAAGAATATTGATCAAAAAAGGCGTTTCCCAAAAAGGAGAAAACATCATGGCGCGCATTAAGAAAATTTGGGGAGTAGTCATAATATATCTTATTTTGTTTTTGTTTTTTATAATTAGTTTTTTTCCGGTATTCTATACGTTTATGTCATCGTTTAAGAGCAATATGGATATTCTGACAACAGGTAATATGCTTATCCCGAAGCAGTTTGTTTTGGATAACTATGTAAAGGCATGGAAGCTTGCCGATTTTAGGACGTATACTACAAACAGTATGTTTCTGTCTTTTTTCTGTGTTGTCGGTGCGATATTTTCAAGTACGATATGCGGTTATGTATTTGCAAGGGCAACGTTTAAGGGAAAAGAGATCATTTTTTATTTCATGATCTCATCGATGTTTGTTTCACTCGGTACGCTGACTCTTTATCCGCTTCTTATGATCATGAAAGCATTTCATCTTAACAAGTCGCTCTGGGGCGTCATTATAATCCGCGTGTTTGGGATGAATGTCACAAATCTGTTTATCGCAAGAGGGTATATAAGCTCGATTCCGAGCGAGATAGATGAGGCAGCCAAGATAGACGGATGTTCATTCTGCGGGATATACCACAGGATAATTTTTCCGCTTTGCAAGCCGCTTATAGCGACGGTTGGGATACTGGCATTTAGAAGTGCATGGAATGATTATATGCTACCTATGGTATTTACAATGACGGATACAAGGCGAATGCCGCTTGTTGTCGGAATTATGCATTTGAAATCTTCGGGAGATGCAGCGTCGTCCTGGAATTTAATGCTGGCAGGAACCGCAATTTCGCTTGTTCCTATGATGATAATATATATAATTTTTAACAGGTATTTTATCTCGGGAATGACGGCCGGAGCGGTAAAAGGATGAGCTAAAAGCTATTATTTAGATGGCTATATATTGGGCTTATCTTACAATTTAGTAAGATAAGCTCTTTTTTTCGTAAATCTACTTGACATACTTCGGCAGACGTAGTACGTTGTACTACGACAGTCAAAGTATATTGGATATTAAATATTGAACACAAAATGAGGACATATCTTTTATGAAAAAACTTGTTGAGATCAAGGATGTATGCAAGATATACAATCCCGGAGAAAATGAGGTCAGAGCGCTTGATCACATAAATCTGACTATTGGTGAAGGTGAACTTGTTGCGATAATCGGACAGTCGGGTTCAGGTAAGTCAACACTTATGAATATGCTTGGATGTCTCGATACTCCCACGAGCGGTAAATATTTCCTTCATGGACATGATGTATCACATATGACGGATGATGAACAATCGGATATCAGAAACAGAGAGATCGGATTCATCTTTCAGGGATTTAATCTGATACAGTCGCTTACAGCCAAAGAAAATGTAGAACTTCCTCTTATCTACAGGGGAGTGGGTAAAAAAGAACGTGAAAGACTTGCGGATGCCGCGCTTAACAGCGTAGGACTTGAGAAGAGAAAGACGCACAGACCGAATGAGATGTCGGGCGGTCAGCAGCAGAGAGTTGCGATTGCAAGGGCCATAGCGCAGGCACCTCCGATACTTCTTGCGGACGAGCCTACAGGTAACCTTGATTCGGCTTCAAGCAAGGAAATAATGAAGATAATAAAGAGACTATACGCCGAGGGCAGAACGGTCATCATCATCACCCATGACCCCGGTATTGCCGAACAGGCAAAAAGAATCATCACAATCTCTGATGGAAAGATCAAGAGTGATATTATAAATCCTGATTACAAAGAAGACTAAGGGGAGTAAGAAAATGGCAGACAATAAAGATTTAAAGAAAGATGTGGAGACCAAAGAAGAAAAAAAGGTTCCCATCGCAGAAGAAAAAAATGAGATAAAAGAAACAACAGGAAGTTCTGTTGAGATTTACGACGAAGATGACGATTTTGATGTAGAAGAAACAAAGAAGCCCAAGAAAAAGATAAAGAAAAAATGGATAGTACTCGGCATAGTAGCGCTTCTTCTCATCTTCTTTATCGTAAAAGGAATCACAGCTTCAAAGAATGCTGTAACTATGGTTGAAACTGTTGATGTTGCAAAGGGAAGCATTGAAAATGTTCTTTCCGTGTCGGGAACCGTTGAAAGTGCTGAGACAAAGAGTTATTTTGCAGATGTTGCGGCTCCTATCGACAAGCTTAATGTCAAGATTGGAGATAAGGTTGCTAACGGAGATGTGCTCTATACATACAATGAAAAAGAGCTCAATCTTGCAGAGCAGCAGGCACAGCTCGCAATCAAACAGGCTAAGGGAAGTTACAGTGCTCTTTTCCCTGAGACTGCAGCTGCAGACAGAAAGTATGCTGAGGGAATGAACGCTCAGCAGATCAACGATAGAATCGATGCTATTACAGCTGAGATCAATGCTTTGAATGATAAGATCACAGAGAAGACAAACCGTATAAATAAGACTTTAGATGATCTTAACAAAACCGCGAGGGATATTAACCAGAACGGAATTGATGATACCATGGAAGGTTATTTTGACGAAGAGGAAGATGGTCATATAAAGAGAAGAGTAGACGATGACGATGATGACAGTATGCAGATGTCATTGGCTGTACAGCAGTCTATCATTGATGTTAGCGGCGCACTTAAGAACGATCCCGAGATGCAGGAATGGCAGAGACAGATCAATAATCTTAAGGAAGAGCAGTCTCATCTTTCAACAGCAAAGGCTTCCCAGGTAAACGGCGGACAGGTTCAGTCTACAAAGGCAACACTTGATTCAACACAGCTTACTCAGGGAAATACCATTGAAAAGATTAAGGCGGCAAAAGAAGGCGTGAAAGCTGACTTTAACGGCGTGGTTACAGAAGTTGAAGTAGTTGAAGGTGCTACAGTTGCAAGCGGAACAAAGATGGTTACACTTGCAAACCTTGACGATGTTCAGGTGAGCGTTCAGGTTTCAAAGACAGATCTTCCCAAGATCTCAGTAGGACAGAAAGTTGATATTACGATCAACGGCAAGGCTTATACAGGTGAAGTTACACAGATTTCCGGTTCTGCTACAAAGAATGCAAACGGAGTAGCTGTTGTAGATACCAAGATCAAGGTTACAAACCCTGACAATGAGATAATTCTCGGTGTAGAGGCAAACAACAAGATTCATGCCGAGAAGGCTGACAATACGATCGTACTTCCTTATGAGTATGTGCAGACAGATGCAGAGGGCGACTATGTATTTGTGCTTGAGAACGGTACTGCTGTAAGAAAAGCAGTTAAGATCGGTATCTCTACAAGTACAGATGCTCAGATTGTAGAAGGACTTTCAGAAAACGATAAGGTAATAACAACTAATCTTGATACGCTTACTGACGGAATGCCGGTAGCTACTATGGAAGTGAAAGATGAGTAAATTAGGCGAGTATATAAAGAGTGCAATAAAGCAGATGAAGCATAACGGCTACAGGACGCTTATGACAATGCTTGGTATTGTCATCGGTATAGCGGCCGTTATTGCGGTGGTTGCTCTCGGTAACGGAATGAAACAGTACGTTAAGGATCAGATCAACGGAATATACGGTAATTTCGGTGTGATCAGGATTGATACGTCGAAGACTACCGACTTTTTTACCCAGGATGATATTTCTCTGCTAAAGGAAGAGTTACCTGATATAAAAGGTGCATCGCCGGATTATTACGTTGGAGGAAAGGTTAAGGGACCCAGAGGAACGTTCCTTGCTTATGTAGAGAGCGGAACGGAAGTGATTGAATATCAATATCCAAATAAAATTATCAAGGGAAGTTATTTCACTCAGCAGCAGGTGGAATCAGCTCAGAGAGTATGCGTTATGCTGCAAAATGATGCAAAAAAGCTCTTTGGAACCGATGAATGTCTGGGAAAAGAGATAGAAATATTAATAGACGGAAAATCAGCTAATTATACCGTTGTTGGCATCAGAGATAATACAAATGAGATGTATGATTTCCTTACACAGGATATGGACTATTCAGCTACGATTGAGGTTCCGTATACATCGTTTGCTTCAGATTACGGGTACGATATAGGTAAATGGTCTCAGCTGTATCTTTTCACCGATCAGGATGTCTTACAGCAAAGATGCGATGATGCACAGGTTATACTTACAAATGCGCATGGGCTTAGAGGAGCAAATGCAATTTCTTCTTACAGCATGGCGGACATGTCGGATTCAATTGATACGATTATGAGCAAAGCAAGTACATTCCTTATCCTTGTTGCATTTATATCGCTTCTCGTTGGTGGAATTGGCATTATGAATATCATGCTCGTGTCTGTAACGGAGAGAACAAGGGAAATAGGAATAAGAAAATCCATCGGCGCAAGAACGGGAGCTATAACCATGCAGTTTTTGTCTGAGGCGGCAATTCTTACGCTTTCGGGCGGAGTACTTGGAATTATACTTGGAATAGTTCTTGCAAGAGTGATGTGCAAGATGATCAATATGCCGCTTTTCATTCCACCTACAGCGATAGTGGGAGCAGCATTATTTTCAATAATGGTAGGCCTTGTCTTCGGCCTTTATCCTGCAAGAAAGGCTGCAAAAATGAAACCGATTGATGCATTGAGAGTGTGAAAATATGGGAAAAGCAGGAGAATATTTAAAAAGTGCGATTGCAAGCATACGAAATAATAAGGGAAGATCGCTTCTTACGATGCTTGGAATCATAATAGGTATAGCGTCGGTACTTACGATCCTCGTTATCGGAGACGGTCTTAAGGCTACCGCAAACGGGCAGTTTGAAGACATGGATGTTTTGACGATAGATGTATCTATTGATGAGAGCAAGACCGATAAGTGCTTTACGCCGGAAAATATGGCCGCTGTCGAGCGCAGCATGAGTTCTATCTATGGTTTTGGGCCGAGTATAAATATGGTTGGAACGGCTGACGGGAAAAAAGATTCTTACACTCTGTTTTTCACTGGAGTAAGTGATGTGAAGCGTTTTACCACCGGAAATAAGATTGTGCACGGGCGCTATTTTACCCGCGATGATGTTGATGAATGTAATTATGTGTGCGTTATAAGTCAAGGGGCTGCAACTGCATTGTTTGGGTATGAAGAGGCTGTCGGAGAAACGTTTGAAGCCACTGTCGGTGAAAAGACGAAGGAATTCACCGTAGTCGGTATCAGAGAGGATACTTCGATGGATAAGTCGTATGCAGGTCAGTATGGAAACGATCCGATATTTATGCCTGATATACCATATACTGTTGTCCCTGATATGTGCGACAAGGACGTAAATAACATGTTTACTTCGGCATCTGCATATGTGCACAAAGACAATAAAGATGAAGCCCAAGCCAAGATAAAGAGTGTTGTAGAGAATGTCATGGGGCTTAGAGGCGAAAGTGCGATTAAAGTTAAATCGACGGAAGGAATGAGCACCGTAGAGGAGACTATCCTTGATGTAATAACATCAGTAGTAAGTCTTATAGCGAGTATCTCTCTTTTGGTCGGAGGTATCGGTGTTATGAATATCATGACGGTATCTGTTACCGAGAGAACGAGAGAAATCGGAATAAGGAAATCCCTTGGTGCAAGGACATCTTCAATCCTCACGCAGTTCCTTGCCGAGGCAGCAATCCTTACATCCATCGGTGGAATCATCGGCATAATCTTAGGTCTTTTATTTGCCAAAATTGCCTGCATGGTGGCCGGATTCGGCTTTGTAGTCAATCCTTTTCTTATAGCAGGTGTCGTTGCCATCTCAACCGGAATAGGCCTGTTCTTTGGCATCTATCCCGCAAGACGCGCAGCCAAGCTGAACCCTATCGATGCACTTCGCACTGAGTAAAGGTTGTGTCATCGGTTCCGCCAAAAAGCGGGGCGCCGGGGACTTATGTTTTTTCGCAATCACTCCGGCTCACATTTTCGCAGGGTTCCGACCGTTTTTCTTTTATGGCGCATGTTGTAACTAAACTCGCAACCCGACGCCTTTATAAGAATTGTAATACGCTACTTCGTAGCTACAAAAATAAGCAAAGCCACTCTAGCAAGCTTTAAAGTTTGCAGAGCTGGCTTTGCTTATTTTTATACGCCCGCTTAGGCGGGCTATTACAATTCTTATAAAGGCGTCGGGTTGCTCAAACAACGTTACAACATGCGCAGGAAAAACGGTCGGAACCCTGCGAAAATGTGGCCTCCCGTGAAATGCTCAAAAACATAAGTCCCCGGCGCCCCGCTTTTTGGCGGAACCGGCGAAGGTTACGAGTTACAAAAGTTGTGAACGTCAAGAGTGTTGCATGAGTCAACCTATTCCACTGCTTTGCAGAATGACAATTTACTCTTCTTAAAAGGGCGAGATATTGGGGGACAGCAGTACATTCTTGAACATGAAGTTCAAGAATGCATCAACCAAGCCAATTTGAATCGACTTCGTCGATAGGGCTTGGTTGACTCCT
>NZ_KK211306.1:0-87875 GCF_000621565.1 Butyrivibrio sp. LB2008
ACTTAAATGAAAAAGTAAATTCCAGTTGCTAATAAATGCCTCAAAATGCGGATTTAAATTCCGTTTTTGCACCTTAACAATTTCATATTTTTGCCATATAATGAGCCCATAAGCACCCAGTTTGATAGTTTTTTGCATGCTAATGGGGCACCTGGAAAATAGTGTGCGAGACTAAATTCCACATGCCTTGTGTGTAAGACTAAATTCTGGTGCAGTGAAATCTGCCTGTGCTTAAACTATTTTATTTCAACAGGGCTGGACACAGCATTACATCATCTGGGGCTATATGTTCTAGGCCCAATGCTTTATGAATCGAATTGTCCAGGAGTAAAAGAGATAGTTCATATGGGCTGTGCCCATTGAGGCTGTCTCTTTTTTCGCTATTTATGTGATTCATCATGCGATGAATTTTATCTTTATCAAGATCAGCAAAAGAGCTTCCCTTGGGTCTGATATAACGTATGTATTCGTGGTTCTTCTCACAAGCACCTTTCTGCCAAAAGCAATAAGGGTCACAGTAGAAAACTATAGTACTTTCTGAGCCGTCACTGAATGTTTCCATCGCTTCGCGGGCAGAAAACTCTGTGCCACCATCAGTCAGTATAACGGGAAACAGCTTTTTGAAAGCTTCCTTTCCAAGGTTGTTTTCTAACCACTTGAATACTTCTAGTACACAGTCTTGATTTTGATGCTCAAGCAAGAACATAAGCATCAGGTTACAGTTACGGAATGTGAAGGTCAGAATAACCTTATTCTCAGTCTTTTGGCCCTCTACGCAGTCCATTTCAACTACGTTTACATCAGGATGCTCCTTGAGATATTTGAGAAAATCTTCATAGTTGTGACCTTTACGATAGGAACGATCTCTTGCACTTGCCTGAGTAGCTTTCTTTCGTTTCTTGTACCTGACAGCACGCCTAAGGTCTCCATTACGGACGTCAAAGACACTATCATTGATATAAGAGTAGAGTGTTCTTCTGGAACACCCAAGCTCTTCTGCATGAGTAGCATATACGTGACCTATTGACTGATGCTTATCCTTTATCAGTGGAACAAGGATGTCATTCATTGCCTGTATGCTCTCCGGAGTCTGGTTTATACCAGACCTGCAGTCAACAAGGACTCTGCGATACTCATCATGTGCATACTTGGACGAATAAAACTTTCTGGGCATAGAACAATGAGTTTTCTTCCCACATCCATTGCACACATATGGTGGCTTCTTGAGCTTGGCACACTCAGCGGTTTCATAACCGGGACATATATCTATGCATCTGAAATCAGGCTTTCTGCATATCTTACAGAGCCTGCCGCATTGATCGTCACACAGACATACTATCTGGCAGTCTTTGCGGTGTATGCATGGTGGATTTGTATATCCGGGATCTGGCCGTTCTTTAACTTGAGCGTGCAAACGTACTTCTTTTGAGACAGTTGAAGGATCTTTCCCGATTATCCTTGCTATCTCAGCAAAGGACTTGTTTTCGGTCAATCCTTTTTCAATCTCTACACGTTGTTCAAATGTTATATGTTTCTGATTGCCTTTATTCATAATAAATCTCCAATCTGCACAGGCAGGCAATCAGCTGCCCGAACATTATATAGAGATCTATATGTGAATATCAATATGGCAAGTATATATGTGTAAGAGTAACTTCCATAACCCTAGAATTTACTCTTGCAAACTGGAATTAAAAATTACATTTAAGTAAGTCGATATACTTGATGACTTTAACACTAGTATATCGAACAGATGTTTGTGTGTCAATTCATATTTTTTTGCTCACTGCATAATACTGCATAATGCTGTGCCTGCAAATAATGTTAGCGCATAATATCGTAACGCCTTTCCTACAATAACCTGCGTTTTTATTGCGAAAGAAAAAGACCCTGCATTTCTGCAGAGCCTTAATGTAATCACATACCCTTACATTTCTTAAATTTAATAATCATATATATAGTATACACAATGGTAATAACGTATAAAGGCCACATAAATACTACTTCCCACATAACTGCCCAATCTAGTTGTTCTACTACTGCATCTATACCAACATAGTTACCAAAACCATTTTTATAAGCGTTAATTAACTCGATTATATCAATAAATATACGTAAAGCAACAATCCCCCATAAGAAAATCGCTACGCCTATCATAACTTCTTTTGTTTGCTTATCCATATTCATTCAGACCTCTCTTTTTCAAGATAATCGATAAATTCTTTTTTTGTTTTTTCAATAGCCTCATCGCTAGCATTTTTTGAATTTGCAATTTTAGTTAATATTATAAACTTTCCCTTAACATGCTATCACATAAAGATGCCTTTACTCAAGCAAAATAAAAGAGCCTATCCGTAGATAAGCCCTTATCAAAATATCATTTTCTATTCCACGACTTTGTGTATCCACTTTTTGCTTACAAATCTAATAGTAAATATGACTGCTCTTATCGACCAGTCGCAGAACATACCGATCCAAACGCCCATGGCTCCGATGTGCGCAACACGTATAAGGTAAGTCGCAAGTGATACTCTGCAAAGCCACATGGTAAGAGTTGAAACGATCATCGAAAATCTGACGTCTCCGGCAGCTCTCATGCCATAAGCCGTCACAAATGAAGGTGACCACACAAGAGGCTTGATAATAGTTATCCATCCCATCATATAAATACACTGCTTTGCACTCTCAGCCGGCATTCCGGCAAGCATGGTAACCGGACGCGCAATTGCATATGCGATAAGGCAGCTGATAAGTATAGCCATATAGCCCCATTTGATCATCTTTTTTGTGTAAAAGACAGCCTCATCTCTTTTACCCGCTCCAAGGCATTGTCCGACAATAGTCATAAGACCTATTCCAACGCCAACACCTGCAACTCCGTTGACGTTCTCAAGGATAACAGTCATAGACTGCGCAGCAATGGTTATTGTTCCAAGCGTTGAAACTGATGACTGGATTGCCAGTCTTCCGAACTGGAACATGGAATTCTCGATACCGTTCGGAATGCCCATAGCAAGGATTTTTCTGATACTCTTCCTATCGGGGCGAATTTTCAGATAGTCTCTTACAGAAATCTCATTCTTATCGCTTCTTAGAAGAATCAACAGCACAACTGCATTAAACGCTCTGGATATAAGCGTAGATACTGCCGCTCCTGCAACTCCCATCTTAAATACGTAGATAAGAACTGCGTTTCCCACAACATTGAGCATGTTAGAAATAATCGCGATCTTCATCGGAAGTCCCGTATTGGACTGTGATCTGAAAATTGCACTGCCCGCTGCGGCAAGCGATACAAACGGATATGAAATTATGGTCAAAAGGAAATAAATCTGCGAAGCTCTCATTACATCAGCATCAACTTCACCAAATATTAGGCTCAGAAGGCCGTTTCTGAAGATAAGTCCCAGAATTGTCATGAAAAGAGAAAGCGAAAGCGAGACCAAGAGCACCTGACGCGCTGAATCATTGGCTTTTTTGATATTTCTCTGACCGATATAGTTGGAACAAATTATAACGCCACCGGTTGCCATGGCGTTGAATGCCTGAACGACTAGAAGATTTACAGCGTCAACAAGTGATACTCCCGATAGAGCTGCGGCTCCGACGTTACTGACCATCATGGAGTCGACCATGCCCATAAGGGAGGTGAGGAATTGTTCCGCTATAATAGGAATCAGCAACAGGAAAAGGTGCCTGTTGCTGAACATTGAGTTTGAGTTTTGGGTGTTGTTATTCATATTTTTTACCATACTACACCTGTGCGCGATATACGGATTGCTCCGCGCTTACGCGCTCCCGCAATCCTACGCTCACATCCTCTCTGGCGCTGAGAAGCCTAAGAGGTCTATTCCTGTCTCTAATACTTTAAGTGTGATCGCAAGAAGTGCTATATAACTCTCCTTCTTATACTCATCCGTCTCTGCAAGGATTCTGGTTCCGTGGTAGAAGCTGTTGAATGCGTTGCTGAGGTCGTAGATATAGGCACAGATTCTGTTGGGGGAGAGGTCTTTGGCGGCACTCTCGACGGAATCGGCGAATCTTGTGAGAAGGAGCATGAGGTTCTTCATGGCATCGCTGTCAGGATTGCCAAGTTTGGCTTCCTTGGTGTTTCCGCCTGCTTCTTCGTACTTCTTGAGGATAGACTTGATACGTACCATTGTATAAAGGATGTACGGACCTGTATCTCCCTCGAATGAAGTGAATTTATCAATATCAAATATATAATCCTTGGAAGGCTGGTTTGAAAGATCTCCGTACTTGATTGCGGAAACAGCAACCTTGTGCGCTGTATCTTTTGCCTCTTCGTCAGAAATGTCAGGATTTCCTTCCTTGATTCTTGCAAACATCTTCTCATCGATCTCTGAGATGAGATTCTCAAGACGCATAACACCGCCCTCTCTTGTCTTGAAAGGCTTGCCGTCAGCGCCGTTCATTGTTCCGAAACCAACGAAATGAAGCTCTGTCTCAGGCATAACAAGCTTTGTCTTTCTCGCACAACGGAAAACCTGAGTAAAATAAAGCTCCTGTCTCTTATCTACAACATAGATGATTCCCTGAGGATGAACCTCGTCCATACGCTGTCTGATAGTCGCAAGATCGGTTGTGTTGTACAATGAAGCTCCGTCTGACTTAAGAATCATGCAAGGCGGAATCTCTTTTGTATCAGTCTCCTCTGCAACATCGACTACAAGCGCACCCTGGCTCTCATGGGCATATCCCTTGCTCTTCATATACTCGACCATATCCGGGATAGCTACGTGAGCGTCAGACTCTCCTTTCCAGAGGTCAAAAGAAACTCCGAGCTTGTTGTAGTTCTTTTTAAGATCTTCTACAGAAACACTCAAAATATGATGCCAAAGAGCTCTGTAAGGCTTGTATCCATCCTGTAAAAGCTTGGTTGCTTCCATAGCTGCAGCCTTGAACTCCTCGTCCTCCTTGGACTTCTTGCTGGCTGCGGGATAGATTTCCTCAAGCTCTGACACTGTAAACGGTGCCTCCTTGGGATAAGCACCCTTATAATCAGGATCAAAGTAGCAAAGATCGGGCTTTCTCTCCTTGAGACCTGTGATAACAAGCCCCATCTGAAGTCCCCAGTCGCCGAGATGCACGTCACCGATAATCTTGTTTCCTGTATATCTGAGAATCCTCTTAATACTCTCTCCGATAACGGCAGAACGAAGATGTCCCACGTGAAGAGGCTTCGCAACGTTAGGTCCGCCGTAATCAATGATATATGTAGGCTCATGACCGGGCATTGTGACACCCATGTGTTTCTCGTGAAGCATTCTTACGATGTAACCTCTTGCAAAATCACCGCTCACAATGATATTAAGAAATCCGGGCTTAACGGACTCAACTTTTTCAAACATCTCATTGCCCGCAAGATTTGCAGCAACATCGTCAGCGATCATGAATGGCGCCTTGCCGTATTTCTTGGCACCTGCCATAGCTCCATTACACTGATACTCGCACAGATCCGGTCTGTTCGAAATGGTAACCCTTCCGAGCTCCCTGTCATATCCCGCCTTCTCAAACGCGTCTCCGACTTCCTTCGAAATAATCTCTAATACTTTATCCAAATCAAAACCTTCTTTCTAAAAGCTTTTTATTTCCGTAAAAAGAAACACCGATCCAGTGTTTCTTAAGATTACCAACTACACGATTTTATCAAAATCTACTATCTATGGCAACGTCAAATGCCACATACCGCATGTACGGCTGTTTTAGCACTATCACTCCGTCTCTGCCTTCTGCCGCTCTCTTTCCGCCTTCGAAAATCCGCAGCCGCAGTAGTCCTGCCTGTAAAGCCCGAACATCTGTGACAACTCTATAGACCGCTTATAGCCCTCTTTTTTCTTGAAATCAGACGGTAAAAAAACAACTTTCCTGCCATCCGCCCCCATCTTCCCGTTCACATATTCCGCAGCCTGCGCCCCGACTTCATTGAGCACATCCGCATTCTTCAAAGGGCTGATCGTAAGCGTCGTCGTAAAATATTCAAAACCTTCTTTTGCCGCAATCTCAGCAGTCTCCCTAAGTCGCAGTTCAAAGCACTTCCTGCACCTCTCTCCACCTTCGGGAACATCCTCAAGCCCGCGAACAACGTCAAGATACTGCTTAACGTCATATTCGCCCTCGATGATACCGATCTTTCTTGCGCGTTCACCTGAGTGCATTCCCTCAAAATCCTGCGCATCCACCTGCCTGTTGTACGCCTCTATAAGCCTCTTTTCCTCGGCAACTCTCTTGTAATACTCCTCGCTCTCCGTGATATTCGGATTGTAAAAAAATACCGTCACATCGAAATACTCCCGAAGATACTCAAGACAGTGCGACGAGCAGGGTGCACAGCACGCATGCAAAAGAAGTTTTGGCACCTCGTTCTTTTTTTGAAATTCAACTATTCTCTTTTCCAGTTCCTTGGAATAATTAACTTTGTTCACTTTGCAAATCCTATCGCAGCGATTATCTCATCCGCAACTTCCGCAGGTGTCTTTCCATCCGTATCGACAATGATATCCGCCGCTTCTTCGTAGATCTTTCCGCGCTTATCCTGAAGCTCTTTTATCCTTGTAAGCGGATCGTCGCTCTTAAGAAGAGGTCTCGTGTCATCACCCTTTAACCTGTCATAGACAGTCTCCGGTGAAGTGCGAAGATAAACAACTTTTCCGGCCTTCTTAAGAAGTTCTCTGTTCTTATCTCTGACAGGAAGTCCGCCGCCGAGCGAAATAACCGTCTCACGCATGTGATCCGAGACAACCATCTCCATCAGCTCAGTCTCCATATCTCTGAAAGCTTCCTCGCCATCCTGCTCGAAGATATCAGAAATCTTCCTGCCCTCAGCCTCTTCAATAGCTTCATCAGTATCTATAAGCTCCAGCTCAAGCTTCTCGGAAATAAGCTCCGAAACCGTGCTCTTACCGCTTCCCATAAAGCCCTCAAGAATTATATTGGTCGCGCCTAGAACTTCCATCATAAGTGACTTGTATATGATGTCCGCCTCTTCTTTGCTTATCTTGATTCCTTCATCCTCAAACCACAGCTCAAATGCATCAATTCCTTGATAAAGAAGCATCTTAAGCCCTGAAAAGACCTTTCCTCCTGCATCCTTAACAAGCTTCATAAACTTAGTCTCAAGAGGCTTGTATACTACATCGATTGCCCCATAGACATGCTTATAGAATTCCTCATCCTCTATGACCGCACTGTTCACATCGGGGAAAAGACCTACCGAAGTACACTGAACAACAAAAAATCTCTTTTCCTTCTGAAGAACTTCCTTATAATCATCAAGCGGCATAGGAAAAATCTTTTCTCCAAGGCTCTCATCAAGCGCATCGTTTACTTCCTTTGCAACCGCCTCAGCTTTTTCATATGTCCTGTTAAGAACATATACCTTCTCCGCGCCCTTTGTCGCGCACAGATAAGCAACCGGCCTTGCAACTCCGCCTGCACCAAGGATGACAACGCACTCTCCGTCAAGCACGATGCCCTCATCCTGCATAGCATGGTAAAGTCCCGACATATCGGTATTGTATCCCTTAAATCCGCCCTCTGTTCTCACAAGCGTATTAACTGCGCCGATTCCCTCAGCAAGCGGATCCACCTCGACAAGATGATCGATAACATCGCTCTTATAAGGAACAGTGACATTAAGCCCCTTTATTCCCAGTGCATTCGCACCCCTTACAGCATTCTTTACGCCGCCCTTGGGCACCTCAAACGGAACATATACAAGGTTAACGCCCTTCATCGCAGCAATCGAATTATGTATAAGAGGAGACAATGTATGTCTCACAGGATTCCCAATAAGTCCGCATGTCATCGTATTTCCATCAGTATGATTCATATTCTGCCACCTCTTCTGTTTACGTATTGTCTTAGTCGTTTGCTATAAATTGTACCTTCTATTCACCAATAAAGCAATTATTTAGCATTCCGCGAGCTGCGTTGACTAAATCGGCTCTTTTCTTCGTTCTTAGTCAATCTTTCCTGTAATCTTCTGTTTTGTCCACTTCATATTTCTTTGCTACGTTGACTAAATCAGCTCTTTTATTCGCTCTTAGTCACTCTTTCCTGTAATCTTCTGCTTTGTTCACTTCAATTTTCTTTGCTGCGTTGACTAAATCGTATCTTTTATTCGCTCTTAGTCACTCTTTCCTGTAATCTTCTGTTTTGTCCACTTCATATTTCTTTGCTACGTTGACTAAATCGGCTCTTTTATTCGCTCTTAGTCACTCTTTCCTGTAATTTTCTGTTTTGTCCACTTCATATTTCTTTGCTGCGTTGACTAAATCGGCTCTTTTCTTCGTTCTTAGTCAATCTTCCGTGCAATTTGCTACTTACACATTATATAAACATGCCGCTTTCACGTGAGCTGCGCACCCCTACTCTGTATAGCACGCACTGCTGTCATCAAATACCTCGACCTTTTTACGAAGAATAAATTACTGGTACATTCACGCTGAATGATTGTGCATATGCAATGAATCCTCAATCAGCAATGCGGGCATTGCTGATTGAGGATGAAGCAGCCTGTGTGCAACCAGACAAGAGAATATGCCAGATAATTATTATTCGGTGCACTAGCTTCGATAAAATCTCAGCAAGTGCTTAGCTCAAGCGGAGCGTTTTTGCTGAATAGGGAATTTCGGAGAAATCTCCTATTCAACAAAAAAGAGACGCGTCATGCACGTCCCTTTCGCTTTTCCTATATTCAAGTGAAAATACAGGTCAGACCTATATTTGCTCAATTCTTCTTTATAACAAGCCCGTCCTCGGTGCTGGCAATTATACTGCTCTTATTTCCTGAAAGGTCATCCCCCACAAAGTACTGATACTCACGTAGGATCTGATCCTTCTGCATTCCTGAAATTGCCTGCTCCATGTCATCGGAAAACAGACCGTCTATCTTAAACAGGCTAAAAGACGAATCATCATAGACTCCAAAAGAGATCGCAACATTATCAATCGATGCGTTTCCTCTTACTACGAACTCCTCCGACTTATCGGCTTTTAAGTCATTCTCTTCCAATGTGCTGTCGGATTTAAGAAACTCAGTATTATCTTTCGCGTCATTACCAACAGTTGTCGGAAATTTGTAAGCACTACTTCCACCATACCCGTTAACTCTGCTAATCGCCATAACACCAAGCCTCCTTTCCTTTGCCACATCAGTCCCTTAAATGCCAGCGCGCGAGCGGATTGCACAAGCAATATATTCCTTTCCGCGAGCTGCGCATCCCTGCGGAGCGATTTTTATATCATAGGGAAGCAATTTCCTATGATATAAAAATACGAAATCGTTTAAGGTTACATATTGTCGCCCTTTTAAAATATATATCGGAAGAAAAGCCCATAAATTAAGCGCAAATTATAAAATATTTATGAAATCTCGCATATAATATAACTTACACATAAGTACCGCAATTCAAAAATGCTTTGCATCTCACTTTCTGATACCCGCCGCCGTTAAAAGCCGCTTGGTATAATCAGCCTGCGGATGCCTGTACACCTCATCCGTCTTGCCATGCTCAACTATGACTCCGTCCTTCATTATCATCACATGATCACTGATCTGATAGACCACTCTAAGATCATGAGATATAAAAATAATAGATATTCCAAGCTTTTTATGAAGCGAACGCAAAAGTTCCATTATCTGTGACTGAATAGTCACATCAAGCGCAGATACCGGCTCATCCGCGATAAGTAGTTTCGGATATCGCATGAGAGCAATACCTATGCACACTCTCTGCCTCTGTCCTCCCGAAAGCTGCGAAGGATATCTGTCCAGCATTTCTATCGGAAGCTCAACCTCCTTCATGACCTCTTTTACCCGAGCCATGCGCTCTTCCTTCGTCCACTTCCTCTTCTTATCAACCTTGAGAGGCTCCTCCATAAGCCATCCCACTTTCTTGGACGGATTAAGCGAACTGTACGGATCCTGAAATACCATCTGCGGCCCGTCATACTTCTGCACAAGCTCACCGGTGTAATCCTTGTTTATCCCCACGATTGCCCTCGCAAGCGTTGATTTACCGCATCCCGACTCGCCCGCGATCGCAAGCACTTCGCCCTCTTCCATATCGAAAGTCACATCATGAAGAATCTGTATTTTTTTATTTTTGGAAAAGAGCTTTCTCTTTCTGTTCTTATAAAAAACATTGAGGTTTTTAGCTCTTAAAACCTTATCCTCGCTCATAATCAGTTTCCTATGTCAATCTTTGGAATTGCTGCGATCAGCTTCTTCGTATAAACATCCTGCGGCGAACCAAATACCTTCGACGTCGCGCCACTCTCAACAATATTGCCCTTCTGCATAACGATAACCCTCTCGCAGAGCTGATTCACAAGACTCAGGTCATGCGAAATAAAAATTATCGACGTCCCGCGCTCTTTGTTTATCTTTTTCAAAAGCTCAACAATCTGCGCCTGAACAGTCACGTCAAGTGCCGTTGTAGGCTCATCTGCGATCAGGATCTTGGGATTTCCTATCATCGCGGCGGCTATCATAACTCTCTGCCTCATACCGCCCGATAATTCATGCGGATACATATGATAGATATTCTCCGCATCGCTAAGTCCCACGGCCAGAAGCATTTCTATCGCCATTTCCTTGCGCTTCTTTTTGTCAATATCAGGATGATGGATGAAAAGAGATTCCTCAACCTGCCAGCCGATTCTTTTAACCGGATTGAGACTCGTCATCGGTTCCTGAAAGATCATCGAGATCTCATCTCCCTGATAGGTCCTCAAAGTCTTTCTGTCGCAGGTAAGAAGATCTTCCCCGTCAAACATTATCCTCCCCGTCTTGGTTATCGAATGTCTGCTGAGAAGCCCCGCTATCGCAAGCGCGCTCATGCTCTTTCCCGAGCCCGACTCGCCCACAATGCCTACAATCTCGCCCTCCTCAAGCATAAGGTCGAAATCTTCAACCGCAACCTCGGGATAACCGTGATCGTGAAACTCTATATGAAGATCAGTTACGTCAAGTATCACTCCCATCTTCTGATTCCCTCACCCAAAAACGAAAATCCCAAAACCATCAAAACAATAACAAGTCCGGGACAAAGACAATAACTCGGAGTCGTAAACAAATACTGCTGTGCATCGGAAAGCATCTTTCCAAGGCTTGCATAAGGCGGCTGCGAACCAACTCCCAGATAGCTAAGTCCCGCTTCCGCAAGCACTGCATTATTAAATCCGATAAGTATCGATGAAGCCAATACTCCCTTAATGTTGGGCAAAATATGTACGAATATCATCCTGACATCCGATACGCCCTGAAGTTTGGCGCTTTCCACATAATCCGTATTTCTGCAACGAAGCACTTCTCCCCTTACGATTCTCGCAAAGCTCGGAATAAATGCTATTCCCAGCGAAAAGAGAAGCTGTATCCATCCCGTTCCGAAAACACTGACAATAACAAGTGCCAGCAAAATACTCGGAAACGCAAACATCGCATCAATAACTCTCATCGTGATCTCATCAAACAGACCTCCGTAGTAGCCTGTAAGAGCTCCTATAAGAGTTCCCATAAACGCACCGATAAACACCGTTCCGAGAGCTATAAGGAACGTAACCCTGCTTCCGTACATAACTCTGCTAAACACGTCTCTACCCATGTTGTCGGTTCCCATAATATGTTTAAAAGAGATTCCCTTAAGCTTTTCCGATGCGTTCATCTTGGTGGGCTCATACGGCATCCAGAATAGTCCCACTATTATCATAAGCAGAATCATCCCGGTAATCATAACACCCGCGCACATATAGGGATCTTTTTTTATTTTCCTAAAAATCTCAGTAATCTTATCTCTCATTCTTCAATCCCTATTCTCGGGTCAACAATTCTATAAATAATATCAACCAAAAGATTGGTGACAATAACTATCATCGCAATTCCCATGATTATAGCTTCAACCACGGGGTAATCCCTGTTACTTATGCTCGTAAGAAGAATCCTGCTGATCCCCGGGATTCCGAAAACCTGCTCTATTACGATACTTCCCGCAATCATGTCCGCAAGGAGCATGCCAAGGAAAGTTATAACGGGAATAAGTGCATTCTTAAGAACATGTCTGTAAAGAACGCCGTTTGTATCATTACCTCTACTGTAGGCGGTTCTTGTGTAATCTTTTTTCGCCTCGTCAATTACGCTTCCTCTAAGCATCTTTACCGTCATGGCAATCTTTGGAAGAGAAACCGCTATCGACGGGAAAATAAGATATCCCACAAAGCCCGCAAAATCTTCACTATATGATATAAAGCCTCCGGGTTTAAAAAGCTTTAATACCATTCCGAAAATGAATGTAATAAGTATTCCGGAAAAGAAAGGCGGAACAGCCATAATTATCTGGTTTATCACCGTAACCACGCGGTCTAGCATACCGCCTTCGTGCTTGGCTGTTATAATCCCCAAAGGAATCGAGACCACAATTGTAAGTAAAAAAGACATAATGGCCATAGTCAGCGTGATCGGTATCTTATTCAGTATCATTCCCGCAACGGGTACGCTGTAGTTGTAGCTTTTTCCCATATCTCCCTGCAAAAAAGCTCCGAACCATCTGAAATACCTGACTATGACAGGATCGTTAAGCCCCATCTGCTCTCTTGTCTGAGCTATGAGTTCGGGAGAAGCCTCCGTGCCGAGCTTTTTAAGTGCCGGATCTCCCGGAATTATGCTAAAAGCGAGGAATACGCACAGCGAAACAACCACTAAAGTAATTATCATAGAAATGACTTTTTTAATGATATATTTCATGTGCATATTCCTCGCAAACTCTTAAAAATGACTTATTCAGCCGGTCTTATTTTTGCAATATCCTGCAAATATATAGGATAGAAAACATATCCCGTAAATTTCTTATTGAGCGCAACATACTCGGGAAGATCCTGAATATATACATTTGCCGCGTCCTTGGAAAGGATACGCTCGCACTCTTTGTAATACTCGGTCTTCTGGGCATCATCGGCTGTCTCCATAGCCTTGTGAAGTGCCTCATCAAAGTCCTTGTTGCTGTAATTAAATGTATTCTTGCTTGAAGTCGACTCATATCTTGCAAGAAGTGCTCCCGCAGATACTGTAGAAGCATCGAAACCAACAACCGTCGACTCATACTTCTTGTCAGTATACACGTCGCTGAGCCATGTATTCCACTCAACTTCCTGAATATTTGCCGTAACTCCGATAGCCTTAAACTCCTCTACAAGAACCTGTGCAGTATCTACATGCTGCTTGTAGTTGGACGGAACTGTTATCGTAAACTCAAATCCGTTCGGATATCCCGCCTCTGCCAAAAGAGCCTTAGCCTTCTCTGTATCTTGATTGTAAGTATCATTAAGCTCAGGCAAAAAATACTTTGTAAATGCCGGATACATCGCACTACCGATCTCTGTACCTGCTCCGTCGGAAACAAAATCCATGATCTCCTGCGGATCTATCGCATAGCAAAGTGCCTGACGAACTCTCACATCATCAAAAGGCTTAACAGCATTATTGAGATAAAGAGCCTGAACAAGATTCATTGTTCCCTCATAGATCTCAAACTTGTCTGAAAGCTGTGCAACCTGTGCCGAAGGGATTCTTGCATACATATCGATTGAACCGCCCTCAAGGTCAAGCACGATTGCATCTGAGTTAGCTTCAATCTTGAATACTACATCCTTGATATATGCCTTCTCTCCCCAATAATCATCGAATCTTGTAACCACAAGACTCTCCTGTGGAGCATTGGAAACATACTTGTAAGGACCTGTTCCGATAGGATTGGTCTCGGGATTCTCATTGGCCTTAGGAATTATTGCCACCGTAAACTGTGGCAAAAGCTCCGAATCAGCCTTATTGAGAACCACCTCAATATGCTTATCATCTACAATATTTACACTCTCAATTTCTGAAAAAGAAGAAATAAGCGGTTCGCTGCCATCAACTCCCGCGTTACGTTCCAAAGAATACTTTACATCCTCTGCCGTAACATCGGTTCCGTCGTGGAACTTTACTCCATCTCTGAGTGTAAAGGTATAAACCTTATTGTCCTCTGATACTGTGTACTCACTGGCTACAGCAGGGTTAAGATTACCGTTCTCATCGGGTTTAACGAGTCCTTCGAACACGTTAAACATTACCTCCTTCGTACCTGCCCCTGTCATATGATGGGGGTCAAGACTGTCAATATCCTGAGGTATTCCCACGATAAGTTTGGAAGTATCTCCCGCATTTGCAGACTCAGTAGCTGCAGATGAACCTGCGCCCGAGTTGTTAGCGGAATCCCCTGTCTTGTCGCTTGAGCATCCACTCAATGCAACAGTCAGTGTAGTTAACACAAGTGTCAGAAGTGAGCAGATACTCTTTCTGCCATGCCTTCCTGTAATCATGTTAATATCTTCCTTCCTGAATTTGTAATATGAGCCGGCTTCACGCCTGCTCTGTTCCGGGATATGAACTAGATTCGTGCAAAACCTCATCAAGTTCATCCCCATGACTCGCACTAAGCTCGAAAACACCTCGCTAAGTGCTCTGTTCTGGGATATGAACTAGATTCGTGCAAAACCTCATCAAGTTCATCCCCATGACTCGCACTAAGCTCGAAAACACCTCGCTAAGTGCTCTGTTCAAGATTATAGCCTTGACAAAAAAATGTCAAGGCTATAGTTTATTCCTTTTTAAGAAGCGGTGTGCTCTTATCTGTCGTATCAGTGATGATGCCATCAGCCTCTTTTTTCAGAACCGATTTAAGTTCATCCATAAAGGTATTAACATCCTTAAATTCACGGTAAACAGAGGCGAACCTTACATAAGCTACCGGATCGAGATTTTTCATCTTGTCCATAACTATCTCACCAATAGCTCTGCTGGGTATTTCCTTCTGTTCCATATTAAAAACTTCCGTTTCAACAGCGTCAACCATCTTTGTAATCTGTTCTGCGCTTACGGGGCGTTTATGGCATGCTCTGAATACGCCTGCCTCAATCTTAGCTCTGTCATAAGGTTCCCTGATGTCACCCTTCTTAATGACAATAAGGGGAATCGTCTCAACTTTCTCATACGTCGTGAATCGTTTACCACACGAATCACAGACACGTCTCCTCCTAATTGAAGTATTTTCATCAGCGGGTCTTGAATCAATTACTCTTGTATCGTCTTTTCCGCAGAATGGGCACTTCATACAGAATCCTCCACTATGTCCACAATATATTGCCTATGCAAAATCCATTTCCACAAATTATTGTATCATCATTTTTCGTATTTTTCCACACAATTTATAATCAACACCGGTGCTTTCGGCTAACGTGTAGGGTTTTGAGCAAATTGGCAGATATATTTAGGGAGCAGGTGATTTTCAGAGGGAGATTTATGGTGTAAAAAAGCGGGAGGCTTCATTCTTCGCTCCAAAACTCGCCCATAAATGGGCTCAAACAGTTGGAGCGAAAGCAGAATGAATCCTCCCGCTTTTTTACACTCATAAATCTATCCCTCTGAAAAAATCCTGCTCCCCAAATCCATCTGTCAATTCGCGCCCTAAGCTTCTGCACGTTTAGACAATGCAACTCCATAATAATACTAATCTCATATCCGGCTCATGAGAGCAATCTGATTCTATTAATTTTGCTATTTGAGTACATTTTCTATATTGATTATCATGTGTATCCTTTAATAAAAGTATTAGAATCTTATTATATCCCTCTCTACCAAATCAAGAAATCATGCATTCTTGAACATGAAGTTCAAGAATGCATCAACCAAGCCAATTTGAATCGACTTCGTCGATAGGGCTTGGCTGACTCCTGATTCATGTTCTCACGAAATCCGCAACCAGTGCGGATTTCTGTAATTTCATTTAAGATGTCATACACATCAGCGAATGTTATCCCCTAAAGATATACAGCAGATTAACAGATAAAAAATACATACTATGAGCTAATTATCTGTGAATTTTAAACGGATTCCAGCAAGAAAATCGTAGATACACAGATAGAAACCATTAAAGCATTCCCGGTTATCTGTGATTTTTAGGCCATTTCTTGCAACAAAAGCCCGAAAGCACAGATAGAAGCTGCACAAGCAGACCTATCTATCTGTGTTTTTTTGATATAACCCTTATAAATGTTGATAAAAACACAGATCAAAGTAGCATAAACATCATTACTTATCTGGGTTTTCAAGCTTTTCTCCACCTTATTAGCCTCCAAATCACAGATAAACAGCACCAATTATACCTCTCTAATCTGTTTAGATGTATCCTGAAAAACGTATTCCGAGAAATTGTAAAACTTTGACCACTTTAAAACTGAAGAATAAAGAAATCACCACCCTTGAATAGAGCACAACTCGCAACGCTAACCTACTGCGAATATAGCTATAAACGCCTAGCTCAGAATCTCAGGCCTATGTTCTTCATTACAGTAAAATCCCCCACCTGTTCCAGAACCTATGCCTGAGATTTTCAAGTACCAAAAAGCCGTAACCAGCGCGTATGTTGAAATCCAAGGGCTATAAGGCGGATTTTTGAAGTATTTACATATGGTGCCATATTCAAGAGCATAAAAAGTCTTCTTAATTCATTCTGCTTTCGCTCCAACTGTCTGAGCCCATTTATGGGCGAGTTTTGGAGCGAAGAATGAATTAAGAAGACTTTTTATGCCTTGAATATCAACATATGTAACAACGAGAAAATCCGCCTTATAGCCCTCGGCTTTCAGCATATGCGCGTCACTCTTTTGGCCAAAACAAAGAGTTGCTTTGCAACTCTTTGCGCGCCGATGCGCGCAAGCTTTAGCTTGCATAATACTTCTGCGCATCGGTCGCATCCATAGCGGAGCGTTTTTTATTTGATAGGAATTTCCTATCAAATAAAAAACTTCCGCAGTAATGCGGAAGTTTTTGGTTTACTTGCGCTGAAGGAAATCCGGAATCTTGAGAGATTTGGGTTCCACTGTTGCTTTTATCTCGCTGGGTCTGTTAATTGAAAGCCCCGGTCTTGGTGTCGCAGATGCGGCAGGAGCATCAGTAACAGCTGAGATAGGTGAAATAATCGGCTGCACAGGCTGTACCGTCGCGATCGGTGTAACCGGTGTAGAAATAACCGGTGTCGGTGTAGGCGCGGGAGCCGGTGTGGGCTGAGCTGAAGCAAATACACGACTTGCTGCGCTCTGCGTTGTAGCAGCCTTAGGCTGTGTAGCCTGAGCCTTGTCATCAATACCTGTTGCGATAACAGTTATTGTACAATTGTCTGTCTTACTCTCATCATACATTGCACCGAAGATGATATTTACATCATTTCCTGCAAGCTGACGAACATATTCAGAAGCATCGGATGCATCCTGAAGTGTAATATCACCGGAAATATTGATGATAACACTGGAAGCACCATTAATCTTTGTCTCAAGAAGAGGACTTTCTACCGCCATCTTAACGGCGTCAATAGCCTTCTCATCGCCCTTTCCGCTACCGATACCGATATGAGCAATTCCCTTATCCTTCATAACGGTCTGAACATCGGCAAAGTCAAGGTTAATAACAGCAGGAACATTGATAAGGTCTGTAATTCCCTGTACGGCCTGCTGTAAAACTTCATCCGCTTTCTTAAGAGCATCAGGCATAGTAGTGCGCCTGTCTACAATCTGTAGAAGCTTATCATTAGGGATTATGATAAGTGTATCAACATTATTCTTGATATTCTGGATACCAAGCATAGCATTTTGCATACGTACACGTGCTTCAAAGCTGAAAGGCTTTGTTACAACGCCTACTGTCAGAATCCCCATTTCTCTGGCAAGCTTAGCAACAACGGGCGCTGCACCTGTACCTGTTCCGCCGCCCATACCGCACGTAACAAATACCATATCAGCACCTTTAAGCGCTGCAGAAATCTCTTCTGCGCTCTCTTCTGCCGCTTTCTCACCAATCTCAGGCTTAGCACCTGCTCCTAGACCCTTTGTAAGCTTTTCACCAATCTGTAAAAGCTTGGGTGCCTTACAAAGCTGAAGTGCCTGCTTATCAGTATTAATACCGACAAACTCCACGCCGGTAATATTTTCATCTACCATTCTATTAACAGCATTATTACCTGCACCGCCAACCCCTACGACGATGATTTTGCAAGTAGTTTCAGCATCGTTTGACTTTATTTCAAGCAAGTTTTCTCCTCCTTCATACATGGACTCCTTATTAGCTATGATACGATTTTTTTACTCAATTATCAACCCGTTTTTTAAGTAGATTTTTGTTTAAATTTCACTTTACTCAGACACAATTCCTTGATTTTTAGGCTCAAATTGAGTTATTTTATTATCTTCGTTGTACTCTTCAAGATTGAGAATCCCCGTCTTACCTTCAAGACTCGGTAAAATGTGTGGAAGTTGCATGATTTTTTCATCAATAAAGTCAGCTTTACCCAAACTGACCTCAACTCCACCAAAATAAAGATATAAATTATAATCGTCGTCAAAAAATATCTTATCTGCATGAAGTTCATGTTTATCCAAAAGTTGAGTAACATTAAGGATTTGCTCGAACACACCCCTGTGATCCTCATCTATAGGTAGCTTTTCGTGAAGTACGACATGCGCAATGTCAAGCCCCATAACCTGCGGAACATCATCGGATGCTTCAAGTGAGCTTTCTACAACAATTCCCTCTCTGTCAAAATACATATAACGCCCAAGATATGCTATATATCCGGCAATAGCTTTTTCGTAGACATTTATTTCAACCGTATCCTTTGAAACAATATCCACATCAATCTTTTCGACAAAAGGAACATCCTCTATACTCTTGTTCCTGTACTTTGCAGCAAGAAACATCGAGTTATGGCAAAAGCTGTCCGTCATTACCATATCTTCTATCTCTTTTGTCGTATAATGCGTGCTTCCAAGAACATCAACGTTCTTGATCGTGTAATTGTCAGCAATATATATAACGCCTGCGATAGCCGCAAAGACCGTAAAGCCGACAATGAACACAATAATATAAAGACTCCGTTTATACATAAAGGAGTCTTTTAATCTCATAAATGGCGTGTAAGCCGGTTTGGCAGCATATGAACGTTTTTTTCTTTTTTTGCGTTTTTTTGCCATATCCAAACTATCTTCCTATATTTCTTCCCACATTAAGTGCCACACCAAGCTCGGCAAGCTGAGTAATAACAGCAGAACCGCCGTAACTGATAAAAGGAAGTGTGATTCCGGTATTGGGAATTGTATTGGTAACAACCGCGATATTAAGCACAACCTGAATAGCTATATGCGCCATAACGCCGATAACAAGAAGTGCTCCAAACATATCAGGTGCATTATTCGCAATGATCATGAGTCTCCAGATAAGAAGCAGGAACATAAGCATTACCGCGATCGCGCCGAAAAGTCCAAGTTCTTCACAGATGATTGAAAAAATCATGTCATTCTGCGCCTCGGGAATAAATCCCATCTTCTGCATACTCTCACCAAGACCTTTTCCAAATGTTCCGCCTGATCCAATGGCATAAAGAGCCTGAAGCGTCTGGAATCCCTTACCGCTCGCATGTGCCTGGGGATCAAGCCAAGCCAGAACTCGTTCTGAACGGAAGCCTCCGCCTCCTTTTCCGGCATTGACAATTATAAGAACCAAGACTATTGCAAAACCAAGCACCGACAGCGCTGCCACAACATATCTCTTATATCCGGGAGTTGCCACAAAAAGCATAACAATGGCAATAGCCATAACGATAATCGCCGAACTAAGATTCTTTGTACATGCACGGATAAGCAGTGCAAGAAAAGCAGGAAATCCGACCGCAACGCCATATCCTTTCGGCGTAAGAAGGAGCTTTTGGAGTTTTAAGATAATACTTGCCATAAATACAATAACAGCGATCTTGGCAATTTCCGCAGGCTGAATTGTTAGACCAATTCCCGGGATTTTAATCCATCTCTTGGCACCGTTAAGCTTGATTCCTATAATCGGAGTCAGAAAAAGTAACACAACTGAAGTTGCATACAAAGGAAACGAAAGCTTTCTTAGCAGCCCGTACGGAAAATAAGACATAAACATCATGGCTGCAATTCCACCAAGCACCGCTCCGAACTGATGCCTGAAGTAATACGACGAATCGCCTCCGACCTTGAGATTAGCCCAATATGTACTTGTCGAATAGATCATTACGAGTCCGAAAGCAAGCAGGAAAAGTATTATGAATATCATACTGTAATCAATATAAACTTCTTCTCTTTGCCTTCTTAATACCCTTACCCCGGCTCTTGCCATATCAAATCATCCCCTCATTGTAGTATTTTTAAAGCTTGTTGACATATTCCTTGAACTTCTTTCCCCTGGTTTCGTAATTCGGGAACATATCCCAGCTTGCACATGCAGGTGAAAGAAGCACCGCCTCTCCCTCCTGTGCATTTGCGCTGCAATATTCAAGCGCCTCTTCAAAAGTATCTTTGAATATATATTTGGTAAATCCGTGTTTCTCAGCACATTCAGCAATCTTTTCCCTGGTCTGTCCGATAAGAACAAGCATCTTAACAGTATCGCCGAAGTTCTCTATCCACTCGTCATACTCGCTTCCCTTATCATATCCGCCTCCGATGAGGATGGTAGGCTTACACATAGCCTTAATTCCCTGAATTGCCGCATCAGGGTTTGTTCCCTTGGAATCGTTGTAATAGTCTACGCCGTTCTTTGTCGCAACAAACTCGATTCTGTGTTCAACAGCCTTGAAATCGCGAACAACTCTGAGAATAGTTGAAAAAGGTACTCCCATCGCAACAGCCATCGCAATAGCAGCCATAACATTCTCAACGTTACACATTCCGACAAGATTCATATCATGAATATTCATGACTTTGACAGCTTCGCCCGAAATGCTCATATATATATCTTCGCCGTCAAGATAGAATCCGTCCTTAAGTTTCTCCGATGTGGAAAAGAACACCACCTTAGCGGGGCACTTCTCTCCAAAAGCCCTTGTATACTCATTGTCATAGTTAAGTACGCAAGTATCCTCTTTGGTCTGATTGTTGGTAATATTCTGCTTCATCTGAGCATAACATTCCATTGTATGATGTCTGTTCAAATGATCGGGTGTTATGTTCAAAATAGCCGAAACCTGCGCGTGGAAATTATCAACCGCCTCGAGCTGGAAAGAACTGATCTCTCCGACCGTGACGGAATCATCTGTCATCTCAAGCGCACTCTCCGCATAAGATACTCCGATATTTCCGACAACATAGCTGCTCTTAAAATAAGCCTTCATTATCTCGCCCACAAGAGTTGTTGTTGTAGTCTTTCCGTTTGTTCCCGTAATGGCAACGATCTTGCCCTTTGCAAAATTGTAAGCAAGCTCAATCTCGCTCCAAATGGGAATATTCTTCTCTTTTATACGGAGAACAGTCGGTGCATCAAGAGGAACCGCAGGACTTGGAACAACAAGCGCAAGCTCATCCAGTACCGCATCTGAAATCTCTCCGATAATAATCTCCGTATTGTCCTTATCTTCATCATTAAGTTTCTTTACAATATCTTCTCTTGTAACCTTGGTATTCTCTTCAAGCATTACGGGAACCGCACCAACCTGGTGAAGGAGTCTCACAGAACCCACTCCCGACAATCCCGTACCGATCACAAGAACTTTTTTTCCACTGATATCACTAGCTTTCATATCTCTCAACCTCTGTTATAAACCTGCATATGCTATAAGGCATAAAATAATTGTTACCGTTGTAAATACATTAACTACCTTTGTTTCAGACCATCCGCCTTTTTCAAAATGATGATGGATTGGAGCCATTCTGAAGATTCTTTTTCCGTTAGTAAGCTTAAAATAAGTAACCTGCATGATAACTGAAATTACTTCAACAAAATAGATAAATCCTACGATCACAATGAAAAGAGGCATATTCATAACATAAGCTATTGCTGCAACAAATCCGCCGATAGCAAGCGAACCGGTATCTCCCATCATGACTTTTCCGGGATATACGTTGAATACAAGATATCCGAGAAGTCCACCAAGCATAGATGCTGCCATAACCTCTGCTCCGGTAGAACCGTAATGCATGGCTGCCAATGCAAAAAATCCAGCAACAACAGCTGTTACCGATGCACAAAGTCCGTCAACTCCGTCCGTAAAGTTAGTTCCGTTAGCAGTTCCAAGTGCTATGAAACACAAGATAGGAATATTCATTATTCCAAAATCAACAGTGGTATCCAAAAAAGGGAATCTCATAGCAAGCGTCATGTCGGTGAAATTTTCAACATAAATCGAAAAAATCACTGCGATAATGAGCTGTCCCAAGAATTTCTGCCAGGCTCTAAGTCCCAGATTGTGTTTTTTTACCACCTTGATGTAATCATCGATAAATCCGATAACACCGAAACCGAATGTAAGAATAAGAACCGGTATTACTTCCTTATGAAATGCCGCATAGCAAACACCTATAATAAAGAAGGGAAGTAAAAAGATTATGCCTCCCATTGTCGGCGTTCCTGTCTTCTTCTGGTGAGACTCGAGCCCCTCAACTCTCTCAGTCTGTCCCGCTTTCAGTTTTTTAAGCATTGATATTATCTTAGGTCCGGCAATCACCGCTATAAGGCATGATGTGCATACCGGTATCAATGTTCTTACAATGTAATCATTCACGTGTACACCCCCACTACTTTTAAAAAATTAATTATTACTGCTGCTCTCGGCCGAATCATCGTCACCTTCCAGTTCATCCATGGTTCCGGCGCCAAATTCATGTCCGGTATCAGGATCGTAAAGATGACCTGTATTCGGGTTAATATAATACCCCGTCGCAGGATCAACGTCAAATGATTCCCAATCCAATTTGGGCTTATCATCTTTTTCGTCAGTTTTTTCTTTATTTGCTTCAGAGTCTTCTTCCTGTACCTCTGAGCTTGCTTCAGTAGCCGCTTCTACAACAGGCTCTACTGAAATAATGTCATATTTCTCTTTGAACTCATCGAGCTCTTTCTGTTCTTTTTCACTTATCGGTTCTGTCATAGGATAGTTTAGATAAGGAAGAGCCTCAGTAAGAACATTATGCACGATATAAGTTGCTCTCTTAGCATCATCCTGAACAGGATAGTTAGGTCTGTCTACAACAACATAGATTGCGATCTCAGGATTGTCCGCAGGCGCGTATCCCATAAAAGAAACTACGTAATCTCTCTTGTTACGCGGAACCGTCTCAGCTGTTCCTGTCTTACCACCGATCATAAATCCAACCGGTCTTGCCGTTTTACCTGTACCGTGTTCTCCCGTTACAACCGTGTTACAATACTCCACGATTTTCTTGGAAGTAGATTCCGAAATAGTCTGCCTGAGCAACCTTGGTTCAATATTCTTGATTGTTGAGCCGCTGCTTGAAACGATTTTCTTTACAACATGAGGTTCATAAAGATATCCACCATTTACCAACGAACTGAAAGCAGTTATCATCTCTATCATCGTACAGTTATAACTCTGTCCAAAAGAGTATGTTGCCAGATCGGTAGGTGTAAGTCCGTCTTCTCCGCCGGCTCTTTTAACCAGGGTATCCGTTCTTGACTCACCTGCAAGATCGATATTAGTCTTAAGTCCAAATCCAAAGTTTCTCTGAAGTTTTGAAAAAGTCTGAATACCTATTGCATGAGAAATCTTCATCATTGCAACGTTACAGGATCTCTCAATGGACTCAGCTACTGTAAGTGTTCCGTCACCATTTTTGTTATGGCAGTGAATCTTGTGTCCGCCAACTTCATAGTAACCGGGACAATCATATGACTCATTTCCCGTAATAGTTCCGCTTTCGATTCCAATAGCAACAGTAAACGGCTTAGATACGGAACCGGGCTCATATGTATCCGATACGCAAAAGTTTTTCCAAAGCGCTTTCAGATTGAGCATCTTAAGTTCGTTTATTTCCGCATCATCACTGCTGTTGAACTCGTCAACCTGGTCCTGCGAAATATAAACGGTATTGCCCTTTTCATCTTTTGCCTTTTCCACTTTTACAATAGTCTTAATGACATTCCCCTGTTCATCCGTTACATCTTCTTTTTTGGAAATGAACTCAGGCATTCCCACAAGTTTGGATGTATCCCACGGATTATTGAGATCAAAATTCGGATAACTTGCCATTGCAAGAATCTCACCCGTGTGGACATTCATCATTATGCATCCCACGTTGTCCGCACCGTTTCCGGCATGTGTATTATTCTTGAACTCATCATTATATACATTAAGATACTTCTCTACTATTTCCTGAAGATGAGCATCTATGGTAGTAACAATATCATTTCCGTCTTCCGCAGGGATTGTTGTTCTCTCAAGTTTAAGATCATCATCGAGATAGCCGTACTCTCTTCCTACGGTTCCGTTAAGTACATCATTGTAATACTCCTCAAGACCGTACATTCCCTCATTCTCTTTTTTGCTGGTGAAACCGATAACGTCACTTGCAAGAGTATTGTTGGGATACTTCCTTATATAATCATCTTCAAACCAGATTCCCTGGACATTGGAATCATAATTATCATTTCCGGGAGTAATGAGTTCCTGGAATCCTCTGATCTCATCATATGAAAGCTTTTTGGCAAGAATGTAATATCTGGAAGTCGGATTATCTTTTGCATAAGTCTGTAACTTCGCAGTGTCGATCTTATCTCCGAAATACTTTTTAAGAGCACTGAGCGTAGGCTCCACGTACTTTGAATCATCTCTTAAAAAAGCCGTCGAATCGAGTATTACATTGTAGACTTTCTCGCTGTATGCCAGAACAGAATTCTTACAATCAAGGATTTTTCCTCTTTTAAAAGGAATTGTTTTGGAGTCATATCGTTGCTGTGAAAGAACTTTTTTCTCATACTCTTCACCGTTATTCTTAGTGATGGCTATGAGCCGGGCTCCTAATCCAACGAAAGCCAGTAGTACCAACACAAAAAGTACTACCAGCTTTTTCTTCATTCCTATTGTAAATTTCTGTTTTGCTTTCTCTTTTACTGTTTTCATAGCAAAATATTCCTTATTACTTATTTGGTGTCTGCGGTATAGGCGCGAGCTGTCTCACATAATCTTCACCGCCCCCGTCGGAATACGTAACTATCTGACCTTCAGAAGCATAAGTCATTCCATATTGCTGAATTGCAATCTTCTTTATCTCATCAAGATTGACATTTCCGTTTGCTCTGTTATAGGCTTCATCATTATCCTGTTTGAGCTGATTAAGCTGGCTTTCGAGCTTGGATATATTTTTCATACTGGTTGTGACTCTTGACTGAAGCGAAATATAAAAAGCTAAGGTTCCTACCATCACAAGCATAGCAAATGATAAGAACAGCAAATAACCTAAGCTCATATGATGACGCTTTTTATGTCTTCTTAAAGGTTCCTGAACATGGATTCTTCTACGCACTTGATCAGGTTCATATATTCGTCTGACTGTGCTGCCATGGATGTATGCGTTAGCCATATTCATTCTCCTTCCTCATAGTTTAGATGCTTCGCTGTCACAAAGCTTTCTCAAACACTCTGAGTTTGGCGCTCTGTGACCTCTTGTTTTCCGAAAGCTCTCTCTCACTTGGGAGTATGGGCTTTCTTGTTATTACTTTGCCTTTCGAAACCTTTCCGCAAACGCAAACCGGGAAATCCGGAGGACATGTGCAAGGTCTCTCGTTTGTTCTGAAATTATTCTTGGTTATCCTGTCTTCCAATGAATGGAAAGTGATAACACAAAGTCTCCCCCCGGGATTCAAAAAGTCTATGAATCCATCCAAAGAACCTGATAAAACATCAAGTTCTCTGTTCAAAGCAATTCGTATTGCCTGATAAGTCCTCTTTGACGGGTGACCACCCTTCTCTCTCATCTTGGCAGGGATGGCTGCCTTGATGATCTCGTTGAGTCTGAAGGTTGTCTCTATGGGGCTCTTCTCACGCTCAATACAAATGTGCTTTGCTATATTCTTAGCGAACTTGTCCTCGCCAAAATCTCTTATAATATGAAATATCTCTGTTTCAGAATAGTCATTGACAATGTCCCTTGCTGTAAGTTCCTGTCTCTGATCCATTCTCATATCAAGAGGAACATCCTCTTTGTAAGTAAAACCTCTCTCGGCATTGTCAAGCTGGTATGAAGACACTCCGAGATCGAGTAATATTCCGTCAACTCCGGTTACGCCAAGCTCTCTTAATCTCTTCACCGCATTCTCGTAATTATCCCTAATGACAGTGACTCTGTCCGCAAACGGTTCAAGTCTCTCAGTCGCCGCGTTGATTGCGTCCTCGTCCTGATCCGTTCCGTAAAGATGTCCACCCTCAGTAAGCTTCTCAGCGATGTGAAAAGAATGTCCGGCTCCCCCAAGAGTTCCGTCCAGATATATTCCATCGGGTTTAATATTCAGATTTTCAAGTACTTCCTCAAGAAGTACGGAATAGTGATTAAATTCCATGTGTTTTCCTTAGATACTTAAGCCATATTCGCTCATCTTGGCCGCAATTGAATTGATATCATCAAACGTGCTGGCCTTCTCCCATTCAGCCTTACTCCAGATCTCGGCTCTGTTTCCGACTCCGGCAATTATCGCTTCCTTCTCAATCTTGGCGTGTTGCAAGAGATTTGAGGGAAGAAGTATTCTACCCTGCTTATCAAGCTCTGCGTCAATGGCGCCGGCGATAAAGAAACGTCCCAACATTCTGGCTTCAGGTTTATCCATAGGAAGTGATTGGAGTTTTGCTTCAAATTGTTCCCAGCCTTCTTCGGCGAATACGAAAAGACAGCCGTCAAACCCCTTAGTAACCACGAATTGTTCACCAAGAAGCTCACGGAATTTAGCAGGAATTATGAGCCTTCCCTTAGCATCGATGGAATGGCTGTATTCACCTTTAAATGCTGTTCCCACTTATCTCCCACTTTCAACCACTTTTTAACACTTTTTACCACCTGAAGTCATTATAAAACAAAATTAATCATTAAACAACCTTAAAAACGTAAAATTTTGCTAAAGTATTAGCTTAGATATGGCGCCGGTAAAGCAGTTTTTAAGCACAAAAAAGAGCCTCTTTCGAGACTCTTCTTAATCGCTTTTAAGCTAATTATATGTACATTATTCTGTTTTTGATTCATCCTCCGGCTCTTTTTCAGAAATCTCTTTTGTATCAATTTCCGATCCGGTCTCAGATTTATCTTTCGTTTCTTTTTCTTCCGAATCTTTCTCATCTGCCGTATCTGTGCCTGTTGCCGTCACTTTAGACAGTCTCACGCGTGTGATCACCTCTGCAATAACAGCAAATACAAAGCAGCATGCTCCGATCAGCATTGATACCGGTATATGAGTCCCTGTCACATAGAGCTGATCCGTTCTCACATACTCGATCCAGGTTCTTCCGATTCCGTATCCACCAAGATAAAGCAAAACGATCTCACCGTCAAACTTCTTGTGCTTTGTATAAAGAAGCACTATCGCAAGAAGCCCGAGATTCCACAAACTTTCATAAAGAAACGTCGGCGCAACCTGAATATAATTGGCGCCATCCATGTGCTGTATCATAAGATCGGATATATCACTGCCTCTGACCATCTCAACAGGAAGTCTCATCGCAAGAAGCCCATTGGTATACTCACCAAAAACCTCTCTGTTAGTGAAGTTACCCCATCTTCCGATTGCCTGTCCCAAAAGAAGTCCCGGCATAACCGTATCTGCAAGTCTCAAAAACTTGCACTTCTTAACTCTTGAAAAGATATAGATCGTAGTGAACCCGGCAATAACACCGCCATAAATAGCAAGTCCGCCGTTTCTTATCGCAAGAATGCTCAGAAGATCATCCTTGTAGCTATCCCAGGAGAAAATTACATAATATAATCTCGCTCCTATTATGGAAAAGATAATTACATAAACCGCAAGATCCCAGTAAATATCAGGATCCTGATCAGTTTTCTTGGCAACCTTCGCTATAAGGAAAAGAGCCAGCAAAAAGCCCATTCCTATAATTACTCCATAGAGTGCAATTGTAAATCCGAAAACTTCAAAGCTCTTGGGGACATTACTCAGATAAATATTCAGGTTAGGAAAAGCAATGTCCATTTTCCCCATATCGCCAGCAGTCATATTGCTCCTCCCTATTAAACATTAAATCTGAACAGAATCACATCTCCATCCTGGACTACGTACTCTTTTCCTTCCATACGCACAAGTCCCTTCTCTTTTGCTGCCGCAATAGAGCCTTCGCGAAGAAGATCCTGATAATTGATAACTTCCGCCTTGATAAAGCCTCTCTCAAAGTCAGTATGGATCTTACCTGCTGCCTGAGGAGCCTTTGTTCCGATCTTGATTGTCCAAGCTCTTGTCTCATCTTCACCTGATGTAAGGAAGCTCATAAGGCCAAGTGTCTTGTAACTTGCAGCGATGAGCTTATCAAGTCCTGACTCTGTAAGTCCCATGCTCTCAAGGAACTCTGCCTTCTCACCCTCATCAAGCTCTGAGATCTCAGCTTCGATCTGTGCACTGATAACAAACACTTCGCTGTGTGACTTTGATGCAAGTTCTCTTACAGCCGCAACATACTGATTTGAAGCACCGTCATCGGCGAGATCTTCATCCTTTACATTTGCAGCGTAGATAACAGGCTTCCATGTAAGAAGATCAAGACTGTTTACAAAAGCGAGCTCTTCCGGATCTTCAAATTCAAGTTCTCTAGCCATCTTGTCAGCTTCAAGAACCTCTTTTATCTTATTTAATGTCTCGAGCTCTTTGGCTGCGGTCTTATCCATTCTTGCTGTCTTTGCAGTCTTAGCGATTCTGCGCTCAAGAACTTCAAGATCGGCAAATACAAGTTCTAAGTTAATTGTCTCTATATCACGTGTGGGATCAACACTTCCGTCAACGTGAACAACGTTAGGATCTTCAAAACATCTTACAACGTGCACAATAGCATCAGTCTCACGTATATTTGCAAGGAACTGGTTTCCGAGTCCCTCACCCTTAGATGCTCCCTTAACAAGTCCTGCAATATCAACGAATTCTATAGTTGCAGGCGTAACCTTCTTTGAATGATAAAGATCACCGAGCTGCTTAAGCCTGTTATCCGGAACAGCAACAACGCCCACGTTAGGGTCAATCGTAGCAAACGGATAGTTCGCAGCAAGCGCTCCTGCATTTGTAAGTGAATTAAAGAGTGTACTCTTTCCGACGTTCGGAAGTCCCACGATTCCTAGTTTCATTTTTATTCCTCCATGCCCGTAAATACGGGTTTTTTTGTTTCACCATGTCTGATTTTCGCAATTTTTACGCCAGAAATGATAAGTTTTTATTATTTTTTTACTCCCCAAAATTTTGGTGTAAAAAAACAAGGCAACTTAAACTGCCTGAAACTGCATCATCGCAACCTGTAATGAATCGTCTGTAACATGTACATAAGTATCCATTGTGGTTGACAACTGTGCATGTCCTAAAATCTTCTGTAAAGACTTAGGATTAACTCCTCTTTCGACGCATCTGGTTGCGAAAGTATGTCTCAACGCATGCATGCTGAATGGCTTAATATCAGCCTTTCTGCAAAGCTTCTCCAGATTGGTATCATACGTTGAATTCTTGGTTGGCTCGCCGGTACGGCAGTTGATAAAAATCAAATCCTGCATGCACACTTCGCGTACCAAACCGGTTCTGGGATCTCTGAATGTAAGTACCCGAGACAGTACCGGCGATTCCTTTCTGGTCTCCCTTTTAATATATAACTCGAAAAGAATATCATACGCTTCATTGGTAAGAGGAATGGTTCTAAATGCTGACATCGTCTTAGGCGGGCCGACTCTCCAGGCTCCGCTCTCATAACGATATTCCATCGTCTTATCAACTGTAAGCGTTCTCTTTACTCTGTCAAAGTTATCCCAGGTAAGACCTACCAGTTCACCCGTTCTTAATCCCGTTTGCAATACTAAGCGAAAAGCCTTGGCATTGCTGTTCTTGTCGGCATACGCAAGGAAAATGTTCTGTTCCTCTAAATCCAAGAATCGAATCGGCTTCTTCATCTTGTTACATTTGAAATCAACACCATCCAGCGGATGCCTCGTAATCAAGTCGTTCTTCAATGCTGATTTAAACATAGAGCCTATACAGATGTATGTCTGATAGATGGTGGATTTCGCGTAATATGGTTCCATATTATTTAAAATCTGCTGGCAATGCATTGCCTTCACATCTACTAAGAGCATATCACCGATCGCATTCTTTACATCGCTGTAATAACGATCTGTATAGTTACGAATGGTATTGGGTGACAGGTTGCTCTTGAAAGTCTTCAACCAGTAATGAAACCATTGGTCTACCGTCATGGTATACTCTATGGATTCTTCACCTTCCTGCTCATCCTGAAGCTTGTTTCTCATATACCACTTTCTTGCATCAGCAACAGTATCGAAACACTTCTCTACTCTACGTCCTCTTCTGCTTGTAAATCGTGCCGAGTAGCGACCATCTTTGCGTTGCATGATGCCTTCGCCCATCTCCCGGCCTCTTAAATCTTTTCCCATAAAACGCTCCTTTTCATATTAAAAAGAGCATCCTCATGCGTATAACAAAATAACACAGAAACGCGATATTTTCAAGCATAGCACAACTACATCAAGCTGATGCCACGCAAATACTCATCGAATGCTTCTCTCTTGATCAAAACCTTTTTTCCCACCTTAAACGAAAACTTTGTCATGGGATCTTTGCACAATTCCCTGATGCGATTGACACCTATATTGGAATATTCTGCAGCTTCCTCAACGGTTAGGGAAACCTTGTACCATATCGGTACGCCAATTCCGCTACTTTTTTCACTCCCCAAACCGAAAGAATCCAGTATTTCTGCGGCTTTGCCCCTGGCGTAATTTACGCCACTTGCTGGCGTAAAAAGCCCCAATTGTATCTGCAATGTCTTATCTATATGGGAAATCATGAATTTATCATTTAAATGTCCTATATACCGTGCCAACTTGCCGCGGCTAATTGTAGTTATCTGTTCAGCCATGGATGCCGATTCCTCATCTAATCCTCCCATATGATCCAGGATGGCATGTGTCGGGAATCCTTTGCTCCTATGAATTTTGGTTGTAATTGGTATCACGGTGATTGTTGGTGAATATCTGTTACCTTTATTATTCTGAACGACGATTACAGGCCGTTCTCCTCGCTGTACAGACCCTATATTATCTCCCAAGTCTGCCAAATATATATCACCACGTTTTATCTCTTTCATATGTGTATTCTCTCCTATAATTATGAAGTAAAAAGAAGGCACCCACTGCCAGTACACAGCGGAATACCTTCTTAAAATCAAACAGTTATATGTTCTCCTATTTGCCCACGGCGCCCCGGAGATTACGGGAAATCACTAAGCGGCTGCAGCACAGCTCCATAGGCTCACCCCTTCCTGCGGTTCTCGCAAGACCGCTCCCATTACGATGAGTTGTGGCTGAGCGGAAGTATCATTATACCCGTAGTTGTCATCGCCAGTGCCGGTGCTACCGACATTCCAGTGAGGCTATATCGCGCAAGGCGTACCTTTGGGGCTACATACTACAGGAACGTACTTAGTGAATGTATATTCTCTTGTCAAAGTACAGACAAGGGAAAATCCCTTCACTAATAACTACAGAAATAAGGGGAATAATAAGTCTATTTAAAAAAATAAAAACAGCTTTCACCTATACTATAAGTGAAAGCCGCAAAAACTTAATCATAAAAAATCATTTTAAACACCGATAATTCAGCTGTGTCATATATTATTCTTCAGAATAGATATTATATTTTTCCATAAGAGCTTCAATGACATCGTCTTCAGCAGTCAGGGCAAGCGTAAAATCATCAGACTCTTTTGGAATAGCCCTAAGAAGTAGCTGATATTCTTTTCGTCCTTCTTTTTTTCCTTCTTCAATTTTCTCTCTATCTCTCATCAGAAGTGTCATGTACTCCACCTCCCATTTCTCATTGCTTATTTATTTCCTTCTCTCAATTTATCATCTGCTTCTTTTGTAAATTCTGGAATTGGTTGACCTGTCACTATACCATTAGCAACAATCCACTGAGCATCCCAATAATTATTTACACCGATTGGTGCAAAGTAAATGTGCTTTGAAAGTTCATTCATTAATTCAACTTCCTGCAATCCATTCTGTTCAACTCTCTGACGTCTATTATAATCCAGCTGCATCTCGTATGCCATTCTTGCAAAAGCTGCTGCCCCCTCTGGATTTGCACTCGTTACAGGAATTGCAAAGCCTGCAATACTTCCTCCGCTGCTATATGCCTCTCCAGATGGTCCAGTCGGAAGTGGTGCCCATCCCACTTCATAATCGCACTCATAAACCGATTTTGCAGCAAAACCATACTCACATGTCATCGCAAGCTTTCCACTCTTAAATGCTTCTACAAAATCTACTCCTGGCTGCTGTATATACTTGCTTTTACAATATCCATCCTGAAGAAATTCGAAAGTTTCCTTAGCTTCACTACTCGCATAATTGCTATGAACTTTACCCTCATCGTCGTAAACTAAAGCAGTAGTGCCATCTGCATTTAGCACTTGAACATAAAATGAATCCCACCAGCCAAAGCCATAAATATCATTTTCTCCATCACCATCGGTGTCTTCTGCCATTTTAGTTCCAACCTCTTTAAAGGTATCCCAGTTCCAATTCCCCTCCTCAAAATATTCCGAAGGCGTTTTCACACCTTTTTGTTCAAAAAGGGTCTTATTGTAACTAATTACTACAGGATTAGCATCTGCCCCCATCGCATATGGAGTTCCTCCAAAAGTGAAAGCTGTTGTTACATTATCATACCAGAAATCATCGTCCAAATTTACATGCTTAGACACATCCTGTACAATTCCATCGTTTGCATATCGTGGGAAATTCTGATCATTTGCCTGAACCAAATCACAGACCTCACCCTTTTCAACCATTTCAGTTGTTTTGTTGATCATTTCACCCCAGCCTACGCCATATACAGTTACAGTACCACCATACATTTGCTCAAAGGCTTCTTTTGTTGACCATACAAGGTTAAATGCATTGGAATCATTTGCTTTAAAATTCTCCCACTCTTCTTCTGACATATCCCAAACAATCACCAAATTCGGATTATCTAAATGCTGTGGTAAAATATAAACATCTCTTGCACTAACAGTCTCAGACTGTTCAGTTTGCTCTGGCTGCTGTGAACTCTCTTCTATACCAGCTTCTGTTTTAGGAGCGGCATTGTCAGTTCCACACGAACAAAGCGATATAACGCAGCCCGTTGCCAATATACATGATATAATTTTTCTCTTCATATTACATCTCCAGTTAAAATTTAACAAATCTATCAGTTTCAACTTTTAATTGTCTTGCTACTTCATTATTTCCGTGCATCTGTTCATCGATATTTTCCATCTTTCTTACCAAATCATATGTATTATCCGCTGCATTCGAAATTGCTTTTGCACCTTCATCAACTGCTGATGTAATTCCTTCAATTGCCTCTTTGATACCTCCTACCAAATCCTTCAAATCAATAGACATTTTATTAAATTTATGTACAACACTATCTACGTAAGCTGCATCTTCTCTATATTTTTGTCCACTTGATACGAAACCGTCGTAATCAGGCAAGATTGTTTCATTAACGTACGTAATAATCTCGTCTGAGCTCTTAATTAATTCTTTAACTGCAACTGTTACCATATCATTGATATTCTGAATATTACTTGCTGTATCTCTACTTGAATCAGCCAACTGTCTAATTTCATCTGCAACAACTGCAAAACCTTTTCCTGCTTCTCCTGCACGAGCAGCCTCGATGGAAGCATTTAATGCAAGTAAGTTTGTCTGAGATGAAATACTTAAAATCTCATCTGTCAAACCATTAACCTTCTCTACACTCTTTGATTCTTCAATCGCTTCCTGGAGAGCGCTTAATATATCTCCCATAATTATATTTGTATTTTTCTTATTTTCTTCAGCCGTTCTCTCAAGCTCATCGGCTCTATTTCTCATTTCCTGAACGTATCCAGATAAGTCTTCTGATACACTCGCCAAATCAGCAACATGTGCGTCAACATTTGCTGCATTCTCATTTACACCAGTTGTAGTAGCTGATATCTCTTCCATAGAAGCAGATAACTCCTCCATAACAGATGAAATATCACAAGCATTTTCATTTGCTGTAGTCACATTGTGAGCAACATTTCCAACGATCTTGTCAAGCTCAGATGAATTTGAAATAATACTCTTCATCGTTCTCTGTAAAGCTTCAATAAACTCATTGATACCTTTACCCATCTGACCAACTTCATCTGTACCCTTAACTTCAATTCTTCTTGTCAAATCTCCTCTATTATCCGAGATTTCATCTACAATGTGCTGCAATGTCTCATGTGTTTTCTCTAATGGCTTAATAACTGTTCTCTTGCAAACAATAAAGCAAAGTACTGTTAAAATAACAGCAAGTAATAAAATAATCAAGCTTATATTAATTGAAGCACTGTACGCTCCTCTATTCTTGCGAACGGCTTCACCCATTTCCTGCTTGTTTGCTTCACGCATCTGGTTAGCCATTGTATTTACATCACTTCCCTGAGCCTTTAACTCAACGTTTGCCATTCCCTGAGCTGTTGTATATTGATACGATGAACTACATGTAATTACTGTATTAAAGGTGTCCATAAAAGTATCATATTTCTGCTTATACTGCTCATATAAAGCAGCATCTCCATTATTTGCTTTTAATACTGTTTCATATTTCGAACATGTTTCAGCCAAACGCGCTGTAACAGTTTCAATTTCTGCCTCTACTGACTTTTTCATTTCTACATCAGTAGCTGTACAGTGAGAATAGGCTAATTTCTGTAAAGCCTCAACATCAGTCGAAATATCCCCCAGCAACGACATACTTTCTGCATAATAACCAGAAATCCTCTCATCTGCGTTTTTCATCTGCGTCAAACTAGAAATCGATGATAAAAACGTAATAACTAATAATAGTACCAGCATAAACATTGGAACCATTATTTTCATCCTAATATTCAAGTTTTCCATTGCCTTCATAAATACCTTCTCTCCTTTACTTCAACACAGCTTGTTACATATGACAATTCATTTCATTCATTTCAAATTACATGCTTCGCCAAATGTAATAACTTCATGTAAACGGCAAGTAAAAACCAGCAAATTTTGGCACTTTATTTCCAGCGTTTTTTGGCAGTTAAGAACCAGCAGTTTTTGGCAGTTAAAATCCGCCACTTTTTCATAGCACCCACGGATTTCTCCGTGGGTATTTTTTTAGATTATACGAACTACTCTGCAAGACAGGCATCAAGGTCTAATTCTTCAAATGTTGAGCTTGGCTTAGGATGTCTGAGTTCCTCTTTTTCTTCTTCACTTAGACTTTCGAACCACCTGTTTTCTTCCTCTATATCTCTTATTGTACTGATGAAATCAAGTGGCCAACCATCCTCCCGATACCCATTATAAGGATTGTCGTATGGACTGTTGCCAGCTGCCACCCAATCCTCTAATTCTTTCATTTCTTCTTCAGTGATGTCTTTATTTTCACGTTTATATTTATGCAGCTGTTCTCTTAGAATTGCGCGTAATTCTGCGGATACGTTTTTCTTAAATCTCATCTTTACCATCCTCCTTAGAAATGATTTTCGATTCTCAAGTCTATAACTTTTTCCTGACATCTTTATCCTGTCACACTGATAGGAAAGTCTATCAAGGATTGCTGTTGCTAGAGCGGGATCATCTAAGAATTCGGCCCACTCCTCAAACCCTTTGTTTGTCGTAATGATGATAGACGTTTGTTCCTGTAGATCTGATATCAGCTGAAAAAATAGATTTCCCTCCATCGCTGTTATTGGGAGATAGCCTACTTCATCTATAACAAGAAGATGAGATTTCTTTATCCTATTTAGTTTTGTCTTACTACGTCGATCTATTTCAGCAGTTTTTAAGCACTGCATAAGTGACTGCATGGTTGTATAGCTTGATTTATATCCGCGTTCACACGCGTGATAAGCAAGAGCTATGGCAAGGTGTGTCTTACCTACACCTGGAGGTCCTGAAAGAATCAGATTATAAACTCCATCTATCCATGTCAGTTCCGCCAGTTGATTAAACTGCTTCTTTGATATTGATTTACAAAAGCCAAGATCAAAGTCTTTAAGATACTTAGGATATGGAAATCCTGCCTCCTTAATTCTTTTTTCCTGAGCTTTATCCTGCCGATATTTAATCTCGGCACTTAGTACATCGTTGAGGAAGGTTGCATACGTCTGTTGCGATTCCTCAGCCGCATGTACTAGCTGTTCTACTGTATTTTTAGTCTGTATTAAGCCAAGTGTTTTTGCATTGGCTTTTAACATTAAAAGGTTAAATCCATCATCCATTAGCACGCACCTCCTTATCCATTGCATCTTCGTAATCTTTTAGGTTTCTCACCTCAGGACCAGTGTTCTGATACTTGTCAGGAAGCTTTGCTTCAGGATATTTAGTTTTGTGAGCAGAAATATCTTCCTGGCTCAGAAATATAATGCTTGATTTTAGTTCACCTGCTGAATACAGCTCTCGTTCACTGCAGTAGTGCAATCCCTTGATTACTGCATCAGCATTCCATTCTTCAAATAGCTTTTTTATTACATTAAGTTGATCTCGATAGTATCTAGATTTCTCCTGATGTAGATGTTCAAGGAATGGACCAACCAGCTCATCTTGGTTAAATAATTCATTAAGAGCAGTTTCAACCTCTTTAAGGGATGCACTTTTATTGTCACGGTTATGACGACTGCCTACTAGTTGTCCCTTGTCATGACATACCGGATATTTGGCATAAACAGCCAATGTTACTGCATCAGTTATTGTTACGTTATCCTCATCATCTACTATCATAAAGACCTTTTTACCGGGAGCATATGTACCTGTAGGCACTCTATAACGATTCCCTTTATAGAGAACAACATTGTCTTTTCTTACCTGATAAGATATACTCTCGTTTGGCGCAGTTTCAAAACTGTAATGAGGTACCGGTATCAAGTATTCTTTTTCGCGTGCGAATACTTCTGCCGGTATTTTGTGTGTTGTGCCATGTTCTTCGGCGTTTCCAGTTCTAGCAAGCCATTTCACACAGTCATCATTGAAACTATCTATATCAACAAATATGCGGTGCTCGGCAAAGCCATGCTTTGCGTACTTTACTACATTTTCTACCTTACCCTTAGATTCAGGATCACTTCCTCTGCATAGATAAACATCAAATTTCATCTCGTCGAGATAGCTTTGAAATCCATCAGTGTAGATAATGTCTCCATTATTTTCGCTTACCGCAAGGACCTTATCCTGATCGTAAACAATCTCTTTGGTGCGACCTCCGAAGAACTCGAAGGCTTTCACATGCGCAGCAATAAAGGTAGCTTGCGTTTAACAACATTAACTTCGTTTTGTAGATTATCTGTAAATTCATCCATCGGCTCACCGGTACGAACAAACCTCAGGAAATTTCCAAGCTCTGTGTCATGGAGTTCAGTACAAGCTGCGTTAAGAATAACCTTGTTTGAATCATCTCCAAACGGAAGCTCATACTCTCTGCAGTAATTCTCAAATCTGTAAACCGGTTTATCTAATTCGTAAATATCCTCAGTACAGATAAAAATGACGTAACTCTTTGCCAGTTTATGATAATCTTCGCCTTTTTCTATCAAATTAAGATCTATCATCCCCTGGTAATAACGCGCACGCCTCGGAATATTACCCGGATTTGTTGTCTGCATCTCAATGTTATAAACTGTGCCTTTTTCATCATCCACATACACATCAAGCCTTACACTCTTGCTATCATATGAAGGATTGATAGTTTTTTGTTCTTCCGGATAGCTTAAACTCTTTGTTATGCAGAACAGAAGATAACCCATTCATAAAACAAATTATACTCACTTACATTATAGCAAATCCGCTAAAGTACGCAACTTTCTAAAGAAAAAATGAAATTTATAACCCGATTCCTCAAAACAGAAAAACCGAAACAGCGGACATAGAGGGATTTGAACCCACAGCCCTCCGGTTAACAGCCGGATGCTCTGCCGATTGAGCTATATGTCCGAAACTACGGTAACAGGAATCGAACCTGTAACATCTTGAATCAGAATCAAGCGCTCTACCATTTGAGCTATACCGCATCAATGCTGCTGGTGGGTGTCGAACCCACGACCTTCAGATTAAGAGTCTGCTGCTCTTCCAACTGAGCTACAACAGCTTAATGCCGCCTATGGGGCTTGAACCCATGACCTACGGTTTAAAAGACCGTTGCTCTTCCAACTGAGCTAAGACAGCTAAATACTCCCCATGGGGTCGCAGGCATCCGGGGGATGCCACGTTTGCGACTCCGAGCTCCGCGAGGGAACCCGCATCTCTCGGCTTAAAAGGCCGGTGCATATCCGCTCTGCCAAGGAAGCGTAATGGATTCGGACGGTATCGAACCGCCTACGCGGAGATCTTCAATCTCCCGCTCTACCATTTGAGCTACGAATCCATATAGAGGCATAGGTGAGATTCGAACTCACGATCCCGGAGTTGCAGTCCGGAGCCTTTCCATCTTGGCTACTACGCCTAAACTACGGTACTTGGAATCGAACCAAGATTACCGGAACCAAAATCCTGTGGGCTACCATTACCCCATACCGCATAGTGCAGCCTCACTCGACTGCTATTATTCTTTCTATAGGGACTTCAAGATACACAGAAAGAGCCACAATCCTGTCAATGCTTGGAAGAACCTCTCCTCTTAAGTATCTGTATACAAGAGAAGTGCTTGTCCCAAGGTATTCAGAAACTTCTGTAACTGTATGACCGCTTTCCCTTATCAAATCTCTTATATGTATTCCTGTTCCTTCAATATCTATTATTGGATAATCCATTTTTCTAATCTCCTTTTTCGCATTAAAAAACCACTTAACCTTTGCAAGCTAAGTGGCATACAGACTAACCTATACATTTAATGCTTTGGAGATTCCTTTTATTTTTGAGAACCTTGATTACATTCCACCAACTTGCAATTTGCATAGCAAACAAAACATTTCTGATTATTGCAGAACTGCTTAAACTGTTTATTATTAAATTGCTTGTTGATAGTTACGTAATACATTCTAAAAATCTTCCTCTTAACTTTCTGCTGCTCACTCACAGCTCCATATCTTTGTTGTAGTTGTATTATCACCCTAGCGGGACATTTTGTATAGTGTCATCGGATGACACCTGCGTGATCAGAGCCCCCCGCCTTCATTTACGGATATTTTACTTCTTTAATGCCCTTCTATATTATCTCGGAAAGGTGCGTCACCATATACAGTTATGACATAGCTACCATCTTTCTTTTCCAAAACGTGCTCCTTGTACTTTTTTTCAAATACCTGACTCACCTCATCCTCAGACAAGCCAGAATTGAAAGTAACTTTAGACTCACACTCAACATGATTACCTGTTCCGGTAGTATTTCCTGTAAATGAATATACATCCACAATACTGACATCTTCTATAGATTTCTCTATATATGCCGTTAGCCCTTTTGTCTGCATATATGTTGTTGCATGATTGGCTACATATCCGACCATCTCTATTACTATATATAATGCTATCAGAAGAATCGGAAAAGCAAGTATCGTTCCAATCCCTACATCAAGCTTGTCTATTGACTTTTTCATTTATTGAAAATATACTCCTCACGGCTATAATCCGAAACATTTCACTTTTTTTCGACAAATCCATGTTAGGATACTTATTATTCCCCATACAAAAGCTAAAACTGCTCCTGCTATATGAGCTTTGTCTTGCTGTTCACTTGTTGGATACATTTCCAATGATCCGTTTATCATCATAGAAACTCCAACAACAATCATTATAGAAGCCATAACAAATAAAGCTATTCGAATTATTCTCATTTATCAAACCTTTTTTATTTGCCTCACCATATAAACAGTAAAAATTACTGCTACAAGGAGACATATAATCCATAAAACAACATAAGCAAAACCATAAAATATCATCATATAAAACATCATCTTAACGCCTTCCATTCCATAGTACACAGTACCCTCATTAAAACTTGGTTTTGCTCCTACATAGTATGCTTCTAGACATATTTTTATAAGCTTTATGACAGGAAATATTACTAACAACCATAAAGCTATATCTAAAACAATCATTTGTTTATTCTTCATGTATTTATATCTCTATTTTGATTACGTTCTATTCATTTAACTGAATTCGAATAATTATTCTTGGAATTTAAGTTTGAGTTTTTAGTACTCTATCATAGTCAGCATTTATAAGTACGCCAATAGTTCTTTTTCAACTTTTGTTAAAGCATCATCTTTAAAATGTAAAAGAATTACTTCATAACCATTCCAATCACAAATTCAGAGCTTCAAATTCTTCTTCTGATAAAATAGTTTCGCAAGAATTATATACAAACCACTCATCTTTTGAATCTAACCACAATCTCAAAATTCCATTTAAAGGATATATTACGCCTAATTCACCACTCACAATAGCATAATAATCAACTCCCTTATATTCATTTATACTCGCGCCATCACATGTCAGCATCGTTGTTGCATAAAAAGCCGCGATTTTAAACAATTCTTCTTTTATTTCTTCAAATCTCCGATTTTTTAGTTTTTCAACCTTTTCTATAATATAATTTAGTTTATCAACGATGCCCGCATCAACATCAATATTGTTATCTTGGCAAAACTGCAATGATAAATCATTATAGTTTTTTAATAAAAAACCTTGTTCAGACATACTAAAACGCGGTATCTTTTCATCTTCTTTCCACGCCGTATACCCCTTCTCTTTCATAATGTTGGCAAATTCAGCAATTTTTTTCCTGAATAAAGCTTCATTATCCTTATCAAAAGAGCGTTCTTCCCTTATTGTTCCGGACCATAGTACTAACTTATCTTCACCTGAATCATATTCAATATCGAACCCCTGAACATATGAAGAATCTATTCTCTTTTCATAAGATGCCAATGTTCTCTTAAAAAGCCCTGCCGGTCCATTTTTTCCTAATACAAAACCATTTTCTTTTGCATCAGGTCCCATAATATCTTTAATAATTTTTTTGTATTGTTTTACATCCGGTGCCATCATCTCTTTTATTTTGTCTTTAAACTTCATTATCACATCAACCTACCATATCTTTACCCAATCTGTCTGATGCCAAGATATACCCTATCAATCTCATCATCCAAGAATTCTTCATCAGGATTCTTTTCCCCAACAAATTTGATTATGAATGTTTTTTCTTCATTTGGACCTATTCTAAGAGGCTCCCCTGTTTCAAGATTGTCATCAGCTGTTAATTTTGCTTCTCTATAGGGGGTTCCGTCTGTTGCAGCATACGTATCTGCAGAAAAGGAAACAACATCATCTATATTATTTTTTACACATATCTCTGCGGTCACTTCTATAACATCACCGGACACGTTCCTCTCCAAAACTCGTGTTTTACTTTCGTTAATAACAAGCCCCTCTAAAGCAGTATAGCTATTTCCATTCATCTCAATCAGGTAATAATGCTTAAAATCCGTTCCTAAAAGAACAGTAAAAGAGTTGTCTGAGATCCACTCTATTTCATACTGTCCTCCCCAGCCCATTTTGGTTTCTTTAATCCTGATACTATTGTCAGTATTTTTTTCATGCTCCAAAGGAAAAGCATTTTCTCCGGCAGTCTCAACGCAAATAACGCTTTCACCTCCGGTAGCTCCATAGCTGATCTGAACTACTTCTGCCTGATATTGTTTTGTCGGCGAAATTGCAACATAAGAAATATCTCCGATGTTATCATTGCCGCATGCCGCAAATACAAGCATCAACACGAGAACTAATCCCACTAAAAATGTAACTATCGCCAGCAACGCAACAGACAAATAAACTATGACCTTAGAAAAAAAATGCCTATTCACTTTGCTACCTTCTATATTTTCCTTTTTATCCATGTTTAACTCTGCTCATCTTCCTCACCTACCATGTGCAAAAAATCACCTTCATCCGTATAAAGCTGAGGCTTCCTATAATGCGTACATGCCATGGCATACGACGTAAAACCAATAGTAAATATCAACCAAAATATCCACATCACAACACCGGCAAGAAGAAAGCCAAAATAAAACGAAAGAATATCCTTAACCGCATCCATCCCATATATTTTTTCGACAGCATCATTTCCAAATGATGACATCCATGGAACAGCTCCATTAACAGCACCATCAACACAATCCGCAATTACATGTATCACAGGCAATATGCAAATATACCAAAATAATAAATCCAGCAATATTACCAGTTTTTGCGTAAGTTTTAAATCCAAAAATCTTTCAATTATATTTCTTTTTCTTGAATCACTTTCCATCCTATATATCCCATAACACAAAAAGACTGCAACACAACAGATTCCTCCGATTTCCTCCATACCGTTTCCATCAGCAGAACTCCAGAACATCAATTTATAATCGTCTTCCAAATAATCATGCTGCTGAATATATACTTCCTGCTCAACTTCTTCCACTTTCCGTCCAAAAGTCCAGATAAGCCTTCTTTCACAACGTATATATTTAAAGCCTTTTTCAGCAAGTACAGTTCCTATTATTTCTTTTATTTTACGAGTTTTATTTATAACTATTTCCATATTCTTTCGCAATAGTCTGCAGGAAAAATATGTTTAGGTATATCAATATCCTTGCCCATAGTATCTACTGCTCTCCACACCCAGGGATTCATCAAATCCTTAGCGTTTACTTCATAAGTTATTAAAAAATTGCATTCTTTATCCTCTGTAAGCGTATACATTCTTACGTTATCACTACCATCAGGTTGAGGAATATACCCTATACACTTGTCGATATCCTTTTTATGAAAAAAGCCCTTAAAATCACCATATTCAACATATTTTCTGCCATTGTACTCAAGCTCAGAAAAATAAAAATCATCACATCTTCCTTTATCTAAATACTCCTCAGTTTCAAAAGCAATTGCATCATTCGGAAGGTCCGGAAACATACTATCTCCACAGCCAACAAGCAACAGCACACATATTATTCCAAATAGTGTTCTCTTTTTCACTTAATTCCTCACATTCTTCCTGTTCAAACGCCCTGTATTACTAACTATTTCCATATTCTTTCATAGCACTCTGCAGGAAAAACATGTTTAGGCAAACCGATATCCTTCCCCATAGTATCTTCTGCTCTTAGCACCCCAGGATTCATCAATTCTTTAGATTTTACTTCAAAAGTAATTATAAAATTGCATTCTTTATCTTCCGTAAGCGTATACATTCTTACGTTGTTGCTACCATCTGGTTGAACTATATATCCTATACACTTATCGATATCCTTTTTATTAAGAAATCCTCTAATATCCCCATAATCAACATATTTCCTTCCGTTATATTCAAATTCATAAAAATAGCAATCATTGCTTCTTCCTTTTTCTAAATATTCTTTAGACTCAAAAGCAATTGCATCATTAGGAAGGTCAGGAAACATACTATCTCCACAGCCAACAAGCAACAGCATACACAATATTCCAAATAATACTTTCTTTTTCATTCAATCACCCCTCACATTCTTCCGGTTCATACCATGCCCAATGTCTATCAAACGCATCTAACCAGCCTGAATCTACAAACTCTCCCGCCAAAGATACCATCCAAGGATATTGCAATGAACCTAATTCAGAATAACCTTTATGACTATCTCTACGACTATCTTTTATATCCTTCTTTTCTTTCCATGAATCAGACTCTTTTCCAAAAAATGACATTGCATAATTCCAACAATCTGATGGTGAAAGAGCTATTCCTCCGCCAAAATAGAACCCCCAATTTCCTGTCGAATTAATAAACGCATATAAAGTTCTGGCATTCTTTAATCCCAAACTTCTGCCACCGGTTTTATTGCTCCATGCCTGAGCAAAAGAGCCTTTATTTCCATCATCTGTTCCGGAATTACAAGAATAAAAATATGTTGTAGTATTATCAAATGCTTCAGAATTCAACTTTCCAACATCCGATTGCAGAAATGCAAATTTGGCTTCTTGACTATCGTCACCACAATCATAAGCAAACGACAACTCATTTTCCTTTAGGTCTTTGAATCTTTTCGGAGATCTACCATGGCAATAAAAAGATGCATTTGTTATTTTATCGCTACTTCTATCACCGTTTTTATCGTTGTTGTGATACTCCACATATCCCGCCTCAACATAACTGCCTTCCGAGGTATATCCATCTACGGCGTGAGCGTAGCTTTCTATAAAGTCATTTACCTTTTGGGCATCATATTTTTTGTAATCGTAATCCATTATCTTTATTCCTCATTATTGTGCGAATTATTCTCTGCAAGAGCATCAAGCTCATCTTCAAGGTCTGATATTCTACTCCAGCACTCTTCTATACGTTCACGTATTGTCTCTATTATTCTTCTTATATCTGAAAGAAGCTGCGAGGTACCATTCTGACCAATCTCTATATTTTGACAAAGCTGCGTCCGGTATTCTTCTGCTTTGATTTCAAGTTCACCCGCAAAATTTCCTCCATAGGTCATGTCATATGCTTTTTCAGGCTCATACGCACCTTCCTGAATATTTCTCTGCCATCCTTCTATAAGCCTTGATTTGTTCTCAAGGTCGTTTATCTCATTCTCATATCCTCTGATCTTATCTTTAAGATGATGTATTTCTGAATGTATATCACTTTCACGGCTCATCTTTTATTTCCTCCGATTCCACCTTCTGCGTTAATACTTTCGCTTGCTACCCTGTCAACATTTATCATGCTGTCACGGAGCGTAAGTAACCCTTTTGGAAGTGCCTGCGATGCCTCATATCTGTAAACATCTGAATTCTTGTAGACTTCTTCCAAAGTCTCGATTATCTCTCTTCCTGCAGCAAAGGTTTCAAGCGCACTTGTCTTACTAAGCGGCTCCTCAGATAGAACCAAGCTGTCTGCCGCATTTCTTATATCATTAACTATCCCCGTGAACACGTTTGTGTCCATAAAAACCTTATCTTCTGCCATATATTTCTTTTCCTTATATTTAATCTTTTGTAACATTTCGGTAATACTTTATCACGCATAAATATACGGCAGCAAGCACGGAAAATCATAAAGAAATAGCGACACAGCCGTTCATAGACCGTATCGCCACAATATATATTGTCTTTGCGCCCCATTTGCATAAAAATAGAGGATGAAAACGTCTCCATTGGAAGGAACCATTCTTTACCATCTCCAAAACATCGCGCCATTACATGTAACAAGTCTGGCAAAGAAGGTATTGAAATCACAGTTTAAGAATTTCCATTCATTTGAGGGATATCCTACATCACCATCCAAAATACAACGAGATCCTTTATTTGTGTCAAACAGCATGATATCCGCACTGAAAAAGCATCTCATAAAAACATAGCATCCGATGGGTATCTCATATCCGGCATCATTAAGTTCGTCTGTATATTCTTTAAGCTCTTTTATACCAAGCAATTCAAATCCGGCATCTTCTTCATTTATTCTATAAAGAATTCCCCCATTGGAACAAAGAAGGAACTCTTTATAATAATCCGGAATTTTGCAGCCGGTTTCTTTTTCAAAATCTTCTATTTCATTTAGATCTGCCGGATCATTCCATTTAAAATCATACTCTACATCATTTATTGCGTCCTTTATCAACGCTTTACCTATTGCTTTTTTTGTGAGTTCTATTAAAACATTCATATTCTTTAAATATGGCAATATGCTCCTTTATGCTATTTACTCCTCTTTGTTGCATATTTCGGACAAATGGCGTAACCATTCCGCTTATGGCGGAGCGATGAATTTAGATAGTCGGAGTGCCTATTACGCATAAACAGCGTACTTTCTTATCACTGGCCTTGGCATAGATGTTGGTGGCAGCCATCGACTTATGGCCCATGCGCTCCTGGAGAACAAGGAGGTTTTTCTCACTCTTGTAAAATTCCATGGCAAAGCTGGATCTAAGCTTAAGTACGCTGATATCACTGCGACCAAGAGCCGCTTTTACATATTTTTTTACCATGTCCTGTATTCCACGGACAGACAAACGATTGCCCTCTCCGGTTATGAAAAGAGGAGAGCTATCTTTTAGTTTTTCACCCTTGCCTGCGCGTTCTTCAAGGTATTCCGTGATATATTCTTTTGATTCCTCCGAAAAAAATACTTTGGAAGGCTTCTTGGAATGTTGCTTTTTCCCTTTTCTTAGCGTATATACATAGTTTTGATTCATTGAACTGTCCATAATGTTTTCTTCAAAAACAACATCACCTATATTTAAGGATGCAAGCTCTGTCCCATCGACATATACAGAAACTATCGGCACATTTAAATTCATAGAATGCAATTCATATTCCGATTACTCTTCCGGATGCATTTAATATTAAACTGCACATTTTCTGACAGCTAAGGCTGCATCCGTCAGATATCCAGTCACTTATCATTTTGACACTTCCGTGTAAAACAAAGGAGGACAGATATTTTTTTTCATATTCTGTGATAGATGAATTACGCATGGATGCCAGCACAAATTTATTAAAATCCGGTAGTAATGAGCTTATATCTGATATAGGATTTAAGTTATCTTTTCCCAGAAATAAGATAAAAAAATCCGCATTGTCTTTTATGAACTGAAGTGCATTTACCAAATCATCAGCTATTTTCCGATTCTCGGCTAAATTCTCCATAACCAGAGCGGTTGTTTTAGATATATATATTGAAGCAATTTCGTTTAACACGTCATATTGACTGCCATAATATTTATAAAAAGTTGTCCTGTTTATGCCGGCTGTCATACATAATTCCTTTATAGTTATCTTTTCTATAGTGATATTTCCAAGCATTTGTATAAGGGAATTTCTTATACGCTCTTTTGTATGTAAAATCTTGGTCTCTCCGGAGGCTGTCATTGATACTCCTTTTCTGAAATCAACAGAAGTTAAATATTTGTCGGTTGAAATCAACACATGATGATTATATTATAAGCAAAAATAAACCGAAAGGAAATATAAGTATCTAAAATGAGAAAGTTAAAGGAAAAAAAGCCGCTGATATTCACCGTCTTAATTGCCGTGTTGTGCATGATTATTGCCTTTTTGATAAGAAATATATATCTAAATGCCACAGCAGGACCTTATGAAGTTACAAGAAAAGAAATAGCTGATTATTTCAGTGCACAGCTTAATACTCAGGAGAATACTGTAAAAAAAGGCGTGCAGCAGATTATGCTCGGTACAGTATCAGATAATTACGACACTACGCTTGACGCTTTGAAACATGTTAAAGCTGCCGGATATGATTATATAGAGATAAATGATTTCATGATAGAAAAATCTCCTTTTATAGTAAAGCTTTTGACAAAATTTGGTGGAATGGACATAGGAAACAGCGGTAATCAGGATTGGCATACGCTTATTTATGAGAGCGGGCTCAAGGTAAGCAGTATGCATTCAAATCTCGGTGCAATAGAAGCAGATCCTGAGAATGTTGCGAATCTTGCAAAAAGCTATGGCACAGACGTAGTTGTTATAACAGGAATGTACAGATTTGATTATAGCGATTTAAACGAGGTTGAGAGTCTGGCAGAGCGGTTAAATACTGCAGGAAAAGCTCTGAAAGAACACGGCGTAAAGCTTTTATATCATAATCACAACTGTGAATTGCAGAAGGTTTCAACGGATAAGACAGCTTATGATGTGATTATAGAAAACACTGACGATAAATATGTGAATTTTGAGCTGGACACATATTGGATGACTGACGGAGGCGCTGACGTCTATCCAATAATAGAAAAGCTCGGCTCACGTCTTAAGTACTGGCATATTAATGACAGAGGAAACACTCAAAAAGGACCATATATGACACCCATCCTTAAAGAAAAGGCCACAGAGCTTGGAAAAGGCAATATGAATCTTAAGGGCCTTTCTGAAGTCATAAAGGAAAAGGGTGTTATGGCAGTTATTTTGGAAACTCACATGAACTGGATTGACAATGATCCGGTAAAGAGTATCGAAGTGAGCTCCGAATTCATGAATAAATATTTTTAAACGTGGTTGAGATGAGGAAGACAATGCTATGCGCAATGTCTTCTTTGGGCATACTTTGATCGACAATCCGGAATTACTGAGGCATTCCAAAAGCTTGGCCCACTGCATATCCATTCCGCAGATGAATACATGCGCGAGATTCATAAAGAAGGCGGCTACAAGGCTGCGTTATCTCTCTAATATCATAATAATACCCCTGCACAGCGCAGGGGTATTTCTAATTTAGTAAAAAATCTCATGTCCCTTATGGCACCGATATATCCGATGCCATAGGGATTCTTTATCAAATATCCAACACATACCTCATCTGCCTTATCGCCGACTGCAAAGAGTAATGCACCGCCGGTTGAGACACGCCCTCAATATCTGCTATCTCCTTCTCGCTGAAGCCATGGAAAAAGAACATTCGTAGCCTCCTTTGAAGCTTATCCGGCAGCTGATTTATCGCAACGCGAAGAACATAAGCATTTATCGCTTCTTCCGGATCAATGGCTTTTGGCACGCCTCCAGCTCCTCACGGGACAGATCTGTAGCTATCGCCCATTTTGCATCTCCCTCGATTCCGGGATAATGCTTCTCCAAACTCTTGCTACCCGCCGCAACCATTCCGATTCACAGCCGGATCCGATGCCGGTACGGATAACTCAGGTATTTAATTGTAACAACTATACAGCTTCTTTAGATTCGAACGAAATACGAATATAAATCCGCTGTCTTTCTGCCTTAATTTTCGCCCCGCATTTTGGGCACATTGCTTCAACACCTGAGAAACTCTCACCTTTGAACAGCAATCGCCCGCAAACAGGACAACAGACATAGATCATTTTCTCTTCTACATGTTCCAAGACCTATACCCCCTCTTTTGAAATTACTGCTCCCCTCAAAAGATAGATTTTAAACCTTGTCGCGTAATATAATATTCATTTAGATTTCCATGCTATCTGGATTTAGAAGAAAATCATAAACACTCATTACCAATATGCCTTCATCATTATAAAGCGGTGCCACAGCATCCTTTGTAATAATAATTTTTTTAAATCCATCGCCTGTATTCACTAGTGAGCGTTGTTCCTGTTCCATCTTTTCTTTATCAGGCAACGCATAGGCTGATTGAATATAAAATCTCTTTGAACCTTTGTTGCAGACAAAATCCACTTCCAACTGTTTCCGAATCTTCTTACCATTTTTGTCAACTTCATTCATCACAACAACACCAACGTCCACATTATATCCACGAACTTTTAATTCATTAAATATAATGTTTTCCATTGCATGAGTCTCCTCAACCTGTCTAAAATTAAGTCTCGCATTTCTAAGTCCCAGATCGGTAAAATAATACTTCGATGGAGTATTAATGTATTTTTTACCCTTAATATCATATCGAATTGCACTATCAATAAGAAATGAATCTTTAAGGTAATCTATATATTTGATTATGGTTTCTTTGCTTATAGTCTTGTTTTTAACACTTTTAAATGTCGCAGATAACTTGCTTGGATTCGTAAGCGATCCAATTGCTGATGATAAAATGTTCAGAAGTTCTTCTAACTCTGCCTTATTTCGTATATTATTCCTTCCAGTAATATCAGAAATGTAGGTTTCCTCAAATAGAGATTTTAAAAAATCAGATTTTTGATCAGCCGTTTCAAAGCCTAGCACAAGCGGTATTCCACCGAACAGCACATAATCCCTCCAGCCTTCCTGTTTGTCACCGTCATATACACTCATAAATTCACTATATGTTAACGGATACATATGAACTTCATCCCCACGTCCACGAAATTCAGTAATAATATCTTTTGACAGAAACTTGGCATTACTTCCCGTTACATATACATCCACATTTTTCTTTCTTCCGAGGCTATTAAGAACTGATTCAAAATCATCGAGCATCTGAACTTCATCTAATAAAACATAATACATTTCTTTATCAACGATTTTTTCCATTAGATATGGAAATAAAACTTCAGGATCTCGATACTTTCTGTTCTCAAAAGAGTCAAATGCAATCTCAATAATATGATTTTCATTAACTCCTTCATTTACCAGATACTCTTTAAAAAGATTAAATAAAAGGTATGATTTTCCACATCTTCGCATACCTGTTACAACCTTAATTAGTCCGTTATGCTTTTTTGAAATAAGCTTATTCAAATATATATCTCTGCGTATTTCCATATTGTCACCTCATTACTTATTGAACAAAAATGCGGAATCCGCATTTTTGTTCAATAGAATCATACATCATAAGAATAGCTTATTCAATACTCTAATCGACATTTTTGCGGATTCCGCATTTTTGTTCGATACGGTGTCACGTGGCGAATTAACTTTCCATCCGCCCGCAGTTCCACCGCATATTAAAATCTGTTTTTCTGTTTCTTACCTATCACTATCGTGCTGTTTTTTACGGCACGCTTTTTTCTTGTATCCTGTGTTGCATTTAGTTTGGAGAATGTGGGCGCAAAAAAGGTTCAGCCAAGATCTCTTAAACTGACTGAACCATTATATTACGATATTTCCATTTCTTTATCAGATAAATACATGCCACTTTTTGGCTCCGCAGTCGGTTTAAAAAAATCGCTCAAAGATATTCCAAACACATCACATATCTTTTGTATTGTTTGAATCTGTAGCATGCTGGTCCGCCTTCTCATCGCGGACATAGTCGAAGTAGTTACTCCGGACAGCTCACACAGCCTGTATTCTGACATATTCTTTTCGCCACGTAGATTATCAATCCTATCAATCAGCCATTTAGCAGTAACATCCATTGTGGTAAAAAAACCTCCAATCCCCACGAAGTACTACATAATTATTGTAGAGTAATAACTTACTGCATTTAGCCTAACTGAATCGAGGATTTACTTGACTGTGGTAAGGTGATTTTTTATTAAAACTTTATTGAAACATCTGTTTCAAAGGTATATTATATTTATACCCAAACATTAGTTCTTTTTTAATTGAGGTTATATATTATGAGTAGAGTGATTGATACTGTAGACGTCATCTGCCAGCACAAGTCGAACGGCGAAGTAATTCCCCTCCGCTTCCGGCTGATGAACGAAGATGGCCAATATGAAAATTATACGATAAAAGGTTATAGAACTATAACCCATCCGGGGCCTTATACTACTCCGGACGGGCTCTATGTTTCTTACTCAACATTTGTTTTTGAATGTATTGTTGTCGTGCTTGATTACAAGCGGAAGGTACGATTATATTTTGAAACGCATAACAGTAAGTGGAGAATTGCGATATAGAAAGAGAACTCAGTATTATACCGTAGACTTTCAGATTAACAAACAAAACCACTATCTCGTTATCATTAAAATCCAAGTTTTTTATTGACTTACAGTAGTCTTTGAAGTACTCTTTAAATTTCAGCACCCCCGCTACCATACATATTCCTCCAACATTTCTCTTATAGAAATCTCGATTCTTTCATCTTTTTTTTCATCATCTGACAATGATAATAAAAGTGATAATGGATCAATAGCACCACCTTTGTCAAAAGAAACCACGTAACCTACCTCCTGTATAATACAGCCAGGTTCGTCTTTTTTTATATCAACCAACCTATCCTTCAGTGCCAAATCTTTTATATCTTTCTTTGCCACAACATAAGTCGGATATTTATTATCAGATATCATCGAATATTCAGCAAGCGCTGACATTCCACCAAAAACAGGAAGATTCAAATTATCATTAATATAAAAGCTATTAATCACCGGATTTCTCATGTAAACTTCAATACTACTCCACAGTTCCTTTATATCATCCGGTACATTAATGACACGTGACTTGCCCTTGGTTCCAAGAATTGGCATATCAAAAAAATCTATCTCGTCAAAACACCTAGAGGCAGACATTTTTGTAATGTCTAGTTGTTCTGCCGCTTTTGTAACTGTAACCCCATTCCATCTTTCATAAATTGCTGTAAGAATCATTTTTTGAGTTAAAAATGATATTCTTTGAACTGGCTTTATAGTTCTTTCACGAGCAGAATTGAGAAGGATACCTAAAAATGGAAGATATATTTCCTTATCTTCTACAATAAAAGGAATTCCATCTGCTATCATTGCATTCTTAGAGTAAGTGCTGGTATTCTTTATATACAAAGCACAACGCAAATCCAAAAGTTTTTCAATTTGCCTATGGTGCTTTCGTAATTGAGCCAAATTGATTTTTTCTTTTGGAATTGCTATTAGCCACTCTATATTATGCATACTAGCAATCTTGAAATCATATAATGAAGAATAGATCATTGGAAGTCTTCCATTATAGTCTATGTCTTTAATATCTACTTCCATCCCAATGCTCTTCTCTATAAATTCTTTCATATATAAACCTCTTTTTTTAATTTGTAACGTATTTTATGTTACAAATTAAAAATAGCACCTTTAGTGCCTAAAATCAAGACAAATCATATTTTAATTCCGTCTGCGAATTTCGCAAATCAACAATATTTAAATTTTTGCAAAATAAAGAAAAGCAGCTATCTTCTGATAACTGCTCTATGTAACGTTTATTATTAAAGTTTGAAAGATGTCTATAAACTGGAATTTGTCGTTCTGACAAGCTAAAAGTGGTTCTGTAAACTACCTTTCAATTATTCGTAATACATACATATAGTTCCATTTGATAACTTAAATCCATTCTTTTCGTAAAACTTAGCCGTTGGTGCATACTCGCTTGTATAAAGAACAATTCCCGCAAGTCCTTTTTCCTTACTGTAATCTTTAACCGCATTTAATAGCTGTTTACCTATTCCATGCCCTTGTCGTTCGGGAAGTACTGCCATCTCATTAATGTAAATCTCTTCTTTGCTCCCAGAAATCTTACAAAGTGCAAATATACATCCTAATACTTCGCTGTTTTCTTCATATACATACCCAACAAATCTTTTCTGTTCAAAAAAATCTTGAAGATATTCTGTTGCATTTTCTGCTGTCCAATCTATTCCCCAATGCTCCATAGGGAATGCTTTTGAATAAATCATGCCACATTGTGCTAAGTCAGTGTTCTCCATAATTCTAATCATTTTGCCACCTCACCACCAAATTCCGATTTATCAATTGCATATGGAAATATATCATACTACAGTCATATGGCACCTCCGGAAAAAACATTACAATTATCGCTATATTGCAAGAGGACACACCTTACAAGATTATCCACTCGCCCTTTTTATTTGATCCAATTCTCTTGATTGCACCTTTATCAACCAAGTTCTGCAAGATTCTCTTTACTGTTGAATCTGAGCACCCTAACTGTTCCGCCATTCCAGCTCTGGTTAATGACGGATTTTCACGCAACAACTCGATAATCCGGCTCTCCCTTTCGTCAAGTTTTATCGGGTCATTTATTGGGTCATTTATCGGGTCAGCGTGACCCAATAAAAATTCACCACGTATATGCATCTCTCGATTATGCAGTTCGTGTTTCTCACCTAAAAGCAGGTTTCTAAGGAATTTTTCTAAGAACTCAGTAGTCTCATATATTCCTTCTTTAATGTTTGTATAATTAGCTCTAACCAAAGCATTTCTAAAATACCAAGAATTCTCTGCAAACATATCATTCTCTGCATCAAATCCCAGCATTCTTAAATACTTGATAAAAAATACGGCAGTAGTTCTGGTATTACCTTCACCAAAAGCATGAATCTGCCACAATCTGGAAATAAAAACTGCCAGATGATGAATTGTCTCATCCATTGTCAGGCCATTAAACTTAAAATCTCTTTCCTGTGAAAAGTCATAATCCAAGGTTTCCCGCAAATCTATCGCTCCGCCATAAGAAACAGTATCTCCATCCAATACCCATTCCTTCTTGGTGATGTTATAATCACGTATTTTTCCTGCATGGGAATAAATGCCATTGAATAGTTCCCTATGAATTGAAATATACTGTGTCGGAGAAAAAATGAATGCTTTTTCTGAAAGTAATTTAGCAATCCTGGCAGAAACCTTATCAGCTTCTTCTGTTCTAGTTTCAGCTGCAAGTCGACCATCCTTACTCTCATAATAGCTATTGATTAGATCACCTGCTTCATCAACTGAAATTTCTCCATCAATACTCTTTCTTGCTGTTTCATAGAGATATTCTGATGGCTTAAGCCCATCTACATCTTGCAATCCAATTGCAGTAGACCATGCCTGCCCCAACTCTTTTCGCGTCGGTGGCAAATTTCTTATATATTCACCAAACGGATCTTTCTTTATATCCTTCATACCATTACTCCATTAAAAAAATTACGAAAAATCATTTATATAAAAGTCTATATCCTTCATTGCTATTTTTCTGGCTTCATCTAACTCCAAACACTTCGGTGCTAAAAAATTCTTCTTTAATCTTTATCTGCGATATCTCATTTATGCTTTTCTTCATAATGAACCTCTCAAATCAGATAAAAAATTACACAATAATCTGTTTTCCCCAGTCAATCAAACCTTCAGATTCATTTATAACCAATTCCTGCCAAATACCGGCATAATATAATCCGCCATCCTTTGCACAGTTTTTCCTACCACCGTATATATACTCAGGTTCCAGAAAGCTATATTCATTCCATGTTGCTCTTCCCTTACCTTCCATGGTAAGAACCCTATCCTTGCGATAATCCAATGTGCCATAACCACTTAAACTCGGATTCAAAGACAATTTCTCCGCCGGTAAATACAATGCATTATTTGGATTACAAGTATGTATAGATGATGAATGAGGATGCCAAAAGTATTTCTTTATCTCCTCTTGATCAGTGATTATCTGCCCAATCTGCATATATCCATATATAACCTGCAGATTGCTCCCATAATAAAAATCATTCGTCTTTCGTGTCACAAATCTATATCCCTTGCCTGTTTCCTCTACACGACGAAACCAGCCAAAGAACAAGAAAATATCACCAACTTCAACTCCGGCATTTACAAGTAATCCCTGTGCTGCCCCCGTCTGCCCAAAAGCCGGCTTCCATCCTTTTATTTTATTTATCCTATTATCCCTAATATCAGGATCCAAATGACAATTTCTATATGTTTTTCTTGGACTAATCTGCTTTAGAATGTCCGCATAAGTTATTCCATTCCATGCAACATCTGAGAAAGAAACATCATCATCTGTAGGTATAGGCATTGATAACAGGGTTCCGTCGGGCATTATAGGACTAGGACACCCTCCGTTTGATGAATCAAATCCCTTTCTCGAAAGAATTATTTTCATCTGCATTTTCCTTTCTTATAAATAGGCGCAGTTGGAGCATGTTCCTTATTATCTCGATACTTCATACACTCATTAACAATCTTCTGCGCCAGCTCATCTGTATACACTTTTGTTTCTTGAAAATTTGGATAATACTGAGTGATGCCATCTATAACAACAGCATCCTCCCCAAGATAGATATAATCATCTGACAAGACAACATACTTCCCCGCAAGATCTTTTACTACTCTATCAGGCTCAGTATGTACATCTTCATTACGCAAATTCTGATTTCGAATAAGCTTACCACGAACCAAACTATAAATATCATCAGTTCGCCCTTTTGACATCCCGCCAAAGTATTCTTCCATCATAACAACATTTGTTACCTTGGCGAAATAAAGCATTTTATTTTTATACACCCCAAGAATATAAACATCATCAGTAGCATAATTTGCCTCTCGATGTATTCCAATACGATGCCTTAACCCAGTATTGACTATTTTTCCGTTTCGTATCTGCCCACCTTTGCAACAAGCAAGCGACAATAATCCTTTTTCCACGCATGGCGCAAACCCGGAATCATCAGTCATTCGATAAATATACAAACATGTCATTGTAGCTCTCCGTTTTTTTATAGCATTTTATAATCCATCCCCACGATTCGCACTATGACTGCTTATTTTACATAGAATATAACAGTCCCTGCATGCAAATTCATTGAACTATACAAAATTGCTCTTTTCTGCATGACCATCATTTTTTTCATGATAAGATCCTGCATCCAATTTACAATGTCCTCCAAGGGTTCATCAAAATCTATGCGGCAATAAACCGAAGCCGGAAATGTTTTAAAATTTGTTTCAATAAATTGCACAATATTATCTCTATTTTTTGCAACGTATTTATTAGAATCAAAATAATTTTCCTCTGTTCCCGTACACTCTGGAACACCTCTAAAATCCGCATGATCTCGCATAATCAAATTATCATTCAAGCAATAATAATCTTGGCACACAAAATCAGATTGCGTTTCCTTAATATCATTTGTAACATCTATCTCTAACTTAAAAACAAACTATAAATTCTCTGCCAAAAGGTAGGATAACAGATTCATATTTAACATATCATTTGTATTAGAAAACTCCATAATAATTGGAAGTCTTACTGCTGGATGATATTCATCAAAAGTATATGAATTTTGAGGTATCTTTCCTTCACACTCTGAAGAAATACCATAATTTCTGAAACTATGACATGCTAGTGGTCGCCTTCGATAAACTAAGCAAGCACCATCTTCTCCCAAAAGGGGACAAGGGATATTCTGTTTCAAATACAATTTATTATTTGCTGTCTCATCCATGAATGGTGTAAGTTTTATCGGAATATTTTTTGACTTAATTTTTTCCAAATTTGCTTCTGCTTTTATTTTTATAGCCTTTCGCTCATTTCGTGTCATTCTGTTAATTAAATATAAAAGCATCTTCCATTCAAATTGAGACAGATATATTGCCTGATAACAACAATATGAACATCCCCTTTTGCAACAGCAATGCCTATTTTCTATTGATTCGAATTCATCAATTTTTTCATCACAAACTTCTAATAAGCTCTCATATGCTTTTTGAGGATTGCCATTAGCTCGACGTTTTACCTCTGCTATCATTTCCACGCTATGAGACATCGCATAATTGCCTGATTCAAATATAAAATCAGATAAATCTATCCAATTTAAATCATGAACATTCTTTTTTAATCTATCTTTTTTTCCAAAATAATTAAACATAGTTGCCAAAACAAAAATCCCTCCGCCAATACCTTTAACAGCATTTCCCCAAATGCTATATCAATCATTATTCTCTTCTACATAAACAATTGCTTAGCTTTCACGAATTTGTCTATATGTTGCTTAAAGAATCATAATCTATTTTTTCTACTGCTTTTTCATAAGCTTCTTTCACAGCCTTAATTTCTTCTATTGGCTTAGAATTCTCCTTACTTACAGAAAGCTTAATCTTTTGACCATCGATAATATAGGAATTAGAGCCATACCAGATTGAGCTCTTCTGATACTTATATGGGTCACCCGTAGTCAACAGAGAAATCAATATATTTTCTTCTGGAAAAACCGGTCGAATATCTGTCGCAATATATTTTCCTTTTTTTGCCACAAATCGGGCATTCATTTTCATATATAGGAATACCGCATTCATCACACCAATATAACGTTGATGACATTTCCGTAGCATGACCACATTTTGGATTAATACAATTAGTGCCATTCATAGGGACCTTGCATTTAGGGCATATTCTTTCTATCATAAAATCACCAATATATTTATTCTACTTTTACTGCATCGCATACATCGCCTATGTTACAATCAAAAAAATCACATATACGAAGAATAACAGACATAGATACTTCTTGTCCTTTATTTAATTTTGTCATAGTACCAGAGGCAATTTTCAATTCTTCTCGAAACTCCTGCTTGCTCATTTCCTGTTCTGCCAACATTACCCATAATTTCTTGTAACTGATTTTCATAGTTTGCCTCACAGATAAAAAAGATACAGCTGCATCCTACTAATTTTATCATAATGAGATATCACACGCACCAAATAATGGTGTTTTTATTCAAGTTCTTGCGATTTTCATTCAACTGGGCGAACAAAATTTCGTGACAAATTTTCCCAAATATAATCTTTTAATTTTTAACTCAATTCCACATTTCCATTTTCAGCGGCTTCTATATATCAATTTGATTAACTTTACGCTTAATATAATCAACAATTTCTTTATCCATCATATCTATCAGAATTGGCATTTCAAAAATAGTATCCAATAAACTCCCAAATATACTTGAACTTCTATCTAAATGAAAAAGAGGGAGTATTAATCGAAATCAATACTCCTCAAAAGTTTTTTACAATCTATTAGATCCTATGGCAAGCTCGTATCCGATCTCATTTGCTTTTCCGGCGTCACCTCTCCGGGCTTAAAAGATTGCCTGATCTGATATGCGATTATTTCTTTCCTTCTGACATCCCTAACGCCATTGTGGTACTACGATTGAGAAAGCAAAAACTCTTCATCCGCAGTTTCGATATCACAGCCATAAGTTGAAATATACTTTTTCGCCTCGGTATTAAGATCATTTTCTGTATAATCCATTCGCTCCTTTAAGCTCTCTGCGATGGTTCTGCCCCTGATCTGATGAAGAGCCATAAGTCTCGTTGCCGCCATATGCTTCTCCTTTCAAAAAGACAGGGACAGCTCTTCCGTTTTGGAAAAACTGTCCCTTGGTCTATATCATTTATTTAGTTTTATACTCTTTTTAATACTCTGTGAGCTGATTCTAAGAAAAGCTGAATATTGGCTGCCGCGAACAAACATGCAAACATGACTATCAGTATCGCCGCAAAGAAGATCGCACATGGAATCATCTTAAATATGATTGAAAGAATACAGAAGATACCACACAACCATACAGCAAAACCAACGACATTTTAGTGGATTATAACCTCCGACAGGCAGTAAATTGGCACTTTTTATGCCTTCCTCTTGCTCCTTCTGACTCGATTAATATGTCTTTCAAAGTCACCACTATTGATGAGCTGAGCTATCACAAGCTGCTCGTATGTAGGAACTGTGCAGGAATAAAATCCAAGCCTTTCATCAAATACCTCCGTCAAATGCTTTGGCAACACCATATAGGCAGCACGAAGTGAAGGAGAAATGGTTTGGGAAAATGAATTCATGTATATGACATTGTCTCTGTCAGAAATAGCAAACATAGTTTCCTCAGGCTTGCTTGATATAGAAAATTCTGATTCAAAATCATCCTCAATTATGTAGCGCTCACCTTGTGCAGCCCACCTGATATATTCATATTTTTTAGATGCGGACGCAGTTACCCCTGATGGAAAACTTCTGTAAGGAGAAATATGTAATACCGATGCTGTAGTGGTTAGCAGTGCCGAACTTGCTATACCATTTTCTTCAAGTGGCAGCATCTGGCAGGTAACCCCAGACATTCTATAGACCTGCTCTATTTTTTTATAGGATGGGGACTCCAGCGCAAAACCAGTGTCCTTGCCAAACAATCCGACGATGAGGTTGTATAAATATTCTGCACCAGAGCCTATGATTATCTGGCTTATATCCACATGTATATTTCTATTTCTAGCCAGATATTTTCTTATAGCTTCTCTGGTTTCTTCGCACCCTTTATTTGCTGGCCTTTCCAGTATGGCCTCGCCATAATCATTCACTACTTTTCTCATAGTTTTCGTTAATACTGAAAAAGGAAATGCATAGGTAGTTCTCTGATAAGTATGGCTTTCATGGCTTAAGATTTTTGCTGTGGATACAAAACCATCCTCCTTTCGAAAAATCACATAGTATCCGCTTCTCTCCTTGGGTTCAAGATACCCCTCATCGCATAGCAGCTCATAGGCATGCTTTATGGTTATTACACTAACATGCATTTCATCTGCCATTGTTTTTCTGGATGGGAGCCTGGTTCCGTATGGATAATCTCCAGAAATTATATTCTTTTTTAATCTATCGTAAATACGTATGTATTGGGGCATTTTTTATCGTTTGAGGCTTTATTTGAATTTTGCATATATATTTTTTCTCCATACTGGGTATTTAATATATGCAATTATATTCTATAATTTCCTCATCAATCAAGGAGGAACAATAAAATGTTGAATAATCGTTATGAATTAAACAAGAATCTCGCACAGATGTTAAAGGGTGGAGTCATCATGGATGTAACTACTCCGGAACAGGCCAAAATTGCCGAAGCTGCTGGTGCCTGCGCTGTAATGGCACTAGAAAGAATCCCTGCTGATATTCGCGCAGCCGGTGGCGTTTCCCGTATGAGTGATCCTAAAATGATAAAAGGTATTCAGGATGCAGTTTCAATTCCTGTAATGGCAAAATGCCGTATCGGACATTTCGCAGAAGCCCAAATTCTTCAGGCTATTGAAATAGATTACATCGATGAATCAGAAGTTTTGTCTCCTGCCGACGATAAATATCACATTGATAAAACAAAATTTGATGTACCATTCGTATGCGGTGCCAAGGATTTAGGTGAGGCCCTTCGCAGAATAAATGAAGGTGCATCAATGATTCGCACAAAAGGTGAACCAGGAACAGGTGACATCGTGCAAGCTGTCAGGCATATGCGCTTAATGCAATCTGAAATCAGACGTATCAGTTCAATGTCAGAGGATGAGCTTTTCAATACTGCAAAAGACTTGGCAGTCCCTTACGAGCTTGTTCAATACGTTCATGAAAATGGCAAACTTCCTGTTGTAAATTTTGCAGCCGGTGGCGTAGCTACTCCTGCAGATGCAGCACTTATGATGCAGCTTGGTGCCGAAGGAGTCTTTGTAGGCTCTGGTATTTTCAAATCAGGAGATCCTGCAAAACGAGCAGCCGCAATTGTTAAAGCAGTCACCAATTTTACAGATGCAAAAATGCTTGCAGAACTTTCAGAAGATTTAGGTGAAGCAATGGTGGGAATTAACGAACAGGAAATTGATTTGCTTATGGCTGAAAGGGGTAAATAAGATGAACATCGCTGTACTTGCTCTACAGGGAGCCTTTATAGAACACGAAAAAATACTTTCAAAGCTTGGTGTGTCCACTATAGAAATCCGACAACAAAAAGATTTGGAAAAAGATTTTGATGGCTTAATTATTCCCGGCGGAGAAAGTACCGTGCAGGGAAAGCTCCTTAAGGAACTAGGACTTTTTGAGCCATTAAAGAAAATGATTGAAAACGGACTACCTGTATTTGGCACCTGCGCAGGATTGCTACTTTTAGCAGATAAAATAAATAATGATGACCGCAGTTACTTACAGACTATGGATATCGTAGCTGAAAGAAATGCCTATGGCAGACAGCTTGGAAGCTTTTACACTGAGGCTGATTTTGAGAGAATTGGTACTGTTCCTATGACATTTATCAGAGCTCCTTACATCAAAGCAGTTTCAGAAAAAGCAAGACCACTTGCTACAGTTGATGGTCACATAGTTGCCGCAAGACAAGGAAATCAACTAGTAACTGCATTTCATCCTGAGCTTAATGACTCTCTACATATTCATAAATATTTTTGTGATATGGTTGCCAACCAATAACTACTTTGCCACCCAAGAATAACAAAAGCCATCGTCCAGGCACGTCAATCGCCAGAGTAACCTGCTCTGTCATTGACATTCCCGGACGGGTTTGTTTTGTATTAATCAAGGACACTTAAGCCTAAGTATCCTTCGTAATCCTATTATAAGAAAGATACCACTAGATTTTGAACAGAATCCATTACTTCATCAAAGCTTAAATCCTCAACATAATAATTATTTTTCTTAAATTGGTTCCAACGTTCTCTCATCTCCATATCAGAACCTATGTCCTCAAGAACCGTTTGCATCTGTTCAGACGTGAACACTGTATCTCTTTTCTTACACGTAGCTAAAAATGCTGTCTTTAATGTTTCTCTCTCAAAAGACTTCTTATGAGTAATCTCGTAAACATCATAAAAATCTCGCGCTCTCGTATTCGCCAATCCACGGCTAAGAATAGTCTGTAATTTTTCAGCTAATAGAGTTTCGATATTGTATGACTGCAATTCAATATCTCTATCTTCAAACATCAATTGATACCCATACTCTACCGCCCGCGGGGTTATTACATCATCAGTCGATATATCAATTTTAATCGGCTGCTTAAGATTATCAAGTTTTCCTTCCATATGAACACGTACCCCCGGATAATCAAATTCATCCATAATTGTTTCTATGGATTTGATTTCAAAAGACACATTATCTTCTAACGGAATCCCACCAATTTCATTTACAATCTTTTCAATCTCTTCCTGCGTCAATGGAAGCGCCTGAACGGTAGCATCAATGTCCATTGTTGCGCGACTATTTAACCCAATCAACGAAGAGACAAGCATACCACCTTTTAACACAAACTGATTCTTATACGCTGATATTGAAACACGTTCCAAAAATCTTTCCATAAAGAATACTCGTATCATAGTCATAGCAACTTTGCTATCACTACCGGATATATTTCTTATCTTTGCTTTTAGCTGTATAGCAGTTTTTATCATACCATCACCTCAATGTATTTCATGATTTCATCTCGAATTTTTAAAGTTTCTGCATACTTAAGCAAACGCGTTAAGTCCTTGTCTTTTCTTCTCATATATGACTTAATTGCAGTCTGATAATGTTGAACTTCTATTTTGCCTCTCATTTTTACAAGATCACAGATCGTCTTTTCCACATCATAGACCCTAACTGTGTTTCCAAAATTTGTTTGTAATTCTGTGATTCCAAGATTATAACTAGCCTCCTGTTCCTGCCGAATCACAACCCCTTCAGACAATAATCTGGTCCGATTAAATCTTGGTGGGACCGTCACAGTAATCTTTGAGTATTCTCTATCAATCATTTCATGAAGATACAGCGCAGTTTCTCCGGAGAAAATAACTTTTGGATAACGAAGTTGGAGAATGTACAGTTCATCCTCCCATGTATCCGGCGAAATATAGATTCCTTTTGATACTTTCTCCAGTCCTCTTTCCTTAACATAGCTAGCCAAATACGTTCTGGATATTCCGGTTTTCTCTACATCTTTTGAAAACAAGTATCCATCATTTTGTTCCAACAATTTATCAATCTCTTCAAACTTAGTCATATATGTCACCTCAAGCAAACCTTGCATTGGTGTATACATTTTACACTATATATACACCATTGTAAAGTATGCTGATGACTATAGTTTTGTCCATCAGCATAAAATTGCTTGCGACTTAGCGTTTTTCTGCATATTCAATTTTGCTGATTTGGGGACAATTATTATAGTTCCGACGGAACTCCCGCAAGTGCCATCGAGTGCCACGGGAGTGCCATTTTTTTATGAATTTTATGAATCTATAACAAGATTTATAGGGATAGAATTTTTCGCAAAGCCTTATTCCATGCGGTTTTGAGAGCTTTTATAGGCTTATAAGGAGATTTATCCTTCACAGCCAGAACCGGGAACAAATCTGATTTTATTTTTGAAAATACAAGACTGTCTATAGCAGATCTTCTAGCCCTCCGTTTTTCATTCTCTTAATATTCTTTGGATAGACCAACTTCCATTCGCCGGAATAAGCAGGCTCATTTATACCGGTTGCCAGATATCGTTTTGAATCTCCGCTCCTTATCCGTAATCCTCACATTGCCACCAAATTCCGGAAAAACTATAAGAAATAATTTACATTTAAATTCGGAATCTTATATCTATTAGCCATTTTTAATTTTTTTCTGCTTTTGGCTAATTCATGCTTCTAACAGCCAATCAGCTAAATCGACAATTTTTATACCTTCGTATTGGTATTCATCATACCTGTTCTCGTTTCCGTTCATTTTTTACCTCCTCCTCGCGCATAAAAAATAAACATGATTCAAGGGACAATTTTAACGAATTTCCTATAGCCATGTATATGTGCATTCTGCTCACACGGCATAGACAGTTTACAAATATTTCACAAATATTATTAGCACTCTCTCTTGACGAGTGCTAATCTTAGTGGTATAACATAATCGAACAGAGGAACAGAGAAGACCAAAAGAACGGGATGTTCCAATGATCTAATCCCTCCTTCCCCTTGCTCAGTAGCTATTAACAGTATTGAGTGAAAAGGAGGTAATCATTATGTTAAGACCTAGTATTTTTGGAGAAGATTTATTTGACGACTGGTTCGTATTCCCGGATTTCAGAGATCTGGACAGAACCGAAAGAAAGCTGTATGGCAGACACGCCGACAGGATGATGAAGACCGATGTTCATGAGCATGACGATCACTACGAAGTAGATATCGACCTGCCCGGCTTCAAGAAAGAAGAGATTGGTCTGGAGCTGAACAATGGATATCTCATTGTCAGTGCAAACAAAGGTCTGGATAAGGACGAAAAGGATAAGAAGGGCAAACTTATCAGGCAGGAGCGTTATTCCGGATCAATGCAGAGAAGCTTCTATGTCGGCGAGAACATCACCGAAGAAGATATCAAGGCAAGCTTCAAGCATGGAGTTTTGAATCTCACCCTTCCTAAGAAGGACAAAGAGAAGCTTCCCGAAAAGAAACAGATACTCATCGAAGGATGATGTTAAAATGGGCCTGCGGATTTCCCGCAGGCCTTTCTTTTCCAACAGGTGTTCCAAGCATCTTAAACTGAAAATATATTCCGGTTTTATATTCTTCTCAGTTGGATAAGATATTCCGTTGTACCTTCTTCAAGTTTTTTCTCTCCTGTTAGAGCAAAACCATGTCTTTCATAGAAGCGTATAGCTTTTTCATTTTTCTCCAATGCCCACAAATGATCCGCATGATGCTTATTAATTGCAAATTCTAATAATTTTGAACCAACAGAGGCATTTTGAAGAACAGGCTCTACAAACAGTCTAGATATATAGGTTCCTTCAATTTTTATAAAACCTTTGACCACTCCATCATCGTAAACATAGACACTGTCAATATCAGCTTCATACTTCTGCATCAAAGACGGTACTTGAAGCTCCTCAAAATAGTACTTATCTGCCTTAAATATTGGATAAAAATACAAACGATAGTTAAAAATCTGTATCTCCGCTATACGCGATAAGTCTTTTACACTTGCTTTTCTTATCATGATCAAATATACATCCTCTACTGCAATTTATCTTCGGAAAGAACTCACCATCCCTTCAAACGGAAATTTCCCTTTTAGAAATAATGTTCCATCAAACGTTCAACCCATTCTGGAACGGATGCATCTTTCTTATCATATACTGGATAATATGGTTTTATATCTAAAACCGGGGTGCCATCTACAGCATCAAGACCTTCAACAACAATTCTGTCTTCAGAAACGGAAACTATTTTTACAGAGGTCATTCCGATACGGTTAGGTCTATCTTTTCCACGCTGTGAAAAAATCCCAACTAATGGCATGTCATCTCGATTCTGAGGCCTTCTTTGAAGGTGCTTGTCCTTTTCATACTTCGCTTTATCAAGATGATAAATGATATTCACATGAGAAAAATCTTCAAGTCCTTTCAAACCGGAGATATACTCTTCATCCAATATTATAGAAGAAGCGTCTTCTCCCCAAGAAACATCTTTTCTGTCCTTTACTTCATTTCTAACATATCCAATTGGTTCCATTTCGATTATCATAATTGTCTCCTCAAACTTCTGATTTTATTCACCTTATTGGGGATCTATTGCTTATCATATTTAATACATACGTCAGCAGACATCCCGTCATCATAAACAGTATCATGATCGCGATATAGTCGATAAAAAAATAAACCCTGGGTTCTGCATAGTCAAAGAATGCAAACATTGTCTTACCAAACATATATCCCGGGAAGTCACGCTTGACAAACGCCACGACACCATAAACTGACAGTGCACCGGTGGTCAAATATAAGACTCTCTTCAGGCCATTTACTTTCTTTGCAGTAAACATTGGCAACATATGTGTTCCCGCATGAATACATAAAAGCACATATCCCCAGTAAGCAAACAACATATGTACACTCCTTGCAAGGGCTGATACATAAAAATCCGGCAAGAAAATATATAGATGCTTTGACATAAGGATACCGCTTAACGGCTGCAATATCATAAACACCAACAGAAACGCGTTAAGGATGGTCTGAAAAATACGCTTCGCACTATATTTTCCTTTGGGAATCGAGCCATACCACTTTCTGTTCAATATATGATGGATAATAAACAGTATAAAGAGAAGACTCCCGGTGATCTCATGAAACAATTCTCCTATCAGAGAATATGCCATAAGCAACGGTAGCATGACTGTCATAGAGATATCGATTATAATCCTGATCTTCTTTTTCAAACAAATCACTCCTCTAATATCCCAGTCCCGTCACCCATTCGCTGACTTTTTTCCTGACGCTGTCCTGATCATTCTGACAGTCGTTTCCTCTTATGGCAAGTCCGTCTAAAACCGTTGCATCCGGACAGGCTGAAGAAAGCTTCTTATCAAAACCTGAAAGACCCGATCCTTCATGTGTGGAAAAAGGAATCAGCGTTTTCCCCGACAAACCTTCTACGTTATTCTCAAAGAATGTGTACATGATCATCGGCCAGTCACCCCACCAGACAGGTGCGCCTATAAATATGGTGGAATACTGCGACAGATCCGGCACATCTTTCGCATATGCAGGTCTGGCATTATTGTTCTGTTCCTGTTTTGCTACATCTGTCAGTTCAGAATACGTCATCGGGTAGTGATCATCTTCCGGGATTATTTCAAACAGATCAGCTCCTGTCTCCTCAGAGATCATTTCGGCCACGATAGCAGTGTTTCCTTTGTCAATGACGCCTACCGTATACTGCTCGCCGGTGCGTGAAAAATACACCACCAAAATATCACTGTTTTCACTTCCCGGTTCCGGCTCCACCGTTTCTTTCTCAGTTTGGGGCGTTTCCACTGCTATCGAAGCTTCAGCTGTATCTGTATCTGCCTCTGTGTTTTGATCATTCACAACCGTACTGTTTTGCGGCGCATTACTTTCTATACTGTTATCTGTGCTTCCACATCCGCCAAGACCTGTTACCATAAGCGCTGTAAGAACCAAACTTAGAATTCTCATTTTTCTCTTCACTGATCTTCACCTCAGCCCTTTTCAAAATCAGGTCTCCAGCCTGCAAACTGGACAAGCTGCTCATCTGTCCTGTGATAATATCTCTCATTCTTATCAAGCTCCGCGATCCTAGCCATCTCCTCGTCCATCAGCTTAAAGTCGAGAATGTTGAGATTATCTTTGATATGGTCTTTCGTTTTGCTGCCGGGGATCACCACAAATCCCATCTGTGTATGCCAGCGGAGAATGATCTGTGCGGGAGATTTTCCGTACTTCTTTCCAAGCTCGGCAAATACCGGTTCATTTATAAGACTCTTATCGCCGTGTCCCAAGGGATACCAGCTCATAAGCTTGATGTCATACTTATCAAGCGTTATTCTCAGTTCCTTCTGTGTAAAATATGGATGAGCCTCTACCTGAATAAACTGCGGTGCGATTTCCCACTTTGTTTCAAGCTCCTCAATATACTTTCCTTCAAAATTTGAGATACCGATGCTCTTTGCCTTGCCTTCCTTATAAGCCTTCTCAAGCTGTCTGTATCCTGCGAGCCAGTTGCCGGCAGGCTGATGGATATAAAGAAGGTCCACGTAGTCAACACCAAGGCGCTCCAAAGTCTCATCCACAGCATTCGGATTCTCATATTCACTGGGCCAGAGCTTTGTGGAGAGAAAGATTTCTTCCCTCTTTACTCCGCTGTCCTTCATACCTCTTCCTACTGCCCGCTCATTTACATATGCATTTGCAGTATCAATGAGACGATATCCCATCTTAAGCGCTTCTCTTACACTGTTTTCCGCATCGGCAGGCGAAAGCATAAATGTTCCGATCCCGACTACAGGACATTCCAGTTTGTTATTAAGTGTTACATATTCCATTGTACACCCCTCCATCTCTGTCACCATCCTTTTTTAGATCAAACCGTTAGCTGCAAACCAATTCTTTACCGCATCCTTGGAATCCGCAGCTTTAGAACCAGTGATTGCAAGTCCGTTCTTTACTGTTGCTCCTTTGGCAGACTTTTTAATATCACTCTCACTGGATCCCATTCCGCTTCCTTCATTGGTGCAAAGTGGAAGGATGGTCTTTCCGGTGAAATCATATCTTTCCAGGAAAGTTGCGACTGCCATCGGGAAAGTCCCCCAATAGTTCGGGTAACCAAGAACGATTGTGTCATACTCATCGATACTGTCTAAGTATCCGGTAAGCTCGGGTCTTGCATTATTCTGCTTATCTTTCTTCGCTTCATCGATACAGGTCATGTACACCGGTGAATAAGGATCCTTCATCTCAATCTTATATGTATCCGCATCGACCAGCTCCTTCATGATCCCTGCTACGATCTCGGTGTTCCCGATCTTTACGTATCTCATTGCTCCGCCAAAATAGTTCTCATCTGCTCTTGAAAAGAATGCTATCAGTGTTTTAGCCATCGTGTTAGCCTCCAATGAAAAACTCGTGAACTGTGTTTATTCGCTTCGTTGATAAAATTATCACACAGAATATTTGAAAGGAACGAAGTGCTGGTATTCTTTATACACAAAGCACAACGCAAATCAGTCAGATGCCCTGAACGTCACCGTCATTCTTGTCCCAATATCCTGCCTGGAGATGACTTCCACACTTCCCTGATGAGCATCAATGATCCATTTTGCTATGGAAAGACCAAGGCCTGATCCTCCGGTGGATGAATTTCTGGCCTTATCGGATCTGTAGAAGCGTTCAAAGATGTGACTAAGCTCTTCGCCCGCCATACCAATACCTTCATCCTGAACCATATACGAAACCTTATCACCGGCTCTTTTTACAGAGAGCTTAATAGTATTGCCCTTATCAGAGTACTTGGCAGCGTTCTGGACAAATATTCTGACAGACTGCTTGATCATGGCAAGGTCTCCATTAATATAACAGTTCTCACCATCCTCAAAGAGATACTTATGTTCTGAATCTATCATCATTGACTCTTCCCAGACTTCTCTCATCACATCGGAAAGATTAAGCTTTTCCATTGACAACTTCTGGCGGCCGTTATCCCCTCTTGCAAGGAAAAGAAGCTGGTCGATGAGCTCTTTCATATTCTCGGATTCATTCTTGATAGCTGTAATGGATTCCTCAAGGACAGCCGGATCGTCTTTTCCCCAACGGTCCAACATGTTGGCATAGCCCTGAATAACGGCTATAGGAGTTCTAAGCTCGTGAGAAGCATCATCGACAAATCTTGCCTGCTGCATTCTTGCATCCTGCATCCTGTGGATCAAGCTGTTAAGCGCAGCTTCTATACTGGCAAGATCCCTATCTCCCGTTGATATCCTTGCACCTTTTTTATCAACAGGGACTTTCAAAATAGCCTCTTCAAGCTCTTCAAATTTGGTTGTATCAAGCGGCACCTCACTTATAGCCTCTGCTTGCAATGCCAGTTCATTCAAGGGTTTGAGGCTTCTTCTGATCTTAGAAGTATGGGCAAAAGAAAATAATAAGTTCAGAAGCTGATAGGCGATAACCGCAATCAGGATTATCCCCATGAAATGGGCGTATTCGTCCATAGGAAAACTATACTCGGAGATGTCCGTAAAAAAATTAAGAACTATACTTTCGTAACTGTCACCGGTTATAGAAAACCTTTTGACCGACTCTCCTTCCGGAATCGTACGGAAACTGTTTTGGCAAAAAAACCCAAACGAAGCCAGAACCATGAGTAAATCCAATGTAAAAAAAGCTTTCAGTTTATTAAAACAGAAAGCTGTATTGATTCGTCTTGCTATTGATGATGTACGTTTGCTTACATTATTCATAGCTGCCCTTCTTTTATAACATATCCGACACCTCTGACTGTCCAGATAAGCTTAATGCCATATTTATCATCTATTTTGGTGCGAAGATGTCTGATGTAGACATCAACAACATTGGTCTCACCATCATAATCATAGCCCCAGATTTCATTTATAAGACGTTCCCTATCAAGAACTATATTGCAATTCTCCATAAGAATCCTAAGGAGCTCAAACTCGTAATTAGTGAGCTCCACAGGATTTCCATCAACGCATACTTCATGCCTGTCCTGATCTATAGTAACTTTTCCTACAGTAAGCTGTCTGGAAACTGCCGCGGATGCGCCCTTTCTTTTAAGCGCAACTCTGATACGTGCCAGCAGCTCCTCTATAGCAAAAGGCTTGGTTATATAATCATCTGCTCCGGCATCAAGGCCTGATACTTTATCCATTACAGCATCTCTTGCCGTTACCAGGATAACAGGAGTTTCTTTTTTGACTCTTATTCTCCTTAGCACTTCAAAGCCATTGATGCCGGGCAACATAACATCTAAAAGAATCAGATCATAATCGTTAGAAAGAGCCATATCAAGGCCTGTCCTACCATCCTCAGCCTTATCTACAGAATTTCCTTCGTGAATAAGTTCAAGTTCAACAAAACGTGCCAGCTGTGCCTCATCTTCTACGATTAATATTTTGCTCATTATTTCTTCTCTTCTTCCTTTTTAAATTCGTTTTTGATGTTCTCGGCAGTCTGAGATGCCTTGTCACAAACTTCATTGACATCTACGACCACTTTATCTATACCTGTAAAATTATAAGTTATTCCAAAGAAAAGACCTACTATGATAAGCGGAACGGTCACCCAGAAGAATCCGATCAAAAGAAGTATCAATACCAAAAGCGGTACGCTTGCAACCTTCTTATTGTCCTTACTTATGTTAAAGTCAATCTCAAGACTCTTTCGGAACATTGCTCTTAAGAAATCAGCGAGATTCTTGCAACCTTCCTTGAAGTTGTTCTTCTTGCAATCTTCTTCATACTGCTTCTGAGCAACCTCAAACTTCCTAACATTTTCCATGTCCTGACTTGCTCCGGCTGTATAACTGCCATCCTTTGGTGCATCTGTCTTACCCTGACGCTCAAGTTCCAAAACAGCGTCAAGAATATCATAGTTTTTTTCCTCCAGGACCGCCTTTGCTTCCTCATAGGATACGCCTGTCTTCTCTATGAGCTTTTCAATCATTTCGTTATTTTCCATAATACTATAACCTTCCTTTCAGATATATATGAATTGTTTGTTCATTTGATATCTGAAATGATACACACTCAAGATTAATATAAGATTTTTGAAAGATTAAAAACAGATTAAAATATGAATATAAAATCACTTTACGTGATAAATCATGTCTATTCCCTGCTATCCAGTCCCAAAAATATCTCATTTGCCCTTCTTATCTGCAGAAAAAAACTGACATAATAAACTACCGCCCCAACTACATACGGAACTGTCACGGACACGAACATATCCCTATAGGCTGATGGCGCGTTGTCCGTGAAATGTCCGGAAATCCAAACACCCGCAAAAACAAGTCCTATCAAAAGCAAATATTGTCCGATTACCACCGAAACAAAGGGAAGATGCTGCAAATGGTAGTGCAGGGACAAAATAGCTACTGCAAGCACAGAAATTCCAAGACACATAAAGATATTCGCGGTATAGTTATTATCTTTAAAACCGATCATCTTTTCATATAAGAGTTTACCGCAGACAATCAGCGTAAAGCTGACACAGACAATAGATATGAAATTGTTCCTGTTAATTATCTTCACGCCTTTTTCCTCCCGCGCAGTTTGTCTAAAGCCTTGTAAAACTCTGTTCTGTAGCCCCTGTTCATCACAAGGCACTCATCATTTTTAAGATATATCAGGGTTCTCATGTTAAGATCCCCCTGAAGCTTTTTTATCTTGTAGAGATTAACGACAGATGACTTGCTTATCCGCACAAAGCCTGCGCTTGCATGCTCATAGGTTATCCCCTGCAAAGTCTCCTTTACCTCGACACAAGAATCCTTGGTATATCCAAAAGTCTTCCTGTCCACCGTTTCAAAATAGTACATATCGGCAAGCGGCACTGTAAGCCTCTTACCATCCGTAGTTCCCTCTATATACTTAAGAGCAGGCCGCAGCCTCTCAAGCACCGCGACCGTCTCCTCGTCCATCTCATCATAATGTAATTCTAAATAGTTTTCCTCGATGCCTTCTTCCCTGGTCTTAACGAGTCTCATTTTTTACCCCTTATAAAATGAACATGATGCAGAGGAACAGGTATGACAGCTTGATATTTCTTCTTGTAAGAATATATACGCTCCCAAAAACGAATCCCACGATTGCAGTATAGATGCCGGTTACAAGCGATCCTTTCGTAAACCAGTGTCCAAGTCCCCAGGTGAGCGCCACCAGAATCCCTCCATATGGAATCTTATCATTTTTAAACCACTTTTCAAATGCGTACTGCCCGAAAACAATGATCAGAAGCACCATAACAACTTCAACCAGATAGTACAGATACTGCATCGGAAAAAGAACTCCGTTACTCGCAAGCTCTTTTGCCACCTTGCTTCCGCCCCAGTCTATCCATGTTGAGATAAGGCAGAGCGCCGTTCCTGCAATAAGTAATATCCATTGGAAAAAAGACATTTCTTTTGCCCCCTGAATAAAGCTCTTTTCCTTAAAGTCCCTAATAAGATCAACACCTGTTTTCACAGCACAATCTCTGACAACAATAAACGCTCCAAACAGCCATACCGCGCAGGTTAACACCCAGTGTAAAATACTCTGCATCACTGTAAATCCCTTAAAATTGCATCCATATACATTGAATTCAATCCCGTAAGCAAGCACCAGTTCAAATCCGATAAATCCAAATATCTCAAGCCCGTAAGTCAAAAAATCAAGCCCTTGTAAAAAAGTGTTTTTCTCTTTTGTAACCGTCATTGTTTTCATTAATAAAGCTCCTTTCCGCTAGTCGTTGCATCTCATATGCATACCTTACGGCAAAAGGAGCTTCCTCTCAATATTTATGGTGCCAAGTTGCAACCGGGAATGTCTAAGTTGCAAAAAGAAAAAGTACCTTGCGAATTCTGCTCCGCTTGGTACTTTTTCGATTTTATTTAATATCAAATTCCGGTGGCTCGTCCAAGTGCTCTGACACGTACTTGCCATCTTTCTTCCTCTGCTTCACACACTCGGTAAGCAGATACTCAATCTGACCGTTAACAGAACGAAAGTCATCTTCAGCCCAGGCAGCAAGCGCATCGTATAACTTCGCATTCAGTCTAAGCGGTACCTGTTTCTTTTCTGCCATCAGTATAAGCTTCCCGAATTAACAACCGGCTGTGCGTCATGATTTCCGCAAAGAACTACGAGAAGATTGGATACCATAGCTGCCTTCCTCTCCTCATCGAGCTCAACCAGCTCTTTTTCGTTAAGTCTCTCAAGCGCAAGCTCAACCATTCCAACCGCACCGTCTACAATAAGCTTTCTTGCATCAACAACGGCTGATGCCTGCTGTCTCTGAAGCATAGCTGCCGCAATCTCGGGAGCATACGCAAGATATGTGATCCTTGCATCAACAATCTCTATTCCGGCCTCAGAAACTTTTGACTGGATCTCCTCTCTGATCTTCTGTGCCACAATTTCAGTAGATCCGCGAAGACTTCCGTCATCAGCCTGTCCGTCACCTGTAGTATCTACATTCTCGGTAACATCGTAAGGGTACAGTTTAACAACGTTTCTTACAGCCGTATCACTCTGAAGAGAAAGATATTCTTTGTAATTGTCTACCGCAAATACAGCCTTTGCTGTATCTGTAACTCTCCACATAACCGCAACCGCGATCTCAACAGGATTTCCGAGAAAATCATTTACTTTCTGCCTTGAATTACTGAGTGTCATGACTTTGAGGGAAATCTTTTTCGAAGATGAACCTGAAAAAATCTGTGCATCACTTCCTGTGATGGATATTCCAACAACATTCTTTTTCTCAGCTATATCACCACTCTGGCCAAGCTTAGTATCTGCCGCAGGATTACATGCCATGCAGAAAGGATTCACATAGTAGAACCCCTCTTCCTTGATCGTACCGATATATTTACCAAAAAGAGTAAGCACCAAAGCTTCACCCGGCTTTAAAACTTTAAGTCCGATATAAGGAAACCATCCAAGCGAAACATAAATACAGCTAAGAATAAACAAAAACAGATTCACTCCACTCCCCAGCACACCAGTTATAAGCACTGACGAACCGTCAAGCCCTATCGCCGTCACAACAAGAAGAAATATTGAAAATGCATATATTGCCGATATCACAAGCATCATCTGCATTCCGTTTTTGTTATTGCTAATTACCTTTTCTTTTACATTCTCATTCATATTGCATACCTCTCTTTTGAAAAATATCCATCTGATATCATTATGATATCACTTTTATTTCAAAAGTCAACATATGAAAAAAAGCATCAAAAAAGAACAGCCACTCCGCAAAAGCGACTGCTCTCTAGTATTCATCGAATATTTCACATAACTCTTGTTGGCGCAACAGGGCTCATAAGAACCTTACCTGTTCCTCTATACACATTTACAAGGCCTTCTCCGCTGGCTGCTGAGCCGATAAGTGTCTTTGTTGTTCTCTCAACAGTAAATTCAAGATTTGAAGACCAGCACATAGCAAGATTTCCGTCAATCTTCAATGTCTCATTGTTGAGCTCAATTTCAACAAGCTCATTATAAGGCACATTACTTTCCAAAGCAGCAACTCCGTAGCCCGAAAGACTAAGGTTAAAAAGTCCCTCTCCGCCGAGCGCTGCAGATGAAACATTCCTTCTTGCAACCAGGTTTGTATTCACAGATCCGGAACAAGCATAGAACATGCCGTCCTCAATAGTGATGCCTGCTCCCCATTCGGCAACATCCACCAAAATAATATGCTTATAAGTAGGCTCAAGCACAAGATAACCGTTTCCTACATACTCAGGCTTGATGGCAGCTTCACCTGTAGCTGCGCCTTTTACCATTTTTCCAAAAAGATCTCCAACCCCTTTTACACCTGTTGTGACATTGATATTTCCTGCCATCCACTGCATTGCTCCTGCCTGTATCACTGCAGAATGACTATCGTCAAGCTGTATAACAACCTGTCTCTTGCGCACTCCCATCCTGCTCATGTAGTACTCTGTTTCCGCAGTCATCGGAGTAACGCTGCAATCACGCATATACTCGAGCAAGTAAAAGTTCTCCTTGCTCTCCACAAACTTTCTTGTTGAATTCTCAAAATTGTTAATATTCATTATTTACCCCTTCCTTTTAATAAAAAAGAGGCTGCAAGATTTTTTTAATCCTGCAGCCAAACCATCTTAATTCAAAGACTTACGACTTTGCGTCCATACATCACTGTATGTTTGCCAATGTAATTATTTAATGATATATATTATAACTTTTTGACGTTACTTATGCAAAAGATTTTCTTAATACACCTTTTTTACTTAAGATACACCTTTTTTACTTAAGCCCCGCGATGTACTCCCGCGACTCGTCAAGCATTCCGTTTATAAAATCCTCCGGTATTACTTCAGGTTCATAATATTTAAGCCAGGAAATGTCCATCATAACATTCCCGAATACCTTCAACGTATCAAGCACTTCCCTGGTGCTCATCCGACGATTTTCACCAAATCTTTCCTCAACAAAATCATCGAAATCCTGCTGCAAAACAGCAAGTTCCTCTTCTTTGGACAACCTCCTGTATCCGTCCTCCGATTCCTCATCTTCCACATATCTTATCCTAGTACCGTCTTCATATCCGGAAGATATCTCATCCGCGATTGACTTAAAACTCTCCATAAGCGCTTCCCTTTTTGCAGAAAGAGTTATCTCACCGGCAGAATGAAACGATTCAACTTTCTCATACATATCCAGAGAAAGTCTGTCACGAAAACTTGTGATCTCCTGATATTCAAATCTGGTCTCGTACTGTTCATTCCAGGTTTTTGTGGAAATCTGATTGGGATACTTTGATGCTAAAAGAGCTCTTAGACCTTCCGGAGAGATATCCACTTTAATAGGCTGTATATCTTTTCCTATTTCGGTATCTTTTATACTGGTCGGCTGATGGTCCTGCTCTCTTGCAAGCGATAACAAATCAATATTTCTTGGCTGATACGCATCATTAATGTTTTTGTACACTCTTATCGACATATCTTCACCTCACTATTCTATTTGTCTCTTTCCCAATACATAATAGCATAAGTATTTCACCCAAAAAACGTTAATATAAAATTTTATTTCTTTTCATTCTTCCGTTCATGAAACAAAAAAGAATCGGTAACACCACTGTTTCGGTGTACCGATTCTTAAAATATCTGCTATTTGATTATCTGCACATTACTGAGTATACTTCTGAAGCTCTGTGATTCTTTCTATGATTTCATCCATCGACTTTTTGAACTTCGCAATAAGTTCAACATTTCGAGCACTGGCCTTTGCTGCCTCTGTAGAGCTTGCGCTTATCTCTTCACTGGTTGCCGACAATGTACTTGCACTGTCAACAATCTCATTGTTCGAGCTGCTCAGAGATGAAATGAAATCACTGATCTCTTTTATTGCTTTACCAAGCTCAATTAACTTATCCTGAATAAATTCAAACTTCTTGGATGCATTCTGTGTATATTCAGTCTCGCGGTTAGCCGACTGAGAACTGATAGTCGCACAATCCGCAACCGTATCGGCATTTGCCGTAAGGATCTCGATGATACGGGTAATATTTTCCGTCTCATTCCTTGTCTGCTCTGCAAGATTTCTGATTTCATCAGCAACTACCGCAAATCCCTTACCTACTTCACCCGCTCTTGCAGCCTCAATCGAAGCATTAAGTGCCAGAAGGTTGGTCTGAGATGAAATTGAAAGGATAATACTTGTGATTCCACTAACGTCTTCTGTATTGGAACGAAGTTCATCAGCCGCTGTCTGAAGGTTATCTCCTGCCTTTCTGGCCTTCTCAACTTCTTCAAACAATGACTCCATAACGCTCATACCTTCCTTAAGTGCTTCCGCAGCCTCTTTGTTAATTCCGTCGACTACTTCCGCACTCTTCTTGGTATCATCGATAATATCCTGAATATCATGTGTCTGTGTTGTCTGATTGGTAATAGCTTCAGCGGTATGCTGTGTTCCTGCCATGATATTTTCCATCGTCTCATCAAGAAGCTCTACAGACTCACCGATTGTCTTAAGCGCATCGCTCATGGAATTGGCATCATCAACTACTCTTTCTGCAACCTCAGTGATCTTATCAGTGATAGATTTGTTCTTATCCGAAACCGATGTAACCTCTTCAAGAGACTCTTCGAAGAATCGCATAAAAAGACCCGATCCCTTAAGAACCGTTACTATAGTGAGAATCGAAATGATAGATTCGATCATTATGATCTCAATGTCATCCTGAACATTTGCAGAAGTGGCTATAGTCAGGATAACTCTTATAAAATTAGAAATTCCAAAACCGACAACTCCGACCTTTACACTAAAATTATCAAGTGTAAGAACAAATACGATCAGAAATGGAATCATATATGGATACGATGTAACAGTATTTCCGCTGTTAAGCATTGCGCAATATACAACAGAATATGTTATGGCCAGTAACCTTATATACATAACACCGCCTTTACTGATAAATAAATAAGCAGTATCAGCGACAAATACCACAATAACAATAATTAGCGGAATAATCCCCCTAATCTTAGCAAGGTCCGATAACGCAATCTGAGAAGCAAGACCTATAATTGTAAAGATCGTTGTTATAACGTGAACAAGAAATAATAGCTTACAAGTGCGTTTTAAATGATTTTCCTGCATAGCAAACTCCCTTCGTTTTACATCTATTATAAATTATATCACCTTTTCACGCATTTACGTAAATATTGAATATCTTTACACTTTTTTCATAATTGTATGACATCTTAAATGAAATTACAGAAAAAACCTCGCGACGAAATCATCGCGAGGTTCAATATAATCTTATATTTAATTAGTACATCATCTGCTGATCGTTGTTTCCGATTCCCTTAGGGTTAGGACCATACTGATTATAACCGGGCTGTGAATCAGTTGCTTCAGCAACAAGAAGAATGATTCCACCTACCAACGGAATAAGAGCCATAAGCATATACCATCCTGATTTTCCTACATCATGAAGTCTTCTTACTGTAACTGCAAGTCCCGGAATAAATACAGCCAGTGACCAAATAGCTGATACAAAACCAAGCTTTCCGTCTGTTGCAACCGTTAAACCAGACCCAAGACCTGCAACCAAGGCATTAAGAAGAGTGAAGTACCAATACTCACTTCTGCGTGCTCTTCCCGAAAAATTTGCATAATTTGAAAAAACTGAACCAATTGCTTCTGTAAATGACATTTGAATAATCCTCCTATAACTCTTTCCTTTGTTTTACTTATACCGGATATATTTGTTATCACGGTAATTTTTTCGCACATTCAAGTTCAAGCATGGTTATTATACGTCATTTAATTTAATATTTCAACAACTTTTTATTCACATTTTTTCACTAATCTTTCACAACCAAAACAAGCCGGAGGGACGGGGTTTGTGGTCCATTTTTTCTTAATTAATCTCCCTATTCCCCATTATTCCTCTTATCTATTACAATAATCCGGCGCAACTCCCTTTACGTCTGTCCTTATCTTAAACAGGCATCCGTCAAACTCCCCGTCCAGTCCTGTTGCAGCAGAAGTAACATATAGTGTTTTCATATCATCATCGCCAAAGCAACACGATGTCACCTGCTTTGCTGGAATTGGAATTTTTTCAAGAAGCTCTCCCGTCGCGCCGCTTCTTTTTTCTATCCTGCTTCCGCCCCAGAAGGCAACCCAGAGATTGTCCTCACTGTCAATCGTAAGACCGTCAGAAATATTCTCATCTACATGGAAGAGTTCTCTCCTATTCTGCAGAATTCCGCTCTCTTCATCGTAATCAAAGACAAAAACGGCATTTTCCAAGGAATCGGAAAAGAAAAATCTCTTTTTATCGGAGCTCCAAGCCATACCATTGGAAATCTTCGTCCCCTCTACCTTAACACTAACCTTGCCCTTATCAAAAAGATAAAGATTCCCTTCCGCCTCGTGGTCGACACCGTCAATCACCGATGCCCCGAACCATATGCGTCCTTTCGCATCTGCTTTGGCATCGTTCGAGCGCCAGTAATCCTTGAAAACGCCCTTAAGATCCACCAGCAAAGAAATCTCCCCATTTTCATAAACATAGATTCCGTCTTTCATCGCAAGCGCAAAACCTTCCGAACCGGCAAGCGGAATCGCGGCCCCGACAGGCTGTGGTAATTCTATACAATCTTTTTTCCCATCCTTAATAAACCAGACCTTCTGCCCAATGATGTCAACCCACGAAAGCCGCTTAAATCTCGGATCATAGAAAGGCCCCTCGCCGAGCGCATACCTCTCATTGCCGACACATTCCACATTGTACTTACCGCCATTAAGACCACTCATCATGCACCTCCACAAAACATCTGAAACTACTTCCTGTTAACAACATATATTCCGAGACTGACAAGCAAAAGAGCCGCAACATACCGCAGATTAAGCTTATCCCACTCCGCAAGGAAAAAAGCCGACAACAGCGCCCCGAAAATCGGATTGGAAAAGCCGTAGATTGTGACTGCCGAAACAGGATTGTGTTTGAGCAAAATCCCCCATATCGAGTACGCAACCGACGAAATAAGCGCCATATATATGATAAGCAGGATTCCAATCGGTTTCGTCAGATGAATCCTTCCGCCGACTAATAAGCCTACAACCATCATGACAAAGCCGCCTATAAGGAACTGGTACCCGCTCAGCGTCACCGGATTTTCTTTTACGGAGTACTCCTTGATAAGTACGGACGAAACCGCATATGATACCGCCGCGATCAGGATAAATCCTTCGCCGTCAAGCGCAAATCCCGCATCGATGCTTCCTCCTGACAAACTAACTATGATTACTCCCACAGTTCCAAGAAGGCATCCGATTATCTTTTCCGAAGACAGGTGCTCCTGCTTCCGCACAAGGCAAGCCAAAAGAATTGCAAAAAAAGTCGTCATTCCGTTGATTATCGACGACTTCACTCCCGAAGCATGCGCAAGTCCTATATAAAAGAAAAAGTACTGCAGCATCGTCTGAAAAACGCTTAGCGTGCATACCATCTTCCACGATGTCTTCTTGGGAAAAAGAGCTTTTCCCTGAATAATGCTTCCAAAAATTATCGTCAGCACTCCCGCCAGTAAGAATCTGATTCCCGCAAAAAGAATCTGCGACATACTGTCCTGCGCGCCAATCTCAAACATCTCATATCCCACCTTGATGCTTGGGAACGCACTCCCCCACAAAAGACAGCAAAATACTGCCAGAAGGCAGACTATAAATTTGTTCTGCAGCAAACTGCTTTTGGTCCTAGGGGACGGGGTTTGTGGTTCATTTTGTTTCATAATTTGATTTTAATCCTTTCAAGTCATACGCTCCTACATTTTATAGCATATCAATTATTATGTATTACAATCACAACTCTTTTTCATAACACAGAAAATCCTGGTCATATAAATGGCACTCACCCACTTCATCAAATCCAAAAACCGCATATGAGCGTATTGCCTTGGTATTGTACTTGCCTACCAGGATGTGAATTCCGTTACACCCGCGTCTCTTAAGTTCCTTCATGCCATGCTTAAGCATTATCCGCGCAAGTCCTTTATTCTGCTCCGTAGGTAGAACCGCAAGCCTTGCAAGCTCTCCCTCGGGTTCAAGATTCTTATTCCAACACGTAAGCCCGTTAACTTCCTCATCTTCATCAATCGAAATTGCTGCTTTAATTATCCCGTCTTCCTTTAATACAAACAGTCCGTCACGCGCAAAATCCGCATCAATCGTTTCATTAGACGGATAATACTCATCCCACGGACAAAGTTCCCTTCCTATCTGCGCTTTATACAGCGCGAGTATCTCCTCACGGTCTTGTTCCGTAGCTGTTACTATTCTTTTTTCTTTTTCCATTTCTGTAGTCCTTTTCCTTGTCGTCGTTTTTTGCTGTCATCTCAACCCACGAAGGCGCAAAGCTTCTGTTCCTCCTGACTTTCCAACAGCTTCTATCTTACTTTTCTCCCGTCTTGATAAATCGTATCAATTCCTCAACGTCTTCAAAATCATCATAATCTCCGATAATCCCTTCTCTGTGATAAACGACACCGTTTCGCTCATTCCTCTCAAGGCAGTCAAGCAACTCGTCCTCGCCGTATCTTTTTACAAAAAGCGTGAATCCATACGGCTTTATCTTGCCAAACATTCCTTTCTTGCAATCGCTGTCGCACTCATAGCAATGCCCGTAATTCTTCTCTTTAGAACATTTTCTGTTCTCGCACCAAGCAGTTCCCGGACACTCCCCTGAATCACAGCCTCCGCAATGCTCATTCTCGCTGCAAAGGCAGCATGCCAGTCCGCACCTTGCTATTCCAAGTTCTCTTTTCATATTTTTCTCCTACACAAATAAGTCACCCACAGAATACAGCACCGCTTTGCCTGAAATCACTACTCTATCGCCCTGTAATCTGCATTCCAGTTCGCCTCCACGTTCAGATGCCTGATAGGCGTGAATTTCTTTTTTCCCAAGCTGCTCTGCCCAATATGGCGCAATCATGCAGTGAACCGAACCGGTAACGGGATCTTCATTTATCTTATCTTTCGGGGTAAAAAATCTTGAAACACAATCATACTCTTTTCCCGGAGCCGTAACACCTACGCCGAGTCCATCAAGTAGCATCATTTCGCCAAAATCGGGAGACATCTCGCGAATTGTCTTTTCATCTTCATAAACAAGCAGAAGATCACGATCAATAAATGCTCTGACAGGCGTATGCCCTGTTGCCCTGGTCATCTGTTCAGTGACAGGTGTTTCATTAAGCCGATATGCCGGAAAGTCCATGACAATCTCATCCTGCTGCCTATGAATGAACAGATCACCACTCATGGTATGAAAGGTAATGTCATCCGCATCCTTCTCATAATAGTTAAAAAGAACAAACGACGTTGCCAACGTTGCATGCCCGCACAGATTAATTTCTCCTCCCGGCGTAAACCAGCGAAGGTCATATCCGTCCTTGCCTTTCACGGTAAATGCCGTCTCCGAAAAATTATTCTCCCTTGTGATATTCATCATAAGCTCTTCAGGCAACCACTTATCCAAAACGCAAACCGCCGCCTGATTTCCGTGAAAAAGCTTGTCTGTAAATGCATCTACAATATACTGTCTCATTTTCCTGCCTTTGTCCTTGTTTTTTTTATTTTTGCTTATATCTTTTATCTCTATTTTACCTGTTATCTCTGCTTTTATCTGTTATCTCTGTTTTTATCTGCTATCTCTGTTTTTATCTGTTATCTCTGTTTTTATCTGTTATCTCTGTTTTTTACTTTTTATCTTTGCTTTTTATCTTTTACTTTTGTCTTTATCTTTTGCCATAAGAGACTCCAACGCTTTAGCCAGTTGTTCTGCTGAAACCGCCGATATCTTCTCCGCATACTTGTTCTGCTTGAGCTCGATTTCCTTAAGATTCTTGGACTTGATTTCTTTCAGATTCTTGAATTCGCTTTCTCTAAGCTTCTTTTCCCGATTCTCTTTATCCATGCTTATCACCCTTTTTCCGAGGTTGTTGACTAAATCTGCTCTTTTTCCTTCTCTTAGTCACTCATCACAAAAATCCGCTTCTCTTTTTCAGCCAAATTTCCACGCGGCGTTGACTAATTCCGCTATTTTTCTTTCTCTTAGTCACTCATCGCAAAAATCCGCATCTCTTTTCCAGCCAAATTTCCACACAGCGTTGACTAAATCCGCTATTTTTTCTCCTCTTAGTCACTCAACTCTGAAATCCACTTATTTTTTTCAACCAAATTTCCACGCGGCGTTGACTAAATCCGCTATTTTTTCTCCTCTTAGTCACTCGACTCTGAAATCCGCTTCTCTTTTTCAACCAAATTCCCCCACAGCGTTGACTAATTCCGCTATTTTTTTCCTCTTAGTCACTTGACTCTGAAATCCGCTTCTCTTTTTCAACCAAATTCCCCCACAGCGTTGACTAATTCCGCTATTTTTCTTCCTCTTAGTCACACAACTCTGAAATCTCACTCACCATCACCACGCAATCACCCTTTCACAAGCGCCGCAAGCTTCTTACCACAAATCACGCCGACAATGCAGCACGCAAAACTAAGCGCCACATATACTCCGCCTGCACCATACTGCTTCTTTTCAAAAAGATTCACCGCCTCAAGCGAAAACGTAGAAAACGTCGTAAATCCGCCACACACTCCTGTCTTCCAGAAAAGAACCGTATTGCCCGATATCCCCTCATTATTATCAACCAGTCCCACGATAAATCCGATCAGGACTGCGCCCAAAATATTCGTAACAAGAGTCAATACCGGAAAGCCCGTCTTAACAGGAATAAGGCTTATCGCATACCTAAGCACCGCTCCCAAAGCTCCTCCAAGAGCCACAAACAAAAAATTCATACACACCTCTTTTTTCTCAAAAAATATAATCAAGAAAATCGCCTGACATCGACAATTGAAAGTACCGCAACATAACACTCTTCGCCATGCCAAATACATATTTAATCAAAAATGACATTCTACGCACTCCGCTCCTGCTGCCTTCATCTCCTGAAGCTCCTTCTCATAAAACCTGCTTTGTCTGGCACCTATTGCATCAAGGTACAATTTTACGCCAAACCCCTGCTCTATTGCAGTCATCACCGTCCGAAACACACAGCATCTGCCATCAACACCGACGACATCAATAGTATCAACATCCATCTCTTTCAATTTCTGTGCAAATTCCTTGTTTGTAAATGCATCAGGAAACCTTTTATCAAACACAAGCCCCGACTCAACATTAAGTCCGCACGCCAGTTCATAACCGCTCGCATTCCCCAGAACACCGATATTCCTTATGTACACAATCGGAAGATTCAGCTTTTTTGCCTCATCAATCCTTGCATTAACCGCATCCAAAAGCCCTTCCCGATAAAAGCCCATATACTTTTCCTGAACATCAATCACAAGAAGAATTTCCATACACAAATCCTACGCTCACTTTGCCTTGCCAATCTCATAATCCGTCACACTCCCGCCGGCCAGCCTTCTTTTTTCCTCATACCGAAATATATCACGTACGAAACGATGACCGTAAAAAGATCCGCAACTGCCTGCGTCCACACGATTCCCGTCATTCCAAACCAGTGATTAAACAGAATCAGAATAGGGATGTTAAAGACAATCTGCCTTATCACCGCAAGCCAGAACGATTCCTTGCCGCGACCGATTGCCTGCGCAAAATGAACCATCGAAAAACAAAGGAACATCAGCGGCGTAGCAAAGCACCTCGCACGAAGGAACTGCGTTCCAAAGTGCACCGTGTCGGGATCTCCGATAAATGCCCTCATGATAAAAGGCGCAAATGCATAATACAAGATCACACTCACAACTCCTATCGCAAGCCCCACTACTCTGCCAAATCTGAAGATTCCATCCATTCTTTTCCTATCACCCGAAGAATAACTGTACGCGATCAGCGGCACCATTCCCATGCAGATACCTATTCCGATATTAAGCGGCAGACGCTCGGCTTTCAGCACGATACCGATGGCAGCCAGCTCAACATCGCCATATGACGCTGCCAGGCGATTTATGACGATCGTACACAGGTCAAAAAGAAGCACTCCCACAGCCGCAGGAATTCCAACTCCGAATATCGAGGAAAAAGACTCGCGCGACGGATAATCGCCGTTTGTCCTGAATCTGAGAATAGTTTCTTTGCCCGCTTTATGGTAAGTAACGATAAAGTACACCGAAACCACGATATTACTGAGCATAGTCGCAAGTGCGGCGCCCATAACCTGCTTTCCGTCAGGCAATATCACAAACATGAAAATAGGATCAAGCACAGTATTAAGCACGCCGCCCATACTAAGCCCAAACGATGCCTTCGCAGAAAGCCCTATGCTTCTTAGCATTGATGAAACCGTGCTGCTGAATATAAACGGAACTCCGCCGATAACAACCACAAAAAACATATACTGCCTGGAAAATTCAAGCACATTTTCGCTCGCCCCAAGAAAAACAAGTACATTTGTCATCCCTATCAAACTAAGTAACGAGAAAAGACATCCGACTCCCAGCGCCATCCATATACAGGCCGCCGACACTTTCGATGCTTCTTCATCATTTCCCGCACCGATAAGGCGCGCAATAAGCGTACCTCCGCCGACTCCAAAGATATTTGATATCACAATCGTAAGCATATAAATCGGCATAACCAGAGAACAAGCCGCCACCATGTACGGATTATTCGTCCTTCCGACAAACCAAGTATCCGCAAGGTTATAAACAAGCGCTATCAGCTGACTCGCAACCGCCGGAAGTGCCATCACTCCCAGCGCATGCGGTATATTGTCTTTTTCAAAAAGAAATTTTTTATCTTCCATGAGTTTCTCTTTCGTTGGTATCCGTCCTTTTGGTCCATAGGGACGGGGTTTGTGGTCCATTATTGCACAACATATAATATATACCGTTTTTCACAGATTTTTTGTCATACACACCGCTCCGACCAGATTATCATACGGCGGATAATTCTCGAAAATCTCCCTACACTTCATTATTCATTTTCTGAAGCCCATCTCCTGAAAACTCCGATCATCTCATCCAATTTAAAAGAATCTCCACACGCATCATACATATCATTTTCGACTTTGCACACAAGCCAATCATCTCCGTTATCTATTTGAATAGCTTCAAATGACTTTCCTTCTAACTCTGTGCCCTCAAGATCAATCTGTAAATGCCATCCGGGATTATCAATTGCCTCTATCTTCACCTCTTGGGCATAATCAAAATCACTATCATAATGATCAAAAAACCAGTTTTGAAGCCAGCTTAAATTACTCTCTCTATCCATTTTTATAACCTCACAAATACTCTTCAACAAACTGCTTCTCTATATATTCAACTGCCGACTTGCCATCCGCAAATTCTATATACCGAGGTGTCCCTACTGAATAAGTCAAATGGTAAATCCTATAGACCTCTTCATCCAGCAAAAACAGAACATCGTCATCCGAATAGCTTCTTGCTAGCGCTTTAACATTGGAATTTGGAGAAATGACCAACTCTTTTATGAGCTCTTTTTCAAAAAAGGCATTGTCCATATCCGTTCCCCAATTGAACTCATCTCCGTATTTTAGTTCCAACTTATTAACTTCAGCAATTACATCATATCCGGCATCTCTATCAACATTGAGATTTTCGTTGTTCCCCATATCCATCCTCTCATTGCCAATACAAATCGAACTGACGCATTGGCATTTTAAAAATTGTATGAATGCTTCCATCAGTCAGATTCAATACTCTGTAATAAATATCATTATCATCTGTCGGAGCACCGGCTCCCCAGGCACGTACTTCTTCGTAAAGGACCTGATCTCTGTCAGGAGATAAAACCATCTTTGATATAAAATAATAATCTTCTTCCCTTGAATCTTTCAGCATCTCATAGGTTTTCTCATCCTCAAAACATGATTCCTCTCCTAACGAAGCGGTATCCAATGGGATTTCCTTGAGTCCCCAGAATGTACGCTTATATGCGGTATTCTCTTGGACAAATAAAATATCTTCATATCCTTTTACTTTTCGATATTCCTGCGAAAAATCAACTTTAAAATTCAGCGCCACCAGAAACCATGCTATTCTTATAGGCAATGCCAATAGCAAAAGAATCATAACAACCACTATGACCTGTTTTAGTCTTTTCATAACTTAACTCCTACCGGCACTACTGCTATAACGCCCTTTCAGGCGTGCGTTATCGCCTGAAACATAAACTCATCCTCACCGGTTTCGTCGAAGAACTTACCTCTCACAAAAAGATGCGTATCTTCCTCGACAACCACGCTTTTATCATAACCTGTTGAATCCTTCGGTGTAAATGCGAGAATTACTTTCTTAATCTCTTTTCCAAAGGCAGCTATCACGCGGTCAAGCTCGCCACTGCCTATAACTGCATGAAGAATTAACGTATCGCTCTCAATCTCAGCAATCGCATAACTGTCACAATCCGCAATGTAAAAAGTATTTTCCTGCATAAACTGAGACAGATAAAACATATAAAGTCCCGAATTGGAAACCATGTACATCTTGGCATTCTGCTCAGTTTTATTAAGAATTTGCACCATATTGTCCCAATCGCTCTTTTCTGCCATCGGTACAAGCTGTGCAGTCCGCTCTGTATCAATCTTCACAGCTTTACTAAACTGATACTCACTACTCTTACGAAAGCCAAACTTGGGATAGAAATCAACGACAGAATCGTTTGCAAAAAGATATATTCCATCAACTTTGTTTTCGTAGTCTTCAATAATCTTCTCCATCAGCATCCTTGCGTATCCCCTCCCCCTGTAATCAGGATCGGTCATTACAGTGCCAAGCTGGATAAGCTTTACAATTCTGCCATCATAGTTCATATCGCAAGTATTTACCGAAACATTCGAAACAATCTTCCCGTCAGCCACAACCGAATACGGAATGTAATTATCTTTCCAAAAGCCATTCCGGTACCAACCTTCAAAGTTCAGTCCGCCAAACACCTTTCCGGCAAGCTCATTGAAGGAATATCGAAGCGATTCGTTATCTCTGTAATTTATTTCGATTGTCATATACTATAACTCCTCTATTTTATGATTCTCAAAATAATATATGTTTTCTCTTTTATACCCATACTTAGAACCTGCAATACTGATATGTGGTTCAAAAGTAAAATAGTTTACGTCTCCAAGTTTTTTATTATTGCCTTTTTCTATATAAATCCTATCCGCTTTTCTTCTTACTATTGAATGCCCCAGATTCCCTGTTGGTATCTTGATTTCTTGCTTTTCCAACAGAGTATTTTCGCCTAGATTCCCTGTTGGTATCTTGATTTCCTGCATTTCCAACAGGGCATTTTCGCCTAGATTCCCTGTTGGTATCTTGATTT
>NZ_KK211306.1:87885-358845 GCF_000621565.1 Butyrivibrio sp. LB2008
ATTTTCGCCTAGATTCCCTGTTGGTATCTTGATTTCCTGCATTTCCAACAGGGCATTTTCGCCTAGATTCCCTGTTGGTATCTTGATTTTCCGCATTCCCAACAGGGAATTTTCACTTTTTCAACCTGTTGTTATTCCGCTTTCTTTCATTCCCAACAGGTCCTCTACTCTTTTCTCCCCTGTTGATATTCCAACTCCCCTCATTTCCAACAGGTCCTCTGCTCTTTTCTCCCCTGTTGGTATTCTAATTTCCTGCAATTCCAACAGGGCTTTTCCCACAAAGCCCCCAGAAATCCGTCGCCCTCGCAATCACAACTCCAGCAACATATATACAATTTCCTGATACCCGCTTACTCTTGAGTTAAAACCTCTGGGATTGCGGCCGTATTCCACAAAGCCCATCTTCTTGTACAGAGACACTGCCCTCTCATTCTCCGCAACTACATTTAGTTCAAGCTGCGTGTAACCTGCATCTTTAGCACATTCTATGCAAGCTTCCATAAGTGCCTTGCCAATCCCAAGTCCCCAGTACTCCTTCAAGATAGCGATTCCAAGCTCTGCACGGTGCTTTAACTTGTACTTTGCTCCAACCGCTTCAATTCCTGCTGTTCCTGCAACCACGCCGTCTACCACTGCAACTATCTCAATCTCATTTGGACTCTCCGTTTTCTCCTTAAGGAACTCCGCCTCCTGCTGCGCATCAAAACTATTTTCATCAGGATAGGACAAAAGATAATCCGTCTCCGCGTGTGTCTCATTAAAATTCACAAAAACAGCCTCTCCGTCTGCAAATTCGCCGTTTCTAAGAAGTGCCTCTCTTCCGTTCTTTAAATTAATAATCTTGTTGTATTTCATTTCTATTCTGTCCTCCAAAATTCTGTGCGGTGCTTATTTACTCCCCCGCACCATACATATCTTCCACGACATTCCTGTACGGTGCATATTAGCTTTTCTGCACCGTACATATCTTATGCCGCTCCTCTGTGCGGTGCTCTTTCACTTTTCTGCACCGCACGCATCATACGCCGCTCCTCTGTGCGGTGCTTATTCACTTCCCCGCACCGTACATATCTTCCACGACATTCCTATACGGTGCATATTAGCTTCCCTGCACCGTACATATCTTATGCCGCTCCTCTGTGCGGTGCTCTTTCACTTTTCTGCACCGCACGCGTCATACGCTGCTCCTCTGTACGGTGCTTATTCACTTCCCCGCACCGTACATATCTTCCACGAATTATATATATGTTTCATCCAAATATTCCGTGTTCATTTAGTTTCCTCAAGTCCCTCTCTTGTAAGTAAATACGTCTTCGTGCACACTTCCTCAATATACTTCCTATCATGCGATATGCTAATCACCGCACCGGGAAAAGAAGCTATCATCTTCCTGATAACAGGTCCCGAAAGTGGCGAGAAGTTACGCGTTGGCTCATCCAAAACAAGCACATTCGCATCGGAAAGACTCATCTTAAGAAGCAACACTTTCGCCTTCTGCCCGCCCGAAAGCTCACGAATCGGATGTTCCATCTCATCTGCGGTATATTTAAGCGAACCAAGATAAGTCCTTATGCGCGTGCGAACCTCCTTATCTCCCGTATCATCCAAAAACTCCACAGGCGTCATATCAAGATCAAGCAACTCCTCGTAGTTCTGCGGCATATACTGAACCCGTAGGTCTCCTCTTGCAAGAAGCTCATCCGCGATTAGCCTAAGAAGCGTAGTTTTCCCGGCTCCATTCGTTCCAACAATGCATACCTTCTCAGGTCCTCTTACCCTCAGAAAAATAGCTTTTGCCAAAACCTTTGAACCATCAGGTGCCACCAGCTCATCAAGTGAAAACTCAATAACCGTCTTGCCTGCCGGCATCTTCGAATTTTCTTTTCCCAGTTTAAAAAAGATTGCTTCCTCCTGCTCAGGCCGCTCTGCCATGTTCGCATCCTGCTTCTCAAAGCGCCTTTCCATCGACTTCACAGCACGCATCTTATCCTTGAGCATCTTGCCGACTCCCGGCTCCTGCCTCGAAACATTTGAAAGCGCACGCTCAACCTTATCATGAATCCTGTTGTACCTCTCGTCGCGAAGCTTCTTTTCCTTGCGGTCGTTAAGCGCAAGCTGCTCCTGCCTCTCAAAAGCCTCCGCTCTATGCGCGATGTAATGCCTGTAGTTATCCTTCACGACCACGTAGCGGCTCTTGGTCTTACGCATAATCTGCTCAATATGGATTATCACGTTGGCGGTATTCTCAATAAGCGTCTCGTCATGCGAGATGAAAAGAACTATGTGCTTCCACCCATTTATCAGCCTCTCAAGAAGTTCAAGCGTACTTATGTCAATATCATTTGACGGCTCATCAAGAAGCAGCACCGTCGGCTCGTCTATCAGGATACGCATCAGCTGCGCCTTTACTTTTTCGCCACCTGAAAGGCTCCCCATCTTTTGATCTGCGTAAAAGAAATCCTTAGAAACCCGGAATTCATTCGCCATCTCCGAGAGTTCTTTCGGTGTCCGGTCAAAAAAGCTCCTTGCTTCAGAAAAGTATTCATAAAGTGTTTTTTCTTTTGCACATTCGGGAAGTTCCTGCGGAAGATAGCCAAGAACTTCGCTTCCGAGAATCCTCTCTCCTTCGCACTCCGCGTACTCTTCTGCAATCTCCGGATCGTAGATCCATCTCATCAGCGTTGACTTCCCGTTGCCCTCCTCGCCGATTATCACAGCCTTATCGCCGTCGTTTAGAGTCAAATTGAATTTATCAAGAATGACGCGTAAATCCTTGCGGTGCGTTATAGTTAAGTTTTTTACGTTAAGCATATTTTTCCTCCGAAGTACGATGATGAGTACAACAAACATCTTCAAAGAGTCGCTTGCGACTCTTTGCGCGCCGATGTGCGCAAGCTTTAGCTTGCATATTCCACTGCACATCGGTCGCATCCTCACGGCTCATTTGTTTTGAGTTTTTACTCAAAACAAATGAGCCTAGTTTGCATACGCAAAATAGACTCACACAAATAGACCCACATTACATATAGGCTAAACATGCATGATAATCCAGATTAAGCGTACACAAAACAGCCGCCGTAAGCAGCCTCATCATCACTGATAGTGTTCACCTAAACTAATTATCTTATGTACATATCCTCACCTAAACGCTACGCGTTCTTTCTTTTTTTATACTATTACATGCTAACATCGATAAGCCCGCCGTGCAAGCGGTTTTTTAAGTCTTCAGCCACAATTCTTCCGAAGGCTCAAGGCTTTTTTCCAAACTATCGGATTCCTTAAATATTTTCCGTAAGCTTCCCCTTTGCCAAAACAGCCAGATGCTGCGTTGCTCTGGATACAGCCGTATACAGGCAGTGCTTTCCGAGTTCATCCGAAGGATACGCTTCCGCATCAGCATCAGCCAGAATCACATTATCAAATTCAAGTCCCTTCGCAAGTGCAAGCTCTATAAGAAATACACCTTTCTTTGGCAAACTGTCGCTTTCGGAAATAAGCTGCGGTGCTTTATCGCCAAGCGCACCGGCAATCTTTTCAAGACTGTAACCGCTTCTGCAAATAACCGCAGTAAGGCCGTCTTTCTTTTCAAACTCATTTATAAGAGCCTTGAGCTCTTCATAGTACTCTCTGTCAGAATCGCAGCTCTTTACAACAATCCCTTCTCCCGAGCGCTTTACCGATGAGACCATCATTTTCTTTTCCTGCGGAAGGAGCGAAGCGAACATTTCTGTTATCTCCGGTGAACTTCTGTAGCTTGTCATAAGCGGAAGCTCCACGAATTCTTTTCCTGCCGCTTCTGACATCTCTTTTATCCGGTCAAAAGAAATCGTGCCTTTTCTAATTGCCTGGAACTCATCTCCAAGCAGCATAAAACGCGCGTTGGGGAAAAATTTACTAAATACCATGAGCTGCGCCTCAGTGTAATCCTGCACTTCGTCGATCATGACATAACGCACATTTCTATCACACTTACCTGTAAGCTCCATCTTAGTATAGATCCACTCCGCAGCAGTGATATACTCGCTTCCGAGAATACGCTGCGCAACATGCTTGATGTTGACGAAATTACAACGCCTGATAAAGCTAAGCGCTCCGCCAAAGTCATTTTCAATGCGGTTTTCCTCAGCAGAATCAGATCCTGCCGCACTCTCCGAATCCTCGTTAAAAATATCTTTGGTCCTTAGAATGTTTTTGGCCCGCTCTTCAAGTTCATCCGCAACCGTCTGGATTAGACGAACCCCCATCGGGAATTTGGAAAATCTTTTTACCACATCAAACACATCGCTCTTTGACATCACAGTCTTGCCGTTGTGGGTAATATTGTAGAAATCATCCTCTTCGGGACTCAGCGTAAGCAAAGCATCATGGATCTTCTGCAAACTTCCGTCACCTGTGCCGTCATATTCGTTATCCGCAAAAGGAACGCCCACTTTCTTAAGAAACTCATGCCAAGTCAAAGTCGGCGGATTGGTCTCTCCAAGATCCGGAAGGACATTGTCGATATAATCGCGGAATACTGGATTAAGGGTTAAAAGACATACATGCTCGGGGCGAAGTGTCTTTCTCTTCTGGTAAAAAAGATATGCTATCCTTTGCAAAAGAACCGAAGTCTTACCGCTACCTGCAATACCGTTCACCAAAAGAACCTGCACATCGGGATATCTGATAACTGTATTTTGTTCTTTCTGAATTGTTGCCGTAATAGCCTGCATCTTGTCAGATCTGGTCTGCGAAAGAGATTTAAGGAGCATCGGATCCTCAATCGCAATCTGTGTATCAAAAAATGAAACAAGCTTGTCCTTATTTATTTCAAACTGACGACGAAGCCTTAAGTCAACAGGAATAGTCCTGTCCTCAACCTTGTAACTTGTGTGCCCGTTCTCCTGATTGTAGTAAACTTCGGCAATCGGAGATCTCCAGTCTACAACCATCTGGTCATAGCCGTTTTCTGAAATTGCAGCTCGTCCGATGTAGTAGCTTTCAGGCACACTCTCGCCTTCGAACACGAGCTCAATCTTTGCAAAATAAGGCGACTCCAGAAGTTTATTGACTGTCTCGAGTCTTTTGCCCAAAGAATTGCTCTCAACATTGTAGGTATCGATGTAACGGTTCCATACCTCAATCTCAGCGAGGGTCTCCATCGTAGTCTCTATATCTGCGTAATCGAAACGGATGTTGTCGCGAATATCATTTTTATCTTCAACTGCTTTATCATTCAGGGCAGCAATCTGCTCCTCAAGATTTTTCTTGATGTCCAGCAATTTATTATAGGTCTTTGTCAGATGGGCCTGTTCATTCTCAAATAATTCATTTCCCATATAATTCTCCATACATGCATCGCATGCACATTTCTTCTTTCGTTTATTCTGCATATAAATTGTAATGAAATCCGCCTCACTTGTACAGCGGTATTTCGTTACGCCCGGTCGCAAAGGGAGACATTCGGAAATTAGCTGTGTACGTCTGCGCGGTGATTTTCATAAATTTACAAAAACAGGAAATGCCTCTTTTCACGTTGTTCAGAGAAGTCGGCATTTCCTGTTTTTGTAAATTTTGAAAATCATCCTGCTCGTCCGAAGACAGCGAATTTCCGAATGTCTCCCTTTGTGGCCGGGCTGTTTGTGAAATACTGCTGACAGGAATGAGGAGTTGCTTTGCAACTCTTTGCGTGCCGGTGTGCGCAAGATTTAGCTTGCTTGATTTTTCCTTTCCTTATTTCCTACTCAATTCAGTAACCAGATTTTTATATCGCTCGGTTTTATTGCGAATATCTTCTTCTGACACGCCATAATACTTATATATATCTTTAGAAATCCTGCCAAACTCCTTCATATACTTTCTGCTTCCCTGCGCTCCGCCTCCAAGATAACCATAATTCTTCTCAATCAGAATATGCATAGAGTCATCGGTATTTTTCTCACTTTTGACATACTTATGGAAATCTATATCAAATACTTCCCGCGAAATCGAATCGGCGATTTCCTTTTCTTTTTTTATCTTCGCATCCAGTCTGGCAATGATTTCTTCTACATTCTCTGTTACATCAAAATCAAATTTCTCATCATATCCTTGAACCAGATCAGGTCTATAACGGATGTAGGGCCATCTGCTCCGCCTATTACTTCAAATCTTTCATTTCCTTTTGTGTTGTTCATTTTCCTCCTACTTGCCGTAAAACAAGAAACATATAAAAATGTCTTCCTTATAGCACTACTCCCTGATAGTCCTCATCAATTCTTCTTTGTATCTTTCAACAAAGTCTTCAAATTGCTTCATTGTTGAAACAAATCGAATTCCTTCATCGTAACCAAAAACTTTTCCTAATGTCCTACTTGCTGTGTTTATCCATATTTCTATCTCAACGACCTTATCTTCCGGCACCGCTTCTATTCTTATCTCGAAATTAGATTCAATATTACAAAAGAGCTTTCTAGATTTTTCGCCTGTAGTATCAGTATCAATAAGTGCCTGCAAGCAATTCAGAAGTTCTTTTGCCTCAAATAAATTGAGCATAAAACCGGCGTCATCCCCGATTGTAATATTGATAGTCTCAGAACAAATGCTTAATTCTGCACTTAGCCAAGACTCATATTCATTTTTGGCTTTCTCGGAAATATTGCCCAAAGCTATGCAAAAGCTCACATTTCCGTCAACATTAGTTATACTTGCCATGATTATTCCTATTTTTGAGCATTTGACTCAAGCCATTTCTCATACTCTTCGCCATCATCTGTTTTTGAATTGTACTTCTGCAGGTCTTTTGCATCGGGGAACTGTTTCATAAATTCAAGATATAGTGCGTAATTTCTTGTAAAAAACAAGATCAAAGTACAATCCCACGCCACAAGCTCAAACTCAGCCAAGGGATGCTGCATTGACAGCTGCGGGAGCCAAAAGCCCTTATAGCCGTCAGCATATGGTTTTGGATAGCTACGCACATCTTTTTCTTCAACGTCCTGTCTAAATCCCGACACAACAGCCCATATCCATTGAAAATCATCTTCATCAACAATCTGTGTAAGTTCCTGCCCGCTTATCCACACGCTTCTATCAGGATTGTTGAGTCTATCGTATACATCATCATTTTGGGCGCAGGCTTCAATATCAGTGATAAACAGATTGTAGCCATTTTGGAAATCTCCCATTGCTGAAAAAATTTCTTTAAAAAAGGCATAGCGTCTGTTCCCGCCTTCGAGAATTGCGCCCCATACCTGTTTTCCATCATATTCATTCATATCACGATGTACTTCTTTTCTATAATCCGATTCTTTTTCTGTAATCCGCCTTAAGTTTTTCACTCTCAAAAGCAACTTTTTCAAATTCATCTCTTGCCTTCTCGCTTTGTCCCATGCGGTTTTCAAGACATATTTTTACCAATCTGTTCTTTTGCATCGAGCGTTATCGGCTCCGCGCTTTTATCCGTTTCATGAGCCATTTCACGTACATATTCACTCCGGCTTCCGTCCCAGAAGCACTTCACACAACGACCATTTTCAAAGACATGATCGCAGTTTTCATATCCATATAGAATCGATGCACATTCAGGGCACAAAGACTGCATCTTCGAAGCTGAAGCATAGAATTTGCTTCCGCATTCATCGCAAGTTTTAATCTCTTTTTGCAACTCGAATTTGCTCTCGTCAAAGGACATATCTTTCTACCCTTATTCTTTCCACTTCCCAATGACCGGATCTTCTCCGTTATCATCAATAAACTCATCATCAGATTTTCTGATCAAAGCAGTTCCTGCCGGCTTGTCTATATAGCTCATCAATGTTGGATCCACATCGGCAATATGCCACACCGGATACAGGCCAAGATTCTCGATAGCATTGCTGTATTCTTCGTCTTCATTTCCTGCCCAAAAGCTCCAGCCACTGTCCTCTTCGTCTCTGGGTTCCTCGCGCTTCATATAGCCGACACGGTAACCATCCTCTGTTATTCTCTTTGAAACAACTGCAAGCTTACCCATCAAAGCCTTGCGCCTTATCATTTCTTCATAAAAACGTTCATTGCTTTTAAATTCCGCAATTTCAGCTTCCGTAGGAATCTCATCGGTCTCAATGCTTCCGATGGCCTTATCCCATATCAGCTTGTCATCGGCATTTTTCCTAAGTACAACTGCAAGGCTTAGCAGTTCTTCTTTCGTTACATCAATGTAAGTCTTGATTTCTTTTGCTATATGGCTCCCCTGCTCATCATAGATATAAAGCAGAACACCGCCATCGTCATAAATAGTAGCCTTCGCCGCTCCCATATTGGCCTCATCGTTGTAAAAAGCCATAAATACAGGCAGTTTCTCGTTGACGTACCATTCAAATTCAGTTCCGTTTTTTCCATTCATCAAAAATACAGTGCCGTCATCTTCCAGCTCGTCAAAAGACAGATTCGGTAAGACCTCTGCAATATTTTTATGAATGATACTTTCTATTTCTTTTAATACTCTATGCATATAACTCTTTCTATAAACGCAATCCACTACCTGCTCTGCGCTGTAATCCCTCTACAATTCATAATCCCCTTTTCAGTACTTATCAATCCCATCGCACTTACCTTATATAAATATCTTCGCCACGCAGCTCACTTCCTGTACATCGCAAGCTCAATACTGTCCATATACTGGCAAAGCGAATGATTGAACTTCTCGTAGTCGACATCCATAAATTCATCCGTAAACTGCGCAACGCTCACATCAACAGCCTTCAGCTGGTTATAGAACGTGATCATTATCGGAACCCCAATAATCTCCGAATGTCCACGAATAACCATATTCATATTTTCGGGAATATTCAAAATATCTTCTTTGCTGTCAATTCCCACGGGCGAATCCGCCACAAGAATTTCCACATGTTTATAACAATCGTACCCAGCATAAACACCTTTTTTAATGTGTTCCCAGCCAACCTTATAAGTAAGCTCCCATCTGGAAAGTGTCCATCCGCTTCCATCCTTAACTCCGATTAGATGCATAATCTACCTCCTTCTCATAGATTAATGGTCCATTCAGCACCCACGAGAACGCCTTCGCAGTCCTTATGTCCGCATCCTTGAAGTGGTTTCCTTCATTCCATTCAAGCACGCTCTCTACGCCCTGCTTCCGCAACAGGTCAAAAGAAATTTCAATACAATCCGCAACAGTCGCCATTACGGGATTTCTGGTCTTTGCCTCACGATTTCCAAGACTCAGATACACTCTGTCCGCATTGATCTTGCCAGCTCTCATATGCTCGATAAATCCCGGAAACCATATCGACGGCGAAGCTGCTGCCACTCCGGTAAAAAGATCTGTCTGATAAGCCGCCCACAGTGCAAATAAGCCTGCAAGTGAGTATCCGCCGATGTAGTATTTCTTTTTCTCACAAGCGGGTCCTGCAACATCTTTTCCACCTGTCAGCAGTAAAAACTCTTTATCCTTCTCTGACAGTACTTCATCATCCGCACCCTCAGACAGCACATTGTCACTTCTAAGCTCCTCCAACAATTCCTTTAGCGTCTCACCCGCGCCGCCTCCAAAATCCTCTTTTCCAAACACCGCAGATGCCTGCCAGGGCGACAGTTCCAGATTCCAATCATCAACCTTATAGGCAAGCAAAAAGAAATCATCTCCGACACTATCTCTTATATGCGCAATTTCTTTTTCCATACCCGAAACTTCATGATCCCCGATCAGCTGAACAAGTACATTTGCAGAATCGGGATTCCCGTATTCATAACGCTTCATCCGATAAGCCTCCTATTGCTATCGTCGATCCATTTTATGACAGCAACACTAAGTTATCTCTTTACTGCACTTACTCTATTAGGATTTAATACAGGAAAATCAGGATCGGCTTCATTTTCAAGCAATAAATCCACTAGCGCATCCGCTCCGTTTTCCATCTTGTACTCCAACTCTTCCTGATAAATCGGGAGCAATAGGTAAAAATTAACCACCTTTCCCGTTGACATTGTAAGTCTCATCGGATCGCCCTTTGTCGAAACAGCATTTACAAGCATAATGTTGTTAAGCCCTGTATTCTCCGCGTATGGTTTTCCTTCTATATCAGCTTGTACAGTATGTCCGTATCCGAGCCATGTATTTGAATTGATGGGTAATCTGGCGATATCCTTAAGTGCACGAGTTGGCCAATAATCTTTTTCATCGCCCGAATCAATGTTCCAATCTTTTGGTAAAAGAATGACATATTCCGCATATTCAAGCTTATAATCCTTAAGCTCCGAAGGAACGTTCATCTTATATGCCCCTGCTCCCATAGTAACAAGTTTTAAATACGGATCTTCTTCTGTTGCCGGTAACATCGCAATATCAAGATGAATATCCGGCGAAATAATTTCATGAAAAACCTTATCAAAAGATCCGAGCGTTTTTTCAATATGCGCCTCTAATTCTTCAATTTCTTTTTCTTTATACAAATAAAGCGGATAAGGATCTTCTCCGCCGCTTTTCTTCTTAAACTTATCAAATATCCCCATACTCTTTCCTCTTTTTTCTATAAAACTACCGCACAAAAAGAGCTAAAAAAGCTTTTTTGATCTGCGCTTCTCTCTATATTTTACCACGCACAGTCCTTTTTCAACAAAATCCGCGTCTTTTCGCTTCCTCGATCAGCTTTGGCTGAATAAGCGGATACGTCAGTTCTTGTGGCAACAATCACCCCACTCCCTGAGTCAATTTCTTCTCCATCACCACAACACTCGAATTCTTGTCGCCCCACGTAAGTACATCGCTTCGTTTAGCTTCAAATCCCTGCTTTTCCCAGAACGGAATCACATTTGGCTCATAGTCATCAACAACATCTATACGGATTTTCACAGCTCCGGCTGAGAGCATATTTTCCTCAAAAAGCCTGTATATTGCTTTCCCTTTCCCACAACTCTGCGCCGCTACATCAAGCATCAGCATAGACAGATAGACATATCCATCATCTTGAAGCATGTAATCGATAACGCCAATCCCGCTCCCATTCTCAATTATAAGATTCGAGCAAAATCCATGTTCTTCCATATCTTGTATCTCATGGACAATAAATTTCTCCGAAACTTGTTCCTTTCCAAGATGATGAATCAAAAATTCCTTGTTTGAATTATATATGTTAGCTACGACCTCAATATCCGCCGCATCTGCTTTCAATCTTTTAAAAGAAATCATGTCATATTTACCAATACGAGTTTTTCCAATTATAGCCAATAACAAAGAGTCGCTCGCGACTCTTTGCGCGCCGATGCGCAAGCTTTAGCTTGCATAATTCATCTGCGCATCGTTCGCATCCATAGCGGAGCGTTTTTATATCATAGGAAAGCAATTCCCTATGATATAAAAAACACCTAGACAGTGTGCTGATACGTTGACAACTTAATAAATTACTTGTGAAATAGTTGATCAAAAGTCAGCACACTACCTCAATACCCGCGCACCTTATCAACCACATGCTTAAGCGGCCTGCCTTCAGCGTAATTGACCAGATTTTCACAGAACATTTCAACATTTTTATCCAGCGTATAGTCCAGTGTCAAATTGCCCGCCACATGCGGAGTTATGATAAGGTTCTTAGTAGTCCAAAGAGGACTCTCCTCCGGAAGCGGCTCGTTTACAAACACATCCAGCGCCGCCCCCGCAAGCTTTTCGTTCTCAAGATTCTCTATAAGTGCACTTTCATCAATTGCCGATCCGCGTCCGACATTCACAATATATGCGCCTTGAGGCAGAATATCCATTCTTTCTTTGGATAGCACGCCTTCTGTCTCCGTAGTCCCCGGAAGACACATAACCAACAATTCGGTCTCACGGAGCACTTCATTAAACTCATCAATTCTGTAAATCTTGTCAAAAGAACTTTCGCTGCATTTTCCGCTCCTGCACACGCCCACAGTGCTCTTAGGCTCAAACGCTTTCGCTCTTCTTGCAAAAGAACTACCTATATCACCGGTACCAAGCACTGTAATCCTACAGTCTTTAAGCGATTTCTGAGGCAGAGGTTTCCCCCATTCACACGAAATAGACTTTCTGAAAAAGACATGCATCTGTCTCATCAACATAAGACTCAACATGACTATATGTTCTGCAATACTGACTCCATATGCCCCTGCAGAATTAGTAATGATGCATTCCTCATTTGCAAATACACCCGGTTTTAAAAGAAAATCAACCCCCGCAGAGGGCGCGCAAAACCACTTAATATGCTTGCTCTTTCCGATTGTTTTTAATCCGGGCCCATAAAAGATTTCTGCATCCTCGAATTCCTCCGGAATGCTGTCTTCAGATTCTATAAAACATACATCAGCACCTACTTGCTCTGCCGTTTCTTTAATCAAATTCTTGTGTTGAGATTTTAATGCATTGTTATAAACAATTACTTTCATCTAACCATCCCCATCCTTGTATATCAATTACAAACTTTTTATCCGTAAAAGCCATTTCGCATTCTCTTATTTCTACGTGTACAAAATCTATTTATGGATTCTATGTCCGTATTATCACTCCTAAATCCACTTACCTCTACGTGTACAGATCAATTCTAAGGTTTTAATGTCCGTAAAGTCACTTCTACATTAGCTCATTTCTACGTGTACAGATCCATTTCTCAGATTCTATGCCCGTAAAGCCATTACCACATTCACTCATTTCTGCGTGCATAAATCTTTTTCTAGGATTCTATACCCGTAATACCATTCTCTATTCGATGCAAGAAGTCAGCCTTGCACAATAAAAGACAGCGTCTTTGCAATCTCAGACTCTGTGCAGCCAATCTGCTGTGCCGCATGTTCAACAGTATCTATAGACTCCGCATGCTCTGTAAGCCTGTCTCCAAAACCTTTTTCTTCAAGAAATTCTTTTACCCTTGTATTTAGCATATCTAAGCTCCTCCGATCACTTTTTTCACTTTGGATTACCTGGGATTTCCTGATGTTTCTCTTCCCTCGTCTTCGGGAGAATATTCACTCCAAATTCCCTTTGAAAACCCAAAACTGTAAATTGAAAATCTTTCAAGTGTAGATCCATTCTTCAGATCATATGCATTTAAATCTTTTTTCAAATAATCCTTTTGAACCGTCTCCGCTTCATCATTCGCTATATTAGGATATGATAATAATACATAAATAATCCGCTTATTATCATTGTCGATAAGTGCATATTCATAAACACTACTATACCCGTCCGATGCAACATATGCAGGAAACTTATAGCTTTCAGTATCATATATGATAATTCCTATATGATAATCACTATCCTCATGCTTTGATTCGAACACCGTGCAAGATATTTCTGACAAACGTTCGACTTCTTTTTTGAACTCATCATCTTCATATGTGGCTGAAAGAAATATATATCCATCCGTATCAAACATTCCTGTTTTAAGAGCCGATTCATATTCTACAGAAACAGCATTTTGGCCATCATTTGGAAAAATAAATAATCCTGTATCAAGATCAGATCCGTATTCTTCAAGCAAATACTCTTTATCATAGTTATCGATTCCCGACTTCTTATCATAGGGCTGGCTAGCCTCAAAAAAAGCAAGTCCGATAACAAGCGCATTTATCACAATAAACTTTACGCTTATCGCAATCAGCATAATAACTATTACTCGCACAACCGTTGCAAAATGTTTTTTCTCGGCAAGTTTTTCCAATATTCCATTGGCATAAAGCGTTGTTATGGCAAATGCCACCAATCCCAAAAAAGATAATACAACCGCCCCAAACCTGAATATATTAGGCTCATATTCAATGCACTGAAACACAACTGCCAGAGTCAGAAACATTGTTCCTATCAGGCTGATTATCCTTACCCATTTGAAAAGACTGCCTTTCTCCGTTCCGGCGTAGTCCGCCATTTTGTCGGCAACTTCTTTTATTTCTTCATTCATCCCGCTTTTCCTTTCGCCATCAATTATTTCTCGCACATCCACATCGTAATAATCAGCAATAGCGGACAAAAGAGAAATATCCGGCATATTAGATCCTGTCTCCCAACGTGAAACGCTCCTAGAAGACACACCAAGGAGCTGCGCAAGTTCTTCCTGGGTAATCCCTTTTTCTTTTCTCAAGTCTTTTAAAAATAAGCCTATCTTCTTCTGATCCATGGGATACCTCCTTCCCTTGCATGATAATTTAATCCAAAGCAGCATTAACACGACACAAAGCGGGAATTGCCGTATTTACTGCATTAGACAGTAGTGTCTATAGTTCTTTTTCAAATAAATGTCTCCCTAAAACGTGATCATTTCACACGCTTTCCGTGTATTTCACAATCAAGAGTGTAAGAGCCGTCATCAGAAACCATTACGTTTTTCCAAGTAAAACTGTTGTCAGTAATATCAGAAAAAATCCAATAGGTATTCTCTTCATCCAGAACCTTTCCAACAAGTTCATTGCCTTTCTTATCAAAACGCAGTCTCTTCATACAGTGATCGCATGTATATACAACATCATAGCAATTCTCAAAATGATTAAACATGCGCAAAGAAGAGCCGTATTCACCGTCCGGCTGAGGCGCTTTTTCTTTGGTATCACGCGACGGAAATATAAAAACATCCTGTATTCCCGCACCTTCAAGCACTCTTCTAAAGAGCCACTCGCCCTTTACATATCTTTTTTGACCATTAAATTCATCATAATAATCGCAGTCCCAATCTCCAATAAGCGGTGCAAACCAATCGTATTCATCAGGGATTTTATCAGTTTTGGGAGACAATAGTGCATCTATAAAGTTATCCATTTTTTACCTTCCTTCTATATATGACATCATGCTTATAACCCCATCCTCGCTTACCGGTAGCATATAACGCTCACAGTCTGGTCATACTCCTTACCGTCTTCAAGCTTAAACGGATGTTGTTTTGCCACGCCGCCAAACCAGTTGTATGGCTGGTCATTTTCTGTTTTGCCGTTACATATCTCAACTGCGCCTCGCCTCATGCACCTTAATAGCGATATGTCGTCAAAACCTGTCGCGTGCCCGTGGAGTATCACATCCGCCTCTTTTTCAAGGAACATGATCTTATCAATGGCCTTTACGTATTCATTCATCTCAGGGCACCCGTCCAGTTGCATCCATAAATGATGGTTAACGGAATCACCTGTGAAAAGAATCCTGTCCTCCTTTAGAAGCAGCAGAATTCCGCCGGGAGTATGCCCCGGAAGATCATATACTTCAAGTGTTTTCCCGCCAAGATCTATCACATCGCCGCCCTTGATCGGCTTAAGAGGCGGAACAGAAAAGCCTTTCTCATTGCATATTTTCACAAATTCAGGCTCATAAAAAAAAGACGATGCCATTTCAAAATCCTTGGGATTCATGTATACCTCATCAAAGTACACATTTCCAAAGATATGATCCGGATGGCCATGCGTATTTACAACAACGATCGGCTTGTCTGTAATTTCCCTGACAACCTTGTGCAGGTCATTATAACCATTCATCGTATCTATCACGCAGACTCTTTCATCGCCTACAACTATGTACCCCGTCGCTTCGTGCGCCTCATCCAAAAGATATAGAAAAGGCTTTAACTGTTTGATAAACAATTCTTTTTCCATACAAAGCTCCTCCCGAAACATCAGCTCACGTTTATACTCCGCTTGGTACTTTTTTAATCCGTATATCATTATCACAATTACTATAATGAATATGCCACAATCCCCACCACTGCCGACAAACAGATAAGCATGATAGGATTCAGGCCTTTTTTCAAAACCTTCCTTGAGCCAAAATATATAAGCGCGATAACACAGGTTAATACTATTGTGAGAAAATCTGCCTTAGCCCCTAATAATAGTCCGCAGTTTTTTACGAGCATAAGTGCACCCGTCACTAAGATAATCCCGATAATGCATGGCTTTACCCCACTAAGAACCGCTTTTACATATCTGTTCCGAAGGAACTTATCCATAACCACCATGATCAGCAGAATGATAAAAAAAGCCGGTAACACAACCGCTGTGGTAGCAATAGCCGCGCCTATAAGTCCTCCTTTTTCACTTCCCACATATGTTGCCATATTAACCATAATCGGCCCCGGAGTGCTTTCGCTTATAGCAATCATGTATGTCAGCATTTCTTCATCCATCCAGCCATGTGCCGTAACCACATCCCTGATAAGCGGAATCGCAGCGTACGCTCCACCAAAAGAAAAGAATCCAACTTCCAAAAAGCCTATGAGCAAATCAAGATATATCATTTCTCCACCTGCTCCTTTTCTGTATTTTTTATCATAAATACCATCAGTCCAATAACTGCAGCCGCGAGCATCAATACCATCGAAGAAATATTAAGTGAAAAAATATTGATCACTATCATTGAGATCACCGCAAAGCAGACCATTGAAATCTGCATCGGAGCTCTTTTCATCTTTTTGAGCATCTTTATAGCAGCATCTATAATAAGAATTCCAACAGCTATCTTGATTCCCTTAAATGCATTTGCAACCTGGGTTATCTCAAGAAAATGATTCAGGAATCTTGAGATCAGATAGATAATTATAAATGAAGGGAGCACCATCCCAAGCGTTGCCGCAATTGCTCCCGATAATTTACCTTTCTTGTATCCGACAAAAGTTGCACAGTTGATTGCTATGGGCCCCGGTGTAGACTCCGCGATCACTGCAATCGTCATCATCTCATCATGTGTTATCCACTTTTTATTCTCCACGCAAATATTCTCTATGAGTGAGATCATCGCATAGCCTCCACCAAAGGTAAACATTCCTATTTTGGCAAAGGTAAAAAATAATTCTAATAATACAGACACTTTAACGCCCCCAAGTTATCACAAAGTCATTCTCATCGAAGCTACGCCATCAGCACAATCTACTTCTTCAAACCCCATGCGCTTATAAAGCCCGTATCCAATACTCATCACTTCCGGCTTGGTAGTGAACTTCACTTCTTTAAAACCAAGTTTTCTGCTCCTGTCCAGCATCTCATTCATAAGAATTCTTGCATAGCCTTTTCCTCGATAATCAGGCTTGATATAAAGCCTTTTCGCCTCACAGGTATCATTATCAACATGCTTGATTGCGATAGTCGCTATTGGATTTTCATTTTCAAATCCAATCAAAAGAGCTCCACCTTTATAATACGTATCAAGATCAGCAAGCTCTTTATCCAATGATACAAAGCAGCTCTCAGCGCCTTTTATCTCAGAATATTCCCTGATCAGCTTTTTTGCTACTTCGTAGTCCTCACAATCCTTTATTTCAAACATTTAATTGCCTCTCCTTTTATAATGTATTTTGTCATATATATTTTGTATCCGGCTTATCATGTTCATCAAACTCACGCCTTAGCGTAATATTGTGTTGTTTTGCCATTCCATGTATTCGGACGTAATAAGCACCGGCCTGCTGTCATGTTTCCGTCGCCCTGATAACTTGTATGTTCATAGTACCCTTTCCGGACTCAACTTAAATACAGCGGGAATTTATAAAGTTGCATTTCCCGCTGCCATAATCAAGACAAAAGCTTGCTTTTCAACAGCGGATTTTATAAAACCGTTTATTTCGCTGTCATAATTAAAAAAATGCTTCTTTTTTGGCGGCGAAAATCATACATTCACTGGTTTCCGCCGCTTTATCTCCACTTCTATTTTCCGTAAAGCAAAACTTTAAACGTAAAACTTTAAATTCGCATTTCTTTTTTAATCATGACCTCTTGAATCCGACAACTTATTTTACTCACTTCTTACAAATAGTATTTGCTAAAATAATAGTTGCGATAGATTTCAGTTAAGATATCATGCATTCTTGAACATAAAGTTCAAGAATGCATCAACCAAGCCAATTTGAATCGACTTCGTCGATAAGGCTTGGTTGACTCCTGAATCACGTTCTCACGAAATCCGCAGCAAGTGCGGATTTCTGTAATTTCAGTTAAGATATCATACATTCTTGAACATAAAGTTCAAGAATGCATCAACCAAGCCAATTTGAATCGACTTTGTCGATGAGGCTTGGTTGACTCTTGAATCACTTTCTCACGAAATCCGCAGCAAGTGCGGATTTCTGTAATTTCAGTTAAGATATCATACTATTATATACCCTTCAGACGCCAAAACGTCCAACGCTCGCTCAAAGTTTTCTTCTTTCACAAGAATATAATCCGTGTTATATGTCGACACAGCGAAGATTCCGATTTTATGCTCTGCGAGTATGCCGGACAGCTTTGACATAATGCCAATCAATGAAAAATCAAGAACCCCCTGAATACGAAAGCCTCTCCAGCCATCATCACGCTCGAGCGTGTTTTGTGGCGCATCCTCCGTTCTGCACACCAATGACAACTCTTCATCAGTCTTACCGATAAAGTAGAAAGGGGCATCAATGTTAATATTGGATGACTCTGCCACTTTGCAAACAGTAAGTTTATGCTCAATTCTTTTCAATTCCATATGTAATCGTTTCCTCCATAAACTTAAAATCATAAACTTAAAAATTGCTGTTTTTACTTCTTCTTGATCGGAATCCACAGCTCGCAGAATATATCCGGCCTGGTTCCGTCATAGTAAAGTTCATAGTCAGTCTCTTCAGAAGCTTCATAGCCCATCTGCGGCAAAAACTCCTTATAGAACTTTACCCAGGTCTTTGCGATGCAGTCGCCGTCTTCGCCTACACAATCAAATACCACATACGTACCGGGATTGACGTCCCAGATGCGGAAACCTTTTTTCTCCAGATCTGCCTGATCAAACTCTTTGGTATCCTCATCAATAATGATGCCGATACCGTATTCAAAAGTATCTTTTCCTTCCTTCGTCGGGCTGCAAAGGCCGTATAGGTCGCGCTTCCCGTCCTCTCTCAGCATATGTATCGGAGAAAGCATCTGCTTACTGTTGCACTCTCCCCAGAAGTCAGCCACATCGTGGTTGGCTTCGTCGTTGATAATAGCGTTGCTGAACTCCCTTACCAATGCGATAAACTTCTTTTCCTTTGTCTGAACAATACGATAATCCATACTCTTACCACCTTTCACAGATATAGTAATCGTAAGCGGATTAAAAAGCACAAGTTTGCCGGCTTCTTCTCTGGCAGTTTTGGGCGCAACACCATGAAATCTTGTAAAAGCTTTGGTAAAACTTTCCGGTGTCTCATAGCCATACTTCATCGCCAGATCGGTGATCTTCGCATCGGTCTCCACGAGCTCTTTTCCCGCCAAAGACAAGCGGCGGTTTCTTATATACGCGTTGGCCGTCAAGCCCGTCACGAAACTGAAAGCCCTGTGAAACTCATAGCTCGACGTGTGCACCTGCCTTGCTACATCTTCATAGTTGATCTCCTCGAGAAGATGCTCCTCAATATACGTGATGGCTTTTTGTAATGCTTCGATCCATTCCATGCTTTCGTCCTCCCTCTTACACAATCCATTATGGACGAGATCCGTAATAGGTACATTTCCTCGTTTGCGAAGATTTGTCAGGTGGCTGTCCTGCTTCTACTTATCTCATATCCTTCAGCACCTCAATCCACTGAGCCAGATTATCTCTCTTCATTTCTTTTAATGCACGTAAGTATACGTCAAATGCCATCGGATCATTGTCCTTCATAAATCGCAATGCCTTCTTCGGGCCGTGATAGTATAGATGCTTTATATCAAAATAGATTTCCAGACTATCCATAAGAAGCCAGTGCCACCTGTAATAGCCTTCCGCATCCTCTCTGACAGTTCTTGCAAGCATCTTTTCGCACCACTTAATTTCTTGCTCTATCTCATCATCAGATTTCGCCGAAGTCTGGTCTATATGCTCATTTACTTTTCTTATTAAATTTTCTGCCACTCCGTTCTGATCCTGAATTACAATGCCATCAAACACCTGCAGGAACTTCCCCGGATCATACTCGGAAAAAAACTTTTTCTCCGGATAAATCCAGACATCCAAAACAGTATCCACAACTGCGGACGAATCATGCTTTTCACAATCACCGGCAATCACAAGCGCATCAAAATCACTGTTCTCATTGGCACTGCCATCTGCATACGATCCGTACTTGATAATTGCAGTAGGATTATATGTATTTCTAAGGTACTCCACTATTTTCTGCTCTCTGTTTATAGTCATATCCATAGTCATCACCTTCGTAAAAAAATTTATGGCGCCTCATCTGTACCGGTTTTAGCGCCGATTCTTCAATGTCCCTATATATTGCAGCGAGTTTTCGGCGGAATTTATAAATTTGCATTTTTCGCTGCCATAATTAAAGCCAATACTTGCTTTTCAACAGCGATTATTATAAAACTGTTTTTTCCCGCTGCCATAATCAAGACACAAGCTTGCTTTTCGACAGCGGATTTTTGTAAAACTATATTTCCCGCTGTCACAATCAAGGCACAAGCCTACTTTTCGACAGCGGATTTTTGTAAAACTATATTTCCCGCTGTCACAATCAAGACACAAGCTTGCTTTTCGACAGCGGATTTTTGTAAAACTATATTTCCCGCTGTCACAATCAAGGCACAAGCCTACTTTTCGACAGCGGATTTTTGTAAAACTATATTTCCCGCTGTCACGATCAAGACACATGCCTACTTTTCGACAACGGATTTTTGTAAAACTATATTTCCCGCTGTCACGATCAAGGCGCAAGTACTCTTCTCGACAGCAGGAATCATATATTTACTTATTTCCACCGTTTATTCGCCGATTTCCTTTTTAATCATGCACCCGGCAATCTTACTTTAATATTGCCTATAATCAAACTAAATTTACTTTCTCACCCCAAAATTCAATATTCCATTTATTGTGTGAATTAAAAAGAACGGGCCTGTTGCTCCAACCAATAGATAATTGCTCTTCCACAATCCAAAGAAAAGATAGTACAAAGGAACCGCCGCGAATTGGCTTAATACTATCAACCATCCACGTTGATATCCGCTGTAATAAAATGCCCATCCCACAAAGTTCATCAGTATCATTAGAATGGTTAAGCAGAAAAAGATTTTTTCTCTTGCAGATGCTATCGAAAAAATTTTCACATCATCCCTCACGATCAGCATCAGCAAAATCATGCACAGAAATCCAAATATACCCTGAACCGTTTCAATACATTTAATCTCATTTTGCATGTTCATTATCGGATTGGATGCAGGTTTTATCAACGGCATTATCATATACGGAATCTCCTGTATACAAAACGCCGCAACGCCTATAAGCGATATTCCCAGATAGTAATTTTTAAACAAGTGTATGAATTTCAACATGGTTGTCCTCTTTCATATTCTATAAAGGTCTTATTCTTTATCTATTATTTTTAGTGGCTCATGTTCTCTTCCAGAACAAAACAGTTATATCGCCTCCAGAACATTTGCTTATTATAATTATTACTTGGTGCCACCAGTAATTACGGTAGGCGGTTAGTCCTTCAATCGGAGGACTGTGACCTCCGTTAATCATAGAAATCTCTCATGAGAAATCTTTGTTGGAGGAACTTGCTTATGCTCACCATCACCGCACAGTATCGTCAAACCAATGTTATGCTTTTATATTAGATTTATTATGTCGTAAATATCCCCTAATCAGCTCTATATCTTTATGGTCTTTTTCTCGTCCCAGTTCCTTCTTCATCTCAAGTAGTCCCGCAATCGTGATAACCGGAATACCTTCAACCTGTGTAACCGTATCATTTATCCAGTTTTCAAAAATCTCGATATGATCACTATATTCGAAATGTCTGTTACCACTTTCAGTAAGCCTGAAAGAAAAACCATCATTTTCTAATCTGTCTGCCATCTTTCGATTACATCCAAGATCGATATCTGATGTCTGTTCCTTAATTCCATATAATGCCATTGCACTACCGGCAAGCACCCAATAATCTTCTCTGCTATACGGAAATGCTTCTAATTCTTTTATTATTTCTGCTTTATCCATTGTCACCTGCTGCCGCTATTTCCGGCGGAATTATAGTAGTTTCTCATTAACAATCAAGGAATATACCGACTTCGGAAAAAGGATTCGCTATCAGGCCTGTTTCACGGTCAACATTGTACCTAAGTTCAGTATATTTCTCTATTTCTTCATTTAAAGAATTAATTAAATAGCACTCATATAGTGTCCTTTTCCATCTATCTTCCGCATTTGTAATCACACATCAACTTCACGGTATAAGCTTAGTTGCATTATCTTTTTCTGACAGTATAAATGTATCTTGCCATCTTCTTTGCAAACAGATCAAAAGATTCCGTCGCACAGTCTGTCTGCGCCATCAGCATATCAAACCACTCGGTGCTGCCTTCTTCCCTGAAGGCCTTTTGGTACAATAATGCCGTTTCTCTCTTCTTTCTCAGAAGATCATAAGTCTCTTTTGTAATGTCTTCCACTTCATATGGGATTCCGTTCTTTTGTAATGCTCTTGCAAGGATAGTCGTATCCTTATTATCTGTCTTAGGCATTACATCACCTTCCTGATAGCATATAAAAAATACGCCGCTTTTCTTCAGCCACCCGATTGCCTGTAATAAGAACTTTTCCATATCTGGTGCAAAATACATTGTGTCCATGGAAGTTATTACATCAAACTGCTCCGGCGGATAATCAATCTCCCCTATACTTCCAATGCGAAACTCCGCATTTGTTCTAAATAGTTTTCTTGCGGTATTTATAGCATTCGCAGAATAATCAAATCCGTGTATGTACGCATTTGTTCTTTTTTGCAGATACCCCAACATCTTTCCGTTTCCGCATCCCACATCAAGCATATGACTCTCCCGGCCTGTCGGAATATGCTCGACAATTCTGTCTATCTGCTTAATATCGCTGAACCCATCCTGCGAAAAATCATCTCCGAATGCATCCTTACAGAAATATCTGAATGCATCGGAGTGTTCCGCCATTTCATAAAAATGCTCATATTCATTGTAAAATAACTTATCGCCGCTCATGTCTCAGTACTTTCCCGAATCATTCTTACATCGCCTCTATCTTAATCCCCAATTGTCCAATCTGATTTTGGACTTCATTCAGAAACTTCTCACAATTCTCAGTTACAGAGTACTTGAAGTAAATCTCTATTACTGCAAAAGAGAATTGTTCATTTGGATAGGTCGCCTCATATTGCCTTGACTCAAGATAAGAAATGTAAGCATTAATCTTATCTTGCAGAAGATTAAGATGCTCAAACTCACTTAATGCATCCTCCCCCTCCCATAACAAATGATCTGTCAGCAAAAGAACTATCGCGTTTCTCTCCTTATCTATTGCTATTCCGTCAATTATGTTTGGATTGTCTATTGCCATATCATTTTCTCCTCTAATTCAGATTTGCACCCTGTTTCTTCTATAGCCTCTCTTTTAGCCGCATCTTCATTTGATTCACCATACTCAATCCTTCCTGCGGGCACTTCCCATTCAAGGCGGCCTACAGTGTATCTTCTGTTCTGAATAAGAAGAATGTTATCTTCCTCATCAAAAATAACAATTGCAACAGCCTTCTTCGGATAATGAATCTGATAATAATTTTCTGTTATTTGCCCGCTTGGTTGGGCCACTCTGTCAGAATATAAACATACATGTTCGCTTTCATATATAGTTGTTCGACCTAGTCGCTTTGGCATAAGTTCTTCATTCTGCATTTTCTAATCCCTTTCTGAAGGATAGTGCACTCTTAGCTCCTTTATGCATCCTCCTCATACAAGCACAGAAAAAGAGGCTTTTCAAAGAATCCACTTCAAAAAGTCTCTTTTCGCTTTAGTTTTTCTTTTTTGATGCTACATATTCATCAAACAAATCTTTTCTATACTTTGAATCTTTATTTGCCTTTTGAACATCTGAAGCTCTATTGTTTTCAAACAGCCAATCATAAAGTTCTGTAATGTCTTTCTCACACTTATCATAGCCCTTATCATAGCCGGCTTTAACACCATCCTCATAACTCTCTTCCTGTATAACCTGAAGATGTCTCTCAGCACTATATCCTAAAACACCCATCTCAACGACCTCCTCTTTATTCTCAAGCAAGAAATCTTTAAGAATGTCCTCAGAAATACACTCATCTATTGCTCTTGATATCGCTGAGCTAATGACCTCTTTCTGAGTAATGTCATTCATGTCGATAATATCGTTCATTTCTTTGTTTCTTTCTTTAGCTTCTTTAATACATTTTCGCACTTTCGATACAAAAATGGAATACTCTTTGAGGGTTTTACAGTCCTCCATTCCTTGTTTAACAAATCTTCCCAAAATCTCAACTGGTGACTAATCATTGTTAAGGATTGAATTTATCGCACTTTCATAATCTTTGTCTATAACAATCTGATCCTGCTGAAATCTACCGAGATACTCACTGTTTGCTTCTTTTATCCATCTAACGGTACAATCCGAATCATCGAATCTTGCTTCTATGTCAGATCCATGTTTTACAATATCCGCAAAATGTTTCTCGATATACTCATCAGTCATGACAAGACATATAAACTTTATCTCTGATAAATACTCTTCACCAAACCATGTTCTCCAGTCTTCTGGGACATAGCATCCTTCAACAATGAGATTCTGCTTGTTTTCTATGGCAGTTTTTATCATTTCACTGACTATCGGCCAAAGATAACCCGTAAGCTCTTTATCATCACATGGTGTAAGTTCCGTGTTGCCACTTCTTATTAAACCCATTTTCAAATGATCTATAGACAAATAAGGATATTTGTATTTTTCAAGCAGCTTCTGCGCAAGAACTGTTTTACCGGTATGAGATGCACCTGTTATCAATATAATCATTTTGATAAGGCTCCAATCCATTTTTAAAATAATGACATCTTAAATGAAATTACAGAAATCCGCACTAGCTGCGGATTTCGTGAGAAAGTGATTCAAGAGTCAACCAAGCCCCATCGACGAAGTCGATTTTAATTGGCTTGGTTGATGCATTCTTGAACTTCATGTTCAAGAATGCATAGAAATTTGATTTTGATAAGTGACCATTCCGGGACTCTTTTCAGCAATGCACTTCCCCGTATCCGTTTTTCCAACGCCCATGGGGCCGTTGATGAGATATACTTTCATATCCGATTACTCCCAGCAGCATATTTCCGAATCATCTCCAGTCCTCCCATTGGAACGCAGAATCTATCATCACGCGGCGGCAAACATGCCTTATAAACTTCTTCCAAATCAAACCACTCGACGCTTTCAAGCTCCTCTTTTTGAACCACAAGCTTGCTTATATCAACCTTCTCTTCATAGACATAAACAAAGGCAATCTCACTGTCTTTGAACATCTTGCCATGGAATTCTTTTTCAAATCCGATAAAAAAAGTTCCCACAAAATGCAGCTGTTCTGCCAAAGCCTCAATTCCAAGTTCTTCCGACAATTCTCTTAATGCGGATTCAAGTGGCTCATCTCCCGCCTGGATATGTCCTGCAGAAGAAGTGTCGTATTTTCCAGGAAAAGAATCCTTATTCAGCGCCCTCTTTTGCAATAAAACTTCTTTCTTCCCTTCATTGTCACGAATAACCCAAATATGCGCAGTCCTGTGCCTGATTCCCTTTGCATGGGCTTCGGAGCGGGAAACTGTCTCGCCTGTAGGATTGCCGTTTTCGTCAACTATATCAAATAATTCTTCTGCCATTTCTTCTCCGTCCTTATAAAATCGAACCTATAACCTCTTTAACACTTCCATCGCAACAAACAGCTTGCCGATACTATGATTGGCTTCATTAAGACCTTCTATCACATATCCACTGTCTGAAAGGACATCCCCGGCCTCAAGAAAACAATACAACTCCAGCCCATAAAAAGAGCAAAGAGCCTGAACTCCGGCTATTTCCATTTCTACAGCGATGCAACCTTCTTCACGCCTTTTTGCCACAAGTCCTTTTGTTTCTCTGATCATAGAGTCAGTCGTCCAAATGCGACCTTGTACATGTGGTACATTCAGTTCACTGAATATCTCAGCCAGTTTATCACTATTTGTTATATCAATGTAATCCGAAGCGGGTGCATAATAAAAAGAGCATCCTTCACCTCTGTACGATTGTGTGGGAATGATAAACTTTCCATCCGTCTTCTCATTGTCCAGACTTCCGCAAGAACCAAACATCACGAACTTCTTTGCACCTGTCTGCCAATGAACTTCATAGCAAGTCCCGGATGCAACCGCAGATCCTATGCCCGTCAAATAAAAAGCCACTTCCTCATCGCCAATGTTCATGGCGTAGATTGGCGTGTTCCCATTGCATGCGGTGATCAGTCCGATTTCTCTGCACTCATAATTGTTCAAAAGATACTCATGTATTTCCTTTGAAAAAACAATGATGCACTTTTCTACTATTTCTTTTGGACTTCCATAAAACGCAGCCAATTGCACAACAGGTTCCGTATCAATATCATAAAAGTCATTTAACATAGATTATCTCTCCTCCCTCTGTTTGTCATACTCCGAAATATTTTTTCCTAGATTACAATTCCAACGTATATTAACGTAGCAATCTACATCAATCACCTACAGGTATCTCAGTATTCAAACTTTTATTGCGGTAATTGAGATTTGTCCTTAGCGAATATCCTTGCCGTTCCCAAAATTCATTTGCAGTATCATTATCCTTAAAAACAAGTCCGAATATCTTCTGAATCCCTTCTTTTTGTAGAGCGTCTTCAGCTGTTGAAACCAGTCGTCCGGCAATTCCTTTACGCCTAAAGTCAGGATGAACACACATATGATGCACAATCGCACGCCTGCCATCATGTCCGGTCAATATTACACCGACTATCTTTTCATCTTTCTCAGCAGCAAAACATGTATTGGGATTTCGCTTTAAATATCTGTCAATTCCCTCTCGTGAATCATCGATCGGATTCAGCGCTCTTCTGCTCTGCTCCGTACTATTCCATAATTCAAAAATCGCATCATAATCTTGAATTGTGACTTTCCTAATCTTGTAGTCCATAGCCTCTCCTGAAATATTGATATCTTATATCTATTCTTAAATCATTGATGCCACTCTGCAACCTTGAGATTTTAAATATCTTCACAACAGATTATCTCTTATCCTTACCCTGCTTGATTACAAACATCTTCAATTCTTTCTTATACGTCTCGCTAAAAAACTCATCTTTCAGCATCCCTCCGCATTTCATGATCACACCGGCGGATGCGACATTCTCTTTTTCGCAAGAAATCAGGACTTCGTCGACGCCCATCCTGTCGTAGATCTTCAGTGCCTTAAAAAGAATCTCCGTAGCATAATGCTTGCGACGCTCGGTCGGTCTGACCGAATAGCCGATATGGCCTGCATCTTTTTTACTGAAATTAATCAAAGAAAGACGCAGATTAATCATCCCTACTATCCTTTCATCTTCTTCTCTCACGCAGAAATACGTAATCCTCGGCACATCAAATTCGGCAACATTGGCAACATCCATATATCCGATCACATTTTCAAGCCAATCTTCATATGTTGATTCTTTTAAAAAATAATCCAGACCGCCGGCTCCGTTTATCTCAGAGCCGTACTCATAGAATTCATTTATGTAATCAATTGCCTTTTCTTTATAATCAATTCGTGGAAAAATCAGTTTCATTCTATCCTCCGGAACAAAGAGTCCAAAAACTCCGCAATTTCTCTGTTTACCTGCTCCGCGTTGTCGCCGTTTGAAAAATGCGATGCATTCTCAATGATGTGAAACGGGTAGCCGGTATTCTTTGCCCAAGCCTTGCAATACTGTGGGACTTTCCCTGTTCTGTCCTTATCGCCAAGCAAAATAAGTACAGGACAAATTAGGTCAACATCTCTGTTTTCCTGCGCAAACTTTCCGTACGCAACGTCCATCTGCTCTATGATCTGCACTTTAGACATAGGCGCCAGAATTTCCAGCATTTTATTATATGAATAATCTGTCAGCGATATAGATCTCGCCATGCTCTTTCGAAGCGCTTTATCAGTGAACATTTGAGCCATCGGCTTGACCTTCGAAAGGCACCACAGATCAAACTTAGAATAATATTTTTTTCCAAAAGGTGTTGTATCAAGCGCTATGAAACATTGCGCTTTTTGGGGATACATATGAGCAAACATCTGCGACGGATATCCGCCTAGCGACATGCCTACCAATGCCGCAGATTCCACGACCTCCTGCTCCAATATGCTATTAAGATCCTTTGCAGTATTTTCAAAAGAGAAATCCCTGTAATTCATAGAAAGCCCATGAAGCGGCACATCCCATGTGATCACAGTATATTCTTTTTCAAAGAAAACGACCTGCTTCTCAAACATTGTATGATCCGCAGTAACTCCGTGAGTAAAAACTATAGCTCCCTTAGATGTTTCTTTTGGCCGCGAAATCCAGTAATGAACTTCTCCGCCAACTCCGTGTATTGTCTTATGTTCCATCAGTTTCCCTTACTCCACAACTCCACTTTCCAAAATGGAAAACGTATTTTTATCGCAATCTATTTCCGCCTGTGCCCCATAGGGTAAAATAAACATTGGTGATGAATGGCCAAAATTAAGTCCATACATGATAGGGATCTTGCAAGAATACTTTTCGGAAACGATCTGCCTTATGATCTGTGCCTGTCCGGTAAAAGATCTTTTCTCATTAGCCTTTCCGATGATAATGCCGTTTAATCTATTCAGAATTCCCTTTTTTCCCAATTTTTCAAAAAAAGTCTCTATAAATTCTTCGTCAAAAAATTCCGGAATGTCCTCAACAAAAAGAATTGCATCTTCATAGTCTTCAAGCATCGGCTCTATCGCTGTATCCTCAAGTTCCATGATACCCGTGTGTCCGCCAATCAATCGTCCCGCTATCCGCCCCTGGCCTTGTATAATTTCGTATCCGATACTCGGGTAATAATTTCTGATCTTTTCGGGATAAAAATTATCAGACGGCTCAAATGTCCACTCGTCCGCAGGTTCTATATTTCCAAGAATTGAACTGTCAAAAAATGCTTTTATAAACCACTTCTTACTATACTCATGCCACCCTGCCTGATCTGCAATCTGTGTCAAAAGATTATCCCCATAGAAAGTTGAAAGGCCACACTTATAGCACAGAAGGTGAATGTTCATAACGTCAGAGTAACCAATAAAAATTTTAGGATTGTCAGAAATAGATTTTGGATCAATATAAGGAATAAGTTTTATGCTATCACACCCTCCAACATTGGCGATGATCGCATGTACATCCTTATTCTCGAAAGCCCACATGATATCTTCTGCTCGTGCCTGCGGATTTTTCGCCAAATACTCGGAACCTCTCATAGAATTCGGAGCGGCGATAACATTAAGCCCCAAATCTCTAAGTCTTGAAGCGCCTAACTCATATTTCCACTTTATGCCTTCATCTCCGGCCCAACCGTTACAAGGGCTGATTGTTGCTATCGTATCCCCAGGCTTTAGTCGATGCGGCTTTACCAGCTGTCTCATAGTCTCTCCTGAAATATAGATATTGTAATTATCGCTTGCAAAAAATGATCCACTAACCCCGTCCCTCGGAGTCCATTTCCTTCTCAAGCCACTTCGCAACTCCGTCCTCATTGTTGGAAAGAATTACTCCGGTGGCAACTTTCTTAAGGTCCTCATGTGCGTTGCTAACCGCATAGCCTTCGTCGGCGGCTTGAAAAAGGCTTATGTCATTTTTGCCGTCGCCAAAAGCCACGACTCTATCGCAGCCAATCATCTCGCGCAGCTGCTTAACGGCATTTGCCTTTGATGCGGTCTTGGGCAAGATCTCAAGCCACTGATCGCCGGTATAAATATCTTTTTGAAAAACGCAGTGATAATCATGCTTGTACGCCTCATACATCGGTGCAAGCTTCTCAGTCTCGTCGATACAGGAAATGTAAAAGATATTTCCTTTTTTCAGATCGTTATAATCGTCAATTGCATTGGTCCTGATATCGCCTTTGCGGGAATTGATAAATGTATTCATGCCCTTTGTGCAAAGCTCAGGGACAAAAGAAAATTTCTCTTTTCCGGCAACAATCCCATACACGATCGGATATATATCATGCGAAAAAAGATTATCCAAAACATCATTCACACTCTCATCAAAGTAATTTGCACGAAGCACTTCCTCTGTGACATTATCGATGATAAATGCGCCGTTATAAACAATCAGCGGTATCTTGGCGTTAAGCCCCTTCGTTACCTTTTTTGCAGTGATCAGCGAACGTGCCGTTGCATAGGAAAAGAGCATTCCTTCGCTCACAAGTCTATTTATCGTATTGTTCGTGTACTCCGACATCTGCTCGTCACTTCGAAGCAACGTACCGTCCAGGTCTGATACATATAATGTCTTCATTCAAGCATTCTCCTGTTGTCTATCAAATTAGCTCTCTCTTAGTCGGGCAATCATAAATGTAAATATTAATCGCCCAACTTAATCCCAACTATAGTAATATTCGGCAAAATCTACATCTCTGCCATTTTGCCGAATACTACATCTTTTTATTTCCCTTTTATCTCTATCCTGTCAAGAATTCCCTGAACTCCAACATTTTGATGCGTAAGATACATTCTCGCCACATCTTCGACAAAAGAGGTATCTACGCCGGTTTTCTTTTGTATCCTGTCAAGGCTTACGCCCTTGTCTATGAGCTTCATGATCTTTGATACCTGCTTGTAAACATCATCATGCCCGGAAACGGCGGCGCCTGCTGCGGCTATCTCTGTTGCCTTGGCATGTCCGTAATATACAACCTTGGGATTAGCTTTAAGAATCTTGTTCCAGCTGTCTTCAATCTGAGTTTCCCTGTGAAGTTCGAGCTCATACAAAGGATTCAGATCTCCCACAAACACTTCTCCGCTATCCAGGCACAAAGAAATGCTGTCGTCGCTGTGCCCCGGCGTACTCAGGATTTCCCCGTCGATTCCGACCGCCTTAAGAAACTCGCGGCTTTCCGAAATCTGCAGAATCCGAACACGCTCATCTGCTATTGGTACAAAAGCTGTATCTTTTTCTTTTGCAAAAATAACATCCGAATCATGCACATGATCACGCTGCAAATCCATGACCACCACAACCGGCCCGAGATCAGCTATCTCCTGCGCAATCCCCATATGGTCGGGGTGAAAATGAGAAATCAGGATATAATCAATCTCCTGTGCCGACACATGCAGCTCACCAATTGCTTTGCAAAACGCAGAAAATGTCCCTGCCCAGCCGGTATCGAACAAAATTTTCCCGCTGTCACCCTCTATCAAAAATGTATTTGTATTTGAATACTTCAGCTCATGTATTTTCATATTTTAAGAAGAAAGCGCCTGCTCAAGCGCCTTTGAAAGCTGATCTGCGCACGATGTACCTCTTCCGCCACAGTCATTTCCCTTAAGAATCTCTGCCGCATGCTTCGCATCCTGTCCCTCAAGAAGTCTGCCGATAGCTTTGAGATTTCCGTTACATCCGCCTGTAAAACGAAGACCTGAGATCTTGCCACTCTCATCAAGGTCAAAATTAATTTCTGTAGAACATACTCCCTTAGGATTATAAGTATAGTGCATAAGATATTCCTCCATGTTTCAAAAAATGTTTTACGTATCAAGAAGTCATGATGCGATTTATGCAAGCATAATCGCATTATGACCTTTTGCCCCTATCATCATAATATTTACAATCATACAATTTCTTTTGTTTATATGAAATATGTTTTTTCTCACAAATTGTACTGCATGAAATTTCCGTTGTGCACAAAGCCGCACGCTGTATAGAGTTTGACGCCCATGTCGGACGCAGTGATCTGAATTGCACCGCAGCCGTACTGCCTTGCTTCATCTATAACTTTGGTCAAAAGATTTTTTGCAATCCCTCTTCGCCTGTAGCCCGGATCTGTGTACATGCTGGAAAGAAGTCCTATCTTGCCACTCGGACATCCGAAATACGGCGGCTTCTCGACAAAAGACATTCCGCTTGTTCCCACAATCTTTTCGTCATCAAGTGCAAGCCATGATACAAACGTCCCGTCATGGAGATGTCTTCTGTAATAGTCATTCAGCGCAGGGCGCAGATCGATGTCATCCTTCGCCCCTTCTTCGCGAAGCTGCGTGATTCGCATTTCAATGAAAATTGCGAGATCCTCGTCTGTTAATCTTCTATAGATAACACTATTCATGTTCACCTCCCGCGTGCTGCTACGTCCTTTGCATGGATTCGTCGGCTGTAGTGCATCGTCGTTTAAATAACCGGCTTTTTTGCGTACATTGACTAATTTGATGTTTTTTCTTGCTCTTAGTCACTCAAGTCCTTATCTACTGCCTTTAATTTCCTCTACTTTTTGACTAATTCGGCACTTTTTCTTGCTCTTAGTCACTCAAGGCCTTCTCTACCATCTTTAATTTCCTCTACTTTTTGACTAATTCAGCACTTTTTCTCGCTCTTAGTCACTCATGTCCTTCTCTACTGCCTTTAATTTCCTCTACTTTTTGACTAATTCGGCACTTTTTCTTGCTCTTAGTCACTTAACGACTTCACTACCATCCTCAAAATCCATCCGAACAAGCGCCTTCCCGTTCGGCAAACACTCTTTCAACCTAAATCTCAAAGAATAGCCCACGCGCTCCATCACTTCCGCCAGCTCTATCTCATCCATCTGATGATGGACCTCTTCGAGCTTGTCAAAAGAATGCACATAGGGCGAATCGGAAACCCAGTTGCAGACATCATCATTGATCTGGATAACGCAAGATACAAAGCGCGGATTCACCGTGGAAACCGCCTTCACAAAAGCATCATAGCCGATGTACTCAATCAGCAGATTTGCTATCAAGAGCTCTGCCTGCGGCAACTTATCCGGTTCAGAGACAAGATCCATCTTAAGAAGCTTAAGCACTCCCAAATCCGTCATTCCTGCAAATCTTGCCGCCACAGCATCAAGATATTTCTCATTTATATCAACGCCGTAAACAATGCTGTACTTGCCGCAATCAACATGCTCCAGACCGTTTCCGCCCGCAATACCAAGAACCATCGCTGTAGTCACGGGATACTCGTCAAACTGCGCTTTCATCATCGAATTAAGCGTCTGAAGCTGCTTTACGGAATCAAGCTTCATATGATTCTCGTAATCCTCCAGCCCAATCTCTTCCCATGGATTCTTCATCGTCACTCTTCTTTGACCTTCTTTCCTGTCATGTGCTCAGGTGTAAATTCAAAGCACTGCACTCGTGGGAAAAAGAACTTGAGCTCTTTTGCAAGAAACTCCTCATCATCCGTGAATTTTTTTACCATGGCAATGCAAATCTTCTTCGCCTTCTCTTCATCTTCCACAAAAGATATTCTTCCGAATGTGATCACGCTCTTAAAATTCAGCGCCCACTCACCCTCTTCGCGGTAGCCGTCATCGTGAACGGTATAGCAAGCCTTGTCACAAGACTTGATCGCGTCATTCTTGTGTCCATCTTTTGCTCCGTGAAAATAAATCTTCCCGTCCTCTTCGCAGTACCAGTGCACAAGCGGCACTCCGTACGGATATCCACCATCGCCCATAAGCGAAAGCACACCTCTCTTGGTATTCTTAAGAACCTCTATACACTCTTCATCAGTTATCTGCTGATTAAATCTTCTCATCTTTCTAAACATACGTGTTCCTCCTCTTTTTATGCAATCACATGCAGTGCATAATATATCAAACTCATAACAATTCCCATTGCAAAAGAAATACTGTGTATCTTGATATTTGAAAAATCAAAAAAACCTCATCTGACCATTGATGATATTACCTATGACAATAGCGCCAATCATCCAGTCTGCATAAATCGTGCCAAACTTAAACGGTTCATAGCTCTTGCAGATAATCTGCATCATCAATATCAATCCTATGATTGCAAAGATAATAACCGAGCCGCCAAGAAAACCTTCAGCATTTTTTGAAAAAAAAGAATAAATCACATTTGTGGCAGTTCCTGCAATTATGCCCAGTAAAGCTATGGCAACTCCATTCACCTTCCCATCAAGATAAATAGTAATAAAATACAAAACCGCGCTGTTTGCCACCACATGGAACAAGCTTGCATGCAGAAAAGAAGCTGTAAAATAGCGATAGTACTCACCGTTTATCTTGTTAGTACCCTTTCCCCACAAGTACTTATCAATATCCGTAAACCTTCCTATTATGTATAAAAGAATCCACACACCGATAATAATTCTGACTGAAAAAATGTTGTTTTTCACTTTCGCATTAACCTCGCTATTTGATTATTTTTTTCAAAATTAAAACTGTCATAATTACAACGTCTATCATGCTTTTATATGTAATTCTTAAATATATCTTTCAATCATCTTCTGCAATATCTTTGCATATCTCCTGTCAGACCGTTATTTCAATCTGATTTCCTTCAATTCCCACGATGCAACTCTCGTAGTAGCCATCTCCCGTCGTACGCGGGCCGCTGACAACATCGTAGCCGGCAGCTCTGAGATTCTCCGTCAGCTCATCAACCTTCTCTTTACTCCCCACAGAAAAAGCAATGTGAATGAATCCCGTGCGATTAAGCGGCTTTTCCATATCGTACATATCAGGCTTATTCATCAACTCAAGTCTTGCCCCATCCTCAAAAGAAATAAAGTATGATCTAAAGTCAGTTTTCTCATTTTGATAACCGTCATTAGATGTTCCGCCAAGATATTTCACAAAGAAATCTCTTGCTGCTTCCAAGTCATTTACATACATCGCAACATGTTCTATTTTCATCTGATTCCTCCTTAGATATAATTACCCATTCCGTCATCACTTCAGAGTACCTACTCGCCTGCAAACTGCCTCTATGTCAGCTTGTACATCGTTACTTAAATAACTGGACCAAATTCTTGCCTGCTTACTCGAGAGTACATCTCCAAAAGCCTCGCCGTAGCCCGCTACGACTGCGTTTTTGGAAATGCACTCTCGGGCAAGCATTCTGCGAATTAGACCAGTTATTTTGCGAACGATGTACTAGCACTCTTTTTACGCCTTCTTCATCTTGATGATCATATACACCGGATTCTCAACAAAGCTCTCGTACCTGTAAATCTGCGTTTCCTTCCACTCTTCCGGCGCCATTGGCTCACATACCTTCTCAATCGTAAGTCCCGCTCCAACTATGGCATTTACATAGTCAGAAAAAGTATGATGATAACTTTTGCTGAGATGATTCTCGTAGTCATCGTTGTACTCAAGCCACGGCTGGATGTACGCCCTCATCGCTTTGTCCATGTATCTGACGTTCCACTCGTCATCCTCCGGAAAAGAACTGTCTTCATGCTCAACAGGATACATCGCTGAATACACAGGATTTATCACGGAAAAGATACACTCCCCGCCCTCTTTAAGGCTTTTTGCCACATTCTCAAACAGCTGCTTCAAATTCTCAATGTAATGACTCGTTGTCGATGAAAAAATAAAGTCGACAGGCTCCTCTATTACCTCTTTACATGTTGCCGCATCATGTTGCACAAATTCAGCCTTTGAGCCATCTGCATCAGCTTTTTCTTCGGCAATCTTAAGCATCTCTTCCGAAAGGTCAATTCCTACAATCTTCGCCGGCTCACTCTTTTCTAAAAGAAAAGTAAATATCCCCGTACCACAGCCTAAATCTACTACTACCTTTCCCTTTAGATCAGGAAGCAGTTCCTTAATGCACGGCCATTCAATGCAGTAGCTATATGAATTCTCCGCATTGCTAAACTCCTCATAAGCCTTTGCCATGCTGTTCCAATCTATTTTTATCTCATTCATTTCTTATTTCACCATTATGTCCTTATCTAATTTCTGTCCTATATTCCTCAATAAACCCTTCGATATATTCATGCCGCTGAAGTGCCATCTTTTTAGCTTCTTCGGTATTCATCTCATCTTTTAGAAGCAGAAGTTTGTCATAAAAATGCTGCAATGAATCATCTAAAGATCTTCCGACTTTTCCGCCGTACGCAAACGTTCTTGCAATCCCCACTGCTCCAATCGCATCAAGTCTGTCCGCATCCTGAACAATCTGTCCTTCGATGCTCTCCGGCTTCATGCCCCTGTTCTTGCTAAAAGAAACTCCGTTTATGATCACACAGATCTGCTCAATCTCTTTTTCTCCAAGATCATTACTTGTCAAAAAAGCTCTCGCATTAGCATTATCCTTTGTATCAAATAACTTGTGATCATCAACGTCATGAAGTAGTGCTGCAAGCGCCACAACCTCGTTGTCACACTCATGATAACGCTCCGCCAATTTCATAGCATTTGCATAAACTCGCATCGAATGCTCTGCATCGTGTCCATCCGCGTTATTCCTGAAAATTTCTTCTATATATCTTTTTGCATTTTCAATTATTGTAGTACTCAACTCCGCTCCTCACTCTTAATTAATGAACCACTATCCCCGTCCCCATGGTTCATTACCTTTCCCCGTATCATTTCCCAGTCAAAGCACCTTGTATAATTCTCACCGGGTAGTTCGCACTCTCTGTTCCACGGTCTGTCATAGACCATAACCTTGAGATTTGGCAAATGTTCGAAGAATTTAAACGCCATAGGCGAATCCTCAACGGCGTAGTCAAAGTTCATCTTATAATAGTCTTCGAGCTCCAGCGTAAATTCGCTGTTCTTGATAAAAGAGTCCCTGCCGTATTTATTAAGGCAAAAAAGTGTGACACGCTCAAGCCCGTGCTCATCAAGCCACCTGCGCGAAGCATCATAAGAACTCGACGGACGCCCCGTTATGATATAAACCTCATGCCCACGGTCAATCCATTCATTTATCACCTTAGAAGCCCCGGGCGTCTCATCATATGAAAGCAGCTCCTCCGGGCGATGCCCTTCCAGCATAAGCTGCTCATACTCATCATCTGTAAGTTCAAAAGACTGTTGCAAATTGAAAAAGCGCACCTTCTCATAAGGAACATCTTTTCCGAAAAGTCTCTTTGCAATCTCCGTAAACGCCCTTGCCGTCTCGCAAAGGCAGTCATCAAAATCTATATAAATCTTCATTTTGCAAACCTCATTCTTTCACCGGCGCGGTAACTTCAATGTGATTTCCTTCACTGTCAACAAACTCCGCAACCCAATTGTTCTTTATTCTGGTCAACGGAAAACATATCTCTTTTCCGCTGATCTTATCCTTAAGCACATCCACGTTTCCAAAGCATATACTGGGAAGGCAATTACTGCCAAATACATGCTCCTCATTCATCTTCTGATAAGCGAACAGACCGTACCTGATTCCGCCAATATCGAAAACGCTGTAAATATCATCACGCTCAGTGACAGGGCAGGCAAAAAATTCTTCGTAGAACTTAACGGCACGCTCCATATCTTTTACGCAGACATATAATGAAGCTATCGTGCAGTTCATGACATTGGCCGCATCTTTTTCATCGATGTATCTCTCAGCTTTATCAATAAATTTGATAACTCTCTTGATATAACGTATCCCTTTGATTACACCCATAATAATCGCTGCTATCAGAAGTATCGTAAGTATCAGATTAAATATTTGCCAAAATATATGAAACCACTCTGTTGTGACCATACCATCTCTCCCTCCGAACGACAAAAATCATTCCTTACAGCCCACGACATCTTCAGGCTTCAATTCTTCCCGATAGTAATAATCCCCGAACAATACGACTTTTGCTCGAATACTAGCTCAGGGAAAGCTTCGCGAAGTTCATCTATCACAAAATAGATTTCGTCCTCATCCCAGGCACTGCCGGCCTCTTCTTTGCACTTCTCAAGTTCGCTTCTCGTCTCAAACACCACATCTCCGACAAGGAGCTTTCCACCTTCATCAAGAAGTTTCAGTAACTCCATGAAGAAAAGGACCTTCTTCTCATCCGTCAAATGATGCAACGAATACGTTCCCAAAATAAAATCATACTTACGCTCGTAAAGCTCCGAAACAAGCCCCTTTGAAAAATCGCCTTGATACAAGTTCGCATCGGGCATCTTTTCTTTTGCAAGCTCGATCATCCTCTGTGAAAAATCTTGTCCGTACACGTCACACCCATTTTCATAAAGCTTGGTTGTAAGCGTTCCCGTTCCAAATCCAATGTCCAGAACAGCCGCATTTTCTTTGTGCATGATCTCATCAAAAATCCCGCCAAGAACGCTCTTATATCCCGCAAACGGATAGGTATTTGCCTCTTCCGAAATCCCCACCGTCTTGTCATAGCCATCAGCCCATAAATTAAATCCCTTGTTGTCTAACATCATGCTTCCTCCGGTCAAATTCTATATAGAGTTGCTTTGCAACTCTTTGTTCTTAAGTCTTACTCTGCATTCACACATTCCCTGATCACCTGCACCACCTCTTTCGGCAAGCTCAGAATCTCTTCTTCCACGTTTTCTTTTACATTTAGCCATTCATCATCGGGAAGACTAAAGTCGAACGCGGTCAAAAAATCTTCTTTCGGAAGTTTACCTGTGAACACTTTGGTAAGAACTGTTGCGACAAGATAGTCTCCGACAGCTGACGCATGAGCTCCGTCGCGATAATAAAGTTCATAACGGTCAGCATACGGCGACTCAGAAAGTTCCTGCAAAGCACACTCCCACACTTCACCGATTGGTGCAAGCAAGACTCCCTGCTGCTCAGCAATCGCTCTATATCTGCGGTTCATCTCAGCCTGATTTTCCAGCTTCGCCTTCTCCGCCCAAGTCTCAAATACAATCGGCGTTGTACCGGCTTCTTTACACAGCTTGATTATCCTGTCCATGCACCTAATCGTATCCTTCTCAGGCGGCATTGGATGCGCCTGTTCTTGAATCACGCAGTAGTCATACCCTCCATGCAGTATATTAAATCGCGCCGCAAAATATTCCTCTTCCAAGTGCCACTTTAGAGGCCTCGCAGAATAAGCAAGCATAAACACTTCACACGATTCTCCCGTCGTATCCTCTATCATACGCCTTGTAAGCTCCGGCATGTCATTCATATATGTGTGGCTGTTGCCGATAAATAAAACTTTCTTCATCTTTTTCTCCCTCCGCACATATTTTATTTTTTCATGCAAAAAACAATAATAGCCTGCTGCACTCTGAGCAAATTCTTTTTGAACTCGTACCCCACAAAGTACTCCGAGTCAATCACATCCTCCGAGACCTCTTCGCCTCTGTAAAACGGCGGGCAGGGATTCAGCACTGCTCCGGCGTTTGCGAGGTTCATGATTTCTTTTGTGACCTGATAAGATTTAGCGCTGCTAATCATTTCCGGCGGAAAAGAATCCGTGCACACAATATCTTTTCCCACGATTGCAATTCTCAGATCATCGATGCAGTCGGTGTTAAAAATCCGCAATTTCTGAAACTCATCCGGACAACACTGCACCAAAGAAAATCCCAAAGCTTCCGATGCCTCTTTCCACGCACGTCCGATATTACCGTCAGCTCCTACGAACAGATACTTGTCGCCAAGATAATCTTTTCTTATCTGCGAAAGCGAATACAAATCCGACATCATCTCGCACGGGTGATTGTCATCCGTCATTGCATTGATAACCGGAACGTCCAAATTTGCTGACATCTGCGCAAGCTTTTCGATATCTTTATGCCGCACGATAACCGCGTCCGCCCAGTTCTCAAGGTATCCGCAGACATCTCTTATATCTTCTTTTTTATCCAGGGTACTCGGGTCAAAAAGAATCGTTTGCCCGCCAAGAAGATGGATTCCCTTTTCAAAAGACACTCGCGTTCTGATGCTGCTCGCAGGAAAAAACAAGACAACCGTCTTTCCTGTTAAGAAACCCTCGTACCTATCGATATTATCAGCTATGTCGAATATTTCCTGCAATTCTTCTTTTTTATAATCAGTAAGCCTTATAAATGAACTCATTTTTTCTCCTGCTGCCACTGCACTCTGATACATATGCGCACCAACTTTAATTATCCCAAACGCATCCAATCCGCTGCGTTCACGGCTGTCTCAACATTGCTCTGTCATTGACAACTTCAAAACCATACTGCGAATAAAGCTTCTGCGCATCTCTTGTGACCAATATGCCGCGAAGCCCCTGAAGCTCAGGTGATGAAACAATATGCGATACAAGCGCTTTACCAAGCCCTCTGCTGCGATACTCCTCATCAATTATTACATCACTCAGATAATAGTTCGTTGCATAATCGGTAATAATCCTTGCAAATCCGACAAGATTCGCATTTTCTTCAATGTACAGGCCATAGCACTTGGAATTCTTTACCGACTTTTCAATATTTTCTACAGGACGCTTCTCTGCCCAATACGTCGTTCGAAGGAGTCTCACGATATCATCAAGTTTTATCTTATTTATGTCTTCAACTATTCTGTAATCCATGCCCCGCTCCTTCCTACTGTTTCCGATTCCGATCTGCAATCCATTACTTTATTACATCAAAATACTTCGATAGAAAAAATGTGACATTAGCACTAGTACATAAACGGAATAAGTCTGTACCTGACTTTCCGCTTGTACTCTTTATAACCCGAAAGCTCTTTTTCCAGAACCTCTTCTTCGTTCCTGATTCTTTTTACAATTATTGGAATATAACTAAGCATTACTAAAAATGACGGCAGTGAATTCAGTACCAGCGGCATGCTTAGGAAAAGAAAAAGCGTCGCAAAATACATTGGATGTCGCACGATTCCGTACAATCCGCTGTCCACTACTTTTTGATCTTTCTGAACTTCGATCACTCTTGATAAATATCTGTTTTCTCTGAGGACTTCGCCGAATAATGCATAGGACAAAAGAAAAATCGCTATGCCGATGTACACTACTATTTCCGGTAGGATTATCCATTTGAAGCGATAATTCAGGCCCGCGAGAATAAATACAAGCAAAAACATGATACCGCTAAAACCTATCACCTGCTTTTGCTCGCTTTGTGTCTCTTTTGCCCTGAGCCTGCTCTCCAGAAGATCCGGCGCTTTGAAATACATAACAATACCGGCAATAAGCATCGGAACAAAAAGCATTCCCATAAAAATCCAGCCGTAAAGCCAGCTAAGCGTCCCTGCGGGGATAAATAAAAGAAGTCCTATAAGAATGATTCCTACGACAATTTTAGTAATAGCTTCTTTAAGAAGTTCTTTCTTCATAGTTCCTCCCGTTTTATGCCTGCTTATATCACACTAAAATTTCATAAAGTCTTTTTCTTGTGTATATTACACAGAACCTTTTCTACTGAGTATATTGCTTATCGCCTTTTCTCTTATACATATCACTTATGGCCTTTTCTCTCCTGCGCTCTATCTATAAGCTCATGCGCTTCCTTAAAGGCCCCCGGAAGATAATCCGCATGCCACTCTTTGCCTTCTTTTTCCTTTCTTTTTATCTCTGCCCATGCGGCGTGGAGTTCTTCCTCAGTCTCAAATTTCACATCGGTAAAAACATGCGGATGCCTGCGCTTCATCTTGTCTGCAACAGTCTTTGCCACATCTTCGAATGTAAAGAGTCCCTCTTCCTCAGCAATCACCGAATGAAACATCACCTGAAGCAAAAGATCTCCAAGCTCCTCCTTGAGATTCTCCGCATCGCCCGTCTCTTCAAGTATATTTATCCCGCCAATAACCTCTGCTGCCTCTTCTATGCATCCCGGCTTAAGACTTGCATGAGTCTGAGCCTTATCCCACGGACAGCCATTCTCGCTTCTGAGCGTCTCTACAATTTGTTTAAGTCTGTCAATTTGCGATGTATTCTTCATATGTTGGGGGAATCTCGCTTTCTGTAATAATGAGGTGAATCTGTAATTTCATAATCTACAATCTTGCAGTAATTATTGTTGAAATCTGATGCGGCGTAATCCACCGCGGTAGTACATACTCACCATTATAACAGCAATGCGCTAAATAGTGGCTTTTTTATTTTATTACTCACTTGAAATATAAATAGCACCATACACTTTATTCGTACCCTTTCTGTGCGGTGCTCTTTTCTTTTTCGCACCGTACGCCTCATCCGCAACCATTCTGTGCGGTGCTCTTCTTCTCTTTCGCACCGTACACCTCATCCGCATCTCTTCTGTACGGTGCTCTTCTTCTTTTTCGCACCGTACGCCTCATCCGCATCCATTCTGTGCGGTGCTCTTCTTCTTTTTCGCACCGTACGCCTCATCCGCATCCATTCTGTGCGGTGCTCTTCTTCTTTTTCGCACCGTACGCCTCATCCGCATCCATTCTGTGCGGTGCTCTTCTTCTTTTTCGCACCGTACGCCTCATCCGCGACCTTCCTATACGGTGCATAACCGCTAAAAAACAACCACTATCTGCCTACTTTTATTTTTATGAAATAACAAAGAGTTACTTTGCGCGCCGATGCGCGCAAGCTTTAGCTTGTATAATTCATCTGCGCATCGGTCGGATCCATAGCGGAGCGTTTTTTATTTGAGAAATTTCAAATAAAAAAGACTTCCGAAAAATTATCTCTTTTTTCGGAAGCCAAATAATCATTTGTTTTAGAAAATCATCTTACAATATTTCTTTATATTTTTTCTCCTGCCCACTGTCAAATTACGGCAAAAACTTCCCTGACGCAAGGTACAGTGCATACCAGTCGTGATGTGAAAGCTCTACATTCGTGGCATCGCATGCATCCTTGATGTGCGCGGTATTCATAGTACCGATTATCGCCTGCATCTTGGCAGGATGGCGCAGAATCCAAGCAAGCGCAATTGCTGTCTTAGAAACATGCTCTCTGTCCGCAAGCTGCGCAAGAACCTTGTTAAGCTCGGGATAATCAGGATTATCAATGAATGTTCCGCCAAACATTCCAACCTGAAGCGGTGACCATGCCTGAATCGTAATATCATTCAAACGGCAGTAATCAAGCGCACTTCCATCCCTGTTTACAGACATATCCGTTGTCTTGTTATTCATGTAAAGCGGCTGATCGATAAGCTGTGACTGCTCAAGTGAAAGCTGCACCTGATTGATGACAAGAGGCTGCTTTACATATTTTTTCAAAAGATCAATCTGCATCGGCATCAGATTACTCACACCGAAGCGGCACGCTTTCCCAGCCTCTTCAAGCTTGTCAAAAGCCTCCGCAACTTCCTCGGGATCGAACAACAGATCCGGTCTGTGCAAAAGAAGTGTATCAAGATACTCACATTTTAGTCTCCCAAGAATGCCGTCAACACTCGCTATAATATTCTCTTTTGTCCAGTCAAACTCAGATCTCTCCGGGCATATACCGCACTTACTCTGGAGAAAGATTTTTTCCCTCTTAATCCCCGTAAGCGGGAAAGCCTGTGCAAACCGTTCCTCTGCTTCGCCCATCCCATAGCATGTTGCATGGTCAAAAAAATTGATTCCGCACTCGTAGGCTGTTCTTATGACCTCAGCAGCTTCTTCTGCAGAAAGAGACGGCATTCTCATGCAGCCCTGTATAATAGCAGATGCGTTCTGCGGTCCGTTCATTATGTCAATATATTTCATCTGTGTTCCTTTCTGTCGCTATATTAGAATGGCGCTGTGTCAGGGTCTGTCTCGTATCCTACGCAGCCTTTAAGATCGGCGATGCGCTTAACGTCAGCTTCTTCAAGCTCAAAATCAAATACCTTGAAGTTCTCCTCGATCCTCGAAGGAGTAACAGACTTTGGAAGAGGGAGATATCCCATCTGAAGTCCAAAGCGAATGCAGATCTGAGCGATGCTCTTCCCGTATTTTTCCGCAAGCTCTTTCATCTCGGGAACATCGAAAATCTTACCTGTTCCAAGCGGACTGTATGCTTCAAGAAGCATACCTTTTTCTCTGCAATATGCAACAAGCTCATCCTGCGTAGCGCCAGGACAAAGCCTGATCTGATTAACCATAGGCTTAATTTTTGCAGTCTTCAAAAGCGCGTCAATGTGGTGTTGCCTGAAATTACTGATACCGATCGCACGAACTTTTCCCGTCTCGTAAAACTTCTCCATAGCTCTCCAGGTCTCGGCATTTGCCTCCTCCCAGCGGTCTCTGAACATAGCCGGATTTGGCCAGTGAATAAGAAGCATATCTACATAATCAAGCCCAAGCTTTTTTAATGATTCGTCAAAAGAGCTGATAGTAAGCTCATAGCTATGCTTATCGTTCCAGATCTTCGTCGTAACAAAGATATCTTCTCTTACAAGGCCATTGTCTATAATTCCCCTCCTGATGCCCTTGCCGACGCCTTCTTCATTTCCATAAACCTGCGCTGTATCAATATGACGATACCCCGCATCTATAGCACACTTTACGCTTTCAACCGCAACATCACCCTCAGGTGTCTGCCATGTACCGAATCCCAAGCAAGGAATTCCGACTCCGTTCGAAAGCTTGTAAACATCATTTTGATTCATCCTATCTCGCCCTCCTATGTGTAATGATAAAAACTTTTAATATTGTACCATCTCTGTGATATCACCACTTATCATATTCTGCGATGTTAGCTGTTATTTTTTGATGTGAAACGCTCACCGTGCTTTTATTATCTCCTCCGCCATACCAAAAAGCTCATCGGATGTGATATTCTCATCAAATGTCATGATGCAATAATGTACATCAGCCACTTCAAAAACTGCACTTGATACATAAGTAGTCTCGCGTTCATCGCTGCCATAACTTATAAAAAAGTGATCGTCTGTTTCTTCGCGCGTAAGTTCTTCTTCGGTCGGAAAAATATCTTTTGACACGGGAAGTCCCAAATACTCATCACAATTGTAATAGACATTCACGCCTTCAACTGTCCGCATCTCATTAGCCCTTAAAGCAAAGCTCGGATCATCATCAATATGACCGTTTATCAAAGCAGATTCCATATTTACAATAATATTTGGCTTATTATCGCATGCATACTCAATCCTTAACTCTTTAAATCGTCCGACTGTTTTGTCGCCATCATCCACTAAGTTCCAATCCTGAATATCCATCGAATCAAACTTATATCCGTTACTGAATGTTTCCACAGCGACCACGTCTATTCCGACTCTACTTTCAAGTTTTTCCAACCTACTGAAATCAGAAGTTTTGGACAAAAAAGTGTCCGGACTAAAAGAAGTGACAACTCCTGTAGCCTTACCCACAGCTACTCCACAACCAGCAAGAACAGCCAGGCACGCCGCTGTTAAAAAAGCAATCTTCTTTACACTCAGTTTTTTCTTCATTCGGACAACGTTCTTCACATTCCCCGCCTCGTTAAGTTTACGAACCAGATCTTCTTTTTGAATTTCCGAAAAACGAAGTTCGTTCATTGATTTTTTATAGGAATCAATTATATATTCATTCATAAATTTCACCTGCCTTTGCACCATAAGCACCTTCTGTATCAAGCTTTTTTCTAAGCTCCCGTCGTCCTCTTGATAAATATTGCGAAACAGCAAACTTCGATTTGCCCATGATTTTCGCGATTTCTTTTACCGAGTATCCTTCATAGTAATAAAGATAGATGCTCATTCGATAATTAACGGGCAACTTCTTTATCTCCTCCAAAAGATCTGAGTCAGGCGCCTTCGGAGATTCTTTTCCCGTGACTGCATCAAGTCCCACCGTTTTCCTTGAATAAGCGTTCTTCCTAAGGTCGTGGCAGGCATTTATCGTAGTGCGTATCAGCCATGCTTTTTCATGTTCATTTGTGTCAAAAGATAAATCACAAGAAATAAACTTAAGTAGCACCGTCTGGCAGATATCTTCCGCATCAAACGTATGTTGCAAGTAATTGTAGCTGATTCGGAGAATCATATCGGAATACGTCTTCACCACACGCCTTACTTCTTTTTCATCCATGTAAAATGCTCCTTTTCGCAGTATTTTGTCCTTCTACTTATAAAACGATTCGTAAAGGAAAAAACTGACAGTTGCAAATCATTTTTTTATATTTTTTCTTATTTTTAAGCGTAGATCAACAGCCTTCACCGGATATACATGTTTTTTCCAAATTGAAAAGCACAGCCCCATTCTCTGAAGCTGCGCTCATACTCTTCTTCCCTAATTTTTTAATTCCAATTCGACAGAATCTCCAACACATCACTTGGCTCTTTTGCAAAAATATTTGCTCCAATCTCTTCCAGATATGCCTTGTCTCTAAAGCCCCACAGCACCGAAATGCACGGAAGACTCGAATTTTTTGCCGTAGCAAAATCAACCTCAGAATCACCGATGTATACCGCTTCTTCAGCGGAGCTTCCAAGTTCATCCATTGCTTTTACGACCATATCCGGCGCAGGTTTTCTCTTTATCCCATCCTGCTCTCCAATCGCAACTTCTATTACTTCGGAAAAGAACTTCTGATTCAGCTCTTTTACCGCGGAATCTATCTTGTTGGAAACTATGGCCATCTTGTAGCCGCGCTTCTTAAGCTCTCTCATAAGCTCGATAATTCCGACGTAAGGCCCTGTCTTGTCCAGGCAGTGCACATCATAATGCTCTTTGAATACCGGCACCATCTCATCTATCACTTCCTGAGAAGTTCCTTCCGGCACCGTAAGCTCGATTGCCCGCCTAATGCCGCTTCCGAATGCTCTTCTGTACTCATCGAGCGTCCTCTGTGGAAATCCGAATTTCTCCATTGTATAATTCACGGACGTCGTCAGATCATCAAGTGTATTCAGCACTGTTCCGTCCATATCAAAAATTACTGTGTTAATCTTGCTCATAAAACTTGTTCCTTTTTCAGTTGTAAACATTCATCTTAAAATGTCAGCTTCCGCTTGCCTTAAATCAGCACTTTTCCATATATACAAAAGTCAGCTCATCCGTTACTTCTTTTTGCCCGAATATCTTATAACCGCATTTCTCGTATAACCTGATATTATCGACACTTCTGGTAGATGTAAAAAGCTCAAATCTTTTATTCGGATGTAATTCTTCAATTGCCTTCAAAAGAGCTGTTCCATTCCCAAGGCATCTGTACTTAGGATGAACCATGAGCTTGCCAATATATACTGTGCCATTTTCTACATAGGCACGGACTGAACCGAAGATGGTACCATCTTCCGCCACCATCTTCAAAATTTCCCCCGTGTTGTATTCATGCTCAACCTCCTCAAGCGTCTGCTTAAGAGGAGGAATATCCTGTGTTTTAAAAAGTTTTGCCTCACTCTGATACGCCAAATACTGAAGTTTTAATATCTCATCCAAGTCTTCTTTAAAAGCTTTACATATTTTCATCCTACCACCTTTTTCCATTCATCACGTGTTATCGCATATGCATATGAGATTTCATTGTGCGGATCGGGGTATTCTTTTATCTTCTTCATACCGTTCGCAAGCGCTGTAGAATACGAACCGACGTTAGTATACTTCATATAAGAATATAAGGTATCATAGTCAGTATTATTAAATGCCCAGTCTCTGCAGGCTCTGGCTGCCTCTTTGGCATAGCCTTTGCGCCAGTGCTTCTTATTTATATGATAACCGATTTCGGGGAGCTGCTCTCCATCTATATTCTGAATGGTTATCCCGCAGTCGCCGATAAATTCTCCGGTTTCTTTCAGCTCAATAGCCCAAAGGCCAAAGCCGTACTTTTCATAGTTGTCCAGATTCCATGTTATCCACTTCTTTGTCCACTCTTCATTATACGGCATGGGATAATGCTGCATAGTCTCAGGATCAGACAAAATCTCATAAAGAGCGTCGAAATCCTCCATGGTGTAGTTTCTAAGTCGTAGTCTGTCAGTTTCAATCATCTTGTCTCTCCTTTTTGGTCCCCTAGGCTCATTTTCCGAATAGCATATCCGCGGCCTTCTCTAGCGCTCTTCGCTCGTCAACATTGTCATAGCCGCTTTCCTTGTCATCTATGCCTTTAACGATATCAATAAAATACAGTCCGTCGCGATTGCAGTAGAAAAAGAGCTTCTTCACGCCGCGTATCTTGAATCTCGCTTCAGCCCTGCCTTCCGGATAGAGTTTCAACAGCTGCATGTCATCCGACGACATCGCTGCCGCAAAAGAAATATAATGCTCTTTGGTCATTTCATGGTCAAAACGCACATAGTACTCATCCTCGACGCGTTCGATAAAGACCATATGCTTCTCATCCGTAAGCTCAGCATCAAGTGGAGTAAGCCCGATCCCGTGGCAATGTATTACCGATTCTCCCATACTGTGGATCACGTTTCCGCAAACAGGACAAACGTAGAACTTTGATTTCATCATATTTGCCGAAACATTTTCATTATGAATGGCATTGCCTGAAATGAGTTCTGTTATCGATATACCGAACGCTTTTGCAATGGGCTCCAAAAGCGTAATATCGGGATACCCCTTACCTGTTTCCCACTTTGAGATAGTCTTGTCGCTAACTCCAAGCTTATCAGAAAGCTGTAGCTGTGTCATATTATTTTTTTCGCGCAGTTCCTTTATAACTGCTCCGGTAACGTATTGATTCATTCTCTCTCACCTCCATGTGCCGATTGTAAAACCGCACAGCAATTTATTCCACCTACGCAAAGTAGAGTCGGTAAAAATCACAATACAAAATTCACGTTAAAATCAAAATAAAATTTCACCCAAAAACTTTTTTATACATATTTATAAAATTTCTCGGAACTATTTCCCAAAATACTTTTGTTAAAATTGTATACATTTCACAAACTTTTTTTATTCTCTTTAAACCTCCTTACTATTTTCCATATATTTTTACTCATTTTTTTGTGCATTTCGTCACATCACATTGCCTGCATTGCAAAAATTGCTGTAACATTTTTTCATAAATCGCTCCATAATTAACGATAAAATCAGCAATTTCCACCTATACTATTTGCCAAAAACATGGTATCTTTATATCAATTTGTATGAGGAATATGAAAATGAGAAAAAGCTATTTATCTATTGTGCTGATTGTTACACTTGCACTTACTGCCTGCGGGACTAATGCAAGTAACGCTACCAATGTTACTTCCATATCAGTCGAAGATATGCCGCTTAGTGCTGAACCAGCAGATGCTACAACTACACAAAATAACTCAATTCAAGCTGTAAACGCATTTAACCCTCATGTTTTCTCAAAGCGAGCTACTACTATTTTTGGTGAAAAAACCAGAGATTCTTTCTTTAAATTATGTGATGCATTAAAAAATGGTGAAGATACATTCGAATGTCCCGATGAAGAGACATACAGAGCATGTATCGATGGGGAGCTTTTAAATTACTATTTCCCTGCCGCTGCATCAAGTGTTGCGATTGAACTATCATCCGGATATGAAAACGGAGTCGGAAAGATCAAATACCTTGAAGACAAGAACGAATTTCTCGCCAAAGAGAAGGCATTTGAAGACAAAGTTATTAAAACATTAAATGAAAACATCGAACCGAGCTACTCTGAGTTTGAGAAAGCTTTGAGTTTATATGTTTATATCTCACAGAATTTTGTTTATGACTACGAGATGTATGAAGACTATTTGGTCGGTAACGGCAACAGCAACAACGTGACTACATACAGAGCCTTGATGGAGAACAAGGGAATAAGCCAGGAATTAAGTAACCTATACTCCTATCTGCTTCTCCAGTGCGGTGTTGATGCCGATGTTATCAGCGGTTTTAATATTAATGGTGATCATCAGTGGAGTTATATTTCTATCGGTGGCAAGGATTATCATGTAGATCCTACTTCCGGCCTTAGTAGTCCGGATTTGTTCGATGATAATACACCTTTGGACTACTTCTTAATGACAGATAATACACGTGCGGAAAGAGACGGTTTTCCCTCTTCTGAATATGCTCTTTGTGGAAGAGCTGATTGCAGACAGTTTATCGATTTTGAAGCATCTGATGACAAATATTCAAGTCTGAGCGGTGGATATTTCCTTAAGCTTGATTGCAATCGTAACATCCTTACTTACGGCGGATACGACGGCGGTGGAGTTCAGGAATTCCGTTATGAAGACTGATAAATAAAAAGAGCTTATGAATTCGTAAGCGATATTACAAAGTAATTATATTTATATCCGCAAGGTTTATCCTTAGCGGAGTACTTTTATTTAATTTGTATCAAAAGGTCTACACTATACTATGCGATAGTGCAGACCTTTTTTATTTGATAGGAAATTCCTATCAAATAAAAAACGCTCCGCTATGGATGCGACCGATCCACAGATTTTCATCACCCCCAGCGGTTCTTATCTTTAAAGTTCTTCATCTTCTTTGCCCACTTGGAGATTTCTTTTTTCTTAGCGTAATTTCGTACATTCTCCTGCCCGAGATTCTTATATAGCTCCAATCTTTCCTCCGACAACTCTCCTCTTTTGATAGCAGCCTTAACCGCACATCCGGGCTCTGAATCATGTTTACAATCGCTGAATCTGCACATAGCCGCAAGTTCAAGAATATCTGAAAACGTATTGTCTATGCCCTCTTCAACTCTTGCCATTCCTATCTCGCGCATGCCGGGAGTGTCAATTATCGAAACACCACTTGCAAGCTGAATAAGCTGTCTGTGCGTCGTTGTATGTCTTCCCTTTGAATCGGACTCTCTTATCTCTCCGGTCTTCATAACTTCATTGCCCACCAAAGCATTCAAAAGCGTCGACTTTCCGGCTCCGGATGAACCCAAAAGACATATCGTTTTCCCCGGCACAAGATACTCATTAAGCTCATCAAGGCCTATATCATACAGCGCAGAAATCGCATGTACTCTGACTTTATCGGATATCGATTCAACCTCCCTCACATACCTTCCCACATTATTGCAAAGGTCCGATTTAGTAAGAATGACAACAGGAACCGAGCCGCCCTGAAGCACTACGCTCACATATCTTGCAATCCTGTTATAGCTATAGTCGTCATTTAGCGATGTCACAATAAAAGAGTAGTCTACATTTGCAACCATATACTGCATCACTCCAGTCTTTGACTGGTCAGGCCTTTGCAAAAAACTCGTTCTCTCACAAACAGATGTGATAACGGAATCGCCGATCGGATTATACTTAAACGTGACATAGTCACCTACTACAGGAAGCTTCTCAGAGTCTTCCTCGTAAAAGCTTCCTTTAATCTTTCCCGGAATATCTTTTTCAAAGAAACGTATCGTATAAGTATTTCTTTCCACTTCCGAAATTCTTCCGATCTGCTCTGTATTGTAGTAATCTTCTTTAGTTTCTTTTCTGATAATTATATTATTCAATTTTTCAGTCTCCTTAGTCCTTATTATATTGAGCAACACGCTCTTAACTTATGCACCTCCGTTCCCAGAGATTGCGTTCATTACAGATATGAAGACCTTGTGCAAATTGAATATGCGCCTTGAATCAGGCAAATAGATAGTTCGCGAAAATATAACATCGAACATCATGGAAAGCTATGAAAACAAAGAGTCGCTCGCGACTCTTTGCGCGCCGATGCGCGCAAGCTTTAGCTTGCATAATACTTCTGCGCATCGGTCGCATCCATAGCGGAGCGTTTTTATATCATAGGAAAGCAATTTCCTATGATATAAAAAAAGACCGCGACTCAAACAAGCCACGGTCGTAAACTCTAATATAAAAAGAATCAATAAAAATCAAAAAGCACATACCGAGGTCATCATACTGTATTTAATTACAATCTCTGTTTTCATAACACGCATCAAATGTACCTCGCTTTCTTTAAGATTTTATTACTGTAAGAAGTTTATCAAAAAGGCAATATCTTTGCAAGCTCAATATCCAATCTCTTTGAGCACCATGTCCATTAAATTAGAATTGGCTATCGAAAAATCAGGTGAAATAAGAGGAACATCTTCGCCTGCAACGCAGTTACACATCTGCCGGATTTCCAGATAGTAGTTCTGTGGAATGGCCACTTTGCGCTCTACGATCTTGCCCTGTGTAAAGATCTTGTAACTGACATCTCCCTGCTGATTGTATTCAACATCAGAGATTATATGGCCGTTGGTTCCGTGAATATAAAGTCTGTCTATTCTCGCAGGCTTCTCTTTTCCAAGGATCATTCCCACATTAAAAGAAGCTCTTGCTCCGTTTGCAAATCTGATGATAGCCGATGTGGCCACATCAGCTCCGTGCTCATTGTATTCCGCAACTGCTTTGACACTTTCAGGCTGAGAATCAATAAGCGAAAGAATCATGGACGTACAATAGCATCCGAGATCGTACATAGCACCGCCGCCCATTTCCTTGTAGATTCTTATATCATCTTCATACCCTTGCGTCAAAAAAGCTGTCTCAATATAATCAACATCGCCTATAATTCCGCTGAAAACGTCTTTTTTAAGGCTCTCAACATATGGGCTGTGCAGGTACGCAAAAGCCTCCATCAGATATACGCCATTCTCAGCGGCAGTATTAAACATCTCTTTTTCCTGCTCTTCATTTAAAGCAAGCGGCTTCTCACAAAGAACATGTTTACCGGCCTTAAGAGACTTGATAACCCATTCACGGTGAAGATGGTTCGGCAAAGGAATGTAGACCGCCTGCACTTCAGGATCGGCAAGTAGCTCCTCATAGCTTCCGTAAGCCTTCTGAAAGCCAAATTTTGCCATGAAAGCCTCGGCTTTCTCCTTATCCCTTCCCGCTATGGCGTAAAGTTCACAGTTGTTAGTAAGTTGCATTCCCGGAATGGTACATCCTCTTGCTATATTTGCAGTTCCAATCACACCCCATTTGATATTTGCCATACAGATACCTCTTCTTTCAAAAGAAAAACAAACAACCTGTCAAAATCAATTCGGAACGCACAACTTTTACGATCATATTACCTTTTCAAATTTGCCATTCATAAATAAGTAAACGTTTTTTCTGGACGCAGGAAGGTAATAAACCTTTCCGTATATATTTGTAAGAATCGATGCATCCTCTGCAACCATATGCTCGCTATCCTGAGTTTGATTTACTCTGTATAAAGCTCCGCCCTTAAGATAATACAGCCAGTTATCTTCTATATTCCACACTATGCCTGTTTCAAGCGGATTGCTGCTCTTTTCGATACCTGATGCAACAAGCGTAGCTTTGCCGTTATCAAGGTAATACACATCGCCGGATGATACGACCCATACTTTCTTAAGATCATAACTGCAAACAAAATTGTCTACTGTTATCTCATCAAAGAAAACCTTCTCGGTCTTATCATCACCATCAAGCTCTATGCTGTACATTTTACCATCGCACGAATAAAGCATAGTTCTTTTTCCATCCTCATTGTACATGATCATATTAGAAAAATCCGAGATGGAATGATCAATCTTCGTGATTCCTGTTCCGCTTGTATTTACTACAAATACGCTATTATCTTCCGTAGCAAATATCATACTCCTTAGTGTCGCAATATCACAAAACGTGGTATTTCCATATTGTCCATAAACCTGATTGAGACAATCCGTAAAAGCTCCTGATATTTCCGACTCGCAAAGTAACTGCGGGCCATCGAACCCACGATCAAAGTTATAAAAAAATGTTGCATTCTTTACACTCAGTACAATTTCATCGCAAGTTGAATTTACAAAACACTGTTTTACGTCCGTGCCTCTAATAAGCGGATAACTGTCATATGAATCATATGCACAGATTACTGTCTCAGGACTTTTCACAAAAAACATCTTTTTTTCATCCGAAATACAGATAGGATGGCACATACCCGTTTCTACTTTTTCCTCGGTTACATTGTCGCCTCCAATATATAATTCAATTACTTTGTCTTTGCTGTAGTATCTGGTATATGCAACATATTTACCGTTCGGAGAAATAACCGGAGTGCTTCTGACAATACTCTTTGCAATAATACTGCTGTTTCCGGTATCCATGTTCATAATAAAAAGATCGCCAAGCTCATAGTCATCCACTGTTTCCGTTGGGATCACATAAAACATGTTATTACCTCTGACCGCAATATCCGCGCACTGCGCATCGGGAGCAAAATCCACATCAGCCGCATCTTTATTTATATATCTGAATCCATCTTTCGTAAGCACCAATGCACTGCTAAGGTCAATTGATTGTGCTATCGCCATGGATTCCCCAAGATACTTGGAATTCACATAGCCACTGGAACTTATAAACATTCCTTCAACCGGAACAACCCATGAATCACCGTTAAAATAGTCATACGGTCCTGTATAATCTTCAGGAACATATTTGGGATTAACAGCTTCCTCATTCTCAACTGTTTCAATCTGATCCAAAACAGAACTTTCTTCTGAGCTCTCTTCCGTCACTTCCGCCACTTCTGAACTTGCCAGATTACTCTGCTCCGGAACAAGTGCCTTATAAACTTGGGAAATCAAAACTACAACAGCCCCGATAAATACTACTGCTCCAATCGCTATACCTATAGGTAAGGCATACTTGTTTTTCTTTTTGGGAGCCATCATATTTTGCGGCATATAAGAATTTTGTGGAATTGATGCATTTCCCTGAGCATAATATGCCCCCTGCTGCGGAGCATTATACTGAGGCGGAATATTATTCTGTGAAGGAATATTATCCTGCTGATAATAACTATTCTGTTGAGGAACATTTCCCTGCTGATAAAAGCTATCCTGTGGCGGAACATTCCCCTGCTGATAAAAGCTATCCTGTGGCGGAACATTCCCCTGCTGAGGAAATCCATTCTGCGTAGGGATATTGTTCTGATAATATCCATCTCCCGCCGGAATCTGTCCCGGAGGGACCATTTTGTTTTGTCCGGAAAAAGAATCCCCGTCTTCCCGAGGTGTTCCGCAATTCGCACAAAACATCTGATTTTCTTCCAATTCCTGACCGCAAACTTTACAATACAATTTCATTACCAACTTTCCGAAAAGAAATATTTATTCTTCTCTTTACAGCATATATTGTATCATAATTTTGCACCTAAAATGTCAATCTCATTTGATTCCAAGTCACGCCACCATGAGTGGATTTATCACTTACACCTTCGTTTTCGAAGCCAAACTTTGCATAATAATGCACAAGCCTGTCTTTGCAAGTAAGAACAACGCCTTTTCTCCCCTGATTTTTGGCATCCTCGATAGCTCTTTTTATCAGTTCTCCGGCATATCCGCTTCGTCTGTATTCGGGAATTGTATTTACACCGAAAATCATCTGCCAATCGCCGTTCTCATCGTGCATCTCAGCTTTTTCATACATATCATCCGTAAGGTCTCTTTGATCTGTAACAAAACCGTCCACAAATGCTATAAGTAAATCTCCGTCAAACATAAGCCAGAAATGATCAGCATAGTGTTCAAGTCTTCCTTTGAACTCCGCTGCAGTTGCTGCTTCCGCCGACGGAAAACACTCCGCTTCCACCTGCGCAATCGCATCAAGATCTTCTATTGTTGCTGTTCGTATGTACATACTGTAATACCTCGTTAAGTGCTCTGCGCTTGGGTTATATACTAAACTCGATATGACCTCGTTAAGTATATCCCCATGGCTCGCACTAAGCTCGATAATACCTCGCTAAGTGCTCTGCGCAAAAAGACCGAAGGTCATTATATACAAATAACCTCCGGTCTTCCGGTCGCGCTAAATAAAAAACTATGTTCAAAAAGAATACTATCACAAAGCTCTTCAACCGTATAATCACTATAATTTATCGGTTGGTATCAGTTTCTCTTATTGCGCTGTTTATTTTAATCAGTCATAATATTCATGCGTTCATATCTACGAATACAACATCACTTCAATTCAATATAATCAGTAAACCAATCCGGTTTTGGGGATGTTGTAATTGAAAAATCACCATTTTCATCGAAATCGAGCTTAACATACACTTCGCTACCATCTGTCACAACATGGAAGGTATACTCTTTATTCGCAATATTATCCGTAACATCAAATTGCTTATCGTGAAAATACATAATCACCTTACCATCATCTGTCTTATCCACATATACCTCATTAACCTTTTCCTCAGCAATTTCTTCTCCCGTCAGTGGTCTTTCACCTATTTCAGGGCCCACCTCAAAGCCTGTTTCTACCTGAACATTACCATCCTCATCAACATACTCGATTGATTCGTCATTGATCGTAACATCAGTCTGTTCGCCGTGAATCCACATCTGAACCGTCTCTCTGATTCCACCTAAATCAGCTGCATATGCAGTCCCTGAACCTGCCAAAACCACAAGCATAACTGCTGCCGCTACCAAAAGATTTCTATGTGTATTTTCTCTCTTAATTCTGTTCATTCTCTTTTCCTCCAAAGTAAAGTCGCAGGAGGATTTAAGTACAGAAAAAGCCTTCTTATAATTTTCTTTATTGCTCATCTTCCCATTCCTCCTTGAGCGCGTCTTTTAATTTGGCACGTCCGCGCGACAGCCTGACCTTAACGCTACTTTCCGTAGTTCTAAGTATCTTCGCTATCTCTTTTACGCTGTAATCCTCATAGTAAAAAAGATGGATCACAACGCGGTACTTCTCCGGCAATTTCATAACTTCTTCAAATAGTTCTCTGCTTTCAGGCGTTTCGAACGTAAGCGTCTCGACATAATCTTCAAGCGACATTTCATTTTTCCGTCTGAATGAGGACTGAATATTTTTTGCTTTATTGATTGCCACCCTTAGTATCCAGTATCGGATGTGCTTTTCGTCATCAAATTCTTTTTTAGTCATGTAATATTGTAAAAATGTATCCTGAACCACATCTTCAGCATCTGCTGCACTCTTGCATATGTTAAACGCCGCGGCGTAGATGTTGTCCTTGTACATTTCTACCAATTCCTGTACAGGTATTCTCATTAGATACTCCTTTATAAAGCCTTATATTAATAATACAATCGGGCAGCATAAAAGGTTACAAAAAAACTGCGGAATTTTTTGCATCGTAAAATTCCGCAGTTTATCAGTCAAAATCCCCCGCACGGTCTCTTAGAGACGGTATCAATGTTATTTAGATAAGGATTTCCCATCCATCAGTCAAACAACCCCCAGAACTTTTTGACAGTCACAGACTTAGGTGCTGACTCATCGGAAAGGTCTTGTTTATCACCGCTTCCTCTGTATGCAACCAGCTTATAGTAGTAGGTCTGTCTGTTCTCAACCGAAAGATCCAGATATGTTGTAATAAGGCTTAGTTTCGCAACCTGTACGTACTCTCCCTTCTCTGACGTACTGCGATACAGATAATATCCGTCAGCATCGCCGTCTTTTTTCCATGATACATAAACGCCAAGCATAGACTGCGTAATATCTGAGATCTCAGGCTTTTTGAGCTTTGATTTTCCTGCAGAAAAAGTATCTGACAGTGAAGTATTTCCAAGAACTTCCTCATCTTCATTGTTGATGCTTATAATCTGCGTATCAATAGCTGTATTTTGCCTAAACACTTCATCCTTAACCTTGAATTTAAGTGTAATAAGTGTACCGCCCGCAGACTTCTTTTCATCATTAACAAAGGCATATGAGAACAGCTCTTTTCCGTTTTCTTTTTTCGTATTTATATCTTCCTCGCTAAAACCAATTCCCTGTGAATCATTCTCAAGTTCCAGAATATCTCCGTCATATCCTATCACCACTCTTCCATCCGTCACTTCAGTCTTATCAAGAGTAAGCTTATAGGTTATATACTGACTTCCGCCCTTTTTGGAAGTATCTATGTTTGTATGAACAGGCGCCGCATCAGCTGCTTTAACGCTAATCGCCGGAACGAATATAAACACAAGAACCACTATTATGCTTATTATAAAAAAGTTCCTTGATATTTTAGTCGTCATAATTTCCTCCTGCCTCAACTTCTTTGGAAGTTTCTTTTGATGCCACATCATCCGCTATGCCCGCTGTTGCTTCATCGCTCGATGAATCTTCTGTTTTTTTGGTATCTGATGTCTTAGCCACTTCCAGATCACCTGAATTATCCTCAGATGATTCATCACTTGATGAATCAGATGCCGCATCATCCGACTTATCAGCCGAAGCATCATCCGATACTTCTGTAGTAGCACTGTCAGACATATCTGAAGAAGCTACAGAAGCCGCATCGCTCGACATATCTGCCGCGCTCTCTTCACCTATAGACTTGGCCGTTCTGTCATATTCATAGACTCTGTTGTTGTCTGCATAATCCACAAGCGCAACATAAGAGAATTCTTTATCAAGGTCCACTTCCATTTCGACGTCTTCTCCGGCCTTGGTCTGATTTACCGCATATAAACCTACAACATCAGCATCTTCGTTTAAAAGAATCACTGCTGCCGTATATCTGTTGTCATGCATCCTGATTTTTAATTTATTGTCTTTCGTCTCACTGCTTATGATAGACGGCTTTTCATTATCGATCACGAAAGGAGTTCTTATAAACATTCCGTCCGCATTAAGTTCAGACACATCTTCAACATTGTTGTAGTAGCTCGGGATAGCCTGAAGCACGACTTCCACTTTGGTTCCGGTAGGCAAAGGATTGCCGTCTGCATCGGTTCCTGCCCAGTTAAGCTCAATTTCTCCTTTTGTATTCATCCATTCGCCGACTTTAACATGGTAATATTCCGCCAGGGCATCCTTATCAATTTTTTCAAAATATTTCTCGCCGGTATCAACATCTCTTATGGTCAGGATTAACCTTCCGGCGTTTCTTATAAGGCTGTAATACTGTTTTGCAATAAATGTCCCGTTTTCAGAACTAAGTGCATTTCTGTCCGCAATGTACTCATCCTCTTTTACATATTTGTTCGGAACATACATTTTTTCCTCATTGGTTCCAAAAAGACTGGTAGACAGCCAGTTGGTCTTTTCAACACCTGAGTATGTAATTACATTATCTGCATAGTCACTGTCATATACAGCTTTCATATAGTCATAATCTTCAAACATCGGAGAATCCATCCAGTTTCCATAGAAAGCAAGGAATGGAACCGACATTGGTACAGGTCCGTTTACGTAGATATATCCGTCGACATACATTCCGTTCTCGTAGCCCTCAAGATATTTCCTATCGCTGTCTGAAAGAGTGATCTTTACATTTACCTTCGTGCTGTCTTTTACTTCAACCACACTCAGCCCAAGATCTGCAACTTCCGCTTTGCCTTTTAGCTGTCTTGAAAGAAGGTATACATCTTTTGTACTTATCACTCCGTCTTTATTAAAGTCGTAGTATTCATAATTTCTTTCAATCAAAGGAACCGATCTTGAACCGTTCACATACTGCAATAATATTTTCCTGTCCTTACCGTTTACTTTTCCGTCATCGTTAAGGTCATAAACAAGTTTGGTATCATCTGCCGTAAACTCTACAGAAGGACTGAGCCTGTAAGATTTACCCATAAAATACTTAAGCCCGCCCGCACTCATAAGTTCTTCCGTAAGGACTGATGAATCAAGAACATAATACTGAGGATCCACATCCATGTTATATATGTCAAAAGAGAATTCATAGCAGCCTGACTTTTCGGGATCGTCTCCAAGAACAGCTTTAACCATACCGTCGTTATTTTCTTTATTGCCTAAAAGAATATATGCAGGCGACGATATTGCATTTTGAACATTAGAAAGTCCGGCTCCCTGAACACGCGGAGTATACTCGGGATTTTCCGGATTGTTATTTCCTTTAAGCGGCATAGCCGTACTCATCATAAGTGACTGGGAAAGAGTCCTTACCGAAATATCATTTTTATCCGCAAGATTATTCTCTTTTACATACTGCTGAACAAGCGCACTCTGACCGGCAATTGACGGTGCCGCCATTGATGTTCCGCTTGAAAGTCCGTATTTACCGTCATTAAGCGTCGAATATACATTACTTCCGGGCGATGTGATCTCAGGTTTTAAGTCAAGGCTGTCCGGAACTCCGAACGAAGAGAAGCTGCTTATTGTGTATCCATCATCAGTATTTTTATGCAATTCGGGAATTGAATGTACAGTTATCTTTCCCTCATATAACCCATCGCTTCTTTGAGTACTCTTTTCCTTAATTACCTCTGCTTCTGCCAAAGTTATCGCACATGCCGGAATCTTGGCGTCATTTCCGCCCATTGACATGATGATTGTTCCCAATGTGTTATTGTAGACTACAATCGCTATTGCCCCTGCTTCCTGTGCATTTAACTGTTTCTCAGAAAAAGACAACACTCCTCTTGATACAAATACGACCTTGCCCTTAACATCAATATTCTCATAATCCCCGGCTGCACCGAGCGAATCCAGAAATACATAGTCATATTCTGTTCCGTCGCCCCCGTTTGTTTTATCAAACGTTTCAAACTTCGGTGCCTCTGTTCCTGTCGGATCCGTATAGAACACCTTTTTATCGTTGTCAAATGTGAAAAAGCATGAGACAATGCCGCTGTTTACAACGCTTGCTACCGTAAATGCTTTTTCATAAGAGCCCGGAGTACCTATCGTATCCATATTTACATTTCCGCTTAAATTTGCGCCAATCAGGCTATTTTCACTCCAGCGACCTGAATTGCCGGCAGCCACAGATACAACTGTACTTGTTCCCTGAAGCTTGTCAAAAATCTCATTTACATACTCTTCGGAATCATATGTATTTCCTGCCTCCGGAGAACCCAGGCTCATATTTATGGTATCGACCTTAAGAAGAATCGCATCTTCTATTGCAGCCATATAATCATCGGTAAATGGCGAACCGTTTTTACCAAATACTTTCATTGTAAGAAGCTGCGCATCCGGCGCTATTCCTACAACTCCCTGAGCCTGAGTTGCATAGCCTTCCTCCGCATTTGAATCCGGCACATAATAATTTGCCGTTGCTATACCCGACACATGAGTTCCGTGATCTCCCGCCTCATCATTGTCATGTGTGATATCCATATCTTTGTCTATATAATTAAATGCATATGGGATTTTTTCACTCTGATAAAGATCTTCTGCGCTTACGTTTTCATCATCTTTAAAGGCATTCAGATGCGGAAGGACGTTCTGAATCTCAGCTTCATCCAATAAGCCGTATTCTGAAATCTCCTTACTCGAATCTTCCGCAGTCTCCTTTAAATGAGCCATAAACGCGCCCGCATCAAAAGAAGGATGATCAACATCTATACCGGTATCAATTACAGCAATACGCTGTCCAGCCCCCGTATATCCCGTTGCCCATGTCTGATAGCTTCCAACCATCTCGCCTGAAGATATTGTTGCAGGATCGGCCATTTCAACAGGTTCATGTCGCCTTGCCGTGTAAACAGCCTCAACTCCGTCCACCTTCTCTATGGCTTCTATATCCTTAAATGTAACATCTGCAGATATGGCATTTGCAATAATGGAAAAAGAATAATTGACCTTAAGCTCATTTCCTTCAAGAGCTTCCTCTGAGATTTTTTCAACAGTTGTTTCCTGCTCGGATTCGATTTTGTCCACCTCGCGAATCGCAGACGAACTGTCAGCAATTTCTACGGTGTCATATCCTTTATCAAGGACACTGTCACCCTCCATTACAATGATTACCCTGACTTCTTCATCAGGATCATTTTCTTCTTCAAGCTTTTCGCTCTCATTATCGATTTCAACGCCAAGATCGTTTAAATCCTCATCGATAAGCTTAACTTCGCCTGTAGAATCCGAATTGGAACCATCCGCTTTTATATCAACCGATGTGGCTGATATTGTAATAATTTGAAAAAAAACAATGGATAAAGAAAGAATTACAGAAAGAACATGTTTGTACCACAATACTTTTTTCATTGAGTTTTACCTGTTCTGAAGTGATCTTCACAAGAAAATCACAACCCCTTTTCTTTTTTTTAGATGATGCTGATTTTGAAAATAGAACCTTAAAAGACTTTTAAAGAAACAAAAGATGGGCAGACTTTGAACTTTTCGCTATTGTCTGCCTGTAAATAACAAAATTTAATCACACCTCCTCCCCTGATTTGACTTAGTTCATACCTTCCTCTCCGTTTGCGGGTTCATAATCGGCATGTTCATTTCAGTCCGACTATTTTCTTGATCTGTTTTTCTGTCGCAATTGGATATACTTCATTCATATATTTCATAATTCTATCTGCAGATTCTTGTGGTGCCTCACTGTACGCCTTCGTCACATGCTTATATCCCCACAGATGCTCGGGCGTGCAATATATGGCAATGGGCCAGCCGTACTCTTCGCCAAGCTTGTTCTTGCGCTGCCTGAAATCACGAACACACAGATATGTCTGCATCTGCAGCCCTGTTATCGTGCCATCAAAGTTCTTCTCTCCGCCCTTTCCAAAGCCGGCTTGCGCCTTAAGTTCATTGGAATAATATTCTGCATCTTCATTTTCTTCAGCAAAAAGATTCATGATTTTGCGCTGCTTTGCAGATGCCTTGCCATCTTCCCAGAGTGCATCAAAGTCGTAGCCATCTCTTCTGACATTCACAAAATACGGAAGCCACTTCTTAGAAATAAATCCTGCCTTCTTATCGAAGAACTTCCCATAGGCAACCTTCCCGCTTCGCGCTATAAGCTCTCTCCATTCCCACGGATCAACATCCGGATTGCCGCACCACCAATACTTTGGCACAGTCCTCTCCTCAATCGAAAAGCCGGGAATATCATTTTTAAATAGAGGCAAAAAACCCACCTCATTTATATAGTCAATCGCCTCATCCACACTGTGAAGACACTCAGGATCATTCCATGATACGCCATACATTATCCACGTTCCGTTTTCATTCGGCATAGATTGTCCTCCGTTTGCTTCACACCGTATCCTTTTGTCACAAGCATTCTGTGCGGTGCACACATCTCTTTTTACACCGTACACGTTCTACGCAAGCATTCCGTGCGGTGCACACATCATTTTTTGCACCGTACACATTCTACGCAAGCATTCTGGACGGTGCACACATCTCTTTTTACACCGTACACATTCTACGCTAGCATTCCGTGCGGTGCACACATCATTTTTCGCACCGTACGCGTTCTACGCAAGCATTCCGTGCGGTGCTCACATCTCTTTTCGCACCGTACACGTTCTACGCTAGCATTCTGGACGGTGCACACATCTCTTTTTACACCGTACACATTCTACGCTAGCATTCCGTGCGGTGCACACATCTCTTTTCGCACCGTACACGTTCTACGCTAGCATTCTGTGCGGTGCACACATCATTTTTCGCACCGTACGCGTTCTACGCTAGCATTCTGTGCGGTGCACCTACCTTTTCATATCACAATTCCTTGGTATAGTAATATCGCGCTCCCGTTATCGGGTACTCCTTTAACGCAAAAACTTCCTTATATCCATGCTTCACATAGAAATCGGGAGCCTGAAAAGAGAAAGTATCAACAAAAGAAAACCTGCAACCACGGTTCCTAGCTTCTTCCTCAACCGCAGTAAGTAGTTTACTTCCAATGCCTTGACCTCTCAAGCTCTCATCCACAACCAAATACTTGATACAAAGCCAGTTGCCAAAAATCTCGCATGTAAGGCCCGCAAATTTCCTGCCGTTCTCGTCCTCATAATAAACTCCGACAGGAACCACTTCCGAAGTCTCAAGCTTACTTAAATTATACGCCTTGAGCATCTCAAAAACATCCAAAATATCCTGCTCATTTCCATCGTTTGTAATTCTCAGATTCATCTTTTGCACTTTCTTTTCACGCAAGCGCCAGTCTCGCGGCCTCGGTCGCATGAATGATTGTCGTATCATATGTAGGAAGAACACTGTCCTTCTCTTTAATAAGCATTCCTATCTCGGTGCAGCCGAGGATTACGCCCTCTGCGCCGCGATCTTTCATATATGAAATAATCCTCTGATACTCCTTGCGAGAGGAATCAAGTACTTTTCCAAGGCAAAGCTCATTAAAAATAACATCATTTACAAGCTCAATATCTTCTTCATCGGGAATCATCACCTCAAGTCCCGCATTAACAAGCCTGTCCTTAATAAAATCCTGCGTCATGGTAAACTTCGTTCCAAGAAGTGCAATCTTCCTGTGACCGTCACGCTTTATCGCATCAGCGGTGGCGTCAGAAATATGAAGGATCGGGACATTTATCTTTTCCTCAATATACGGAACAAGCTTGTGCATCGTATTGGTCGCAATCACAATGAAATCCGCTCCGCCCTTCTCAAGTCTCACTGCGGCGTCGGCAAGAATCTTCGCATTGCCGTCCCAATTTCCGGTACTCATATTATTTTCAAGCTCGGCAAAATCAACGTTGTACATCAAAATCTTGGAACTATGGAACCCGCCAAGTATCGCCGCCGTCTCCTTATTAAGAATCTCATAATAAGTGATCGTGCTCTCCCAGCTCATTCCTCCGATAAGTCCGATAGTCTTCATACTCTCCTCCGTCTAAAACATTATTCCGCAAAACTTTCCTCAACAAACACTCCCGTTAATCTAGGAACATTAAATCTGTTTGTGAACAGCTCACATTTACACAGGAATGAGAAAAAGATATGTCTTCCCTGCCCGCACATAGATTCATAATTTCCAAGTCCTTTCGCAAGAATGATATCCGCGCTGTCTATAGCTTTTCTGGCCTCATCAGACAACATCTTATAAATCGTTCCTGCCGCGGAATTGCCGTTTTGAATAAGCCTGTATTTTTTACCGAGTCCTACATATTCGGCGTCTTCAAGCGTAACATCATTTAGCACATCCGCGCCTCTTACCATCACGGAAATCTCAAGCTGCGGATATTTTTTGCCAAGCTGCTCAAGAAACAGCTTATCAAGTACAATCTCGCCACAATTATCCGCAACCAAAAGAAATGTCTTTGCAGTCTCACACTGCGCAAAAAGCGACCTGATATCTTCCTCATCCTCGCTTCTCATCTTCGGATCGTCGAACAAAGCAAGGAACGTCTCCTCATCAACATTGTTCATTGCGCCAAAATCTATATAATTTCCGATTCTTGCAAAAACAAGCGCCTTAAAAAGCGGATCTTTTGAACTCTCGATTTTCTTTCGAAGGTCATCTTCCATAGACATAACAAGGTCATTGAACTTCTTCTTTACATCTTTATAGGAAGCCTTTTTGCCAAAACGGGCTTCATAAGCTCTGTTGATCCTATATACCAGATAAGGTGAAGTATCATCTTTATCCCTGCCCTCTATTATCGCCTTCACCTCAGCAAGATATTCCTCGTCATCTGTAAGATTCTTTTGCTGATTAAAAAGACATTTCGCACAGCTTTCAGTAACTCGCATTCAAATCTCCTTTTCTGTATGTAACTTGCCTGTAACTCAAAACGGTCCACTACCCCCGTCCCCAAGAGACCATGGTTTAGAGCTTTTTGTACATCGTTATCTCATCAATACTCTTGCCGCAATCAAGCCTGAAAGCATCGGGAAGTCGTCCCCATTCGGTAAAGCCCATCTTCTCATATAAAGAGCGCGCAGGTTCATTGTCGGAAAGAACACCAAGTTCCATAAGCTCATAGCCCGATTCCTTGGCAAATTCAATCGCGCGGTTCACAAGTATATTTCCAAGCCCCAGTCCGCGGTATTCTTTTCTGATACCGATTCCCATGCTGCAGCGATGGGCCATTTTCCTGTGAATCGCTCCGCTACTGTAAACCGCAACATTTCCGATTATCTTATCCCCGTCAAAAACAGAGATCATGGCCTGGCGCTCGTCATCCGCAAGCCTCTTAAGTCTGGCTTTCTCAGCTTCTACTCCCGCTTCGTCACGCTTAACTTCATCGCCGTATCTTGCCATAAAATGTGTATCACTTGAAACCTGATACATTAAATCCAAGTATTCCACAGCATTGTCAGGTCCTATTGATGTCATCTTGTATTCTTTGCCATTCTTGCAAATGATTTTCTCAGGTTCCATGTACATTTTTAATACCTCTTTTCTTTATTAAATTTATCAAAAAGCTGAATCAGATCAGTCTTTCTTATTCCTATTTCAAAAAGGAAAGACTATTCATTACATACCTTCCTGCGCCTGAAGAAATTCCCATTCGCGCAAAAGAAAGTGCCGCCAGAAACAGCAGGCTATATCCCGTAAATACAAGAATATACTTATTCTTGTTCGCATCTTTGGTATTGCAATAAAGCTTAAAAGAGATAAGACTCGCCATAGAAGCGATCAACGTTCCAAGTCCTCCGAAATTCGTTCCGACGATCAGCTTGTCGTAACTTCCCGTAAAGCCGGACAAAAGAATCGCCGCGGGAACATTACTTATCACCTGACTGAGCGCAACGGAAAGCACAACTTCATTTCCGTTAACAGCAGATAAAAGAGCATTTGAAAAAGCCGGAATCCTCTTCATATTTCCTATAAAAACAAAAAGAAAAATGAATGTAAACAATAATGAATAATCAGGCTTTTTTAACGTTTCTCTGTCAAATAAAAGGACAAGCGCAAGAACTGCAGCAAGTGCCGCTTCATAAGGAATAACCCTTACAACCACAAGGATTGCAACCACAAAGGTCAGGGCATAAACCAAAATCAGCCTCTTTTCCTTACCTGTTCTGATAAATTTCTCTTTCTCACTCTTCTCGATACCCGATCCGTCGGCTCTCACGAATATGACCGCCGCAAGAAGGATAAATGCAAATATAGAATAAGGAAGCATACATCCCAAAAACTGTCCAAGCGACATCCCGGCCTTGGAATAAAGGTAAAGATTCTGCGGGTTGCCTATAGGAAGAAGCATACTTCCGAGATTTGCCGCAATCGTCTCGAGAACCACGGTAAGAATTAGCATATCTGTGCGCCCCGCAATTCCAAGAGCTATTATTGTAAATGGCACGAATGTTATAAGTGCCACGTCATTTGTGATTACCATTGCCGAGAAAAAAGACAATGCGACCAGAATCGCTATCATCTCTCTTGTGTCCCTCGCCTTATATACAAGGAACTCTCCAGCCTGTTTGAAGATCCCCAGCTTCTGAAGCCCCGCCATCGTAAGCATCAACATAAATAAAATACTGAGCGTCCTAAAATCAATATATCCGATATACTGCATATCCGGACGGACAAAAAAACTTGAAACAAGCGCTACCACAAAAGAAATCGTAAGTACCATCTCTTTTTTAATAAACTTAATAAACATCTCAGATCTCCAAACCGACATAAAAATATTACTCAGCAAAAAACTGTAAGGACAATTATATTCCACCGCCTATCTCCACGCAAGATAAGAATTTATCCACCTTAAATCAGAAAAGTTACGAAAAGTTTATTGTTTTGCATTGACTTATGCTTGATAAAATAAAATCTTGTGATAAAATTAATTTATCGTTAATAATTGTAGAGAGAGGTTTTATATGAAAAAGAAAATAGTAAGCATGTTATTTTGCTTATCCATTGGAATTCTTTCAGTTGGTTGTTCACTGGGAGATTCAGAAGAGGTTAATGAAATTGTAATGGAATCATACGATGATTCAGAATCCGACACTGATATCGCAACCGATACAGATGCAGAGACTGCTGACGGCGAATCAGTATCTGTTGCACAGGAAGTTGGCGGCGAAGATCCTTTCGCAGACAGCGAACTTGTAAAGAGTGGCAGCGCTACTCCGGTAACAGATGACGGTGTATATACTGCAACACTTTTATCAACCGGAAAGAATCAGGCTGGAAACCCTGATGAAGATGGTGCTGTATTGTGTATTGCTTATGATACCGCACTTACAGACAACGAGCTTCTTATCACAGGTGTATACGGATATAGCAGTGCTGCAGGCGAGGAACAGACATCAAATTCAGATGACGGATCATATTCCTTCAAGATTGACTCAAATACCAAGTTCACTATGGTAGGCAGTCAGGATTCAATTCCTTTGAGTAACTTTAAGAGTGCCCTTGCAAGCTGTGCCGATTCAGAGCTCGTATTAGAGATCACTGTTGAAGGCGGCGTAGCCACAAGTGTTGCAATCTGTTCATAAAGAACAAAGGCAAACAATTCTTATTTGATAACAATTTCAAAGAACAAAGAGTCGCTCGCGACTCTTTGTTCTATTTTTAAAGGGGCCGTAACGACAGCCCCTTGCATTCTTCATATTTTTTATTTCTTATTCTTATTTTTTTAATCTGTAAACCGTAATATCACTTGTAAGATCCGATGAATCATAAGGAATAGTACCATCAGCATCAAGGAAAAGATTTCCCTTAGATGTCTCAAATATAACATTGGTTCCCTTCTTTACCTTAAAATCACCTTCTTTTTTAGTGGAATTTCCCGCTCCGTATACAAAATGTACATTTCTTGAGTCTTCATCTGAAGCAGCTAAATTATCATCAAGAGTCTTCTTCAAAGCCCAATACTTCTCAGGCATCTCGCTTCCCAGTGTAACCGTGTAGTAACGTGTATCTATTACTCCACCCAAAATATTTGTTGATGAAATCGCAGCTCTCTTTAATTCTTTAGTCTCCTCATCAAAGACCATGCACCATTTTGTTGTTTTTTCCTGGAGTTCCTTATTCTCAAGCTCGTCTTCATTGGGATATACCATCTCTTTTTCTGCTTCTATATAAACTTCCCCATTTCCCTGAAGGCAACGCTTGATAAGGTTCTCATCTTTCTTCGCATAGATATTCTCAACAACATTTTCTATCCTGCTGTCAGGCGAAGAATAAAGTTCTATCATGACACCGGTCTCTTCCTTATTGTCAGAGCTCATATAATCGGGACGGCTTACCACCCTTACACCATCCTTGATAATATATGCATCACCCGGCTCATTCATGTTTGCTCTGTATTCATTTGAATACCAATAATTATTCGTGTACAGAGGAAGTGCTGCTCCGTCCTCATAACAAGAGCTCACTATCTCTATACTATTGTACTTCTCAATAAGATTATCTACATCATTTGCTGCCCAAAAATCCTCGATATCGAGCTCTGTCTGAGTCATTCCGTCTACCCCCAGGAAATCCTCAAGATTCACTTCTTTGGCAGCCCCCTCTGATGTATCACTATCTTTTCCCTCGCTTAGAAAATCGCCTGCACTGCTAACTTCTGCTAAATTGTCCTGTATAGCTACTCCTGTCCCCCCGGACTCATTTTCATCCATTGCGCACCCCGCAAATAATACTGCCGGAAACATCAGGACGAAAAAGATATGGCTCGCTATGGCTTCTCTTTTCCCCTTTATCATTGAAGTCATCCCTCACTTTTCTCATTGCAGATAAGTACCGAATCTGCCGAATTCTGTGTGTCTCCGCATGCCATCTCAATACTCTTTACATCATCTCCGAATGACAGTTTGTAATAATAATCTCCATCCGCATTCTTTTTGCAAAAAGATATTGTGTTCGAAGTGTATTCAACTACGTCAAGGTCTGTCATTACATCTCCGCCTGAAATAGATACCACCCATGATGCTCCCGGAAAAGTGTACATGCTGTCGTTAGCTTTCTCGACCATAACAGCCGCCCCACGTCTTGAATCAAATATCCAAGAGCCCTCAAACTGCTCGAATACCTGATTAAGATCGGCTGAGATCTCATCTTTCTTGACAGCCTTTCCGTTCTCATCTACTACTACAGGTTTTTCCTCAACTATAGGATTTATCTCAACATCTCCCATGCTTAACTCTTTTTCCGATCCGCATCCCACACAAACAGATGCAAGGACCAGGCATGTTACCATGACTATTAGGCTTTTTCTCATAAATTACTCCTCTTTTCTAAAAACTAGCTTAACATTTCTTACAAGTATTCAGCCTTTACAATAGTAATTATAGCGCAACAGGTCGTTTTTTTCAATACAAAAGTTAACTCGTTTGTAATTATTTGTTAAAAAGAGTTTAATAATAAAAAAACTCCCTTATCCTGCCTACTTATTACTAAGTAAGCGGATAAGGGAGTCTAGAGCATCTTTATAAGTTTGTATATCCCATCAGGTAGGAATCAACTTCCTTCGCACAGCTGCGGCCTTCGTAAACAGCCCATACAACGAGTGACTGTCCACGGTGCATATCGCCCGCGCAAAAGAGCTTTGTATTCGGCACATGATAACTGTCAGCTTCTGTAACAATTGTTCCGCGCTGACTCTTTTTAAGTCCGAACGCATCGGCAGAATAGTCTTCACATCCGATAAATCCGGCTGCGATAAGGAGAATATCGCACTTAAGAACCTGCTCGGAACCGGGAACCTCAGTTAACTTTCCATCTTTGAAAGTAACCTTAACAGTCTCGATTTTCTTGATATTTCCTTTGTTATCCGTTGTTACGCTCTTAACTGTTGTCTCATATACTCTCGGATCTTCTCCGAAAACATGAATTGCTTCCTCGTGGCCATAGTCAGTCTTAAGAACTTTGGGCCATTCGGGCCATGGATTTGATGCTGCTCTTGTTACAGGAGGCTTGGGCATCATCTCAAGAGCCGTAACACTCTTTGCTCCATGTCTGATAACAGTTCCGATACAGTCGTTACCTGTATCACCGCCTCCGACGATAACAACGTTCTTGCCCTTTGCATCTATGAAGCCGCCGTGCTTTGAAAGAGTCTGTGCACTCTTATCCTGGCATTGCATAAGTGCCTTTGTTGTCTGTGTAAGGAAATCAACGGCATTGTAAACGCCTTTGATCTTCTCCGGATCTGCGACGTTAAGCGGTCTTGGTTTCTTGGAACCGCAGCACATAACCACCGCGTCAAATTTCTCATTAAGGCTTGCAGCACTCACATTTTTACCGATATCGGAATTTGTGTGGAATACAACGCCCTCTTCCTCCATGAGCTTTCTGCGTCTTTTTATAACGCTCTTATCAAGCTTCATGTTGGGGATACCATACATGAGAAGTCCGCCGATCTCATCTTCTCTCTCGAAGACCTCAACATTATGTCCTCTGTGATTGAGCTCATCGGCAACCGCAAGTCCGGAAGGACCGCTTCCGATTACAGCTACCTTTTTGCCGCTCCTTATCTCAGGAACTACGGGTTTGATATAGCCCTTTTCAAAAGCTGTTTCTATTAAGTAAAGCTCGTTGTCGTGAACCGTTACGGCTTCGCCGTTCTGTCCGCACATACATGCCTTCTCGCAAAGTGCGGGACATACTCTTCCCGTAAACTCAGGGAAGTTACTTGTCTTATGAAGTCTTGCAAAAGCATGTCCGTCGTGTCCCTTGTAAATCTCATCGTTCCACTCCGGGATGAGGTTGTGAAGAGGACACCCCGTTACCATTCCGCCCAGATTCATTGCCGACTGACAGAAAGGAACTCCGCAGTTCATGCATCTTGCTGCCTGCTCTCTTCTCTCCTTAACATCGAGAGGAGCATGAAACTCCTCGAAGTTAAGAATTCTGTCTTCAGGCAGGATATCTTTATTATTTGTTCTTGTATATTCAAGAAAGCCTGTTTCTTTTCCCATTTTACATCTCCTATTATATATGAAGTGAAGTAACCCATTAGCTCAAGAGTCACTTGTGACTCTTGTCGCGCCGATGCGCTGTTCATGCCAGTTCTTTAAACGCCTCTAACACAGCGTGGTCGTGGTCTATTCCCTGTTCCTCAAACTTGCTTATTGCCGTAAGCATCTTCTGATAATCGTTTGGAACTATCTTCTTAAAGTCGGGAATATAGCTCTTAAAGTTTTTAAGGATTTCTTTTCCGTACTCAGAGCCCGTCTCTTTTACATAATCTTCAAGAATCAGCTTAAGCTCTGCAATATCGTACTTTTCGGTCACTTCATAAAGAGATGCCATATCTTTATTCATTCTAAGATAAAGAGTATGCTCCTTATCAAGAACATATGCGATTCCGCCGCTCATACCTGCAGCAAAGTTCTTACCTGTCATTCCAAGGATGACTGCTTTTCCGCCTGTCATGTATTCAAGACCGTGATCGCCGCATCCCTCGGAAACAGCGATTGCTCCTGAGTTTCTTACACAGAATCTCTCGCCCGCAACACCGCATACATAGGCCTTTCCTGCTGTTGCACCGTAAAGAGCAACATTACCTATGATGATATTCTCATGTGCCTTATATGTAGCTTTCTCGGAAGGTCTTACGATAACTTTTCCGCCTGAAAGTCCCTTACCGAATCCGTCATTGGCATCACCGTAAAGTTTCAAAGTAACGCCCTTAGGAAGGAATGCACCGAATGACTGTCCGCCACCGCCGTATGCTTCAACAAATACGGAATCTTCGGGAAGAGTATTCTTAAAGTCATTGGTAACTCTGCTTCCGAGAAGTGTACCAAAGCTCCTGTCGGTACTTGAGATATCGACTTTCATCTTAACTCTCTCGGATTCAGCTGCCTTTCTTTCCTCATCTTCATTTGCCTTAACAGCGATTGCCTTAAGGGCATTCTTTCCTTTTTCATACTCAGGAATAAGAACCTTTGAATCCAAAGTATTAACAAGTCCGAAGTCATATACATCCTTAGGATCAAAGTGATTCTTCTCGATTCCTGCATATTTGCTGTCAAGAATTCTGCTAAGATCTGCAGCGTCCTTGCATCTTGCCTTGGGAACGCTTCTCATCTTAAGGCAGTCTGTTCTTCCGACCATATCGGTAAGCTTTCTAAATCCGAGCTCACTCATGATCTCACGAAGCTGTCTTGCAACAAAGAGCATGAAATTCATGACATACTCAGGCTTACCTGTAAATCTCTTTCTGAGCTCCTCATTCTGAGTTGCGATGCCGACAGGACATGTATCTTTTGAGCATACACGCATCATCATGCATCCCATACATACAAGGGGAGCTGTTGCAAATCCGAATTCCTCTGCTCCGAGAAGTGCTGCGATAGCAACATCTCTACCTGTCATGAGCTTACCGTCAGCCTCAAGAACAACTCTGCTTCTAAGTCCGTTGTCTATAAGTGACTGATGAGCTTCGCTCACACCAAGCTCCCAAGGAAGTCCGGCATGGTGAACAGAAGATGAAGGTGCGGCACCTGTTCCTCCGTCATATCCGGATACAAGGATTACCTGTGCTCCTGCCTTTGCAACACCTGAAGCTATTGTTCCCACACCTGCTTCAGAAACGAGCTTAACAGAGATCCTTGCTCTGTCATTTGCATTCTTAAGATCGTAGATAAGCTGTGCAAGATCTTCTATTGAATAGATGTCATGGTGCGGCGGAGGTGAAATAAGAGCAACACCGGGGGTTGAAAAACGTGTGCTTGCAACCCAAGGGTATACCTTCTTTCCGGGAAGGTGTCCGCCTTCTCCGGGCTTTGCCCCCTGCGCCATCTTGATCTGGATTTCCTGTGCGCTCTGAAGATATCTGCTTGTAACACCAAATCTTCCCGATGCAACCTGCTTAACGGCACTGTTTCTCTCTGTTCCGAAACGTGCAACATCTTCACCGCCCTCACCGGTATTTGACTTTCCGGAGAGTCTGTTCATAGCGATAGCAAGTGTCTCGTGAGCCTCTTTTGAAAGAGATCCGTAAGACATAGCTCCTGTCTGGAAGCGCTTAACGATTTCTTCTTCGCTCTCAACCTCTTCGATCGGAACAGGCTTTTGGGCAGGTACGAAGGACAAAAGAGCTCTCAGTGTATGAGGTCTGTCCTCGTCATCAACCATCTGTGTATATTCCTTGAATCTATCGTAGTCGCCCTCTCTTACCGCTCTCTGCAAAGTAACGATAGTCTTGGGGTTATACATGTGGTCTTCCTTGTCATCGCCGCTTCTGAGCGCATGGAATCCGATAGAATCAAGTGTTGAATCGGTTGCAAGTCCGAGAGGATCAAATGCCTTATCATGACGAAGCTCGATATCCTCACCGATCTCCTCTATGCCGATTCCGCCTACTCTGCTGGTTGTTCCCGTAAAGTATTTATCAACAAGCTCTTTTGACAGACCTATAGCCTCGAAAATTCTCGCAGACTGATAGGACTGCAAAGTAGAGATACCCATCTTTGCAGCAATCTTAACTACGCCGCCGAGAAGTGCCTTGTTGTAGTCCGCAATAGCTGTATGATAATCTTTGTCCAAAATTCCTATATCTATGAGCTCGGCAATGCACTCCTGTGCAAGATAAGGATGAATTGCTCTTGCACCAAAACCAAGAAGTGTTGCGATCTGGTGAACGTCTCTTGGCTCGCCGCTCTCAAGGATGAGTGATACGGCTGTGCGCCTCTTTGTCCTTACAAGATGCTGCTCAACAGATGAAACCGCAAGCAGTGAAGGAATCGGCATATGGTTCTCGTCAACTCCTCTGTCTGAAAGGATAATGATATTTACTCCGTCCGCAACAGCTCTGTCTACAGATATGTTAAGCTGCTCCAAAGCTCTCTCGACGGGAGTATTCTTGTAATACAAAAGTGAGATTTTTCTCACCGAAAAGCCCTGCTGATCGAGAGCTTCTATCTTCATCAGGTCAACGCCTGTAAGTATCGGATTATTAACTTCCAAAACTCTGCAGTTGTCGCTCTTTTCTTTTAACAGATTTCCGTCAGAACCGATATAAACGGTAGTATCTGTAACGACTTTCTCACGGAGAGAGTCGATCGGCGGGTTTGTAACCTGAGCAAAGAGCTGCTTAAAGTAGCAGAAAAGCGGCTGGTGATGAGTTGAAAGCATAGCAAGAGGTACATCTGTACCCATGGAAACTGTAGGCTCTATGCCATTCATCGCCATTGGAAGAATCTGCTGTTTAACATCTTCATATGAATATCCGAACACCTTGTAAAGCTTATCCCTCATCTCCTGTGTATGTGTAGGAATCTTCTTGTTGGGAATGTTGAGCTTATTAAGGTGCAAAAGATATCTGTCAAGCCACTCACCGTAAGGCTTTGCCTGTGAGTACCTGTTCTTACACTCTTCATCTGATATTATGCGTCCCTCTTTTGTATCAACAAGGAGCATATGTCCCGGTGAAAGACGTGATTTCTTTATGATATTCTCTTCAGGAATATCAAGGACACCGACTTCCGATGAAAGGATGAGTCTTCCGTCCTTTGTAACGTAGTATCTTGAAGGTCTGAGACCGTTTCTGTCAAGTGTTGCGCCAAATACTTCGCCGTCTGTGAAAAGAACTGCCGCAGGGCCGTCCCATGGCTCCATCATTGTCGCATAGTAATGATAGAAATCTTTTCTGTCCTTGTCCATGAAGTCATTGTGCTTCCAAGGCTCGGGAATTGCGAGCATCATTGCAAGAGGAAGATCCATTCCGTTCATGTAAAGGAACTCAAGTGTGTTGTCGAGCATTGCGGAATCAGAGCCCGAAGATGAGATAACGGGATAAACCTTTGAAAGGTCATCTCCGAAAACGTCAGAAGACATAGTCTCTTCTCTGGCAAGCATTCTGTCGCTGTTTCCGCGGATTGTATTGATCTCTCCGTTGTGGGCGATCATCCTGTACGGATGAGCTCGCTGCCACGAAGGAGTTGTATTTGTTGAAAAGCGGCTGTGCACAAGCGCAATCGCTGTTCTGTAGTCAGGAGAAAGGAGGTCCTCGTAGAACTTACGAAGCTGTCCTACAAGGAACATTCCCTTATAAACAATGGTTCTGGATGAAAATGAACAGATGTAAGTATCTTCAGAAGATTTCTCATACTCTCTTCTAAGGCAGTAAAGACGTCTGTCAAATTCAATTCCTCTTGCCGCATCCGAAGGTCTCTCAATAAAGCACTGAGAAATATGAGGCATGCAGTTTCTTGCTACTTCACCCAAAATTTCGGGATGAGTCTCAACATCTCTCCAACCAAGTACCTTAAGATTCTCTTTTTCAGCAATGACTTCAAGCATGCGCTTTGCAAACATACGCTTCATAGGTTCCTGAGGAAAAAAGAACATCCCTATTCCGTAATCGCCTGCTTCTTTAAGAGAAATACCGATTTTTCTAGCTTCAAGAGAAAAGAATCTGTGAGAAATCTGTACAAGAATTCCTACACCGTCACCGACTTTTCCTGTTGCATCTTTTCCTGCTCTGTGCTCAAGTTTTTCTACTACCTTGAGCGCATCGTCAAGAACTTTGTTGTCTGCACTTCCGTCTATATTGATGACTGCACCTATACCGCAGGCATCATGTTCATTCATCCAAGTTTCCATTTTTATCCTTCCTTTTTCCTTTTTATCTTAATGAGAAAAGCATCTGTCCGTATGTCGGATATCCGAGATAGCTGTCAGGAACAAGTGCTTCTGCAGCATCAGCATACTTTCTCACTTCATCCATATCTGCAAGAATTGTCTTCTGGTAGTAAGCTGCCTGATCGAGAACCTCAGTTTTACCCTCAGCAACTGTTGTATCAGCTGCAAGTTTCTTAAGAGCTTCGCTCATCTTGCCCTGAGCTTCGTCAATTGCTTTGAGTGTCTCAATCTCGAATGCTGCACTCTTTTCTCCGAGAAGACTCTTCTTTCCTGATGCTTCATCAAGAAGGTCGCTCTGATATGCGATAAGTCCTTCCATGAGGTCTTTCTTAGCCATTTCCTGCAATGTCAAAGACTCGATGTGGATTGACTTTGAATAGTTCTCAAGGAGAATCTCATATCTTGAATCAATCTCTTCCTTAGTGAAGATGCCGTGCTTTGTGAAGAGTTCAACTGACTCTTTTTCCTTGAAGTAAGGAAGTGCATCGGGAAGTGACTTAAGGTTGGGAAGTCCTCTCTTTGCGGCCTCTGCTACCCATTCATCTGTATATCCGTTTCCGTTAAAGAGAACTCTCTTATGAGCTACAAGTGTCTCCTTAAGTACTTCCGCGATCTTGTCATTAAGCTTATCTTTCTCAACGCCCTCAAGCTTTGCATAGATCTTTGTGATCTCTTCTGCAACAGCTGTGTTAAGAACGATGTTTGCGTTTGCTACAGAAACTGCAGAACCGGGCATACGGAACTCGAACTTGTTACCTGTAAATGCGAAAGGTGATGTTCTGTTTCTGTCTGTGTTGTCCTTTGTGAAATGAGGAAGAACTTCTGCTCCCATACCCATCTGAACTTTGCCCTTGCTGTGGTATGCATTTCCTTCTTCAACACCCTTAAGTACTTCGCTAAGCTCGTCACCAACGAAAATTGAAATGATTGCCGGAGGCGCCTCGTTTCCGCCAAGTCTGTGATCGTTTCCTGCAGATGCAACGGAAAGTCTAAGAAGTGGTGCATACTCATCAACAGCTGCGATAACTGCCATAAGGAATACAAGGAAGGGAGTGTTCTCACCGGGGTTTTTTCCGGGATCTAAGAGGTTCATTCCTGTATCTGTGCAGACAGACCAGTTGTTGTGCTTACCTGAACCGTTGATTCCCTCGAACGGCTTCTCATGTAAGAGACATGCGAAGTTGTGCTTGTCGGCAACCTTCTTCATAACTTCCATTGTGAGCTGGTTGTGATCTACAGCAATGTTTGCTGTCTCAAATACAGGTGCAAGCTCGTGCTGTGAAGGAGCAACCTCGTTGTGCTTTGTCTTTGCGGGAATTCCGAGTTTCCATAGTTCCTCGTCAAGATCGTGCATGTATGCTGAAACCTTAGGTTTGATAACACCGAAGTAGTGATCTTCCATCTCCTGACCTTTTGTTGCAGGCGCACCAAGAAGTGTTCTACCTGTGAAAAGAAGGTCTTTTCTGAGCTTGTAATCATCCTTATCGATAAGGAAGTATTCCTGCTCTGAACCGATTGTTGTGCTTACTCTGTTTACATCCTCATATCCAAGGAGCTTGAGCATTTTTACAGCTTCTCTTGAAAGAGCCTCCATTGATCTTAAGAGAGGTGTCTTTTTATCAAGAGCTTCTCCGCCGTATGAGCAGAATGCTGTAGGAATGTAAAGAGATCCGTCTTTAATAAATGCCGGTGATGAAGGATCCCATGCTGTATATCCTCTTGCTTCGAATGTTGCACGAAGTCCTCCTGAAGGGAAACTTGAAGCATCAGGCTCACCCTTTACAAGCTCTTTTCCCGAAAACTCCATGATGATCTTGCCGTCTTCCGTAGGTGAAATGAAGCTGTCATGCTTCTCGGCTGTAAGACCTGTCATAGGCTGGAACCAGTGCGTGAAGTGTGTAGCACCGTTCTCTACTGCCCACTCTTTCATTACAGCTGCAACGCAATTTGCAACATCAAGCTCAAGATGTGTTCCTTTCTCAATTGTCTTGTGAACTGCTTTGTATATGTCCTTAGGGAGTCTGTCCTTCATGACCTTGTCATTAAAAACAAGACATCCAAATTCTTCTGTTAATCTTTCTGCATCAATCATTTTATTTTCCTCCGTTTTTAATATTTATTTTCCCGATGCTCCATAGTTTGAAAGAACTCTTGCGGAAGGATCGTCAACATTGCATCCTTCCCAGCTCTTATTAGGCATCCAAAAATCTATTACCATATCTGATTGTCCGGGATAGTACTTCTCAAACAGTTCTCTGTAAAGGAGAGACTCCTTTGTAAATGGAGTTGCATGAGTATACTTCTTTTTCATTGTTTCAAGATCTGCAAAAGAGTATTTCCCGTCAGCATATTCCATAAGGTCGTCCCTGAGTGAATGTCCGACAGCATCAGAGAAAGCTGCCTTCTCTCTCATAAGGATCGATCTTGGGATAACTTCATCTTTTTCAAAAGCTTTTCTTAATAGGAACTTTCCTATTCCATATGTATTGAGTTTCTTTTCGGGATTGATGCTCATTACATAACTTGCAAAATCAAGATCTCCGAAAGGAACTCTGGCTTCTAGTGAGTTTACGCTGATACATCTGTCTGCTCTTAGAACGTCATACATATGAAGCTCTCTCACTCTCTTTTTGGCCTCTTCCTGGAAGGCTTCTGCGCTCGGAGCAAAGTCCGTATATTTGTAACCAAAGAGCTCATCTGAAATCTCACCTGTAAGAACTACCTTGATATCAGTGTTCTCATGTATCCATTTGCACAAAAGATACATTCCAATTGAAGCTCTTATAGTTGTGATGTCATAAGTTCCAAGCGCCTCAACAACAGGCTCGAGTGCGTTAAGCACATCTTCTTTGGTGATTATGACTTCGTGGTGATTACTGTGAATGTACTCAGCAACTTCCCTTGCGTATTTAAGATCGATTGCGTCGATATCCATTCCTATTGCAAAAGTCTCGATCGGCTTATCCGAAAGTCTTGCGGCAACACCGCAAACAAGTGATGAATCAAGTCCTCCGGAAAGAAGGAATCCTACAGGCGCATCAGCGTCGAGTCTTTTCTCTATTCCGTTTACGAGCTTGTCGTGTATCTTGGTTGTTATGACTTCCAGGCTGTCTGTCGAAATTTCTTTTACATCAGTCATGTCCTTATAACATACAAATTTCCCGTCCTCGTAGTAATGTCCGGGCGGGAAAGGCATAACTTTCCGACAAACACCTGTGATATTCTTTGGTTCCGATGAAAAAAGAATGTATCCTTCATCGTCGTATCCGTAATAAAGAGGTCTGATACCAATCGGATCTCTTGCGGCTATGAACTTCTTCTGTGCCGCATCATAGATCACGCATGCAAATTCGGCGTCCAAAAGACTGAACATTTTGGTTCCGAGCCTCTCATAAAGAGGAAGCAGTATCTCGCAATCACTTTCGCTCTTAAAGCTGTAGCCCAGGGAAATGAGATATTTTTTGATATGCTCAAATCCATATAACTCTCCGTTACATATAACTGCGTTTCCGTTTAATGAAAAGGGCTGCATACCCGCTTCATTCAGTCCCATGATGGAGAGTCTGTTAAATCCCAGCCATCCTTCGCTAACCTTCAGAGTTCTCGACATGTCGGGGCCTCTGGAATGAGTCTTATATAACATTTCTTCAAAAAATTCCTGAGCAACATCTGCTCTAGCGTATGTAAGAATTGCGCACATACTTTATCCTTCCTCCCGGTATTTCATTTATTCAAACGGTCTGCGTAGTAGCCTGAGCGGCAATATATGCATTCTTGAACATGATGTTCAAGAATGCATCAACCAAGCCAATTTGAATCGACTTCGTCGATAGGGCTTGGCTGACTCCTGATTCATGTTCTCACGAAATCCGCAGCAGGTGCGGATTTCTGTAATTTCATTTAAATTTTGCTCTGATTGCGCCAAGCACTACGATGAGCCTGTCAGTCTCATCGTAGTGGCACAAAATCGCAAACTATTGTATATATTGCCTTAATGGCTATTGCGCAAACGCCTTTGTTGCATGAATTATATTTTTAAGTCCTCGCAGCCTACTCAACATCTGCAAGAGCAGCTGCTCCTTCTTCGCCGGTGCGAATCTTAACGACATTTTCGAGACTGTAAACAAATATCTTGCCGTCTCCGATATGTCCTGTATAAAGGGCTTTCTTTGCAGCTTCGATTACATCTTCTACAGGAATCTTGCTGATAACCACTTCCAACTTAATCTTAGGAAGGAGGGTTGCGTCCATCTCAACTCCGCGATACATATCGCCTGAGCCTTTCTGGATGCCGCAACCCATGACTTGTGTAACAGTCATCCCGGTTACGCCGAGTTCGTTCATCGCACGTCTCAGTTTGTCGTAGCGGGACAACTTAGCGATAATAACAACTTTATGAATTCCTGATTCTGTATGTACAGGTGCTGTAACAACAGGCACCGAAGCTTTCTTCTGTATTTCTGAAGCCTCTTCGTAAGAACTTACTCCGAGGTCTGTATTTTCGTTAATTGACATGTTCAGGGTGTTTGAAACATCCATGATGGCAAATCCTGAATATGCTGATGCAAGTCCATGCTCAGTGGAGTCAAGTCCGAGGATTTCTTCTTCCTCTGTAACTCTGAGTCCCATAACTTTCTTGATAGCAAGGAATGTAATTGTAATAGTTACTGCTGTCCAAGCTGCTGTGCAGATCAAACCGATAAGCTGTAATCCAAGGAGCTTAAATCCGCCGCCGTAGAAAAGACCTACAAGCTCATTTCCTGCTGAATCAGCGATTGAATAACCTGGTGCTGTATTTGTTGCGAAAAGACCTACTGCAATTGTTCCCCAGATACCGTTTAAGCAATGTACTGCAACTGCTCCTACGGGATCGTCAATGTGAAGCTTGTAATCAAGGAACCAAACGCCGAAACAAACAAGAAGTCCGGCTACGATTCCGATGATGATTGAACCTAATGCATCTGTTACATCACAGGGAGCTGTGATAGCTACAAGTCCTGCAAGTGAAGCGTTGAGACACATTGAAACATCAGGCTTACCATATTTAACCCATGTAAAGATCATGCATGTTACTGTTGCAAGTGCAGGTGCTATTGTTGTTGTTACAAATACAGATCCGAGCTGATCGATTGAAGTACAAGCTGCTCCGTTGAATCCGTACCAACCAAGCCAAAGAATGAAAACACCAAGTGATGCGGCTACAAGGTTGTGACCGGGAAAAGCATTTACTTTAGTAACCTTTCCGTCCTTATCTCTTTCGAACTTACCGATTCTGGGTCCAAGGATTGCTGCACCGATAAGAGCTGAAATACCGCCTACCATGTGAATGCAGTTGGAACCTGCGAAATCGTGGAAGCCCATCTGAGAAAGGAAGCCTCCGCCCCATGTCCAGTGTGCTTCAATAGGATAGATAACTGCTGAAATAACTGCCGAGTACACACAATATGATAAGAACTTAGTTCTCTCAGCCATCGATCCTGAAACGATTGTTGCTGTTGTAGCACAGAAAACAAGGTTAAATACGAAGTTGGACCAATCAAAGCCTGCATAGTTTGTAAAAATATCAAATCCCAGTTTTCCGATGATTCCGACCATATCCTCACCGAGGAAAAGTCCAAATCCGATCAGGATGAACACTACGGTTCCTATACAAAAGTCCATAAGGTTTTTCATGATGATGTTTCCGGTATTCTTGGCTCTTGTAAAACCGGCCTCGCACATTGCAAATCCGGCCTGCATCCAGAATACAAGGGCTGCTCCTATGAGGAACCAGACACCGAAGACACTGCTATCTATTGCACTTAAGATTTCTTCACTCATACAATTTCTCCTCTCCCTTTTTGTTCAATATCTATTTCTTTTTGAACAAAAAAACAACAGGACATCAGCCATCTACTCATACCGTAGAAGGTTGATGCCCCATTGCATCAGAATTGATATTTATTATTTAAAATTATGAATCGCATCTATTGAAAAGCCGCTTCATTCCTACGATTTTTCAACGATCCCACAAATATTCTTTAATCCACGAATACTTGTATACAATCAAGATTATAATACTCCGGATATATTAAACCGATTGCATAAGGGCATAAACGCACAGTTACAGCCCGAAAAACAGAAAAAGCGCCTTAGAGTTATTCTCTAAGACGCCCTTGTCTTTATGTTTTATGATTTTACTCTCACATATATGAGTTGTCAAGCATAAAATTTAAAAATGGAAATTTCTTTGGTGCATATGTGAGTTTATGAAAACTATACAATAAAAGGATACAGGCCTATGAACCTTAAAGGGTCGTACACTACTCCTGACGGAATCCATGCATCCGGTTGCACTACCCTTGTATACGAATGCGTTGTTATCGTTCTAAATTCCAAGAGGAAGGTACGCTTATACTTTGAGACCAGAAACTGTAAATGGACAATTGCAATATAAAAACTGTAGGCAATGCCTACAGTTCTAAGGTTTACTTATACCCATATATCACAAAGCACTTTTATATTATCAAATTTCCTTCACCCAGAACACTGAGAATTGCTCTTTTGTTCTTATCATGCAAATATGCAGCATTCAACTTGGCTTTTTTATATTGCAGATACATGCCTTCTGTCTGCTCAATAAGCAACTTTTCAAAATATCTTTCCCAACTGAAAAAAAACTGTGATTCTATAAAGTCTTCCGGATGCGCCAGAATATCGTCAACTTTTTTTCCACCAACAATTCCGGATTTAAGAATTATCCACTCAAAAGATTCCGGAAGATACAGCTTTAATTTCGGATTCTTTCTTACCTGCTCGTAAAGCCTGTTCATCTCAGGCCCAATAGCCGCTCCATCCGCAATTACACAGATTTCTTCTCCTTCTTTTTCCTTTACCAGACGAAAAAGATTAGACTTCCCATCTGCGCTTATACATTTTTTCCCTTTTTCTTCGCAAACAGCTGTAAAAAAATCGCATCCTGATTTTGAATCTTCAGTAATAACTACTTCCGGCTCCACAGGGTTTTCCTGCGTAGTAGAATATATATTATAAAAATCCTGATATATTCTATTTGTGTTCTGATACTTTCCCGAAGCCCTTAGACCATAGATTTCCTCTACACTGTAGGGAAGACTATAAAGATTCTCTCTTGTTATGATCACAAAGTAATTATCTGAACCGCTGACTATATCTGCAAATTCTTTTGTATTTATAAAAGAATTCTCTTCATCAAGAAAAACAATGCTATCATGTGTATTATTCAATATCAACTTCCAGTCAATGCCCGAGATTGTCCTACATGGCACATCACAAATAACTTCAATACCACTTGAAGCACCAAGATTCTGGAACTGCGTAATCATCTCAATAAGCGTAGTCTTACCTGTAGCGCTGTCTCCCTGGATAATAGTTATATTTCTCTTTATCTCAAATTCATAATGAAGTTTATTATTCTGTACAACTACTCTATGTTTTCCGCGCATATGCTTTATACGTACTCTCCCGCAACATCTGCTAATTCACACATATTTTTTACCACTATATCAGTGTTAAGAATCTTTATATTAAAATCACCATTACCAAAATCCATAATATGTCGAAGATTGATAGTAAGATCTTTGCTATCAGCTATCTTAAGAATCCACTTTGCACAATTGTTTCCGCATGCTGATGCATTAAAAACTTTCCCGGTCTCATCAAACTTAAAAAGCATAAGCGTCTTAACTCCGCCGGATAAAGCCTTAGGAGGAATAGGCCCCAAAACCGTACTCTGAATAAGATTAGGCCCAACCACCTCTGATTTATCCACATCCTTTATCATTTCAACAGACAAAGGATCTGTTATCCAATTGTCCTCATAAGTATTGTCAAAATATGTAGGCGGATGATAAATAGCATCCTTCATGTCACCAAAATATATACTCAGCATTTAAAGCCCCCAAATTTATAAAGACATCTTTTATCTGAAAAACATTATAACATAAAAGGCGCTCTTAAACTCAGCAACAGACCGCGTAACACGCCTTCTTGTGTTTACTTTTTTGTATATAAAAACAGAGCATATTTAAACACAAACCATGCGAAAATATGCTCTGTCATCATCATTTTAATCCGTATTTTTCCCCATATTGCTCGATCCATTCATCTCTTGGAATCGCTCTGCAACTGTTCTTACCATAAAAGCCTGCTGCCATTACGTTATCTATATTCTCGGAATCTGCCACAATAGGCATCTGCATCAGCGGTCCCTGTTCATTATTGATCTCAGGTACAACCACATCATCGACGCCCTCTTCTTCCATCAGAAGTCTCTGCAGCGCTATCTGCTCCTTGTAATCATCCGCATGACCGCTAAGATAATACTCAAGGCAAATATAATCCGTGTATTCTTTAACTCCGTGTCTTCCGACAAATGCAACAGCAAGACATATCAAAAGAGCTGCGATACAGGCAATCTTTAGTTTTCCGGCACTTATCTTAATTTCTTTTACGAAGAAAAGATATCCGCAAATATAGATGATTCCTGCTATCGTGCACAGGCAGAAGGTCCAGAAATTAAAGTTATAATATCCCGATGAAACAACTCCGCCCGCATAGAGCCTTGGCGCGTACATTGAGGCATTTACAAGGAACATGACAACCACGAACAAAAGAGGGTGCGCAAATACTGCTTTAAACTCTTTTCCCCCGGCTGCTGCGTTAAATGCAATCACAGTAACAATACAGATTACAATGAACAAAATGACCACAAATGTCTTTTGCCCAATGAACATATCAATAGCATCCGTAACAGAGTAGATAATGCTCTTAAATATTGTTGCTATGGCGCCACCTGACGGCTCTGCGCCCTGACTTATATCCGACGCGCTCCTTACGGCATTTCCGGGAGCAATAATACTGATGACAAGTCCTATAACATCGAGTACAAGCGGAATGAGTAAAAGAAGGTTCTTCTTATCTTTTCCACTGTCCTTATTAAATACAAAGCCTGAAAGCCACAACAGCCCCACAGCAATAGGAAGTAAAAGCGCCGCAGGATATGTTGCTCCGCCTATAAGTGCACTTACTACGCTCAGCCAGATAAGGTCGCTTTTTTTGTGCCACATAAGAAACCTGTCGCCGTGTACCGTTCCCCACAGTACCATGCACATGGGCATAACATAGTGCACACAGCCTACCCACCAGAACATTCCAGACTTCTGTGAAGGCACAAGCTGGAAGCTGAATATCAGGAACAGCAAGCCTACAACGGCCCAATAATAATTTCCAAGTTTCCATCTTACTTTCAAAAAGTGATGAGCAAATCCCAAATATGCTGCAATCTGCATAATCACAAAAATGTACGGCACCAGAACATATGCCGAGTCAGAAAACACCTCGGGATGCAGACAGAATACAAAACAGTCAAACCAAGTTCCCTGCCAGGTCTTCCAGGTTCCGATTGTCGTCTCTCCCGCTTCCGCCAATGCCTTAAGGAATCCTGCGCCACTGACAATTGCCTGATGCGCCCACGCCCCGTAGTTGTAATCATCGCCGCTCGCGCAGTCGTATCCCGCAACGATAAATACCGGAATCAGGGACACTCCCAATATAACAGCCAAAATTATAACAATTACCTTCTTTTGTTTATCCGTCAATCCAATCATCCGTCCATCCACATTGCTTATAAATTAGTCAATTTATTTTCCGATTCCGTAAATAGTAGGTCTAATCTTAAGTCCGTCTATCTCTTCCTGTCCAAGTTCATCAAGCACTGAATCTTTAAAATAAACATCCACGCTTCCGCTTTTCACGCATGTAAATCCTTCGAGGTCGATACTGGGCTCAATCTCGAAATGCCTGTCATTTCTGTTGTACATATAGATTACATCCATATCCTGCACAGTAAGTCCGCTGTCAGTACCATCTATAAAGAACGGTCTCTCGGTTGAGATGAAACCTGCTCCTTCGCTCCAATAGTATATATCCTTTTTTCCATGAGCTTTCAGATACATATCAACAGTCCAGTCAGCCTCGGGATTACATATTCCAAAGCAGCACAAGACATTGTAGCCTCTGTCGGAAAGGCTCTCTATCTCCTCAAGAGATTTGGTCACACTCTCTCCTCTGAATCTGTAATAGTCACCCTCAACGATCATACTGTGAGTATTAAATAAAAGCATCATTACAGAAATTGCTATATAAACCTTCTTACGTCCGCCTGCCAGCAATTTGCTGTTGTACACAAATATAACAAAGAACATAGCAAATCCGATAACTACAGGTAAAAGATATCTCTCCTCAATTCCTTCCTTAGAATAAAGAACGAACTGTGGCAACATAAATACTATTGTAATCGCAAGCTCAGGCCAATAGCGCTTAAACTCGTTATAATATGTTAAAAGAACTCCGATAAGCAGAATTCCGAAAACCTTATACCACTTACAATCATGGTTCATAGAATAAATAAAAGCTCTGAAATATGAACCTATTGAAGAACTACTGTCAAAACCTACGGGAGAATAGCTGTTAAATCCAAGTCGGATCACAGTGCTCAGAATAATTCCGACGCAAAGCAACATTACGGCAACAACATACCACAACTTTTTGCCGCAGTACTTATCAAGCAGCTTTTTCAAATCCTTATCGAAAGTAAGTGTTGTTTCTGCTCCGCTGTTTCTGATACGTCTGATATTCTCATAAACAGGCCAGAGAGCGAGGAAAGGCATTACAAGGAAAAATGACTCATGGAAGAATCCCATAAGTACGGCAAATATTGTACTCACGATACCATATGCGATTTTTTCCTCATTCTTTTCCCACTTTAACAGGCACAAAAATGCAATGCCAAAGCAAAGTAAAGCCTGCATCTGCTCAGGACCAAGCTTCCACCATACCGGAGCCTGAAATCCCACAAGACATACAAGTGAAAAGAAAAATGCAACAACACCGTTCTTCAGCGCTTCCTTGGTTGAACAAGGAGCTTTTGAATCAGTAATTATAAGCTCTTTTCCACAATAATAAAGCAGGATCATGGCAATAGCTGTCTCAACTGCCTTGATAACGCTAAGCGCAACAACATCCGCTCCTATAATATATGTCATAATAATTCTTGTCGGATAATACAGGAGATTGTTTCTGGATATGAAAGACACTCTGTCTACATCCTTTATCACATCCATCAAAGACATATTCTTGTAATTGAACAAATATGAATACTCCAGGAACTCGTGGTCATCCACAAAATGCCAACCGCTAAAAAGTGTACCGATCCCGCACGTCACACCAAATACAACGAGTAATGACAAGGCACACACACAAATCAATTCAATCCACTTATAACTTTTCTTTTTATCCATTTTCACTCCCGGTGGAAAAAATCTGTAATTTCCACTTTCTCTTCTTTATATAATCGATACTTGCAACAACATAAAATTGCAAATCAAACGTGTTTATAATATCAAAAAAGGTCCGTTGAAATCAAGTGAGTAACTGTGCTTGCACGGTTTTAAGGAAAATCTTATCTTTAAAAGCTCCTCTTTTTTCTGCCTTCTCTTTTCGAACAGCTTCCAATTGCTCAATAGAGTACCCTCTTGCTTCGGCAACGGCGTAGATTACTTCCATTAAATCCGCAAGTTCTTCAATGTTCTTATCTTGATGATACTCAGTAAGTTCTTCGTCAAGCTTGGCATCAAGCATTGCCAGATAATCTTTGTCCGCCAAGACCTCTGTCTCACAGGTTTTGCCATCCTTTTCAATAATCTCGGGAATCCTGTCCCTTACAAGTTTATTATATGTTATTACTTCCATCATAAATCCACTCCTTAAATCCCAGCGTCTGCGCCGACTCATATACAGGCTTTATTACATGCTCAAGCCGCTCTATAAATGTATTTTTGTCCAATTCATCTGAGTATAACTGATTCCGTATTTCCTGATTATTAAGATGATATGGCGCTATCTTATTAAATTCATGAGCTACGGTTTCATTCTTCGATTTCAGATCATACGCGCGATATTCGATGTCACCAAGTGCCCTGAAGTACATATTCCAGGAAGGAAGCGAATTGCTCTTACTGCTGTTGATTGATCTGGTTGTAGGATGGAGATTCCATAATTCATCATGCGCAACATACTGCCACGGAACAAAGTGATCGACTGATATTACCTCGTGCGCCAAAGATACATCGCCATAAATATCTTTTATTGAAGAATCTATCTGCACTATAAGCTTCCAATACTTCCTCACGCGCTCTATATCCCTTGAAGCAGGCGCCTCAATCTTATCCGCAATTCCGGGAACGCTCGGATTCTTGTTCTGCAAATATTGTATCAGCTTAAACTGCGCCCAGCCGCGAAGTATCTCTTTATGCTTAAAAAGATATTCTGCCCACAGACTGTTTATCTCAATTTTTGTATCAAGCCCCGCTATCCGCACAAAATAATACATCAATCTGCGCTGACGGTTAATCTCGGCAGTCAGATTCTGCTTAGAACCGTTCCACATGTTTCTTTCTATTTTTATCTCATCATAGAAAGGAACCTGCAGACGATAAGGAACATTCAAAGTCAGATCCGCTTTGTATTTCGCAATACTCTTATCCTCGGTAGTCTGCAAAAAAGCTATTATCTTCTCTCTTTTCTCCGAAGACATAAAACCATATTCATTATGAATATACTTAACCACTTCCTCGAGATTATCCGTTATACCAAGCGGCCCCAGACGCAGGTGATATTCAGTCACCATATACCAGGCATCCGCGATCATCTCGTTAATAAGCTCATCAAAAGAAAAACTGTTATTCTTCCCATCCAGTTTCCGCAGTATCGCCTGAAACCAAAAGAACTTGTAACAGTTTGTGGTATTGTCAAAAAGTCTGCTTAGGTAGCCGATATTTAGTTCTTCAGAATGTGGTAACTGCATAGGATTGACCTCATGAAAACAACTATCGGAACAAGTGTAGCTATTATTTCACAACTCCGTGTACTTCTTACTACTTCCAAAGCTCTTCTCCACAGGATACTTTTCCCTGTTCTTCGCTATCTTATCCATCACGGCATCTTCTATGTTTATTCCCATCTTATCCGCCATAAGGATGCAGTAATTCACAATATCTGCGAGTTCTTCAGTTGCTGCATCTTTGTCATAATCAGGACTCCACTGGAAACATTCGAGAAGTTCTGCTGCCTCTATCGAAATACTCTTTGCAAGATTTTCAGGAGTATGGAACTGATCCCAGTTTCTTTCTTCTGTAAATTTGATGACTTCTCTTTTCACCTGCTCAAAATTCATGTCACGTCAAACCTTTCTACATACTTTAGGAAATGCTCACGAAGCGCGTCATCGCACACATATAGATATGTTCCTTTTATACCTCTTGTCATGAGGACGTAATAGATATTCCTTATGTACTTATCAAGCTCTTCATCTGTTGCGGACTGTTTACCTCTTTTGTCGAAGTATGAGGATTTGTCCACATATATCTTCTTCGCGTTTTCGTCATATCTGATATCTTTTCCAAGGATAATAAAACCGTAATTAAGGTCATAACCTGCGCTTGTGTGAATGCATCCAACCTCATCCAAAGCGCCTTCGCTGTTTATCCAGTTATTAAGGCAGTGATTCCATCTTTTGCTTATGCCTTCAATCTCGATGTCGTAAGCCGTTTTATTATTCTTAGACTTCCACTCCCATGCGTAGCCGGCCAACATACGACAAAGTTCAAACTCTTTTTCTTTTATATAGAGCTGTCTGTTGAAGTCCTCGAACTTAGTAAAAATCTTAAAGTCGTAGTTTGAAAACGTCTGCCCGGAAGTGCATGTATCATGAAGAATATCATTTATGTAATTGATGTACTCTTCACCGCCGGCAACTCTCATCTGCATCTTAAGATAATGCTTTGCATATGCGCTCATGCGGTTCTTTATGCCAAGCTGATGCTTTAATTTATTATCGAAGATTTCCAAAGGAGTTCCTGAAGGGCCGGACAACTGGTCGGGATCAAAGAAAAATACAGGTGTCTTCGCGACTTTCAGAACCCAGTCAAGCTCTGTTGCGTCTTTTGGAAGACCAAGCTTGGTATTATTATTGTCATGAGTCTGATATCCGACAATACTACGCCTCACCTGCAATTTCTGGGCTTCATCAACAAAAAGAATATCCCAGCTTCCGCCGTTTACCGCATCAGAAGCGCCCATTACATCTTTTGCCGCAAGTCCTTCAATCTTCTTGAAAAGATTTCTGAGTGTCGATCTTAATGATGTCTGCGGGATTATAAGTCCCATCTTCTTTTCACGAAAAGGATATTCATGAGTCTTTTCATCCTGATAATCTCTGAGATATTTCATCAGATAAACTGCAACTATCGTCTTTCCTGTGCCCGGGCGGCCTTCCACAACGACCGGCTTATTCTTATCGGTTCGAATCTCAGTGATAATCTCATCTGCAAGCTTCTTTTGATCTTTATTCAATTCTTTAAACGGAGAATATTTGTAGAACTCGCTGTTTTTGATCCATTCAAGGGAATGGTCGGCGAGGTGATGGCTTATCAGCTCATTCCATAGCTGTTCAAAGGTATCGTCGTAATCAGATTTTCTGAAATAATTCTTGTTGGCGATACCATCGTTTTTGTTGGTTATGATAAACTTGCCATCTGCGGAAACAAACTGGATCAGCTTGGATTCATAGTCAAATGTCGCAGACTGATTGAATCTTTCTGAATATATAAAATGAACTTGCTTGAATTCTCTTTTCTCATGATTGTTATAATGCTGCTTCATCCTTTCGGAAACATTGGTAGATTCACCAATATAGATTTTTTTCCCATTCTCAAGGATATAGATCATAGGCCAGTTATTGAGAAAATCATCATTTCCGTAATTATCGCTTGGAAATTTGTGATTTGTTATTACATAAAGAATTTCTTGCGTCTGATCTGAAGTAATCATGTGGTTGCTCCGCTTTTTTGATATTTGTTTGAAGCTGTAGTGCACTGAAATCTAAAATATAAAATTACTAAATCACTGAAAAACAAACTGTAACTGAATTCAATTATATCATAGAAAAAGTATTACTCTAGATGCTAATGTAGTGGGAAAGCTTTGGGCGGCAATTGGGGATTTCCAGATAAATATGCTACTCCACCATTCTTTTATCTGTGTTTTTCTGCTATTTTTGCCGGAATCCTTTGAGAAAACACAGATAATTAAAGGCACTCACCTCGTACTTATCTGTGTTTTGCTACTTTTTTCTATGAAATACATCTTAGAATCCCAGATAAACATAGGCTCCCATTCAATATTTATCTGTGTGCCACTGCTTTTTTCTCTGAAATGCATCATAAAATCACAGATAAACATAGCCACCACTCAATATTTATCTGTGTTCAACTGCTTTCTTCTCTGAAATACATCATAAAATCACAGATAAGCATCGACTCCTACTCAATATTTATCTGTGTGCCACTGCTTTTCTATCCGAAAAACATCATAGATAAGTGGAAGAGGCACCATACGAGCGGCGTACAGAAAAGCTGTACACCGCACCCACTGGCATACCGCCACCTCCCACGTCACCTCAGCTCCGTCCCCTTATCACAAACCTCTCCCCTTCATAAACGCGAATAGGATTACCTCGCACGATCTGCGCGTGTTTGCTCCAGGCGTCGGTTTTCTGCAGGTCCTTGTTTGTTTCGTTCATTTCTCTTAGGACTGCGGACAGTTTCTTGAGGGCGTCCTGCTTGTTGGCGAACTGGGAACGTTCTCTTGTGGACGATACCGTGATGCCGGTGGGGGTATGGATGACTCTGACTCCGGTCTCGACTTTGTTGACGTTCTGGCCGCCGGGACCGCCGCTGTGAAACTTCTCAATACGCACAGTATCAGAAGTGAGCTTTTCGCTTATCTCTTCAGGCTCAGGGATAATGCTCACATCGACAAACCAGTTCTTTCTCTTGTGCCCCGGTCTGTACTTGCTCTTGCAGATCCACTGCATTGTTCCTTCAAGCCTTGAAAGGTCCTGCACTGACGAAAAGACAATTGATGAAAAAGCTCCTTCAACCTCTCCTTTCACAGCAGTTATCATCTCAATATCCGAAAACTCTTTTTTCAGAGCTCTGTATATTCCTCCTACAGCAACCCTGCACTCGACAGGGCCCTTTCCGGAGCTTATCTGTAATATCATTTATGAATTTCCTCCCTTGTAGTTGTAGATTGGCTTAAGTATCTTATCTACAGACACCGTTTCTTCTATAGCTTCCTTAATATAATCAATACCTCTGTAAGCAAACGGTGCCTCGTCCAGAGTATCTTTTCCAATGCATGTGGAATAGATTCCCTTCATCGATGCCTTAAACTCAGATACGGTGTGCGAACCGGCCACATCTCCCCTTGATAATATCCTTCCCGAGCCATGCGGCGCAGAATTGTTCCAAAGAGAGTTTCCTTTGCCTTTTCCAAGGATCACTCCCTCTTTCATATTTACAGGTATAATGACATCCTCATTTTCCGCAGCCGAGATCGCACCTTTTCTGAGAACCGGCTTATCCCCGCTAAGATCGACATAGTTGTGAATGCAGGAAATCTCTTCTTTCCCCTTCCACTTCATACCTTTCATGATCACTGATGCAATTGTCTTTCGGTTCAAAGCAGCATACTCCTGCACTACCGCAAGATCATTAAGGTAGTCCTCCTTAAGCGTCCCTGTAAGATACGTCATCTCATAAGGAACATTCTCTTCTCCCCGGTCCTTGAGAAGCTTCTGCCCTGCTGCCATGTAGTATTCAGCCACTTCTCTTCCAAGATTCCTGCTGCCGCTGTGGATGATCAGATACACTTCCTTATTTTCATCAATATCAAGCTCAATAAAGTGATTGCCGCCTCCAAGCGTGCCGATGCTCAAAAGAGCCTTATCACTTCTGATGTGCTTGCGGCAGCGAAGCCTCTCCAAGTCAAAATCCGCGCCGTTAGAAACTCTCTTCCTTATGCATGATCCAACCGGCACATTATCTCTGATCACCGCGTCAAGCTTCTGAAAATCATTTCTGATCTTTCCCAGCTTTACTGCGAGCATTCCGCATCCGATATCAATGCCCACAAGTGAAGGCAGTACCCTGTCTGTGATCGTCATGGTAAGGCCGACAGGTCCCACTTTCCCCGGGTGAACATCGGGCATAACTCTTATTACCGAGCCTTCCGCCGCTCTGTTATCACAAATCATCTGTATCTGTGAAATGGCATACTTATCTACCTCTGAGCCAATAAGCTCCTGTTTGCACATGATCTGTGCTTCTGCATATTTTCCTTTTACGAGTATCAAAATAAAACCTCCGAAATATCAGAGGCTACACTTGTCCCGCTCTGTTACATATCTTTGAATGATCCGATCGAACGATCAGAAAAAAAGACGGCGGACAATCATGCCTCTGTCAATTACGTTAATAGTTCCAAAAATAGTCATGTATCTCATGATCGTCCTCCTTTCTGCTCATAGTGAGCAATTGAAAATTCTTAATAACAACAAAAGCAAGTATAACACATACACTTGAAAAAATAAAACTTTTTAAAATAGTCCAATAACCCCGTCCCTTAGGTCCATTTTATTTTTGCAAAAAATAGCGTATAATTGTACTGTAAATAGTTATTTTTTGACAGCAATACCGTCTATGAGGGCAAAACATGTATTGGCAAAAGATAAACTACTACGGCTTTGAGAAAAATCGCTACAATGATTGCAAAGAACTTATACACAATACAAATTACAAGTACATGCGGATCATTAACAGCTGGATTCTTTTTTTATCCATTGTTTATATGATCTTATGTCTTTTGAACAAGTTCGGATTATTAAGAAAGAACTACACCATATACTACTCGTTTATGATCTTTTCTCTGATCTTCGAAGTAGTTATTTTTGCATTAAAAAAAATATGCATCAAGTATACGACTGTCTTTGTTCATATAAGCTTTTTTCAGCTGATATCTTTTGGAATATGTTCTTCGATCTCACAACCGTATCTTGCAGCAACCATATATCTTGTCCTGGTTGTTATTGTTTCTGTTGCCTACATTGACACAATGATCAGATTCACCGTCCTTCTCATCTTCTACAGCAGTATTTTTCTGTACACATCATTTAATTATAAGCCAAACAACCTTGCCAATATCGATATGTACAATATAATGATATTCCTTTTGCTCTCGCTTATCATGCACTACAATTTCCAACACAGTAAGATAAATCAGTTCTATACACTTCAAAAGAATATTCAGATCCAACATGATCTTGAGATACGTTCAAGCTTTGACACTCTTACAGATTTGCTCACCAAAGACCGCTTTTTTGCAATCGCGGATCAGATAATAAAAGACTCGGTAAAACTCGATGAATATATCGTCGTATGTCTGCTCGACCTTGATAATTTCAATGAAATAAACAATAAACTGGGCCACCAGATCGGAGACAAGGCAATCCAGATGGCTTCCCGCATAATAATTGAAGAACTTAACATAGACATGCTTGAGAAATGGTCATTTACCGAGAGAGCCGTCCACAATGTATCCACCTTTGCCGGACGACTCGGCGGAGATGAATGCATAATGTTTATAAGAGGTCAGAAAAATGTTGAAAGCATAACTGCTATTTTAGAGAACATTCTGGCCAAATTAAATGCAGTAAATATCGGCGAACTTCACGGAATCAATGCTTCTTTGGGACTTGCAAGCGTATCTTCCGAAGATCCTGACATTGACTCTGTTTATAAGCGCGCCGGCGAAGCTCTTTATCGTTCCAAACAACATGGAAAAAACTGCATCTCGGTTATTTAGGATGTCATTTTTCCAATAAGGGAGTACAGATATGATAATTGTAGTAAAAGCCCTTATTTTATGTGCAATCATAATAGCGGTATATACAACGCTGGAGTGCATATCTTTTTTCAGCCTTCACAAAGATATCATCACTGAGTTTGAAGGAAAGAAAAAAGTGATACTCTTAGCTTCATACTGCCTATATATAGCTATATGTCTGCTTTTTTGCGTAGCAATCGTAATAAGCGGTGACAGCTTCCTATTTGGCCTTATTATATTTGTTTTTTCTCTGCTGATCTTTCTTTTTACCAACTGGATGTTTGTTGTCATCGGCAGTGTAAAGAGTAAGACAAAAGATATAGCTGAGTGCCTCATCGGAATGATAGAAGCCAGAGATACCAATCTCGATGGCCACTCCCTTCATGTTATGGAAATCGCGATGCTCATATATGACTATCTTCCATACAAGTATAAAAAGACCATTCGATGTGAAAATTTAAGATATGCAGCTCTCTTTCTCGATGTCGGAAAACTGGGAATTCCGAGCAAAGTCATCAACAAGCCGGGAAAACTTGAAACTGAAGAATGGGACATTATAAAGAAGCATGCAGATATTGGTGTTCAGGTACTTAAGCAGATCCACTCTTTTGATGAAATATCCGACTGGATCTTGTACCATCACGAAAGAATAGACGGAAACGGATATCACGGCCTTAATGGCAATGAGATCCCACTTGCATCAAGAATAATAGCCATTGCCGACACTTACTCCGCAATAGTTATGGTCAGATCTTACAAACCGTCAAGATCCTACGATGATGCGATTGGTTCACTGAAGATTGCCGCAGGTTCACAGCTTGATAAGGAACTGGTCGGTATCTTCTGTTCCATTCCTCGCGAGAAAGTTGAAGAATGTACAAGAAGAGTAAAAGAAAAAATGTCTCTTTTCCTTGCAAATGATTTTAGAGAAGAAAATATGTAATAAGGAGCTTACTTACTATGAAATCAGGTAAAAAACTTTTCTTTCCGATAATACTGGCTACCATGTTAACATCTTCAGCCTGCGCTCAGAATAATGCAAGCAATTCAATTGCCGACTCTCTTGATACAAACAATGAAAAGCCTGTCGTATGGTTTAACAGACAGCCTTCAAACAGTGAGACCGGTGAACTTGATATTGACGCCGTAACTTTCAACAAGAACTCTTATTACGTCGGCGTTGATATGCAACAAGGCGCTGATCTGCAAGGCGAAATGATAATAGGCTATATCACAAACAGCGATGCTTCCATCGACAGAAACGGCGACGGGATCATCGGATATGTGCTTGCAATCGGTGATATGGGACATAACATCTCAGTTGCAAGAACCAGGATTGCAAGAAAAGTTTGCGGAACAGCCGTAATGAAAAATGATGTTATAAATGCAGCTCCTGTATCATTGAATCTTGACGGAAGTTCCGATATTGTACAGGACGGAAGCGCAATAATAGCCGGAAAAGAATATAAGATAAGAGAACTTGCATCACAGGAAATGAAATCTTCCGACGGAATTACATGGTATGCAGATGCAGCAGGTACTGCCATTAACAATTGGGCCAATTCCTTCGGTGATGATATAGATGTGATAATTTCCAATAACGACGGAATGGGACTTAGTATGTTTGAAAACTGGGCACGCAATAACGGTGTCCCTGTATTTGGATATGATGCGAACAGCGACTGTGTCGCAGCCATCAAAGACGGATTCAAAGGAAGTATCAGCCAAAGAGCCAATATACAGACATACCTGACACTCCGCATTTTAAGAAACGGTATAGACGGTGTTGATGTAAATACAGGAATCGGTGTTATGGACGATGCCGGCAACGTTCTCTCCAATACAGACTACTATTATTCCGAGAGAGAACGCGCATTTACAGCATTAAATCTGGCTGTAACGGAGGAAAACTACACTTCGTTCCTTAATCCGAATGTTACTTACGAAGCAGTATCCCACCAGCTTAATCCAACCACACATCCAATGAAAAAAGTATGGATAAATATATACAGTACCGAAGATGATTTCCTTACCAAAACGTACGTGCCACTCCTTGAGCAATACGCACGTATTCTTAATCTGGATATCACCTTCGCTATCGGAAACGGATATGACGAATCCAGCATCACCGGTCAGCTCACCAATCCCGATGCATACGACGGATATGCGATTAATATGATAAAGACCGATGACGCGAAACTGTTTACTGATATATTATCCAGATAGAACGATTAATTATTTTTTGCCAAAAACTCCAGTGCTTTTGCTCTTCCATGATCGTAAACGCGCTGAAGCTGCGCGGGATCTTTTTCGACAGCGCTTATGTCAAGAGGTGCATCGGGACGAATAACTTTTACTTCTCCTGCAAGTTCTTTGTCCCGTATGTACCTCTTTTCTTTGTTATACATGATGTATCGCTCTTCCATTGCCTTTATCATGTTTGGATATTTGCGAAGCATAAAGCGGACAAGCGGCATATATGCCTGAGGCTTCTTTATATAGTCAACGGGCTGCGTCTCGATAACCAGATTGTCATCATACCCCTGCTCTTCCATAAACTTAAGCGGAATTGAATCTGATATCCCGCCGTCAAGGTACTTGCCGCCATCTATCTCTACAGGTCTTGATACAAGCGGCATTGAAGCCGAAGCCTGAATCCAGACAATATCATCTTTTTCCCCTGTAAGACACTTATGATATACGGGCTTACCGGTCATAATGTCCGTTGCAACGCAGTAAAACTCCATCGGCGTATTCTTAAATGTCTCAATATCCCATTTATCAAGCTTGTAAGGAAGCTCATCATAGCAAAACTTGACGTTATAAATGTCTCCCGTGGTCAAAAGAGATGAAATGCTGTGATATCTTTTGTCCGCGCAATACTTCTTGTTGTATCTGAGTGCCCTTCCATGCTGCTTTGACTTGATATTGCAGCCAAATGTAGCTCCTGCAGAAACTCCCACAGCTCCGTCAAACTCAACTCCTTCTTCCAGAAAAACATCAAGCACGCCGCAAGTGAACATGCCTCTCATTGCTCCACCTTCCAAAACAAGCCCTTTTTTCATCTGATAATAACCTCTCCGTTGCAGTCTATTACAGGTGCCTCGGTAATGATCTCACCTACGGCATCCGCCACTATTTTGCCAGATCTTGGATTCTTGACCGAATCTATACTTCCTATTATACTCGCCTCAACATCCGAGTATTCAAAAGAAAGATCGCAGCCTTCCATTGTACAGTCTATAAGTTTAAGATCTTTACAATAGCAAAGCGGCTGGGTTCCTATTATCTTACAATTAATAAGCGTAAGCCCTTCAGAATACCATGCAAGATACTCGCCCTTTACAATGCTGTCCCTGACGGTCACGTTCTTGGTGTGCCAGAACGCATCCTTGGTATCGAAGTTACAATTTGATATTTCCATATTCTCAACATATTGAAAAGAATATTTGCCCTTCATATCAACATTCGTAAGGGTTAAGTTCCTGCTGTCAAGGAACAGATACATCGATTCTACTTTGGAATCCTTCAAAGTAATATTATCGCATTTCCATCCAAACTCTTCAGATACGATATCACTGTTCTCAATAACTATATTCTTACACTCTCTGAGCGCCTTTATTCCGCCAAGCTTGGAACCTGATATCTTTCCGTTTGAATCATACCAAAGAGCAGCTCTTGTAAACTCATCCATCGTCGAGTCTGATATATCAAAGTCATTCACATGCCAAAGCGGATATCTGAGCGAAAAGCTGCAAGCTTCCACCTTTATGTTCCTTGCCTCTTTGAGCGCGGACTCACCGTCTGCGGGTCCTTCAAATCTGCACGCCTTCACTGTGGCATCAGTAAGATTGTACAGTGCTCTCTCTTCGTCAAACTGCTTGTTTTCCACTATATTTTGCATATTAACTCCTATTTCCAAAACAATTAAATGAACCTCATTATATTGTACACAATTTAAAATTAAATGCAACTTCCCTGATTAGTATTCGTAAATTCTTATATTCATTATGTGAACGTCGTTTTGTCTACGCGAAATCGAAAGATAATTTCATAAAATTTTAATAATTTGACAGTGTAAAGTGGCAAATTTTCACTATTATTTCAACGACAAATAGTATATAATGTATTCATTAAGTGAAATCTTGTTGTCAAACCACAATAGGTTGAGGGGCCTATTGTATACAAGAAATTCATTTAGTAATTTTATTTCTTATGAGATGAGGAGGGCAACGAATGAGACGTTCAGCTAAGGCAAAGAACAGCATCAGCCAGAGTTGTATCGAGATCATGGCAGATGCGATCAAGGCAAAAGAGCAGAACCTTTCCTACGGAAAATTCAAAGCATTGGATATGATTGGGAACGGAAATGTATCGGATGAAGAATATTCTTCAGAGTACACCGTACACACGACCGAACTCATTCACAGGAAAGAAGCCAATCCTGAAAAAAAGTCATTAGCGTTCGTTAAAATCAGGTGATTAGTACAGTTATCAATAAAAAGCATCAAACTTCTTTTTAATCAAGAAGCTTGGTGCTTTATTTCTTTTGCATTATTTCTGTACTTTTATTCTCTCATCTCCCGCAAGATAATATAACAGTGCCTGTCTTGCATGCTCTTTGTCCGTAGCTTCGACGCTCACCGTAAACCTATATGTGTGCTTCTTTATCTCTTCCGTCTGATTTTTGGCTTCATTATCAGCAATTGATTTGTCCTTGGTATCTTCGCTTGTCATCTCCATAATGTCTTCGATTGCGAATTTTCTGAACATTTCCTGCAGAAGCGGATCGTTCATGTACTTTTCTATAAGCATCAGCGTATTACCGAGATTCAGGTAATCACCGTGAAGAAACGCCTCGATATCAAGCACATCGTTTTTGGTCCTGTCGACATACTCATCCCACATGAGTTCTGCTTTCAGGATTTCTCCGTCACTGTCAATATTTTCCTCCTGCCAGTCAAGGACATACCATTTCCAGATCTGCAGCCTTTTTCTGTTTACTTCCTCATCACTTAGCTCCGCCATTTTCTGGCATGCATGTCTTGTGCCTCGTGATACAAGCGCATCTGTCGTCTTATCCACATCATAGGTCCTGCTGAAGACTTTCTTTTTCTTCTCAGAATTTAATATCGTAAGCCTTAGCGAATTGTCGGATACTCTGGTCATAGTAAGACTGTAGTCCCCGTGCCGCGCTATGACAAGCGGCCTCTCAATAAGTATGGTATCTTTGAACTTTATGAATGACTTAAGAACATCATCATTTTGAATATAACGAAAGGTTCTGCTCATCTTGATCCTTTCTTATAATAAACTTCTGACTATTTGCTCCTATATCATAAATATTCTTTTTTAAACTGCTCTATCCTGCACGGATGGCCGAAGTAATAACCCATCATATCGGAAATCGGGTACTGTTTGGCAATCTTTGCGGTCTCTTCGTCCTCAACTCCGGTGAAACAGGTCCTGATCCCCAGTCTGTGCACAAAAGAAGTAACCGCCTCAACCATGTACTTGGTTGTAATATTGTCTTCCATTCCGCCTGTCATGGAAGGAACAAGGTTCACCAGATCAATCGGAAGGTGTCTTACAAGATCCATCGCCGCAAAGTCTGAGGCATCAAGTCCTATCTTAAGTCCGCATGATTTAAGGAACTCCACCTGGCTCTTTAAGTGTTCCATTCCAAGTTGCCTGCTGCTCTTTGTAAGTTCAAGGCAAAGCCCCGTCGCAGGATAACCTGTTCTTCTTAGTATTTCCAAAAGAACCGTTCTGAATTCAGATCTTTCAAGCTGCATAAATGCGAGGTTGACACTCAGGTAAAAATCCTTATGGTTTCTCTTTATCTCAATCGCTTCTCCGAGCGCTGTCTCCAATATCCAGTTTCCAAGTGCGTAGAAAACAGGGTCCTGCTCAAGCCATGGAATAAACTCAGACGGTGAGACCGATCCGTACGGCTCCTTCTCCCATCTGACAAACACTTCCATTCCGACCAGCTGATTATCCGTAACCGAAAAGATCGGCTGATACTCAAGATAGAAACCGTCATATCCGTTTATTACACTGTTTCTTATCTCATTTACAAGAGCCATATTGCTCTTGTTGCCTTCCGCCCTGTCGTTCTGGAAGACCATAAGATTTCCGCGCTTCTGCGTCTTGGAATAATCAAGTGCATATTTGGCGCTGGTATAAATGGAATGCTCGTCTATATTAAAGTCCGTAGCGACTATTATGCCTCCGCCAAGCTCGGCAACGACTCTTTTTCCGTCAACTACAATACCCTCTCTGGTAAAGTTTTTAAGCCTTGTAAAAAGCCTTTTTAGCGGTTCGAGATCAATATTCTCGCTTATCAATCCAAGGATTGTTCCCTCTCCTCTGTATGCCTTTCCTATAGGTGCACCGTCATTTGCAAACTTAGTTGCAAGCGTTCTAAGCACGCTGTTACCCGTCATATAACCGTATCGTCTGTTGACATCACCGAAGTCTATGAAATTGATCATGAGAACCGCGTAGGTCTTCTTATCATTTTTCAGACTCCTCATGTCATTGAGCATTTCATACTGATTGGGCAAAAGAGTTATCGGATCGTTATTGTTTATTATTCCCTTATTTGTTATTGAGCATGCATAAAAAGAGGGCTTACCGACATAGTCTTTTATTACGACTCCCCTGCATGAACATGCCACATATTCACCGTTTTTATTTCTTGCTCTGTATTCGAAATTAGGATCGAGCTTAACACCGACGAAAACCTGCTTGAGATACTCGTTGTACTTCTCTCTGTCATCCGGATGGATTTTGCTCTCCCACACTGCCGAAGCATTATAAATGTATTCACTCGTAAGCCCAAAATAGTCAACTGCATTCAGTGACCATCTTGAAATATTTTTTGCCATATCATAGACAAATACATAACGGCTTCTCGATGTAACCGCGAAGGTATCGAAAATCCTATTGATAGTATCGTAAACTCCTCCTGGCATCCCGTTTCTTACCTCTTTCCCAAATTCTTGTATATGATAGTGCCCGGCAAGTCAAACTCTTTTGATGATGGTATTTGGCACATCTATTAACATTATAACATTTATATATGCAAAAAGAGAAGCAATAGCCCACTAAGACTTGTACCGACCCCCAAAAGTTAGACCAAAAATCTAACTTTTGGGGGTCGGTACACGATTACTGCTTCTTGCTATAGATGTTCTTTTTAATGAAAGTCGCACTTCACTTTGCTCAGTGCGACACGTTCGAACCAGGTTCGAAAAAACTAACCTAGTGATTACTTAACTACAATATTTACAATTCTTCCCGGAACATAGATTTCTTTTACTATGTTCTTGCCCTCAATCTTGTCGGCAATGAGCTCTTTACCCTTTGCGATTACTTCGTCCTTATGGTCTTCCTTGTTGATATTAAGAGTTGCCTTTACTTTGCCGTTGATCTGAACTGCGATCTCAACAGTGTTAGTAACTGTCTTAGCCTCGTCAAATTCAGGCCAGCTCTGCTGATATAAACGACCTTCGCATCCGATTGCCTGCCAAATTTCCTCTGTGATATGAGGAGCAACAGGGTTAAGGAGTGTAATAAGTGTCTTGTACTCGCCCTTTGTAACGGCATTTTTCTTGTAGAAGTCATTTATAAGTGCCATCATTGCTGCGATAGCTGTATTGTACTTAAGGTTCTCAAAGTCGAATGAAACCTTCTGGATTGTCTGGTGCATCTTGGTCTCAAGATCTTTTGAATAGCCCTCTTCGTCAGTCATGATATCCTGGAGTTTCCATACTCTGTCAAGGAATCTGCGACATCCCTTAACACCGTCCTCTGACCATGAAGCCGCAAGGTCAAATGCTCCGATGAACATCTCATAAGTACGAAGTGTATCTGCACCGTAGTCTCTTACGATATCGTCAGGGTTAACTACGTTTCCTCTTGACTTACTCATCTTCTCGCCGTTCTCACCAAGGATCATTCCGTGAGAAGTTCTCTTCTGATAAGGCTCTGGTGTGTTAACTACGCCCTGATCATAGAGGAACTTGTGCCAGAATCTTGAATAAAGAAGGTGAAGTGTTGTATGCTCCATTCCTCCGTTATACCAGTCTACAGGCATCCAGTATTTAAGAGCTTCTTTGCTTGCAAGCTCGTTGTCGTTTGTAGGATCGCAGTATCTTAAGAAGTACCATGAAGATCCTGCCCACTGAGGCATTGTATCTGTCTCTCTCTTAGCGGGACCGCCGCAGCAAGGACATGTTGTATTTACCCAGTCTGTCATAGCTGCAAGAGGTGACTCACCGTTATCTGTAGGCTCGTAGCTCTCTACTTCGGGAAGAAGAAGAGGAAGCTCAGATTCAGGTATAGATACATATCCGCACTTCTCACAGTGAACTATAGGGATAGGCTCACCCCAATATCTCTGACGTGAGAATACCCAGTCACGAAGCTTATAATTAACCTTGGCATGTCCGATCTTCTTTTCCTCAAGGAACTCAATCATCTTAGCCTTGGCATCTGCTACAGAAAGACCGTTGAGGAATCCTGAATTAACAAGTACTCCTGTTGCAACGTCAGTAAATGCAGCAGCATTAACGTCAACTTCCTCTCCATCCTTTGCAACAACCTGGATGATAGGAAGATCAAATTTCTTTGCAAATTCCCAGTCTCTGTCATCATGTGCGGGAACGGCCATGATAGCACCTGTTCCGTAGCTCATAAGTACATAATCTGAAACCCAGATAGGAATCTCTTTGCCGTTAACGGGATTAACAGCAACAATACCGTCAACCTGTACACCTGTCTTATCCTTTGCAAGCTCTGATCGCTCGAAGTCAGACTTCTTGGCAGCTTCCTCACGGTAAGCAAGGATTGCATCAAAGTTTGCGATCTTGTCCTTGTACTTATCAAGATAAGGATGCTCAGGTGAAACTACCATATAAGTAGCTCCAAAGAGTGTATCGCATCTTGTTGTATATACTGTAAGCTTGTCCTCGGTATCTTTGATCGCAAAGTCTACCTCGGCACCTGTTGAACGTCCAATCCAGTTCTTCTGTGAAACCTTAACTCTCTCGATGTAATCAACAGTATCAAGTCCATCGATGAGCTTGTCCGCATACTCAGTGATCTTGAGCATCCACTCGCTCTTTACCTTACGAACAACGGGTGATCCGCAACGCTCGCAGACACCGTTAACAACTTCTTCGTTTGCAAGGCCGACCTTACATGAAGTACACCAGTTGATAGGCATCTCCTTCTTGTAAGCAAGTCCTTCTTCGAAGAGCTTTCTGAAGATCCACTGTGTCCAGTGATAATACTTTGGATCCGTTGTATTTATCTCTCTGTCCCAGTCAAAAGAATATCCGAGTGAATGAAGCTGCTCTTTGAATCTCTTCACATTATTCTCTGTAACGATCTTGGGATGAATATGATTCTTAATAGCATAATTCTCTGTAGGAAGTCCGAACGCATCCCAGCCCATAGGATATAGTACGTTATATCCCTGCATTCTGCGCTTTCTTGCTACAATATCAAGCGCTGTATAAGGACGGGGATGTCCTACATGAAGTCCCTGTCCCGAAGGATAAGGAAATTCTACAAGCGCATAGTACTTAGGCTTTGTGAAGTCATTTGTTGCAGCAAAAGCCTTCTCGTCGTCCCAGACCTGCTGCCACTTCTTTTCAACTACATGATGATTGTATACTTCTGACATGAGATATTACTCCTCCAATATAACTATTCAAACCATGCTTTCTATTATAAATAAAAGCATAGACTATCTACAAAATTTTACCACAAGCAAAACGGATGTCAAATGAGGTGGGAAAAATATTGACGTAAAAAGGATATAGCCATCAATCAGGCTATATCCTTCAATCTTTTAGGAAATGTATTTTCCGGCCCATGTCTTAAGCTCGTCCATGGAAGTTCCTATATTTATCTTTTTCCCTCCGTCAAAACGGATGCGAGTGTAGGTGTTCTGAAGGTCTTTTACACTCTTCTCAATATCGGTTCCGCCTGATGTTGCGAAAAGAACTACGTGCTTACCCGCAAAATCATAGGATTCAAGGAAACTGTTTATGATGTGCGGCGCTGTATACCACCAGATGGGAAAGCCAATAAAAATAACATCCGCCGTATCTACGTTTGCAGAGTTGTCTGCTATCTCTGGTCGTGAAGCAACGTCCTTCATCTCAATGCTGCTTCGCGATTTTTCATCCTGCCAGTTAAGATCTTCCGCCGTGTATTTTTCCTTTGGAACAATCTCATAAATATCAGCATCCGTAACTGCGGCAAGCTCTTTTGCAACTTTTGCGGTTACGCCTCCGGCAGAAAAATAAGCCACCAATACTTTTTTACCCATTGTCTTCCTCCTTGTTGTCATATCTGTGCAATAACCAGCTTCTGCGGTTCAACATGCCGAGATTCCCCTTTTCTTCCGCGGCATACTATTCCCTCTTCAATTCTTATGATATCCGCATGATTCTTAAGCGCGTCCATTATCTGCCTCACTGCACTCTCATAATCTTTTGCTTCCATAGGGATAACATAGTCATGGTTGAGATGTTCCGTGGAAATAACTGCCGATTTGTACCTTGTGTCATATCTTATTCCGCAAAAGGTGCAAACTTCCGTATTCAGGGTTCCGTTGCTGTCACTGCATTGCATCGCAATATACATCTTTTTCTCCCTCCAAACATTTCAACCGTTAGATAAGGCGCTGCTTACGTTGTCACACGAACACCAATTCGCATATAAGCAATCATTTATTCACAATATTATGATAATATATTTTTTGCAATTCTTAAAGTAAAAAAGCATTTCGCTCGCGAAATGCTAGCGCGTGAGCGGATTGCGTATGCAATATATTCCTTACCGCGAGCTGCGCATCCCTGCGGCGCTTTTTTATTGAATAGGAAATTTCAGAGAAATTTCCTATTCAATAAAAAAGCGCCGACATACTATGTCGACGCCAAAAAATTCCTATAAATCCTGCTTGACCCATTATCCTCATTTGCCCATTGAAGCAATCAGAGCATCTATCTCTGCCTGGCTGAGCATCTTGCCATTATCCGCAGCCGAAGGCACAGGCGCTGCTCCTCCTGCCGATGCCGGCGTCGAAGGATTGAATCCACCCCCACCTGCCTGTGAGGATTTACCCATTATACTGGCCAATAAAGCCTGCTGTTCCGCACTAAGTCCACTTGTATCCATATAGACCCTTTTCCCTTCGTACTCTGTACTTTTGCACTAAATTAGCACATACTTCCTAGGTTATAGTTATTTTAATCAAACTCGCAAAAAACGTCAAATAACTTTTTTATAAACTTTTTTCAGTATTATTTTTCCCTTATCAGCCCGCTTTCATAGGCTGCAAGAAGCTCTTTAAGATCTTCAATCTGCCCGATCAGCGTTTTTCCTATATCCGTATCTTTTACAAGTATGCGCTTCTTGGTCGTTTCCGTAATACGAATTGTCGGTGTATTCTCCTGCCCCTTTACAAACGGCTTATGCGCCGCAAGAGCAAGGTGATTCGAATTATAGATAAGCGTATATCCGGCAATTCCGGTCTGTTCATGATAGGCTTTGGAAAGTCCTCCGTCAATAATGTAGAGCTTCCCGTTTGCCTTAACAGGGCTCTCGCCCTTCTTGGTCTTAACCGGAACATGTCCGTTTATTATATGCGCCCACTCGGGATCAAGACCGAATTCCTTCAGAATCTTATCGGCATAAAGCTCCTCCGCAGAATATTTATAGTACGGATTATAGTTCTCCACACATAATTCTTTGTAATCTTTGAGGAAAAGATGTTCAAATGTAGTTATCTTGTCTTTTCCAAAAAGAGGCGACTTCGGCCCGCACCACAGATACCACATAAAATCAATTGCATCCTGTTTTTTCTCCCTGTCATCTCTGATGTCGAGGAAAAAAGCATCGTGAATCCTGGAATTAAGGTAGTCCATAAGTTTCTTGCCGCAAAAACTTCCGTCAGAAGTTGTCATACATGCAAAATTTCCATCCTCCTCCATGGGAATGCATCCGTGATAAAGAAGATTGTTGTTTATCGTCCTGTACAGCGATCCGTGTGAATAAAGAAACTGAACATGCTTTCTAAGGAGCTTTGAATGCATAAAACTGAGCTTTAATGTATGCACAAGTTCCTCTTCTTCAGGCGTAAGCTCATAAGGAGCCTTAGGATTGATCGTCGGAAAATTCGTATCGCTTAATCTGTATTTTTTTCCAAGAATGTCTATCTCGCCTTTTTCGTAGTCAATTCGGTCAAGAAGAAGCCTGTCTTCGAGCTTGTACTCAGGATGACGTTTTATCAGCCCGCCTTCAAGCTTTAGCTGGATAATACTTATCGCTTTGCACATCTTTGCCGCAAGATCGGGATTTACGCAGTCGTACTCGGTCTTATCAAGGAGATGCGGCCTGAAATTTTCACACGGATCTTCTCCGTAAACTTCCGCCGCAAACATGGAAAGCGGCCTTAAGTTTATTCCGTAGCCGTCTTCAAGCGCATCAAAAGAATTATAGCTTGTTCCTATTCGCAAAACATTGGCTATACACGCCGTATTTCCACACGCAGCCCCCATCCAGTCGATATCATGATTGCCCCATTGAATGTCAACATCATGAAAATTCATGATTTCTTCCATTACAAGATCCGGCCTTGGTCCACGGTCAAAAATGTCCCCTATAATATGAAGCGAATCAATCGTAAGGTTTTGAATCAGCTCACAAAGCGCGATTATAAATTCATCTGCCGACTCAATCTCGATTATTCCGTTTATAATTTCATTGTAATAAGCCTTTTTATTGGAATCATTCATATCAAGATGCATCAATTCATCGATTGCATATGCATAATCGGGCGGCATCTTTTTTCTCACCTTTGACCTTGTATACTTGGAACTTACGACCTTGCATATGGCAACAAGCCTGTTTATCGTAATCTTCTGACCGTCATGAAGCTGCTTGATAGTGATATTCTCATCATGTCTCTTTTTTTCAATTGTTTCAGTCGGATAATATATCAGATTGGCAAGCTCAAGCTGATCATCTTCGGACATCATATTCCCGAAAGTCTCTTCTATCTTGGCTCGTATAATACCTGATGAACTTCGTAAAAGATGCGAGAAACTCTCATACTCCCCGTGAATATCAGAAAAAAAATATTCCGTCCCCTTTGGGAGTGCGCAGATTGCCCGCAAATTGATAATCTCAGCGCCGGCTTTCCTTGATGTGGGAAACTCTTTGCTGAGAAGTCTAAGATATTCGATATCTCTCATTCTCTCTCCTTCCGGTTTAATCGCGTTACCTTTAACTAATCTATCACATTGAATAAAAAGAGAACTTGAGCAAAATCAAGAAAATAAGAGTTTGAATTATGAAGGATCAAGGGACGAAAACATTTCTATTATTAATTTCATTTTGAGCTTTTGCATATATCCCTTAAGCAGCAGTTTGCACAGTCGGGTCTTCTGGCGATGCATACCGCTCTGCCGTGAAGGACAAAGCGATGGCAGAGGTCATTGCCTTCTTCGGGTGGAATGATCTTCCAAAGTTCTTTCTCAACCTTGGCAGGTTCTTTTATGTTGTCGACAAGGCCAATGAGATTGGAAAGTCTGATACAATGCGTGTCCGTAACGATAGCGGGCTGTCCAAAAACGTCGCCCATTATAAGATTCGCACTCTTTCTTCCAACCCCGGGGAGCGCAAGGAGTTCTTTCATATTATCAGGAACATTGCCGCCGTACTTTTCGTTTATGGCCTTCATGCATGCAGAAATGTCTCTTGCTTTGGAATTGCCGAGTCCGCAGGGACGGATTATCTTTTCAATTTCCTCTACGGGAGCCTCTGCAAGTGCCTTCACTGTCGGATATTTTTCAATTAAAACAGGAGTGATCATGTCAACCCTTGCATCCGTACACTGCGCCGCAAGTCTCACACTTACAAGAAGTTGCCAGGCTTTGTCATAGGCAAGAGTACATTTTGCCTCGGGATATTCTTTTTTTAACCTCGAGATCACCTCGAGAGCAAGCTTTTTCTTCGTCATAATTTACATATTATCATTCTTTTCTTGTTTTTTTTCAATAGATATATTATTCTAGCATTTGGTGATTTTTTTATTAATAGTTAGTTAAGGATTTATTATTAAATGAAACAACAGTATACCGCGTATATTACATATGAGCATTCAGAGCTCAACAACAAAATTTCAGAGATGATTGAAATGAAGCTGAAATACTATCCTATTCCAAAAAAGCTTCTAAACGACTCTGATACAAAAAAAATAGAAAAAATATTCAGATATCCGATTGAGCCACCTATAAACAATACGGCTCTCGATAATATCAACAATGCGATATTAACTTCAAATTACATGATAGTTGTCTGCTCGCCCGAAACAGCCAAATCGGACAGGATCACACAGGAAATAAAGCTCTTTTTACAGGATCATACTATAGAACACATTTTAGCCGTCATTTCAGACGGAGAAACCTGTGATGCGATTCCCGAAATCCTTAAGAGCAAGAAGATCATAAGAAAAAACAGTAACGGAAGCTATGAAACAGTGCATGAACCACATCAGCCTATAACATTTGATTTCAGGGCAAGCAATAAGAGCGCTGTACGCAAGGAACTTCCAAGGCTCCTTGCAACAATTACCGGCTGTTCCTACGAAGGGCTTGTACAAAAAAGACAGTTCAAGCAACAGCTAATATACTTTTCCATCGCAGCGTTCTGCACTATCGCACTATTTGCAGGATTCGCAAACTATATGATAAAAAGCAGACAGCAGGTACAGGAAAAATATATCAAATCTCTTGAAGACAGATCTCAGCTCCTTGCAAACGGATCGGATAAAAAACTTGCCAATAGCGAGCGCTTCCCGGCAATACAACTTGCTCTCGAAGCTCTTCCAAGCGAAAGCAATCCCGACTGCCCGGTTACTCCCGAGGCAGAACGGGCAATTACAAGGGCTTCACTTGCATATGTTTCCAATTCATCCGCAAAACGCAGTTCCGTGTGGAATTACAAAGTTCCTCAGACCGCAGTACAGTATTATGAAGTATCAGGTGACGGAAAGTATCTTGCAGCAACAGATCTCGGACGCAACATTATGATCTGGGACACTGAGACTCACAAAAATACTTTTTCGCTATCCGCTGCAGATTATTCCGGTATATCTTTTATCCCAAATAATATGCTTCTTTTGACCGGAGCAAATGAGCTTTGCTGTGTGGATGCACAGACCGGAAAGACACTGTGGAACATATTTCCTCAGGAAAACGAGACCTACGACAGTGAGAATATAATCGTCTCGGGAAAGACTTTCCTTGTTCCGAACACTCAGGGAACAGTGTACGTCTTTTCAGCAACAGACGGAAAATTAACAGCAACATATAAGCCTGCCTTTGAATCTGAAGAAGTACCGACACCCGAAAAGTATATTGCATCTCCTTCCGATGAAAGATTTGCATATATTGCGACACTCTCTTCTCCTAAGGATACGCTTGTTTTGTTTGATCCACAGGAAAATACAACCAAATCCGTAACCCTTGATACTCTTGGCGAGTATAACACCGGAGATTACATCTCAGATGTCTTTTGGCAGGATGAAAAAAATATATACATAAAGATTTACATAGCAGAAACAACGAAGAACTCAAAGAAGTACGGCAAGACCATTCAGACAGAAAATCACAGCGACATCGTATGCTTAACTACCGATGATCTTAGAACAAATTGGAAATACGATTTTTCATACACCACAGTCCCCTACAACTCAGAACTTATCAGTATTCCGGCAAAAAATATTGTTTATGTATATGAAGGAAATATGTTCAGACTTCTGGACTATGAAACCGGCGAGGTCATAGGCAGCTATGATCTGAACTCGTCTATTATCAACATGCACATGTCAGGATGTATGCCCGATCCAGTGCTTGTAACAAGCAGCGGCTGTGTATCTCAGATACAATCTTCCGCAAAAGCAAATTATATGGAATCAGAGCGATTTTTCCCGGATAATATTGACCGTTCCGCGGAGAAAAACGGCTTTTTTGTACATATAAAAGACAGTGATGAGATCATTCAGTTCAAAGATAATGTATATGATTCAAACCTCAAGGCATTTGAGAACTGCCCCGATTTCTATATGATAAATCCTTCAAACACATTTGTTTCAGGAAATACCGCTGTTGTTCTAAGCAAAGAAAAAGGGACAGAATACGCATCAATCTTCGATGCGACCACCAAGAAATTTATCACCAAGACTGAACTTGGATACAGTGAGGCTTGCAGATATGAAATTCTGGATGTATACGAAGACAAGATATTCGTTTCTCTTTTGTCTGCATCCAAGAAAAACACGATAACCGCGATAGATGTAAAAACCGGGGACAAGAAAGACTACGCCGTTTCCACCGGAGATTCCCCTCTCTCGGATTCAAAGATCTATTTTGACCACGGTGCAATAGCATACAAGAAGGAACAGAATGACCAGGTTTTCATTGAAGTATACGAACTTTCAACTGAGAAAAAAAATCGTTATCTCATACCTTCTGAAATTGTCGCATATGATAACCTACAATTTGACTATTCCGGAGGTATAATTTATTTGTCGGGTCAAAATGTCGATTACATTATTACGCTCAACGGACAAAGTGCCAAGAAGGTTCAACTTCCCGAAAAATGGGGAAAGACAACAATGATGAGCCTCATTTCGGACGAACAGAGAATCGTCATAGCAAACGGATCATCTATTTTGGTAAAAGATTATTCGGCAAATACTCTTTATGAGATAAAATGTCCGGACCTTGAGCCTTACTGCGCTTCGATCTATGCACCCGAAGATCCTGCCGAAAAGAAAATCCTTCTGATTCCTTACGATCAGGGCTTTTTGTACAGATATGACGCAGAGACCGGAGAATATCTCGGACAATCGGAACTGACCGTTGATCACACAGGGCTTACTTTACATAATATAAAATTTGATTATTATAAAGATAGTGGACTTTTATACATACAACAAGGCACAACACTCAATATTTTAAATACAGGCAGATGGCTTGAGCTTACTGCTATCAAGTCCTGCTTTGGATATAACAGCGAATCCGATACCTTTATAGTTTCATTTTACGATGAGAATAAGTTCAATAAACTTGGTTTTTTCAAGCACTATACACTTGAAGAACTCATCCAAAAGGGTAAAAATATAATAGGGGACATCGAAATGAGCGATGAAATGAAAGCAGAATACGGAATAGACTAATTATGAGATTGAACGAACTCCTGAAATACAATGATATTGTCATACAGTGTCATGACAATCCGGATGCCGACGCACTGGCATCCGGATATGGTTTGTGGTGGTATTTTAAAAACAACAACAAAAAAGTAAGGCTGATATACCGCGGCAAAAATATGATCAGGAAAAGTAATCTTACAATCATGCTGGACAAGCTAAATATACCGGTCAGCTATGAACCCGATTTTGCCGATGTTCCGGAACTCCTCGTAACCGTAGATTGTCAATACGGACAGAGGAATGTCACAAAGACACCTGCAAAGCACATAGCCATAATTGACCATCACCAGATAATTGATGACTTTCCCGAACATTCCGAAGTAAAAAACGGTATAGGAAGTGCCTCTACGATTATCTGGGATCTGCTCAAAAAGGAAGGCCTTGACGTAAACGACGAGCCGCTCCTTGCAACAGCTCTTTACTACGGTCTTTATACAGACACAAACAAGTTTTCCGAAATCTCCCACCCGCTTGATAAGGATATGCAGGACGAGCTTGTTATTAACAGAAGCATCATTGTGGAGATGAGTAATTCAAACATTTCCCTTGACGAGCTCAAGGTAACAGGAAATGCGATACTGAACTACGAATATTTCAGCGATCACAAATATCTGATAATAAAATCGGAGCCCTGCGATCCCAACATACTCGGAGTAATGAGTGACTTCTCACTCGAAACCGCAGGTGTGGACGTGTGCCTTAGCTATTATATAAGTCAGAGTGAAGTAAAGTTTTCTGTCAGAAGCTGCATAAAAGAAGTTCATGCAAATGAGCTTGCCGCTTTTCTTGCAAAAGGAATAGGCGGTGGCGGCGGTCACATATACAAAGCCGGCGGAACACTTCGTCCCGAGAAGCTTATGCATCTTTTCCCTTTGCAGACCGATGAACAGTATGTGAATTTTTCCACCAATATACTTCACGAACGTATGGAAAGATACTTTGATACATACGAGATAATCTATGCAAAAGAAATGACGCTTGATGCAAGCGAGATGAAAAAATATTCAAAGACAACTCAAGAGCTTGGTTATGTAAAGCTTGACGATATCTTCCCTGACAATACAGAGATAACGATAAGAACATTGGATGGCGATATGGATGTCCTCATAGACACCACAACCTATCTGATGATAGGTCTTGCAGGTGAAGTTTATCCCATTACGGAAAACGAACTCAGAAACTCCTACAAGACTCTGGACAAGCCGTTTGACAAGACTTTCGAATATGCTCCGAGCATAAGAAACACTGCGACCGGCAAAAAGAAAAAAGTAATGTCTTTCGCTAAGACCGCGATCAGCGTCGGCAAAACAAAAATATATGCAAAACCTCTCACCAAAAAAGTCAAGCTCTTCACCGCTTTGAATGAAGAGCGCTACTACACCGGTGAGATTGGCGATTATATCGCCTTTAGAGAAGACGACCCGCACGATATCAGTATTATCCAGGCCGATCTCTTCCCCATCCTTTATCACGAAGTATAAAGAAGACGCAACCATTTATTGTTATGGTTGCGTCTTGATTTTTATTTATTATCCGAGAAGCTCGAGGAGCTCTTCCTTGGTAAGAGTCGGATTACTCATATTACCTGTATTGAGTAGCTTGTCTGCAAGCTCTTTTTTCCTGTTCTGAAGCGTGATTATACGCTCTTCTATAGTATTCTCCATAATAAGACGATATACGGTCACGACATTTTTTTGCCCGATCCTGTGAGCTCTGTCGGTCGCCTGATTCATGGCGGCTATGTTCCACCAGTGGTCGAAATGAATTACGATATCGGCACTGGTAAGATTTAATCCCGTTCCGCCCGCCTTTAAGGATATGCAAAATACCGATGTGTCATCTTCCTGGAAGGCATCGACAAGCTTTATCCTGTCTTCCTTTCTGGTCGCACCCGTAAGAAGATAATGTGATATTCCGGCATCTGTAAGTTCTTTGGTTATCCTGTCGAGCATTGATGTAAACTGTGAGAATAAAAGAATCTTATGCCCGCTTTCCGATGCACTCTTTATCATCTCAATCAGAAGCTCTGTCTTGGCACTTCCGCCCGTATAATTGTCATAAACAAGGCCGGGATCGCAGCACAACTGCCTTAATCTTGTAAGTTCCGAAAGGATTACGATCCTGTCTTTTCCGAAGGACTCCTCATCGGTTCCCTCGACCATAAGCTTAACTCTCTGCAGATGCGCATCATAAAGTTCTCTCTGCGAGCTGTTCATAGGAGCATAGATATTCTCCTCCAGCTTGTCGGGAAGATCTTTTAACACATCGCTTTTAAGCCTTCTTAGCACAAAAGGCGCGATCATCTTTCTGAGCATCTCAGTCGAAACTTCATCCTGTTCAGAAACAACGGGAATTTCAATATTGTTGCGGAACTGCTTGTAACCAAAAAGATACCCCGGCATACAGAAATCAAATATGCTCCAAAGTTCACTAAGCCTGTTCTCTATAGGTGTTCCCGTAAGCGCCATCTTAAATGCCGCATTTATGCTCTTTACAGCTTTGGCGACCAGCGTCCCGGGATTTTTTATAAACTGTGCTTCATCAATTACGCAGCACTCAAAATTCAGATACTTATAAAGTTCAATATCTCTTCGCAAAAGATCGTAAGACGTTATGATGACATCGGTGTTCTCGCTGTCGATCTCGGAAGTCACCCTCACTCTGTCAGGCTTTATGCCAACGGCAACTTCACAGTTAAGGGCCGGCGTAAATTTCTTTATTTCATGCTGCCAGTTATAAACAAGTGACGCCGGGCACACTATAAGACTGCATCTGTTCTTTCTGCCCTCTTTTATCGCACATTCTTTGGTACTTAAAAGATATGCAAGAACCTGAATAGTCTTACCAAGTCCCATATCATCGGCAAGTATGCCGCCAAATCCGTTATGCGAAAGAGCTTTTAGCCAGAAAAATCCTGTTTTCTGGTAGTCTCTTAAAATACCGTCAAGACTCTCCGGAATCTCAAACTGCTCATCAGAAGGATCTGCAAATCCCGATACAAAATCTTTAAAACTCTTGCTCATTCCAAGCGAAGGACTAATCTCATCGCTGTATTTCTCTGCAATATCATTTATGAAAAGAGCTCTGTACCTCGGAACCGAAGCATGTCCCTCGACGATCTGCCCCGGCGTGATACCAAGTCCCTCCTTAAGCGCAAAGAGCATCTTGGCATCTTCACTTGCAACGCTTACTACTTCACCGCTCTTTAGCTTATAATACTTTCTCTTTTTGTCATACTGGCTCAGTATCTCATTAAGTTCACCCGGTGAAAGCGTCTCCGGCACCATCGAAAGTTCGAGAAGATCCGAAACAACAGAAACTCCCAGAGTTACTTTCAGGCTCTTTTCGATATTTACAGATTTTATCGCATCAGAAACAAAGACATCTCCTATAGTTGAAAGATATTCCGTCTTTTCCGCGATAAAGACATATAGCTTATCGTCCATATATGAATCCGCGACAAGCACCAGCTCTTTACTCTGCGGATCGAGCCTGTCGAAAAAAGGACTTATCAGTTTCGCTGTCTTGTTCTCAAGGTAGAAATTTCTTTTTACCTCGGTCATCTGCTCATCATTAAATCTTTCATTGTCGGAAGAAAAAATATCAAAGCTTTCCTTCATTCCGTTTATGCTCTCATACGTCGCCTTCACCTTGCAGGTAATGGTCATGTCATTAGGCATATCGATATATATTTCAAATTTAGGAATATCAGGCGAGTATTTTGAAGGTTCAAACCCGTCTGTGCTCACATTAAAGAACTCATCTATCACACGGAAAAGACCTTCCGAAAAAAGAGGCAGATCTTTTTCTGCAATAAACAGCTCATTTTCGGTTCTTCTGGCTGCAAGAAACTTTAGCACGGGAATGATCTCCGCGCAGTCGCTTCTTGGAATCACGTGAAGCTTTCTCTTTCGCTCAAAATAAATATTTGAATATCCCTCAAACATAGTAAATGAGCCGGATTCAAAGACAACTCCAAAATTCTTTTTTTCTATATGAAGATCGATATCGGGAAATACGGGAACAATCTCAAGAAGGCGCTCTTCTGTATATTTTGCCCTAAAATCCGAATTGAGAAAATAAGTCTCGCTTACAGCTTTAAAAAACTCATCAATCTCATTTCCGCAAAGCTCAATACTTTTGCTGCGTCCCCTTGAATGTGAATAGATCTGATACGGATCGCCTGCCTTTTTTCCTCTGTAATAGTCAAAAAGGAAATTTATGATTTTCTGAGAATCGGCAGAAAAAGCCGACATATCGTGAGTAAACTCAAGATGCTTGCCATAGCTTAAGAAACTGTGATTTTCTATAGCATCAAGGAGCTCCGAAATATCCTTAAGAACATAGCTGTGTCCGCCCTTTTCGGATCTGATACAAAAAGATACCACAAGCTTTTCTCTATTAAGCACAGCATGCGGCTCCAAAACCGCAAGAGATGTATCTTTGTATAAAAGAGGCACCTCACTCTCGGGTGCATACGCCCTCAAAAGCCTCTTTGTCTCAAATGAAGTATAATGAAACTCTTTTGGTGTATCAGAAACAAACCGCCTCCCTGAGCCGGTTATATATCCGCCGTTTTTAGTTTCGTTCACCCCATTGTTCATGCCTTATTTCAGTGCCGCAATTAAGTCCGCTACGACCTCTTCCATTGTATTGTCTTTCTCATCTATTGTAATATCGGCATACTTCTCATACAAAACACTACGCTCATTGTAAAGCGAAATAAGAGATTGTCCGGGTCTCATAACAACTCCGCGTTGCTTTACATTCTTTAAGCGCTTAGTCAAAACCTCCATTCCGACCTTGAGATATACAACTCTTCCGATATTTTTATAATGCTCCATGGCTTCGGCTCCGTAAATAACGCTTCCGCCTGTAGCAATAACAGTTTTTTCCACTTCAATACCTGAGTTTATCTTGTTCTCAATATCTATAAATCCTTCAACGCCCTCCTGTTCAATTATCTCTGAGAGCCTTCTTCCGTCTTTTTTCTGTATGACTATATCCGCATCAACGAAGTTATAGCCTAATATTTTGGCAACTATCACGCCTACCGTGCTCTTACCCGATGTAGGCATTCCAACCAAAATAATGTTGTCTTTTTTCATAAAATCCTTTCAATTCTCCGCAACTTTTCTGACCTCCTCAAGCGCATTCAAAAAGGCATCAGCAACCTTGGGGTCAAAATGTGTTCCGGAACTTTCTTTAATTATTTCTATTGCTCTGTCAAAAGGAAAAGCTTTTTTATAGCTTCTCTCTGAAATAAGAGCATCAAATACATCTGCCACGGCCATTATTCTTGCCGACAGAGGAATCTCTTCACCCTTAAGTCCCATGGGATATCCGGTTCCGTCCCATCTCTCATGATGGTACATCGCAAGATTCCTGGCCTCCTTAAGATATCCGGCATCCTGCTCCGGAATGTTACTCATAACCTTATCTATGATAAGCGCTCCCTCTTTGGAATGAGTCTTCATAATAGAAAACTCCTCGGGAGTAAGCTTTCCCGGCTTATTAAGGAAATTATCCGAAATACTGATCTTGCCGACATCATGAAGAGGTGCCGAATGATAAACATCAGATACAAACTCAGGTGTAAGGACATCCTTATAAACACCCTCTTTTATCATCTCATTCATAATGATCTTGGTATATTCAGCTGTATTTTTTACATGTTCGCCGGTACTCTGGTCTCTGCTCTCAACAAGATCTGCAAGAGCTATAATAATTGAATTCTGAAGCGCCGTTACAGTCTCATTTCTGCTCTTAAGAGCCTGAACTGTAGCCACATGTGCTTCTATCATCATCTGGAACGAGTCATAAAGATTCTCAATCTCATCACCGGTTCCGATCTTAAGTTCTTTAAATGTTTTTGCTGTTTTCTCCAGATTAGCCTCATCCTTGAGCTTATCTTCCTCTTCACCGGAAAAACTCGATGACGTCAATGCCATCGTATTTATCGGAAGTATAAGATGATACTCTGATAAGTATATACCAACAGCAAGTATAAAGATAAATAATCCGCAGAAAAGAGAGATCTGCCTTGTTGCAAATCTAAATACCGCTCTTCCGGTCTCTTTTTCGGAATACGGGGATATTCCCGACAGGTCGACACCAGAATAATTGCCGATCTCCTGTGCGATATGAACAGTCTCTTCTCCGGTCTGAACTATAGCATCTTTGAATAATACGGTACTGATCAAAAGCGCGCAAACAGCAACAAGTCCGGTTGCAAGAGTAAGAAGAATCACAACCTTTGTTCTGAGCGAAATGTAACGGCTCTTTCTGTTTCGCATGATCTCTATAGCATCGCGGGTAAGCGGCGCCTGTTTCCAGTACTTTATATTGATCCTGGCACGAAACTTGGCCGGAATGGCATAAACAATCGCAAGAGCTATTACTATGCTTATGAGCTTATCAGCCACATCGATTATATAATCCGCTAAAAGCGCAGCCTGAAAAGCAGATAATTTGCCCGATTCATAAATTATCTTCAAAAAGCCCAAAGAGGCCGTTTCGCCTCCAAAGCCATAGATGATACCTGTAAGTATCGCACCAAGAACACCTCCGACAAAGCCATATATCAGTGCCGAAAGCATGACCTTAAATAAATCTTTGAACCAGTTCTTTTCATTAAAAACAGTGGTAAGTATTGCGATAAGCACATTTATCATACTGTAGGAAATCGCTACAGAATCGGTAAAAATGCTGTTTAGAAGCGAGCTGAAGAAACCGACAAATATTCCCGGAAGAAAGCCTCCCAGAATGGATACAGTCATGGTACCTACAGAATCCAGATAAAGTGGAATCTCATAGCGGCCAACAAACTTACTTCCAAATATATTCATCAGTATTCCGCCACATACCAGTAATACGAGGTAATACCACTTTACTCCAGAAACTTCTTTGCGATCATCAACTATATTTACCATATCATCCTCTGATTTTTTTTGCGCGAATGTGAATCCAACGCGCAAGAATTAACAAGATTTCGTTACTATATATAATTTATCACAAAACCGTCAAATCATAAACCCCGGCGTACCTCACACCGACAGGATGATAAAATTGTCAATCATCAAGATCATTTTCCATATCATGCGCATCATCTGCATCAAAGCCAATATTCTGCATACTTACAGTCTTACGGCGAAGTCTTGCCGCCTCTGAAGCATGAAGCAGAAAATCTTTTATCTCACGTCCGTGCTTAATATTCTTCATCACGATCGTTTTATCCGTAACGTCAGATGTAAAGCATGTAATTGTAGACAGTCCGAAAATTCTCTGCATGAGTGTCCTTGTTATCTCAACATCGGAAACTTTGTACATGTAGCAGTCGTTCTCTCTTACTGTAAAAAATCCTTTGATTATAGTAAGGTCATTATCTCTAAGTTCATATTTCGTAAAAGTCCAGGGAAGCCCAAAAAACAACAGTCTCTGCGTCTCTTTGTATCTAACTTCCCCTTTGGAGTTCATAGACTCTTTGTACTGTTCCGGATTTAAGATTTTTGCCATATTCTCTCTCCTTGTAAAAAATTATGCACATTCCGCTTTTCGATAAGGATATTTGCTTAATGCCATTGCTATACCAAAGTATATAACATATATAAAGCCCAATCGATACCTGGAACCAAAATTAGTACTGCTTGCAACAACAGCATATAAGATATATCCGAATACACTAAGATCCACGAGACCAAGCTTCTTGAAATTTGTTATCAGGCAATACAGATAAACCAAATATTCACACACCAAAAATACAGTATAAAGATTGGCCGTCAACTTAGATACAAGCGTGCCCTTTCCAAACAGCCCGTCCCAAAAATCTCTCATCGGTCCCAAAAGCATTGTAGCTGTGGTTTTAAAGCATAACTTTATTGTATCAAAAATATGATCACCTATATAATCTTTCGCTGCCTTTTCATAATACTCGGCAACAACGTATTCTTCCTTATCCGCTAATTCTTCCTCTGTTATATAGCGCTCAAGATACGGTTCTATCTGTTCAATACCTTCTTCAAACGAAGGACTGGGTTTATAAGTACCGGTACGATTTACTTCGACATTTCTGGCCAGTACTCTGTACGCATCCAGCTTAAAGCGGTAATTATACTCGAACATGCCTGTAATCGTGTAGTTTCGATAACTCCAACCACCAATAACAGTAAATATGCACAGAGCGTATATTATAACTTCTTTTATCCCTATGATCTTCAATACAGCAAGCACGATAAAAACAGCAAGCACTACCAAAGCAAAGGGAACAAGGATCGGCTTTACCAGCATTCCCGCAGCAAAAAACAAACTAAACAATAAGAAGTAAGTTTTCTTTTTGGTCACAATAAAGTACTTCGCCCATAAATACAGTGCCGACACCAGACATAAACAATAAATGTTCTCTGTGAGGATTGCCCCGTTATGAATAAATGCTTCCAAATTTAATATTGAAAAAAGCATCACCACTATCGACGCTTTCTTGGATAAACGATATAATTTGCACGTTCTGCACAGAAGAAAAATAATTATCGCTCCAAAAAAATATTGAAGAGCCATAATCATCTTATCATTAAAGCCCAAGCCATAGCAAAAAGCTAAGAAAAAAGGATATCCAGGAGGTGTTGTACAATGCGCTTCAACTCCATCAAGTGAATAAGAGAATTTTTTCAAAAGATTCTCAGCCAGATATGTATATCTGCCGGAATCATTAAAGTATCCGCCCTCATACAGCGATCTAAAAGCATTTAATAAAATGCTGCGCAAGAAAATGGAAATCAAAAAATACATTGCAGAAATAATAAATGCAAATTTATTATTCTTTAAATATATCACTACCTTGTTGCCTATTCTGTTGTCAGTCATCCGGTCTCTCCTATCAATTCTTTTCACCCATTTAATTTACGCCCTTTTTCATATCAGGTCAAATGAATTGATGGCTTACATTTCCTTAAAACGCAGCATTTCTCTGCTATTACGCTTTTATACCGTTGATAATATCTTGAGCTATGCAGTCCGGAGTAATTCTACTCTCTTCAAGTGCATCTTTTGCGCTCATTCCGTCATAGAACTTCTTGATAAAGCCATAGTTAAGGACTCTGACGTTCTTACCTCCAAGATAGGAAGCGATTTTCTGGCCGAAGCCCCCTTCAAGAATGCCATCCTCAAGAGTAACGATAACATCATGATCTTCGCAAAGTCTGTCTAACAGCTCTCTGTCAACGCCCGATGCAAATCTCGGATTGATGAGAGTAGCTTTTTTGCCCATTCTTGCCTCTACAAGCTTAGCTGTTTCAACACCTATATTAAAGAAATCACCAAGCGCAATGATTGCTGCTTTCTCGCCCTCTTCGCACACCTGGTACTTATCTGTCTTATCATAATTACTGTCCACAGGATAGATCATGTTGTTGACGCCATCACAGGGAACAGCGATTATAGTGGGATGATCATTTTGTTCAACGCTGTGTTCAAGCATCGCAAGGAACTCCTCACGACTTGTAGGCGAAAGATATACAACTCCGGGGATATTCGCAAACATACCAATTGCCGAAATACCAATGTGCGTTGCATCGCCCATTCCATATATGGAAGATGAGAAAAGAACCGTCGTAACAGCACTACTGTTTAGGCTCACATCCTGAGTCATCTGATCGTAGACTCTCTGTGCAAATGTTGCATTGGTAACAAAAACAGGCTTTCCGCCGTTCTTTGCGATACCTGAACACATAGCAACCGCCTGCTCTTCGGCAATTCCCACATCGATGTAGTTCTTGCCCATCTTGCTTCTTACATCCCATTCAAGCCCGACCGCGCCGGGAACTGCTGCCGTAACACAAACCACCTTGTCATTATTTCCGATTTTATCAAGCATATATTTTCCAAAGATATCCTGATAAGACTCTCCGTTTCCGTAACTTACTTTCTCACCCGTCTCTCTGTTAAATGGAATCGCATAATGCCACTCTTCCTTGTTCTTCTCGGCAAGAGGATAGCCTTTTCCTTTCTGCGTGTGGACATGAACAACTATCGGATGGTCAATATCTTTTACCTGGCTGAAAGCCTTGATAAGCGCCTCTATATCATTGCCCTCTTCAACATACTTATAATCAAGTCCCATTGCCTTGAAGAGATTAATCTCGCATGCTCCGCCACTCTTTCGAAGCTGCTCAAGGTTCTTGTAAAGTCCGCCATGGTTCTCGGCGATAGACTGCTCATTGTCATTTACGATGATGATCAGGTTAGTATCCATCTCGCCTGCATAATCGATACCTTCAAGCGCTTCGCCGCCGCTGAGTGAGCCGTCACCTATTATCGCAACGACATTTCCTTTTTTGCCCGTAACATCTCTTCCCTTGGCAAGTCCCGTTGCAAGACTCACGGAAGTAGATGTATGGCCGATGTAGAACATATCATGCTCCGACTCTTTGGGATTGGTAAATCCGCATATATCACCAAAGTGCGCATCATCCGTATATGCAATGGCTCTTCCTGTAAGCATCTTGTGTGTATATGTCTGATGAGCAACATCAAATACGAACTGATCCTTAGGTGAATCAAAGACATAGTGAAGCGCTATAGTAAGTTCAACCGCTCCGAAGTTAGGTCCGAAGTGACCACCAATCTTGGTTGTTCTGTTAAAAAGAGCTTCTCTTACTTCTGCAGCAAGCTCCTTAAGTTCAGCCTGTGACAGCTTTTTTACATCATCGGGTCCCTTTATATTGCTTAGTAACTTATATTCCATCATTGTAATTCTTCCTTTCCGGTTATGGTCTTTTTATCACAGAACAGTACTTTCCGTAACGCAAAAACGATACCACCATTTTACATTATAGGATAATAAGTTACTCTTCGCTTACTATTTTTTGTCTTTTGCGCTATCATATTTTGTCCTATTTATTTTAGGAATTTCAGAGAAATTTCAAGAACAAAGAGTTGCTTTGCAACTCTTTGCGCGCCGATGCGCGCAAGCTTTAGCTTGCATAATACTTCTGCGCATCGGTCGCATCCATAGCGGAGCGTTTTTTATTTGATAGGAATTTCCTATCAAATAAAAAAACACCCCGCGAATTTGTTTCATATCCACGGAGCGTTTTTATTTATGTACGTGATTTCATGAACAATCTAACCTCATCCAAAGTCGGCATAACAGATAGTGCGCCTCTTCTTGTAGTGATGATCGATGCGGCTGCATTTGCAAATGACAGGCACTCTGACAGACCGGCCTCCGAAAGATCGTTAAGGCCATTCCTACGGATATAATCAATTGCACAGGCACAGAATGTATCACCTGCACCGGTAGTTTCTATCGTATCCGGATTCTTATAGCCTTCTTTTTTTACAACAAAGTCCTTATACAGAGCCATACTTCCCTCTGCTCCGAGTGTTGCAAATACAATTGGTATTTCGAATTCTTTCTGTATTTTCTTCGCACCTGCTTCAATATCAGCCATTCCGGTAAACAGTTCAACTTCATTGTCTGATATTTTTAAAACATCACAATTTTCAAAGCCGTATTTCATTGCCTCAAGAGCATCCTCTACAGATTCCCACAACGGCTCTCTGTAGTTCGGATCAAAAGAGATAACGGCACCGCTTTCCTTTGCAATACTAACAGCCAGTTTTGTTGCTTCTTTTGCCGGCTCATCTGTCATAGACAATGTTCCCAAATGGAAGACTTCGGTATTTTCAAGAAGATTTCTGTTTGCCCTGACATCGTCCGCAGTCAGCATCATATCTGCTCCCGGTTTTCTGTAAAAAGAAAAATCCCTGTCTCCGTTTGCGAGCTTATTCACAAAAGCCAAAGTAGTCGGTACTGTCGCATCCTGCACAAGACCTGAAGCTTCTATTCCCTGCTTTTCAATTCTTTCCCTTAGCATTTTTCCAAAAAAGTCATCTCCGACCTTTCCGATAAATGCAGTGCTGTTTCCAAGATTCTGCAGCATGGAAAGGACATTACACGGTGCACCCCCGGGATTAGCTTCAAATAAAGGATTCCCCTGAGCGCTCATTCCATTATTTGTGAAATCGATCAGTAATTCTCCAAGTGCCACAACATTAAATTTGCTCATTTTTCTTCTCCAATTCATTCATCACAACATCCATGATCAATTCGCCGTTAGCCCTGAAGCTGATTCCTTCAGCCTTTATATCTGTAAAGATTCCCATTGACATTACCTGGTCTCCGTCATTAATAAACAACTCCATGCTGTATCTGTCAAGTATCACACGCAGTGTAATCTCTCCGTTATTATCAGCCACTTTGCACCTTCTCTGGTGCACGATTGCCCTTCTGTTTCCCGAATGCTTGCGGTCGATCTTCACAACAGATTCAACAGGATCAAATTCTATGGTTGAATATTCTTTACCGTTATCCGCAAAGCGTATTTCAAATTTCCCGTAGGAAAGATCTGAGCCTGCCGGCCTTACATTTACAGTCATGTCAATGCATCTGCCTTCTACGCTTGAAAGTGTGCAGCTATCGGAAACAGTGACATTTTGTCTGCTTATTCTTTTACCGTAGTAATTCTCTATTTCGCGAATCGGCTTTTGAATCAACCTGCCGTTCTTTATCGATATTTCCCTGGGAAGGCTCATCTGTCCAAACCACGGAAAATCTTCACGTTTTATTGCCAAAGCATCCCAGTTCTGGAGCCAGCCTATCATAACCTGTCTTCCGTCTTTGGTCCTGATAGTCTGAGGCGCATAAAAATCTATTCCGTAATCTACCGCCTGACAATTCTCCTCGCAGAAATCTCCTTCATCGTTGACACTTCCGATTATGCATAATGTGCCGTTACCGTTATGAAATTCAAGCCCCTCGGGAAGCATGTCCTGCGGACTTGTGAGAAGTACATGCTTTCCGTCAAGCGCAAAGTAGTCCGGACATTCCCACATGACTCCGAATCTTTTATTATTCTTTATAAGTATTTTATCATATTTCCAGTTAAAGCCGTCATCACTTGAATATTGTAAAAGCTGTCCATCCCCGTCTACAGTCTTGTTTCCTACGACAATATAGTACTTTCCGTTTTCTTTCCACACCTTCGGATCTCTGAAATCTATTTTTCCCGCTCCCACCGGAAGCTTATCGCCCGTGATCACCGGATTCATCTCATATTTCTCATAATCTCTTCCGTCTCCTACAGCAACGCACTGAGTCTGGACATCATAGAAGTTGCCATTCTCATCCTGTTTCCTGAGAACACCGGTATATAGTATCAGATGTTTCCCATCCTCTGTTTCAATCGCACTTCCCGAAAAACATCCGTCCTTATCATAATCTGTTTCCGGTGCCATAGCGGCAGGAAGATACTTCCAATCGATAAGATCGTCACTCTCTACATGTCCCCAGTGCATAGGTCCCCAAACAGTCTCATAGGGATTATATTGATAAAAAAGATGATATTTACCCTTATATATGCTAAATCCGTTCGGATCGTTCATCCATCCGCATCTTGGAGTAAGATGGAAAAGAGGGCGAAATTCCTCCGCGATTGTCTTTTCCTTTTTGCACTCATATTCTCTTGCTTTTAATAACTTATCGTTCATAGTATTCCTTTCCTACCATATATCTTTAAATTGTCTATGCTTGCTCCATGAAGGCGCACTTTCCAATCCGCGCCCACCGCCGAATAAATGCGGTTTGACAATGCTTTTTCGCCGTTAACATAGACCACTGTTATATCTTTTTCCACAACTACATCAACTTGATACTTAACTCCCGCCTTAAGGCTCATACTTTGTTCATTGAGATAAGCATCATAGGTAATCTTATCTTCGCCATTGTCGATGGTTATTCTGTATTCCTCATTCTTCTCGGCATTGTTAAATATAATCTCCGACTTGCCTTCGTTTTCCATCTCAAGCTCAAATGTAAGCCGGCAGCTTTCCGGAACATTTCCAAGTTCCGATTCGTCTTTTACACTTTCTGCTTCAAAAATCTGTTTGTCAAAATAATTTATATATTCTTCAGGCATCGCTACGCCAAGCGTTCCATCTTCCAGTTCCTTAAGTTCATATACAAGGAGATTTCCCGCCCAGGTATAAGGAAGCCTGTCACTTTCTCTTTTCTTTCTATCCAAAAAACCTATAAGATATCTTTTTCCTTTATATTCACAGGTCTTTGCCGCATAAAAACCGTTTCCGTCAAATGTATCTATCTTTGGTGTCTCCCACGGTCCGTTGATACTGTCTGACATTCTGTAATATACAACATTGTTCCAGCTGAATGTCAGATAATAACGATTGCCCATCTTAAACAGATCCGGGCATTCCATAAAATATAAATCTTTGTTTGTATATAAGTCGCCTTCAAACTTCCAGTTTTTAAGATCATCGGAACGATAGCATATTATCGCGCTCTCATTCCCGTTTTCTTTTCTCGCTCCCACAAGCATCATATAGCCGTCATCTGTTCGCAGCACCTGCGGATCGCGAAAATCTTCCGTACTGTATCCTTCCGGAGCATGGATAATATTTTCAGCATCCTTGGTATAAGTCTTATTGTCTTTACTTGTTGCATGCATCAGGCACTCTTTATCCAGCCCGTATTCCTCATGATAGTCATTATGTCCTGTATAAAAACAATGATATGTTCCGGCATCATCAATAATAAATGATCCTGTTCCCACAGCAAGATCCGGTGCTTCCATTTCCTCTGAATATGCAAGTACCTGTCCCTTGTCTTCAAAGCTTACAAAGTTACGGGTGTAGAACTGATGTATCGGATGATACCCCACTCCGTTATTATCCGTTTCATAAAGATAATTGAGGTATACTCCTTTCTCTGTCGAAAGCGCCATGACATCTCCGACGTAACTGTCTTCAGCCCTTGGGAATAAACATTCATTCATTTTTTTACCGGCACATCCTTGTATCATCATTAACGATATAAGTAGCAAACAAATTGTTATTCTTTTCATCTTTTTTAAATGGGGAGGATCATCTCCTCCCCATCTCCAACAAACATTAACCTTCCGATTACTTGTAAAACTCGTCAAAATACTTCTGATAAATTGCAAGATATTCATCGATTCCGTATGCATTAACCTGATTAAGATAAGCCTCCCAATCAGCATCGCTGAGGCCATCCATTACAAACTTACTTCTGCTTGAATTTATATATGTAATAAGATCCTGCTGAATAGATGTAAGCTTTTCTGTATCCTCCGCTGTCATGAATACATTGGGATATACATACTCATTGTGCATATCATTGGTGTAATACTCCTTGATCCAGTCAAGACGATACTGAGCATCATCAGGACATGTAACATATTTGCCGTAATACTCATCAAGGATTGCAAGAGGTCCGCCTACACACTCTGCTTCACGTACTTCTACAGGAGAAGCATCGCCAAGTGCCGCATGCTTAAGCATCTTTTCACCCTGATCATTTGTTGACAACTCAAAGATATCAAACTCATCATCCTCTCCGTATGTTCCCCAGTTATTCTGAGGTGACTGGAACGGATCGTACATCTTATCGAGCCATGCGCATACAAGTGCAGGATTCTCGCACTTTGCAGTTACAACGCATCTTCCGCGATCAAATCCGGAAGTAAAAGAGCTGTTAAGAGGAGTAACATTTTTTGTGTCTGCCTGAAGCGCTGCAAGAGGAACAAAGTCCTGAAGATTATCAATATTTGCAACGTCCCATGTGAAGCAAACGCCATATCTGTGAGACTTACCCTTTGCTACATATGTAGACCAGTCCTGTGTAAAGCACTCAGGATCGATAAGTCCTTCTTCGTAAAGCTTGTGGAGCCACTGGAAGCCTGACTTAAATCCTTCCTGTGTTGCTGTGCAGATAACCTTCTTGTCATTTGTCACAGCAATATGCTGTCCGATATCGTTATCTCCGTATCCCTCTCCAAATCCGTTGATAAGAAGACTGGGATCCTGATCGTTCATTATGCATGACATAGGAATGATGTCACCTTCAATACCAAACTCAGCCTGAAGCTCTGAAGCGTGATCCTTAAATGCTTTCAAAACCTGCTCAAATTCATCAACTGTTGTAGGAGTTGAAAGTCCGAGGAAATCCAACCACTTCTTGTTGATATAAGTAAAGTTGTTTCCAACTGTCTGGATAGCAGTCTTATTGGAACCAAGCTGCTCTATCCATGGAAGTGCCCAGATATGTCCCTCCGAGTCGGTACACATCGTGCGGTACTCCGGATACTTATCGAACACGCCTTTTAGATTAGGCATGTTATTGTCGATATAATCTTCTAAAGAAATGATGACCCCCTGGTCAGCATATCTGATAAGATCTGAGTTTCCAAAACCTGCATTGAACACAAAATCAGTAAGAGCATTCTTGTTTGCCATATTCAGCTGGATTTTGTCCCCCCACTGATCGCTTGAAATGGCTGTCCAATCAACATGCACGTTTGTTTCTTCCTCAAGTCTCTTGAAGATTGTCCTATTGTTTGGTTCCGATTCCGTACCGGACGGATAACTTATCGTTCCGGTGATCGTAACCTTTTCCTGAAGCGGAAAGCTCAGATTATCTGTTGAAACAGATGCAATATCACTTCCCGAAGATGCTTTGCCGCATCCCATAAGTGCGCCTGCAGATACTGTCAAAGCAAGCGCTGCCGCCATAAACTTAGTTTTTTCCTTTCTCATTAGCCCTCTCCTTACTATTAATACTTTATGCCTTCACAAGGATGTTATGCTCTTTTTTACCCTCCAAAGTACATTTAAGCTATCCTTGAAAAAACCACTGCAATTCTTCTCATCCCTTTACAGATCCGATCATAATTCCGGAATCAAAGTATTTCTGGAAGAATGGATACATCACTATTAACGGAAGACTCGATACTATTATCGTTGCATATTTCAAAAGTTCGGCCAGCTGTGCCCTCTGTGCTGTACTCTGCATATCTGCTATCATTCCGGGATCGGGTTCGTTCTGTATGAGAATAGCCCTAAGCACCAGCTGAAGCGGTTGTTTTTCAGCCGAATTAAGATAGATCATTGCGTCAAAATAACTGTTCCACATTCCGACAAACTGCCAAAGCATCAAAACTGCAATAAGCGGCGTGCATACCGGAAGCAGGATTTTGAAGAAAAATACAAGTTCATTTGCTCCGTCAACATCGGCTGCCTCCCTAAGTTCGTTAGGAACTCCCTTATAATAGGTTCTTGCAATTATCATGTTCCATACACTGAAAGCATTAGGAAGTATTATCGCCCACATGCTGTCAAGAAGTCCCATGTTGCTTATAAGAAGGTATGTAGGGATAAGTCCGCCGCCAAAAAACATGGTTATGATGAAAATTGTGTTGAATATCTTTTTCCCTTTAAAATCATCTCTGGACATAGGATATGCACAAAGAAGAGTTATAAATACCGATATGACGCTGAATAAGACCGAGTAAAGAACTGCATTGCCAAATCCGATCCATATCTGGGAATTGGACATTACTCTCTCATATGCCGTAGTGGTCCACTTGCTGATATCAAAGACAATTCCCTTGTTCTGAAGTGTTATGGGATCCATAAATGAAGCTATGATAATGTACACTATCGGTCCGATTATCGCTGCTACAAACAATCCCAAAAGTATATATCCGATCAGAAGAAAGATTTTATCTCCCACGGAAGCTCTTGCAAATTCACTTTTCTTAACTGTAAGTGTTTTTTCCATCTTTCTTTCTCCTTATAATCCCTGACCGTCATTGAGCTTTTCAACAACCTTATTGACTGCTATCAAAAGTATTACGTTTATGATCGTATTGAAAAGACCTACCGCCGTTGAATAACTGTAATCGCCATTCAAAAGACCTTTCTTATAAACATAAGTTGCAATGATCTCCGATGAGGCGAGATTCATATCCGACTGAAGAGCATATGCTTTTTCAAATCCGATACTCATGATGTTTCCAGCCTGAAGTATAAACTGGATAACTACCATATCCTTTATAGCCGGCCATTCAACCGCTTTGATCTGCTGCCAGATATTCGCTCCGTCAATCTGCGCCGCCTCTTTTAACTCTGCACTTGCATTTGAAAGCGCCGCCGTGTACATGATGGATGCCCATCCTGCTCCCTGCCAGATACCGCTTATGATATAAATTGGTCTGAATGCTGCAGGGATGGTAAGGAAGTTTATGTTTGTTCCCAAGAACATGTTGAAAGGTCCTGTTACCGAAAGCAAAATCCTTACCATACCGCAAAGAACGATTACTGAAATGAAGTTAGGCATATACAGGACCAACTGAATCTTCTGCTTTATCTTGCTGCTGGTTATTCTGTTGAGAAGAAGCGCCAGGATGATAGGCATCGGGAATCCCCACAACAGTCCGTATACACTTAGTTTTAACGTATTCACCAGATACTGCATAAAGTCAGGTGAAGACAAAAACTGTTGAAAATATTTAAGTCCAACCCACTCACTTCCAAGTATTCCTTTAAACGGGTTGTACTTCTGAAACGCGATCAGGATTCCTCCCATAGGAATATATTTGAAAATAATGGTGAGTATAAGTGCAGGTCCTAAAAAGAATACATACAACTGCCAGTGCTGCCTGATATATACGAGTGTGTTATGCAGCGTATTATCCTTCGTTTTAGCATTCATATTAGTTCCTCCATTACTTTTACATTTGTAACATTCATTTTGTATATGTAAAAATTATCACATGTGAACTTATATGTCAACATATTAATTTTTACATTTGAACAATTTTGTTTTACATTTGACACTTCCCGCATTGCATCATATAATTTATTTGCATAGTGTGCAAATGTAAAATAATATGCACAATATTTTTTGACCAACGGAGAAAAAATATGTCAACAAAAGTTACTATTCAAGATATAGCCGATGCTCTGGGATTATCCAGAAATACGGTGTCCAAAGCAATAAACAATACAGGTGTACTGGCTGAATCCACAAGGCAGAAAGTTCTTGAAAAAGCGCTGGAAATGGGATACAAGCAGTTCTCATATGCCAATTCTGTTGCGGATATAAAAAATCCTTCTTTTACAAAGGCCAAAGTTTCGGGTGAAATAGCTCTTTTCACCGGAATTTTTCTTAATAATTCGCATTTTGCATCAACCATGCTCGACAAGTTTCAGCACGAGATTTCCGTTATCGGATACAGTCTCACCATACACAGAGTCGATGCAAACAACTTTACGGACTTAAGCCTTCCTCTTACATTCAGGCCCGAAAACACAAAAGCTATTGTTTGTATAGAAATGTTCGATCAGCAGTACTGCGAAATGCTCTGTAATCTCGGCCTTCCCGTTCTTATGATAGACGCCCCGGTCGCAAGTTACTGGCGCCCACTTAATGCCGACATTCTGCTGATGGATAATTTTTCCGATATATACCGCGTCGTAAACGACATGAGCAAAAAAGGTATAGCAAAAATAGGTTTTGTCGGACAGGTAACACACTGCCGCTCTTTCTATGAGCGTTTTATGGCTTTTAGAGAAGCCATGTACATCAACAATCTTACATTTGAAGATAAATACTGCCTTTCTGAGGTTCATCCTCACGGTCTTGAGTACAAGGACTACTTATTTAAAGCTCTTAAAAAAATGAAAGAACTACCTGAAATGTTCATTTGTGCAAATGACTTTGTTGCATTGGATCTTTTGTATGGACTTAATAAGATAGGCATAGAATGCCCCAAAGATATAAAGTTGTTTGGCTTTGATGATTCGCCGGAATCAAAGATAATGACTCCGTCATTATCCACAAGCCATATTCACAGTCAGATAATCGGATATTCCGCAGCAAATCTTGTTATTTCACGAATAGAACAGCCCAATCTGAACTATCGTACCACATACACCGAAACTGACCTTATTTACAGGGATTCAACAAGTTCGAAGAAATTTCCTCAATAAAAACCGCTCCGCCACCGATAGCTTCGGTAACAGAACGGTTCTTTTGATCAGTTGTTATCATAAATATCTTCCGTAAATGTAAGGCTTCCTCTGTAACCCGCATAGGTTCTGTTAAAAATAAGCCTTTCATTTATGGGAAATGCTCCGAGGATGAACTGAATCTCTTTTTCAAGCGCAATTTCTCTCTCGTTGCTACTTCCTACAAGAAGTGTTATCTCTTTTTCCTCCTCACGGATTGCCTTGTTGATTTCGTACTGATCCGTCAGGAAAAGAACTTTCGGAGGCTTTGCATATTCAAGGTCCCGAATTTCTTTTTCTATCCTGTCCTTGTCCTCCTGTCTGAAGATTGGCTCGGATACTATCACCAGAACAGGTGTGAAGCTGTAATCATTCGCAAGATATCTTGTGTATCCGACAGCACTGTTTGCATCTGCAACAACAGCAAATCTTTTCCAGCTCACAACACCGATTGACTGTCCCAGATAGCTGTAGACGTAGTCCTCTTCCGCCTCGATCACATCCTCTACAAGTTTTTCATCAAGATTAAGTGCTTTCTGCACTGCTCTGATAAAATTAGTGGTATCTGTCGCGCCGACAAAGAGTCCCGGAATCCTGATACTTGGAACGCCGAATTTCTCCTCATACTTCTTGGCTGGCCCGTTGAAGATCCACGGATTTACAATGATATTGAGCGCCGCACCGGAGCTCTTTTTAATATCTTCAATTCCCTGATGTTTGGTAAAAAAGGTATTGACCTTAAGTCCGAGCTTCGAAAGAATCCTATCGATCTCTTCAAGCGTGCCGCTCCAGAACGGATCGTGGTAGGGCACAATTCCAAATATATTCACAAGCTTATCGTCCTTTGGAACATCTTTTTCAATAACCTTGTCGATAAATGTGTTCCAGATCACCTCATATCCGAGGTTACTGTCGCCCGCAAATCCGGGCGTATCGATCGCATAGACTTCATGCCCTTCTTCCCTGAATTTACTTGTGACGCTCTCGATATCATCTCCGATAATACCTGCGGTACATCCGGTCAGGACAAAAAAAGCATCGGCATCCATTATGTCAATCGAGCCCTGTATTGTTGTTCTTAATTTATTAACTCCGCCGAATACTACTTCTTTTTCAAGCATATTGCTTGACGGGATTGACACTCCGCTTACAAAGCATGAGTGTTTATGTCCCGACTGTCCCTGATCTGCTGCCGTTGTCTGCATACAGCATCCTGGACCTGAATGTAATATCGGGCAGACTCTGTTTATCGCACCAAGAACGGCGTTGATTCCTGCAAGAACGCATCCGCCCTTAGGATTTTCCATAATATGTGACATTAATCTTCTCCCCCTAAAATATATTTGAACGCATTTTCTTTGTACCATGAATCCTTGTAAGGGAGTTTTACATGCTTTGCAAGTTTCCTGTTAAATCCCGGATTTTCAAGCTGATCCGCGATCTTGTTTCCAAGAAAAAGAAGTCCGTCATATCCCATCGTAGGTCTTTTTCCGTCAAGAACGTGTGTAGTCGGAATTCCAAGCTTTGCCGCCCATTCGGGAACTCCTATAAATGCATCGGGTTTAAGTTTGTTTAAAAGATTAACCTGCTCAAATGGCTGCATGTTGGCAATATCAACCACAAAATTCTTGTGAATATCGTTGAGGTACTCTATGTCAACCTGCGCATCAGCGTCATATGTCGGTGTTTCGAGTCCCACAAGTTCCATGCCAAAATCATCTATAAGAGCCGCTGCCGCAAAAGACCTTCCTGTTCCTCCGCATATGAATACTCTTTTTCCCTTAAGTCTTTCCCTAAGTTCCGCCACAAGCGGTTCAATTCTCTTATGTTCGGAAGCGATGATCTTCTCAACTTCCTCTTCCTTGCCGATAACCTTAGCGATGCCTCTGTACCACTTGTCGGTATTTCTTATTCCGATAGGCATTACTGTGTGTGAATAAGGTATCTCGTAGTCTTCCCAGAGAGTCTTCATAAACTCATCCGCAAATACTTTACAGATAGATGTCGAAGCCTCCGCTGCAGGGATTCTTTTTATCTTTTCAAGAGAGCTGTAAAAAGGAATATAGTTGACCTTTGCACCCAATAGATTTATCATACGCTCCATTTCTTTCTGATCGGCGAAACTGACTGTCGTAGGGGCAAAAAGATTTATGAGTCCTTTTTCTTTTTCAACTTTCTCTTTTTTCAAAATATATTTATTGATCGAAATAAATGCCGCATCAAACCCGGACGCACAAACTTTGGATTTGAAGCCTTCGCAGTGTATCGGAACCATTATAGTGTCAGGATAATCAGTCTGAAGATCCTGTGCTATCGCGTCAATATCATCTCCAATGATACCTGATGCGCAGGAAGCATATATAAACGCAAGCTTCGGATTGTATCTCTCGACCGCTTTCTGAACAGCCTCTCTAAGCTTCTGCTCACCGCCAAATACTACACTCTTCTGATCTATATTTGTAACAATAAGTCTGGGATTTTTGACAACCTTGATTCCTCTGTGAATCTGTCCGACGCGGTACATATCTACCGCCATGATCGCACATCCGACACATCCCTGCGGAGAATGTGAGATAAAGACAGAATCCTCCAAAGACATAAGCGCCGCCATACTGTTTATCTGCTGACACTGCAGTCCCTGTGCAAAGCTCCTGTCTGCCCTTTTAAGACATCCCTTTTTGTAGTTTTCCGCAACTTCTTTTCCGGTTGTACCAAGATCGTTTATTCTTCCCGGGATGCTCTCCCTGACTCCCGAATACTGTATGTTTGGCATTTCTTCACCTCTCCCGAAAGATGCCGACATTTTATAGAAAAACCGGAGGTATATCATAACACCTCCGGCTCTCCGGTCAGCATCGCATTTCTGTGATGCTCAAATCTTATCATAGTATGTCTTTCGTGAGAATTTGAGAAAACTTATCAGTGCCAATCAGCTGAGGTTATCACTTCGCTCAATATTCCCACGTTACAAACTTCTTCTTTATTAAGATCAATAGTTGCAACCTGCGCTAAACTACTCATATTCCGGCACCTCCTGTAAGCGTGATTTCTTCATCGTCGTTGCTAAACATCTTGCCGGTTTATACTCCGCTAGTTTTTTACCGATTCTTTTGCTTGAACCAAAACATTCTCCTTTCTTAGGCCCTCAAAGCTGCCGGTAATAATCTTTTTTATATACGACAAAAGCCAGAGGCCTTTATATACCTCTGGCTTTTCAGTCAGTAATTCATCTCTTTGTTGGACATAATATACAACAAAGAAATCCTGCTGGCTATTCAGTTATTTTTATCTCAAGCTATAACAATTTATTATCATAATGGCAGTTTATAACGTAAACTTAAATTCGTTATTTCCTTTTTCGATGAAATTTCCCTCCAGAGTAGCCAGTCTGCAAATTGAAATTTTAGCCTCATTATCATGCATCCAACCTGACTGAGTTGAAAGATAACTGTATACTTCATTGGCTCCCTGATTCTTTGCTACGTTGACTAAATCTGCTCTTTTCTTCACTCTTAGTCACTTTTCCCTAAAAACTTATGCTTCATCAAAGGCAGATTTATTTGATGCGTTGACTAAATCAGCTCTTTTCCTCGCTCTTAGTCACTTTTCCCTAAAAACTTATGCTCCATCAAAGGCAGATTTCTTTGATGCGTTGACTAAATCTGCTCTTTTCCTCGCTCTTAGTCACTTTTCCCTAAAAACTTGTGCTCCATCAAAGGCAGATTTCCGTGAACTTCGCCTCCTCACATGGCGGAGCGCTTTTAGGCGTGAATAGGGCCTTTCGAAGAAATTTTCTATTTAAAAAAGCATTTCGCTCGCGAAATGCTAGCGCGCGAGCGGTATTGCGAAGCAATAAATTTCTCGTCCGCGAGCTGCGCATCCATAGCGGAGCGCTTTTTGTTTTATAGGAAATCCGGAGGAATTTCCTATAAAACAAAAAGCGACGCAAAAGATGAATTCATCTAATGCGCCGCCTATAAATTTTCAATAATGGCAGTTTGTTCCGTAAATTAGAAAGTTCTGCTCTCGCACCGTAGGTGCTCGCCAGAACAAAGTAGTACACTAGGCTCGAAAATACCTCGCTAGGTGATTACTTTTTATGCATTTACGATTTTTCCGAAGTCAGCCTTAAGGCTTGCTCCGCCGATAAGTCCGCCGTCAATGTTGGGCTTTGAAAGAAGCTCTGCAGCATTTCCTGCATTCATAGATCCGCCGTACTGAATACGAACCTCATCAGCTGTTGCCTGATCGTAAAGCTTAGCAATAAGCTCACGGATAAGCTTACATACTTCCTCAGCCTGATCTGCTGTAGCTGTCTCGCCTGTTCCGATTGCCCAGATAGGCTCGTAAGCGATAACGAGCTTCTTAACCTGATCAGCTGTTACGCCGTCAAGATCCCATGTGATCTGTCTCTCGATCCACTCTTTGTAAGTATCAGCCTTACGAAGTGCAAGAGACTCACCGCAGCAAAGGATAGGTGTAAGACCTGAAGCAAATGCTTTCTTTACTTTCTGGTTGATAAGGATATCGTTCTCTCCGAAGATATCTCTTCTCTCTGAATGTCCGATGATGATGTACTCTACACCGGCATCCTTGAGCATAGGAGCTGAAATCTCTCCTGTGAATGCTCCGCTGTCTACAATGTAGAAGTTCTCTGCACCTACGTGTACGTTTGTGCCCTTAACAGCGTTAACTACGGGTACAATATCGATTGCAGGTACGCAGTAAACTACGTCTACATCATCATTCTTTACAAGATCCTTGAGCTCTTCACAAAGAGCTACTGCCTCACTGGGAGTCTTGTTCATCTTCCAGTTTCCGGCGATTATTCTTCTACGTGCCATGTTTTCCACCTCTATATTTTTGTAATATTTACTTCTTGATTTTCACAAGGAAGTTACACTTCGCTTTGCTCAGTGTAACACGTTCGAACCAGATTCGATAATACCTCATCAGGTTCTCACAGCCGAACTACCGACTCGAAAAAACCTCGTCTTGCGGAAGTTCGACTCTCGCGCTTCGCGCTCGATCGAACAAAGTAGTACACTAAGCTCGAAAAGACCTCGCTAAGTGATTACTTTTTATCATCAGCTGCTACAACTCCGGGAAGTGCTTTACCCTCGAGGAACTCAAGAGATGCACCGCCACCTGTTGAGATGTGGCTCATCTTGTCAGCAAATCCAAGCTGGTTAACAGCTGCTGCACTATCACCACCACCGATGATTGTTGTAGCTGTTGTCTCTGCAAGAGCCTTAGCTACAGCCTTTGTTCCTTCAGCAAGAACAGGGTTCTCGAATACACCCATAGGTCCGTTCCAAACAACTGTCTTAGCTGACTTAACAGCCTCAGCGAAGAGATCACGTGTCTTAAGACCGATATCAAGACCTTCCTTGTCAGCAGGAATCTGATTTGAAGGAACGATCTCTGTCTCGATGCTGGGGTTGTCGATAGGATCAGGGAATCCTGCTGAAACTACAGTATCGATGGGAAGAAGAAGCTGCTTGCCGTTAGCCTTAGCCTTTTCAAGCATTTCCTTACAATAATCAAGCTTTGTGTCGTCTACAAGAGACTTACCAACCTCATAGCCCTGAGCCTTGAGGAATGTGAATGCCATACCACCACCGATGATAAGTGTATCGCACTTCTCGATGAGGTTATTGATAACATTGAGCTTATCTGCAACCTTAGCACCACCAAGGATAGCTACGAAAGGTCTTACAGGATTCTCAACTGCATTTCCGAGGAAATCGATTTCCTTCTGCATGAGGTATCCAACTGCGTTGTTTCCGCCCTTCTCTGTGATGAACTTTGTAACACCTGCTACAGAAGCGTGTGCTCTGTGAGCTGATCCGAAAGCATCGCATACATAGTCATCAGCAAGCTCTGCGAGCTCTTTTGCAAAAGCATCGCCTGCTTCTTCGGGCTTTGTCTCTTCCTTGCCTCTGAAACGAGTATTCTGAAGAAGAACAACATCTCCCTCATTCATAGCTGCTACTGCTGCTGTTGCATCAGCGCCTGTTACGTTATAATCAGAAATGAACTTAACCTCTTTGCCGAGCTTCTCAGAAAGTCTCTTTGCAACAGGTGCAAGTGACTCACCCTCGTTAGGGCCGTTCTTTACTTTACCAAGGTGTGAGCAAAGAATAACCTTGCCGCCATCCTTTATAAGCTTGTTGATTGTAGGAAGAGCTGCTACTACTCTTGTCTCATCTGTAATCTCTCCGTTCTTGAGAGGAACGTTGAAGTCGCAACGAACAAGTACGCGTCTTCCCTTTACGTTGATATCGTCTACTGATTTCTTATTAAGACTCATTTTTGTTCTCCTTTGTAATAAAAATTGATGATAAAGAGTCGCTTGCGACTCTTTCGCGCACGAGCGGATTGCGTAAGCAATAATTTCATTTCCGCGAGTTGCGCATCCATAGCGGAGCTTTATTTATATCATAGGAAAGCAATTTCCTATGATATAAATAAAGGGCCTGGTCCTAACGGACCGGACCCTTATAGTTAAACTGTGTTCATACGGAAGTTCGACTCTCGTATAAGGAGGTTCTACATTCGCTTCGCTCAGTAGAACTAAGTTCGAACTGCCGACTCGAAACTACCTCGTCAGGTTCTCACTTATCGCTAGGTGATTACTTAACGAATTTCTCGAAGTACTTGATTGTACGAACCATCTGTGATGTGTATGAGTTCTCGTTGTCATACCATGAAACAACCTGAACTTCATAGAGGTCATCACCGATCTTGTTAACCATTGTCTGTGTTGCATCGAAGAGTGAACCATATGTCATTCCAACGATATCTGATGATACGATCTCATCCTCGTTGTATCCGAATGTCTCAGGATCAGAAGCCTTCTTCATAGCCTCGTTGATAGCTTCCTTAGTTACCTCTGTGCTTGACTTAACAACTGCGAAAAGAAGAGTTGTTGAACCTGTAGGAACAGGAACTCTCTGAGCAGCTCCGATGAGCTTTCCGTTAAGTTCAGGGATAACAAGGCCGATAGCCTTTGCAGCACCTGTTGAGTTAGGAACGATGTTAACAGCGCCTGCACGTGCTCTTCTAAGGTCACCCTTTCTCTGAGGTCCGTCAAGGATCATCTGATCACCTGTGTAAGCATGGATTGTTGCCATGATACCTGACTGGATAGGTGCGAAATCGTTAAGAGCCTTAGCCATAGGTGCAAGGCAGTTTGTTGTACATGATGCAGCTGAGATGATGTTATCCTCTGCTGTAAGTGTCTCGTGGTTAACATTGTATACGATAGTAGGAAGATCATTTCCTGCAGGAGCAGAAATAACTACCTTCTTAGCACCGGCATCGATATGAGCCTGTGCCTTAGCCTTTGATGTGTAGAAACCTGTACACTCAAGAACAACGTCTACACCAATCTTGCCCCAAGGAAGGTTCTTAGCATCTGCCTCTTTGTAGATTGTGATCTCCTTGCCATTAACTGTGATTGAATTCTCGCTGTAAGAAACCTTGTCAGCATACTTGTACTTGCCCTGTGATGAATCATACTTAAGAAGATGAGCAAGCATCTTAGGATCTGTAAGATCGTTGATTGCTACGATCTCTGTTCCTTCATGCTCAAACATCTGTCTGAAAGCAAGACGTCCGATACGACCAAAACCATTGATTGCTACTTTAACTGCCATTTTAAGTTCCTCCTAAAATGAATATAATATTTAATTGCTGCTTAATATCACACTAATTGATAATTTTTTATCAGCAACTCTAATTCTAATAAAAAATGTAGCATAAATCAAGTAAGAATATTATGATATAGATGTCAAAAAATCAAAAATGCGTACATGCTTGCATGTTAAGCTTTTTGACCTTTTGACTCTAACAAACATGAGGAATTAGCGATTTGCTTTGCAAATCAGCGGTTTCACGGAGAATATTATGATCTTACCGGCAGATTATCATTTACACACACACAACTCAGGCGACAGCGAAGCTCCCATGGAGGACATGATAAAAAGTGCCATTTCCAGAGGTCTCAAAGAAATCTGTTTTACAGAGCACATGGACATGGATTTCCCAATTACGTCAGACACTCCAAAAGACTGCTTTACTCTAAACACCGCCGCATACAAAGAAGAACTTCTCAAATATAAAGAACTATATAAAGATGAGATAACCATAAAGTTCGGAGTTGAAGTAGGTATGCAAACACACATTGCTTCAAAAAACTCCGAATATATCAATTCAGAGTCTTTTGACTTCGTCATAGCATCAATCCATCTTATCGACGGTCAGGATCCCTACTACCCTGTTTTCTGGGAAGGTCGCGAAAGCAGTGACACTTTCAAACATTACTTTGAGATCACTCTCGATAACATAATGCATTTCGACGATTACTGTGTTCTTGGGCACCTTGATTACCTGGCACGCTACGTTCCCAAAGAATACAAACCTTATTTTTGGCAGGATTATTCAGATATTATAGATGCTATTTTGATCCACTTGATAAAAAAAGATAAGGGACTTGATTTCAATACCAGCGCACTTTTTAAAAGCGGTGCTTCCACAAACCCTCATCCCGATATCTTAAAAAGATACAAAGAACTGGGAGGCAAAATAATCACATTCGGTTCCGATGCCCATACCCCAAAAGCACTGGCCGGCGCATTTGAAAAAGCAAAAACCATCGCACAAATATGCGGTTTTGATGAGTATTGCACTTTCGAAAAATGTTCCCCTATTTTCCACAAGCTTTGATCGGTGTTTTGCAAGTTTATCATATAGCTTTATAAGATAAACGAAATATAGTAAAATGTTGTTGAGATTTTGAAAACGACATCGCAATATATCAATCCTTATATGCGATGTGTGTTGTAGCAACCGCGCGGAGGCAATATGAGGGAAGAATTTTATACAAGAGGGAAGAGAACCAACTTATACAACTCTATATTCATGTATAAGTCTGTTTCTCTTTGTGTTTTATGCATTACTGCTGCTATTTTGACATTTAACTGCAGGTCAGACCTCATAAAATTTGACTTTTCACACAATAAAACTTCGCAAAGGCTCTTGCTATCTGTCTTAATCTTTGTTTTAATTGTATTTATTTCAGTTGTTATTGATTTCTATATACTAAAAAAGACTACAAATATAGGCTTTAAACTAAATAGACTTGCCTACCTCGATAAACTCACGGGGCTTCCGAACAGATTCAGTTGCGATCTTTTGTTCGAGAGTTTCAACGGTACAGACAGACTACCCGGGGTCGGCTTTATTGTTATGAGAATAAATAATCTTCCGGCAGTAAATCAGAGCACAGGTCACGACAACGGAAATAACCTCATCTACGAATTCTGCTACATTCTCGAAGATGTCGGTGAAAAGTACGGATACGTCGGAAGAAACGGCGGAAATGAATTTATCATTATGATTGAAAACTGTTCGGACACCGACTGTGACTTGTTCCTTTCAGACCTCACAAAGAGAATCCGCGGCTACAATGAAATGGCTGTTGGAACTCCTCTTGAGATCTCATATGCCGGTGTACTCAATTCCGAGGAAAAGAAAAAAACAATGTCCGAACTTATATCTTTGGCCTATAAGAAATTAAAGGATATACCACAGATACTCTCATGAAAAATATGATCAATAAAGATTATTTCAAAAAAAGAATAGCTGTTTCAATCTGTCTTTTATCCTGCTTAGCTTTATCACTTACCGGATGCAGCTCCAAACAGGGTGTTACACTCCTTGATAAAGCCGGGCACAAAAAAAATGCTCAGATTGACGAAACCACAAAGGGAAGCCGTGACAACACACCGCTTTGCCTGGTTCCCACTGCCCCCGGAACCGATGCGTTTGAAAATGAATATGCCCACATTGACTTTTCGAATAAATCTGAGGGCTATGTTTTTGTGACCTATAAAGGAACCTGTCCCAAGGTCAAATTGCAGATCACAGGTCCCGACGAAGTCACATATACATATGACATCTCGAACTCTTCAAAAACGGGTGAAGTATTCCCTCTTCAGGCCGGAAACGGAGAATACATGATCAATCTTTACGAAAATATAGAAGAGACCAAATATTCAATGGTATTCTCACTTCCGCTCGAAGTCACTCTTTCTAACGGATACAAACCTTTTTTATACCCAAATCAGTTCATCAACTTTGCTCCCGACTCTCTCGCTGTCAGGAAAGGTGCGGCACTTGCTTATCCATGTGATTCCGACATTGAAGTCGTTGCGGAAGTTTACAATTTCATGATACAGAATATTACTTACGACTATGAAGAAGCTGAAACCGTACAAAGTGGTTATCTGCCCGATCTTGATGAGATTCTCATCACACAAAAAGGTATTTGTCTCGACTACGCTTCACTTATGGCCGCAATGCTTCGAAGTCAGAATATACCGACCAAGATGGAAGTCGGATATGCAGGAACCGCTTATCACGCATGGCTCAGTACCTACATAAAAGACGTCGGCTGGGTAAACGGAATGATCGAATTTGACGGAAAAGACTGGTCACTTCTCGATCCAACTTTTGCATCCAACACGGAAGAAAAGAAACTCGAAAGCTTCATCGGAGACGGTTCCAATTATTCCGTAAAATATGTATATTAATTTTTTCGGAGGCACCATGAAAAAAACAGATAAACAAAAAAGTCTAAGCAGCTATGAGATATCAAGCTTTTGCAGACAGATGGCTCTTCTTATGAAAGCCGGCATCGCGCCTGCAGACGGAATCGATATTCTAAACGAAGATTCCAAGGACGGTTCGGCCAAGAAGATCTTGGGAACCATCAGCCAGACCCTCAGAAGCGGTGAAAAATTCCACATAGCTCTCGCGATGAGCAAAGTTTTTCCCGATTATGTGGTACATATGGTCACTATCGGTGAAACTTCCGGAAATATGGACGTAGTTATGGACTCTCTTGCCGACTACTATGAAAGAGAAGATTCCATTCAGGAAAGCGTAAAAAATGCAATCAGCTACCCTCTCATCATGATATTTATGATGATGGTCATCGTAGCAGTCCTCGTTGCCAAAGTCCTCCCAATATTTGAACAGGTTTTTGCACAGCTCGGAACAGGCATGAGCGGTTTCTCACAGTCCCTTTTGAACCTCGGAAACCTTCTGAACAAATACTCATTTGCCCTTGTTATCGTACTTGTGATAGTTGCGATCATCTTTTTGTACTTTGCACTTACAAGCAGCGGAAAAAAGAACTTTAAAAAGTTCATGATAAAATTCCCGCCCACAAGAAGGCTCATGCAGGAGCTTGAAAGCGAACGTTTCGCAAGCGGAATGGTCCTTACTCTTTCAAGCGGTATCGATACTTTTGAAGGTCTTTTGCTTGTAAAAAAACTTGTCGAAAGCAAGGAAATGAAAGATAAGATTGAAGAATGCCGTAATTTCCTGATTGACGGAGACAGCTTCCCGGAAGCTCTCGAAAAATCCTCAATCTTCTCATCTTTTTACTCACAAATGGTATCTGTAGGCTTTAAGTCAGGTTCTATGGACAAAGCCATGAAACAGGTCGCAGAAAGATATGAACGTGACACGGGAAGAAGAATTTACACTCTCATCTCCGTTTTGGAGCCCACACTCGTTATTATTCTTTCAGTTATAGTAGGAATGATTCTTATGTCGGTAATTCTGCCTCTTATGGGAATTATGACAAATATTGGATGATACGGATATGACAAACAGATTTGAAGCCAAAAGCGGCATTTTTTCACAAATTTCGGATACCGTTTACAGGTGGGCATCAATCGTCATCCTGATCGCGATATGTGTACTTTTTTACATTGCGATAGATGCTTCCGGCAGGAATACGATTGAAAAGCAGCAAACCTCACTTGAAAACGCCATAAACAGGGATATTGTACAATGCTATTCCATTGAAGGCCGATATCCTCCGAGCCTTACATATATCGAAGAACACTACGGGCTTGTATACGACTCATCCACATTCTTTGTGGACTACCGCCCCGTTGCAGGAAATATGTTCCCGGATGTAACGGTTATCAAAATACGATAGAGGAATTTTTATGGATCTTGAAGGAGCAAGAAGTCACATCATAGATATGGTCTTTGTTATCTGCCTGATGTTTCTTTTTATCTTTTCCGCACTCACCGTGATCACGATAGGCGCGGATATTTATCAAAAAAATGTCGTGGCTGTTGACGAAAATTATTACAAACGAACAGCCTGCGCATATATAACGGAAAAAATCAGACAATCCGACGTAAACGGCGGAATCTTTGTAAAAAAGATATTCGATCAGGATGCGCTGGTTCTTCAAAGCGAAGAAAACGGCATTCTCTATGACACCTACATTTACGATTATGACGGAAATCTCATGGAACTTTTTGCCATGGACGAACTGAAAGATCTTTACCCAAAGTCCGGGCAAAAGATACTTGAACTGACCAAATTTGATGTTAAATATGTAGGTCCCACAACTCTCTCCGTTGACGTAATCTTAAAAGACGGAACGGAAGAATCATTTCTGGTAACAACAAAAAGCGTCAGTGAGGAATAAATGATGCCTGAAAACAACTCGAGAACAAGTCTGTTCCTTATGGAACTTATAATAGCTGTTTTTTTCTTTTCGCTTGCCGCTGCGGTCTCGATAAGACTTTTTGTCGGAGCGCACAAGCTCACTGAGAAATCAACAGCACTCAGCAATGCAACAATCTGGTCACAAAACATGTCAGAAGCTTTTTACAGTTGTAAAGGTGATGTTTCAAAGATTGCGGAACTGTATCCCACAGCTTACACCACTCCCGATTCTGTCATCTTATTTTTTGACAAAGAATGGAACATAGTACAGGATGCACATTCGGAAGCTTCCTATGAGTTACTTCTGATCACGGATAAAGCCGCTGCAACATCAGTATACTCAGATGTTAACGATTACGGTTTCGATTATTCAGGAACGGCCATGAGAGGGAATATAGCAGTTTTTGACATCCGCGACATCAAGGATGTTATCTCAACCATCCCCGCTAACAGCGAACACATTATTATAAATTATTCGGTTGATACGCTTATCAGCCAAAAGGAGTCCAAGTGAAAAAGAAAGGCAAACATGGTATAAATATCGGAACAGCATCGATTCTTCTTGTTTTTTCCGTTTTATGTCTGATATCATTTGCAACGCTTACTCTTGTCAACGCCAAAGCGGATTACACACTAAGCAAAAATCTTTCTGACAGACAACTTGCTTACTACAGAGCCTGTCACAAAGGAAATGCATTTGTAGCCGCTGTAAATTCAGGCTATGACAAAGGAAAAACAGGTGCTATAATGAAGGAAAGCATACCAATTACCGATAAACAATCACTTGATATTGCGATAATTGCCAATAGTGCAAAAAAAACCTTCAATTCAAACAATACTTGTAGTATAATTCAGTGGCAGGTCGTTAATCACGACAACACAGAGTATGACTATACTCTGCCGGTATTGAAATAATTGAACAAGGTAACTTTAGCTTGTTATAAACCGAAATTTTATCAAATTTTTATTTTTTAAATAACGTTTTAACTCGCTTTATCGTAATCATGTGTTACAATATATTATGTACCGAATTACTTAATTTCGAAAAAAATTGCTTAAATTTTTTTAGCAACTAAAAATACTTTTTGGAGGTTCAATATGGGAAAAAGAATACTCATTACTGATGATGCCGCTTTCATGCGTATGATGCTTAAGGATATCCTTTCTAAGAATGGATATGAAATTGCGGGTGAAGCTGAGAACGGCAAAGTCGCAATCGAGAAATATAATGAGTTGAAACCCGACCTTGTTACTCTGGATATCACAATGCCTGAGCTTGATGGAATTGGTGCACTTAAGGGAATTAAGGCTGCAGATCCTAACGCTGTATGTATCATGTGTTCCGCAATGGGTCAGCAGGCGATGGTTATCGAATCAATTCAGGCGGGTGCAAAAGACTTTATCGTTAAGCCTTTCCAGGCTGATCGTGTTCTTGAAGCTGTTAAAAAAGCTATCGGATAATATTTATATAATGCCAAAACGTATAACCAAGGCTGTCACTCATGAATGTGGCAGCCTTTCTTAACGCCCGGTCACAAAGGAATACGTTCGGAAATTCGCTGTGTACGTCTGCGGCGTGAATTCCATAAATTCTAAAACAGATAAATGCCTCATTTCATGTTATTCAGAACAATCGGCATTTATCTGTTTTAGAATTTTGGGAATTCATCGTCCTCGTACGAATACAGCGAATTTCCGAACGTATTCCTTTGTGGCCGGGCTGTTTATTGAAACCAGCAAAATACTACATTTTGCTGGCTTCCTAGAAAGAGGCTGTAAATTCACTGAATATGCACTTCATCAGATGTCCCAATACTTGCAAGGATATCACTTCTCATATCGTAGATATCACCTGATATTAGTACTATAAATAACCAAAACAACAATGTTGCCACAATAAATAGTATATTATGTATGCCTATACTTTCTCCGGGCACTATTACTGAAAATAATGCTAACATACTGATGACTCCTCTCTCATTCGGTGTTTCAGTTCTGCAAGTATTCTCCCCTCATCTTTATGAGCATCTCATGATAATCTTTAATGTCCTTTGCAAGATATTCTTTAAGAATACTGTTATTGGTTTCCCTTAGTTTCTCATCCCACTTTGAATCGATTTTGGAAAATAGACCGGTGTCTGTAGCCTGTTCGCGTCTCGCCAAAACAACATAATTTTCATCTGTAGCAATCATGCCCCAATCCTCACCATCACTCTCACAAGCTTTAAGTGCTGCTTCCGGACTGTCATAAACAATTTTTCCGAAATTTTCCGGCTTCGGTAACTTTTTTTCCAAAAGAACACAGTCTCCCGCAGCTGCAATGCTGAACCATTTTTCGGTGCCACTCGCCTGTTCACCGGATATTTCAGCATTTGCCCAAATCATTTTTACATAATCACTGTTTATATAACCATCGCCATTATCCAATTTAATCTTGTACCAGCCATCAACTTCTTCAATTATTTCGTATGGATCGTCTTGCATAATATATCCAATAGCTTCATAGTCCGCGCCCGGTCCTTTGCGAACACTAAGAACAGTTTCATTAGGTGCATCAAACATAGCGATTTGCTGTAGTCCCTTTGTTTCCTGCTCCTTTACAGGTTCTGAACCTTTATTTGTAGCAAAGCACACTCCCACTACAGCGCACACTATAATGGATGCAATTGTGATCCAGAAAGCCGGTTTCTTATAATTTGCAATATTTTTTATCCTATTCTTCACGTCTGTTTCTCCAAATGCCACAGGGCATGCGGCTATCATCTTTCTCGGCATACTGTTTTCCAGCAGTATCCTGCAATATTCAGCCTTCTCGCCCTTTTCAATATTCTTAGTAACTTTTTCATCGCAGGCATACTCTATATCCTTACAAAGAAGTATATAAGCTATCCAGCACAAAGGATTGAACCAGTATACCGATAGAATCGCAAATCCCAGCGGTTTCCACATATGGTCATATCTGCTCAGATGCGCAAATTCATGTTTTAATATGTATGCCTTTGCTTTTTCCGATAAACCTGAAGGAATATAAACTTTGGGAGATATGCTTCCCAGGATAAAAGAGTCGGAAATATCATCGCACTCATATACTTTATTGGATATCTTTACTGAAGCACTGACTTTTTTCTTTAACAACATATATGTCGTTAAAAAATACGAAAGCATCATGATCACACCTGCAAGCCACACAAATCCCGCAAAATTGATGCATATCTGAAGCGGATTCATACTTGCTTCCGGATTCGGTGCAAAACTTTGACCGATCACCGGGTTCAAATAATTGTCAACGCTGCTTATCCCTGAGCTTATCTGCGGATTATTTTCCATTGCAATATTTACAGGAATCGGCTCTCTTGTAGGAATAAGGCTTAATGCGCTTTCAATCTGTATCGGCACGATCAGCCTGAATGCCACAATTATCCATAACATGCATGTGATCCATTTAGGCATCTTTTTTCCAAGTGCTCTTACCATAATGATTGCAATGATAAGAGCACTTACGGTGATAGCATTATTTAACACGAACAAAAATATCTGTTCCATAAGCTATTCCCCCTTTATCGCATCAATCATCTTCTGTATCTCTTCGACATCCTTGGCCGAAAGCTTCTTGCGTGAAGTAAATGCAGCGATAAATGCAGGAAGTGAACCCTTAAAAGTATTCTCAATTATCTTTTCGCTCTGTGCCGCGCCAAACTCCTCTTTAGTAAGAACAGATGATACAACACCGTTTTCATTTTTAAATATCCCACGCTCACACAAACGCTTCAACATTGTGTAAGTGGTAGACTTTTTCCACTCCAGTTTTTGCTCGCATACTTTTACAAGCTCCCCTGAAGGGATAGGCTCATTTTGCCATATAATATCTGCAAACTGTCCTTCCACAGCGCCTAATCTCAGTTCTTCCATTGTTACCTCCGTAACTTAAAAAAATTTAATCCCAATCGAATTTATTGTAATTTACAGTATTTCTATATTCAACTGTCATTACCTTATCATTCTCAACAGTAAAAGCAATCTTGTAATCGCCAAAGTCATATGTACTTTCTTCGACGGTATGATCTACAGCTTTTTCTTCATTTGTGCCTTCTTCAAAAACATATTCGGTATACGAATATGGCTTTGTTTCAGTTGGTGTTCCATAAGCAGCTGCGAGTTCATCTTTTGTACTTCCGACTTGAATTTTTCGTGAAGTAGTAATGCCCGGTTTACGTGTGCCGATAGTGATTACTGATTTAGTTCCTGAATCATTTCGCGTGATCACGACGACATCATCATCTTTTCCATATGAGTAAAATGACTGCTCACTCTTTATATTTGAATTTGAAGCATTATATCCTCCCAAAGCTTTATCTACTGCTTCAAAACTATCCATTACCGATACAGAATTTCCGTTATATGTAAACTCAGCATCCTTAACATCTCCCGAAGCCGCTTCAGATGATCCGGAATCTGTATTGACGTCATCTGTATCTGAAGAAGCTGCATCTTCTACTTCCCCGTTTTCTGCCAAAGCATCATTATCACTACTTATACTATCCAAAATACTTGCGCCTGCTTCAGATGCATTTGATGAAACTGCGCCACACCCAACAAGTGTGGAAATCATAAGTGTTGCCAAAAGAATTGCTGTCGTTTTATTTTTCATTTCGGTCTTCTCCTATTATCTTTTAACCAATCATGTTATGACCACTGGAACTTATTGTAATTTACATTGTTTCTATATTCGATTGAAACTACCTTGTCATTATCAACATAAAAACTGATAGTATAATCACCCAGATCGTAGATGAAAGATTCACCAAAAAGCTGGATATATTCTTCTTCAGTCAGCTCTCTTCCTGTTGTTCCATCATATGCGGTAGGGTGCTTACCGTTCGGAGTGCCGTATGCATCTATAAGTTCATCTTTGGAACTTCCGACTGCGATGCCACGTGAAGTAGTCATAACCGGCTCGCGTGTGCTGATTGTAACAGGAAATTCAGTTCCTGAATCATTTCGCAAGATCATGCCGATTTCTTGATTTTTACCATATGAGTAAAGTGACTGCTCACTCTTTTTAATTGAATATGAAGGATCATGTCCTCCCAAAGCTTTATCTATTGCTTCAAAACTATCCATTATAGATACAGAATTTCCGTTATACGTAAACTCAGCATCCTTAGGGTTACTTGTATTTGTATTTTCTGCGTCGGCAGATACAGGTACAACCTCTGCTACAGCATTTTCATTTACTTCTTTCTCAGGCTCGATTACTCCATCTGAAGCTATAATATTATTCTCAAGTTCAGCCTTCTGCAACTTCTGCTCATTACTTTCAACCTTCACATCTCTGCCGGTTGCAAAACACACTCCTACTGCAACGCACACCATAATAGATGCGGTTGTGATCCAAAAAGCAGGTCTCTTATAATTTACAACATTCTTAATTCTTTTTTTCACGTCTGTTCCTCCAAATGTCACCGGACAAGCTGAAATCATAGTTCTTGGCATACTGTTTTCCAATAGTATTCTGCAATATTCAGCTTTCTCACCCTTTTCAATGTTTTTAGTTACTTTTTCATCGCATGCATATTCTATATCCTCACAAAGAAGAATATAGGCTATCCAGCATAGCGGGTTAAACCAATATACCGATAAGATCAAGAAGCCAAGCGGTTTCCATACATAATCTCGCCTGCTCAGATGTGCAAATTCATGTTTTAATATGTACTTTCTTGCTTCATCAGACAGCGTTGAAGGTATATAAACTTTCGGCGATATTGTCCCAAGAATAAATGAATCTGAAATATCATCACACTCATAAACCATTGAATCAATCTTCACCGAAGTACTGACTCTTTTCCTTATCAATATGTATGTTATAAGAGCGTAAGTCAGCATTACTGCCATTCCTGTAAGCCACCCGATCGCACCTATATGGAAAAAAATCTGCAACGGATTGATACTTACCGACTTATCCGGTGCAAAATTCTGCCTGATCATTGGATTAACAAAACTGTCCAAGCCGTTTATACCGGAACTTATCTGCGGATTTGCTTCCAAAACAATGTTTGCCGGAATCGGTTTTCCCGAAGGTATCAAACTAAGCACACATTCAAACTGTATGGGAACAACCAGTTTTACCGCAACTATCATCCATAGCAAGCATGAAATCCATTTAGGCATCTTCTTCCCAAATGCTCTGACCACGACGACTGCAACGATCAACGCACTTACGGTAATTGCATTATTCAAAACACCTATGAATAATTGCTCCATCCATTACCTCCTTTCCTTCCTTTTCTTTAGTCTACTGATTGTAAACCTTTAACTGTAGTCTACTATCATTAGACCGTGCTGTCAATATACTTCTGCGCATCGGTCGCATCCATAGCGGAGCGTTTTTTGTTTGAGGAATTTCCTCAAACAAAAAAGGATATGAAAAGCTCAAGCCTTTCATATCCCAATAATTTATTTTTTCGTGATAAGCTCCGGAAGCTCTTTACAGCACTCAGAAATCGCTTTCAAAAATCTATCACCGTACTTCTTAAATTTATTCTCTCCGACACCGGAAATTTCCAGCATTTCTTCCTTTGTTGTCGGAACTTTGGCTGACATGTCTATCAAAGTTTTATCATTAAAGACAATGTATGGAGGCATGTTTTCCTCACGAGCAATTTCAAGCCTAAGCTCCCTGAGTCTTTCAAACAATTTATATCCTGAGGATGTAAGCGAGCTCTTTTCGGCTGCTTTTTTGATTACTTTGGGCGCTTTTTCAGGACGCTTATCCTCATCCGTTATCTTCACCATTACTGAAGCTCCCGGATTCTTCAGCCTGCTGATGTCACCCATCTTCAGAACCTGATAGTCACCCACAACAAGGTATTTATCATAAACAAGCTGATCGACAACACGCATCAACATGCTTCTTTTTACCGAATTAAGTACTCCGTACGACCTATAATTCACAGCACCTACTTCTTTTAGCCTTGCTGTCTTGGCTCCGAGCAAAGTATCTATGATAATTCCCCTGCCGTATCTTCCTTTAGCTTCATAAACACAGTTGATTATCTTCTTTGCCGCATCAGTCATATCAACCGTTTCAAATTCTCTGCGGCAATTGCCGCAATCCTCGCATGGTTTGTCAGGTTTCTCACCAAAATATTTCAAGATATGATTACGAAGACACTCTGTTGTATAGCAATATCTTTCCATAGCCTGAAGTCTTTGATTATCACGCTCTTTAATAATATCAAGGTCTGCCGGGTCAATATCTGCCGCTTCTTTGTGTTCTAAGAGAAATCTGTTTATAACAATATCCTGCGGTGAAAACAAAAGAATACACTTTGAACCGAGTCCGTCTCTTCCTGCTCGTCCCGCCTCCTGGTAATAATTCTCCATACTCTGAGGCATATTGTAATGAATGACAAATCTGACATTCGACTTATCAATACCCATACCAAAAGCATTGGTAGCCACAACTATGCTTTTGTAATCAAAAACGAAATCATCCTGCATCTGCTTTCTTTCGGAAGCGCTCATTCCTGCGTGATATTTTGCCGCCGAGATTCCTTTTTCTGTCAACATCTCATACAGACTGTCTACATTCTTTCTGGTAGCACAATAGATTATTCCGCTTTCATTCGGATGTCCGGCAATAAAATCCAGAATATACTGTTCTTTATTCTTTGGTTTATCAACTTGAAAAAACAGATTCTCCCTGTCAAATCCGCCGATTAAAACAAAAGGCTTATCAAGACCAAGCGTGCAAACAATATCTTCCCTTACATTCTCAGTCGCTGTAGCGGTAAATGCGCTAATGACAGGTCTCTTATCCAATAATTTCACGAACTCGACAATCTTCATATAGCTCGGCCTGAAATCCTGTCCCCACTGAGATATGCAATGAGCCTCATCAACTGTGATCATTGATATATTTATAGACTTTGCAAGTTCAATAAATCCTTCCGTCATAAGCCGCTCAGGAGCAACATATAAGATTTTATATTCACCATTCCCGGTCTTTTTTACCGTTTCAAAAAAATCCTTCTCAGAAAGAGAGCTATTGATATACGCCGCCGCAACTCCCGCTTCATTCAGAGAATTAACCTGATCCTGCATCAAGGAAATAAGCGGAGAAATCACCAATGTTATGCCTTCAAGCATCATTGCCGGAATCTGATAACACAAAGACTTTCCCGCACCCGTAGGCATAACGCCAAAGACATCTCTTCCGTCTAAGATCGCATCAACTATATCTTTCTGCCCCGACCTGAAAGAATCGTATCCAAACAGGACTTTTAGTACTTCTTCGGGGTTTTTATATAATTCATTTTTATTTAATGCATCACTCATAAATTTACCATGCCAACTTTTATTATCATAATATTTCTTTTTTCTGATAAAATTTCTATCAAATAAAAAGCCGGACAGAAGCTTGTCTATCCGGCGAAAACACCTTAATAATTAAACTAATCTAAAATGCCATACTTCTTATAAAGTTTCATTCTCTCTTTACCTGTAGCGTTCAGTGCCTCATCAAACTCTTTACTACCAGGAATCAAAACCTTAAGAAGTTTCGCAAGCATATCAGCACCTTCCGTACGTGCTTCTTCACATGCTTCTCTACGGCCTTCCTCGCGGCCAATTTCTCTTTCCGCATCTACCAATTCCTGCCATGCCTTACTAACCATCACTTGCCCTCCTTTCGCATTATCCGTAGAAATCCTTGTACCGGCAAACATATTTATCATTTCAACAGTTTTCACCTTTAATTCATCACTTCCTGCCTCTATTATATCATGCATCTTCTCTCTGTCATCCGAAACATGTATGAGCTCCATAACCTTGCCAAGCTCCGATGAAAACTTATTAAAATCCTCTATCTCATCCGGCGTTATCAGATTAAGTCTATAATCATCAACATACTTAGCAATCCTCGGATCAATATCACCAAACATATCAAAAAGTGACCGAGGCGCATCCCACTTCTTTTTATCAAAACAAATGCAAAGTGTTATAACCGGAATTATGCGATCATATTTCGAAAAACCGGATAGTTTCTCATCTCCTGATAAGTCCCTTCTATCTTCATGTTGCTTTCTGATATTCTCAACCTGCGAAGCATAATTAAGAGCATCATATAGATAATCCCTTACAGGCATAGCATAATGAATATTGGTCTGTCCTTCTATTCCCAAAAGAACCATCGTTGCATATTTACTGCGCTTGATATTACAAAGTTTCAACACATCCCTCATCTTCTGGCTGGTAAATACTTTGTTCATCTTATCTATTACCGCTAATTCCGTAGCATCCTGCTCTTTTAACTCTTCCGGTTTAATTACCTCTTCCCCGTCAAAAAAATAGTAATTAAATGCATCGGCAAAAACATCATCCTGTGCAAGATATTGCTTAGTTAATATATCCTTTTTCCCCATAACTTATAACTTCAACACTCTCTCCTCTTTTCATTTGCAACCTTATATGCGATCAGCTTAAGTACATATTCCGGCATGACCCTTCGCCCAAGTTCCCACTCCTGCATAGTCCTATAAGGAATTTCAAGCCACTCCGAAAATTCCTTCCTGTTCATCCCCGAGAACTCCCTAATTGCTCTAAAAACATACGCAATCCTCATACGCTCCGCATCTGCCTCGCTCCTGTCATTGAATTCAATCTCAACCTCAATACCTTCTATGTTATATTTCTCAGTTCTCATAAGCCCCTCACATATTTTGTAGTCATTGCGTGCACCAACAAATCATAATACACGCAATGACTACATGTCAAGCAAAATAATAGAACAAATTATTAAAACTACTTTCATAGAATTGCTATATTTAAGAGTATTAAAAAGCTGAATTACCAAACTACGTTCTTTTTTCATCACAAATATAATCCTTTTCACAGACAGCCCGGCCGCAAAGGTATCAACTTAGAAATGCGCTGTCTTCGGACGAGTCGATGATTTCCAAAATGAAAAAACAGATAAATGCCGATTGTTCTGAATAACATGAAATGAGGCATTTATCTGTTTTTGAATTTATGGAAATCACGACGCAGCCGTACACAGCGCATTTCCAAGTGGATACCTTTGCGGCCGGGCGTCAAGAAAGGCATATTGTAAAAAACTTACGCAGTTTCCGACTTCATTCCGGTGTAGAGCTGGTAATATCTCTGCTTCTTGGCAATGAGCTCATCATGCGTACCCTGCTCTACTATTCGTCCCTGCTCAAGGACTATTATGCAATCACTGTTCTTAACGGTAGAGAGCCTGTGAGCAATAACAAAGGTAGTTCTCCCCTTCATAAGCCTGTCCATACCGTCCTGAACAATCTTCTCTGTTCTTGTATCGATAGACGATGTAGCTTCATCGAGAATAAGTACCGGCGGATCTGCAATCGCTGCTCTCGCAATTGCAAGGAGCTGGCGCTGTCCCTGTGAAAGGTTTGCTCCATCGCCCGTGAGCATTGTATCGTACCCTTCAGGAAGCCTCTTAATAAAGCTGTGCGCGTTTGCAAGCTTAGCTGCTGCGATTACTTCTTCGTCAGTTGCATTGAGCTTGCCGTATCTGATATTGTCTTTAACCGTACCCGTAAACAAGTGCGTATCCTGAAGCACTATTCCGAGTGAACGGCGAAGATCCGCTTTTTTTATCTTATTTATATTGATATTATCATATCTGATCTTACCATCCTGAATATCATAGAATCTGTTGATCAGATTTGTTATCGTGGTCTTTCCCGCACCTGTAGAACCTACAAAAGCAATCTTCTGTCCGGGTGTGGCATGAAGAACGATATCATGAAGGACCATCTTTTCATCTGTATAACCAAAATCCACACCGTTGAAAGTTACATCACCCTCCATCGGCTGGTATGTTGTCGTATCTGTAGCCTTGTGATAGTGCTTCCAAGCCCAGCGTCCCGTATGATGATCGGCCTCTTTTATCTCACCGTTTTCTTCAATCGCATCGACAAGCATTACATAGCCTTCATCTGTCTCAGGCTCAGCATCGAGAAGCTTAAAGATACGATCCGCACCCGCAAGAGCCATTACTATTGAATTAAGCTGCATGCTGACCTGGTTAATCGGCATACTGAAGTTTCTGTTAAATGTAAGGAACGATGCAAGCGCACCAACCGTGAAGCCTACGGCAATACTATCAGAAAGAGCTATCGCACCGCCGACCATAGCACAGATAACATAACTTGTATTTCCGAGCTGCGCATTGATGGGACCAAGCGATCCCGAAAATGCGTTAGCTTTAAATGCGCTGTTGCAAAGAGCTTCATTAAGCTCATCAAATTTCGCGATGCTCTCATCCTCGTGATTAAATACCTTAATAACCTTCTGTCCCGTCATCATCTCTTCAATGTAGCCGTTAAGTGCACCGAGATTCTTTTGCTGCTCCACAAAGTTCTTTCCGGAAGCCTTGGTCGCCATAGCTGAGCAAAAAAGCATAACTCCGACCATGAACAGCGTCACAAAAGTAAGCGGTACGCTTAAAATAAACATTGATATGAGCACACTAAAAATTGTGATCACACTGCTGATCAGCTGAGGAATACTCTGACTGATCATCTGTCTGAGTGTATCAATGTCATTTGTGTAGATTGACATGATATCACCGTGCGCGTGTGTATCAAAATACTTTATGGGAAGGCTCTCCATGTGTGTAAAAAGCTCCTCACGAAGTCTTCTGAGCGTTCCCTGGTTGATATATACCATTACTCTTGCCTGAATATATGCTGCCAACGCGCCAAGAGCATAAAATACCGCAACTTTTCCTATCGCCCCAAGAAGAGGTCCGAAACCATCGATTTTACCATCAAGCATTGGCTGTATATATAAGTCAATAAGATTTTTTGTAAAAAAAGTTCCCTGTATATTTGCCGCAACCGTTATAAGTATGCACACAAAAACAGTAACCATGTGAACGGGATAATATTTAAACACATATCCCATCAATCTCAAAAAAAGAGCTCCGGGATTCTCAATCTTTGGTCTGGGCATACCGCGTCTGTTACCACCGCCCGGTCCGACTTTTATCTCTTTTGTTTCTTCTGCCATCTTGAATCCTCCTTAAGCCTGCTTATCGAAATCCGCATTCGCACCACCGGTCTGCGATTCGTATACTTCTCTGTAAATAGTGTTATTTTTAAGAAGTTCCTCATGTGTCCCAAATCCGCTGACCTGACCGTCATCCATAACAATTATTCTGTCGCAATCCTGAACCGAAGCAATTCTCTGTGCAATGATAAGCTTGGTCGTCCCGGGAATCTCCTCTGCAAATGCCTTTCTGATCTTGGCATCCGTAGCAGTGTCAACAGCACTGGTTGAATCATCAAGTATGAGAATCTTGGGCTTTTTAAGCAGTGCTCTGGCAATACAAAGTCTCTGCCTCTGACCACCTGAAACATTCGATCCGCCCTGCTCTATAAATGTTTCATAGCCATCAGGCATTCTCTCTATAAATTCATCTGCGCAAGCCATCTTGCAGGCTCTTATGCAATCCTCTTTTGTCGCATTCTTATCGCCCCATCTGAGGTTATCCAATATGGTTCCGGAGAAAAGAACATTCTTCTGAAGCACAACGGACACCTGATCTCTAAGCGCCGTCATATCATACTCTTTTACATCAACTCCGCCAACTTTAACGACACCATCCGTTACATCGTAAAGTCTGCTGATAAGATTGACCAAAGAAGACTTAGCGGAACCTGTTCCTCCGATAATTCCGATTGTTTCACCGGGTTTGATATCAATATTTATATCTTTTAGCACAGGCTCTTCCGAAGTCGTATTATATGCAAAATTAACATGCTCAAAGCTGATGCTTCCATCAGCCACAAACATAACGGGCTTATACGCATTTGTGATATCGGGTGTCTCTTCCAAAACTTCCGCAATACGCTTTCCGCTTGCCTGCGCCATTGTGAGCATTACAAAGATAATAGCAAGGAACATCATGCTCATAAGAATATTCATGCAATATGCAAGAAGTCCCATAAGCTCACCTGTTGTAAGGCTTCCCGCAACGATCATATGTGCCCCCACCCAGCTGATAAGAAGTATACATGCATAAACGGTTGCTGTCATCATAGGCCCCATCTTAATAACGTTCATCTCGGCCCTTACAAACATGTTGTAGATATTGCCCGCAGCTTTTTTGAACTTATCATTCTCATAGTCTTCACGAACATAAGCCTTTACAACCCTGATAGCAGACACGTTCTCCTGAACGCTCTCATTAAGTCCGTCATATTTTTCAAAAACTTCTTTGAAATAAACTGTTGCCTTACTCATGATCAAAACCATGAACGCAGCAAGAATACCTACAGCAACAAGGTATATCGTCGCAAGTCTTGGATTTATCACAAATGACATTACCATAGCAAATACAACTGTCGCAGGTGCTCTCATAGCCATTCTAAGAAGCATCATATATGCATTCTGAATATTGGTGACATCGGTAGTCAGCCTTGTTACAAGGCCTGATGTCGAGAATTTGTCTATATTGGAAAAAGAAAAAGTCTGAATATTATCAAACATGGCTTTTCTAAGGTTCTTTGCAAGTCCCGTGGAAGCCTTTGATCCGTAATATGCTCCTCCAATTCCGGCAGCAAGTCCAAACAGAGCGATCACCAGCATCATGATACCCACTCTGAAAATATATGCCATATTTCCACCGTTTACTCCATTATCAACAATATCGCCCATAAGTCTGGGTATTATCATCTCCGCCGCAACTTCACCGATCATACATATCGGCGTCAAAATAGATACGAGCTTATATTCTTTTAGTTCTTTACCTAGTGTCTTTATCATAGCCTCTCTCCTATAGTAATCTCCAATCAAGTATTATATAACCAAAATAAATTGTGTTCAATCGATTTTATAGTTATTTAATAGACTAAAAAGAGCATTTCGCTCGCGAAATGCTAGCGCGCGAGCGGATTGCGTAAGCAATATATTCCTTACCGCGAGCTGCGCATCACTGCGGAGCGTTTTTTATTTGATAGGAATTTCCTATCAAATAAAAACGCACCATCTTCCATATCTGGGAAAGACGGTGCTTTTAATTAACCTATCATACTAATTAAGCTACAGGTGCTTCTTCAGGCTGAGGTGCCGGAACAGCTTCAGGCGCAGGTGCGGGAGCTTCCGGTACTGCTTCGGGCTGGGGCTCCGGAGCAACAGGTGCTGCAGGCTGAGGAGCAAGAATATCAAGATGATATCCTGTTTCATCATAAGCTGCCTGTATCATAACATCATGATCAAATACATTTCTGAATCTGAAATCTTTTCTTGTTCTGTATGCAATAGCTGCATCATCTCCCTGTGCATAGTAGTCTACAGGCTGTGAATGATTATGTCTTTCAACAATCTTGCAGCCTGCATTCTTTGCCGCATGGTAAAGAGCGCTGCTTATCTTGCATACGCCTCCGCCGTAGTCATATCCACCTACAACATGAGCTATAACATATCCTTTTTCAGGAGGTGTTCCTCTTCCGATAGTATTTGCATATGAAAAAGTTTCTCCGGGCTTTACGATGCGTCCGTTGATATAGCCGCATGCAACTCTTGCATTTACGTTGTTGGAATCCTCATTAGCAGGGTACAAAACAATATCTTCATGACCGATGCTTGCCCATGCTATAGCTTCAGGTGCGGGAGCAGGTGCTTCAATTGCAGGTTGCTCGGGAGCTACAGTAGTTTCAGCAGTAGCCTCGGCAGTATTCTCTGTTACTGCGGGAGCTTCAATTGTCTCTGTAATAACTTCCTGCTCACATTCAGTAAATGTCTCTTCCATATGTACAGAAACTTCTTCAGATGTTTTTACATTACCATTTCCGGTGATTGATACGCAGATCATTGGCAATACGATTGCCATAGCAAGTCTTTTCTTTTTCATGTCAATCTTAATTCCTTTTTCATTAGTCTAAGTAAATATGGGGTTCTCACCAGGATCGCTGTTGTTTGAAAACGAAGAGTTGCTTTGCAACTCTTTGCGCGTCGATGTGCGCAAGCTTTAGCTTGCATAATACTTCTGCGCATCGGTCGCATCCATAGCGGAGCGTTTTTTATTTGATAGGATTTTCCTATCAAATAAAAAAGCGATGCTTACGCATCGCTATCAGTTCAATTGCAACTGGCTATCCTTTCGGACCCTATAGCTTTGCGTCATTAGATTTCTCTAACTTTGCCTACAAATATTCACATATTTATCTATATATAGTTCTTTTTTCGTGAAAGCAGAGTAATTATAACCCATGGTATATCTAAAGTCCATACTAAATCACGTAATTATTCATGAAAAATTTAAGACTGTCAAAACGCTAAACCGATAACCGGAAATCAAAGAAAATTTGAGCAAAATTTCTATATCAATTTACGTAATACCCAATACCTTCAAGGTCACTTCCTCTGGCAGGCTTCATGAAGTTGATATTGGGAAGCACTCCATTTGCGCCTCTGGGTGCAGAAAGCTGAGAAGCATCAAGGCTTTCAAAATCATCATTGGTGCAAGTATAAGCACTGTTCCATGAGCAGCTTCCAACCTTTGTTCCCTTTCCGACATTGGAAACTTTACCGTTTAAAGAAATATTGCATCTGAGGAACTCTCTTGTTCCCGGGATATCTTTCGAATCACTCGGGCTGACTCTCTCAAGCATATTGTAATTGCTTCCTGAATTACCGTATGCAACGTTATTGGTCCAGTTTGCCGACTGTCCGGGCTGATGATTTGCATAGAATCCATTGGAAGCATTATTTACTGCGATGCAGTGAGTTACTGTATGTACAGGAACTGTATTCGGGACTTTTCCCGTTCCGTAGCCGCCAATCTTAAATCCATTTGAATCTCCGCCTTTTCTCATATCAAAAGCCCAGCAGTATTCAAAAGTATTTGCACCTTTTGATGTAATACAGTCAAATCCATCATCGCCGCAAGCCCATGCCCTGCACTGCCTGAAAGCAACACTCTGTCCATGCGCTCCGAATCCATCGGTATTTGAATTGGATGTGCGATTTGGAGTATTGAGATTATAGGCGTCACACTTTATGCACTCTCCGCTTCCGTTATTGCAGAAATAAAAACCGTTTGCCTGTGCATCGAAACATGTTATCTGATTGAATGTTGCATTTCCCTCAACCCTAAAGCACTCGGACTGCTTCTGATTTCCTACAGGAACTCCCGTAACTTTAAAGCAAAGAAAATATACTCCTTTTACTCCGCTCTTTATATGAAATGCCGCTACTCTCTTATCCGTGGGCACTCTCGAAAAATCAAAGACAGGTACATCCTTGGAAGTATAAGCTCTGTAAGTAATATTGCTCTTCGTAAACTCATTTACATAGTTATAATTGTTGTCCCTAGCCGCAATAGCAAAGTCATTGTACGTACCGCCCATAATATAAACGGTATCTCCCGAAGAAGCCGCATCCTGCGCTCTCATCAAACTCTTAAAAGGCGAAGACGTAGATGTACCGGCATTTGAATCATTTCCCGACGGAGAAACGTACCAGTCTGCCGCATAAGCACAGCAATCAAACTTAATAAATAAACATAAGCAAAATGCTGTGATCAACGCGTATTTAAACTTAATAAAAAAATCTCTCATGCAAAAATATCCCCAATCTTTTTGTTAATAATATTGTAATGTCCTTGCATGAGATTTTCATCCGCATATGCCTTATAAAATTATCAAAACATATCATTTAAAACCACATTTCAATTTTAGATATTATTTTCAATTGTAAATTTAACCGTTTCTCCACAATCCGTACATTGATATGGTCCGTTTTTCAAATTTCCGCCTCTTCTAAAAGCATAAATAAATGCTTGCATATAGTCATTACTTCACTTTATTCTTTTCATTATAAAGTGATATCTTTTTCCCACACTGGAACTCATGTAGAAGTTCAACCTTCACGCCATAACATTCAGATATAAATTCAGATTTTTCCTCCGGAATTCCGTTATCTATATAAAATTCAAGCACTTCTCTCTTATCGGGAAGAAAATCCTCTTTTACAATTTTTTTGTTTTTTACCTTTAGAAGAACCTTCTCTTCAGACTTATAGAATCCTGTTATGTTTCTTTGAAGAAGCTCTATCCTTGAGAACGGCTTTTTTCTCTCTTCCGAGAAAAACATACTGTTTCCGGAATCAAATATCGGCGCAGGATCTATAAGCTTTAATGACTCCGCATCTCTTAATACACCAAAATTATAAAGATGTTCATCTGTATTGCTGATTACAAAATCAGTCAAAGTCTGATAATCCATAAACTCTTGCATAACATCTCTGTCAATTCCGTTACTTGCACAAATGTTTATATATCCATCATACAAAGCCGTTTCATTAGAAATACTCTGCGACTCCACAACTTCATATGCAGGAATAAATTCTAAGCTATCCGAGGTAAAAGAGTCGCAGGTACTCTGCGTTTGTTCATCATTTAAACGTAAAACTTCATATCTCACAAAAGGCATTTTGCTATTCTGCCTTTCATGTACGAGCGTAGCAAACGCCTCATTTACGCCCTGCTGTCCCTTATGCGTCAGTGATGTTTTAACAAGTTTAGGTGCCTCTGCATTAAGATCCCAGTATTTTTCCATCTGCCCACCAAGTGAGGCATTCGGATCATATGAAACCTCATCATGATAAGGAAGCAATCCTTCATTTATGCCAAGTTGATTTCGTAGTTTTACCTTGTCCCAAGATAAGCTCATATCCACAGGACATACCCAATACGAATCTGTCATTGATAATCCGAGATTTTTAGCCAGATATTCGGAAGAGCTGGCACAACCTGAATTCTTAATCACTTCATCCATAAGCTTTCTGGAACCCGGAATAGCTCTTTGCTTCCACCATATCTTCATCTTATTTAGATCGGCGGTCCCCAAAAAAGGTACCGCTTCAGAAATATATGTCGCAAAATTAGTCAGATTTCCCGCAACATCAATTTCAACAAGTCCAACTTTTTTGTCCTTATGCATAAGTTCATAGATCATATTATTTTCGAACATTGGAAAGCTCCTTTGCATATGCTTCAAATCTTTTTCCCTGAAGAAATCTGTCTATATTCCACTCAGCGATGGTCGGATACTCAGTTTGTTTACTTGGTAAATTAAGCTTAAGTCCCGTATCAATAACAACATGCTCACCATTGTAATCAAAATTAAGCTGCATGGAACCGTTGCAGTTCTTCCACATGTATTTAATTCCCTTATATTCACCGCAAGTATTATCAAGAAGCGGATATGGATCAAGCAGGCAAAAGAAATCCTCTCCAATCACCGCAGATAACCTAAGAATAGTAACCGTCGCGCAATTATTTACACTCTGCTTGCCATTAAACAATGCATTTATCGTCGAGAACGGAACTCCGCTCTCTTTCGCTATTTTGTACTGTGATTTATTTGACTTTTTTACTGCCTCAATAAAATTTTCATTCATAACGCCCGCTCCTTATATAACATTATTCTGTTATATTATAACAATATAATGTTATAAATCAAAAAACAAGTTTCCTATTATAAATTTTTTCCATAAAATCCCAAAAGTGCTATAATCAAAAATCGGTGCGTCTGCACTATCGATTCACTCAGTTAATAAAGGAGATATCAAAGAAATGCTCTGGATAGGACTTGTCTTATTCTACGGAATAGTAAAGGGATTCCGTGATGTTGTAAAAAAGAAAGCGCTGACAAAAAATACCGTAATGGAAGTGCTTTTTGTATATACCTTCCTTACTTTTTTATTCTGCATACCGGAGGCGCCCGCGGCATTTAAAGGATTTCCTCCGAAATATTTTTTCCTGATCGCGATAAAGAGTTTTGTAATATTCATAGCGTGGATATGCTCGTTTAAGGCACTTGACAATATCCCCATCAGCTTATACGGAGTTCTTGACCTCTCAAGGATTCTCTTTTCAACTGCGTTCGGAATATTTGTGTTAAAAGAAAAAGGCTCAATTTATTCAACTGTCGGCCTTCTACTCATACTCTTCGGGCTCTTGTTCTTAAAGATCTATCCCGAAATGAAAAAGCGTTCCGACACCCTCGGAACATACAAGGCAGAAAAAATACCACCCATATATGTATGGATGGTACTTGCTTCCTGTATTTGCAATGCGATATCCGGATGCCTCGATAAAATATACATGAAGGATATCAATTCTTCTCAGCTTCAGTTTTGGTACATGTTTTATCTTGTGATCTTCTACGGCATGTATTTTGTCGTAAGACGCATCAAGATAAGTTCTTCCGTGTGGAAGAACGGCTGGATCTGGATACTCAGTTTCCTGTTCTTTATTGCGGACAAAGCGCTGTTTATCGCCAATTCTTACGCTGATTCGAAGGTCATAATAATGACTTTACTTAAACAATCCGCCTGCATCGTCTCTATCATATGCGGAAAGTTTATCTTCAAGGAAAAAAATATCGGCTACAAGATCTTTTGTGCGGCTATCATACTCGTAGGTCTTGTAATAAGCATGATTGGGCAGTAAACAATATAGTTTTTCCATTAACAAAAAGAGGATTCGCACTAAGTGATTAAATTAGTGCAAGTCCTCTTTTTTCGTGCAGAGCACTTATCAAAGTATTAAAATAATTTGCGTCAACTATGCAAAGCTTATTCACAGCGCTTCTTTCATAGATTTTACGTACTCCCCGACATACTTCGGAGCTTCTTTTCCATACTTCTCAAGAATCTTGATTATCGCAGAACCAACAATAGCGCCGTCAGATATCGCCGCCATCTTTGCTGCCTGCTCAGGTGTTGATATTCCAAAGCCTATAGCACATGGAATATCGGTATTCTCACGAATTACTTTTACGATAGAATCAAGGTCTGTCTTAATCTCAGATCTGGTTCCCGTTACGCCAAGACTTGATACGATGTAGATAAAGCCCTGTGCCTCTTTAGCGATCATTGAAATTCTGTTCTCTGATGTAGGCGCGATAAGCGAAATAAGGTCCACTCCGTATTTATCGCAGACAGGAGAAAACTCCTCTTTTTCCTCAAACGGAAGATCGGGAAGTATTATTCCGTCTACGCCCGTCTCTTTGCAGAGCGAGATGAATTTCTCAGAACCATATGAAAATACTACGTTTGCATATGTCATAAACACAAAAGGTGCATCTGTTTCTTTTCTGAGTTCCCTTACAAGATCAAAAACCTTATCGGTAGTAACTCCTCCTGCCAGCGCGCGGATATTTGCACCCTGAATTACAGGTCCCTCGGCTGTGGGATCGGAAAAAGGTATTCCGAGCTCTATAAGATCTGCACCGTTTTTGCATGCTTCAAGAACAACTTTTTTGGTGGTCTCAAGGTCGGGATCTCCACATGTGATGAAGGCGATGAATGCCTTGCCGTTTTCAAATGCTTTCTTAATGTTACTCATGGATATCCTCCCCTCTGTAGCGAGCGATTGCTGCGCAGTCCTTATCTCCTCTTCCCGAGATTGTTACAACGATGATCTTGTCTTTGTCATACTCTTTTGCGACCTTCATAGCATAGGCAACCGCATGAGCAGACTCAATTGCGGGGATGATTCCCTCTGTGCGTGAAAGATATTCAAAAGCATTAACAGCCTCGTCGTCAGTCACAGGCACATACTCAGCTCTCTTGATATCATGAAGGTATGCGTGCTCAGGTCCGACACCGGGATAATCAAGTCCTGCGGATATCGAGTAAACAGGCGCAATCTGGCCGTACTCATCCTGGCAGAAGTATGACTTCATTCCGTGGAAAATTCCCACTCTTCCTGTATTGACGGTCGCTGCAGTCTCGAAAGTATCGATTCCGCGTCCTGCTGCCTCGCAGCCGATAAGCCTGACTTCCTTATCTTCTATAAAGTTATAGAAACTTCCGATAGCGTTTGATCCGCCGCCGACACAGGCAATAACAGCATCGGGAAGTCTTCCCTCTTTTTCAAGAATCTGCTGTTTAGTCTCCTTAGAGATAACAGACTGAAAATCTCTTACTATTGTTGGGAACGGATGAGGTCCCATGACAGATCCGAGGCAGTAGTGCGTATCGTCAATTCTTGAAGTCCACTCTCTCATTGCCTCTGAAACGGCGTCCTTAAGTGTTGCAGTTCCTGACTTAACAGGGATAACTTCTGCGCCGAGAAGTCTCATTCTGTACACGTTAAGAGCCTGTCTCTTCGTATCCTCTTCGCCCATGAATACAACACATTCCATTCCCATAAGAGCTGCAGCCGTAGCTGTCGCAACACCGTGCTGTCCGGCGCCTGTCTCAGCTATGAGCCTTGTTTTTCCCATTTTTTTGGCCAAAAGAGCCTGTCCGAGAACGTTATTTATCTTGTGAGAGCCGGTATGATTGAGATCCTCTCTCTTAAGATAGATCTTTGCTCCGCCAAGGTCCTTTGTCATCTTCTCAGCGTAGTAAAGGCGTGAAGGTCTTCCCGCATATTCATTTAAAAGCTCTGTGAGCTCTGCGTTGAACTCAGGATCGTTCTTGTAATGATTGTAAGCTTCTTCAAGCTCTATTACTGCATTCATAAGTGTCTCGGGTATATACTGTCCGCCGTGTATACCGAAACGTCCATTTTTATTGGTCATGGTACATCCTTTCACAAAAAATGTTTTTTATTCATATAATCGCAGATTCCTGCGCATTAGCGTGCTGATACGATAGATCTTTCGCAATTTATTTATCTGATTGTCATCGTGTCTTCATACTAATTTCTTGCGTTCCCGACAAATCTCTCCATCTTGATTCTGTCTTTTTTGCCATCCGTCTCTATACCTGAACTAACATCAACCGCATAGGGCGCCACAGCCCTCACAGCTTCCGCAACATTATCGGGATCAAGCCCTCCGGCGAGGAAAAAATCTCTTTTTATCCCTTCAAGTATCTTCCAGTCGAACGCTTTTCCGGTTCCCTGACCGGAATCGATAAGCACATAGTCGGCATCCGATTTCTCGATATCCGCAATATCGCCGCTACTCTTAACCTGAAACGCCTTGATAACGGGCTTATCCGTCAATTTCCTAAGCTTTGCAATATAGCTGTTATCTTCACTTCCGTGGAGCTGTGCGATATCTATAATACCATTATTTAGAAGATCTGCGACAACTTTCGCATCTTCATCGACAAAAACACCGACAGCCTTTATGTCCGGATCCAGAAGCTCTTTTAACTCTGCTGCCTTATCTTTACTTACATTTCTCTTACTCTTTTCCCATATGACAAAGCCAATGAACTCGGGCTTTAAAGCATTCGCGGCTTCTATATCCGAAACCGATGAAAGCCCGCAAAGTTTTATCTTGGGGCGCTTATATATTTTATTTACCGCCATGAAATCTTCCTTCTTGAGCCAAACTTCCATGAGTTATCATAGAATTCCCTTTAATTCATCAAGCTTAGCCTTCTTATCTGCTGCTCTCATCAGCGTTTCGCCTATAAGTACCGCATCCGCGCCGATTTTTCTAAGCTTTGCTACATCTTCCGCCGTCTTTACACCGCTTTCGGAAACAAAGACCGAACTTGAAGGGATTATCTTTCTGAGCCTCTCGCTGTTTGAAGTATCAACGCTAAAGTCCTTAAGATTGCGGTTGTTTACTCCAATTATGGAAGTTCCGAGCGCGACGGCTCTTTTGACCTCTTCCTCATCATGAGTCTCGACAAGAGCAGAAAGTCCAAGGTCGTTACATATTCCAAGATACTTCTCTATAGCCGCATCATCAAGGATCGAGCAGATGAGAAGCACCGCCGAAGCGCCGAGTACTTTAGCTTCGTAGATCATGTACTCATCTACCGTAAAATCTTTTCTGATGCAGGGAATCTTTACAGTATCTGTAATTTCCTTAAGATACTCATCTTTTCCCAGGAACCACTTTGGCTCTGTTAATACGGAAATGCAGTCAGCGCCGGCCTTCTCGTACTCTTTTGCAATCTCCAGATAAGGAAAATCCTCAGCAATTATTCCTTTTGAAGGAGAAGCTTTTTTACACTCGCAGATAAAAGAAATATCATCCCTTCTAAGATTCTTTTCAAAAAGAAAATCTCCCTTGGGCATCGCAAGTGCCTTCTGCTTTACTTCTTCCAAAGAAACCGTCTCTTTGGCTATATCAACTCTTTTTCTCGCATATGCCGCGAGTTCATCCAAAATAGTCATAGTCATTTACCTGTTACTTACTTCAATAAGTTTCTCAAGTGTCTCATAAGCTTTGCCTGAATCAATTAGCTCCGCCGCAAGCTTTACTCCCGCTTCGAAGCTATCTGCTTTTCCGCCGATGTAAAGAGATGCTCCCGCATTTAAAAGAACCGCATCGCGCTTGGGGCCTTTTTCGCCTTTTAAGATTTTTCTTGTGATCTCGGCATTTTCTTCAGGTGTTCCGCCTACAAGTTCCTCTTTCTTGCATGTTGTAAGGCCAAAATCCTCAGGCTTTATAACATATGATTTGTACCATCCGTCTCTGATCTCGCAGATTGCTGTTGGAGCGCTGAGTGAGATTTCATCGAGCTTGTCCTGTCCGTAAACTACCATACCTCTCTCAACTCCGAGGCTTACAAGAACTCTTGCAAGGGGTTCAACGAGATACTCATCGTAAACACCAAGAAGCTGCATCTTGGGTGATCCGGGATTTGTAAGGGGGCCGAGGATGTTGAACACCGTTCTGAATCCGAGTTCTTTTCTGATTGCGCCTACATACTTCATTGACGTGTGATATTTCTGGGCAAAGAAGAAGCACATTCCTGCTTCCTTTAAAAGTTCGATACATTTCTCGGGATCCTGCTGAATGTTTACGCCAAGTGCCTCAAGACAGTCAGCTGTTCCGCACTTTGAAGAAGCCGCCCTGTTTCCGTGCTTTGCAACTTTCATTCCGCCTGCTGCCGCAACAAGTGCAGATGTAGTTGAAATATTAAAGCTCTGAGCGTTGTCTCCGCCTGTTCCTACGATCTCGAAGATATCCATTCCGGTGTCAACTTTGGTCGCATGGTCTCTCATAGCTGCTGCACAACCTGCGATCTCATCTGTTGTCTCAGCCTTTGCTGACTTTGTGGAAAGAGCTGACAAAAAAGCTGCATTCTGTGTAGGTGTTGTCTCTCCTCCCATGATCTCATTCATTACTGCATAAGCCTCATCATATGTAAGGTCTTCTTTGTTTACGATCTTTACTATTGCTTCTTTAATCATTGCTGTTGCCTCCTGTTATATCTTTTATATTTTCCATTACATAGTTTTTTAGATAATCTATGTTCTCACGAAATCCGCAGCTAGTGCGGATTTCTGTAATTTCATTTAAGATGTCATATCTTGCTGTAAATGACATATGATCGACGAATTATGTACTTATAAAGTTCTTAAGCATCTCTTTTCCCTCGGGAGTCATTATCGACTCGGGATGAAACTGCACTCCGTATATGGGATACTCTTTGTGCTGAACTGCCATGATCTCGCCGTCGTCTGTCTTTGCGACAACTTCAAGGCACTCAGGCATTGTCTTTTCATCTGCTGCAAGTGAGTGATATCTTGCCACGCTCACCTTTTCGGGAAGCCCTTTGAACAAAGGACATTCCGCATAAAAAGATATTGTCGATTCTTTGCCGTGCATCAGCTCTTTTGCATATGTTATCGTAGCTCCGAACGCCATGCAGATGGCCTGATGGCCGAGACACACGCCAAGTGTAGGGATTTCTCTTCCAAGTTCTTTTGCAGCTTCTACGATTATTCCCGCATCTTCAGGTCTTCCGGGACCTGGTGAAATGATAAGTCTGTCAGGCTTAAGCGCCCTTATCTCATCAATTGTAAGTTCATCGTTTCTGATTACTTTGATGTCAGGCTCTATCTCACCGATCATCTGATACAGGTTATATGAAAAGCTGTCGTAGTTATCTATCAGTAAGACCATTATTCCACCTCCTGCGAAAGCTCAAGTGCTCTGAGTGAAGCCTTTGCCTTGTTGAGGCACTCCTCAAACTCTTTCTCCGGATTGGAATCGGCTACGATGCCGGCTCCGCTTCGAACGAACACTTTGCCATTCTTCTTGTAAACTATCCTTATGGCGATACATGTGTCCATGTTGCCAGTAAAATCTATATATCCAACAGCTCCGCCGTAAATTCCGCGCTTGTTGTTCTCAAGTTCTCCGATAAGCTTGCATGCCTTGATCTTGGGTGCTCCAGAAAGTGTGCCTGCGGGAAGTACCGCATTTACCGCATCTATGGCATCGAACTCTTTTCTTATAACTCCGCGCACCGTTGAACCGATGTGCATTACGTGTGAGTATCTTGTGATCTCGTGGAGCTTTTCAACTTCTACGCTTCCAAACTCGCTTATCTTGCCAAGATCGTTTCTTCCAAGGTCAACAAGCATGTTGTGCTCTGCAAGTTCTTTTTTATCCGCAAGAAGCTCTTTTTCAAGGGCCTTGTCCTCTTCCTCGGTCTCGCCTCTTTTCCTTGTTCCCGCAAGAGGGAATGTATGAAGCACGCCGTTTTCAAGTTTTACCAATGTCTCAGGTGATGCTCCCGCAACTTCCACATCTGTTCCGGAAAAATAGAACATATAGGGCGAGGGATTGATCGTTCTGAGCATTCTGTATGTATTTAGAAGGCTTCCTTCGTAGTCGGCCGAGAGCCTGTTTGAAAGGACTATCTGGAAGATGTCGCCTTCTTTGATATGATCCTTAGCTCTCTCAACCATGTCACAGTATTTTTCTTTGGTAAAAAGAGGTGTCACTTCGCCAAGAAGCTTTCCGGGCTTTTCGGTACTCTTTTCTCCCTTGTACAAAAGATCTTTTATCTTTCCAAGTTCTTCTTTGGCATTGTTATAATTCTCTTCAATGTTGCCTTCTGTCTTGATATTTATGATAAGAATTATCTTCTGTCTTACGTTGTCGAAGGCGATAACTTTATCAAAGAGCATAAGATCCAGATCCTTGAATGCGTCGGTGTCCTCTACATTGCATCTGGCAGTCGGCTCGCAGTATCCAAAGTAGTCATAAGAGAAATATCCGACAAGTCCGCCTGTAAAAGAAGGAAGGTAATCAAATCTCGGGCTCTTATACTTTGAGAGGATATCCCGAAGGTATGCATCAGGCTTATCCGTTGTTACCTTGAGGTTTCCTGCAACAAGCTCATTGTCTTTGCATGTTATCTCCATCTTGGGATCATATCCCATAAATGTATATCTTCCCCAGGTCTCATCAGCCTGCGCCGACTCAAGCATATAGCAGTGAGTCGATACGTTCTTAAGTTTTCTCATAGCTTCGATCGGAGTAATGAAGTCCGACAAAAGTTCGCAGCTTACAGGAATCACATCGTAATCACCTGCTGACGCTATCTTCTTCACTTCCTCAAACTCTGGTAAAATTTGCATCTTGCTTCCTCCTATGTATATGTGCATGCGGTCTGCGCTGTGGCTGCAAAAGGCATATATGTACAATTTTTGCTCAGATTGTGCCAAACACGTGCAAACCTTTTCTCATAATTTACATATCTCTATGTTTTGCGTTATATAGTGGCTTAGTTATATATGGATTACTACGCTTTACTCTGGTAATGCCGGCATATAAACAAAGCTCAATCATCCCCAGATAAAAACTTAGCTTTTGTTATTTTTATCTGGGATTTTCCGCAATCTTTTCCGAGATAATCCATATAATTCCAGATAAATAGCTAACTTTATGCATTTATTATCTGGAATTTTCTGTGCTTTTCTCCAAGATTCATCTTAGAAACACAGATAAATAGCATAGATTATGCATTTCTTATCTGTATTTTTCAGCTATCTTCTTCGGATATTCAATGAATTTTCCAGATAATTGATATTCGATTTACATTTTCTATCTGTGTTTTTCTCTAATTCACTCTTAGATATTCCCTAAAATCACAGATAATCGGTATCACTTATATAATTCTTATCTGTGGACATGTGATCTATTAATCATTTGGACTTTTTTTGTTTGATAGGAATTTCCTATCAAACAAAAAAGTCCTTGATAGAGCCTATACTCTATCAAGGACGAATACTTAAACTTTATCCGCGGTGCCACCTTGAATTCATGTGTTACCATGCAACTTAGCGAGATACCAACATATCTCCGGCAAATTACGCATGCCTTACGTCGTAGAATACTGGGTGAATATTTATGCTAAAAACTCATCGGAAGTTCTGCTCTCGTGCTTCGCACTCGCCAGAACAAAGTTCGATGACGAAAATCATTTTCATTGGAAGTTCCGCCCTCACTCCGTTCGACGGAACAAAGTTCTATGACGAAAATCAAAGATTTTCTATCTCACTTTTCACTTTTCACTACGCCCTCAGCGGTCCATTTGACAACTTGTTTCATGTCTGATTCTCAGCATCTCAGACTCTCTGTGTTGGCATCATTGCCGTTATCTCCGCTTCAACGGTTTAATTATTATATTAAAAAAGATGTTATACCAATAACATGTATGTGTCAAGAATTTTTATGCATTCAACAGTTTCCCCTTCAATTTACAAATCCATCATATTTTTTGCTATACTCGTCATGCTTGCGATCCAATTCGCGTTTTTTATCTATGTATGCCAGATATTCTTCTTTGGTATAAAATGTTGCATTTTTGCAGTATTTCTTAAGAACATTCCACATTTCTTCATTGTACACCGCGCCAAATAACGGATTATCGCAACTACCTTCCGCAACTATATAGCTTCCGTTATAAAACTGCCATAATTCTCTATCATAGACGGGATTCTTACGATTCTTTACCATAGGTGTCAGCTCAAGCGGACATATATCAGTATGATAAACTTTGCAAACCCTATCATAGCTAACAGTATACTTACAAAAACATTTCCCTCTAACGGGATCTTCCTCAAAATGAGCTTCCGTCTCGCTCAAAGTAAGTGTTGCATTTCTTTCCGAAGTAGACAAACAAACCAGCACAATCAATCCTGTGAGCAGTAGAATAACCACACAGTAAAAAGCAAACAAACAATACTCTTCTGCTATCAATGCTACAGTAATAGGATATATAGCCAGAAACGCAAATAATATAGCAGAAACAATTATTGAATACCAATACATCGCACCTGCTATTTTTTCCCACACAGGATTTTTCCCCGCATTTATCCGATCCTCCCTGCTAAATTTAACCTTCTTATGTACCCTGTACTGATAAACCATTATTAAATAATTTCATCCTTCCACACTTTATATAAATATAAGCGCACTTAATCTTCCATTTGGAGAATTCTTCTTTTCCCATAATATGTGCTCTTATCCCTTACGATAAAGAGCTCCCACATCAGTTATCTTTTCATATACGAAGACCAGTTCTTCCATGCCCTTTAACTCTTTGACCTCATAGCCGTTACACTTTAGTCCGTCAATTACAATACCCAGCAATTTCTTCCATTCACGCAAAAAACTGTCAATCGGCATTCTCACTTCAGCTTTGCTGTTTAGCAGATTCTCGAGATTTCCCACAGTGCAATCCCAATGCGACAAAATAGCAATTTCCTCGTCATGCCATTCAATCTCCCAATCGCATCGAAACACTTGTAAAAAAATTCATCGTACTTTCTCCACTTTGCACGCATACATTTAATCCGTTTTTTCAATACTCTCTTCTCGTTGAAAATCATTACCTCGCATGATATGCCGTTAATCATAATGTTACATTTTTTCAACTCAGATAGCAACTAAGGAGAATTTACGCTATATGGAGACTTTTTTCATAGCTGATACACATTTTAACCACGACCGCGAATTCATTTACAGAGTACGCGGATTTAATAACATCCAAGAAATGAATACCGCAATAATAAATAACTGGAACAATGCTATAAGCTGCAACGATCAAGTATATTTCCTGGGTGATTTCTTTTTGGGAACGGACGAAGAATTCATACTTGATACAATAAACGGCTTAAACGGTGAGATTCACCTTATATTGGGAAACCATGATACGAATAAAAAAATGTTTTGCCAGCGTTGCTGACTAAATTAGCTACATCACATATAATCTAAAGATAAAAGAGAGAAGGTTGTTTTACAACCCACCGGATTATTGCGCGCTTACCTTATTTCACTAGAATCGCTATAGATGTCATAATCTTTCTTTTTCTCTATTTTCAAAGTGAAATGATCTATGGGTAACTCACCTTTTTTCTTAAGCTGCTCATTATCAACATTCGGAATCCCCGAGTGCAAAAGAGAGCACCGTAAACTATACATTACTTCTCCAGACAAATACGGCATCGCTTCGTCTGCAGTCTGATGCGGATTTTTCTCAGCATATCCCATTTCTTTGTTATACCAATCGATATACCTTTTTCCTACACTTGGTTCATTTGGGAACTCCGCCTTACCACATATATCTGGAAGAGTTAATGCAGAATTTAATGCCACATAGTATAAGTCATGGTCTAATGCACCTTATATCATCAATAATTCTTTGAACCATAATCCCCCCAAGAATATCATATTTTATACTTTTTAAAGTCCTCTAACAAAGTATGTAAGCTTTCCAACGTCTGTTTAGGATTGTCATCTTTATAGCAAGAAAGTGCCTTTGTTTCAAGCGAAAACCCCTTTACACTATCATAAAATGCACTTAAAGGCTCACTATAATAAATAGACTGATCAAACATCTTATATAAGTAATTAAATGTGTATATTTTAGCCATTACATCTTTACAATTACCATCATAAAAATTGGGCAAAAGTAAAAACGCATTATGTAAAGCAACTGGATATCGAATTAATGGTGTCGCCTGATATGTAGCAGACACCAACAATACGTCAATTGCCTGTTGCAAAGGTCCGAAAAAGGAAAAATAAAAATATTCTCCTTGCGTGTACCCCTCTCCCATAAGTGTTCTTGTTATATCAATGGCTTGTTCCACTCTCGCCTTGAAATTTACGCTAATGTCATCATTTTCATAAAGGCATACAACATCTTTATATTCATCTTTAAAATGATTATTTACATCTTCTACCGTAATACACGTCTTAAAATAATCATCCAAATTAGTTATATTATCGAAAAATTCAATAAATGCCTTCTCTCCTATCTTAATAAGTTCAGCTTCTTCGATTGTATTTCCCATACTACGTAAAGGCAGTACCGTTACTAGCCCTTCACATTTTTCTAATATATCAATATTGTCTTTTGCACATACAGGAACTTTTTCTGTAAAAGCCTTAGGCATCTCGCTCCATCTATGACAAATCTCACAATACTTTCCCAATGGATCATCAAATATATGAACATCCCCCATTAAGATAAATGGATATTGTTCCCCGTTTTCAACATCAAAATAGGTTGCTGCAGTGTAAAATACTGCATTCCTTTCCTTAACAACATATTGCAAGTACATATCTATTACTGGTTTCTTTTTATGCCAAAATAAGGAGATCGAATCTAGTGCCACTGTAACATACTTTTCATCCTCTAACATTGGTAATGTATATTTCAGCAAATCCAAGTACTGTGATTGTATTTCTTTAATTTGTTTCTCCAACAAGTGTGTGCTCATAGTTGTCTATTTCTCCAATCTTCGATTCAGGAACGCCATATACCGAATCCAAAAAATGAATTGTTTTATTCATTACGTAAACACAATCATTAAAAATACTTTTTAATGTCACTTCCTCATTAACATTAGGAACGCAATGATATTGATGTGCTGGATTGTCACACTTTAACATTGAGCTTTCTCTAATCGCCCCCCATAAACCATGTTCAAAAGCTGAATCATAATCATAATATAAACCAAACAAATCCTTTTCATCGACCTTGCTAGCTTTCTCTCTGATATTATCGTTTTTAAAATATCTAGTATCCATATCTTGAAATTCTTCAAATTTATACTCATTAACAATAGCCTCCAAAATATGCGTATCCACATGAGCTTCACGCTTATTTTCGCATTCTCTATGTCTAGCCAACACTAACTTATATTGCCCTATACCATATGTTTCAAATTCATCCCAAATGGATGAATTATCCTTTTCAAGCATCACCATATACTTCATCATGATATAGTTTTCAATCATGCTTCGAATGATTGACCTTCCAGATATGGCATTATAAAGGTTATGCATTTCCGCTTCTTCAAGTCGTTTAAATGAATAAGTTGCTATGCCAAGAAGGACTTTCATTCTTTTGTCCAGTGGGTCACATGCCTCATATAATTGCTGAAAATAATAAAATATATCTTTTACTAGTTCATAATACTTTTTTGTATCTTCTTTTTCTTTATCAAACCCCATAATATATAAATCACACTCCGTCAATTCACTAATCGCATTCCAAAACACATTTATATAATCATCATTTGCTTTTTCATTTGATAAAAGAACTAATTCACATGAACGAATCAAAGCTCCTATCAGCTCCATCTCTTCAGCAGAATTATGCTCAAACTGATATTTAAACAATAAATCCCCCTGCTCTTTTTTCATATGCAATTTTCCACAAATAAGACTATAGACCAGTGGAACATATCGTATATCCGTAGCACCTTTTGAATTATGTCCCATTACTTTTTTCATACAATCTTGAATTATCTTTACTCTTTCATCAATCAGCATGCTATTACTAAATTTTAAAGCAAACATAGAATCAATTTCACCCGATATAACTACTGTCAACGGTGCCATACAATCTATGCCTACATAGTCAAGCAAAGCAGTAAAAACACATTCTTTTTCGGCTTCACTAGCCAACAAAATATCGGACATTCTAATATGTGTTAATGAAGTTTTTTCCTTTATGGCACGTAAAATAGGACTTAATCTTCTAAATCCCTCTTGTCTACCATATTTATGAAATATCAAAGCTATCCATATATACTCGGGTAATCTTCCATAAGTCCATGATTTGTTATCATCAACAGGACTCATAAACTCATTCCAAGGCGATATGAACTTTCCTTTCGTGAATCTGTATGAAGATAATTTTGTATACTCCACGTTTAGAGCTCCTTTAAATACAATATTATAACTAACAAACAACTAGCTCTAATTATACAAAAGCCTGCTGAAGATTAAATCTCCAACAGGCATTATTTTCGTTGTATTGAGCTCAGTGGTAGTTACACTTTACACCATTTTTACGCCATTTTAACATCGGCTTTTATATTAGTTTCATCAAGATACATGAAGTTAAGCATTCTCGAAGTCCTGTAAACATAGGGTTTTATCGACTTTCATATCAAATACATCGATTTTTATGAAACCGCTATCGAACTTCGATTCCAAGACGCATCTCGTTTTATCTCCTTTTATAAAAAAATCTTAATACAATTTTCCTATTACACAAAAAGCCCTAACATGGCAGAATATATATTACCATGTCAGGGCAATTTTGTAAAAATGTTCGACATAGCGGATTTTATTCCCTCTTTCGAGAGGAACAGTTGAATAAAAACGCAACAAATTATCTGTATATTTTGCAATTTTATCAGTATAATAAAGCTATTACGATAAACAAGACTGCATAATTACAGTAAACATTCTATTCATTGAAAAAGGATTATAATATGGGGGCACAAAATACAAAAAAATCTGAAGAATTATTTACATCTCGTAAGGAAGTAATAGAAGAACTGTTGTCTAGGACTTCTTTCGTAAGCAAAAATCCAACTCTATCTCTTTTATCATATATTTATGGATATAGCGGATTAGGAAAATCATACCTTGTTCAGGCTGTTCATAAAGAGTTATACACAAGTTCCATTTACTATAAGTATTATGGTTCAGACGACATTACCTTTTTAGAAGGGTTTGCATATGCGATTATACAAAATAAGGCTTTTTCTTCTCTTAAGTGGAAAAAAATGACAGCCATAGCTAAAGACTATGATATCTACTACAACTTCAAAGCAGATTTCAGATGGAAAGATTCTATACCAGAATACCTTATTAATTCCAGCATGGCTGTTCTTGGTGCAGCCTGTCCAAATCTTGCTATTCCAGCAACTATTTTACAATCTGTATCAACCGGAGCCGGAACCCTCCAGAATCATCTTGCCAAGATAAGCAATAATGCTATTAGTCTGCTTGACAGGCGCGCTTTTTTCAACAGCATACTTGATGCTTTCATACAAGATTTTAATACTTTTTTAGCTGAAAACACTTTAGAATCACCAATCACTATCATCCTTGATATTGAAGGTGAAAAAGAATCCTGCATAAAAAATAAAATTCCTGAATTTATTAAAAGACTAGTAAACAGCTTTGCAGGAATCCACTGGATAATAACTGGAAGAGATGTCAAAAACGTTTCACTCATCGACGATATCGAATCCAGAATTGCCAGCATTCAGCAAAATAAAGTATTTGCGCTGGAAAACATTTCCCAAGAAGAAATCGCAGAATATTTCTGCTCTCAATATGGCATTCCTGAAGAATATGCAAAAAAACTTGCTATTACGTCCAAGGGAATTCCATATTACGCAGCTATTTTGGCCGAAAGTTATAAAAGAAACAGTCACCTTAAGGAAACCGATTTAGAAAATACTTCAAACGACTTTTTCAATTATGTCTTAAATACATTCAATGAATCTCAAAAAGAATGTCTATTCAAGCTTGCATTCCTGGGATGCTGGAATGACAATAAAATTGATTTTGAAGGTTATTCAGCGATAAAACAGACATCAATTGTAAGACCTACAATAGATAACTACATCATAATGGACGCATCTATTAGAACACTCATTTTTGAAAACATGGATGCGTATCAAATTGGTACATATGTTAAGCACTCAGCCAAATATTGGAATAGTATATTTGCAGATAAAAGCTGTTCTCCTCTTGATTACAATATTCCATTTGTATTGGAAATGTTGTATTCTGTTTGGCAAAAAAACGCTTCCACGATATGTAATACTGATTTCATCGATCTGATATATACGCTAATATATTACCTCAAGTCCATTAGTGCTTACTACGAAATATTCAAATATACAGATTTATACACAGAAAACCTTAAAACATCAAACGATGTTCTCTTTAATGCTATGTTCTTATTAGAAGCAGATGCATCAAGAATTTTAGGCGAATGGGATAAAGCATTCGAAATAGATACAGCTTTATCCATGAAAGCATTAGATGAAACAGAGAAATATGCCATCAAACTATGCTTACTTCATGACTGCTTAGGAAGGCACAAAGTATCCGAAAACATGGTTGAGTGCAAAAAGCTTTTCCTCGAAATAAAAAGCAAATACCCCAAAGATTCTACGTTATCATCTATGGCAAGTGAAGTCTATTCAAAATACTTGTTTGATCTAAGAAACTTTAAAGAAGCCGCATCTGTCGCCAATGAAAACTTGAATCTCCGTAGAGATCTCTATGAAGCAAACCAAAATCCAATATATAGAGACAACTACCTCGCAGCTTTAAGCAACGCGACAATATATAACAGCAAGATTCCAGGCACTACCGACCACATAGTCACACAAAAAGAATTATTAAATGTGATGAAACAGTTATATGGTAATTCCCATCCAAATACTTTAACTGCGAAATTAAACTATTTCACATATCTTGCTGATAATGGAAATTATAAAATGGCAATAACAAATATTGAAGATTTAATCAAGCAGATTACCGAATTAGATGATAAATACAACACCAGTACATTGTTCCGCGCCAAAATAAATAGAATAAATTTTATAGCAAATAACGGTGACTATGAACGCGCCATCAATGAAGGTAAGCCTTTATTATCAGAGATAAAAACTGAGTTTGGAAGGGAAAGCGAATTCGCAGCAAATCTCGAAGCTGATATTTCATATTATTATATGCATCTTGAACAATACGCCAAAGCAGCTCGCTACGCTAAAAGAGCCACAAAAGCACGTAAAAAAGTATTAGGTCAAAACCATCCTTTGACTTTAGATATTGAAGATGTCATGGCTAATGCTATTTTTGCAAATGGTTTTTCCAACTTTTTGGGACTTAATCCAGAAACAGGTAACGACAGACTTAAGTGCTGCGGTAAAAATATTATGGAGATCGTTGAAGCATCAAATAAATATAAGAATAATGTTTTCAGCAATGATACAAAACTTGTTGAAGAAGGAAAAGAAGCCATGCTAGAAGGTATCAAAATATGCAAAGATGTTTGTAATCGTATGGAAAAGTATAATTTTGAACCTACAAGAACCCAAAATGCAAAAGCTGGATTACAAAAAATGGAATTAATTTTTGCACAAATAACCTCTATCCCATGATGAGATAGAGGTTTTGTTTGTTAATCTGAACCTTGATCTGAAAGGCTTCCGAAATTTGACAACTTCTTTTTCTACCGCGTATATCTTTTTATTTCATAGTAACCGAATCCCATGTGTCGGAGGGAACAAGTGTAATATATGTCTTACCTGTATTGATCTCAATCTCTTTACCGTTATCGTCATAAAACTTGGTAAGGTGAGTTGCATCATCTTTAACCCATGTAACAGGCTTTCCGACGCCATTTGTTATGTACCATCCGGCCTTACCCGCATCGATACAGTTATAAATCAGATAACCTCCGTCATCAAGCTGGTTGAAATCACATTTCTGAATAAATACATTTTTAAAGCTCAGAGGCTCTCCATCCTCCGCATCCTCATGGCGCGAGCCGTACTCGTAATACTCATATTCTTTAGTCTCTTCGTTATACTTTAGAGTAGAAGTGTTGTGCCAGAAAGGAAGCGCGATTTCCGTTACCGGATACGTCTTGTCATAAACCTTTGTAAGGTCGACTTCTTTGCCGTAAGGAGCAAAGTTAAAATGACTTCCCTCATTTCTATACTCAGTATAAGTTGTTGAATATGAGGAATCGCTCTTCATACTTGAGAAGTTCTTATCCAGATCTCCCGAACAGATATACTCGGTAAATTCTTTGCGCTTTCCGTTATTAACTCTTGAAAATGTTCCGGAAAAATGCTGTGCCCAAGGCTTCTCCAAATATGCATTGATATGAACCGGAGGCCCTCCGTCATGGCAAAGCACCGCATCCCACTCTGATGCAAGAAGAATATTTGTAGGACGCGTACTTCTGATACTGCCCATCTGTTCAATCTTGCCCCAGTCTTTCACAATACACATAAGTCTTGTAATTCTGTCATTCTTTGTACTGTTCATCAGTTCATAAACAACATCCGCTTCCGAAGTTCCAAAATGTGGAAGCGCCATCTTCTCATTATCGACCATTACGGCGATTGGTCTCTGATCCTTAATATCTTCACTTATCGGCTCACCTGTGATCTCGCTGAGGTACATTCCTTCCGGAATTTCAAAGTTTACCGCTTCTCCCGATGCATCTGCTGCAGTATCGGTATTGTTACTTGCAACATCTTCAAAAGAAACTGCAAAAGAAGAATCATCCGCACCATTATCCTTGCCGCAGGCAACAGCCGAAATCACCATAAAAGCGCACATTGCAAGTGAAGCGATTTTTTTACTCCTTTTCATAGAAATCTTCTCCCATTTTTTACCAAAACTTTTTTTCTGTGTTCATACATAGCATTGTATTGGAAAAATTTTTAAGTTTCTATGGGGTAAACCTTTAAGAATTGTTTAAGACCTCACCTGTTTTACGCAAAAAGAGCCAGTCTCTATGATACTTTCCCGGATTTGAAAAATCAGCTATTTCTCACACATCAAAATCATCATAATCGCTGTTGTCATATCCGCCGTAACTTGCGTATTCTTTTCTCTTCTCCTGCTCCTGCTGGGATTTTTTGGCAGCCTTCTCTTTTTTGGCCTTTTTCTTGCGCTTTATTCTGCGAACTTCTTCCTCGTCTTCTTCCTCGTATTCATCGTCGTAATCATCATACTCTTCGTATTCCGCATCGCTTTCATTCCTGATAAACAGCAAAAGAGCCCTAAAATGATGAATTATAAATATCGCCACAATCAAGAATATATCTGTATATAAAACTCCTACTATGTAGAAATTCTGTTCAATGAGATATCCCAGTTTGAATCCGATAAAACTGAGCAATCCCGACAAAACAACAGCAAAAACAAGAAGGAGTCCGTGCCTTATCGCGCCCAGTATCGCACAGATAAAGTCCATGAACGATGCATCGAAATACACGAATCTACCGATCATAAGACCAAAATAATACATCATAATAGGGCTATAAATATCCGTATCAAAAGATTTATCACCAATAGCATTAAAGCTGTTAAAGCTCAATAGAATAATAATCGCATAAAACATTCCGAGCATTCTGACAGATGCCTTGTCATCTTTGGAGATTCTCCTGAGCGGAATGATTATCTTGTCAAGAATTGTATTTATAAGACATGACATCGAAATAAGAAATAAAAGCACAAAATCTTTGCTTGTATCCCAGATATAATAAAACTGCCTTATTCCATCCGATAGTTTTTTGGCATTTCCCGACTTAACAATAGGTGTCAACAATTCAAAAATATGATTGCAGACTACATATGAGCACGCAAAAAGAAGTACCGAAGTACCCGAAATGATCATCTCAAAAAATAGCTGTATATTATCTATATTGCGCCTTTTGAATTCATCGTGTCTTTCGCTACTGTCGACCAGACATACCGACATCCTTGTTCCAAACATAATAATCAATATAATCAGAAATATTCCGGCAAAAGCCATACCCAAGAATATAAGCTTCTTCATGTTGTCGAAATCCGGGTTAATATATCTATCAATTGTCATTTGCTCAAAAATTCCTCCGTCAAATCATACATATATATGTTACCATATTTTTATCTTATGCGCTGTTTTTTTAACAAATAATATTTTATAAATTTGTCTCTATTCTAAAAAAAGGATAAACCTTTAAGAAGATAACGTAAATCAATCTTTACAAGTTTGCAGAATATAAACTAAAATATTAGTATAGTTCGACATTTAAATCTATTCTCAGATTTTATATCTAAGAATAATAAGCATATGATTATTACACCAAAAATGCGAAGGAGGCAATAACATTGGAAGAAATCATTTTGACCGGTGAACAGATAGATACAATCGGTGAAATCGCCAATATCAGCATGGGTAATTCTGCTACAACTCTCAGCTTAATGGTAAATAGAAAAGTTGACATAACTACTCCCAATGTAAAAGTCATAAAAAGAAGCGAAGCATTGGATGATTATGAAAAAACCTGCATTTTTGTACAGATACATTACGTAAAAGGCCTTGAAGGCAACAATGTCCTTATTCTCAAAGAGCACGATGTAAAAGTTATGACAGATCTTATGATGGGCGGCGACGGAACCAATACAGAAGGTGAGATCTCAGACCTTCATCTTTCGGCTGCATCCGAAGCAATGAACCAGATGATGGGTACAAGCGCCACTTCTTTATCATCCATGCTCGGCGTTGCAACTGACATAAGCACTCCGATCGTAAACAGAATTGATGTTGAAAGTATCAAAGTTTTTGAGAAAATGTTTGATACTACATACGATAAATTTGTTAAAATAGCTTTTAGGATGACAATCGGTGATTTAATTGATTCCGTTATGGTACAATTATATCCGATACGATTCGCAAAAGATATGTGCAACAAATTTTATACAAAGGAAAACGCAGCTAACAATGAATAAAGCAGAAACATTAGAGATCAAAAAACAATTCACACCTGACAGGTGTACAATCGACCACATCTGCGGATGCTATGTGGATCACGACAAAAACAAACTATTCACTTTCAGAAAAGCCTTCGGTCAGATACCGGAGGAAGAGATGTTCAAATATCTCGATATTTTCCAGCATACTCTTGCAGGAACATTTGGCAAGAATCTGATCAGTCTTGAGTTTCCTCTTGACCAGGAACAGCCGGGAGGTACTCAGGACTTTCTTTTGACCTTGAGAAATTCCCAGTTGCAGGATGACGAGCTTGTTGATGAGTTCTATGACAAGATAATCGCCAACTACGTTAACGGTGAAAATTACTACATCATCATAGTTCACGCAGCATACGATATCCCTGGTGTTACAAGCGACGGAATCGAGATGGAGGATGCGTCAGAGAACGTATATGACTATATCCTTTGCAGCATCTGTCCCGTTAAGCTCTCAAAGGCAGGACTCGGCTACAATGAGAAAACAAATGTAATCGAGGAAAGATTCAGAGACTGGATCGTTGACGGACCTACAAAAGGCTTCCTCTTCCCCGCTTTCATCGAAAGAGATACCGATATCCACAACATGCTCTACTTCACCAAGAAGCCCGACGACCTTCAGCCTGAATTTATCGAGGCAATGTTCGGCGGAAGAGCTCCTTTGGCTGCTCCGGAGCAGAAAGGTATCTTTGATACGGTAGTTCAGAATACCATCGGAGAAAACGCCGACTACGACATCATGAAGAACATTCATGACAACTTAAATGACATGATTGAAGATCACGCTGACGACTACGAGCCTCTTGAGCTCAAGAAAGATGACGTTAAGCAGCTTCTTCACGACAGCGGAGTATCTGACGAGCGTCTTGATTATTTCGATGAGACCTACTCAAAATGTGCAGGTGACGAGGACTACCCTCTCCTTGCAAGCAACATCGCAAATACCAAGAAGTTCGATATCGAAACTCCTAACGTAGTCATCAAGGTTAAGCCCGACAGAACAGATCTTGTTGAATCCAAGATTGTCGACGGCAGACAATGCCTTGTTATCGCTGTTGATGACCACATTGAAGTAAACGGAATCAATGTAAGAACATTCATGGACAGATAAAAAGCCAGAAAAAATGAACCCGCTAAGGCTATCAATTATAGCCTGCGGGTACTTTTTTATCCACAAAGATATTCACATAAGGAACTCATATATTCGATAGGTCAAAAAATCCAGTGCCTTCTCATCAACGGAATATATCATATAATTTCCTTTTCTCGTCTTGGTAACCAGCCCTCCTTCGCTAAGTATCTTCAGCTGCTTTGATACTGCGGCCTCGGATATTTTAAGCTTCTTAGCAAGATGCTGGGTTGAATCCGGCATATGCTTAAGGCTCTTTAGGATGCTGAGTCTTGTCGCATCCGCCAGTCCGTTATAGAGGCCCACCAGTTCTTTTGGCGGAGAAATCTGAGTATTTTTATTATTAAAATATTTGACCGTCAAAAGTTCTTTCTTGTAATATCCCATGATAAGATGCGGACTTAAGAAAGTACTGCCTGTCAGATATATTTTATCAATATCATCATAGTCATAACGGAACTCTTTGTTTTTATAAAAAATAACTTCGTTTTCCGTAAGCTGCAGCCTTTCATGAACAGAGAATAATGACTTTGCTATTCCCTCTTTTTCCCACTCTCTGAAAACTTTCCTGAGTGCTGTGGTCATAAGAGGTTCGATAATGATGATTTCATTCCTGAAATACTCTTCATAAAACTTTCGTGAGACTTCAATTATCTTTTTCTTCTGAGACAAAGTCACATCACAGCCGTTTAATTCAAATATCTTTTTCCAGCGCCTTATATCGAATCCATCCAGTACACAAAGCGCCTCATCAATATCCATGTCTCTCAGATCGGTGCAGGTGTCGTAATAGACAAAATCGGGAGGAGCAAGCCATGCATTTGTACAATCAGACAACGCTCTTATATCGTCGATCAGCTCCTTGCAGACAATGTTGCTGACTCTTTCAAACCAGCCGGGCCTGCCGGTATGATGCTCAGGATTACATACAACATGCATTGCAGCAAACATCTCAAAGAGCGGAGAAAAAAATATCTCCCCACTTTTACCATATGTCCACGACTTTTCAATTCTGTCAGTATATACGCCAATCTTCATTTGATTACCTTAATCAGAAAAGAATAACATTTCCCGTCTTTCTCATATGTTTTTCAACTATATGTATTGTAATCAATGTAGCCGACAAAAGCACCAAAATTATTACAAGACTGATAATAACAACATTTTTCACGGAACTGATATCCGCCGAATTAAGCATCACCTGCCTAAGAGCCTCAAGAGCGTATGTAAGAGGGAAAATGCAGCTTATTACCCTTGCCCACCCCGGAAAAATGCTTACGGGAACTTTTACTCCCGAGAAAATCTCCATAGGTTCCTCCAAAACAGTAAACAAAAAATCCGTGTCTCTTGAATATAAAAAGCAGGCATTAAGAAACGCTCCCCAGAGCAAAGCCACACATAAAAAGATCGGTATTACCGTCACAAGCCCGATCACATTTATGCTCAAAGACTCTTTATTGTATAAGATTATAAGAGCCCCAAATACCGCCATCGCCACAGATCCCTCAAATACTGACGACAGCGCATTTCCAAGGATCACCGCCATTCGGCTTGCGGGAGAAAGATAGATATACTCAAGTGTCCCGCTCTGCCTTTCAAACGAAAAATGCCATGCAGACTGGACAACCGACCTAAAAAAGCTCATGCCCATATATCCGATGAGCAAAAATACCATTATATTTCCGCCGCTTATATATGAAACAACGCTTCCTTCAATATCAAAAACCTTGTAGCTGTAGTAACTTGCCATAAAGCTCAAAAACGGCCAAAGAAACAAAGACACATATATAAGTTTGTTGCTAAAATAATTCCTGTGCTGCTTCCAGCTTTCTGCCAGCATTACCTTAAAAAAATATTTCATGCAATATCAACCCCCTTACTTTCAATGTTTTTGGAAAGCTTTATCACCGCCTGTTCAAGGGACGGCTCCAGTTTATGAAGCTCATTTATTATAAGACTCTCATTTACTGCAAACTCCGCTATATTCGCCGACAACTCCGCTTTGGAAGTTATCACGGCATTTCCGTTTTCATGCATAACCTCAGATTCTAAGTCGATGCTCCTTAGATGGTCTCTCAGCTTTATAATTATCGCTTCGTCCATCCCCTTTACGGAAAAGACATATCGGTTCTTGGAAAAGACATAATCAGTCAGATTTTTCTTGGTTCCCTCAAATACCAATTCACCTGCGTTTACCAGATAAATATAATCGCAGAGTTCTTCTACCTCCGATAGATAATGTGACGTCAGCAAAATTCCTTTCTCTTCCTCTTTTGCAAGCCTTATTATCTCCTTATGGAGTTCCTGCGTAACAATAGCATCTAAGCCTATCGTGGGTTCGTCCAGGAATATATATTTAGGATCGTTTATCATGCCTCTTGCTATCTGCAATCGCTGTTTCATTCCCTTCGAAAAAGTTTCAACGGGAAGATTTGCCTTTTCCTCGAGTCCTACGATTTTAAGAAGCTCTTCAATTCTTTTTTTCAAAAGAGAATTCTCTATCCCGTACAGCTGGCCGTAGTACCAGAGATTTTCATACGCGGTCAGTTTCCAATAGATCATCCTCTCACCGCCCGCGATCATATTGATCTGTCTTTTTACCTTGTCAGGATGTGCGATCGCATCGATACCGTCAAAAGAATAAGTTCCTGCAGTAGGCTCTATGAGTGTTGTGAGCATCTTGATCGTTGTGGTCTTTCCCGCTCCGTTTATTCCCAAGAGCCCTACGATCTGTCCTTTCTCAAGCTTCATGGATATATCCTTAACCGCCTCGATTTTTTCTTTTTCTGAGCAAAAAAAGTTTTGTCTTCTCTTTACTTCATATATCTTCTTTAATCCATTAACTTCTATCATGTCGATCTTATCCCTCCATTTTTTCAAGTGCTATCTTTTCAAGCTGTTTCAAAAGCGGAAATCCTGTAAAAACGTACACACTCCCCACCAGAAATATCCTCATTGCGATATAGATAAACCGCCCGTTTGTAAGTCCGCCCAGAAAATCCGCACGCATAAGTGTCAGGCAATCGGTAACGGGTATGATGTTTCCCACAAATTGAAGAATCCCAGGCAGATATTCTTTCGGAAAAGTTATTCCACATACCAAAAATATCGCGGTAAACAAAGTATTTTGTGATATATAGGTATCTCTTGTATAGATCATCACGCAGCCAAGAATAAGTGACAGTCCAAAGAATCCGTATATAGACAGGATCAATGCGATCACAAATTTCCAAAAACAAAAATCATGTATCTTAAGGCCAAAGAACACTCCAATTACCATTGCTATGGCCGTTTCTCCCAATGTCATGATTGTCTGCAATATCATATTCCCGACAAAATAGGATGTTCTCTTAAACGGCGCAAGCATAAGGCTCTCAAGCGTTCCTTCCCGTAGTTCTGTAATAAGCCTTCTGCTAACGTTGAGACATGTCCGGACCACAAACATGTATACCAGGCTTCCGACTATCGCATAACTCATGTAATCGCTTGTTCCTGTAAGATTGGAAAAATCTGTCGCCAGTCTTTTTCCGAAAAAGTAATGATACATCATCCATGCACCAAATACAGTATAAAAAGATGTCAGAATGCATCCCAACATAAAATCGACCGGATAGGCCCGTAGCCGTATCTGAAACTCTTTTTTGATCGTCGCCCTCAAAACTTTCAAATCCATCTGCGCTCCTTTTGATTAACTGTTTGGTTAATCATTTTGTTTTTTCTAAAATTTGAACGCATTTTAATCAGTCCGAGATCGTTTGTCAATCATAATTGCGCATCCCTGCGGAGCGTTTTTGTATCATAGGAAAGCAATTTCCTATGATACAAAAAAGGACTGTGCACTAATCGCTTAGTGTACAGTCCTTTTGGACCTTACGTCCTATTATAAATTTCAAATTTTTCAAAAACTTTAATCCCAATCGTTTTGCCGGACGATTCCGTATCAATAACCCCCGGGATCTGATAATCAATTATTAATTCCTACTTTTTAGCATTTCGATAGCGGTCGTATTATGTCGCCCTGATTCCTGAGCGGAATAATCGTACTTCTTAAGAAGACGTTCCCTCATCTCCTCAGGATGATTATATAATTGATCCATAATTCTATCAAAAGCTTGTCTCCATTCGCCCATACTAATGTACCTCCATTTGACAAACAACGATAGCGTGTACAATAGTATAGTTTTTCAGAGTTTTTCGCAATAGGTAATTCAACCAAAAAATGAATTATTTTTTTACTAAATCTTTATACCAGCCTCAGATCGCAGCAATAGCCTTCTTCGGGCACTTTGAAACGCAAGTGTCACAATGTACACATTTATCCTGATCGATACTTGCAACATTGTTTTCCACCACTATCGCTCCGGTAGGACAATCTCTCTCACATATGTGGCATCCGATACATCCGACCTTGCAGTATTTATTGACATATTTGCCCATGTCCTGTGACTTGCAAGCAACAACCTCTCTTGACTCATAAGGTATAAGATTGATGAGATTTCTGGGACATATATCCACGCACTTGCCACACGCTTTACATTTCTCCATGTCTACCATCGCCACGCCGTTATGCACGTGTATCGCATCAAACTGACATACAGATACGCAACTTCCTCCTCCGAGGCATCCGTATCCGCAGGTCTTTGAACCGCCGCCCGGTGCCTGTGCCTGGAATCTGCAATCATCTGCTCCTTTATACTCATACTTCTGGGTAGCCTGTTCGCAATCTCCGCTACAATGCACAAATGCGACCATTCGCCTTGTTTTTCCGGCTTTTACTCCCATTATTCCCGAGATTACTTCTGCAACCGGTGCACCTCCTACAGGACACTGATTTACAGCCGCTTCACCTTTTGCAATAGCCGTCGCACAGCCCGAACATCCGGGGTATCCGCAACCTCCGCAGTTACTTCCGGGAAGCGCCTCAAGAATTGCCGCTTCTTTTTCATCGACATCTACATGAAGCTTCATATCAGCCAATCCCAGAATTAATCCTATGGCAATTCCAATGCCCGCAACAACAATCGTTGCAACGATTATTCCACTGATCATAAGTCTTTCTCCTTTTTACAGCGTACTCCTGCGCTGTGTTTATTTCAAAGCCGAAAATCCCGTAAACGCGATTGCCATAAGCCCCGAAGTAAGAAGTACAATAGGCATTCCCTTAAATGACTCCGGTATGTCGTTGTACTCCATCTTTTCGCGAAGTCCTGCCAGAATAACTATCGCGATTGTAAAACCGGCCGCTGTGGAGAAGCCACAGACCGTACTACCCTCTATGGTGTAATTGTTTGTAACGTTGGTAAGCGCAACACCAAGAACCGCACAGTTTGTTGTAATAAGCGGAAGGTAAACACCAAGAGCTTTATACAGTGAAACAATATATTTTTTTAATATCATCTCAACAAACTGAACAAGCATCGCTACAACAAGGATAAATACGATTGTCTGCAAATATCCGAGATCGAACGGTTTTAAAACAAACCAGTAGATCGTGCTACATACGAGCGATGAAAGCGTCATGACAAAAATACATGCGCCGCCCATACCAAGTGCGGTATCTATCCTCTTGGAAACTCCAAGGAAAGGGCAAAGTCCGAGGAACTGGCTCAAAACAACGTTATTGATAAGCGAAGCAGAAAGCATAAGTGCTAAAAATTCAAGTACTGTCTCTGTCATCATTATTTAGCCTCCTTCTTCTTTTTTGCCGAATTGGCTTTAACCTTGTTCATAAATGCAATAAGAAATGCAAGAACAAAGAAAGCTCCTGCCTGCTGAACAAAAATGCTGACCGGCTGATATTTGGCAAGATATGCTCCTATTGTTCCCGGAATAACAGAACCAATTCCAAGAATCTGTATATTAAATGCCGTACCTGCACCGATAAGCTCTCTGAAAAGACCTATCACGGTTATCGCGCATGTAAATCCTATTCCCATTCCCACACCATCGTAGAATGAAGGAACTATTCCATGCTTACTTGCATATGCTTCCGCTCTTCCAAAGATAATACAGTTAACAACGATAAGCGGAATATACACTCCAAGTGCTTTATTAAGTGCAGGAAAATATGCCTGCATCAAAAGCTGAACAATTGTAACAAAAGATGCTATTACAACTATAAACGAAGGAATCCTGACTGTAGCAGGAATAATCTTTCTCAGCGCCGCAATTACCGCATTACTTAGCGCCAAAACAAATGTAGTTGCAAGTCCCATTCCAAGTCCGTTCATAGCGGATGATGTAACCGCAAGTGTGGGACACATGCCGATCATCAATACCAGTGTAGGATTCTCGGCAATGAGACCGTTAAAAAATCTTTCGGCGGGAGAATCTTGTACCAATCCAAGCGCGCCTTTTTTTACTTCTTCACTCATCACCTTGCTCCTTTCAAAGCATAATCAAAATATGCATTTGCAACACTTACTCCATCTGTAATTGCCCTGGATGTTATTGTTGCTCCGGATATCGCTTCAATCTGAGAACCGGAATCTGTAAGCTGACCTTCTTTTACAACCGTAAACTGCAATGCATTTTTTCCTGCAAATTGAGGAACAATGACCTTCTCTGCATTCATGCCAAGTCCCGGTGTCTCAGCTATTGAAATAATGGATATTCCATTAATTTTGGAATCATTACTAATTCCCACGGTAAAGACTATATTGTCTCCATAGCCTTTGGATCTCACCTGGATAACATATCCTATTGCTGTTCCGTTCATGTCTATAGCCTGCTTTACGCTAAGGATCATGATACCTTTTTTATCTCCGAGCGCTTCTTCAAAAGCATCGAGATTAACTCCCAGCTCATTAAATGTCACGGCATCACTGAACACCGCCTGATTTGCTTTATTCTGTGCCTGACTATCCTGATAAGCTATAGGATCCTTGGTAACCTGATAAACAAGTCCCAAAAGCGCTCCTGCTATCAAAGTGATAAAGAAAAGGATAAAGGCGTTTTTTATCATGTGAAATACATTGCTCATGCTTTATTCGCCTCCTTTTTTCGCTTTTTTCCTGATTCCGAAAGCCTTGGGAATAGTCACTTTTTCAATAAGAGGAACCAGAAGATTTCCAATAATGATGGCATATGAAACACCCTCAGCATTTGCACCGAAAGTACGGAACAGTCCCGTCAAAAGTCCGAGTATGATTCCGTATATATATCTTCCCTTCGGAGTTATCGGGCAAGTTACATAATCGGTTGCCATGAAAAAAGCACCGAGCATAAGTCCACCACCTGCAAGCTGCGCCGATATATAACCCCAGTTAAATCCGTATTTTCCAAACAGACCTACAAAAACCACAAATGAAACGATATAGCTAAACGGGATTGCATAATCAATTACACCAACAGCGATAAGGATTATCGCACCTGCAATAATGGCGATCGTTGATGTTTCTCCGATCGTACCGCCGGTTCTTCCAATCAGCATATCCATTATGTTGACCTGGATACCATTTTTCAGATTGAAAAGAGGTGTAGCTCCCGAATATGTATCAGTAGTAAAATTAGTCATTATCGCAGGAAAAGAGATCATAAGAAAGCACCTTGCTCCAAGAGCGGGATTCATGAAATTCTGTCCCAGACCTCCAAAAAGCTGCTTAACCATAATGATCGCGAATACTCCGCCAAGAGCAGGTACCCAAAGCGGTACTTCAGGCGGCATGTTAAGTGCAAGCAATAAACCTGTAACTACCGCGGTAAAATCGCCTATAGTCACGCGCTTACGAAGCAATATCTCATATACGAGTTCTGAAACAACACATGCTGCTACAGAAACTCCGATAACAAACATGGTATAAATACCAAAATTATATATTCCGTATCCGGTAGCCGGAAGAAGCGCAATAAGTACCCATATCATAATATTTGATGTGGTCACGCTCGATCTGACATGCGGATTGGATGACACTTTTCTTAATTTACCCATTAAAATGGCCCCCTCACTTTTTCCTATTTGCAAGCTGAATCTTTCTCATACCCTTGATAAGCTGGGTAAGCTGTCTCCTCGCAGGGCAGATATAACTGCAACATCCGCACTCGCAGCATTCCATTCCATACAAATGAAGGAATTTCTTCTCATCATTATGTTCTACGGCATCAGCAAGATTCTTGGGAATAAGTCTCTCAGGACACACCTCGACACATCTTGCACAGTTGATACATGCCGATGGTTCAAACTGCGAAACAGCGTCCTTTGTAAGACATGTTAAAGCCGATGCAGTCTTAGTGGTGGGAACATCAAGATCGAATATGGCAAATCCCATCATGGGACCACCTGATATTATCTTTGCAGGCTCTTTACGGAATCCGCCCGCATCTTCAAGAAGCTCTGTATAGCTTGTTCCGATTCTGACTTTATAGTTTCTGGGATCCGCAACGGCATCGCCCGTAATGGTCACAATTCGCTCCATCAACGGTCTGCCCTCTTTTACGGCTCTGCAGACAGCACAAAGAGTATCAACATTATCTACGATACATCCTGCATCTGCAGGGAGCATAGATGAGTTGATCTCTCTTCCCGTAACGGCATAAATGAGCATACGCTCAGCACCCTCGGGATATTTTGTTTTAACAGCCTTTACGCTTATTTTTTCTTCGTCTTTTGTAAGTTCCTTGAACTTCTTGATCGCGTCAGGCTTATTATCTTCAATCGCAAGTATTCCTCTTGCATTAGGGAAAATGCTAACGGCAATCTTCAGTCCTTCCAAAAGCAGTTCAGGCTCCTCGATCATACGTCTGTAATCGGATGTCAGATACGGTTCACACTCTGAACAGTTTGCGATTACATAGTCAATCTTATCCGGCTCCTTTGGTGAAAATTTTACAGCAGTAGGAAATCCTGCTCCTCCCATACCAACAACGCCGGCCTCTCTGACAGCCTCGATCTTGTCTTCAGCAGTCATGTCCTCGTAACGCTTACGTGGTCTGAATCTCACCTCATCATAAAGCTCATCGTTCTCAACGATGATGCTCTCACACATAGCTCCCGTAGCAAGTCGTCTTGGTTCAATCGCAACAACAGTTCCGGAAACAGTCGAATAAATCGGAGCCGAAACAAATCCATTCGCCTCCGCAATCTTCTGTCCCGTCAAAACATGATCCCCTACGGCAACTATAGCCTTTGCCGGTGCACCTATGTGCTGTGACAAAGGATATACCAAATCTCCTTTTGGTAGCACTGATTTTATGGGCTTATCCTTAGATAATTCTTTGCCTTCGTAAGGATGTATACCGCCCTTAAAAGTACCTCTTGCCATTTCCTACCCTTCTTTCGATATTTTAGAAAATATTTCAACTGCTTTAATTGTATCAAATTTTTAATCAAAATTAATGATTAATCTAAAAAAATGAGTATATTATTTTAGCAAAAAAAAGCTTTAGTTTTTGTGGTACAATTATTTATAAGGTGATTTTTGAAAGTAGGTATAACGCAACATGAAGAAAAGTGTCAAGAGCATCACATTTTCAGCAGATCACATAATACATAAGTTGCCGAAAATGCTTGGTTGCAGTAATAACGACATATTATTTATAGATATAGAAACCACCGGCTTGTCCCCAAGAACCTCGGATATTTATATGATAGGTCTGGGTTATTATGACGACGGATTCTGGCATATTTTGCAACTTTTTGCAGAAAATGCTTCTGAAGAATCCAAAATTCTGAAAATTTACTCTCAGAATTTTTCCGATCATTCAAAAGTTTTAAGTTTCAACGGAGATAAATTCGATCTTCCTTTTTTAAAAAATAAGCTTGCAAAGCACAACATATCCGATCCTCTTGAAAACGCAACTTCCATAGATCTTCACAAAGTATTGCGTCCATATCAGGATCAATTGGGACTTATAGATTGCAAGCAAAAAACAATCGAGATGTATCTCGGAATAGAAAGAAAGAGTAATTACGACAGCAAAACTCTTATACCGATTTATAATTCCTACAAAAAAGCCGTGGCAAGAAAGCCGCTCGAAATACTATTTTTGCATAATTATGAAGATGTAAAAGGGATGTTTTCTCTTTTACCGATGCTGCAATTTCTGAAATTCTTCTCATTATTCATAAATATGCCCAAGATATCCATCAAGACGGATGAGCCTGTTTCGCAAGATGACTATATGGATCCAAATGCCGCCGAAGATGATATACTCCTTCCTGTCAGAGCCAGAAAGGTCCAGGTCAATTGCTACAATGACTACGAAGGAAATCAGAAAAAAGAGATATTTATGAGACTGTCACTCCCTTTTGCTCTTCCATCTTCATTAACAGGGCATTTGGATGACTGCTATTTCAAAATAGAAAAAGACGAAGCTATACTCAGAGTTCCCATATTTGAAGCAGAGCTCAAGTATTTCTATTCAAACTACAACGACTACTACTATCTTCCCAAAGAAGATACAGCGATTCACAAATCAATCGCATCATTTGTCGACAGGAATTACAGAGTAAAAGCCAAACCCGAGACCTGCTACACCAAGAAAGCAGGCCAGTACCTACGAGAATGGGATCTTGTTTTTGCACCGTTCTTCAAATCAGATTACAAGGATGACAGAATATTCTTTGATCTCAATGCCAATCTCAAGCAGAGCCGCTTTGCTCTTAGTGTATATGCATCACACATAATCGCACACATTCTTGAAATATAAAAGGCTGCCGCATCAATAGCGACAGCCTTTTGTAATATCACTTATCACATAGGTTTTTCGTAATAGAAGGAATTCTTTCTTACATAACCCATTTCTTTATAATTTATTATCTGCTCCGTGCTTCCGATAAAGAGTATTCCACCGGGTGCAAGAGAATCAAAGTATTTTCTGAATATTTCATCCTTTGCTTCCTCTGTGAAATAGATAAGCACGTTTCTGCATACAAGCAGGTGGCAATCTTTCGGATAAGGATCACGCAAAAGATCAGCCTGTTTGAAGGTAACTCTAGACTTTATTTCTTCCGATACCTTCATCTTGCCATCAGGAGTCTCTTCAAAATATTTGCTCTTAAATTCAGCAGGAACACCGGCAACTTCTTTCTTGTCATAGATTCCCGCTTTAGCCTTTGCAAGTACAACAGCATCAAGGTCTGTTGCAAGAACATTGATCTGATTCAAAGGCATATGCTTAGAAAGCATCATAACAATAGTATATGGTTCATCACCTGTAGAACAGGCAGCACTCCAGATTTTAAGGTTTTTCCCAAACTTACTCATAAGTTCGGGAACCATTTCTTTATCCATCAAATTCCATTGGTCAGCATTTCTGAAAAACTCAGAAACATTGATGGTAAGGTAAGATACAAAAGAATCAAGTGCCTCCCTGTCCTTTTTGATAAGTTCGGCAAATCCGTCATATCCTTTTACATCATACTTCCCTATGAGGGTATCGATTCTCCTCTTCATCTGTTTCTCTTTGTATGAATTGAGGTCAATCTTAGTCAGATCATAGACTGCTTTTTTAAACCACTCATAATCATATGCCATGGAAATTCCTCCTGATATATTATTAAATTTTATGATAAATAACTATGTTCCAATAAAAGACAGCTGATTTATCGGTCATTAACTATAATACCATTCTATATTAGTGCGAATTGTATGTAAAATTAAAAAAAAATAAAAACCGGCATCACTGCCGATTTTTATTTTTATATGTTGATTAGAAATATCAGTTTTCTTCCTGTTCCTGCTCGGCAATAACCTTATCAATATCAACAGAAACAACATCTCCGCTCTCTGTATCTTCTTCCTTCTCAGGAGCGAACATAGCCTTGATTGAAAGGCTGATCTTCTTCTCTTCCTCGTTGAAGTCAACAATCTTAGCTTCAACTTCCTGTCCAACCTTAAGTACATCAGCAGGCTTCTCTACATGCTCTTTTGCAATCTGTGAAACATGAAGAAGTGCGTCGATACCGGGCTCAAGCTCTACGAATGCACCGAAATCAGTCATTCTTGCCACTTTACCCTTTACAACGTTGCCAACAGCATACTTAACTGTAGCATCCTTCCAAGGATTCTCGTTGTCGAACTTTCTTGAAAGCGCGATCTTACTGCCGTCAATGCTCTTAACAAGAACTTTAACAGTATCGCCGATCTTAAATGCTTTCTTAGGGCTCTCAACACGTCCCCAGCTCATCTCTGAAATATGAAGAAGACCGTCTGCTCCGCCAAGATCGATAAATGCACCGAAATCTGTAACGTTCTTTACAACGCCTTCTACAACATCGCCAACCTTAATAGAATCAAAGAGCTTCTTAGCCTGCTCTGCCTTCTCGGCTGTAACGAGCATTCTTCTGTTACCGATGTATCTTCTCCTCTTAGGGTTGTACTCAGTAACAACAAACTGAATCTCCTGATCCTGATACTTAGAGAGATCTTTCTCATAACTATCGGAAACAAGGCTTGCAGGAATAAATATTCTTACTTCGTCTACAACGACTGTAAGTCCACCTTCGAGAACCTGTACAACTTTTGCTGTGAGAACTTCCTTGTTGTTGAAAGCCTCCTCGATTCTCTTGTTTCCTCTGTCGATAGCGAGTCTCTTGTATGAAAGAATAACCTGTCCGTCTGCGTCGTTTGTCTTAAGGACTTTGACATCCATTGTGTCCCCAACTTTGACTACAGTTGTAAGGTCAATACTGTTATCATTGCTATATTCGTTCTTAGTCAAGATACCATCGGACTTGTAACCAATGTTAAGAATTATCTCGTCAGGCTTAACGTCAATAACAGTTCCCTCAACAACCTCCCCCGTGTGAATTGTTTTGAAAGATGCGTTAAGCAACTGTTCAAAAGTTTCTTCTGACATAATTCTGAACCTCCTCAATAATGTTCTTTGGGGTTGATGCCCCAGCGGTAATCCCCACTAGTTTAACCGCTTCATTTCTCTCCAGATGTAAGTCATCCAGTGTCTGAATAAAATATGTTTTGGCACATTTTTGATTGCAAATTTCGTACAGTTTTCTTGAATTGGAACTGTGTGCCCCTCCGATCACTATCATCACGTCTGCTCGTGATGCAATATTCTCAGCTTCGGACTGTCGCTCGTCAGTAGCGTTACATATAGTATTCACAATATTAATATTGTAACCGTTATTCCCAAAGATTTCAACGGTTTCTTGAAATTTATTCTTGTTAAATGTTGTCTGAGATACAATGGTATACTCTTTATCTCGGTCACCGCGGAAGTTTTCGGCACTTTCGGGCGAATCGATAACAAAAACTTCACCATCTGCATAACTCACTATTCCTTCAACCTCGGGATGATTTGCACTTCCGACTACGATTATTGATTTTCCCTTTGCGCTCTCTTCGGATACTATCTTATGAATCCTCTTAACAAAAGGACAGGTAGCATCGATTATCTCAAGGCCTGTAGCAGCTATTTTTTCATGAACTTCTCTGGTAACTCCGTGGGATCTGATTACTATTATACCACTCTTTATTCCCTCAAGTTCATCAACCGATTCTATAACTTTTACACCCTTTTCTTCCATATCCTTTACAACTATCTCGTTGTGGATTATGGGACCGTATGTATATATATTCATTCCGGGATTATTCTTTATCTGTTCATAGACGGTATCTACCGCCTTGGTAACTCCAAAGCAAAAACCCGCATGTTCAGCAAGGATTACTTCCATACTGTTTCCTTTCAAATGCCCTTATAGAGCTCAATTATCTTATCTTTTACTTCTAAGATCGTCATGTCGGACGAATCCAGCAATATCGCATCATCAGCCTGCTTAAGAGGTGATATATCCCTGTTCATATCTCTGTAATCTCTGTCAATTATGTCTTTCTCGATCTCTTCAAGATTACACTCAACTTTTTTTGCTACAAGCTCCTTGTATCTTCTCTCCGCACGCACACGTGAGCTTGCGGTAAGATAAACTTTAAGGTCTGCATTCGGAAGTACCACCGTTCCGATATCCCTTCCGTCCATTACAACATCTGTAGCCTCTGCGAGCTTTTGCTGAAGTTCCACGAGTTTTTCTCTGACTTCTTTATTTACACTGATCGCGGAAGTCATGTTTCCGACTTCCTCTGTTCTTATAAGCCCGTTTACATTGTCACCGTTTAAATATACAACCTGCTCATTGTTCTCATGTCTGATGGTAATATCGGCTTTTTTACATGAGCTTACGATTTTCTCACTTTCATCTGCACCAATTCCTTCTTTTAACATATAAAGAGCCATAGCTCTGTACATAGCGCCTGTATCAACGTAGATAAAGCCAAGTTCCTGTGCGACCTGTCTTGCAATCGTACTCTTTCCGGCTCCCGCAGGTCCGTCTATAGCAATACTTTTAGCCATTGTATTAGTTTCCTCCATATATTAACTGATCGTTCCGGCGCTTTCTCCGGCCAGATACCCGGTAGACCACGCCACCTGAAGATTAAATCCTCCGGTCTCAGCATCGATGTCCAGAACCTCACCCGCAAAGAAAAGTCCCTTGACCATCTTGGATTCCATCGTGGAAGGATCTATTTCTTTTACATTTATACCTCCACGTGTGATGATCGCTTCATTAAAGTTGCGGGTTCCCACAACTGTCATCGGAACACTCTTTATGAGCTTAACAAGCCCCTGCCTTTCCTCTTTGGTAATATCATGAACAGCTTTTTCAGGATCGATACCTGAGAGTTTTATCATAACAGGAATAAGCTTTGTTGGAAACAGTCCGCCCAAAGCATTTTTAAATTGCTTATTTATCGCCCCTTCAAAATCGCGCAATATCCTCTTATCAAGCTGTTCTTCGGTAAGAGCGGGTTTTAGATCAAGAAGAAGCTTTCCCTTTGCATTTTCTTCATAATGGCAACTTGCCGTAAGAACAAGAGGACCGCTGACTCCGAAGTGAGTAAAGAGCATCTCTCCAAAGCCGTCATATACCGGCTTATCCGCCTTTTTCTTTTTCACAGAGGGTTTGTCATTCTCGTCTTTTGATAAAAAGAGCTTGAGGCCGACATTCTTAAGAGAAAGCCCCTGCAGATCTTTGCACCACTCTTCTTCTATTACAAAAGGAACAAGTGAAGGCACAGGCTTTACAAGAGAATGTCCGAGCTCCTTGGCAAACTTATATCCGTCTCCGGTTGATCCCGTCGAAGGATAAGACACACCTCCCGTGCAAACTATAACGCCGTCAAACTCTTCTCTTGTGATCGGATCGCCGCTTTTTGCATAAGTGATAGCCGATACCACACCCTCGCAGCTTTCTACCGACAATACCTCTGTATCAAATACGACCTTTACTCCCGCCTTTTTCACGGCATTGTAAAGAGTCCTTATTATATCGGATGAATGGTCCGAAACGGGAAATACTCTGTCCCCGCGCTCAACCTTCAGCTTACATCCGTTATTTTCAAAAAAGTCCATAACCGCGCTGTTATCATATCCATAAACCGCGCTGTACAAAAATCTGGGATTTCTTTTGACATGTCCAAAAAAATCCGTGACATCACAGGCGTTAGTTACGTTACAACGCCCTTTTCCCGTTATGTATATCTTTTTTCCGGGTTTCTCATTCTTTTCAAAAACAGTGACGCTCGCGCTGCTCTGTGCAGCAGCGAGCGCCGCCATCATTCCGGCTGCCCCGCAGCCGATCACTGCTATTTTCTTCATATTACCTATAAATTCCTAATTTTCCTCTTTTCCCATAAGGGACTTGATCGGTCCAAGCATCATAGGATCGTCGGAAGCAAAATCAATTTCATCATTAAGATAAACCTGATAGTTATTCCACGCCTCTTCAAGCATCTTAAGATCCGCCTTGACCTCATTGGGCTTTCTCATACATAGAGCAACCACAAGAGCATTTATTACGCTAAGCGGCGCAACAAGAGAATCTACAATAGATGCCATCTCGCTTCTTGCAAGAAGATTGCAGGAAGAATAGAGATTCATCGGTGAATGAACAGAATCCGTTATGGTTATTACCTTGGCATTTCTGTCATTGGCAAACTCCATACATTTAAGCGTTCTCATAGAATATCTTGGGAAACTTATGCCTATGATGGCATCTTTGTCTCCGATTCTGATCATCTGCTCGAACATTTCCGTGACACTTGTAGTTTTGATTATAACATTATTACCTCTGATCATGTTGAGATAAAAATGTAAAAAATCTGCTAAGGGTTCACAGCTTCTTATTCCGACAATATAAACCGTCCTGGCCTTTAAGATTATATCAACCGCCGTCTTAAAAGCTGCGACATCTATATTGTTGATGGTGCTCTCAATATTGGCCATGTCGGACATCAGGATAGTTGATAGTATCTCTCCCTCAGTACTCTTACCAAACTTTCTTCCGACCTTATCAACGGAACCAAACTTATCGCTGACCCACACGGAAAGTGCCTTCTGAAAATCAGGATATCCGTCATATCCAAGACTCATGGCAAATCTCACAACCGTAGATTCGCTCATACCTACAATCTTACCAAGCTCTGCGGCTGTCATGAAAACCGCCTGCTCATAATGATCGCAGATATAGGTGGCAATAGACTTTTTGCCCTTACTCATCTTGGAGTAACACTCATTTATTCTTGTTATAACATCAACATCATTTTCAAATTTCATAGACTGAATGCCTTATACGCCGATTCAAGCATAGAAACCGAAGTTGCTTCATCAAGATCGTAATCACCCGTCACCGCCATGCAGCCTGCTCCGTGGATATATATCCACATCTTCATAAACAGCTGCTGTGCGTTAGATATACCATCATCAGACGCTCTTTTAATCTCTTTTACAACATTCTCTTTTGAACCGTTTACAAGATCATACATACTCTTCTTCTCATCACCCTGCTCGGATACAAAAAGAAGTTTAAATAAATAGGGGAATTTCTGGGCGAACCCAATATAGGCAAGACCGAGGTCCACAAAAGGAACCTCATGATTTTTGGAACAATCGTTATAATAATCTTCGTAGTATGCTGCTGCTTTATCGTAGACATCTTTCTTAAGCGCGTCCATACTATCATAAATACGGAAAATCGGCTGTGTTGAGCATCCCGCCGCCGCTGCGAGTTTTCTGGATGTTATCTGCTCGAAACCTTCTCTCTTGGTAATCTTAAATGCTGCATTTACAATCTCTTTTTGCGTAATTGTCGCTTTCCTGGACATACTATCCCCTCCCAACATAATTCTGCATAGATTCATATAAAAGCATGCGTTATCATTTTACAGAATTAACGATAGAGTGTCAATGAATTTCACCACTCTCCATATATTATCTCGTTGAGAGGAATATGCCTTCTTTCTGCGCAGTTCCGTCTTCCGGATAGATTTCAAGATACTCTGCCATAAGCTTTGAAGCGGTAGCAAAATCGCCCCAATACTCATACAAACATGCCTGATTAAACAAAAGTGCCTGATTCATCGACTTGTCATTAAGAGCAATTCCCGACTCCAATGACAATCTCGCACCTTCATAAGCCGCATCTGCCTCATCATTGTTTCCTGCAGCCTTTTCATAGTTACCCATGCTTATCTGGCACATTCCGAGCTGATTGCATATTCTTGCACTGCCCGGATTATTGGTCAAATAAGCTTTATAAACCTTAATCGCAGCGCCATACTGCTGCTGTCTCTCATATGACTGTCCCAAAAGAAGCACAACAGGCTCTTTCTCATGACCGCCCTCGCCGTTAGCCTTGTTGAGATAATCCTGCGCTTCAGTATCATTTCCGAGATAAAAATAAATCTGTCCCTTTTCATAATTGGACATAGAATCCTCATCGTTATCAAGTGCATACTGAAGAATCGCATTGGCCTTGTCGGGGAGGTTATTATCAGAAAGTGCCTTAAATATCATTATTCTCATAGAATAATCTTTGGGATTAAGGCGGATCGCACTGGTAAAATCCGCATCTGCCGCGTCTTGGCTGTCAGGCCCCGCAGCAAGTTCACAAACACCTCTTAAGAAGTAAGCATTGGGATCTTTGTCTCTAAGGCTCAGGATAGCATCATAGATTCCCTTTGCTCTGTCAAAATCACCGAGCTTCATATATGTCTCTGCAAGATAATAGTTTGTGTCAAAGTCCATGTCATCAACGACACCGTCATCCGCAGCAAGAGAAGCAAGCAGCTCCTGAGCCGCCTGCTCATATTCAGTTATATTTAAATATACAATTCCTTTTCCCCTGTGGATGAGACAAGGATCCTCGCCATTCTCTTCTGCCTTTGCAAAGCTTTCCAATGCCTTGGTGTACTCGTGACTGTCTATAAAGGCAAAACCGGAGTCTATTCCGCTTCTGCCGGCAAAAGATCCGCATCCGCCAAGCGTAACAGAAATACATATTGCAGCTGCAATAATCCTGTACTTCACATTGAACCCCCTATTATCCCAAATATGCAGTAACCTCTACTTCACAAAGAACATCTTTGGGAAGCTGCTTAACAGCCACACAACTTCTTGCGGGCTTTCCGGTAAAGTACTTCTCATAAACAGCATTGAATGCCGCAAAATCACTCATCTCCGCAAGGAAGCATGTTGTCTTTACAACGTGCTCATAATCTGTTCCCGCAGCTTTTAAGATCTCACCGATATTCCGGCAAACTCTGTCTGCCTGATCTGTGATGGTTGTTGTATCAATCTCACCGTTCTCGGGATTGATCGGAATCTGTCCCGATGCAAAAAGAAAATCTCCTGCCTTTATTGCCTGTGAATATGGTCCGATAGCTGCCGGCGCCTTATCTGTCTTAATATATTCCACTTTATAAATCCTCCTCATATATTGATATTATTTATTTAAGAGTTCTCATCACCAAATACCGCGGTAACATAGAATCCTCTTGCATTCTCTTCAACTTTTGTAACAACTCCCTCTCGCTCAAGCATGCGCTCGCGGAAAGGAAAATTTCCCGACATCGCAAGAGACGGATCAATCGTATAATAATAGTTACTTGGAAGAACTCCCTCCGTAACCGTAACATGATCTCCCTCTTTCAGAAGTCCCGGTCGTTCCATTTTAAATGACATTTCTCTAGACATTTTAACACTCCTGATCAATCTTTTACAATCGCATGATGAAGCAGGTACTGATGCCACCTCTCATAAGCCGAAGCCTTCAAGTGTATATCATCCGTAGAAAGTTCCTCAAGAAGATTTCCGTTCTCATCATCAACAGCTTCATTCATGTCTATATAAAAAATATCCACATTATTGGCAAGATGTGAAAGAGCCTCATTTCGCTCGTTTATCGTCGGATTATTAAAGATCTTGTCATTATCACTCTTATTCTGCGTAACATGCATGATACCCTGAATATAAATGATAGCATCAGGCTGAAGCTCTCTTATTCTCGCAACAACTTCGGCATACTTCGCAACAAATGTCTCTGTCGTGCCGGTTCCGATCTCATTGAGTCCCAGCATGATATATATCTTACCGTATGGCTCATCGTTCTGAAGAGCCTCATCAACGGTCATCTTATTGCCTTCCTCATCCTTAAGGAAATCCTCTTCAAGCACTTTATGTATACTGAGAGACACCTTTGCATAGAACTTCGCTTTATCATCAAGCCCTTCGCAGTACTCCGAAAGACCTACGGTTCTGGAATCTCCGATAAAAAGAGCATCTGTAAAATAATCATCTGTAACTTCCACAAGCTCATACTTCTCAGCCTCTTCTTCCTCTTCCGGAACATCATTTGCAGACACATCGTTTCCCGAAACATCTGTAAGCAGTGCATTTGCAGCTTCCTCATTTGCTTTGTTCCTGGCAGCCATTTTCTCTTTATCAAGAGCTTCCCATGGCATAACACCATCTGAAACTCCCTTGGCCATCAGGACAAAAAAGGGCAATTCGGCAGGATCGAAATCCGTCGCATACTCACTATAAAGAGTGCCCTTCAAAATAAAGGACAGGGTGGATACTATTATTGAAAACATCACGACGCCCGCAAGCAACGGACAAGTCTTAAAACAGTTCATTACATAACACTTTCTTCAGAATTTGAAATACATAAACGGATTACCTGCCGAATTTGACAGACTGTAAACCGAAAACCAAAACAACACAAATAAAAATATCGTAAATACAAAATTCTTTCTGTGCTTTTCAAAGAACTTAAACACATGAGGAACAAGCAAAACCAGTCCCGCAACCAAAAGACCTCCGTATATTCCGAGATTTTTAATATAATCATTGCTGTTTACCGCAACGCCCGCGCCGAAGAACGGGAAGAGTCTCTTAAAGTAATTTATAAGACCTTCTACGTCAGATATAGCAAAGATAACCCATGTAAGTGGTATGAGAACAAGTACGTTAAATCTTCCAAAAATATTCTTAAGCACTCCCGGAAGTTTAAATACAATAAAACGCTCACATACTATTATCACAAAAAGTATAAGCCCCCACAAAATAAAGTTAAGCGTTACTCCGTGCCAAAAACCTGTAACGAGCCATACAACAAGAAGATTGAAAATAATCCTTATTGCGCCGACTCTGCTTCCGCCAAGAGGAATATAAATATAATCTCTGAACCATGAACCAAGTGTTGCATGCCATCTTCTGTAAAACTCCGAAACACTGGCTGCTCCGTAAGGATGATCGAAGTTGACAATAAAAGGAAATCCAAGCATTACCGCAATTCCCGATGACATAAGTGAATATCCCCAGAAATCATAGAAAAGCTCGAGAGAATAAGCCACCGCGCCTATCCAGGCAAACGGAGTAGAAATACTCTCATATCCTATTGTTGCAATCTCTTTCCAGAGCATAGCCAAATGGTCTGCAATAATAACCTTCATTGCAAGTCCCACAACAAAATATCTAAGTCCATCCTCGATATTGGCAAAGACTTCTTCTTTGGAGCTCTTTGTCGCTCCGGATATAAGTTCAATATTGTCGCTGTAATCGGTAAAACGCATGATAGGTCCCGATACAACCTGCGGAAACATGCAAAAATAAGCCGCAACATCTTTAAAGAGCGGCTTTGAATCAAGCTTTCCGTTATATGTGTCTGCCTGAAAAGAAATCATCTTGAAAGTATAGAAACTGATTCCGATAGGCATGAGACTATTATCAACAAACTGTCCCAAAAGTTTGAATTCGACAAGCATCAGGGCATCAATAACTACAATGAATGCAAAGAGAGCTTTCTTTTTCTTGCCCTCTTCTCCTCTGACTGCTTTAGCAAACAGATAATTGACAACAACAGCTCCCAAAAGAGCAGGAAACATCTTGATATCTCCCACAGCATAAAAGATCAGGCTGCCCAAGAGCAGTGTCCATGTTCTGTATTTAATGGGAGTCACATAAAACACTATTAAAAAAACAGGTAAAAACCTAAAAATAAAAGTCAGATCCGAAAAACTTATCATTTAACACATTTCCCAAAAATATTTAATTGTCGGCATTGTCATTATTATCATCGTTGTTGGCGTTATCATCGCCTTCAGGATTACCGCCATTATCAGCATTATCAGCGTTCTCACCGTTATCTGCATTGTTATCGGTATTATTTGCATTCTCTGCATTGTCATTATTGCTTGCATTATTGGCATTACTTGTATTTTCCGTGTTTTTCTTCTTTTTGGTATTACCGGTATTGCCTGCATTATTGGTATTATCCGCATTGTTGACATTGCTTTCGATATCTGCATTATTGGTGTCTCCTGCATTATCCGAACCGCCGGTGTTATTGATCTCCGCCAGTTTTGTCTTTGCAGATGCAGCACTCTGTGATGTAGGGAACTCTCTGATAATAATGTCGTATTTCTCCTTAGCCTTATCAACATCACCGAATTCTTTATAAGAATTTGCAAGGTTAAAAAGAATTGTTACATCCTTTTTGTTGTATTGATAAGCCTTTGCAAGGTCTTTTACAGCATTCTCGTAATCCTTCTTCTTGTACTCCTCAGCACCTTTTTTGTAATAAGGCTGTGCAAGCTGAGGACCTATTTTCTCCATAAGTGAATCACGAAGTTCCACCTCGGGAGAACCGTTCTCAAAAGTATCTAGATCAACTGCCTCAAGCGCATTCTTCATATCTTCTATATTGGAAGGATCGTTCATGTAGATGCTGCTGGCCTTCATAAGGCTGTTAACTGCAGCAGATTTGCTTCCGCTGTAGCCTTCGGCTTCTTTCTTAAGATTATCTACCTGTTTCTCAAGAGTCTTGATCTTCTGCTCATTTTCTCCGATCTGCGCGGTCTTTGAATCAGATATTTCACTTATATCAGCAATCTTCTGATCGTTGTTTGATGTAATACTTGCAATTCTCTGAGGCAGGATAAGAAAACATGATGCGGCAATTCCGAGAACCATACCAAGTACGATTCCCCAAATCGATCCTGACTTTGTAAGAACCGACTGCTTACGAGGCTGAATAATCATCTCGTTTCCGCTGTTATATCTGATGATCTCATCATTTCCCGAAGAAGCCACATCAGATACCAGTTTTCCGCCATCACCCGGAAGAAGCATGTTGTCTGCTTCCTTCAGATATCTCTTGGCCATAAGGTTTCCGGTATCAAGCTTTAACACCTTCTGAGCTTCCGTCTTTGCTCTGTCAAAATTACCTGCTTTCAAATAAAGAAGCGCCAAAAGAAGATGTGCCTTGATAAAACTCGGGTTCAAAGAAAGAACCTTTTTTAACTGTATAACCGCAAGGTCCAGACTGCCCTGACGGCAGTAGTTAAATGCAATATTAAACTTTTTAATAGTCTGATTAATGTCCTCAAGCTTTGACGGACTGTTTCTGACCATATCCATATAGTCATCGGCAATATTATCTTCAGGTCTTAAGTTCTTACTTATAACCCATTCCGAAAGGGCTGCGACAACTTCACCGGTCTCATAATAAACAAGTCCCAAAAGATTCCTCGCATCTATATTGTTCTTATCCATGCGAAGACTCTGCTGCAAAGATTCTATTGCCCCCGTTAAATCTCTGACTCCCGCCTTTTCAAGACCATCGTTATAAAAAAAGTTAGAAAAGCTCTCAAGCTTCTTGCTGGTAGCGATAGCCATTACTTACTCCTTTTTGTACTCTCAGTTTCTTGCTTAGCATCCTTAAGAAGCTTTATAAGCACATCTGACATATCATCAAGATCCTGATTATAGATAATATCCTCAGCATCTTCAATCTCTAAACTTGGCTTGAACTTTTTGAGTTCTTCTTCAAAATTTATCATTTAATATTCCTCGTTTACAACATTACTTTAAGCTGTCCCGCAAGATATAAAGAACCTGCCGCAAAAACAAGATCTTTTGACTTACGGACAGTTATTATATCTGTCACAGCGTCTCTTACATTACTGTAGTATTTGATGGGAACTCCGATTATTCCGTGCTTTTCCTTGCTGTCCTCGAAAGCACTCTTAAGGTCAGATACGGAAACCGATCGCTCTGTTCCAAGCACCGTAACGAATATCGCATCGAATGTTCCGCTTGTAAGTACCCTGTCTATGATATCCTGATACTGTTTGTCGGCAACCATGCCAAACAACAGCATCTTTCTTCCTTCTGACTGAATCGCTGTCGCACATTGTATGAATGCTTCAATTCCATCCATATTGTGAGCGCCATCCACATAGATGCCCGGTCTTACTTCTTCCATTCTGGCTTCCCATTTGGCACTCATAAGACCTTCTCTTATGTCAAGTTCAGATATCTCAGCGCCTTTATCGCGCAAAATCTCAGCCGAAGCAATCGCCAATGCGGCATTTTCCGCCTGATACACGGCTTCGGTAGTTACCTTTAACTCAACATAATTATCATATAAGGAATTATATGAAAAAGCAACGTATTTGTTCCCTGCATCATCCTTAACGGATTTCACGTCAGTGACGCTTTTTCCGTCAACGGACACGACTCTGGAATCCATCTCGAGCGCCTTGCTCTTGATGACCTCGCTGCACTCTTTTCTTTTGTCAAAAAACACTACCGGCACGCCTTTCTTGATGATACCGGCCTTTTCTCCCGCAATCTCCGGAAGGCTTTCTCCCAGATACTGCATATGATCGTAACCTATCTCGGTAATAACACAAAGAAGCGGTGACTGCACGGAATTAGTCGCATCAAGCCTTCCTCCGAGTCCCGTCTCCAATATAAGATAATCTACCGGATATACATAATAAAGAAGCATTGCTTCAAAAAACAGGAATTCGAAATACGTAGGGAAATACTCACCTTTTTTGTATTCCATTATTCTCTTTAACAATTCAACAAAAACTTCGGCAAAAATGCCGTCGGTTACCATCTTACCGTCGATACAAAATCTCTCGTTGATCTTCATAAGATGGGGAGATGTAAACATTCCGACTTTATATCCCGCTTTAACAAGGATATTGGACAGATAACAGCAAACAGAACCTTTTCCGTTTGTACCGGCCACATGAATTATCTTCATGTTCTTTTCGGGGTTGCCCAAAAAAGCCAGGAAATCCTTTGTATCTTCAATCGTATGTTTGTCTGTAAAACTTGGAATGGTATTAAGAAATTCCTCACACTCACTGACACTAAGTTTCTCTTCGTTGTCAGAGCGTCTGATAAACTCCTCCACTTTTTTCATAATTTCTTCATGCATAATCACACCACTAAGCCTGTACTCAATTAAATTCAAAAAAAATCAATGACAGGCACTGTCTACATCCCCCCGAATGTAAACAGTGCCGATGAAACACCGATCCTGCCGGTATTTCCTTAAGTCATCATTTTGTCAGCTGTTTAAGTCTTTCTGTAATCTGGTCGTAAGTCTGCTGATATTTCTGCTGTTTTTCTTTTTCCTCTGCAATCTTATCTGCAGGAGCCTTCGCAAGGAACTTCTCATTGCTGAGCATGTTCTGTGAACGCTTAAGCTCGCCCTCAAGCTTCTTCTGCTCCTTGGTAAGACGCTCTATCTCTGCTGAGATGTCAACAAGGTCAGAGAAAGGAATATATACTGTTGCTTCCGCAAGTACTACGGAAACAGCATCATCCGCAATGCCGTCCTTATTCTTCTGGCATACAGACTCTGATGCATACGCAAGTGATTCAAAGAAAAGCTTACCTGTTGAGAAAATATCAAGCACTTCGTCATTGTCGCTTACAACAAATACTTTGGCCTTTCTTGAAGGAGCAACGTTCATCTGTGTACGAACGTTACGGATTCCTCTTACAGCTTCCTTAATTGTCTCGATAGCCTTCTCATCTGATGCAAAGTTCCACTCATCCTTGTAAACCGGCCAGTCAGAGATCATGATTGACTCTTCCTCGTCCTGAAGTGTACAGAAAATTTCTTCTGTAATGAAAGGCATATAAGGATGAAGGAGTTTGAGCGCATTTATAAGCACTGTCTGAAGTGTCCAAAGTGCTGCCTTGTGTGACTCCTTGTCATCCGAATTGTAGAGACGGGGCTTAACCATCTCGATATACCAGTCACAGAATTCATCCCAGATGAAGTCATAAACCTTCTGAACCGCGATTCCGAGTTCGAAGTGATCCATGTTATCTGTAACTTCTTTAATAGTATTGTTGAGCTTTGAAATGATCCACTTATCAACAGGCTCAAGTCCCGCAGGTGCAGGCTGATGGATAGCACTCTTTTCGCCATCCTCCATGTTCATCATGATAAATCTTGACGCATTCCAAACCTTATTTGCAAAGTTACGGCTATTCTCAACTCTCTCATTATAGAAACGCATGTCGTTACCTGGTGCGTTACCTGTGATAAGTGTGAGTCTGAGCGCATCGGCACCGTAGTTCTCGATAATATCAAGAGGATCGATACCGTTTCCAAGTGATTTACTCATCTTTCTTCCCTGAGAATCTCTTACAAGACCGTGGAAAAGAACTGTCTTGAACGGGAATGTTCCCATATTCTCATAACTTGAGAAGATCATTCTGATTACCCAGAAAAAGATAATGTCATAACCTGTTACAAGTACGTCTGTAGGGAAGAAATACTTAAGGTCTTCAGTCTCATTAGGCCATCCGAGTGTTTCAAAAGGCCAAAGAGCTGATGAGAACCATGTATCAAGAGTGTCGGGATCCTGTGTAAAGTGAGTCTTGCCGCACTTAGGACATACTGTAGGAGCCTCTTTTGATACAACAACTTCTCCGCACTCATCGCAGTAGTATGCAGGGATTCTGTGTCCCCACCAGAGCTGTCTTGAGATACACCAGTCACGGATATTGTCTGTCCAGTTGAAATATGTCTTCTCCATTCTCGGAGGAATAAGCTTGATATCGCCGTCTTTTACAGCCTTAACAGCGGGCTTAATGAGCTCATCCATCTTAACGAACCACTGTGCCTTAACCATAGGCTCAACTGTTGTATGGCAACGATCGTGTGTTCCAACGTTGTGAGAATACTCCTCGATCTTAACAAGAAGTCCCATCTCATCAAGCTCTTTTACAATAGCTTCTCTTGCCTCATATCTGTCCATTCCGGCAAACTTACCGCCGTTGGCATTGATTGTGGCATCGTCGTTTAATATATTGATAACTTCAAGGTTATGACGCTTTCCAACTTCGAAGTCGTTAGGGTCATGTGCGGGTGTGATCTTAACTACACCTGTACCGAATTCCATATCAACATAAGAGTCTTCTACGATAGGAAGCTCTCTGTTCACGATAGGAAGAAGTACCTTCTTGCCCTTGAAGCTCTTGTATCTGTCATCATCAGGGTTAACTGCAACAGCTGTATCTCCGAGCATTGTCTCGGGACGTGTTGTTGCAAACTCGATAAACTCTGTCTTTGAAACAGTTCCGTCAACATCGATAACAGGATATTTGATGTGCCAAAGATGTCCGGCCTGCTCCTCGTACTCTACCTCTGCATCAGAAATAGATGTCTTACAGATAGGACACCAGTTTACGATACGGCTTCCTTTATAAATGTAGCCCTTGTTGTACATCTTAACGAAGACTTCGTTGACAGCTTCATTACAACCATCATCCATTGTGAAACGCTCTCTGTCCCAGTCACATGAAGAACCGAGCTTTTTGAGCTGGGAAATGATGGTTCCGCCGTACTCTTTTTTCCACTGCCAAGCTCTCTCAAGGAACTTCTCTCTGCCAAGATCTCTCTTGTCGATTCCCTCAGCTTTGAGCGCATCGATGATCTTAACCTCTGTCGCAATACTCGCATGGTCGGTTCCCGGCTGCCAAAGTGCATTATATCCCTGCATTCTCTTATAACGAATAAGGATATCCTGCATTGTATTATCAAGGGCATGTCCCATATGGAGCTTACCTGTGATATTTGGGGGCGGAATCACGATGGTAAAAGGTTTTTTGCTTTTATCCACCTCAGCATGGAAATATTTCTTTTCCTCCCATTTGGAGTAGAGTCGACCTTCGATTCCCTTGGGATCATAGGTCTTGGCAAGTTCTTTGTTCATAGTCTTCTCCTTCTTCAAAAAATAAACGCCCTCTAACAGAATTAATCTGTTAAGGACGTTAATAACGTGGTACCACCTTAATTCACAGAAGATCATAAAGACTCTTCTGCCTCATTTCGCATCATTCAATGCGCTCGTCTTATAACGTAGACAACACGGGGACACTTATTGGAAACCATCCGAATATAATCTGTTTCCTTTCTGGGTGCCCGGTTCAAAAGCTACCTTCCACACATTGCAAGCCTGCATCCTCTCAGCGCGACAATATCGCAGACGCATTCTCTTTAGACCGCAAGTTGCGTGTACTCCTCTTTCTCATAACCTTTAAGTATTATTTGTGTCTTAGCTTATCAAATCACACTAGGCTTTGTCAACATACTTGAGAGATGGGGGATTGGTGTTGTTGCATTCTATTCAAATTCAATCAAAAAACACCATCTCCAGAAAAGAATCACAAAATTCTATCCCCGCATATTCTTTTAGCTCTCTCCTTTAACTCCCATTGGAATCCATAAAAATCTGAAACTTGTGGCAAATAACTTTCCACATTATCTTGCGTATTTCTTCTCATAGCAGCGGAAATCTCACGCGAATTCATCTCAAATTCTGCGCTTTGATCCTTTTCTTTCTCAATCTCATAAATCAATAAATCCATCATCTCTTCTATATCTCTGACAGTAGTCATTCCCTCTGCCATATCATAAAGGCACTCATCCAAACACTTTGCCGCCCCACTCCACCATAATAAGAAAAATAAAACCAACCTCCATTAATTCCTATTACAGCTTTTTCAAAATAGTACTCCAACCCCATCATCAATCTCCAACCAGCCTTAGCCAATCGCTAAAATCAACAGTCTTTTGCAAAATCCTCATAAGAAGAATATAATTCGAACACTGCCAACGTTTTTGATTCTGTCGCTCTTTCTGTACTCCAGTAAACAACAGAGATATCACAATTTTTATAGTTCAAACATAAATAATCATCATCAGTAAAAGCAAATGGAACAAAATCATATCCAAACAAATCGCACTGTTCTTTGTAAGCTTCCATTACTTCATCCGGCGAAAGAACGATAAACTTGCTCAGTTCGCCATCCACCATGATACTCAGTTCTTTTTTTATTTCGATTATTTTCTTTATCTCTTCCGGAATACTAATATTCAAAGCTTTTTCAATATCATATTTCATATCAACCCCAATTTGTAAAAGCCTACAACTTGTTTTCGCAATACTTTTCAAGCAATTTCAGCATACTATCTGTATCCATCATCCCTTTATCATCTACAAAATTAGTTCTTTCGAAGTTTTTTCTTTTATACTCAATACAAACCCTGCAATTACGTATATCTGCATAAGTAATATATTTTCTGCAAATTCCTTTATCCCATATTTCCCAATCCGGAAGAAAGCCCTCTGTAAAATACAAATATACCCCTTCTGTTGAAAAATCTTCTTGATTCACTTCCCACCAAAGAGGTGTGTGTTCAAGCTTAGAATCATATTCAACGTAATAATGAACCTCAAAAATATCGCACAGTTCTTCTTGAGTAATATTCTTATAGAAAATATCACCGTCTTCTTCAAACCCAAAAACTGCTTTGCTTTTTATACCGGTTAATAAGATCTGCTCTTTAGAATTTAATACACAAGAATAGTAATTATCCTTATATTTTGCTACCATTTTCCTTTTCCTTATTACAACATTTTATCTCTCACATATATTTTTTCTTTATATGTATTTTATAACATCATCTTTTCCATCGATAGATGTCATTGCATTCACACAATATATATCTTGTTATATATTATAAAAGGAGTTTTATTCTATGAAGACAGCTAAAATTTTAAAAAATGGAAAAAGGAGAATCTTTAAGCGTTCGAGCAAAGCACTCATCTATCTGCATGAACCGATGAGTTCTATTGATGTGAAGACATATACGGACCTTATGTATATGCAAGGCTATAAAAACATTCAAATTCTAAGCACAGACACAACCATTGCAGGAATGACACCCGAAGAAGCCATCCGAAATGCAGAAGAGTCACTCGGAAAACTGGACTGTGCTATAGAAATCACAAAAGACAAGCCTCTTTAATATCCCCTCTATGCTTATGAGACATTCAAAATATACTGTAAACGCTGGGGATTCAATCAATCAGAGAGTATTAAATTGACACGGTATATATCTTGGTATATATTATTTATAGAAGGAGGATTATTCTATGATGACAGCAAAAGTTTTTGAAAACGGAAGAAGTCAAGCTGTAAGGTTGCCCAAAGATTGCCGCTTCTCTTCTGACGAAGTAATGATAAATAAAATTGGTGATATTGTTCTACTTCTTCCTTTAGATAATAAATGGGATTCTTTTATGCATGCAATAGACATGTTTTCAGATGATTTCATGTCAGACGGAAGATCCGACACTCTACAGGAGCGTGAAGAATTATGAGGTATATGCTCGACACCAATATCTGTATTTATATAATAAAGCACAAACCCGAGAAAGTTTTTAAAGAGCTTCAAAAGCACGATCCTTCCGAAGTTTGCATTTCATCAGTTACCTATGCAGAGCTTATTCATGGTGTAGAAAAAAGCGCCGCTATAGAAAAAAACAGACTGGCGCTCGCTTTATTACTTGCAAACATTGAAATAATGAATTTTGACGTAAACGCAGCAAACTGTTACGGAAAAATCAGAGCCAGCCTTGAAAAAAAAGGCACTCCAATAGGTCCGCTTGATATGATGATTGCAGGTCACGCACAATCACTTAGCTATACCGTTGTAACAAACAACGTAAAGGAATTCTCAAGAGTAACCAATCTCGATATCGTCAATTGGGCAGAATAGATATTATGCCATACTAGTAACATTCTTTTTGATTATACTTCAAGCGGCCAAACTTCGCCCTTTTCAAGCCCGTTCTCTATAAGCCACTCATCTTCAGCCGTGACATATCTCACCTCACCAGCCTCGTTCTCAAGCGTCACCGAGACTTTCGGCTTTTGCCCCGGCTGAAGTTCCTCGCAGCCGTAATCTCCGTCAAAAATCTGTTTTATTATCCACATGATCAATCCAATCTCTTTCTAAAAAATCTATCCATTGTGCTATGTCCGACTTCCTTAGGGCGCTCAATCTCTGTATAGCCGCACTTCTCATAGATATGGATTGCAGCCTTAAGATTACTGTGTGTTTCAAGATACGACCATTTGTAACCTGCTTCACGCATTTTTTCTTCGGCAAGTGCCATCATCTCATATCCAAGGCCGTTACCTTTTGCAGAATCATCAAGATAGAGTTTCTGAAGCTCTGCCGTATCTTCCATCGGAGCAAACACCGAGAATCCCACACCACCCAAGACATTGTCGGAATCATCTACCACAACAAAATATCTGCTACTCTTTGTTCCGTACAGATCGCTGAAATGATCCAGACCTTCATCAAAGTACGCTGTCCCCGGTATATCCAGGTCAAAGTTCTTAAGGCTTTTTCTTATAAGCAAAGCTATATCTTTATTATCTTTTGCTTTTATCTCGCGGTAATTAAACATTTTTTCACCCAAAATCATGTAAAAAGCTAATTAGTAAGTCCTTCTGCTTCAGTCTTCCCCGACAAGATGCACTACCACGGGCTCATGTCCGACTTTCGGAAGAAATTTATTGAATATATCCTCCGTCTTTATCTTAAGGCTCGATGTGCAAACGCAGGGATGGCATCCGATATATTCGCCTTTCTTTACATCCTCATCGACAAGCAGCTGTACGGCATGTTCCTTATCATTCATAAGTCCCATTATACTCACCGCTCCGGGCTCGATATCAAGGAATTTGAGCATGTCATCTGCGTCCGCAAAAGAAAGTCTTGCAGAATTGATCTGCGCCGAAAGCTCTTTTGTCTTGAACTTCTTATCTCCAGGCATCATCAACAGATAATACTGAGTTTTCTGTCTGTTACAAAGAAAAAGATTCTTACATATCAGAACTTCAAGCACCTTATCGATCTCGTTGCATGCCTCCATCGTATTTGCCGGCTCGTGATCCGTCCTCTTATATTCAATTCCGAGCTCATCCAAAAAGTCATATGTACGAACTTCTCTCAGAAGTCTTCCGTCTGTATTTTCAGGTCTTCCGCTAAATAGTTCCATTTTGTCTTTTTCCTTTCTGATGTTTTTTATTATTATGTCGCCGTTATACAAAACGAGTGCTGCTTTTTTAGCTTTTTCGATATTGTTGTACAATTCGCTATTGATTCAGCGAACTGCATTATTCTCATGATCAAAATATATTTCAGCATAAACGATATTTAAGTCATTGTCTATTAGGGGAATAGATCTTCGTTAATATAAGATCTCTGTATATCTGCTTCACATGAGAAATACTGTGTTCACAGCTTTTTGGGCACCATATAGATTCCTCATACTCTGTCTATGCGGTGCTACTTGATAATTTTGCACCGTACAGTCTCCTGATACTCTGTCTGTGCGGTGCCACTTGATATTTTTGCACCGTACAGCCTCCTCATACTCTGCCTATGCGGTGCTACTTGATATTTTTGCACCGTACAGCCTCCTCATACTCTGCCTATGCGGTGCCACTTGCCAATTTCACACCGTACAGGCTCCTCATACACTGCCTATGCGGTGCCGCTTGCCATTTTCACACCGTACAGCCTCCTCACACTCTATCTGTGCCGTGCTGCTTGATAATTTTGCACCGTACAGGCTCCTCATACTCTGCCTATGCGGTGCCACTTGCCAATTTCACACCGTACAGACTCCTCATACTCTGCCTATGCGGTGCTGCTTGCCATTTTAGCACCGTACAGGTTCCTCACACTCTATCTATACGGTGCTGCTTGCTTGTTTTTGCCCCACTACAAAGCAATATCTCCTGCCAGAACAAAGAAACACACGCAATTCTTTGCAAAGCTGTGCATACAAATTTCACCTCACTCAATTCATATAATACTAAGAACAGCCGAAGCCCCCCGCGGGCCCCGGCTGTTATCTTTATATTATTTGGAATAATTTGTATTCCAAATAAAAGCATTTAACTAATTCATCTGACAAGCATAATCATCTTAAGATTCTTTATTCATCTGTCATAAGCTTCTATTCGCTAAAGCCTTCCATTCGCAAAAGGCTTCTATACTGCACCTGACTCATACTTCTTACTTAACGATCATACCTGTCTCTCTGTCGGCAAATACTGCTACCATTACAAGGAAAACGATACCCATGATGAGCTGCTGTGTCTTGGGCTCGATGCCGAGCATTACAAGTCCCGCTGTGAGGATCTTGTATGTCATTGCGCCAAGGATGATGTTGTAGAACTTAACCTTAGCACCGCCGTTAACGGGCATTCCGCCAAGAACAAGTGCGATCATTATCTGTGTCTCAAGCTGATCGCCGGCTGTTGCTGTAACAGATCCAACCTTGATACTGTTGATAAATGCTGCGAGTCCTGTTATCATTCCTGCTGCCGCATATACAAGCATCTTGGTCTTCTCAACTCTTATACCTGCAAATCTTGCAGCAGTCTCACCTGCGCCGATAGCTTTCAATCTGTTTCCAAGACCTGTGTACTGGAATACAACAAATGCTATTAAAAGGATTACTATCGTAAATGTCAGGTTAAATCCAAGTGTATTGTATGAAGTAATATTTGTAGCACCGTTTACAGGTTTTTTGGTCGTAGCATACTTAACGATACCTCTTATAAGGTACATGTTACATATAGTAACGATGAAGGATGTGATCTTGCGCTTTACGTTAAAGAATCCGTTTACAAGACCGATAAATCCACCCGTAAGTACCCCACACAAAATCGCAAGAACTATATTATATCTGGACAAAAAACATACCACTACCGAACAGATACCCAGCATAGAGCCCTGGGAGAAATCCAGTCCGCCCATTGTCATTATCATAAATACGCCGACACATGAGATCAAAAGTACATATGACTGTGACAAAAGAAGTTTAAGATTTCCTGTAGTATAAAGCCTGCCTCCCGTAAGTACAGCAAATAAAACCACAATAAATATGAATCCCGAAAAAGGTATTATGTTTCGTACGATTGGCCGCTCCATGAAAGGTGCTTTCATTTTTTTCAAATTTTCCATAATCGGCCTCCCTTATACCATGTTTGCAATAAGATCTGTATCTTTCAGATCTTCTGAACGTTTAAATTCACCGTTCCGGCGACCGTCTTTCATAATAATGATGCGGTCTGCCATACCAAGCAGCTCTGAAATCTCCTCAGAGATCATGATGATCGACTTACCGTTCTTTCTCATTGTATCCATCATCTGATAGATATCTGCCTTAACCTTTACGTCGATACCACGTGTAGGTGAATCAAGTATGATAATATCGGAGTCTTTGCCGATCCATCTTGCAAGAACAACCTTCTGCTTGTTACCACCAGACAGTGCCGACATGAACTGATGCACGCCTTCCATCTTGGTACTCATCTGCTTAGCAAACTTTTCTGCAAAATCCTTCTGATCCTTTGCATGTAATATATGATTTCTCTTGATCTCTTCAAGTGAAGGAAGACAAATATTATCCTGAATAGTGTCATTTATAACAAGAGATTCATTGTCTCTGTCCTTGGATGCATATGCAATACTGTGCTTGATTGCTGTAGTTATATCATTTATCTGAGTTCCGTCAGCAAGTGTCACACTTCCGGACCTTTCATAAGATGCACCGAAAAGAGCTTTTCCAACTTCATGCATTCCACACTCAGAAAGACCACCTATACCGATAATCTCACCTTTATGAAGTTCTATACTAAAATCCTCAATCTCATCAGGCACTGAGAGGTGTTCACCTTTTAATACAACCTCATCCGATACCTTTTCGTTGTAGTCCGTACGATAGTAGTTATTACTCATCTCACGGCCTACCATAAGTCTCTTAAGATCGTCTGTATTAACATCCGCGCTCTTAACCGTATCAATATAAACACCGTCTCGAAGAACGCTTATGTTGTCGGACTGTTCTATTACTTCATCAAGATCGTGCGAGATAAAGATAACGCATCTTCCGTCATCACGTGTCTGCTTCATAACCTTGAAAAGTTCGATTCTTCCTTTTTCACCCAGAGCCGTTGTAGTCTCATCAACAACAAGAATCTGTGGTTTAAAATGTGTCGCCTTAACGATCTCTATAAGCTTTCTGTCCTCAAAATTGTAATTATCGATAAGGTCAGTCGCTTTGATATAGTTAAATCCGTATGAATCAAGAAGTTCCTGTGCCTTCCTGTTCATGGCGCTTGTGTTCTTTACGCCAAATTTTGTAAATTCATCTTCTTTTCCGAGAAAAATATTCTCAGCAACGGTAAGGCCTGACAATGTTCCGATTTCCTGTACGATAACCGCAACGCCCTGATAATTTCCGTCTACCTGATTTTTGGCATTAACCTCTTTCCCGTTTAATGTAAAAGTACCGGAATCCTTATGATAAATTCCTGTAAGACAGGATGTAAATGTTGATTTACCGGAACCATTCTCGCCGATCAGTGCATGGATCTCTCCTTTGAAGAAATCAAGAGTGACATGATCTACGGCATGTGTAACACCAAAGTTTTTGTCGATCTGCTCGGCATGTAATAATACTTCGCTCATGTCTGCCCCCTTTACTTAACAACTGCACCCTTAACGGGCTTAACGGTCATAGTTACTATTGCAAGAAGAACAACGCCGGTTACGATGTTCTGAACTGTTGTAGGTGCTCCGAGAGCAACGAATCCCTGGAACAACAACTGAATGATAAATTCGCCGATCACAATGGCTACTACCGGATGTCCATACTTTTTAAATGCAAGTCCGAAGAACGTTCCCATAAGAGGTGGGAAGTTACGGCTCATAGAAGCAAGATTGGATTCACTTGTCATGGAGGTTCCGTATGAAATTGTCAGGATTGCCTCAACTCCTACAAAAAATCCGCAGAGCACAAATGCTACAATCTTGTATTTATCTATATTCACACCCATGTTCTTTGCAACGACTTCATTGGATCCGATCGCATAGGTATAAGTTCCGATCTTGGTATACTTAAGGATAAATCCGCATAACATAAATGCCGCAAGTGCCAAGATAAGGTTCCATGGATAATCACCGAAAGCTCTGTAAGCTGAAGAAAGTATTACATTTTTCTCATTGGTAGCAAAAATGGAAAGAGCTTCATACACAAGAGATAATCCTGCAGTAACGATAAGTGACGAAATTCTAAGTTTAATATATACAAATCCGTTAAGGAGACCTATAAGCACGCCGCTGATCAGCGGAGCAACGATAAGTCCCACATATCCGAGTTGCTCACTCACTTTTACGGCAATCACCGATGAAAGAACGATGTTTGCGCCCACACTCATATCAAACGGTCCCATTACACAGATAAAATAGAGTCCACAACCTCCGACCGCATAGATAAGTGCTGTTTTTAAATATGTCTGTAATCTGTTAAAATCACCGAATGTCTGAGGTGCAAGTATCTTAAAGATTCCCCAAAAGACAAACGCGATAAAGACTAAAAGTAAAAGCCCGAATATCTGACTCTCTTTAAATTTTTGAAACTTACTCATATAATCCTCCCGCAAGAGTTGTTGGATTAAATACTGTTCTTTTTGATATATGCCGTATTTCCCAGACTTCGGAAAATACGGCATATCCTAGTTTTCCCTTTATACTGTAATTCTTTTATAAGCGTATATAATCATTAGTCATTAGTTGCTGTGACGAGAAATAACATCGTCGATTGAAAGATTTGAAGCAGCCTTGCTGAGGTCTTCGAAGCTGTAGCTTGCCATCTCAACCATCTCTTCTTCTGTGTAAGGATCGTCATTTACGAAATACTTCTCGTAGTTTGCGTAATCATCAGGTGATGATACATAGAGGTAAGGGAAGAGGATCTCGTAACCGAATGTTCCTTCTTCTTTTACATAGTTGCCCTTAACTGCATTAAGTACAAGGAAGAATGCGAACAGAGGATCGCAGAAGTGTCCGCCTGACTCTGCAAACATACCGCCTGACTTGAGCTGATCAGCAAGGTCATCAAGGAAGTCTGTTGATACAACATCGATCTTTCCTGTGAGACCTTCGTTAGCATATGCACCGATAGAACCTACAAGAGGATCTCCGCCGCCACCTGCTACGATAAGAGCATCCATTCCGGGATTTGAATTGTAAAGTGACAAAGCTGCCGAAGCGCCTTCTTCTGAAGAAGTATTAGCATATACGGGCTCTGTAAGAGTTGCCTGATCGTTAGGATTAGCTGCGTTCCACTCTTCAATTGCTCTCTGGTATCCCTTCCATCTAAGCTGGAATGTAGCATCACCAACTGTCCATGCCTCAAGACCGATTTTTCTGTCACCTTTCTTAAGAAGGAGATTTACAAGTGTATATCCGTTTGTTTCCTCATCTTCATGAACTGCACCAACATAATACTTTGAATTGCAAGCTGTCTGATAAACTTCAGGGCTGTTCTCCTTTGAAATGATACGGAAGAACTGTGCGATGTAAACGCCCTGCTCTGTACATGTATTGATCGCAGATGTCATCTCTGAATCAGCTGAGTTACAAATGATGATTCCCTTACATCCTGCTGCACAAAGCTGCTCAACCGATGCTGTAACCTGCTCTGAAACGTGTCCCTGGTCAACGTACTGTACTTCTACTCCGTTAGCCTTTGCAGCTTTATCAACGATCTTCTTACACTGGCTTCCGAGAACGTCGGTAGAACTCCAGATGGATACACCAATCTTGATATTTCCGTCAGCAGCTGCTGCTCCTCCTGCCGAACTGCCATCTGCAGGTGCTGCCCCCGATGCAGCTCCCGCTCCGCATCCAACCAACATAGATGCTGTCATTGTTCCCGCAAGAAGTAACGCACCCAACCTTTTAAATTTCTTTTTCATAGATTTACCTCCTTTTTGAAGATTAAAAATGAATATATCAATCGGTTCGCGCCTCCACGAATCCGATCTGGAACCAAATTACTTTTTGAGCCCTTTGACTTCGAAAGTCTTGCTCTTCTCATCTCCGAACACAACGCCTGCGGACTCCGCCGCCATCTCGTCGTATGTAACAGAAACAACCACTTCATCCCCGTTTGAAAGATCTTTATTCTTGTCTATGCTTACCGAAATGGATGAAACAGCATTTATATATTTGGTGAGTTCCGTAAGATCTCCGAATTCATCAAGAGCTTCTATCTTCTCTTTTCCTCCGACCATCTCTGTTTCCATTCCGTCATAATCCACATTCACAAATGCCGTTCCTTCTCCGTTCTTGCCGTCGAAGTCAACCGTCACATAATCAAGAATATTTGTGATCCCGTCGGTTGTATCTATCTGTGTTTTTTTATCCGCACCGCAACCGGTCAATGCGATAACTATGCTCATTCCTACCGCCGCAAGTGCTGTAACTCTATTTCCTCTAAACACCGATTATCCCCTCCCGAAAGATTTTTATTCATTACTTTTTTAAACAAATAAAAAAGCTTTGCAACTCGAAAATGAAATAATATTTCCTGTTTACAAAGCTATTCTATCAATTTAATTTTTATTTCATTAGCACAATTTAGAAAATCTAACTATCACTTTTTTGAAAAAGTGCCAAATCCCGCTTAAATGCTTGCTTTAGCACAAAATATACAACAAATACATATACGAATCCAATACACGCTGTAGCAAATTGTGTAACAGAAAACATCATCTGAAACGTCTTCATTTTGCCTCTGAGCGGACTGCCCTCAGGAATAAACGTGGGTAATAGCCACATCGAAATTGTAACTCCCATGAATACGCTTTTTGCCAAAGCACAAAAAACTGCTCTTACCACATAAGTAACCTTGATCTCGCTTGATTTTGACTTCACAAACGGCTTCTTGAAAAAAACTTGCACTGAAACAGCAAGCACTATATTTCCCAGCATTATGAATACGATTACAGCCGGAACAGCCGTCATAACGGGACTTGCAGCGATTATATAAGCCGTCACCGGAGTTATAATGCTCAAAATAATCCCACATGGTAAATTGACCATCAGCACTGCCAGTAATATGCACAGATTCACAATAGGTCCTGTTATAAGCACGTGAATGTTCTTAAACACCTGGCTCACGATACAGATTGCCAAAAGAACCGCTGTTATCGTAATCTGTTTTGTTCCGAACTTACTACTTTCGTCTCTCCTCATACGTATCTTCTCCTCACTATTCAATATGATTTTTTCTGTATTCACTGGGGCTTATTCCCTCGAGCCTTCTAAATACCCTGCTAAAATAGTTATAATCATCATATCCGACTTCAAACGAGATTGCTTCAAGCTTATTCTTCTCATCCTCCATCAGCTTTTTTGCCCTGTCCATACGGCATCTCGTAATATAAGTCGTAATGGTCTCATTGTATTTCTGCGAAAACTTGCGCGAGAGATAACTGGGTTCCACAAAAAACTGTTCCGCAAGGCCCGACAGTGACAGGTGCTCCATATAATGATTTTCAATATAATCCCTTACATTCTCAACCTGACTGCTTATAGAAGTATTCTCACCTGCAGACTCTCCCTCCGCTATGCAAAGTGCAAGTTCCATATTGCTGATGATTATGTCCTTATTAAGAGATCTAAGCCCGTAATTTATCGCATCCTGCACTTCTTCATAAGCGAGATTGTCACTGTTTTTGTCAAAATCTGCTATAGTATTGAGCGCTCCCGTAGTAAACTGCGTAACTTCAAAAAGACTCCACTTCTGGCTTGAGCATTTCTTTAATCCCGCAGTGTCCATTATTATCGTCTTAGCTCGCTCAATGTCTCCTTTGCCCAGGCTTTCGACAAGGAGCGATTCTATTCGATTTGTATACCTGTCATTAAACGCAGACACTTTCCTGCTTCCCGTACATACAACAGTGCTGTGCACACGTCCGAACGGCCTGGTCACGAGGTTTGCGATCATTTCCCTGTAAACCGACGCAATGTCATCAAGAGATGTTGCTTTATCATGTATCACGATAGTTATCGGTCCCTGCTGTTCTATCGGAAAAGCTTCCAGGATTCTGTCCGCAATAAAATGAAGTCTCGTCGGTGTCGCATTAAGCTCTATCACGAATTCATTTACCTTATCGGTATAGTTAAAAACGATCGTCCTTTCATTTCCAACGATCTCACGCAGCTTTTCTTTTAAACTGTAGGACATCCTCAGTACATCTTTGTCATAGCTCTGCTTAAGGATCTCAACATCATGAAACTTCACAAGTATCGTTGACATCTCGGAAAAGACCTTTGTGCTTGGCACATGGAATTCTTTTCCCGGTCTGAAAAGCTTGCCGTTAAGAAGCGATGAAAATTCATCATCCTCAAGAAAAGAAGAAACATAATTCTCCCGTAGGCGACTGTCCTCTTTTACCGCTTTCTCCGCTTCTCTTTCTTCAAGCGTCTTAAGTGCCTTTCTAAGCGAGTCAACAAGTTGTTCCCTGCTCACAGGCTTAAGGAGATAGTCGATACCGCCTGACATAAATACGCCTTTTACCTTTTTAAAATCGTCATATCCACTGACAGCAAGCGTTATAATGTCGGGATATTCATCTTTTATCCTGTTAAGAAGCTCAAGACCGCTCAAAAACGGCATGTTGATATCTGTGATCAAAATATCCGGCTTCTCTTTCGGTATCCTCTCAAGCACTTCTTCCCCATCGCATGCAGGCTCAAGAAATTCAATGGAATAATCTTCCCACGGTAACATACATCTTATATTCTCACGGCTCCAAAGCTCATCGTCCGCCGCCAATACCCTATATTTTGCCTTCACTCATTCCCTCCTGCTACATAATACACAATCTCTGAAATACTCTTTCTTCATTCATTCTCAATATCCACAAGTTTCACAATAGGCAAAATTATAATTGCCCTCGTTCCCGTATCATGATCACTCTCATAATGTATACCGTATGTATTTCCGTAAACATTCTTTATACGGGCATTTACATTCATTATACCTATGGACCGCCCCATCTCAATACGGCTGATATCCGCCTTTTCAAGCTGTTCATTCATTTCATCGGCATCCATCCCCGCGCCGTTATCTTCTATCGTGATAAAAAGCCTTCCGTCATTATGCTTTGCCGTTATGATAAGCTCTTTGTCTTTTCTCCTGGTCATCCTAAGACCGTGCTGCAACGCATTCTCAACAATCGGCTGCAGCGTTATTCTCGGAATGCTGTCCTGCAATGTATCCGAATCAATATGATAAGTGTATTTCACGGAATTTCCGTTTCGAACATCCATAACATACAGATAATTGCGAACGTGCGCCATCTCCTGCTGCAATGTCGACTGTGTATCGGAAATATCAAGACTGTACCTGAATATAGCCGACAGTGACTGACAGATTCCACTTACAAGCATACAATCCTGCGATGCCGCTATCCCGCTCATCGTATCAAGCGTATTATAAAGGAAGTGCGGATTGATCTGCGCCTGAAGCACTTTGTACTGCGTGCGCTCCATAAGCACTTTGGCCTCATACTCTTCCTCGACCATCTTCTGGATCCGGTCAAGCATCTCGTTGAACTCTTCGCCCATGACCTTGAGCTCGTCGCTCCATCCGTCTGTCTTAACTCTCAGCTCCTTATCACCGTTTTTGATCTTGATCATCGTACTGCTCAGCGCTTCCACCGGCCTGTATATAAATCCCGAAATAAACGTTCCAAGGAAAAGCATAAGCAATATTATAATTCCCGCTATCACCAAAAGAGTCCGCACAAGCGCACTCTGCGTCTCAAGAAGCAGTGACTGCGGCGTCAACATAACGATATGAAGGTTATACTTCCTCAAAGCTATGCTGTTTAGATAAAACGAGCCGTACTCGTCTTCAAATTCGGGGAATTTACTGTAAGTGGTCGCAATCTTTTGTGTGAGATCGGAAAAAATCCTGCTTTCTTCCTTAGTGATATTGCCAACCTGCGCAATAGCCAGATCCCCCATCGGTTGCAGCCACACATACACATCTCTTGAAGAAATATATTTGCTCATAAGATCGGAAATATTCAGTGCATTGAAATCGCAGACAAGATAGCCATACTGCACACGCTTATCATCATATGTGTGAAGTTTAAGACAAAACCGCAGAATATCACTGTTCGCAACTTCATTATGATACCCCGAGATCATGACCGCATAGTCATCAGATTCCAGATATCTTCGAAGATGCGATTCGTTTACATACTGCTCCTCATTGTAAAGATCGTACGGATAAGCATACGGTTGCTTTCTCCAAGAGCTTATAAGATTATCATCATTATTGTAAATGTACATGGCAAGAAGCTGGTCGGCAGAATCAAAGCGCGCCTCAGAAAGGTGCCACGCCGTCCAGTAATAATTCAGAAGCTCTCCTTGTGCAGAATGCTCCCTTCCCATGGCTGAGATCATTTCAGTTTCTGTATAGATGGTCTGCATCTTAACAATCAGTCCGTGAATATACGAATTGAGCTCGTTTTCTATTCGCTGAAGCGTCTCATCGTTATTCAAAAGACTCTCTCGTCTGATCTGCTGTCTGGATGTCACTTCAAATGCAACCGTCTGCGCGATGACTGCAAAAAGTGTGCATCCTATGACCATACCGAGAATTGCACGACGCATTGTCCATTTGATCTTTCTCATACCCCGTCCTTATTCCCCAATAAGGATAAAATACCCTATAATTTCTTGCTTAAACTAATGCTCCGAACAGTAAAACATGTTCGGAGCATATGCCCTACACTAATACCATAAAAGAAATAATCAACTGTATTTTGCTTCATCAAGCGATTCCTGCGAAATAAGTGCCTTGTGCAGCATTACTATTTCGCCCTTCCTGTGCTCTTTTACCTCATAAAGAGCATTATCCGCAGCATACATGTAATCCCATAATTTGTTTGTAGACACAGGAACAGAATTGCATATTCCCTGTGAAATGGTCACAAGCTTCCCCTTCTCAGATGAAGGAGCTTCAAGATTGTGATCTTTTATCCCCTGTCTGATGTTCGAAGCATACCCCATAACTTCTTCATCAGTCATATCTTCATATATTATAACAAATTCGTCTCCACCGTATCTGAACGGATGGATTCTGTTGTTACCCTTGCAGTTTTCAACAATTACCTCTGCAATAGTCTTAAGACAGATATCTCCGGCCTGATGTCCAAATGTATCATTGTACTGCTTGAAATTATCCACATCGAGAATTTCGACCGCAAGTGACTTCTGATTCTTATAAGCTTCATCAAAAGCCTTATCCGCATATTCATTAAGACCGTATCTGTTTCCAAGTCCCGTAAGCGAGTCAGTCTCCGCCTTCTTAAGAAGAGCCATATTCTCACGTTCCATATCACTTAACTTGGTTCTTATATCAGTAAAGAACTTATAGTTCGCAATACCCTCTTTTTCCTGAATCATGGAGAACTTGTAAAACTCTTCATAAGCCTTATTCTTCTTCTCATCATCATTAAGAAGGGTATATAATTCACATTTGATCTTTGCATACTGCTTTCTCAAATATGCAATGTTGATGTCATTTATGGTTCTCTCAACATTCTTAACTATATCCGCAACTTCATCAACCCTGCCTATCTTCATAAGAAAACGACAAGCTCCGTAAATATCATCAATGTTATCCACAGAGAAAAATTCAGTCTGGATTGTCTTTAAGAGCATATCCGAATATTTCTCATATTCTTCCATGTTTCCGAGGACGTAATTTCCTCTCATCCTGACATCAAGAACCAGGATATCATGAAAGTACTCACTCTTAACTCTGGGATCTGCCTCAAGTCTCTTAATGGCAAGAAGACAATTCTTTACAGAGGCAAGCTTATCCAAAAGCAGATAACATTCCGCTTCATTACAATAACATAAAAGAATATTCAGATAATACAGACTATCTTCTTTATCTCTTCTGATATGCTTATAACCCGACTGTATATATGAAAGCGCAGTCTTGATCTCACCAACCGTATAATAGATAAGTCCGATATTACACTCAATAAATCCGACAGCGGTATTCTTATCCTGTTCATTGCAATCCCTGATTCCCGTCATAAAGAAATCCAATGCAAGTTCGACATTACCATGATTAAGAGCATCTATTCCCAAGAGATTGTAACATCTTATTATGTGCTCTTTGTCCCCACACATCTGTAAATACTCAATTGCTTTCAAAAGATTCTCATTGAACTTGCTATACTCCGTGCTGATCTTATAATAAGCATCCGCAAGATAGTAATACGCATATCCAAGAAGATTAATATCATCAACCTCCTTGGCCTTTGTCAGCAACTTATCACAAACCGCAACCAAATCCTCGGACATATTCGTCCTAGCGGTCATCACTTCCAGATTTAATGTTTGAACTTCACTATCATAGTTTTGAATATTCATGAACCTGCCCTGCCGAAACAATAGGTCAAACCTATTAAATGAAAACAGCATAATAACGCTATTTTGAATTTTTCTTAATTTTACATCATACTTTTCAGTACCGCAAGAAAAATGAATGCACCTGACACAAGTGACAGGTAAAAAATATAGTTTACATATACCTTTTGACCTATTCGGTCATAAGAATACTTTTACACTTTTTTACGCTCGGATTTGTCATTCCATTTAACCCCCACCGTTTAGCGGTTTCTGATAATTCATTTTTGATTAATCCCCCATTTCCACAGAGTTATCCACATGACATTAACGTCATTTGATTATGACTTTTGTATGATTTTTCGGGCATTATACGAAATTGTATGTAATACTCACACAATTCAGTATAATGTCAGGTTTACATAAATCATTATTTTATAAGTTTATGTAACCTAAGTGCTTCACTTTTTACCACCTTAACGTCAGAATCACCACTTTTTAATCGCTAAATCGGCTCCAGAACTGAGATAATACATTTCTGACCGAAGTAGTCAAAACAGTCTCCGTTTTTATCCACTCTCTTGGAAAAAGCGCTCTATATCCGGCTTGCGTGAATCTGTCATCGAGAAGAGCCACTACTCCCTTATCTTCCTCGGTTCTTATAACTCTTCCGGCTGCCTGAAGAACTTTGTTCATTCCGGGATATCTATACGCATAATCAAATCCGTCAACGCCGCGTTCCTCGAAATAGTTCCGCAGTATCTCACGTTCATTGCACACAAGCGGTATTCCCGTTCCGACAACTATAACCCCTATAAGGCTGTCATTCTTAAGATCTATCCCCTCACTGAATATTCCGCCCATGACACAAAAGCCGAGAATATTCCTGTCTTCCTCGACTTCTATGTCCATGTGGATAAATTCCGATAAATCCACATTGTTTCCTTCCGAGAATCTGTCAAGAAACGACTCTCTGGCTTCCTCAGTCATAAAGCTCTTTTGCACAAGAAGTTCCGTCGTTGCCGGATTACAGAATTCTCTTTCATAAATGTCATAAACTTCGTCCAAAAAGCTGTGAGACGGAAAGAATATGAGATAATTGCCCCCTCTCGCCTCAATAATATTGTGGATATATGAAGCGATATTGTAATACTGCTCACTGCTTCGCTTCGAGTACCTGCTTGTCACATCCCTTCCTATGAAGATTCCAAGCCTGCCGGGATCAAATACAGATCTGGCGTATATTTCAAAATCCTCATCCGTTCCGCCCAGGAGCTTCTTGTAATACTGAATAGGCAACAGTGTCGCGGAAAAAAGAATCGACGAGCGCCCTCTTCCCATGCATTCAGCAAGATTTACAGACGGATCAACACATGACAATCTCAGAATAAAGCTGCCATCCTCCGAAAATTCACTGTAGATGACATAGTGATCGTCGACCTTGTCATATATAGTAAGGAATCTTGAAATATCGAAATAGAACAGTAAAAGTTCTTCTCTGCAAGGCCCTGTCATATGCTCTTCAAGATACTCGGAAAGTATCCCCGAAAGCCTGTTTAACGCATTTATAAACTTATCTATGCCGTCGACCACGGTACATCCGTCGCAATTTCTTTTAAGCTCCAAAAGCTCTTTGTTACACTTATCAAGATGCCCTGCAATCCTTGGATGAAACTCTTTTATCGTGCTCTTTAGCTCCAAAAAGCTCTCTTTTCTGAGAGCCGCGCTGTACATATCCCTCCCTCTGTCCAAGAGATTGTGCGTCTCATCAATCAGGAATACATAATCAGACTTAACACCGTCTGCAAAGAATCTTCTGAGATAGACAAACGGATCGAAGACATAGTTGTAGTCGCATATAACCCCATCCGCCCACAGACTCATGTCAAGTGACATCTCAAACGGGCAGACCTTGTGCTTTTCCGCATACTTTACTATTTTTTCCCTGTCAAAAGAATCCTCATTTGTCAAAAGATCGTATATTGCATCATTTATCCTGTCATAATGCCCGTTAGCATACGGACAAGCCTCGGGATTACACTCTCTTTTATCTTCATCCAAAAAGCAGATCTTATCCCGTGCCGTTATAGTCACAGTCTTAAACTTAAGAGCCTGCGTTTTTCTCAAGGTATTGTAGGCATCTTCAGCAACGGTTCTTGTTATCGTCTTTGCCGTAAGATAAAAGATTTTGGAAGTTTTCCCCTCTCCCATTGCCTTAACAGTGGGAAATACCGTCGTAATTGTCTTACCTGTTCCCGTAGGGGCCTCCAAAAAGAGCTTTTTCCCATGTATAATAGTCCTGTAAACGCCCGCAGCAAGGTCCTTTTGCCCCTCTCTGTATGGAAAAGGAAACTGCACGGCTTTTATGGACTTTGTTCTGATCTCATCCCATTCATATTCAAAATCAGACCATTTCAAATAATTTTTAATAAGTTTTTCAAACCAGGCTGTTATTTCTTCAGATGAGTACTTGAAATCAAAATACTTCATTTCTTCGGTATCCATATTGCAGTAACTCATTCTGACTTTGATTCCGGGACAGTTCTTTTGCCCCAGATAGATCGCGGCGTAACACTTCGCCTGCGCCAGATGGACTTCAACCGGCTCTTTCATCTTCTTGAGGTCTCTGTAGGTTCCCTTTATCTCATCGATAAGAGGAAGCTCTTTGCCACTCTCAAAAAGCGATTCCTGAGCGTCATATGAAGTCGCGTTAAAAAATTTATCCAGAATACCGTCCGCGCGTCCCTCGATCACAAGATCGTACCTGCCTGTATTATATGTAAACTTAAGCGGCACCTCAGCGTGATAGTCAGGTCCCATGCTCTTTTGGATCATTCGGTGTATCCTGCTGCCTTCCTGCATCGCATCCGCGCTTACCTGATGTATTCTGTTGTCTATACTTCCGCTTCTTAGTACAAATTCGACCAGTCTGCGGACTGAAATCTCAATTGAATAGTTTTCCATATATAGTAAAACTCCCCATGGCATATTTTATACCATGGAGAGCTTTACTACCACAATGAACAATTATTTTTCTTATTCGAAAGGTATTACTAAAAACCTCTCTCGATAAGTATACTGAATCGTCCAAAATTAATCAAATGATGAACGTTTCATTCAATTAGCTGGCAATTGCCAATGTCTGTAAAAAATTCTCAAACTCGCTGTTATATCCGCGATACTCTACCGTAAGAGTCTTTGTAAGATCAAGTCCGAATACTCCGAGAATCGACTTAGCATCCACAACATATCTGTTATAATATATATCTACATCGAAGTCACACTTAGTTGCGGCATTGACGAAGTCTTGTACTTGATTCGGTCTGAGCATAATGTTCTTCTTGTTACATCCAAACATCAAATGTTACTTCCTTTCATTGCACTACTTAAATTTAACTCATAAAAATATACATACATTGTTGAAAAAAGTAAATAGTAATTTGTTAAAAAACTGTGAAAAAGTTGCGAAATTCTTGTGTTCGAAATTTTATTTTTACCCCTTTTTAGTATTCAAAAAGTGCGCTAATCCCCCGAAAACATTGACAAAACACACTACTGATAGTTTAATTGATATAAAATCACAACTTAATATCGCTACATTTTTTCAATGTAGTAAGGAGGATAAAATAATGAATCTTTTTCTGGAAGAAATCTCATCTGAAGATGGCATGGTATACGGCCTGACCACAATAGGGCATGTAGGACTGGTAGTACTTATCATAATCACACTTGCGATCATGAGTTTCTTCGTCAACAAGGACGGTAAAGGAAAGCTCAGTATAAAGCAGATCACTGTATCCGGTCTTTGTCTTGCTCTTGCATTCGTTCTTTCACACTGCAAATTGCCGGATCTCCCTTTTGGAGGATCGATCACTATTCTCAGTATGTTTTTTGTTACATATATAGGTTATGTATACGGTCCCAGAGTCAGTATGGCTGCTGCTTTTGCTTACGGTTTTTTACAGCTTACCGATAATCCTAAGATATACAGTGTTCCGCAGCTTATCTGCGATTACATCCTTGCGTTTGCAGCTTTGGGACTCAGCGGTTTCTTCTATAATAAAAAGTATGGAATGATAAAAGGATATATCGCCGGCGTTTTGGGCAGATATTTCTTCGCAGTATTGTCAGGAGTAATATTCTTTGCACAATATACGCCCGCAGGTAAGACTCCGCTCGGATACAGCCTCGGTTACAATGCAACATACATCGTCCCCGAAGCTGTTATGACACTGGTTTTCCTAAGTATTCCGGCGGTTAGATACACTCTTAAAAGAATCAAGATGGAAGCAAATGAAAAAGATATCAGAAAAGCCGTGCAGCTCGGATAACTCATTCCACAATAAAATCGCTGTACTGTAAAATGTCAGCCCTTTGGAGCATCGCTCTTATGCGAATTCCGGAGGGCTCATATTTTGTCTCTTTTACAACGCCTCTGTTTTCAAGGATATTTACAACGCCACCCTCGGTATAAGGCAAAAGAAGCTCACATTCCAGCTCTCCTTCACTCAATTTTCTCTCTATTGCTGCGATAAGTTCATCTAATGAGGCATCATCCTTAGCACAGATATAGATTCTGTCGCCCGAAGCTTTTGGAACCTCCATAACAAGGCGTCCGTTCTCCTCCTGTTCTCTCTGAACAAGATCGGACTTATTAAATACATATATTATAGGAATATCCCCTGCACCAATCTCAGCGAGAGTCTTCTCGGTTATTTCCATATGAAATCTGTATTCCGGATCCGAAAAGTCAATTACTTCAAGCAAAACATCGGCATACTTAGCTTCTTCAAGCGTTGACCGAAATGCTTTGACAAGTGCATGCGGAAGTTCACTTATAAATCCAACTGTATCTGTAAGCAAAAAAGGTCTTCTTCCGGATGGAGTTATCTTCCTGACAGTAGTGTCAAGTGTCGCAAACAGCATATCTTTCTCAAGAACACTTTTGTCATCAGCGCTCTCCGAGCCGTATAGGCGAAGCAGATTGTTCATAACCGTTGATTTACCTGCATTTGTATAACCGACAAGCGAGACACGTGCAATATTTGATCTTAGTCTTCTGTTCCTCTGAGTCGTTCTTTCTTTTTCAAGATTTTTCAGTTCATTTGAAAGCTCACTTATTCTATGCTCAATACGTCTTCTGTCAAGCTCAAGCTGCTTCTCACCGGATCCCTTATTGGAAAGTCTTCCGCTACCGCCGCCCTGTCTTGAAAGAGTCTTGCCCATTCCGACAAGCCTCGGGAGCATGTACTGAAGCTGCGCCGACTCAACCTGGAGTCTTGCTTCCCTTGTTCCCGCTCTCTTTGCAAAGATCTGCAAGATAAGTCCCGTCCTGTCGATAACTTCCGTATCAAGTATCTTCTCGAGGTTTCTTACCTGCATCGGGGAAAGAGAATCATTGAAAATTATTATGCTTGCATCAAGCACATCAAGCGCCGCCGCAATCTCCTGTACTTTGCCGCTTCCAATATATGTGCCTTTATCAGGAGCACTAAGCGACTGCGTCACCGTCGATGCGACCTCGATGTCTATAGCCTTTGTCAGCTCCTTAAGCTCATCCATCGAGCGCTCAAACTCATCATCACTCCTGCCCGTGTTGAGTCCGACGAGGATAGCTCTTACGGTATCTATTTTTTGGGTGTTTTCGTATAATTCATTTTTCATTTTTTCTTGTTCCTTGTTGTGCACTGTTTTGTGTTAATTCTATATTTCCTTACGGTTGTGTGTTGTTGCTATGTTTTCCTGCTGTTGCGCCCTTTTTGTTGTTTCTGACTTTTGCACCGTATGATTTAATTCTGGCTATTCTGTGCGGTGCAATTCTTGGTTTTCGCACCGCACGGTTGCATTTCTGCTATCCTATACGGTACTGGTATTGGTTTTTGCACCGTACGGTTCCATTTCTGCTATTCTGTAAGGTGCTGGTCTTGGTTTTCGCACCGTACGGTTCCATTTCTACTATTCTGTAAGGTGCTATTCTTGGTTTTCGCACCGCAAAAATTCGTTTCAATTATTATGTACGGTACGGTTCTTGTTTTCTGCACCGTACATTATCATTCCATCCATTATGTACGGTATCATTTTTGTTTTTCTCACCGCACAGTTATCTTCTGGTAATTCTGTACGGTACTCTTACACCACACTCTCTGCAAATTCATAATTTCGCTACTACAAACTCGCCGTTTGCAAAGCCTGATGTTTTTCCTGTAACCGCAAATCCCTTATTCTTCATCACTTTCAAAAGAGTGATCATAAAGAATCCATGTGTAACCACTGCACAATCTTCGCCCTTCAAAATCAGTCCATCTACAAACTTCTCTGCTCTGATTATAGTCTCTTTTCGGCTTTCTTTCTGTCTTTTACTGTTAAACAGCCATTGCAAACGGCTTGAAGTATTCCAAAACACCAATGGCAGTCTTAACTTCGTGCTTACACTCGCGGAAATAGGGACTTCGTCTATAAGATCTGTAGCGATATAATCACAATCTCCGAACATTGCCCTTGCCGTCTCCAGTGTTCTGGGCAAAGAACTCACATAATATGCCATATAATTTCCTTGCGGAACGTGATATTTCGCAGAAATTATAGGAGCATGATTGTACGCCTCAAAATCTTGATTAACTTCTTCTGAATTGCCCCATTTTCTTATATTATAATCAACTGCTCCATGCCTGATTATCACAACATTCAAAGTCTGTTTCCTCGTAACTTATCTGCAACAATGACTAGTTCTGTTTCCATATGATACCGAATACTTCGCTACATGCCTTATATTCTTCATTATAGTCGCATCAACAATCTACACAAAGCTCTCACACTTCCCTGACGAGCAAAATCTCAATCTCTTCAGTTCCTTCAACAAACTGCTTCTCACCGCTTTCGATAAAGCCGTAAGCTTTGTAGAAGTCTATGGCATCTATATTCTTCTCAAGTACCCAAAGCCTGTCTACGCTAAATTCTTTAATCGCAAATTTTAGCAAAGCAGAGCCAACGCCCTGTCCCCAGAAGAAATAATCCACATAGAGTTCGACAACCTCACTGCCCTCAACGTGGATGAGTCCTTTAACTATTCCGTCGTCGTAAACCCCAATATTATCTAATATTCTTATCGGCCGGATGTCAGAATCATTGCTTTCGCAACACTCCATATACTGCTTAGCCACAGTCAGCACTTGTAGTTCACCAAAAGAAAACTCATCATTGTGGAAAATATCTCTGTACTTCATTCTTTTCACAAATACGAGTATCTCCGCTATTCTTGATATATCTTGTTCCTTTGCTTTTCTTATCACACCATTCACTCAACTATCTCCTGATTCCGTAGTTCGACGTCTTCCTTATATTCTATAGAACACAGGCTAATCTTTCACGTATATATAAGCTTCCTCAGCGCCGGACCTGAATCCTCGCAAGGAAGAGCCGTAAAGCCCTGTTTTTCATAGAATCCCTCTTTTCCCTTGGCGGCGATAAGCTGAATGCTGAGCCTTGCGCCATCGGGTGCAGATTCTTCAATCATGGAAACAAGCTTATTTATTATGCCTGATCCGATATTTTGTCCCTGATATTCAGGTCTTACGGCCACATCAACTATGGTCATGTACATGCCATCTCCTACGACGCTTCCCATACCTACGGCTTTTTCGCCATCTTTGGCGATTACGAAATAATCTCTTTTAGCCAAAGCTTTTTCTGCCTGCTCCTTGCAGAAGTTCTCCCAGCCGACTGAAGTTCTGAGCTCATAGTACGTTTCAATGTCCGGTTTTTCTTCGTAGAATCTGATTTCCATAGCTGTCCTCTTTTCTTAGTATTGTTCCGAAATCAACATTTCTAACTATTATATGTAATAAATAACATACTCTCAATAAACTTTTTCAATTTACCTACATGCAATGATAATCATTTTTTTCTTGCAATATGAAGGAAAAAGCGATTTAATTAACTGTGAGACATTTTTTCATAGGGAAGCTCTTTCTATGAAAAAGGAAACTATATAAGAAAGTGGAAAAGATTATGGAAAACCTTAAAATTCCTAAGAACTACAAATCTGCTCTTGATCTCCACGATACACAGGTAGGTATCAAGACTGTAAAAGATTTCTTTCAAGGTATGCTCTCCAACAGGCTTAATCTTCAGAGAGTAACCGCACCCCTTTTTGTAACACCCGAATCAGGACTTAACGATAACCTCAATGGTGTTGAGCGTCCTGTTTCTTTTGATATTCTCAATGAAAACGAGCGCCCTGCTGAGATTGTACACTCTCTCGCAAAATGGAAAAGATATGCGCTCAAGAAATACGGATTTAATGTCGGAGAAGGTCTTTATACCGATATGAATGCTGTTCGCCGCGACGAAGTGCCCGACAACATCCATTCTATCTTTGTTGACCAGTGGGACTGGGAAAAGGTTATAAATAAAGAAGACCGCAACATGGATTTCCTTAAGGCAACGGTAAAAGACGTATATAAAGTACTCAGAAAAACCGAGAAATTCATGTCTATCCAGTACGATTATATCGAGGAAATCCTTCCTGAGGATATTTTCTTTATCACAACTCAGGAACTTGAAGACATGTTCCCCGAGTACTCTCCCAAGGAGCGTGAATACTACATTGCAAAAGCTAAGGGCGCTGTATGTATCATGCAGATTGGTGATCTCCTTGCTTCAGGCGAAAAGCACGACGGCAGAGCTCCCGACTATGATGATTGGGCACTCAATGCCGATATTATCGTATACTTCCCTGTTCTTGACATCGCACTTGAGTTATCAAGTATGGGAATCCGCGTAGATGAGAACTCACTTAAGACTCAGCTTGAAAAAGCAGGATGTACAGAAAGAGCCGAGCTTCCTTTCCAGAAGGCAATCCTTAACAAGGAACTTCCTTACACAATCGGAGGCGGAATCGGTCAGTCAAGAATCTGCATGTTCTTCTTAAGAAAGGCTCACATCGGTGAAGTACAGTGTTCAATCTGGCCCGATGAAATGACTGAAGAAGCTAAGAAGAACGGAATTCAGCTTCTCTGATTAATTTGAATTTCAAATAAAATACAAGGTTGCGAAGATTATTTCGCAGCCTTTTTTCATTGACAATCCCCCCTAAAAGACTTACCCTTTATCATGTCATTAAGATAGGGAGAAATATGGACTTGTTTTCATTATCAAAAAATAAAATGCAAAAAACAAAAAAATTATCACCGGCGCATACCATCCCGATAAGCTTTCTTATAACAATACTTGTCGGAGCTTTGCTTTTAATGCTGCCCTTTTCGTCAGCAAACGGTAAATTCACTGATTTTTTGACATCGTTGTTTACAGCAACCACTTCAGTCTGTGTTACGGGACTTGTTGTCGTTGATACTTACGCACATTGGAGCTTTTTTGGCCAGTTGATCATTCTGATCCTCGTGCAGATGGGCGGACTTGGAATGATTGCCATTGCCGCAACAATAATGCTCATAACACACAAAAAGTTTTCGCTCGGTGACAGAATGCTTCTCCAGGACTCTTTTAACCTGAGTTCGGGTACTAAGCTGCTCAAGTTCCTTACCCGAGTGTTAAAGGGAACCTTTATAGTAGAAGGCCTCGGCGCTATGATGTATTCATTCGTTTTCATCCCGCAGTTTGGCTTTGCAAAAGGCCTGTGGATCTCGATTTTCAACTCTGTATCCGCATTCTGCAACGCGGGAATGGACGTTATCGGCCAGGGAAGCCTTGCCAATTACAGGAATGATCCGATTGTTATGGCAACTACCATGATCCTTATAATCATGGGCGGTCTGGGATTTGTAGTATGGTTCGATATTCTTCATTCGGTAAAAGAGGGCGTGATCAAGCGCTTCTCTCCCATCACTATGGTAAAAAGATTTTCCGAGCACTGTAAGCTTGTTCTCAGCTTCACGCTTATACTGATATTTGGCGGCATGCTTATTTTTCTTTTGACCGAATATAACAATCCCGGAACCATAGGAAACATGAGCTTTGGAGAGAAACTGACCAACTGCCTGTTCCAGTCAATAACCTTAAGAACAGCCGGATTTACCACTATTCCACAGGAGAACCTCACAGTGGCATCCTGTCTTGTCTCATATTTATTCATGTTTATAGGCGGATCACCAATCGGAACGGCCGGCGGTGTCAAAACGGTCACATTATTCCTACTCTTTATGAATGTCCGCTCATATGTAAGGAACGAGAACCAGAATGTTATCTTTAACAAGCGTGTTTCCATAGACTCGATGAGAAAGGCCGCAGCTGTCGTTTATGTCAGCATTTTTGCCACTCTTACACTTGCGGTACTTCTGTCGATATTTAATCCCGTTCCGATGGAGGACGCGTTATTTGAAGTTGTAAGCGCCTGCGGAACCGTTGGTTTGTCGAGAAACCTCACAGCGGCGCTCAATCCTATGGGACGGATCATCATAATAATAGCAATGTTTCTTGGAAGAACAGGTCCCATATCAATGGTGGCTTTCTTTTCCGGAAATGAATCAAATAAAAACAGTATCAACTACTCCGAGGGAATTTTCTACGTCGGATAAACGGAGGTATATAAGTGAAAAAATCAATAGCAGTCTTAGGACTTGGAAAATACGGACGCAGCGTGGCAAAAAGCCTTTATGCTATCGGTGAAGATGTCCTTGTTGCGGACAAAAACGAAAGATGTATAAGAGATATTTCATCCAAGGTAACTTCCGCTGTTTGTGCGAACCTTGAGAATGAAGATGAGGTCATGGCTCTCGGACTTCAGAACATGGACATCGTAATAACAGCGATGGGCGGTAACATCGCCGCAAGCATAATGGCAGTATCTATCGCCAAAGAAAAAGGGGTTCCGCTCGTAATCGCAAAATCCTCTTCTTCCCGCATGGCCACAATACTTCAAAGAGTCGGCGCCGACAAGATAATCGATCCCGAGAAAGAAGGCGGTGTGCGTTCAGCAAGAATCCTCGCTTCTCAGGCAATCCACGACTACTACGAGCTAGACGACAATCTCTGCATGGTTGAGTTACAGCCAAAGAGCACCTGGATCGGCAAGAGCCTCATAGAACTCGATCTTCGTAAAAAACACAACATGAACGTCGCAGCGATCAAAGAAAAAGGCGGCGAATGGAAATATATCAATCCTTCTCACAAACTCAACGAGAACAATCTTCTCATGGTCATTTTGGAGAAGAAGGATATTGAGAAGTGGAAATAAAACTCTCTCCTATCTCATATACTTAAACACCTTCATCGACTCAAGCGGGTGGCCCGTAAAGTCAAAGAATGCCTGGTTGTCCCAGGAGCAGCCGCCGTGATACTTCGCGGCGTCTTTGTCGTAGTCTGAGGCGTAGCTACTTGCCCAGCCACTTCCGTACTTTTCCCAGACCGGTGAGTTGTCGGCGCTTGCGGGGCCAACAGGGAGCCATGCGCCTTCCCAATAGAACACGCCGATTCCGCCGGCACTGTTTACGTTCTGATAAAGGTCATGTATATAAGAGGCCTGTCCTTCGATTGATGCGGGATATCCGTCCACAAGATCAGCCTTGCCTACCCTGTTTCCAAAGCCATCTCCGTCCTGCAGAGTATAGCAATAGGAAGTCTCCGCAATAAAGGTTTTCTTGCCAAAGTGCTCTTCAATATACCCTATCACACTTTTCATATTATCCATATCACCGTGCCAGAACGGATAATAGCTAAGTCCCATCATATCAAAATCAAGTCCGTTATTTACAAGTTTCTCTATAAGAGACAAGACGCCCTCTTTCGGGGATATATCCGTATAATGAACTACAACCCCTATATCTTTGCCGCTCTCTTTCGATATCTCCCGAACCGCTTTGCTTCCTGACTTTAACAGCTCAATGACATTCTCTATCTTTGTTTCGCCTGACATACCGTTGTTGATCTCGTTTCCTATCTGAACCATCCCGACATCGACGCCTGCATCCAAGAGCTGTTTAAGGCTGTCTTTGGTGTAATCATATACAGCCTTTGACTTTTCTTCAGGGCTCATGCCTTTCCATGCCTTTGGAACAAGCTGCTTCTGCGGGTCTGCCCAGAAGTCGGAATAATGAAAATCGACCAGAACTTTCATTCCGTAGTCCGTAGCTCTTTTGCCCAGTTCTATTGCCGTAGGAAGGTCATTGTTTCCGCCGCCGTAGCCGTTTCCGTTCTCATCATAAGGATCGTTCCATACGCGAATCCTCATATAATTGATACCCGAATCAGCGAAGGTTTTAAGCGCATCCTGCTCCTTGCCGTCGAAGTCATAGTATTTCACGCCGCTCTTTTCTTCTACGAGCAGCGACGATGCATCCATTCCAAAGAAAAAGTCCTTAGGAAGTCCGTCAATTGCAGTTTTCCATGTCTCCATATCAGCCTCCCCGCCTTCCGGCTCTGTCATAGCATTGATTGCAGTATCACTGTCTACAAATGTCGCACTCGCAGCGCCCGCATTGCCTACAGAGGAAGTCTCACTCGCCGCATCTGCGTCTTTTGCCGTTTCTGCCTCTGTGCCCATCTTAATATTTCCGGCATCGGAACATCCGGTTACCACACCAATTGTAAAAAAAGTAGCTACAAAAAAAGCTTTTATAATCTTCTGTTTCATATCCACCTCTTTACACTTATATGCATAACTCAGTTTATGGACCACTAACCACGCCCCAGGGCTACTTCCTGTCCCAGAGAAAAAGAATAAATATAAATCTCTTTGACCTTCTTGCCGGTTGCGGCTTCCAATGCTCTTTTATACAGATCGAGCTGTATCTTGTAGCGTTTTACCAGTTCGTCTGCGCTTCGGACGTGATCTGTCTTGTAATCAAGAAGGATAATATCATCACCTTCCACGAACCACGCATCGATGATTCCCTGAACAAGTACAAGCTCCTCAGAAGGGAACTTACTGTCAAGCTCACTTGCGGGAACGCCCATCATAAAAGGCTTCTCTCGCATAAGCTGCCCTTTGCTAAATGCAGTTGCCATTCTCTGCCCAAGATCTGTGCCAAGGAAAGTAGCTATATCCCGAAGTCTTATGCAATCCGCAGACGCACGCGCTATCCTGTCCTTTTTAACCAGACCGTCAAGCCACATGCGAAGCTCTTTTTCTCCGCTTCCGACACTGTAATCAAGAAGCTCCATAACTCTGTGGTACGCGGTTCCTCGCTCTGAGCCTGTCATTCCGGAGGTTCCTGCCTTCGCAGTTGCAACCGCCGTATCTAAGGCAGCGGCACTTGCTCCTTCCCCCGGTTCAGCCGAAGGAACCGCACCTTCCTCACCCGTGTCATACTCCGCGCCGTAATCTTCCTCTTTGGTGAAGTGCTCGCCCGCCTCTTCCAGAATATGCTTTTTAAGCTCAGTAACGGTGGTCTTGGTATACAATCCCTTTAAATATTCATAGCCATATGCCGCATCAAATCTGGCTTCAATTATCTTGGCAAGCTCCTTGTCATAATAAGTCTCGATTCCGTCAAGGCGCAAAAGACCTTTCACACCCTCAGTCTCATCATAAGAAGCAATGTCATCGACACTCACTGACTTAATCGCAAATTTAGGTACGCTGTCTTCACTATCCATATACTTATCAGTGATAAGCTCCGACAATCCATACTTTTCCGCGATATCCCTGATAGCAGGATGTCTTATAAGTGCAGGCAAAACAAGATCAAGATAGCACGAAGCCGAAAGCCTTACAGAAAAAGGCATAAGTTCTTTTCCCATAGAAGCACCGTGCGCAAGCTCCGGCTGGCGCTTAAGCTCCTTTGCAAGATCGTCGGCAAGCTTTTTGACCGATGCAGTCATTATAAGTTTCTCTTTTGCCCTTGTAAGTGCAACATAAAGAACCCTCAGCTCTTCACCGAGATTATCGGTATTCATCTTGTCCGCGATGATCACTCGCTTTAAAGTCTCGGATCTTAATCTTAGCTTAGAATCAATGCACTTTACACCTATGCCGAGATCCATATCCGCAATCAGATTGCCCTTAGTATCTCCCTTGTTAAACTGCTTGGATAATCCCGCCAGGAAAACAACCGGAAACTCAAGGCCCTTACTCTTATGTATACTCATAATCCTGACAACATCGGCATTCTCATCAATCATTCCAGCTTCGCCGTAGTCCTGCACAACCTTGATATGCTCAATGTATCTTACAAAGTGGAACAATCCCTTAAAGCTTGTCTTCTCGAAGCTTTCAGCCTTGGACAAAAGAAGCTCTATATTCGCTCTTCTCTGATTTCCCGCAGGCATGGCACTCACGATAAGCTCAAAGCCCGTGACATCAATGATATACTCCAAAAGCTCATGCACAGGTGTATATGCGGATATCTCCCTCAGTTCCTCTATAAGAGAGACGAAATCCTTAAGCTTATTAAGTAACGCCTGATTTTCAAAAACATCAGGATTTATGCGCAAAAGTCTCTTTATTCCTTCATAAAAAGACTCGCCCAAAATACCGCTTTCATCTTTATTAAGTGTAATTTTAACAATAGCCAGTTCTTCATCCGTAAAGCCGCCGACAGGCGAATGCATAACCGCAACAAGAGGAATATCTACCGTAGGATTATCAATAACATTCAGAACATCAAGCATCACAGATACTTCCCACGCGTTGAAATATCCGCTCTTTGACTCTATATAGGACGGAATCCCCTGTTCCTCAAGCGCCTTCTTAAACACATCATCCCATCCCGAGTTTGTTCTAAGGAGAATTACAATATCCTTGAACTTAAGCTCCGGATCTTCACGCATAAGCTCGCGAATCCTGTTTCCTATCGCATATGCTTCATTTTCTTTTTTGCCCTCGGGATCGTCTATCAATATAAGTTCCGGTGTCATGTCAAAAGAAGGCTCGGGATAAGCGGCACCAGTAACAAGCTCCGCATCCTTGTCATACTCGACTTTGCCCAGATCTTCGCCCATTATCTTCCTAAAGATATAATTCGTTCCCTCAAGAACTTCTTCACGACTTCGGAAATTCTTGTGAAGATCGATTCTCCTGTCGCTTGCGCCGGCATCTTTACTGTAGTTTGCAAGCTTCTTCATAAAGATCTCAGGCCTTGCAAGCCTGAACTTATAAATACTCTGCTTTACGTCGCCAACCATGAACCTCTCGGAAGATCCCGCCTTTATACCGGAAATTGCCTGAAGTATAAGTTCCTGCACAGCATTACTGTCCTGATACTCATCAATTAAAACTTCTTTAAAGAATTCCCTGTATTCCATGGCGACACGCGTCGGCGTTCCCGTCTCATAATCAATAAGGATATTCAGCGCAAAATGCTCCATATCGGAAAAGTCTATCAGCCGCTCTTCCCTTTTCCTCTCATCAAAAAGCTCCTTATAGCGGATTGCCAATCTGCAAAGCTCCTTGACCGCCCTGTCGCACAGTTTCATCTGCTCTGCCACCATATCGGAAGTAAGCACCAGATAGCTCTCCGTTATCTTCTTGATGTCCTTCTTAACTTTGTCCCTTAGCTCCTTCGCGCGCTCCTTTTTATCAGGAGAGACGCTGTCATCCTTCTTCGAAGGGAGTCTGGCAAAAGAAATCCCTCTCACCGCGTCATACAGTTCATCATACGAATCGTACTTTGCAGCCCGGCCAACCATCTCAGCCTCTGCTTCGAGAAGTTCACCGTACATGTACGGTCCGTCAGGCAAAAGAGTAAGCTCATGAGCCGTACTCAGTTTATCCTGCGCTTCTAAGAGGATTCTTTTGACCGATACAACGCACTCTTTTACCCATTCAAGATCGTCGAAGTTCTTCCCCGAAATATCATAATCAAGGGCTCTTTCGTTGATATAAACTTCGGGCCAGGGCATACTCACAGAAAAACGATAGAGTCTTTCTATGTACTCTTCGACCGCCTTATCGTCGCTTCCCGTGCCGAAATATTCCATACAATAAAGAAAATCTTCATTGTCACCTTCTTTGGCCTTGGTATATTCTTCCTCAAGCATATTCCGCATCACGTCTTCCTGAAGAAGTTTGAGCTCACCCTCGTCTCCCACGCTGAACGAAGGATCGAGCCCTATAAAATTAAAGTTATTTTTAATAATGTACTGGCAAAAAGAATCTATAGTAGTTATCTGCGCATTATGTATGAGTGTCTCCTGCCTCTGAAGGTGTCCGTTATCAGGATCGCCCGCAAGTTTCTCCTGAATCGCAAGAGTGATCTTCTCCTTCATCTGAGACGCTGCCGCCTTGGTAAAAGTAACAACGAGAAGATGATCTATATCAACTCCTTCATATATCATCTGTATAATGCGCTCAACAAGAACAGCCGTCTTTCCCGAGCCGGCGGCTGCCGATACCAATACATTACATTTTCTGGCTTCTATTACCGCCTTCTGTTCATCAGTAAACTCAACTTTCATTTCTTATAAACTCCATTGCTTCTTTGTCGTCCAGATCAAGCTTTCTTCTTGAATATCCCGGAATCTTTTCATCAAATCCGCATATTCCCTTATACTCACAGTACTTGCAAGCTCCCTTTCCATCCATCTCATACGGATTTATCTTTATATCTCCGTTTAGGATATTCCTGCCAAATTCGCGTATCTTCTTATCGACATATCTTGTAATAGCGGAATAATCCTCATTTGTAACGGTACTCGAAGCCGCCGTTACATCTCCGTTCTTGTTAAACCCGACGGGAATAACGTCAGACGTACCGTTTATGCTGCTATCAAGCATGTTTATGATATCTCTGTTTTCATTGACCAATCCGGTCGTTCTGAGTGCCTTTATTATCTCACTATTGATAACATCCGGTTGTAAATCTCCCGAACCGCTTACCATGGGATCATCCACATGATAATAAAGGATTGCTGCAGGAACAGCTTCTTTTCCGCCAAAAATCTTCTTACTCGCAGCGGTCGCAACATTCATATACATTACAAGCTGAAGCTGAAGGCCGTAATATAACGAGGCGATACTGAGTTTCTTTCCTCCGGATTTGAAATCGATTACCTTAACGTAAACATGATCCGAGTCTTCGCATAGATCGATTCGGTCAATTCTTCCGTGAAGTTTCATTCGCTCAACTATTTTTTTCTTCTCATCTTCGGTGAGAGCTATATTGATCGCATCAATATTACCGGCTTCCCTGAAATCCATCTCGACATATGCAGGTTCAAAACTTCCCTTTGAAATCTGGTATTTAAGCGTATCGACCGTTCGTATAAGTATCCTTTTTATGCGCTCGACCATAAATTCATTACGCGTGTTACTTAATAATATAGTCTCTCCGTAAGCATCGACACATTCTGTTAAAGCTCGATTTAATATCTCGTCAGATTCTTCTTTGGGCAAGTCTTTCCAAGAGATCTTCCTGCTTATGATCTCGCTCGTGTACTTTTCAAGCACTTCATGAAAGACATTTCCAAGATCAGTCGATGCAAAATCATATTCTTTTCTCTCTGAAAGTCCCATTCCGTAACGCAAAAAGTGCGCATAGCAGCATGAGGCGAATTTCTCGAGCCTGCTCACGCTGTTCTCAAGATTTGCCCCGTAAAGAGCAAGCGCAATATTCTTGGCAAGCGGCTTGTCCTCATAATGCTTAAATGCTGCATCTGTCAGCTTTTTCAAAAAATCTTTATCTTCATACTTCCTTCCGATAATCTCATAGAGAGTCGAAAGCTCAGTCTTTTTCTTATCTCCCAGTATTCCGAGTGAGTATTCCCTCATCATCCCCGCAAGGTCATCCAGGCTGTCGTTAACGCATGAAACCTGCTCTTCAAAAGGTGCATCCTCGGGCCTTTCAACCTCCATGCCCTCATAAAGAGACATTATCTTCGGGATCAGATACGCAGGGCGCACACTCTTTCCGTCATTTCCAAGCTCTGAATAAGATAAGACCAGCCTGTCCGTGGGCTTGGTAAGGTTCATATAAAGATACAATCTCTGAATATACATCTGCTGCCTCGGATTAGGCGCAAGTTCAATACCTGTGCCAAGTTCCGTCAGATATTGTCTGTCCATATCAGAAAGAATTCCTCCGCCACCTGCATTGGAAGGGATGTAGCCATCCACAACTCCCATAAAGAACAGAGCTTTAATCTCACGAAGCCTTGTCCTCTCGATATCTCCGACTATGATTCTGTCAACATCCTGCGGAATCGTTCCAACCTCGATATCTCCAAATCCGACCTTCAGGATATCCTTGTATTCCTTTAGATCAAGCTTATCATCTCCTATAAGCGCGGAGATCTGCTTAAGAATATCCATAACCTTTTGATAAACCTGATTGTACTCTTTTGCCTTCTCCCTGTCTCCGAACTTATCAAACTTATCTTTATAGAGCTCGAGTTTCTTGCTGCACTCATTCTCCTCTATCATTCTGATAAGTGCATCCGTCATCTCCGCGGCGGTTCTTTCTTTTGCCTCAAACAAAGGTTTTAACTCAGAACTTATGCGCGCTCTCATGCCATCAAGCTTTTCGATAAGTTCAAGCTCATTGTCGTCGCTCTCACTTTTCTTTCTCTTAAATTTCGTAGGCATTCTGCGCATAAAGCGGTCTTCCCACTGCTTCTGTCCCTTTATTCCGAGCGCCCTCACGTAATTCTCAAGAATGTCGGTATCTTCCTTGGAAAAACCGGTCATTCCGCTTCGCATGTAATGAAATACATCTTCATATCTATAACCTGAAACAGCTATGTTTATGGCACTTGTAATATATTCAATAAAAGGGTTCAAAAGAAGTCCCGTATTCTGATCGATATATACGGGAATGTCGAATTTTCTCGCAGCTCTTTTGACCAGATTTGCATATGCACCGAGATTTCCGCATACTACCGCGATATCTCTGTAGGCATATCCCTCTTCCCTGACAAGTTCGCGGATCTTTATCATTGTCCTTCGAACTTCCTCTTCTGCTGTCTGGGTTTCAAATATCTGTATCGAAGCTTGTTTCTCACCATATTTGTGCGAACTGTATCTGAATAGATTCTGCTCCAGAAAAGCAAGCGGCGGATTGTCCTTAAGCCTCATTACCGTCTCATCTTTGATAAAGATGTCCCCACCTTCGGTTTTACCGCTCATTTCTGTATTTCTGATATTTCTCCAGGCCTCGAAATCAAGACTTCCGTTCGCAATCGCGCCTGTCTCCTTGCACAGCTCATACTCTATCTTTTCAAGATCACGCACAGTCTTTTTGGTGAGCATAAACAGTTCCTGCTCTTCAAAAGATCCGGCATATGGATTTTCATTCGGGCTTATTGTAAGAGATACACATACTTCCTGTGAAACTCTTAAAAGCTCTTTTATAACTCTGTACTGAATAGGTGTGAAGCCGGTAAATCCGTCGAATACGATCACGCAATCTTTTAAAAGCGAAGACTGTGGGATTGCCTTGCATAAAATATCAAGTGTTTCTTCTGTAGTTATGAATTTTCCTTGGATATAGCGAAGAAACTCGCTGTAAAGAAGGCGAAGATCTTTTATCTTGGAATTAAGGGCTGCCTTGGATGAGCTCTTTTCCTCAAGCAGTTTCAGAGAGTCATCCCCTATTCCATACTGCATAAACTCTGATATTATCGACTTAACTTCATCAATATAGCCGAGTTTGTGCATATTTCCGCCTATTATGGGAAGTCTGTCCCCGAGAATATCGGCTACTCGCCTAAGTACAAGACTTTTACCCACATCGTCAAGCACAGAAAAAGAGCTTTTAGACGTTTCTTCCAACACTCTGTGTGAAAGTCGCCCAAAGCTCAATACATCTATGTTCATTATGGCATGTGAAGGATGCATCCTTACCACATCCTTCTGCGTCTGCATCGTAAACTGATCCGGTACTATGATAAGATAATCAGTATCAGTGTTATTAAAACTTCTTTTAATTATTTCTTCTATCAATCCTGTGCTCTTCCCCGCACCGGATGCCCCAAAACAAAACCTAAGCATTTATCGCATGCCACCTCTATCTGTCTATTTTCATTACGGCATATCATAACTGCGACATCTCTTTTACAAGCTCATTCAGTTCATCAATGTACCTGCAAGCCGCAATGAATCTCCATTTACCATTATAAAAGAAAGGAAGAATGATGTACATCAAGATTCTGCCTTCTTCTCCCGGAATCACAGATTTGTAGTAGTCAATAAGATATTGCTGACCGGACTTACTTATTCTGTCATGAACCGTGTTCATATCGAAAAATGCTTTAAACCGTTCTCTTTCAGGCTCAGCAATATGCATATTTGAATACACTTCGATTGCTATTGCCGTCCTGCGCTCAACATCGGTAATAGCCTTCTGGTTTCCGTTAATAAAGACATTTTCAATATTTCCATCTTCGTCAAATACATCGATACGATTGTAAAGATTCATCAAATGCATGACCAGCGCGCTGTAATCATCCATGGTATGTGCACTCTTCTCGGCGGTAATATTCCTTGAAACCAGTGCAAATGCGGCCTTATCGCCATGCCTTGAAAGAAATCGCACTTTTGTATTGACCACGTTTCCATTAAGTACAAGATCCGCCTCGCTTCTCTGGTTATATGATCCCTCAGCCATTTTCAGTATCTTGGAAAGTCCTCTTGTATCCTCAACTTCAGAAGAATGCACAATCCTGTTTGCTTCCTCAATATCACTTGCGCCCATTTCCCTTATGAACTCCATATATGCCTCATTTGCATAAATGAAACTCACCTTATCTTCGCAAAGTTCTGCTATCGCGATGGGAAGCTTTATCATGATTTCCATCGTTTTGGGTCTAAGAGGTGTGTTGTTCAGGAAATTTACAGTTCCTATATCATCATAATAACTGCTGTACTCAAACTCTTCGCTGATTTCGGAGCTGCAATCGACATTTCTTACAAATTCAGAAACAGGCTTTGGCTTACCGAAAAGGTATCCCTGCATCTTCTCGCATCCTATTTTCAAAAGAAATTCATACTGCTCTTCCGTCTCAACGCCCTCTGCAAGTGTATGTATTCCGAGTTCTTTTGCCATATGTACTATCGAAGCCAGAATAATCCTGGATTTCTGGTTTGTCTCAAACTCACGCAAGAATCCCATATCAATCTTGACTACATCAAAATCATAGTCTTTAAGGTTGTTAAAAGAGCTGTATCCGGCGCCAAAATCATCCATCCACACTTCATATCCGGCATCCCTGAACTTTTTGATATGCTTACCCAAAAAGTCCGCTCCCGCTGCGATCGCACTCTCCGTAACCTCGATATGAAGGAGTTTCTTGGGAATATCATATCTTTCCCTGCACTTATCGATCTCGCTCATAATATCGCAAAGTTCAAAATCAAGCCTTGAGAGATTGACAGAGATAGGCTCCACTTCATATCCCGAATTTATATCATCTCTAAGGTCACAACATACCTGGTCTATCATGTAGATATCAAGTCTGTGAATAAGATGGACACTCTCAAGAACCTCAATAAAAACCGCAGGTGAGATAATCCCGTATTTAGGATCGAGCCATCTTGCAAGAGCCTCATATCCGCATACTTTTCTTGTTATGGATCTTACCTCTTTTTGATAATAAACCCGGAAATATCTCTGTTTGAAGGCATTCTCAAAGTTATCTATAACATACTGTCTAAGCTCATTTCTTTTGTCCAATTCCTCAGTATAAAAATTGTTATCCCTGTCATATACTCTGATGATGTCATCACATGCCATCTTGGCTCTGTCAACCATGATAACGGGATCGTCCTCATTTCCCTTGGCACGATAAATACCGGCCTTGATTTTCATCTTAAGGCCTTTTTCATAATTATGTACGGCTTCTCTGAATTCCTCCATTTTTTCGAGAATTTCCTCTTCAATAATGGAATTTCCAAGAACGATAAACTGGTCTCCGCCTATTCTCGCAATAAGTTCATCAGGGAATATTTTTTGAAGTTCAGATGCCATGCCTCTCAAGAAGTCGTTACCTCCGGCGAAGCCGTACTTCTGATTGAATACTTTGAAATTCATGACATTGATAAAGATAATGATCGTGTTTGCAGAAGCAGAGTATTTATCATGCCCCTGCAGATGTTCCAAAATGCCTGTTAGATTGTGCAGGCCGGTAAGCTCATCAATATGATTGGCTTCTTCGATAGACATAACATCTTCCATTTGCTTCATAACGTATCTATAGCCTCCAAGTGGTGTAGCCTGACAGTGTATTAACGCAAACAAAAATATCAATTATCGTACAATTATAAACATTATAACATATCTTTTTGCACAATAATTGATATTTACAGTAATTTAAGATGTTATTGGTGCCTTTAGCGGTGGGATATGAGATAGTAGTATACAAACGATTCAGGGACGCTTTCGCTCCCCTCGCTTCGTTACATGAGTGACTCGTCGTAAATGGCTCTTTGACCGCCGACGTATTTGGGGCGATGGCGGGCGCATATTATGGGGGCGGCGCCGATCTTTCTTAGGGAGATTCTCATTGGGACAACAACTGAATGCAAGTGCATTCCGATCATGGTTCCTCCGATGTCTATACCCGCATCTGCTCTGGCGTTTATTGACTCTACGAGCACAGGATTCTTGAATCTCTGATAACATACGGTTGCAAAAGCTCCGCCGGCGTGATTTGGCTGAGGAATTGCATTGACCTGTTCAAAGCCGTATTTCTCCATGGTCTCTCTTTCAACCACAAGCGCTCTGTTGAGGTGTTCGCAGCACTGTGCAGCCATAAAAATGCCGTTTTCTTCAAGCACAGGAACGATTCCGTCAAAAACTGCGTTTGCAGAATCCAGATTTGTAGCGGTTCCGATCTGGTCTCCGAGTATCTCGCTTGATGAACATCCGACCACGAATATTGAACCGGGCGTAAGATTCGCCTTCTCAAGTATTTCTGTAACTGCCTGTCTGCTCTGATCTGTTATCTCTTTAAAATCCATTTTTTTACCCTCTTTATTCAAATTCCATTCGCCTGAATATCTTCATAAGCCCAAGTTTGTAGCATATGAACAGTGAACCGATCACTCCCAAAAGAGCTTGCGCTATCTCGTACGGAAGCTTTATCATTGCATATTCAAACGTACTGTATACATATATCTTTCCAAGTGTATATCCAACAACCATTATAACAGCGCCTATAAGCGTTGCAACAACGGAAATCATAAAATGCGTCTTCTTGTCTTTCCCAAGCTTAGAGCTTACCATGCATGAAATAACTGCCGCCTGAAGCCCATGTGTCACAAGCGAAACGAACATTGGTGCCGGGTAAAAGAGAAGGTCTCCAAGGAATGATCCTATTCCTCCCACCACAAACGCTGCAACGGGATCTAGCAAAAGAGCTGCAGTGCATATAATAAGGTCACATAAATACAGATGTCCTCCCGGAACAGGTATTCCAAAGCTTGACATGATAATATTAAGTCCCATGAAAAGCCCCGTCAGAGTTATCCATCTAACATGATTTTGGTTCTTAAGGCTGTTTGTCTGTGTCTGAGTCATATCTTTCTCCACCATTAGCTATTCTTTAAAATCAGGATAAAATATAACACTCTGCTGGTATTTTTATAATATATAATTCTATTTTATTTTTTAATACCACATTTCACAAGCATGATCTTAAAGTTTGCAATGCACCGGGCAAAAGACCCAGATCAAGATTGGAATAATCAATTATAAACCGTCCCTGCAGCTGCTTATCGGGAGTTTCCATGCAGTAGTCCGAGACTGCAGAAATCTTTATCCTGTTATTTTTAAGCTTATTCTCAAGCTCTTTATCCGTGTGCTTTATAAAGAGCTGCAGGATAAAATGAAGCCCCGAATCATTCTCGATAAGCCTGTAATCCACGCCCTCAAGCTCTCTTTTTATTATCTCAAGAACACGCTCACGCTTCCTTGTGTACTGGTGGCGCATCCTGTTTATGTGCTTTTCAAAATAGCCTTTTTTGATAAAGTCCGATAAATTGTACTGATCAAATGTCGGAACAGTGCACGAATAAAAGGAAAGTTTTTCATAAAAGCGCTCAGCAAGATGCTCGGGAAGCACCATGTATCCGATTCGGATGGTCGAAGTAAGTGATTTGGAAAAAGTATTGATATATATGACCTTCTCCGCCGTATCCATGCTAAGCATCGGCGGGATCGGATTGCCGCGAAGCCTGAATTCACTGTCGTAGTCGTCCTCAACAATATATCTGCCTTCCTTCTCGCACGCCCACGCCATTATCTCGTTTCGTCTTCCTATAGGCATTGTTATCCCCGTTGGAAAGTGATGTGTAGGGCTGATATGCGCAATATCGGCATTCGTCCTGTCAAGCTCTGAGACGAGAAGTCCCGCGTCATCCAGCTTACCGAAAGCGTGCTCAACCCCCTCCGCTTCGTATATCTGGCTTATCTTGCGATAGCCGGGATCCTCAACGCAGTATTTCTTATCTTTTCCAAGAAGCTTGATTATAAGACCGTAGAGATACTCGGTTCCTGCACCGACAACAATCTGATCCGGCGATACGTTAAGACCGCGAAACGACGCAAGATGTCCCGCAATAGCCTCCCTAAGCTCGTATATTCCGTTACTCTCAGACACCTCCAAAAGCTTGTCACTTCTGCCCGCAACATTCTCACGCGTAAGCTTCGCCCATACCGAAAACGGAAACGACTCTGCCGCCGGACGGCTAAGCGAAAAGTCAAAGTCATACTCATCTTTCGCCTTCTTCGCCGTTATCTTGAAACCACTTTTTTTCTCCTGAGGAAAAGAAACCGTCAAAGTCTCCGCAACGAAATATCCCTTCTTGGGAAGCGCCTCTATGTACCCCTCTTCCACAAGCTGGTCATAAGCATTATCCACAGTAACCGTGCTTATCCCAAGGTTTTCCGACAAACTCCTCCTAGACGGAAGCTTCTCCCCGGGCAAAAGAACTCCTTTGGCAATATCATCCTTTATAAAGTTGTACAGCTTTTGATATAAGGGGCCTTCCCCCTTCGAAAAATCGTACGTAAGCATAGATATACTATAATATGAATCATTTTCACTTTGCAACGATAACCACTTATCGTTGCATGATGTCTGAAACGAATCCGCATTATCGTTGAAAAAATGTGCAACGATAATCATTTATCACTCCAGAGTTATGAAACGAGGTCAAGCCCTTTTCGTTTCATAAGTTAAAGCTGTCACCTGCACACAATCATTATCCCTCCGAAAATGCCGAAGGAAACGTCTTACGTGAAGCCATGCCAATAATCAGAGGGATACACGTAAAATTTCATCCATACACTGATTCTGTGTGGTGCATGTTTTCTTTTTCACACCGTACAGCTTCTACGCGATGATCCTGTGTGGTGCATGTTTCAGTTTTCGCACCGTACAGCTTATACGCGATGATTCTGTGTGGTGCATGTTTCAGTTTTCACACCGTACAGCTTCTACGCGATGATCCTGTGCGGTGCATGTTTCAGTTTTCGCACCGTACAGCTTATACGCGATGATTCTGTGTGGTGCATGTTTCAGTTTTCACACCGTACAGCTTCTACGCGATGATCCTGTGCGGTGCATGTTTCAGTTTTCGCACCGTACAGCTTCTACGCGATGATTCTGTGTGGTGCATGTTCCTGTTTTCGCACCGTACAACTTCTACACAATGATTCTGTGTGGTGCATGTTCCTGTTTTCGCACCGTACAGCTTCTACGCTATAATCCTGTGCGGTACATGTTCCAGGTTTCGCACCGTACAGCTTCTACACATAACTCAGAAGTTTCTACGTGAGTCCCTGTAAAAAATCAAAGCAACTCACGTAAATATTGCCTGAAATTGGAAACTTATTACGTGAGATGTTGTAAAAAATCGGAGTAGCTCACGTAGACTTGAACTAGAAATGTAAAGATTTTACGTGAGATTCCGCTGAAAACCGTAACGACTCACGTAAAATTTGCACAGGTGCTCTTCTATAACCGCACAGACCTGTATGGCCATTTGGCACAGCCGCCCCGCCGGTATCTGCTTGGAAATGCGCTGTTCTCGAACGAGCAAGATGATTCAGAATTTATAAAAGCAGGAACCGATGACTGCTCTGAACAACGTGAAAGTCAGCGGTTCCTGCTTTTATAAATTCATGAAAAATCACTGCGCAGACGTACACAAGCATTTCCAAGTAGATACCGACGGAGCGGCTGTGCCAAATAGCCATACAGGTCGTCCGCTAGAACAAAGAATTGCAAATCAACTCTTTGCGCGCCGATGCGCGCAAGCTTTAGCTTGCATAATACTTCTGCGCATCGGTCGCATCCATAGCGGAGCGTTTTTTATTTGATAGGAATTTCCTATCAAATAAAAAATCCCCGCGGAAAACGAAATCCGCGGGGAGGTTTATCAATGATGGAAAAGGCGAAGTCCTGTGAAGGCCATTACCATGTCATGGCTGTTTGCTGCCTCGATAACATTGTCATCGCGAACAGATCCGCCGGGCTGTGCAACATACTTAACACCGCTCTTGAATGCTCTCTCAATATTGTCTCCGAAGGGGAAGAATGCATCCGATCCAAGAGCCACGTCTGTGTTCTTGTCAAGCCATGCCCTCTTTTCAGCCTCTGTGAATACAGCGGGCTTCTCCTTGAAGATGTTCTGCCACTTGCCGTCTGCAAGAACATCCATGTAATCTGCTCCGATGTAAAGGTCGATAGCGTTGTCTCTGTCAGGTCTCTTGATATTATCAAGGAAAGGAAGGTTAAGAACCTGAGGTGCCTGACGAAGGAACCAGTTGTCAGCCTTAGAACCTGCAAGTCTTGTGCAGTGGATTCTTGACTGCTGGCCTGCGCCGATACCGATAGCCTGTCCGCCCTTTACGTAGCAAACTGAATTGGACTGTGTATATTTAAGTGTGATAAGTGCAATGATAAGATCAATCTTAGCAGACTCGGGAAGCTCTTTGTTATCTGTAACGATGTTTGTGAGCATATCCTCACCGATCTCGATAAAGTTGTGTCCCTGCTCAAAAGTAACACCAAATACCTGCTTCTTCTCAATCGCATCGGGAACATAGTTCTCGTCAATCTTGATAACTGCGTAGTTTCCGCCCTTTTTAGCCTTAAGTATCTCAAGCGCCTCATCTGTGTAGCCGGGAGCAATGATTCCGTCTGAAACTTCTCTTTTTACAAGCATTGCTGTGTCCTTGTCACACACATCAGAAAGTGAGATGAAATCTCCGAATGATGACATTCTGTCAGCTCCGCGGGCTCTTGCGTAAGCGTTTGCAAGAGGTGAAAGCTCGCCAAGATCCTCTACCCAGTAGATTTTCTTTTCAATATCTGAAAGAGGTGTTCCTACAGCGGCACCTGCAGGTGAAACGTGCTTGAATGATGTTGCTGCCGGAAGTCCTGTAGCTTTCTTAAGCTCAGAAACAAGCTGCCATCCATTCAAAGCATCAAGAAGATTGATATATCCAGGTCTTCCGTTAAGTACTTCTATGGGAAGATCTTTTCCGTTTTCCATATAAACCCTTGAAGGCTTCTGATTGGGGTTACATCCGTATTTAAGTTCGATTTCGTTCATATTGATTCTCCTGTTATATGATATCCGAATTACCGTGTTCCTTCTAAAAACGTGCAATCATGCGCGTTACAAATAAAACTTGCGATATTATATCACTTGTTCTTATTGATGATCCTTGTCTCGTACTTGCCTGTCTCGATGTCAATGAATCTTGTGAAAAGAGATACCTTATTGTCTTCGTTAAGAGCTTCCCATACATTGTTTGTGAAAGTATCGATATCTCCCTCGATATTTACGAGTGTAGGCTCGCCCTCGTAGCTGGGAAGCGGATTTGCATCCTTCATATATGTATGGATAAAATAGCCCTCTCCTGCCTTGGGATTCTCATATGAATATGTAAATCTCTGGCATGATGAAGGATCACCGTTGTTGCTCTTTAAGATAGACATTGCAAAGTCATACTTGCCGCCCTCAACGTTCATGATACCTGAAATACGAGGTGTGTAGTTGGGAGCATCGGGCTCGAACTCTCTTGTGCGAAGAGCCTGCTCGAATGTCTTGCCCTCTTTCATAAGGTCATATACTGTATCAGTCTGATCACCGTTTGTAACGATTGTTGAATTTCCAAGAACACGTACAGGTGCATAAATGATAAGGCTTGGATCTTCCATCTTGGAAGGATCGAATGCCTGTGTACGGATTCCCTCTCCGTCTTCAACAAATACTCTGTTCCTGCTGTTCTCACTTCTTCCCATGATGAAGTAAGCACATGCTGCCTTCTTGCCGTCAGCTGTAAGGCCGATAACGATACCTCTTCCCGGGTATGTGGTGCGTGAAATTTCCTGCTTCAAATCTACCATTTCTTTTCCTCCGTATATATCACTGAACTCGCTTGTAACAAGGAAGTTCCGCTCTCGCATTCGCTCGCCGGAACTAAGTAGTACACTATGGTTCGAAAATACCGAACCTAGTGATTACTTAAAGGAAGTTCCGCTCTCGCATTCGCTCGCCGGAACTAAGTAGTACACTACGGTTCGAAAATACCGAACCTAGTGATTACTTAAAAAAAACCGCCTGAGCATCCACAAAAGCGGTTGCCCAGGCGGTCGACATTCATAATATATTTCCATACTCCCATGTGGTTACCCACTTATCCGCCAGTTGTATGAACACATATAGCGTACACTTTTACCACCAAAAAATCAAGGAAAAGAATCCTGCTTTTTATCTATGATATTTTTACTTCTAAACAGCTGTTTTTTCATGTTCACAGATAAATTGCCTCATACACACTTTTTCTATCTGTGTTTTTCCGCCTCATAACACTTGTTATTTTACATTTTCACAGATAAATCGCTCCACACATACTTTTCTATCTGTGTTTTTTTGCTATTTCTTCAATTTTTCACAGATAAATCACTTCAAACACACTCCTTCTATCTGTGTTCTTCATTTTCAAGCAGCGTAGAGTGAAATTTTCAAGCAGTTTTTCAAAGAGTTATTTACAAACCCATATTTCTTTCCTTAACCTACCGTCACTCCTCCACTGTTTCAGGCACGGTTTTTTCTGTATATTCGGAATCGTTTGTATATAATTTATCGCCTTCTCCACCTACATTGAGACTAAGATATATCTTTCCGCTATCCGTCATCACAGCCTTATATTCCACACCATAAGTAGGGACAATGCAATCCACAACTCTGCACTTCTCGCCTGTCTTGGTTTCGGTATCCTTATAATCAACCGCTCCTATCTCAGTTCCAAACTTAAAGTAATCATCGTACACTTCATCGTCGCCTATCATCTTTTTTATCTCCGATAATTGAGACTCGGTGTAAGCTTTGTTGATGATATCAGCATTTACATATTCAGGTTCTTTTTGCGAGTATTCTCCCTGCGCCGATACGTTCATGCCCATGCCAAGTATGCCCTTTTGAACGACATGCATAGTATCACCGTCCATAACGAAACCTAAATACTCATCTTCCTCTTCGGGATATTTGTAGATAGCAACGTTATCTTTTACAAAAACCGCGTCGCCCTCAGCTTCACCTGAATTTAGATAGTAGCTGAAAAATCCCGCAAAATGGAAACCTTTTTCATTCTGATCTGTTATCGTCATATCGCCACTGACAGACGAATGTGTCCCTGTGTACCACTTTCCTTCGAAGTTCTCGGCGTTAGGACATTCTTTTGCTTCGCTGTACAGATTCGAAAAATCGTCGTCTGCAATAACAGGTGCAGTCTCACTCTCTTCGCCTGTTGATTCCTCGGAATCCGACGAATCAATCGAAGCTTCTACCGAAACTTCTGAATTTGAATTTGAACTTCCGGCTTCCGGCGCTTCGTTTGTATCACTCTTTCCGCAGCCTACCGCAGAAGATATCACCAGTGCAGTTATTAGATAAAAAATACGTCTCTTATTCATCATCTCTTCTTGCTCCTCTAACTTAAATCATTCAGTAGCGCATCAAGTTCCTTACAGCATATCTAAAGAACCTGTCCCTTGTACCTTTACCTTTGCAAACACTGAGTATTATTCCCACAAAGATATAAGCCATCACAATATAACTCGTTTGTGATGAAAAGAACGGCAAGAACGTATCAGTGTATGGTATCGTCCCGGTATTTTCAAATATGTTGATCACTGTATTTTCCAAAAGGACGTTAAGACACCCTGTTCCCATCAGGAAACTGAGATCGTTTTTACACCTAAAGACCGACTTGTAGCCAAATGCGATAACAGCTATAACCAGAAGTGCAATGCCGATCGCCGGTAAAAGTCCATATCGATTTGCCTGATATGCAAGCAGATAATCCAGGTCGGGCTTTGGCAAAAATTTCAAATTCTCTTTTCCCGAACTGCCGACAAGATTCACATCGAAGAACGATTGAACCGTTGAATCGTCCAGAGAAAAGACATTGCTCATTGTTTTATGCCCCCATCTTGCGATCACTCCGGTCTTATCGACAAATACCGATGCAGCAAGCACGATAACCGCAAGTGCTGCCAGAGATAAAAGAAAATTTATCTTAAACCATCTTTTCTTGATACAATACAAAAGCTGCATGATCATAGCCGACAAAAGCACAATCTCCGTCATCACACGCGTGCTTTTATGTATGATCAAAATGGGAACGATCATCCAAAGTATCGCCTTTAGAAGCTCCAAAATCCCGCCGCGCCTGTATTTATGCAGAACCGCTCCGTAAACCGGAACATAGAGACACATAACCGCCGCAGTCAAAACTTTCACGGAGCCAAATCCGAGATACATATTTTCTGGTTGAAACCTAAGAAATACCAGAATCAGTATTATGCCTATCGCAATCTCTTTTGCCCGCTTTGCTATCAGATTATGGCCTATCATATACACCGCGATCATGACAATTATTCCAATGCCAACACTTGTATAGAAAGTACTGTTCCCGGTTAATTTTATTGATTTATCTTTTCCCATAAACCAATGTACAATGATGCTTATAACTCCTATAAGCGCTGCTATAATAACAACATCCCACTCAATCTTACGATGCATATAGAAAAAAACTCCTCCATGAAGTATGATATGATAGTTGTACATTATCGTACTGCCACTGTAAAGCGAAAACGGGCAGGATTCACAAAACTTTCATAACATACGTTATCATTTAGTAAGCCGAAAACACTCAAAGGAGACGACATCATGAATGGCAAATCTTTTTCTTCTACCCCTAAAGCACTCTTAAACATTGTAATATACTTTATCTTGTTCGAAGCCGGAGATCTTATAAACACGTTGTTCTGGGATTATATATATAGCAATTTACTACCGGGAATCTTTAACTCTGAATTTCGATTTATGATAAGAATGTTGGGACAGCTTCTTTTGACATGCCTGTTCTTTTGGTTTTATACGGCAAAAGTCGTTAATACGAAAGAAAAGACATTCCGATATAGCGTTACAGTAAACTTTGTTCCCTTACCAACTTCACTTTCTACCTCTATTTTTCCATCATGCGCATGGATTATCTGCCTTGCTATGGCAAGGCCGATTCCTACGCTGTCATAAGATGAATTCCCTGCCTTATAGAATCTTTCAAATATATGCGGAAGATGTTCTTTTCCGATTCCTTTCCCGTTATCCTCTATAACAATAGTAGTACGCAGATTATTCTGCGCGGCAGATACCTTAACAAAGCCACCTGCATCGGTATGCTCAATGGAGTTTTTGATTATATTTGAAAGAGCCTCTTTAAACCAGTGTGTATCCACTTTGAGTTCAACACCTTCAGGAATATTGCAGATGTATTCCACCTCTGCAACTTCTGCCATGATCACGATCGGCTCTGATATATCCATGATCACTTCATTCAAGTCCGCCTTTTCTTCCTTCATCTCCAAGACTCCCGCTTCCATCTGAGAAAGCGCAAGGAGATTCCTGATAAGCCATGTCATCTTATTGATCTGAGAATCAATCTTTCCGGCATATTCAAGGCGTTGTTCATCACTGTAAATACTAACCTTTTTCTCATTATCAGATTATTCTCCATATCAATCTTCATACTTTTCTATTGGAAGTACATCATCAGGCGCAAATGATGTAAGAGAATATGCATCAGGAACCACATCTTCTATAGATGTATATTTATCATCATAGTCACCCGTTTCCGGATCTTCAAAAAACGTTCTTCCGGAATATAATTCTTTTGATGTGAGCTTATTATTTTTTAAAGAATATAGTTCAACCCATTCGTCTCCCATCCAGGCTCCAGCCATAATTATTCCTTTTATGCTCGGAGATAGAAATAACTCGTCGTGATTATAGCCAAACTCACCAACATAATGAACTTTGCCGTCACTATACGTATATACCCATACACAGTGAAAGCCTAATACTATTAATTCAGGCGTTGAATCTTTGTTGATGTCATATATTGAATAAAATGCCCCGGGACAGCCACATTCCTCAACTTCCAAATAATCAATGACCTTAAGAAAATCAATATATGCTGATTTGTAATCACTATAGGTATTTTTTTCCGCATCACTTATTATAGTTCTGGCTAAACTACGTACTCCATCTACTCCATCCTTCAACAATACAGTCTTTAATTCATTCATAGAAAAATCATTTCCAAGCAATCCTTGAATAGAATCTCCATAAAACAGACATGAACGATAACTAGAGCCATTGAAACATGTTCCGCACACACAAACAGTAGTGTGAGAAGAGGAATTACCAATAATTACAATTTCTTTTTCCCCTTCTTCCCCATCGTAGGCACATTCAAAACAATCTATGTCTGTGATTTCACTGAAAAGGCAATGTGTATTTATGGTTTCATTTGTCTCATTATCTTTTATGATATCAATAAAGGTATATTTGGTTTTAACACCGTCATCTACAAAAACGTCATTATAAACGCAGATCTGTGCAAGTCCCCGCTGAGGAACAAGCTCAGCTTCGATTTCTATCAACTTTTCTTTGGAATCAGAACATAATTCGACTGCTTTATCTTCAGGTTCCGGATCTATTGAGCTTTCTTTCCCCGCTGATCCACAGCCTGTAGTAAATATAAGTAAAAGTAGCGGTATTATTATGTGTAGCCTCATCTTTCTAATCCTTTAACCAGCAAAATTTTTCCATTATCCTTTGGACTATATCATCATACCCTTTAAAACAGCGGCATTCTCCGATTTCTTATATATGGCTCGGAATAACCTTTGGAATACATCTATTACAATTTCCGAAGTACTCTGTCATATAAAAAACCTCAGAACAGAGATGAAGTGGACGTAAAATCTTGATATTTATCCCGTCTATAACTGATTTCCCCATCTATTATTTCAGATAATGTATAATTTTCGCCATCTTTAAGGAATGCAGAAAGAAAATATAAATCGCTGTTATCCCCTTTTTTGTAAAAGGTAGCCTTTACTTCATCCGCCAGAAACTTATCATAAAGAGCTGCGGATTCAGCATCGATATTCACTTCTTCTCTGCATTTAGGACTTTTTGTGTGATCTATCACATCTGTCTCTTCTTGAGAAGCAGCCAAATCACTATTTTCTTCTATACTCACGCCATCAGATACAGTTTTTTCTTTAGCACATGCACATAGCACCAAAGTAGCAATAATTGTCGTAAATAATAACTGTTTTCTCACTAGCAACTTGTTCTCCAAATCAATAAATAACTTAAATCAGTCATGAGTATAGATTAATAAGGCGCGGAATAGTAAAACCATTTTTCTTTATCATACATAACTCGATTTTGGAAGAAGTGTTCATTAGGCTCTTCTATAAAGAATCCATTTTCTGTAATATCGGTTTTTTCAGCCTCCCCCCACCCAGTACTTGCCATGTAATATGAATCATAATATGCATAAATATCATCTCCCTGCTTACTCAGAATTATACGAATAGAATCTTTACTATCTTTTTCCAGAACATAAAAAATACATTCATACACATTATCCAAATTAAGATCTGCATATGTTATATCATGTATTTCCGATGGAGAATGCTCTAGCTTTTTTAAAAAATCACTAAAATGAATATCTTTATAAACCGGATCATTCCTGTACTTAGACACTGCATTCACAATATTGTCTTTTTCCATGATTTCTGAATAAAATTTTGGATTATTATCCGGAAAGGTATAATTCGCATTGTCTTGAGATGGCACGTATGCTGAGATAGTCTCATATTTTTCTATCGGAAATACATTATCAGGTACAAATGATGTAAGAAAATATGTATCAGGCACTACATCCCTTTCCGGTGTGAATTTTATATCATATTCTCCGGTTTCCGGATCTTCATACACAGTACTTCCGGAATATAATTCTTTTGCTGTTAGCTCATTATTATTTAAAGAAAAAAGGGTAAATTCTTCTCCTCCCATATGCGCCCAAGATTGCAATATTCCATTGCCGCTTGGATATGCATAGAACTCACTGTGACCGGTGCCTATCTCATCAATACACTTAACTTTGTTATCAGTATATGTAAATACAAATGCATGAAGATTAGCTCCACAGTCTCCATAGTGTACAATTAATTCAGGTATAGAATCTTTGTCAATGTCATATATTGAATATGCTCCTCCCGAACAACCATATTCATCAACTCCGCACTTATCAAGAACTTTAAGAAAATTAATATATGCCGATTTGTAATCACTATATGTAACTTTTTCCGCGTCATTAATCAAAATTTTAGCTAAACTTCCTACACCCTCCTTCGACAATATAGACTTTAATTTACTCATAGAAAAATCATTACCTAACGACTCTTGAACAAAATCTCCACAAAACCGTTGCGGATAAAAATCGGTGTAATAATAGTCAGAAGCAGTTTCGCACAGAAATACAGTAGTATAAGAATCCGATTTACCAATAACTGCAATATCTTTTTCTTCATCATTACTATAGTCAAAGCAATCTATATCCGTGATTTCACTAAACTGGTGATGCGTATTTATAGTCGCTTTTGTTTCATTATCTTTTATGATATCGATGAAGGTATATTGAGTTTCAATTCCTTGATCTATAAAATCATCATTATAAACGCAGATCTGTACAAGCCCCTGCTCAGGAACAAGCTCAGATTCTATTTCAATTAACTTAGTTTTAGAATCAGAATATGCTTCGGCTGATTTATCCTCAGATTCCGGATTTATAGGAGTTTTTTCGGCTGTTGCTCCACAACCTGTAAGAAATATAAGTAAAATTAACGTTATTATTATATTTTGTCTCATTGTTTATCCTTAAAAAGATGAAGTTGAAGCTGCATTGCCCTCTCTAATGGTAAACACACTATCCAATATACACATCATCTGGATTTTCTTCCGAACCATTAGTTCCAAAAAAACAATTCATACGGCAATGCTTTATCCCAAAATGTGTCATAATCAGATGTTTCCATGTCACAATTCGCCTCAATAGCTATAAATTTCATCAGTAAGTCCAATCTCACGTCTTCTGTTATCAATTAAAGTTGTTGCTTCCTCGGAACTAATAATGGGGTAACCTTTTTCAGTCAATATTTTTCGAGCTTCATCATAAGGATTAACGCCATTGATAGGAACATCATCTATTTCCTCGCCATCATAATCATCCAATAGAAAAAACTGAGCGTATTCCTGCTCATTATCAAATCTGATGAAACTCACACGCAGTTCTTCTACTCCTCTAAATATATTGGAATCCACATTAAAGCAGTCATAAAGCGTATCACCCTCATCACCACCGAAATAGCGATGGTTCTCGTTTTCATACCATGAATTATAGTCTCCCTTTGCATCTATGTATGCATAGTTTTCAATATTTGATTCGCGTCCAAAGCTCAAATATTCAGAAACCACTCCATTATATTCAATGTCTGTCCCTTTCCTTCCACTGTTAGAGCCAGCAAAACAAACCTTCAAACTACCGGCCACATTCTTGATTATCATATATAGAGGAAAATGAGACTCTTCAAAATATATTTCAACAACCATCTCAATATCTCCATCTAATCCACAATCAATATATGAATCCTTAAAAACATCAAATTTCAAATTTTCTTGATATTTATCCCGTCTATAACTGATTTCCCCATCTATTATTTCAGATAATGTATAATTTTCGCCATCTTTAAGGAATGCAGAAAGAAAATATAAATCGCTGTTATCCCCTTTTTTGTAAAAGGTAGCCTTTACTTCATCCGCCAGAAACTTATCATAAAGAGCTGTAGATTCAGCATCGATATTCACTTCTTCTCTGCTTTTAGGACTTTTTGTGTGATCTATCACATCTGTCTCTTCTTGAGAAGCAGCCAAATCACTATTTTCTTCTATACTCACGCCATCAGATACAGTTCTGTTTTCTTCTGTGCTCACGTCATCAGATACAATTTTTTCTTTAGCACATGCACATAGCACCAAAGTAGCAATAATTGTCGTAAATAATAACTGTTTTCTCACTAGCAACTTGTTCTCCAAATAAATTCCACCCTTTACATCTTCTATTCTTCCAGCTCTTTCATAAATTATATATATTTTTTTCAAAAGCTATCTTGTCAAAGTATCTGTACCAAACATTTCCTGATATGTGAATTCATATTCTACCAGATTGGAATCTGAGGCGCCTGTCAGATCGAACTTTGTAGCAAATAAAACAACTGCATCATCTCTATAAGCAATGTGTGAATCGCCATCGCTAACAATCCATTCCGCAATTTCCATGGAAGATTCGTCGCCGTATTTTTCTTTAACTATTTTTTTGAAGTCATCGTCACTTCCTTTAAAAAAATCCTTAAAAGATAATTTCTCGCCGGTAGTCAGATCAAATATAAGTTGATTATTAGCATAGGCTCTGCTTGCACCTCCGATAGCGCAACAGGAGGAAACATCTACGGTCAGAAATTTATCGTTGATAACGTTAATGGAATCAATGACATCATTATCAAAGCACATTCCGGAATAATCATGAGGATGAAAATCACATTCTAAGTCTACAGAGTAACTCTGCAAACCATCTAATTCTTTTTGCATATATTCGTTTATCTTTGGCGCACCTTCAGTATAGTTTTCAGGTAGCTTAATAATTTCTATAGAACATGAATATACCTCTTTTCCGCATTTCTTACATGTAACGTTATAAGATTTATTCATAATTTCGGCAATTGTATCCTTTCGGATCTCTTCTGTGCTTTCGACATCAAAATCCGGATTATTCATCAGGTCTTTGATTATATCAATGTAGGTATAATTCTTTTTCTTGCCATGATCCATATAATCGTCATTATAAACACTGATCTGAGCACTTCCCTGATCTTGAACAAGCTCAGATTCCATTTCGATCAGTTTTTTATTTTGGGATTCACATGCGGTTGCAAGTATAAGTATAGAAAGCGGAAGTATTATTCGTAATCTCATTGTTTTTCCTTAAATAGATGAAGTTGAAACTTTGGTAAATTATATTTATGCTGAAGCTCTTCGCCCATCTCAAAATACTCTTTTCTAGTCAATTCACGTTCCTTCGAAGAACTATCAGAATAGTAGATGTCCTCCTGGTACTCACCCTTTTCCCTGTCAAAGATGGTAGTATTATAATAAATACCTTCAATAAACTCCTGCTTTCCCGCTGTGTATTTAAAATATTCAGTACTATAATAGTCATCCGGATAATATATCTCTTTTACAAAAACGCCGTCTTCATATAAAACATACCACTCTCTGTCTGAAAGGCTTTCAAATACAGGAACAACTTTACCGTCTCTAATGGTATACATGTTGTCAATATACACATCATTTGAATTGTCTTTCGAGCCGGCAGTTCCCAAAAGTAATTCGTCTACTCCGTCCCCATCAATATCCGCTTGTAAATATCCAAAACTATCATTCTTTAAATTCCACCACATGCAAGATGTATACCATTCATACTGCTTCGCCCGATCATAAAAAGTATCTTCATCAGATTCTTCCATTACATCCAGTAAGTTCTTTATATCTTCAATAAGCTCATCATACGAATTGTAATCTGCAATACACTTCTCTGATATGTTTGTTGTTTCCAAAGTTCCTTCCGAAGCAGCATCTTCAGTGTTTGCGGTACTCTCCTCATTGCTTAATGCGCTCTCTGCTTCGTCGGTCACGCCGGACTCGTTGTCTGAATTCTTATTTGAACCACATCCTGCGGTTATTAATAAAATCATCAATGCTATGCCAATAATTGCTATAATTCTATTTCTTTTTAGTATTCTCATTATGTATCCTCATCCCGGTAGTAAATGCAAAAGGATATACAAATTTCCTTTCTATTCCGTTATCGAATTTTACGGTGAACTTGGTCGGCACTTCATCGTCATCCCAAGAAACATCTGTTATAATGCCTTCTCCGTATTTTGTCTGAATTATCCGTTCTCCGATAATAAGATTGTCCGGAACATTTACGCCGGATGTAACGGGAACAGATTTCTTTTTTAGAAGCGGAGTCGGTTTTAACAAAACGTTTTCTACCTTTTTCGCATTTGCATGCGTTTTTGCCATATCCTTCTTTTTCTTGGGTGAAAGCTCGCCTGTAAATACAGATGGTGCATCATCGTATTTAAGTATTGTCAGATTATCTTTTGCCCTGGTGATGCCCACATAAAAAATCCGGCGTTCCTCTTCGTAATCGCGCTTCTCTTGTGATGTTGCGCTCTTAAAGTTCTTGATCATCTTGCCGGGAAATACGCCATTTATCACGTCCATCAGAACAACATTATCATATTCAAGCCCCTTGCTGGAGTGGATGGTCGAAAGAATAAGTTTTGCCCTATAGTCTTCTCTCTTTTCCGTCAGTATCTTGCGAAGCAGGTCGAGTCTTTCAAGGAAACCGGGAATGGTCTTTTCTTTTTTTGCCAGCATCTTTAATATAAAGAGCTTATTTGTGGCAATGTTGTTATCTTTCAGATAATCACCATATCCCATATATTTATCAATACGATTAAGCGCTTTGGCCGGAGGCTCCAAAGCCAAGTTTCTAAAATGTGTTCTGAGAGACCTTACATTCCCGAGGACTCTCCCGTTTAGATCAATACTCTCTGCGGCATCCAAAATACCGATGTGCTTTCTGTCTGCTATATAGATCATTTTCTCTGCATCAGGTTTGCGAAGATATGTTTGGAACTTGAAGTAGATATTCATAAAAAGCGCAGGATCCGACGGATTTAACGCAAATTTCAGTATATTGGCAATATCAGCCACTACTCTGTTTGAGAAAAAAGACATATCAGTGCTTTTTATTCTATAAGAAAAATCTTCTCTCTCGAGAAGATCGATAAGCGGAATAATACTTTCGTTATCCCTGTAGAGAATCGCGAGCCCTGAATCACTTGCCCCGGCCATTTCAAAAAGATATTTATATTGCGAATCTCTGCTCTTTAATGTTACGTAGTTTATTTCTGAAGAAGCTTCTCTTTCTGCGCACATATGCTTATTGTGGCGGTTAAAGTTCTTTTGTATAAAAAGATCTGCCGTCTCAACAATCTTGGCATTTGATCTGTAGTTTTTATTCATTACGAGAACTCTTGCACCTCTATGGTCTTTTTCAAAATTAAGAAGTGCATCGGGGTATGCGGCTCTAAAACCGTAAATACTCTGGTCTTCATCTCCCACCATGAAAAGATTACCGTTTTCTCCGGCAAGAAGTGAAATTATCATATGCTGGCTTTTTGAAGTATCCTGTGCTTCATCTACACATATGTATTTGTATCTGTTCTTGAAAAAAGAAAGCATCTCCGAAGAACTTTTGAGCATTCTATAGGCATAGATCATCTGATCGTCATAATCCATCAAACTTCTTGCTTTTAATTCTGCATTGTAACGATCGTATATTTTAAAGAGGTCTAGTCCTTCGTCTTCTCCGCGCTTTTTTATCTCTTCTTCCGTAAGAAGCATGTTCTTACAATATGTTATAAGAGTGCGAACGTTCTTTATATCGCTTTCTGTGGGATACTCTTCCATTACTTCGGTATATATGTCTGTAAGGATTTTTCCGGATAACTTATCGTCCGTTATAAGATCAAAAGGCTTTTTGCCGATACGTCTTCCATATTCTCTTATTATTTCGTAGCAGATTCCATTAATTGTCCTAAATTCAAGTAAATTAGATGAAGCTCTTCCAAATACAGATTCAAATCGTCTTGCCATATCCTTCGTTGCGGCAACGGTATAGGTAAGAGTGAGTATATTTTCAGGTCGTATTCCTTTTACATAGAGCATATATCCGAGACGATTTATAAGGACCGTTGTCTTGCCGCTTCCCGGAACTGCAAGAAGCAGAACGAAGCCCTCAACCGATCTTACAGCTTCAATCTGCTCATTATTAAGTTTTTGTCCGTATTTATCAATAAATTCCTTGTCTGTCATTATTTCCTTTTCGCTTACCATTTCCTCAGATACCATCGAGCCTATCATCTATTGAAGCCTGATCATTTCCAAAATGACAGCTGTTTCTTCATATATTCCTTTACGTCCAAACCGTAGATTTTCTGAAGTCCATCGCCTTCCAGTAAAATCTCTTTTGTCCCCTTTAAAACTATCTGTCCGTCCTTCATAAATATAAACTCATCGCCAATCTCAATCGCTGAGTTAATATCGTGAAAGACTCCGATAAGCGTATGCCCGCTGTCCTTCTTCCACTCTTTCAAAAAAAATTCGAGCTCTGCCCTGTATTTTAAATCAAGGTGATTGGTCGGCTCATCGAGTATGATTATAGGCGTCATCTGCGCCATTGTACGTGCAAGAAGCATTCTCTGCATCTGTCCGCCCGAAAGGCTGCTTATCTGGCGGTTTCTGAGATCTTTTAGCCCGTTCTTTTCTATGCACTCGGAAACTATCTCTCTGTCTCTTTTTCCCGGAATTCCGAGGAAATTATCAGCGTACAGATACCTTCCAAGCATCACGGCTTCCTCGACCGTATATGAAAAGTAGATCTGCGAGATCTGGCTCAGCATGGCCATCTTGGATGCGATCTCTTTTCGCTTAAGCTTTGAAACCTGCTTGCCCTCAAGACTTATACTGCCCTCATACGGAAGCATTCCCGAAAGTGCCCTTAGAAGCGTCGTTTTGCCGCATCCGTTTGCTCCGAGGATGCAATAGCTCTTGCCCTCTTCGATATCAAGATTTATCCCGTTCAGAACAGGATTCTCGGAAGGCGTTCTGCCGTAGCCGCATATGACATTTTCACAACGTATCAGCATAGCTCACTCCCTCCCCTTAAAATAAATCCAGACAAAAACAGGAACACCGATCATAGCAGTCACCGCGCCGACAGGGATTTCTCTCGGTGCCATTATCGTCCTCGATACCATGTCGGCAAGTGCCATAAATACGCCGCCCAGGAGCATCGACATCGGAAGGACCACGCTGTGCTTTGCGCCAAATATCTTTCGCACGATCTGAGGAATCGTAAGATCCACAAATCCGATGATCCCCGAAAAGCACACAGCCGCGCCCGTAAGGAAAGACGCTATCGCAAGGAGCATTGTCTTTTTCCTCTTAATATCAACACCTATGCTCATCGCCTGCTCTTCGCCAAAAGTCATGATATCAAGCTCTCTGTGGAAAAAGATAAGAAGAAATCCGCCTATTAACGTGCAAATGCAAAGTGCGGCGACATGAACCCATCTTTTTCCCGAAAAAGAGCCCATCTGCCACATGATAAGTCTCTGCACGTGCTCGCTCGACATTGTGCTAAGTATCGTGAGCATCGCATTTACAAAGAGCGAAAAAACCATACCGAACAGGATCAATGTGTTGTTGTGCATATTCCTGTCGATTCTTGCCGCAAAGGCAATTACGAGGAAAACCGTAAGAAGTCCCGCACCAAAGCCTGCTGCCGGAAGAAGGAAGTATCCAAGCACGCTCCCCGCGGCTCCCGTTATGATCACAACTGCTGCACCAAGGGATGCCCCCGCAGAAACGCCCATCGTGTAGGACGAAGCCAAAGGATTCTGAAGAACCGCCTGCATCACGGCTCCGCTAAGAGACAGCGCAGCTCCCGCAAAAAAAGCGCAGAAAACCCTTGGCATCCTGATTTCCCACAGAATTGAAACGTTCGAGACGTTTACCGCGTCCGGAAGCGCCTTTCCAAACATCTTATACGCAAGAATGTCCGCCATCTCACGCGCGGAAAGAAGAACGCTCCCCGCGCATATACACAGCACCAGCGATATAGCCGTGATCAATATGATAAAAAAGATTTTTCTTATCTGTTTCTTTGTATTCATATCTTATGCTGCAGGTTTTTCCTCTTTTGCATTGTCATTTGCAAAAGGATCTTCCAGATCCTTGTACACTTCGGGATAAATAGCTTTTGCCATCTCGACCATAGCGCTTACCACGTGGTGGTTTGGTCTGTTCACAGTGTCATTGTCAATCTGATATACAGCTTTGTCTTTGATCGCAGTTACATTCTCCCAGCCGCTCATTCCAAGAAGCACGTTTATAACATCATCAGTATACATATCAGCAGTGAGAATAACCTGCGGATTCATCGCGATTGCTGCTTCCTCTGTAAGTGCCGGCCAGTCATCCTTTTCTTTTCCCGCAACATTCTCAGCACCGATAAGCTCAATCATCTCGGTGATATATGTGCCTGAACCTGCGGTGTAGATTGTAGGAGACTCGGCAGACGGTGTAAAGAGCTCAAAAAGAACCTTTTTCTTTTGATCATCCTTTATATTCATTGCTACATTCTTTATTTCAGCGATGCTATCTTGCATTTCAGCTACGATTTTCTTTGCCTCATCATTCTTTTTTACAACGTCTCCGATGAAAAGAATATCTGCTTCAATATCAGCTAAGCTCGCACTGCTTGGTATATCGCAGACGCAGATTCCTGCTTCTTTTACCGAAGCAAATACATCCTCGCCGTGGCTCGCGCTCATTCCTGTCGTAAAAACAACATCGGCGTTCAGTGAAACAATCTTTTCCTGATCCGGTGTCATCATGTCGAACTGAGGAATATCAGCTTTGAGATCTGCTGAATAACTGCCATAAGAATATGTGTCGCAGGCAACGATCTTGTCACCAAGTCCAAGGTCAATAAGAATCTGTGTTGTAGAAGGCGCCATAGATATGATGGTCTCTACATTTTCAGGAACTTCGATGGGATTACCGCTCCTGTCGGTCTTTCCATTCTGCGCTGTGTCATCCGACGAACTACCTGATGTACCGGCGGCTGCATTTTCTGATAAGCTCCCTTCAGCTCCCGCCTCGGCGCTTACCTCCGCGCCTGCTTCCTTCGCGCCATTATTTGCACAACCAAATACTCCGGTACACATCATTGTGAGCACCAATGCCAATTCTAAAAATCTCTTTTTCATACTTTCTCCTCTATCGCTTGATTTTTTTATGTTTTCACATCAAAAGAGGCAAAAATCACTTTTTGCCCCCTGAATCTCAACATTATGCATTCTTGAACATAAAGTTCAAGAATGCATCAACCAAGCCAATTTGAATCGACTTCGTCGATAGGGCTTGG
>NZ_KK211306.1:359610-468465 GCF_000621565.1 Butyrivibrio sp. LB2008
AGCGACTTCGTCGCAGGGCCTATTTGCCACCTGAATCATATTCTCACGAAATCCGCAGCAGGTGCGGATTTCTGTAATTTCATTTAAGATGTCATACATTATTAAAGCAGTTTGATAAGCTTATCAACAACGCCTTTCATGCGCTCATCGGAAATTCCAAAATCCATCTCTTTGTAGCTCCATGCCGCGCGTCCGATTCCGTATTTATCAAAACAGCTGCATATGTCCTTATACCATTTAAGCGCATCCTCCGGAGTTGCCTTATCTATAACTCCGTATTCTCCGCAATAGAGCTGAACATTTCTTTCTTCCGCGATCTTAACGGCCTCTGCAAGATAATCATCAAAGAACTTCGCACTTATCAGCTCCTGCTTGTCATATGATGACATATCACCCGTTATGTGGTCAAGCTCTCTGTCGTTATTCTCAATATATGTGCCATATGTTGAATCATAAGGCATCCTGAAATCGTCATTCATTTTCTCGATCCAGTGCGCACCCTGATGTGTGAAAATAAGGGGCTCGTAGCAATGGAAGTTATAAACAATATTCTCATCATAAGGAGCCGCAAGGTCTTTGAGCGCCTCGATACTGTTGTTGTAATATCCGCCTACAAGGATTTTTACCTTCGGTGCGATCTTTCTTATTCTTCTGATGCATTCATAAGAAATATCATTCCATTTTTCGCAATACTCTTTTTTGGTAACTTCGTTAAGAAGCTCAAAAGCCAGTATATCCGAATACTTTCCAAATCTCTGAGCGAACTGCTCCCACAGCTTATAGAATCTGTTCTGATAGTTTATATTGTCAAAAAAGCCTGATTCGTTCTCACCGTCATCAAAGCTGTAGCCAAATGTCTTGTGAAGATCGAGAACCACATTAAGGCCAAGCTTCTTGCAAGTTTCGATTGCTCTCTGTATATATGTGAATCCGTCCTCTATATAGTTTCCGTCTTCATCCTCGACAAGATTATAATCAACGGGAATCCTGATGTGATCAAGCCCCCATGACTTTATTACTTTGAAATCATCTTCAGTGATGAAATTATCATATCTTTCCTTTGTATGATTGCACTGGGAAAGCCAGCCCCCAAGGTTTATGCCATGCATGTAGCCTTTGAATTTTTTCATTTTGTTACCTCCACCTTGTTTTTGTTATACCGGTTAATTTGAACCTTCTATTGCTTCTGTATTTTCTATATATTGCAACTCTTTCCCAATACTACCAGCATTATTCATTCACCTTGTATATCATACCATAGCTACGTGATGTTTTTTCTACTTTTCCTTAATTTGTATTATCTTTTCTGCCAGCATCAGTCCTGCGATTGTGCCATTCACTTTGATCTTATTAGACATACACATATCAACTGCTTCTTTTAACGGAACAAACTTAAATTCAATGTCCTCAGTTGCCTCAAGGTTCTGATTGCCTGTTTTCTTTATGTTTCTTGCCAAAAAGATATTTACGACATTTGTATCTTTAGTGGGATAGTCATATCCTGACAGTAGCTTAGTCCAATCATCGGAGGAATATCCGGTCTCCTCAAGCAATTCTCTTTTTGCCGCATCAAGCGCACTGTCGCCATCTTCTATCACTCCGCCCGGAAGCTCATATAACACTTCGTCTACAGGGTAGCGATACTCACTCTTTATCAGAACCTTATTCTCCTCATCGACTGCAACGATCAACGAAACACTCTTCTTTTCAAATACATAGAAATCATCAAGGCACGTTCCGTTCGGTAACTGTACCTTATCTTTTGCCAGTTTTACCCAGCGATTATCAATGATATACTCCCTGTCCAACTGCTTCCATTTTTCCATATTATCTGCTTTCTCCCGTCTGACGCAATCATAATTAATATGATTATAAAAGATACAGCTCACCTTGAAAATTAAGATGAGCTGCATAATAGTGCTTATTTAGTTTCTTATATATTTGTTTGACTTTATTACAAGCTTGTCGCCGGACTTAGTAAATGTAATGCTTCTGTCAGGCTGTATATTTTCAGGTCCCCAGTTTTCGTTATTTGGCTGGAATGTGAGTGTGTAGACGTCACCGGCTTTTGTTCCCGAAACAAACTTGCCATCGAACATAGGTGAATCCTGTCCCCATGGATTCTCACCTACAAGGAATGCTTCACATTTCTCATTATACTGCCATGAAGGAACATCCTTGGCTTCAAGTGTAACATCAAGTCCTGTATGATCCTTGATAAACTTGCTAAGATCGGTCTTTTTTATCGCTGTATCAACGATGTAACCTTCTATATCGGTAGTACCGTAAAGCTCCTTCTTTTCATCATCGGTAAGCTTTGAGTCAAGTGACTTAGTATAACAACCTATAGCCTGATCCCATTTGATTTCTTCGGGACTGCTGTATTCAGGCCAAAGGAATCCAAAATAATCGCAACCTTCGTCAGTAAACATCTTTGTAAAAGTACTAAGTTCTTCATCAGATACAGGCTCACCTACTGCCTTTGCTGCTTCAACAGCCGCAGCTTCTGCTTCCGCTTCTGTTGTTTCCTCATTAGTTTCATCAGCCAAAGACACTTCTTCAGAAGCTACCTCAGCAGTTGCATCATCAGCTGCCGCCTCTTCCTGTGATTCTAAAGATTCAGCATCACCTTCTGTAGCTATCGGCGTACATCCTGTAACAGCTAAAGTTGTTGCAAATATCAATAAGGTTCTCTTTATCTTCATATAGGATTTTCCTCCACTTCTAAAACAAAAACTCTTTTAATCTCCGATATAATCAGGATGAACGGCATGTCTTTTTGCTATTGTAGCGTTGTTACCAAATGTAATGCAACGTATTCTGTCGGTATTTGAATCAAGATCAAAGTACAAAGTGAATGTATCAAATTTATACTTGAATCCATATCCCTGATAAAAACTATACACCTCTATAGGATCACCATATGCTTCTATAATCTTATCTTTTGAATCACCAACTCCGATATTACGACTTGTCTTTATTCCATGCCTGTAGATACAAAGATCATAAGGAAGCTCTTCGCCGTTATTAACAAATGTATATAAATTTATGCTGTTAGCATCAAAAACATATCGTGGTTCTTCAGCTATAGATGTATCTTTCTTTTCACACTGTCCCAAGTTATTCATAAGTGTTGACAAGTTGTCCAGGATAGAAAGCTTTTTACCGTTGTACACAACTTCGCCCTCAGAAGCACTTACATTATTCTGAGTTGCAGCAGGTGCAGGCGCGGGTGCGGGTGCAGGTGCGGGTGCCGGTGCAGTGTTGTTTGTTGTCTGCGCAGGAGCTGTGTTGTTTGCAGCAGGTGCAGGTGTAGCTGTAGCCTGTGTGGCATTTGAATTCGCACCGGAAGCTTTATTGGGCGTAACCGAGCTCTGTGTTGTTCCTTTGGTATCTGCCTTATTAGGATACATTGCTTTCAGATTGACATCATTTTCATATACAAAATATGATACAACATCGGTTTTGCCATCAAAATAAAAATATATCGAGTACGTATCAAATTTTACCTGTATACCATAATCTCCACCCAAAGAGAATGACGATCTGTTACATTCACTATATGCATTATTTATATCGCTCACATGGGATCCTATACCTACATTACGCGCCGTACGCACACTCTTTACATATATCGAGATATCCAAAGGAAGCTCATCTCCGTTCCTGCTTCCTTTTAAGATTCCGGTAGTAAAAAAGACTTCTCCATTTTTATAAGCGTAATAAGGCTGATCCGGACAATCAGCATTTCTGTACTGATATCGTCCGAGATTAGACATTATTGTTCCTATATCATTCAAGATAGAATTTTCATTTCCGTTATATACAAACTGATGGTCTGCCAATTTAGCCTGTGCTGCCTGTCCTTGAGTTGATGTTGTAATTACACTGCCATCTGCAGTTGCAGCTGTTGATGCTCCTGTTGTAGCTGCATCAGGATTTGCTGATGTTGCCGCTTCGGGAATAGTTGCTAATGTTGTAGCAGTCACATCAGATGAAGCTGCCACCGATGCATCTGTAACTGAAGAAGCAGCTGTTGACGCATCCACACTTGATGCAGCAGCTGAAGAATCTTCAGTAGCTACCATCGCCTCTCTTGCGGCTTGTCTAAGTTCTGCCTCTGTATATTCCACTTCACCGCTTCCGGAAGTTGATCCGTTGCAACCGGCAAGTGACATCATTATAGTTGAAGCCAACAAAATAGCTCTTATTCTCTTTTTTTTCATAATATCCTCCATGTTTACCAAATTCAAGTGTACTAGTATATATAATACGCTTTTTTTAATTTTATTCCATATCAAAATTGTGTTTTTTATGTGTCCATATTAAATTATTATTTTGTAAGACAGAGAAATGAGTCGTACCGAACGGTACGACGGCTGACAACAACCAAACAATTTACGACAGCGCAAGCAATATCCTGCTCTCCCTAAGTGTTTCAGACTGCTCGTAATCATATTCGATTGTATTGATATTTGCTCCGGGATACATTTGACGGAGCTTTTTAAGAATACCTCTCTCCGCGACGTGACTTACAAGGCATCCAAACGGATGAACGATCAGTATCTTGTCATATCCTTGCTGCAGCATATCGATAACTTCCGCGAGCACAAGCCATCCGTCTCCGATATTATAGTACTCGCTTAGTAGTTCATTTGCTTTTTCCTTCATTTCATAAAAAGATCCGTCCGCTGTAAAACATTCTTTTTCCAAAAGCTTTTTTATCCTATTCTGCATTGCTATCATACGGCCTATCAGGATATTATAGGCTTTCAGCTCGGCTTTCGATGCCATATTTAGCTCCGCAGTCTTAAGCTCTGTGAAGACAACATAGATACAGTAATTAAGGAATCCTTCCATGCGATAATCCATGTCATGATTCTTGAGAAAATCCTCAAGATGCCTGTTTCCTATCGGCGAACATTTAATATATATCTCACCGGCAACGCCTGCTTTGGTAAGCTTTTTTTCAGTTTTTGAATAACACGGGATATTCTTAAAGTCCGCAACAATCCTCTTGTATATCTTATTTTTAAAAAAAAGATTTTTTCCGCGGAAGATATTCTCAGAAAGCTTTTCTACCCATTTATGATAAAGAGCATCCGTCTCGCCCTTGTTCTTCTCATACGGTCTTATCTGCTGATACAGGCTCATGAGAAGATCTCCGTAGCACACTGCAGCCAGCGCGCCAAATAGCATCTTGGGATTTATCTTAAATCCGGGATGACTTTCCTCACCTCTGAAATTAAGGGAAAGAACCGGAATCTTATGCCCGCTTTTTTTCACACACTGAATGATCAGATCATAGTAATTGCCTGCCCTGCATGCACCTCCGGCCTGCGGTTCAAGAATTGCGATATGCTCAAGGTCAACGCCGGGCTCAGTAATATGTGCCATTATATTGCCTATTATATCCATCGCGCACGTGCAATACGCAGAATTAATAAACCTGAACGTATCCTCCGGCACTCTTTCATACTCAGGCACAACTGCAAGCTTATATCCGCCATACCTAAAAGCCGCGATAAGAAGCTCATTGTGATAATGGAGCATATCGGGCATGTAGATCGTATGCGTCTTTTTCATTTCCGATGTAAAAACAGTATTATCTTTATTCACTTCAACAGCCCTTCATGAATAAATTCTTCCCTAAGAAAACTGATATTGATAAATGTTTTCCTTAATAACTATTTTATCATAATGTTCTGCGCATCGGTCACAGCTACAGCGAAGCGTTTTTAATTTGATTATTTTTTCTGAGAATAATAGAAGCACAGGCCTCACTATATCGAGACAGCCTGTGCTTAATCGTAGTTTTGCATCTTAATTAAATCATTATTTAATATCATGTGTCTAGTGTTCACATCTTGCATATCGCATGTTATACATCCATATCATGCATTATCAGACTTTATTCCGTCAGTCTTAATGATGAATTTCACGCTGCTGTCGATATCCTCAGACGCACCACCGAATGTGCTGTAGTTCTCACCTGCTTTTTCGATAGCAGAAAGTCTGTCTGAGAAATCAGAAAGATCTCCGTCAAATGCTTCATATATCTTCTTGATTCCCTCTTCGTCGAACTTTACAACACCGTCTACAAGTTCCTTGACTCCGTCGTCAAGTTGACCGACTCCGTCAAATAACTTGCCGACTCCGTCACCCAGCTCTCCTGCTCCATCATCCAGTTTGCCTGCTCCGTCATTAAGTTCACTTGTTCCATCGCAGAGCTTTGTAGCTCCGTCTACGATGGCTTTGTTATTATCGGTAAGTTTATCTGCTCCTTTTCTGAGCTCCGTAGAACCGTCCTTGAGCTTACCAATTCCCTGATCGAGCTGAACCGTTCCGCCATAAATTTTCTCAATTCCTTCAGCCAGCTTCGCATTTCCGTTTGCTATCTGATCCGCACCTGCTACAAGAGTATCAAGCTGTGAAAGCTTATTAAGTGTTTCCGGATCAAGGTTTGCAAGAGCATCAAGGTGAGCCTGCTTGATGAATGTAAGCACTGCCTTGGTCTGAGCGAGGTATCCCGAATATGACGCGATAAGCATCGTCTTCTGTGCGCCCTCTTCTTCCGCCTTCTTAATAACTTCCTCCTTAGTTTTTTCAATTGCCTGCTGAACCGCAGCATCCAGTTCCTCTTTTGTATAGTACTGTTTGCCGTCCAAGGTAACTATATGAGATGTTCCAAGGATTGCAGGATCGATTGCTCCGTTTCCTGCACCGTTAAGATTAAGTGATGTTGTGCTCATATTGCTCGTAAGTGCATCTGCGCTTACCTGTGAACCACCTTCATTTCCGGCAGCGGCATTGCCTGCGCCCGTCTGAGCAGTGTTTCCACTTGCATTACTTGCAGTATTATCACCGGTTGTATTATTTGCTGTAGCAGGGTTTCCGCCTGCATTACCGCTATTTGTGTCAGCACCTGCGGCGCCGTTGTTTCCGGCATTTCCGCTGTTTCCTGAGTCTGTGTTACCTGCGCTGCTTCCGCCTGCATTGCCACCGTTATCTGTCCCTGTACCTGCGCCACTTGTGTTTCCGCCATTGTCCGAACCTGAGCCCGATCCACCTGCGTTTCCGCCGTTGTCTGAACCAGATTCTGCTCCGCCTGCGTTTCCGCCGTTGTCTGAACCCGATTCTGCTCCGCCTGCATTTCCGCCGTTATCTCCTGAGTTTCCGGCATTATCAGAGCCGCTTCCCGCATTTCCATCCGTGCTGCCTTTATCATCGCCTCCGGCTTCATTTCCGTCACCTGAGTTATCACCATGATTAAGTTCACCAAAATCTGCTGTCAAAACAAGCATTGATTCAAAAGTAACAGGTGCAACAGATCCCGGATTAACTGCTGAAAGAGCAGGTTTTCCTGTAGCGATCACAGCATCAAGAGTATTCTTATCAACACCGAGAGTCTGACAAGCAATGGCTCCCTGTGTTGGATCGCCGCTTCCGAGAAGATAAGACTGTGTCGCAAGATATGCATTCTTTATATCGCTAAGCTTAGACGATGCAGAGATAAGATCCGAAAGAGATGATGCCATCCGAGCCATCTGCTTAACTCCGTTGTCCATAGTCTCCGTGCCTTTTGCAAGCGCATTTGCATTCTCAACAAGCTTTGCATCTTCCATACCTTTTCTGAGTGTGGAAGAACCGTCTTTTGCGGCTGTAATTCCTTCCTCCAAAGCTGCTGTTCCATTTCTTAAATCGTGAGCTCCGTTTGTATATTTAACAATTCCGGAATAGAAATCTTTCATTCCTCCGGAGAGCTTTCCCGTTCCGTTCAATAACTCTTTTGTGCCGTCCTTGAACTCTTTTGTACCGTCATAAAGATCGGATACACCGTTCCTAAGCTCTCCGGTCCCGTTCTTAAGTTCCTTTGAACCGTCAACCAGGGCACTCGATCCGTCATTTAATTTATCCATATTATCTTTCAGATCGTCTATCTTGTCTGAACCTGAAAGATCTGACATTCCAAAGTCAGAAAGAATATCGGAACTTGCCATTGTGATAGTCATTCCAAGTTCGAAATCAGTTGTATCCGCCGAAATCTCAAAGCTGTTACCAAGCTTTTTCTCAAGTTCCTCGTCATCAAGCTCTTCCCATTTATCTTCCGATATATCAAGGCTGTCTTTTAATCCCGGAACCGCAACACCCATAACAATGAAATTGCCGCCGTCCGATATAACTTTTCCGTTTGAAACCTCAACATTTGAGAACTTATCGCCGTCAAGCTTCATTCCTGACATCATAACAAAAGGTGTGAATACATCGATTTCTTTTCCATCAACATCAACGGTCTGCTTATCGGTATTCTCATATTCAAAGCGGATAGTCACCTTGCCGCTCTTTCCCGCAAGGTCCTCCGGCTTTATCTCTTTTCCGTCAAGCGTATAAGTAATCTTCATATTTACGGGAAGCTTTTTGTCCGTAACTCCCTGATAGTAAATATCAGAACCTTTCGCATTCCATGTAAGAGTTCCATCTCCGTTGTCCTTGAAAGTCTCATCGCCCTTCACATTGACGATATCCTTAAGCTCTGTCTTATCCGCAATTTCAGCAGAGCCGTCGTTCTTGAGCCATTCGCTTACGATAATATCGTTCGCCGCGCCGCTTGCATCCGCATTTACATATACCGTCTCAACTTTTCCGGCATCATCAGAAGATCCGATACTTTTTGCAAGGCTGTCCGTAAGCTTATCTTCCTCTGCAGTAGTTGATATTTCTGCATTCGCTGTATCCGCAGCGCTATCGTTTTCTTTTGCACCACAGGCAACCGTCATGATCGCAAGCATTGTTGCCAGGGCAAGGGATAATGATTTAATTAGTTTTTTTCTGATCATAAGTCTTTCCTCACGCTATTTTATTTACACAATCTGTGATTTTTTCTTGTGACTGTACGCTCGGATTCACGCCAAGTGTAGTCTTTATTATTATTTTGTCGAATATCATATACATTGCGGGAAGCACCAGCAAAACAGTAAACATACTGATTATCGCGCCCCTCGACATAAGTCCGCAGAGAGATCCGATCATATCAATGCTGGATATAAGTCCCACACCGAATGTTGCCGCAAAAAAGCTGAGCGCACTGACAATTACCGACTTCATACAGGTTGTCAGTGTAATAAGCGTCGCTTCTTTTTTGTCATGACCTGCGTTTCTCTCAGACAAATACCTTGTAGTCATCAATATCGCATAGTCAACCGTAGCTCCGAGCTGTATGGTTCCAATAACTACCGATGCTATGAAAGGAATTTCCGTTCCCATATAGTAAGGAATTCCCATGTTCACAAAAATTGCAAACTCGATTACCGCGACCAGAATAAACGGAAGTGACGCCGACTTAAGTACCAGTGCGATTATCAGGAATACGAAGCCTATTGAAACCGCGTTTACAACCTTAAAGTCATGATCCGTTATATCTATAAGATCCTTGGTACAAGGCGATTCTCCTACAACCATCGCCTTCTTGTCATATCCTTTTACTATGCTCTGAACCTCATCGATCTGGGCGTTTATCTCGTTTGTAGCCACTTTGTAATCGCTGGTCAAAAGAACCACTTTCCAATCTTCGCTTTCCAGCGCATCAAAGTATTCCTCCGGGATAAACTCTTTCGGGACTGCAGGCCCCAGAATGGCATCTGTACTGAGCACTGAGATGATACCGTCAGTATCCTTAAGCTCTTGTATCATCTTATTCGTTGAGACGCCGTCGAGATTCTTATCAATAAGGATCATATATGCGGAGTTCATGTCGAACTTCTCATCTACTTTCTTGGCCCCGCGAATGCTTTCAAGGCTGTCGGGAAGCCTGTTTGTAAGATCGTAATATACCTCTGTGCGATTATTTCCATATACTGCAGGCACGATAAGTAACAGGAATATCAGGAAAAAGAGCTTGTAATGTTTCGCAATCATCTTGGGGATTCTTACAAATTCGGGCAAAAGAGGCTTATGTCTTGTTTTTTCCAATGCCTTATCAAAAATAAGTATCATACTTGGAAGTATGGTGACGCATCCGATAACTCCCAAAACAACACCCTTTGCCATAACAATTCCAAGATCCATTCCAAGTGTGAATGTCATAAAGCAGAGCGCCAGGAATCCCGCTATAGATGTTATCGAGCTTCCGACAACAGACTTAAAAGTTGAATCTATGGCATTTTCCATTGCTTCTTTTCTATTGGAATTCTTTTCAAGTTCTTCCCGGTAACTGTGCCAGAGGAATATCGAATAATCCATGGTAACGCCTAGCTGCAGTACCGCGCTGAGCGCCTGAGTTATAAAAGAAATCTCTCCTTTAAAGAAATTGCTTCCCATGTTATATATAATCGACATTCCTATGCTAAGAAGGAAGAATACCGGAATCAGGTAGGAATCCATTGTTATCGAAAGAACAAGCACTGACAGGATAACCGATACACCGACATACATAGGAGTCTCAGTTTTCGTAAGGCTCTTCATGTCGGTTACTATCGCACTCATTCCGCTCATAAAGCACTGCTTATCAGAAATTTTCCTGATATCATCAATTGCCTTAAGCGTCGGATCGGATGAAGTTCCCTCATCAAATACCACAAACATCATTGTGGCATCACCGTTGTTAAAAGCCTCATACACCTCACTCGGAAGCATTGTCATCGGAATTGAAAGATCCATTACCGAGTCATACCACAGGACATTCTTGACATGATCGACCTGCTCTATCTTTGCTTTCAGAGCCGCAACGTCTTTTTCCTCCATACCTTCTGTCACATACAAGACAAAAGAACCCGTTCCAAACTGGTTTAGCAGGATATCCTGTCCCTTCATGGTCTCGATATCCTTTGGAAGATACGACAAAATATCATAGTTTACTCTCGTATTGATATATCCGATCACAGCCGGGATAAGAAGCCCGATTGCAACCAAGAGTATCAGATATCTTAGTTTTACAATTATGTGAGAAATCTTTTTCATACTATACCTCTCATAGAGCCGCTGTACTGCTACCAAATAAATCGATTAATCCGGTTTCAGCAATAACGTTTTTATGACCATTAGTCATTTATGGTATATCACCTTTATGACCATTAGTCAATAATTAACCGAAAAAGATTTCTCAATTTTTATTATCTTATGCTTACTCCCTTCACATTCTCACCCTTAAGCGCAAAAATCCCCTTTCAATAACCGATTAAAATGCCTGATTATCAAAAGAGGGATTATCTGATTTTACACGCTGTTAGTTATCGCTAACAGTTTTTATTTTATTTCATTTTCTTTTTCATGTCAATAAAACGGCTATTTTGTCTTAATAACTTTCCTAAATTTATGTTATATTTAATTTATAAAGAGAAAGGTGAAAAAATGGGAAAAGCAGATCAAAACAAAAAAGCAAAACTGGAAAGATTACTAAATACTTCCTTTGAGCTTTTTACTTCAAAGGGACTTAACAAGACTTCCATATCGGATATCGTAGAAAGGGCGGGCGTTGCAAAAGGAACTTTCTACTTGTACTTCAAGGATAAGTATGACATTCGAAACAGGCTTATCGCGCACAAGTCAAGCCAGTTGTTCATACAGGCTCACGAGGCGCTCAGCCACGAAAATCTGACAGAATTTGATGACAGGTTAATATTTATAATGAATTATGCATTGGATTCTCTTGCAACAAACAAGGGACTTCTCTCTTTTATCTACAAAGACCTTAGCTGGGCAGTGTTCAAAAAAGCACTCAATACAAATGTAAGCAATTCAGACGATGAATTTGTCACCATATACAACAAGATGCTCGAAGAATCAGGTCACAAGTTCAAAGATCCCGAAGTTATGCTCTTTATAATCATAGAACTTGTCGGCTCAACAGGCTACAGTGCCATCATGTACAACGATCCCGTTTCGCTGGAAGAACTTAAGCCACACCTTGAGCAGACTGTAAGAGGGATAATACGGAATTATATTGTGGAATAAAAGAAAATGATTATTTGACGATAATGAACCGTGATGGCAATATATGAATTGAAAAAGGTGCTACCGATAAACGGTTAGCCCTGAAATATAAAATGGTTAAGAATTAATCGCTCTATGTTTTTCTGAGGCATCAGAAACATCGAGCGGTTATTTCTTAACTATTCTATATTTCATTAATCCTGCTCCCTCTTGCAAGCACCATCTTCACATCAAGTGTCTCCTTATCAAGAAGCACCAGATCTGCGTACTTGCCCGGAGTGATAGAGCCTGTAACATCATAGCAGCCTGCTGCCTTGGAAGGAGTTACAGTTGCCGAATATACAGCGTCTTCAAGAGAAATCCCAGCTTGCTTAACTGCATATTTAAGGCATCCCATGAGATTCGTCACAGAGCCTGCAATTGTGCCGTCGCTAAGTCTGGCTTCATTCCCTCTTACAGATACAGGTTGTTTTCCAAGCTCGTACTCGCCGTCATCAAGACCAGTTGCCATCATAGAGTCACTTATAAGCGCTATCCGCTCTCGTCCAAAGAGTTTAAATGCAGTCCTTATCATTGGTGCCGCAACATGAATACCGTCACAGATAAGCTCAGCGATCACACTTTCATTCTCCGCCGCTGCCGCGATTGGTCCGGGATTCCTGTGATGGAGCGGCGCCATCGCATTAAACAAATGTGTGACATGGCAGGCTCCACTGTCAAAAGCTCTTTTTGCAGTATCATAATCGCAATCAGTATGTGCTATTGAGACTCTGCATTTCCCCGAAACTTCCTTTATAAAATCCATTGAAGGAGTATCTTCTTCGGGTGCGATATCACAGAATCTGATAGTCTCTCCCGATGCCTCATATAGCCTGTTAAACATATCTATATCGGGCTTTCTGAGATACTTCGTATTCTGCGCGCCACACTTCTTGGCAGATACAAAAGGGCCTTCCATGTTTATTCCGTAAAGCCAGGCAGTTACTGCAACATCTCTCCTGCTCTCAACTTCTCCATCATAATCTTTGCCATATCTACTGCTGCACTCTATACTCTGATCACTATCGCAGCGGTTGCCACAATCTCTACTCTGATCACTATTACATCGGTTGTCGTAATCTCTACTCTGCTCTCTTCTAAACTCAGCAGCAGCCTTCATTATCCTTACAAGTTCATCTTCAGCAAGTGTCATCGTCGCAGGCACAACCGTGGTTATGCCGTTCTTTGCCTCATATGCAAGAATCTTCTTGATTGACTCTATCTTTCCATCGCAGAAGTCCACGCCATCGCAGCCATGCAGATGAATATCAACAAGCCCCGGAATTGCATAACATGAGCTTGCATCAATGATCTCGCCATCGGAATGTTTGCCTTCCCAACTGTCACCACTCTTACCGCCATCGGAAAAGACCTCTCCATCCACATATATATCTTTCTTTGCAAATCTTCCTTCTTCCGTAAATACAGATGCATTCTTGATAATCATACGTACCGTCCCGTTTTACATAATATAATTAGACAATTGCTAATTAGACAATTCGAATGCGCTATTACTGCATCCCCAGATAAGTTTCTTCTTTTTCTTTGCTTTATCTGTAATTTTGTACGTTTTCCGCTAAGATAATCCGCAGAGTCACAGATAGATATTTCTATTTACTCAATATTTATCTGTATTTTCCTTCGTTTTTCTCTTTTATAAACCACAGAAACACAGATAAGCTATATCCATTATACAATTCTTATCTGTGTTTTTTCGCTATTTTTCTTTGGGACAAACCAAAAAACACAGATAAAAGCCTTCATCTCCACCGTCTCTATCTGTGTTTCCTTATAATTCCAAACCAGAATCTTCATATATTCACAGATAAACATAATCTCTTATACATTTCTTATCTGTGATTCTCTATAATTCTATCCGAAACTAGTGTGCTGTCACGCTGACTTTTGATCAATTACGTAGTGAAATAATTTATGTACAAGGCGGAGGGTTGAGTCGATGTGAGCACCGATGATTGACGACAACGCAGTACATGAATTATTTCACAAGTAATTTATCAAATTGTCACCGTGTCAGCACAATAGTCCATAACATTTTACATCTTGATGTTTCTACATAATATACTTAGAGAAATCAAATCTGCAATATATGCTAAATCTACGAAATCTGTCAAATCTGTCAAATCTACAATATCTGTTTTTGTATTCATTCCCAAAACAAGTGCCGTAGTTATAAAATTGTTCCTCAGTTATCGAGAACTTACCTTCGCTCCACAACAGAAATCCTATAGTACCAATAAAAAACACCAAAAAATACAAAAAAAACACTCCAACTACCGAAAGTACTCTTTCCACCATTTGTTTCATCTCCTTTGTTTTGATAAAACCATGATAAATAAAATACATTTCTGTAGATTGAAGTGAATCTTAATATAACCTTAATTCAGCTCGTTTCTCTAATCCGCTTCATCAGCACATCATACTTCTTGTCATACCCGTACCTGTCTCCGTACAGCAAAGCCTTCATAAGGACAGAATGTGCCTCCCTGCCTCTCCTGCCGTAGCCGTTGCAAAGACCATTAACAAAGCTAAGACCACTACCTAAACCACAGCCCAATCCTCCGCCAAACAGAAGCCCGCAGCCGAGTCCGCGCCCTGCGGCGCTGTAATACTTTTTAAGATAATCAAAAATATCTTTATTGTCCTGATCGACGTTCACAACATATAAGCCGGCAAACGTCTCAAAGCTCATAAACCTCTCATCTTCCGCAGAATCTACGCCGCTCATGATTCCGACGTCATCACAGTTTCCGACGATCACGTTTGAACTGAGCACTGCCTCGTAGGCAAGGATATTTTCAAAAGAGCCGTTATCCTCATACCATCTCGGCACAGGAACTTTCACATCAGAATTCCTCAGAAGATTTATATAATGGCACTGCTCCCTGATATAGAGACTGTTGTACTTCTCCGAATTTGAATACCTCGTATTTGTAAACGTGCTGTAATACTTAAGCACATTCTCGGATTCCACGTGTCCGTCCCAGATTTTCATCAGGTCCGTTGTTCTTCCCATCTGGAACATATCAGGAATCGCTCCGACAAGCTTTCCGTCTGTCTTCCTGCCATCATACATATTTTTATTTACAAAAAGAACTCTCTCATCAAATATCCTGTACTCAGGATTATATGAATCCATTATCTTCTTCCAGTAATTATAAAAATCAAGAAGCGTCGCATTTTTAAACACATGACAGGAATCCATCTTAACAAGGTACCTTGTCTGCACCATCTTTATCGCCGTGCTGCCAAGAGCCTGCAACATATTTATTTCATTCAGGTCTTCATCCTTTGAATTATCAAGATGGACGCTCACCCTCGCACACTTTTTTTCCACAAAACAGATCTTGTCGCAAAGCTTTTTGATATGTGCAGGAACAACCTCATCCTCCCAGGTTCCAAGAATAATCTTTGCCCCCGGAAAAAATCTCTTTATAGAATAAAGACATGCTATAGTATTTAATTCCTCGGATATCTCTACCTTTCCCGTGACCATAAATGTCACATCTTCAGGCCTCACCGGATCCAAAGCATTTTCATATTTTTCAGCAACGCTCTTTTTATAATTTCGCGCAGCATTGCTCCATTTGAGAATGTTGTAATAATCGGGAATATCCTTAAGCCTCTTTTTGTAATTCCTTCGTAAAAGTGCCAGTTCTCTTTTTACAACAATATTATCCAGAGCGCCGTACTTCCTGCAGAGCTTCAGCCAGTACTCATAGCTTGTGTTGTATTTGTAAGCCGCAGAATTATTGATATACAAAGCTTTCGGAAGTACCACTTTACTTATGGAAAACTCAGCGCAAACGAAGTTATTGGCAACAAACCTCTCGTATTCCATGCGAAGCTCCGGTGAATCATCAGTCACACTCCTAAGCCCCACAAACTTAGATAGCATCGGATTGTAACTGTTCACATAGAAACTGTATGCAATATGCTGCTCCGGCATCAGATTACATCTGTACTCGCTCTTAAAATCTCTTTTGCCCACATCCTTATAAAGGTCTGCCGAAAAGAGCTTTCGAAGGTCGCAGGTAAGCCCCATATACCACCAGTTGGAAATGCCAAAGTTGGTCACACCGCTCTTTGAAGTAGAAAGAGCCTCAACCATGATCCTACGTGATACAACAGACTGCGTCGTGACATATTTGGATACCCTGTTATAAATATCGAGGAAGTCTGCACCGGTGAGCATCATATCACTTCGCATCACAATGCAGTACTTCATAGAACACGCTTCAGCCCCTGCGCGGCAGCTTACAAGTTCCCGATTTACATTATTCTTTTGCTCATGTGGATATTTCCTGATAAATCCGCAGTATCCCGGATCTTTACTCTTCACAACAATATCAGCGTCAAGATTATCTGCATTCTCCCCGTCAAATGTCGACAAAATAACCTGCGCCCCCGGAAGATACTTTCTGATACTTCTTATCGTTTCATTTGTCGTCTCTTTTATCTCGCCATGGACAACAACGCCTATATCCCCGGCATCTATGATCTCGCTGTAATAGCTTGATGCATATTCTTTATCAAATTTTCTTTTCCCAAAACTCTTAAAGGCACCGGAAACTCCGGTAACAAAAGGCTTATAAAGTGCCCTTATCTCTTTGGGCAAAAGTTTCTTTATCCTTTTACAGATTACTTCCCTCATGACAAAAGGCGGTATATCCAGCAGATTTTTGAGCTCAACCTTCAGAAGATAGCGAAGATATCCCCCGGCATCTCCGCAGCAGTAAAAGCCGTAGATTCTCTCCCAATCCTCATGCGTATAGCAATTCTGAGGCGCAGCCTCTTTCCTGTAGATACTGCCATCAAGCGTCTTAAGACCTATATCGTCATTACTAAGTATTATGAGATTTGCGGCAAATGTAGCCTCACTTCGCTCTATATCTGCCCTGCCGTATTTCTCAAGATCTTCCGGCGGCTCAAAGCCAATTGCCTTTTTAAGAAAGCTTATCCAAAGATAAGCCTCCGCGTCATATCTGTATGTTGACAAGGAAACATCCGGATAATGCTTCCACATCATATATTCTTCATCTTCTTTGGAAAATAAGGGAACGTCAAAAAGCCTTACCAGGTCCTTTGTATATCCGAAAAAGAAAATGTCCGAAGGATGGTAAGCTCTTTTCATATCTGAAAAAATGTACCGCGGATTTCTCGAATAGAGCTCACAGCAAATAACCTTGTGCTCAAAAATCTTGTATTCGGTACATTCTCTGTTATATATATTAAAATATTCTTTGAATCCGTCGCCGCTCAGATAAAAATCTGTGCGCAGCTTCATCGCATACGCGGTCTTCGTTTGCAAAAGACCTTTATAAGTCGAAACTATCTGTCTGTTAATATTGTTTTTTGGCGAAAACGGAACATTTAATTCATCAAACCCGCCCGGATCTTCGCAAAAAACAACTTCATCATATTCAAGCCCCTCTACATCAGTTCCTTCCCATGTAGATAATATAATAAACGCTCCGGGAAGCTCTTTTCTTATACTCTTAAGACATATAGGTGTTTTTTCCCTGTCTACTGCCCCCTGAACAACAACTGTAATCTCCTTATTATCAATCAGTCCCATGTTTCTTCCCAATCATTGGTCACCTCAAAAGAAATCTGTACACAGATCAAGCTGCATGAAAGCGCTCATACCTTCCGAGCCCCCAAATCCATGCACGTCTGCCCCAACATTGCAGAAGCTGATCCGCATTCCGTCATTAATCATCTCGTTATAAACAGGAGCAACGCAAAACTCATTATTATCCCTGATATCCTTTGCGATCATCCTGTATGCATATTTCACGAAGTCTGAACCTCTCTTAAAATTATAGATTCCAACAATCGCTTCGTTTGACATATCCTCTTTTTCCCTGACAAGCGTCACCTGTCCGTTCTCATCGTATTTGACATAACTCCACTTAGGCTGAGTAGCCGGCGTTGTCATAATAAGTCCGTCATAGTCCCCCATCTCGTCAAGGTATGCATCTATATTGGTATCGACAACCTGATCACCGCTTGCGATCATCAGCTCATCATCATTATCTATAAATTCTTCAGCAAGAAGTACTGCCAAAGCATCCCCTTCCGTAGCTGCATCCGTAACTACGATTTCACAATCAGGAGCGATTTCTCTGAGAATACTGTCAAGTTCGAAACGTTCTATGTGATCTTCCCGGCAGACAAATATAAGTCTGTGTTCGCATTTGGGTCTGATATTTTGGGTCACATATTCGATCATCGGATGACCGAATATATCGGTAAGTGGCCTGGGTGTCTCATAAAGAGACTCTGTAAGTCTGTTCCCGCCACCTGCCATGGGAATTACAATATTAAGCATTACTTCTTCCTTCGCTGAGATTAACACATCTCCGATGCTGCATCTCTGTAAACCTTTTTAATACGCCTGCTGCTGTCCTCCCAGGTATTACCCGAAGCTACCGCTTCTACCGGGTCGTCCACAAGCCTGCAAATGCCCTCATAGATGTCTTCTTCATCGTAAGGGTCAAAATATATTGCTCTGTTGCCGAGAACTTCATGTGTATGCGGCAGATCTGCCGCCGCTACGGGAGTTCCGCAATTAAGCGCTTCAAGAGGAGATATTCCCGCTCCTTCAACAAATGAAGGGCAAATGAAACCTTCCGACTCATTTACCATTGCCGCAAGATCAAGTCTGTCCCTGCAACCGGTGAAAAGAATCTCATCTTCATATTCCTCTATCTCATCGTACATGTCATCATACAAACTGCTCTTTCCTACGATCACAAGCTTGATGTTTGTGTCCCATCTTTCTTTGTACATAATATACGCATTTATGAGACGTGAAAGATTTCTGTCCGACTGACTGTCCCCGACACAAAGTATAAACGGTGAATAACCAAGATCATACTTTCCCCTAACGTCAAGATCGTCAAGTTCATCATCATCCATCCTTCTGAAATCCGATGCTACCGCATTTGAAACAACCTCAATCTTCTTCTGCGATACATCATATGTATTGGCTATATCGCGTCTGCTAAGATTGGATATTGTAATAACTCTGTCCGCGTGCTTTGCGCAAAACGGGATCAAAAGTTTATTTTTAAAATACTCAACCTTATTTCCGTTATTCTTTTCATGTTCAAAAGAAATATCATTTATTGTACATACCACCGGGCATGGACTGTTAAACGGTACATAATGCAGAGTGTGGATAACATCCAGATCGTATTTATAACAAAACTTTGTCAATTCAAAAATGTTTCTTGTAAAAGAATTACTACTCTTAAAAAAGACTAATTTAAATTTTCCTTTATATCTCGATACATCTGCATCCCTATCTACAAATAGATAATAAACATCCCCCTTGTCAGGTTTGAGAGCATCTAAAATACCCCTGTAAAAACTCTCATCCTCGCTCGTGCCTCCGAGCATATGTGCATCTATTCCTACTTTCATTTAAATCACCTTTATCAGATTTTTTTATTTATATAAGAAATCCCCTAATCTCTTATATGACTTGGCAAGATCCGCACCGTAAGCTTTGTATGTGGTATTGAGCTTATACAATTAGTTCTCAAATGTCTTTTGCGTCACAGGCTATCCTTTTCGGTAAGTTTCGGATTTTTTCAAAATCTCTCCTTACGGTGCGAAACACTTCTGCTTGCCCAGTCGTGTCCGTCGAGGTAAAAAAACTCGTTCCCCCAAGTTTTCTCTCTATATTTGAAATACCACATTACAAGTGCAAAAATTCTCTCTTTCCCATGTGAAGCACTCTGATACTCTCTCTTTATAAGCTATCTTTCTTAATGATTGTGTAACCTTTAATAAAATTCGTACACCTGTGAGCTGCTATATGCAAATATTCTGTTTTTGTTGTGTTTTGTTGTTGTCTATAATCAGATTATATACGATATACTTCACATTTGCAACATTTGTTTTAACGTTTATGCACTTTTAGCTCAATTTCCGTCTCATTCAGTCACATAAAAAACCCGAGAAAGCGCTAACTCTCTCGGGTTTAGATCTAAAAGCAAATGTTAACGAACTTCTTTTAATCCAGAACCGCCCTTGCTATTTCCGCCTGAAACTTTAATGGTACCAATCTTATTGGCACGAATGTTGGTATTAAAGCAATCAGGATTAGCAAAACGAATACCTGTCTTTACAGAAGCATCTTCTGTATTTCTCTTATTTCTGATTCTTACATAAACTTCCCAGTTACCGGCTTCAATATCCGAAGGAACAGAGAATGTCCACTTATAATCCTTGGTTGCAAGAGACTTAAGATCGTTTGCATTGAATGAATCAACACTTGCTACATATGTCTTGTCACCCTTCTTAAGGATTACTTCTGTGTATTTCTTTGTAAGGAAGTTACCGAATCCGACATTCTTCATTGAACCGCTCATTGTGAATGTGCCGTCCTTGCTTACCTCTGAAGAAAGCTTTGATTCTTTTACAAGGATTCTGTATCCCATGTGGTCACGCATGAACTTTCTGTATGAATGATCAATATAAGGTGTAACATCTGATGCATCAAGCCCCTTAACAAGATCGGACTTTGATACGTCTACATGATTAAGCTCTTTGATAAGAACCTCATCCTCACTGTTAATATTGTGAAGATATGAAAGGTGTGTTCTGTAAAGCTCTGACATGAAGTTCTTGCCATTGTAGATTGGTGAACCATGAGACTTCAAAGTATCAAGATCTACATAAGCACACTCACCGCCGTAAGGAACTTCCGAAAGCTTCTCAAGCATATCAATACCCTTATCACGTGTGATATAAGGCCATTCATTCTCATCACCGAATGTTCCGTAATCGGTAGATGTTCCGAGATATCCGTCATTATACATTCCAAGTCTTGAATTGAGCTTCAATGTACCGTTTGCAACTGCCTGATTGAATCCTTCAGCGTTGTTTGCATATCCGTAATATCCCATGAGATGCTTAGGTGCTCTTACAAGAACTTTAATATCAGGATCGAGCTTGTTAAGCCATCTGTCGATTATGGCATTTGAGAACTGAGGATCGTAATCGTTACATTCATCAATATCATACATGGATGAATGCATCTCACCCCAAGGTCCGAACATTCCACACTCAACCGCAAGTACAACATCTTTATTCTTATTTATAACTTCGCTGAGCTGTTTGATATGCTGGCGAATAAGCTCTGTATTGTGATATACAGTGGAATCTCCGTCAAGAAGAAGTCCCGGCTCATTTCCTACTGTTCTGTCACTTGAATATGAGAATCTAAGCACAAGTGATGTTCCGTTCTTTCTCGCATTTGAAAGTGTCTGCTCAAATGCTTTAAGGAAGTTCGGATGTTCTGTCAGGTTCTTATTTCCTCCGCATCCGTTTGAATTATCATATCCATCCTTAGTAAAACTGTTTCCGCTAGAGAAATATCTGAGGTCGTACATGATACTGTACATTCCTCCCTTAGGGTTAAGTACGGGACATGAAGATCCGTCTACCTTTACCCATGTATAAGGACATCTTCCTCTCTCAATATTGTCTGCAAGTTCATCTCCTTTATCTTCAAGGCGAATTGTAGATCCCAAAGATTCAGCTTTAATATCCAATGATCCTGCCTCGATTGTTGCACAGAACATTCCGAAGGCAAGAACCAAACTTAATAATCTTGTTCGTTTCTTAATCATATTTTTCCCCTTTATATTTTAAATAATAAATCTACTATTCCATCATATGAATGAATTATATCTGACGCCGAAAATAATTGCAACAAACACTTTAACAAACATTTTCACATTTTTTAATGTGTTTGGAAAATATTTTTTCCGCACAACTATCGCGTTTTATCTAATACTACATCGTTTAAGTAAAAAAAATTTATATTGTTTTTACTCAAATATGGTGCAAAATATTGTCGCATCTGTTATGATGTATATATAATGTTACATGTTTGTTACGTTTATACTTCTATAAAATTTAAGAAAACGCCATAAAAGGAGGGGTTGCAATGAAATCAGTAAGTGAAGTATATAATAATAATTTTGGAATCCGTCTTTCCAAATTAAGAATGCAAAAGGGAGTTTCGGCTCGTGACATGAGCCTTTCTATAGGACAGAACGCCGGTTACATCAATTGTATAGAAAATGGCAGATCACTTCCTTCAATGAAAAATTTCTTCTTGATCTGCGATTACCTTGGTATCACACCAAACGATTATTTCAACTACCAGACTTCTTTTCCTAAGAAGCTGAGCAGTGCTGTAGATAATCTTTGCCATCTTGATGATGACAAATTATCTCACATCTCATCTGTAATCGAGTATATGGTAGCTAATTAAGTCACTCCAAATATAACGCTTTTTGGAGGATTATGGGGATAGAAAAGGTCTGCGTGTTATGCGCAGACCTTTTCGAATTTAATCATTTAATCAATTCACATTTCCAGATGTCTCTGTTATACTCTTCTATCGTCCTGTCAGATGAGAAGAAACCTGACTTTGCAATATTTACAAGCATCATCTGTCTCCATCTGTCTCTATCTTCATATGCTTCGAATATCTCATCTTTTTTCTCGATATAGCTCTCAAGATCAAGAAGCGTCATGAACCAGTCTTTGTTTAAAAGCTCATTGTAAAGTCTCTCAAGGTTCTCTTTATGTCCGACCTTCAAACACTTTTTGCTTATGATAAAATCAACCGCCTCTTTTATGACAGGGCTCTTATCGTAATAATCCTTTGATACATAATCAGCTTTTTTGTAATGCTTGATAACTTCATCCGCGCTCGCACCGAAGATAAATATATTGTCATCTCCGACAAGTTCGTGAATCTCTACATTTGCTCCGTCATCCGTTCCAAGAGTCACGGCTCCGTTAAGCATAAACTTCATATTGCCGGTTCCCGAAGCCTCTTTGGAAGCAAGTGATATCTGCTCAGAAACATCACAGGCAGGAATAAGCTTCTCGGCGTATGACACGTTGTAATTCTGTGTCATAACGACTTTCATGTACTTATTTACATCCTTATCGTTGTTTATTATCTCCTGAAGAACAAGGATCAGATGTATTATATCTTTTGCAATAACATAAGCAGGCGCAGCCTTTGCTCCAAATATAAATGTTATAGGTCTCTTCGGCTTCTTTCCGCCCTTTATTTCCAAATACTTATGTATTATGTAAAGAGCATTCATCTGCTGCCTCTTGTACTCATGAAGCCTCTTTACCTGAATATCAAAAATAGAATCAGGATTGATCTCAATATTCTCATGCTCTTTGATATACTCGGCAAGCTCTGTCTTCTTAAGCCTCTTGATTTCTTCAAGCTTTTCAAGAGTAATCTGATCATCCTTGTATTCAAGGAGTTTCTCAAGTTTGGTTGCATCTTTCTTGTAACCGTCTCCGACAACATCCGACAAAAAATCTGCCAAAGGGTGATTACATGAAAACAGCCATCTTCTGAAAGTAATTCCGTTAGTCTTATTATTGAACTTATCGGGATATATCTTATAAAAATCTTTGAGCTCACTGTTTTTGAGTATCTCGGTATGAATTGCCGCCACTCCGTTCACTGAGAATCCGTAATGGATATCAATGAATGCCATGTGAACTTTCTTTTCCTTGTCAATGATCTGAACCTTAGAGCTCTTGTACTTAGCTCTCACTCTCTTATCAAGCTCCTTGATGTAAGGAACAAGCTGAGGAACTACTTTCTCAAGATACTCAAGAGGCCATGTCTCAAGTGCCTCTGCAAGAATTGTGTGGTTTGTATAAGCGCATGTTTTGCTGACAACGCTTATTGCCTCATCCATGTTAAAAGCTTTTTCCTCAACAAGAATTCTCACAAGTTCGGGAATGATCATTGTAGGATGTGTATCATTAATCTGTATGACCGCATGATTATGAAGTTCGTGAAGGTCATACTGACGCTCTTTCTGCTCTCTCAAGATAAGATGCGCGGCATTTGATACCAGGAAATACTCCTGATAAATCCTAAGAAGATTTCCCGCCTGGTCCGAATCATCCGGATAGAGGAAAAGAGTCAGATTATTCTTAGTCTTGGTCTTATCGAAATTTATACCCTCTTTGACAAGACTCTCATCAACGGATTCTATATCAAAAAGTCTGAGTTTATTTACACCGGATCTGTATCCGACAATATTCATGTTATAAAGGCGTGATACCACTTTCTTTTTGCCAAAAAAGATCTCAAATGTTGTATCTGTCTTCTCAAGCCAGCTGTTCTTTTCAATCCAGTCATTCTTCTCTTCTACCTGCAGATTGTCTTTAAAAACCTGCTTAAAAAGACCGAAATGATAATTAAGGCCTATTCCCTCTCCGGCAAGTCCGAGAGTCGTTATCGAGTCAAGGAAACATGCAGCAAGCCTTCCAAGTCCTCCGTTTCCAAGAGACGGTTCAGGCTCATACTCCTCGATTTTCGCAAGATCCTTGCCATTTTTCGCCATTATGTCTTTTATTCTGTCATATACACGTAAATTGATAAGATTGTTGGAAAGAAGCTTTCCAATCAAAAATTCCATAGATATGTAATATACTTTTTTCTCGCCGTTGCATAACTCAGTTACATCCATGAGACGGCCGGTCATCTCCAAAAGTACATAATAAGCTTCACGATCGGTGCAGTCTTTCAGCGACTTGCCAAATTGGTCTTTTGCAATCCCCTCAAGCTGCTCTTCAAGATTAAGAATCAGTACATCTCGCTGCATATTGGTATGCTTAGACATATTGTTATCTCCTTATCATATATATTCGTTACTTGTTTTCCTGTGAAGTTTTTACCCTTATATATTACCCCTATTAAACAAATAAGGCTACCGGCGTTAAAAAACCGATAGCCTTCATTGATTCCATATGTTATTTAACGATCAATGGCTTTTGATCCCTTATGTCTCTTAATTCTGATGCCACTGCCGCCCTTAATGGTTTCTTTTACATAAGAGTTTACGATAGCAAGATAGCTTGTTCTGTTATCTCTTGTATAGCTGTCTTCAAATGCCGCAAATTCTTCATCCTCATAAACCAAAGCAACTGCCTTGCCTTCAATAGTCTTCATGATGATCGTTTCCGTAGAACCTGCCCATACATATGTATAGTCATAATCTTCAGTATCGAGGAAGTTCTGCATATCTTTTGTTATTCCATCGATTGCATCGTCTATGCTCATAATAGTAGGCGCAAGCTCTGCATTTGCAGAAGGAACGGTAAGAGCATCAACCTCAGCTTCAAGAACAGAGTCAAGTTTCTCTTCTGTCTTCTTAGCCACAGGTTGTACTACAGGCTGAATAACAGGCTCTGCAACAGGCTGTACCACAGGCTGGGCAATAGGCTTAGCAACCGGTTCAGGTCTTACATTCTTTACTTCTTCGAAAACAGGTGCTTCTTCAAATGCAAGTCTGTCTTCCTCTTCCGCTGCGGAGATCATTGCATCCATATCAAGTACATTTGACTTTCTCTCAGATGATGCAAATGTATCCTCTGTACTTCTTATCTTATCTGTAGTGCGATTCTCTACATCGGTATTAACAGAAAGAGATTCAAATGCATCTTCCTGTCTCTCACTTCTGAACGCATCGCCAAGTCTCTCAGATCTAAATGCATCATTGCGCATTCCGGATCTCAATGTATCTTCGCGTCTGTCATTTCTGAATGTATCTCTGTCATTTCTGAATGTATCTCTGTCATTGTCGTTGCTGACAGAAAGTGATTCAAATGAATCATTAGGTCTCTCGGAACTCAATGTATCCATGCCAAGGGAATCTGTACGAGCCGCAGAAACCTTGATAGGATAATCGGATCTGAATGCATGATCGTCTTCCTCAGATCTTATAGCATCTCTGTTGGCTCTTGCACGTGTAGTGTATGCCTTAGGCTCACGATCGGGCTCCTCTGACTTCATTACATCACTGAATCTTCTGCCTTCTCTAGATTCGGGAACTCTGGATTCAAAGCCGAAATCATCATTCTTTAATGCATCGCTGAATTTCTCTGTTGGTCTCTTAGCCGCAAAAGGCTTAACTGTGTAGTCAGCCCCTGACTCTTCTGCCTTGATGGCATCTTCATATACTCTGTCAGGTCTTGCCGCAGAAGGCTTAACTGTGTAATCAAATTCTTCTACATTTATCTTATCGTCACGTCTTCTGTCGATTCTTGTGCTTGTGGCAGAAGGAGCTGAAGGCTCGGGTGCTCTGTCAAACTCTTCAACTCTTATCTCATCGTCAAATCTTCTTCCGACTCTGGGCTCCGAAGGTCTTGCAGGTCTGTCGAACTCTTCAATCTTGATCTCATCATTGATATTTCTCTCAGGTCTTGCTTCCGCACGTTCCGCACGTATAGGAGCTCTGTCAAACTCTTCAATCTTTATTTCATCATCAAAGCCGCTTGAATCAATAGGATTCTCATCAAAATCAAAATCATCCTCGTCATCAAAAGCTTCTTTTTCTGTATGTTCAATAGAAGTCTCAACTTTAAAGTCGGGCTTCCCATCTCTGATCATATTATTATCTGCCCTGTCACTTCTTCCGGCAGCGGGATTTGCGATATCCTTGGGCGCTTCTTCTTTCATTTTCTCTTTAGCAGCTTTTTCCTTAGCAAGGAATTCGCCTATATAATCAGGCATCTCTCCGCCGTTGTCTTCTTCGGCCTCTTCAAGTTCACTGCTATCAATGGGAATATCAAATACATTTTCCGGCATTTCTGCTTTTATTGATGCCATCATTGCATCAATATCAGATAAATTTACATCATCCAAAGGTGTTTCAAAGCTTCCATCCATATTCTTCACAGGCTTATCCTCTACAAACTTGTCATTTGTTGACATATTTGACATTGCTTTGCTTATATTAACAATTTCTGCCCCCTCAGAACGGTTTTCTGTTCTCTCCCCCGGAAATTCGGCAAAAATATCTGATGTTCTCATTGAAGTCCCTCCTTGGGAAGATTCATTTTTATTTTCTGAAGACGGATAATCTTCTATAAAATCATCTTCATCTTCCATGTTTGCAAGAAGGTCATCAACAAAAACCGTTGACATTTCCTGTCCGTTTAAATAGTCCTTATTTCTCATGCCTTCCATGTCTCGTCTCCTTTCGAGCGTCATATATCAAACGATATTTCCCCCGTTTAAATATATTATCATTTATTTCTGTTAGATTTTACAGTAAATTTTCTATAAATTCTTGCTTATCTGGCATAAATTCTTGCTTATCTGGCACTCATTCAAGAAAGTCTACCGCAAAACCTTCCCCATAACAGCATATTACGTATAAATTAATTGTGCAACAACAAAACATTAACATTCTAACATGACCTTCCATATAAATCAATGTTAAAACGTTAATGTCTTGTTTTATGGGCTTTTCAGCCCTCATTATTAAATTAAAAACACTGTTTATAATGCTTCTTTAACAACAAGATGTCTCGGAAGACCACCGGCCATTATAGGTGTTACTTCACCAAAAATGAGCGGGCGTGCATATTTTTCAAACTGATCAGTAAGTCCGCAGCCATCGGGAGTTATCCACTCATTCGGAACCATTTTCTCATAATTTGCTATGGAATGAATGTCATATGTTCCGTAAGTGCACATATACGGGCACTCACTGCTCCAGCCGTTGTCGTTACCGCCTGTCTGGTACATCATTCTCTTCATTATTATCATCTTACCGGTCTCGCCCGCATTTGCCGCATTGACTGCTTCAAATCCGCACTGATATGCTTCTCTTACATCGGTAAGTGATGCCATATGTGATGCGGCTCTCTGAAGCGTACTAAGCTCAACGGTTCTTGTTCTGAGCCCAAGTTCCGATGAAAGCTTATCCGCAAGCACTTTACAAGCTGCACTCATCTGTTTATGTCCGAATGCATCCGTTGCAACATCTCCGCCAAGCTCGCATACATAAGTTCCGTCAGCAAGCTTTATTCCCTCAGAAATGGCAATAAGGATCGGTTTCTTCTTATCAGACAGTTCTTTCATATGTTTCATGAAAGCATCCATGTCAAACGGCTTTTCCGGAAGATAGATAGCATCCGGTCCCGTACAGTCATCAGCCTTTGAAAGAGCTGCCGAAGCTGCAAGCCATCCCGCGTTTCGGCCCATGATCTCAACGATCACCGTGGCGGGATTTCTTGTATCTGCTGCCTGGTTATCACGAATAAGCTCTTTTACACTTGTCGCGATATACTTTGCCGCCGATCCGAATCCCGGGCAGTGGTCCGTCACGGGAAGATCGTTATCGATTGTCTTCGGAATACCTATAAAGCGCTGAGTCTTACCATGATCTTTGGCATAATCAGACAACTGCATTATAGTGTCCATTGAGTCATTTCCGCCAACATAGAACAGCTTGTCTATATTGTTTTTTTCAAGAACATCAAAGATTTTCTTATAATCTGTATCATCTTTTGAAGCATCTGCCAACTTGTATCTGCATGTTCCAAGTACAGATGCGGGTGTTCTTTTAAGCAGTTCAACATTTGTCGGATCCGAAAGATACTTATCCAGATCGATAATGTTCCCGTTTACAAGGCCTTCGATACCATGTAACATTCCAAAAACTTTCTGTGCCCCAAGTTCTTTTGCCCGAACGTAAGCCCCTGCCACAGACGCGTTGATCGCAGCCGTAGGCCCGCCGGATTGTCCGATTATGACGTTGTTCATGAGTCCCTCCCAACTTAAATTATATTCTTAATAAATCTATAAGAGCTTAAAGCCAAAAACACTTAAATCAAGCACTTTCGGCCTCATGCGCCTATATCATATATGATACTCATAAAACTGCAAAAAGAACAAGCCTTGACTTTTTATCGCCTTTCTTTAGCTACCATTCCCAAGAATATAAAGAACATCGGTGTTGCACACACCATTGAAAAATTACCCAATGAATAAACCATATATGAAAGAGCAGCCACAAAAGCTATCTCTCTGTCTTTTTTCCCCACTCCAACCTGAATGTAACGCTCTACAACGCGGTAAATCATATACAGATAAGCCGCCAGACCAAGAAGTCCGGTACATATCAGGTAGTCCAGATACTCGCTGTGAGCGGAAGTAAGCGCAAGGTCATTAAAACGCGCCTGAAATTCCGCTGCGGCATCAGGTCTCTGCGCAAAATAATCGTTAAGCGCATACATAAATCTGTTGGGGCCGACACCGATCAGCTTCTCATCAAAAGGAAGACTTCCGTAAAGGTCAAAAGAAAGCCTCCAGATATACCCTCTTCCGTTGGCGAAATTGGGATTTCTTGCAGCCACCAATACAAATATTACATACAGCAGCACAACTCCGCCTATGACCAACGGAACCTGTTTGGCAGTTATCAGTTTCTTGTCCGGCTTTAATTTTCTTTTTAGCACGAATAAAAAAGCAACGGCTGAGGCCACCCATATCATTGCTGTTCCGCACATTAACATGGCAAATTCAATAATACCCACATATATTCCATAGAGAGTTCTCTCCACCATGTCTTTAGTAGTAAAGAGCATATATATCGCAATAGGTATGATGACAGACATGTACTCACAGTACCAGCCGTAGTTACCGAATGTTGAAACATACAGACTGTGTCCGGCTTCTCCTGCGCCATCCTGCATCTTAAGTGGATCGGCTCCCATTCTGTTGATAATGGCAAGTATAGTCGGGATTGCCGATGATGCAACAATAGTGTGAATTATCCACTTACTGTATACAAAATATCTTGAAACATAGAAAAATGATAAGATCATAAGGCCTAAAGCCAATGCGCCCATTCCAAAACCGGGCACGCCGTAGATAGATTCTTTTAAAGAGTTTGACAGAACTGCCGATACCAAGATCACCCCACCAAATATCAGCATAGAAATGTCGGTTTTAGAAAGTCTCTTCTTACGAACGTTTTCTTCATCTCTCTTTTTTACATCATCTATCACAGATGTAATAACATAGGAAACAAGGCCAATCCCGCACAAAAACAAAAAAGCATCCGTCTTGTGTACACTTATATTGTCATAGGATCCCCTGTTATAGATCGGTATTATAAAAAATACCGCAAGCACATAAAACAGTGCGATGTAATTTTTATACTTCTTCATACTTAACCCCAATAAATCATATTTTTCCCCATCATATAGAAAATCAGAGTTGCTCTGCAACTCTGTCGCGCCGATGTGTGCAATCTTACAGATTGCATTTTCATCTGCACATTGGTCGCATCCATAGCGGAGCGTTTTTTTTGATAGGATTTTCCTATCAAAAAAAGGGTTCCGCTTCATGTTTTTTGAGGCGGAACCCAACATTTAGCTCAATATATAGTTTTACACAACTATCATCGCTTTACAACCGTATATTAACGTTCAACAGTATAAAAACAATGAATATAAAAAATTTGCGCATTCATTCCCATCCTGTTATCTGGATGTAAGAGTAGAAGCACTATCTGAAGCTTTGTCAGATGTTTTGCTTGTTGTCTTGTCTGTTGAAGAGCCTGTTGATGCGCTGTCAGATGCCTTATCCGATGTCTTGTCGGATGCTCCTGTCGAAGCACTGTTTGATGTGCCTGTCGACTTATCTGCTGATGCGTTGTTTGTCGAACTCTTTGAAACAGTATCAGAAGCACCTGTTGATTTATCGGTAGCTGCACTGTCAGATGCTTTGTTCGCATTTGCATTTCCTGCACCTGCAGATGCATTATCTGCTGCAGCATCGGAAGCCTGTACAGGTGTACTACCTGCAGCGCTCTTTACAACCGCATACATTACATTGGGTGATGTAGCTTTTTCTACATTTACAGTTACTACGCTCGGATTTGTACTTGTATTATTGTAAATCTTGTATGCTCCGCCTGCGTATATAGCAACTACAGAATATTCCATTCCTGCAGTCTGGAAAGAAGCGGGAATTCCAACACTGATTGTGCCTGCCGATGCATCGGTACTATCGGTAAACTTACCGCCTGCCATCTTTCCGTAATAAACATTTATGCAAGGACCAACAGCTCCGCCATACGATGCGGCAACATTGTTTGCAACCGCAACTGCAGCTGCACTCTTCTTAATGTCTGTATCAGCAACCTTTACAAAAGAACCTGTTCCGGGAGCAGAAGGTGTAAGTGCCACGCCCTGAACTTTCTTTGCAAAATAATAACCGTCAACTGCGGATTTAACGCCTGCAACAGTCTTATTTGCAGGAGCTGTTGCCTCTTTGATCATATTTTCAACTTCTTCCTGAACCTTCTTCTGTCTTGCTTCTTCAGCACGCTCTTCCTCACTCGGTCCGTCTTTCTCTTCTCCGGAAACTGCAGCAACAGCCTTTGTAACAGGTGTCATAACGATAGCACCCATAAGTCCTGCAACCAAAACATACTTTAAAAGCTTTTTAAAACCCATTGTACATTCCTCCTTCATTTGCGAAAAAATAAAAATCCAAAATAGAAATGCCTATATTTTAGATATTAATTCTCGAAAAAATATTTTTCAATTATTCAGAAAGAGTCTTTATAATGAATTTATATGAAGCTTTTAAAATTTATATTGTGTTTATAAAAAGTTTATTATATGTCAGTTTTCGCGTTTATTCACATTCTTTCTTTTTAATATCTCATATCCAAGTAATGCCATGATTTGGCATATTGCAGCCGCGTTGCCTACAACCTTGTTATCCGCGTGATTTGCGACAATGAATACTACTGCGCAGACTGCTACAAAAATCTTGTATACTTTTCCCATTTTACTCCTCCTGTTTTGGATGTCTTGTTGTTTTTTGGTGTCTATATGTCTTTGGGTGTCTCGTTGTTTTTTGGTTTCTATCTGTCTTTGGGTGTCTCTCTACCGTTAAATATCTCTCTGTCTTTAGGTATCTCTCTAGCTATAGGTATCTCTCTAGCTTTAGGTATCTCTCTGTCTTTAGATCTCTCTATCTATTATCAGGGCGCTTGACACATACTGACGCTTTCTTCTTTTGAAGTCATGGCAATGTATCTAGTGCTGCTGTCATCAAATAACTCGACTTTTTACGCAGAATAAATTGTTATTTTGTGAGACGAAGGAATGAGTCGTACCGAGCGGTACGACGATTGTCGACAACGAAACAAATAACTATTTAGGCAAGTAATAAAGTCGACTTATTTGGTGACAGTAGCACTAGGCTCTTGACTCATATATGCTTTTCCGCTTCTGCAGTCATAGCAATGTGCCTCGGCTCTTGACTCATATCTGCTTTTCTGCTTCTGCGGTCATGGCGATGTACCTCAGCTCCGCTCTCACCATACTGCTTTATAATCCCAGTAGGCTCTTTTGACCTCCCTCTACGTTACTCATGCTCAATTACAAACTTTATACCCGTAAAATGCATCTCGAATTCACCTATTTCTACATGCACAAATCGATTTCCAGGATTTCATGACCGTAATGACACTCCTATATTCACTTATTCCTACGTGCACAAATCGATTTCCAGGATTCCATGACCGTAATGACACTCCTACATTCACCTATTTTTACGTGTACAAATCGATTTCTCGGATTCCATAACCGTAATACTACTCCTATATTCACTTATTTCTACGTACACAAATCGATTTCCAGGATTCCATGACCGTAATGGCACTCCTATATTCACTTATTCCTACGTGCACAAATCGATTTCCAGGATTTCATGACCGTAATGACACTCCTATATTGACCTATTTCTACGTGTACAAATCGATTTCCAGGATTCCATGACCGTAATACTACTCCTGCATTGAAATGCGAAGCCTCATGTAGTCCTCGTGTAGTCTGTGTCCCCCCTCACCATAACTGTGTTTCACCATGATTTCCACAATAATAGTATATCTCATCCCCTTACAACTTAGAACACTACTTTAGCGAATAGCGCTTCTCCTTAGTAAACAACATGGAAATGCCCTCAGACATGTGCTAATCTAGTGTTTGAAGTCATTCGGGTAAAAAAGCTAAGCAAAGAAACTCCTAATCCGATGTTTCCGTCCAATATTTACTTACAACCAACGAATCAAATTGCAGATGACAACTCCGCCTATCAGGCGCATTGCCACGACAACTTATACATCATAAGGAGAACAAACTTTGGAACAGATTCTGATAGTTGAAGATGATATAACGCTCAACAGCGGTCTATGCCAGGCACTTAAGGATTCCGACAGACAACTTGTTTCCTGCGAATGCATCAGCGAAGCAAAAGAACAACTGGCTCTCGGCATGGTCACTCTCGCAATTCTTGATATAAATCTCCCTGACGGAAACGGACTAGATCTGTTAAAAGAGATCAAAAGAAATACTCCGGATATCCCTGTTATCATGCTTACCGCAAATGACACGGACAAAGACATTGTATCAGGGCTTGAGCAGGGCGCAGACGATTACATAACAAAGCCATTCTCTCTTGCCGTACTTCGCGCAAGAGTTAATACGCAGCTTCGCAAGGCACACACCGGAATAAACACCGAAAAATTTACCGAAGCTCCTTATGACTTTGATTATAAAAACATGCTCTTTTCATGCAACGATCAACCTGTAGAGCTTTCAAAGACAGAACAGAAACTCCTTCGAATCCTCACCGACAACGCCGGCATGACTGTCAAAAGAGATACTCTGATAGACAGACTCTGGACAGGAGATGCGGAATATGTCGATGAAAACGCTCTCTCCGTCACGATAAAAAGACTCAGAGACAAGCTCTCTGCACAGGATAAGATCAAAACAATATACGGAATCGGCTACAGTTGGGTAAAACAGAATGGATAATATAATTCTTATAATCGGTATCTTCTTGATTCTCGCAGCCTGCATTGGCGCGGTCACCGAAAGGCTTCGCTCCAGGAGAATACTTGATTCCATTGAAAAAATGCTTCATATGGCAATGAACGGCGAATTCTCCGTAGAAACCTTCGATGAAGGAAGGCTCTCAAAGCTTGAATCCGAGCTTGCAGCTTTTTTAAGCTCCTCTTCCATTTCCGCCAAAAACATAGAAAATGAGCGCGACAAGATAAAATCGCTAATCTCAGATATATCACACCAGACCAAGACTCCTATCGCAAATCTCATATTATACAGCGAGCTCTTGGAAAACAGCGAACTATCCGGCGTTGATCGCACAAATGCCGAAGCAATCCATGCGCAGGCAGAGAAGCTAAGATTCCTCATAGACAGCCTCGTCAAACTTTCAAGACTTGAAAACGGAATACTTGCATTGGAGTCACAGGAAACGCCTTTAATGCCACTACTTGAAGATATAGTCCGTCAGTTCAGGGAAAAAGCAGAAAAGAAAGGCCTTAAACTTGAGCTCAATAAAACGGATGCAAAAGCAGTCATCGACGCAAAGTGGACACATGAAGCCCTCGCCAATATTGTCGACAATGCCATAAAATACACAGATAAAGGCAGCATCAAAATAAGCGTCACTCCCTACGAGATGTTCGTCCGCGTAGATATCAAAGACACCGGCATCGGCATTTCCGAAGAAGAACATCCCAAGATATTCAAGCGCTTCTACCGTGGAACTGAAGTTAAGCAAAAAGAAGGCGTCGGAATCGGACTCCACCTCGCACGTGAGATAATCTCGGAAGAAGGCGGATACATCAAGCTGTCTTCCGTTCCCTGCGAAGGTTCAACATTCTCTGTCTTCCTTCCGCAGAAGTATGACTTCTAAAAAGAAATTACAGAAATCCGCACCAGCTGTGGATTTCGTGAGAAAGTGATTCAAGAGTCAACACCACAATCTCAATTCTGTCAAAACTGTAATAATCAAGCACTCCCACAGAAAGATTCTGGAAAGAATCATATGTGATAATCATCTGTATAAAGTTAAAACGTAGCTTTATTCAGATGATTTTCTTTGATTCTTGAACTTATTAAAGGCCCTGAAGCTTTACATTCAGATCAAAGTCTCATCATAACCAAAATCATGAGGGAGGTCACATACAATGGGGAGAAAAAGTCAGTTTTGCACAATTCTTTTTTACGAGATAAAAAAAATCCTGACCGCTCGCACCACACTTATCTTATTTATTTTCATTGCGGCATATTCCGTTATTCAAGGAAAAATCCAGGCAAATCAACTTGATAAATTTGATATAGAAACCCGTGATCTGCAGCGCTCAATCGACGGACGCCCCATCAACGATGCGCTGATAGCAGAGACCGCGGAAGCTGCATATAAACTTGGAATGCCGTTTGAATGCTGGGATTATTCAAATTGTATTTACATGAATCTTTCGCACTGGCTAAAGCAAATTGCCGATGACAATTCCAAGCTCACAGACTACAATTCCGAATCCATTTATCAAACAAGAGACATCTCCGTCAGCGAATCAATGAACTCGATGAAGCTTACAGAAAATGAAAAAGAATACTGGCAAACACAGGAAGAAAATTTAAGCAAGCCAATCATCTGGCATTACACCGAAGAAATAAACGGCCTTATTTCCACTTTAATCTCCCTCCCGCTTATATTGCTCTTTATGACTACTCTGCTACTTAGTCAGATCTTTGCAGGAGAGATAAAAGATAAAACGGATTCGCTAATCAAATGCACTGTCGGCGGCTGGGGTGACACATACCTTGCTAAAGTCACAGCCGCCTTTATCTGCACTCTTTTCCTAAATATCGTTATAGAGGCTGTCACAGTACTTACAAGCTTTTTTCTATGGGGAAAAGATACATGGAACATCCCTATACAGCTCTTTATGCCCCTTACTGCGTACTCCATGACGATAGGGCAATTTATCCGCGCACAGCTTGTTATGACCATGGCAACCTGCATACTACTAACCGCAGTCACATGTTTTTTATCGGAAATCCTTAAAAATCCTGTAGCGGTAATGAGCGGAGTATTCGGAAGCTTTCTTATAATAAACATAAGCTCGAATCGTATCCCTTACAGCCGGCGAGTGCCCTCACAGCTTCTATGCCTGCTCTCGCCTATATACATGACTTCAGAATCGGCGCTGTGCGAATACAGGCTGATCGGTCGAAGCGGTCATTACCTCACGGCGCTGCAATTTGCTCCAGTCCTGTACATAACGATATCAATCACTCTTATCACAAGCGGATATTTTATCTACACAAACAAAAAATAACCCACAATGAGCATAAAAATATTTTGCTACAAGATCACATGTAAGGAGAAAAAAATGGAAATCCTACGCGTAACAGACTTAAAGAAAACATACGGAACCGGCGATACGGCGGTTGAAGCCTTAAAAGGCGTAAACCTCTCAGTCGATAAAGGAGAATTCATCGCGATTGTCGGAACATCGGGAAGCGGCAAATCCACTCTTTTGCACATGCTCGGAGGCCTGGATCGCCCGACTTCGGGAACAGTCTCGATTGACGGAAAAGACATTTTTACATTAAAAGACGAAGAACTCACAATTTTCAGAAGAAGAAAGATCGGCTTTGTCTTCCAGTCTTTTAACCTCGTCCCTGTTCTATCAGTCTACGAGAACATCGTGCTTCCCATAGAACTCGACGGGAACACGCCTGACAAGGGGTTCGTTGACACCATCATCGATACACTCGGACTTTCGGACAAAAGAGATTCCTATCCCAATCAGCTTTCCGGCGGCCAGCAGCAACGTGTCGCAATAGCAAGAGCACTCTCATCAGCGCCGCAAGTAATCTTGGCAGATGAGCCCACAGGCAATCTCGACTCCAAGACAAGTCAGGACGTTATGGGGCTTCTAAAAGTTATGGGCGAGCGCTTTGCACAGACTATCATCGTTATCACACACAACGAAGAGATTGCGCAGACAGCGGACAGAATCATCAGGATTGAAGACGGACTTATCGCAAACAAAGAGGTGCTGACATGGCAAAAGAAAAACGCATAAACGGACCTATGGTCAATAACAAAAAAGTGATTCGCAGTATCGCCGCCAAAACAGTAATGGCAAATCCCGGAAAGAGCCTTGTGGTAGTTCTTTCCATCGCGCTGTGTACATTTATGTTTTCAGCTCTTTTCACCATAAGTGGAAGCCTTATCGCCAAATTTCAGGATGATACCAACAGACGGATAGGCTCATCATGTGACGCAGGCATAAAGTATCTCAGCGAAGAAGAATACAACCGCATTGCTTCCGACAAGAACCTCAAAAGCGTGACCAAATCTATATTTGTGGCAACCGCAGTAAATGACGAGCTTAGTAAAATATTTGCACAAGTGGATTACCACGACGAAGCAAGTGCGAAAAAAGACTTCTGCTACCCTGAGGTAGGACGACTGCCTGAAAAGGAAAACGAAATATCCATAAGCAGCCTGATCTTGCAGGCATTTGGCATGAAAGCCGATTCCAAAGAAGACTATGAGAGCCTCTTGGGAAAAAACCTATCTCTAAAGCTCTCAGGCAAAGACAAAGAACAGACCATAGACTTCGTCATAGTCGGAATACACACGGGAGATCAAGTTTCCGCAGCACAAATGATCCTGGTATCAAAAGAGTTTCAGGAGAAGTTCTCTCCTACTCCCACATCATCCTACTATGATAATGACACATCCCTGAACCTTGATGGAGGCTACGGAAGGATCAATGCAGAAGTGGATTTCTTCTTCCCTCTCTTTTTCAAATACCAAATTGAAAAAGCAATCAAAAGAAACGGGCTGCCCGAAGATACACAGTTTGGTATTAACTGGGGAAGTGTCGGTTCATCTGCGGATTTCGGCACCATCGCATTTGTAGTACTGATGCTGTTTACCATATTCCTGTCAGGATACCTAATAATAAACAACATCTACCGCATCAATGTTTACACTGACATCCGCTCCTACGGACTTTTAAAAACAGTCGGAACAAGCAGTAAGCAGCTTAAAAGAATCGTAAACAGGCAGGCTTTATATCATTCAATTCCCGGAATCATCATAGGAATCGCAGGCGGAATAATTGCCGGAAGTCTCCTGCTTCCGATGTTTATGGATGAAATGGTCCTTTCTGAATCTATAGATTCCAAAGCCGTTATAAATATATGGATCCTTTTATTCTCCGCACTTTTTTCCTATGTGACCGTTCGTATCTCTGTCAGAAAAGCAACAAAGCTGGCTTCGGGAGTATCTCCCATAGAAGCGGTTCACTACGCGGAAAATAACAGTTTCTGTGGGAAGCGTCGCAAGCAATCGGCCACCTTTACAGCTACAAACTTTGCATTCAGAAATGTATTTAAAGAAAAGAAAAAGTGCTTTTTCGTGGTGCTCTCTCTGGCTCTTTCAATGACTGTGCTCAGCACTGTGTTCACCCTGCTGATAGGATTTGATGAGAATAAATATATCTCCAATTTTTTGATGACTGACTTTTCCGTTGCCGACGCCACCACTGATAACCTTGCTGTTTCAAATCACGTCTATGACGGGATTACACCATCTTTCCTTGATGAGGTAGAAAAGCTTGCAGGTATTTCGAAGCTCGGAAACGTTTATGCAGAACCTTCCATTCAGAACTTAAATAACCGTGATTATTCACGTTTCAAAGAAAGACTACTTGATAATAAAAAAGCATATGAAAATTCTGCACGACATCTTTCCGCTATATATTATGATGAATCCGGAGAGCAAACAAACGATGATACTTATACTATAGCCAACATATATGGAATGGATGATTATGCATTAAGCACTCTTAAGATACTTCACGGAAATTTTGATGCCGAGAAATTTAAGACAGGCAAATATATTTTGGTAAACGAATATGATTACGATGGTAATGAGAGTAATTTCGTAAGCTATTTTCTCCCGGGTGAAACAATTGCCGTAAACAATGCAAACGGCGGCATCAGAGAATATGAGGTAATGGCGACAATAGACATTCCTTTCGCCGTAAGAATTCAGGCTTATACCGATATGGACGTAAATTACGTTCTACCTACGGATGAATTCCATGATTTCTTTGGAGAAAGAGCTCCCATGAGAACTTTGATAGACGCAACAGACGAAGCAGAGCCTGCAATAGAGAGTTGGCTTGCGGATTATACAAGGAACGTTGAGCCATCGCTCACCTATACCTCAAGATCGGTATTTAGAAAAGAGTTTTCATCCATGACGGAAATGTTCAAGATGGTCGGCGGACTTCTTACAACAATCCTTGCGCTTATAGGAATCCTTAACTTCATAAACACCATCGTCACTTCCGTGATCTCAAGAAGGCTTGAACTTGCCATGCTCGAAGCAGTCGGAATGACCAAGAGCATCCAGAAAAAGAGCTTATGCATCGAAGGCGTAATCTACGGCACTCTATCACTACTCTTTGGCGCGACACTAAGTAGTATCATCTCTATACTAATGATAAAGCCACTGGAGAGCGACCTGTTTTTCTTTTCCTATAAGTTCACACTCCTTCCGATCGTCGTTGTCCTTCCGTTCCTGATACTTGTCATGAGCCTCATCCCTTACATCGTGTACAAGCGCACAATGAAGGAAACGATAATTGAAAGACTGCGACTGGCGGATGCGTAAAGAAATTGAGAAAAAATAAAAGGGCTAAAAAGGCCCTTTTATTTCCAACTCAGATTTAGTTTTTTCTTTTCATTCACACAGTCTACCAAATACAGATTAATTAAAGTTTGATAAGGTATACCCGTTTCAGAAGACTCGTTTTTAAAATACTCTATAACAGTAGGTGCGATTTTTATAGTAATTTGCTTTTTTAGTTCTTTTGCATACGGATTAGGTCTGGGATTTAAATTATCAATATCATATTCCTCTAGCATATCTTTCACTCTCCTTTCTTGTTGCTTTTCTTGCAGAAATCAGTCGAATCACCGTATCTGATTCTCTATAGCAGTGACATACAATGCACAAATGAGCTTCTTCGCTCATTCCCAACAACAGAAATCTTTCTTCATCTTCTGAATGTTCAGGATCATCAAACAATATTGCACACTCATCGAAAAATACTGTACTTGCTTCATCAAAACTTATTCCATGTTTTGTAATATTTATTTTGTTTTTGTTCTCGTCCCAATCAAAATAATACATTCTTTTAACCATCTATCATATTTTCACTATAATTATAATATATTTACTTTGTAATTTCAATTATATCAATACAAAAGCTCACCTGAAGAATGAATAAAAAGCGCTATAGAATCCTATAATTTTGAACTCCATAGCGATCTTATCATTTTTTTAATTTGCCATCCTTTTTAGAGCATCCCTAAATCTCGAACAAAACTCTGCATACAATATACATGTAATCAATCGCATGTTCATTGCCCCTAAAGTAATCATCAATACCTCAACAAGAATCAGGCAAAGAATATCTTTTTTGCTCAAAAATTCTTTTTTCCACAAACGAAATATACCTATTCCAAAAACCGTAACACAGATTGATTCTGATATGATCAATTCCGTCACATTCTCGTGAAAAGACATTAAAAATGCTATTGTAAGGAAATCCCCGATAATAAACGGATAATGCGGTTCCATGTATGATGAATCTATCTTTTTCATTCCATTAATCGCATCAAGGACATTTATATTTAACGATCTTACTTCATTACAAATTTTTACTTTGCACAATATAGAAAAAGAAATACAGATAATATTGATAATCGCTGTCAGTAGAAAGAAATTGTATGCCAGATACAGCGTCTGCGCCCACATAATAAACTTAAGTATCATCTCAAAATCTATATATTTTACTGTACTTTTTATTATCCCTGCTTCCCTTAGTAAACTCGGAATAAAGGAAATACCAATTCCCACAACCAGTACTATAAATATCATAGCAACTCGATAATCTGAAATATTTGCATGAGCAGCTATTTCCATTGCCAAAATGGACAGATCAAATAAAAACTCACCTACAATAAGTAGTTCACGCATCTTTTTCCTCAATTTAAATGAGCTTTACGATACTCATTATTTTTAGAAACATCCAATCCTTCTAAAAGGTACTTCTTGGGAATATATTCTTCCACATTCAAATCAAGAAAATACGGAGCAAATATTATCTCAACATATGTAACCGTATTATCCTGCTCTTCCGGAGTCAAGGCATAAACAAATCCGCCATTATAATCCGCCTCCAAGGCACGTAGATCATAATTATTCGGCTCATTCTCCGCGCAATAAAATCCTTTATATTCATCAATTCCCAGTTTCTGAAGCCGCTCCTTTTCCAATTTGTACCTATCCTCAGAATATCGAACTGTCAGATATGACAAAAATTGTTCTTCCCAAGGATCATAATATGTCATCTTATACTCGAGCGTATTCATATCCGAAGTTATATTTTTGGGAAAAATCGCCTCATCTACACTATGTTTGCTGATAAATTTATCCTTTGCATTTTGCCCAATATACTCCTCATATTTCGTAATATCTGTATTAACTTCAATCCCGGCAAATTTAAACTGTATCCAAAATAAAAAAAAGGGTATCAGAGGAAGGACAACAAAATATATTATCATGCCACAAAATAAAGCAACTAAAGAAATTTTTAATATTCTTTTCATTGAAAGGTTTATTTTTCCACTTTGCGCATTTTTTTGTACTTTATTTTTAGACATATATAGCTATCCCCCTCATCCCTACCACAATCAAAATTCAGTCGCAACAGCTAATACTGTCTATGTGTTAATCTACTATAAAGCGAGCCTTTTGGTCATCTCAAAGCTAATAGCTACACTCTGCGATAGACCCTTCATGAAATTTATACGCATATATCGTAAAATTTTCTTTTGAAGTCTTTTCTAATTGCTTATAGCTCGCCTTGTCAACCTTAAGATAATCACTATAATCTTGTAATTCATCTAAAACGGGATAACTAAGATGAATATATATAATTCTATTATCATTTTCATCAAGAAGCGCATATTCATAGCCACCGCAATATCCGTCACACGCTATATACGCAGGATAATTATACATTGTATCATCGTATTTGATTTTTTGTATTTTATGTTCCTCATTGCCTAAGTAAACACTCTTCAAATCATAACTAATCGTAGAAATTCGTTCTACTTCTGACAAATAATCAGTTTCTTCATAACATGCCTCAAGAATCATATATCCATAAGAGCTGATCAAATCTGATTTCACATCCGAATTAAAATTTCCCTTTTCAATTTTTAAAGTATTATCAGGAAAGATCAAAAACAATGAATCCATATCATCCCAATTATCTTCAACAAGTTTTGCTTTATCATAATCAGCTATATCTGAAACTTCTTCATGAGCTCCACCTAAAAAACCAATAGACACAATTATAAAAGCAACTATCAGCCTTATAACATATATTCCCACTAGCAATGCCGCTACCCAAATTAAAACTTTAGTAATTTTATTCCCCTTTATATTCTCAAGCATACACAATAATCCTCCATATATCGAAGTATATGGTCCAAATATGACACCGCAATCTTATTTAAAATGTTTTATTTTTTGCCAATTTTCCAGCCATCCCTGCAAAAAAACATATTACACTTGGAAATAACAAACTGAATAATACTGCCTTCAATATTCTAATAGGAGTATCCATAAAACCAACCGTATATAAGATAAACAGAATAGGCACACAGCCTAATAAATAACTTGCAAAAGCAATAATTATTCTCGCTTTTTTCACTGTGACTCCTCCTCGTATTTTTCAAAACTGCCAATATACTTCTTTTTTACCCACATAAGATTGTCATTAAAGTATTTCACCGCACTCAGGCCAATCTTACAATTCACCAAAACCAGTATTGCTTCTTCACACCAACATATATTCCTAGCAAAACAAAAATGAAGCTTGTACCACCAAATCCCATAGTTAAATAATTATTCTTTGCCCTTTTCTTTCCATCAGAAAACATATACTTACCGGCTTTTGTAATAGAAATACTGTCTAAGCTGTCAAAATAGATTTTCTCATATTTATTCTTTGCTTCATTATACAGATACAATTTCTTTCCATTTAAGCTATACTTTTCAGCTATTTCAGAATCAAATGAAACAACTATTTCTCCGCAAAGATTATTACCATCATTTACTGTAAACTCACAATCACCGTATTTATTGATATTCATTACAATACTTGTCGAAAACTCATTTTCATAATTGAGAATCTTGTCTCCATCGATTTTTATAGTGTATCCTGCTCCCAAAACACATATGCTTTTTCCGTTTTCATATATATATCTAAGAAGTTCACTGCTTATTTTAGGACATTCTGACTGTTTTACGATCTTACTGTAATATATATTCTCAATCTTTTTCTGTCCATAAAAGTTTGCATCAACTATCCCTTCCTCCGTCTTCCCCCCTGAAGTATTGACGATAACCGTAGCCGATATAGAAACATCACCATTTGATACTATTATTGAAGTATTACCTATTTTTTTGGCGATGATATTTCCATCCTCAGATACGCTTGCGATCGATGGATCTAATGCTTTAAACGTAATCTCTTGAGTAGCATCATCAGGAAAAACTGTAGCTTTTATTTTCCCACTCTGTCTGGGCTTTAATATATAATAATCGTTTTCCAGCTCAATCTTCTTTGTAGCAACCACAACATCCAACTTCACATTTTCTGTAACTCCACATGCAGAAACCTTTATAGTTACTTTTCCTTTAGAAATTCCTTTCACTTCTCCGGATGAATTAACAGTTGCAATCGCCTCATCCGATGATTCATATTCAATCTCCGCTCCAATGGTATCACTAGGATATACTTTTGCTAATATCCTCATCACATCTCCCACTTTAAGCTTTTCTTCATAATCTGAAATTTCAATAGTAACAGGCTTTTTCTTCTTTACTTTCAATTGAAAAGAATTCTCTTTTTCTCCACATTTTACCGTAATAGTTGTTATACCTTCAGCTAAAGCATGAATCCTACCAAATCCGTTTACTGAAGCAACCGATTGATCACTTGAACTGTAAGAAATTTTTCTTCCCATTGCACCTGTAGGCAAAATGCTAACCGATAATAATTGTTTTTCACCTTCAGTCATTTCTGTTTTATATTCACCAAGATCAATCTCCCTTACCTCAGCTTCAGCAACCTCTTCTCTTTCAACATTCTTTACCGTCAACCGGAACGAACTGCTTATATCTCCACAAGTCGCAGTAATTGTTGCTGTTCCCTCCGAGACAGCAGTTATCCTACCAAATCCATTTACAGAAGCTACTGACTGATTATCAGAGTAATACGTAACCGGTTGATCCGATGCACTTAAGGGCAATATTCCTACCATCAGAAGTTGTTTCTCGCCAACAGACATCTGTGTATTATAATTTCCCAAATCAATCTCTGTTACTTTTATCTGAATTTGGGGCTCATCTTTCTTAGCTACTTTTTCCGATTCCTCTTCCGCTTCCTTTTCCTCGGTCTGAATTTCTTTCACCGGTTCTATTACTGTTTCTTGCTTCTTTTTCTCTGTAAGAATATCTTTTTGCTCAGGATATTGATTTGCTGGCTCTGTAACTTTTTCAACATTATCTGCCGCTTCTTCTATTTCATACTCTACTCTATTATCTTGTGAATTGTTCTCATCCTCTTTTATCAACTCCGTCTCTTCTACTGCATATACTAACGGTGTACAAACATTAAAAATAATACTAAGAAAAATACCTGTAACTACAATAGTCATACAATGCTTACAAAGTTGTCTTTTCATCACTTTTTCTCATCCAGTATATTTTTTTCCAGGTGTTTACGTAAACCTGCACATATTATCAAAATCAAAAGTAGCAAAGGCAAAGCATAATGCGAAAAACTGATATTGAAAAAATATAAAATACCTGCAACTATCAGTAACACTGAATCCACTATCCCGATTATACGAATAATCTTCATATTTTTACCCTCATAAATATATGTAAACTTCTTTCATCTTATTTTCTGATTTTCACCCCTAGTTTTTCTAATGCATAATTAAAATATGTCACTTTATCATAGGTCACTCTACATATGCCTGTCATTCCATTAACAACATCCACTTTATCCCCACTTCTGCTAACCACATAGTCACTATCCATTTCGACAAGAATCTTAAACACCTGATTTACACTACCTTCTTTACCTTCTCTACTCGATACGTTGCTATCAATTTGCTTAACCACTCCGCTTATTGTTCCATATACATTCTGTGCAAGGCCATCAATCACAATCTGTACCTCATCTCCTACATGTATTCTTGCCATATCTGATGTAGATACAAATGCTTCCAAAATACTGGCAGTATTTGCCGGAGTAATGCTTGCAACCGTTTGAGTAGTTTGAACCACCATTCCGTCCTTATAATCTGCAAGCAGGTGAATTCTTCCTGTAGCATTCGCCTTAACAGTGTACTCGCTTTGTCCGGAGCCTATTGCAGAAATCTGTGCATCTATTGCTTCTATCTGCTGTTTTGCATCAGAGATTGTTCTCTCTGCAGAAGAAATTGCATCATAATAAATCTGAGAAATCTTGCCTTCATTCTTTTCAAGCTCAGCTTCAATTTGATCTTCCGAGTAGTCATATTTATCGTAAATACTTGCATCAATCACGTTTTGCTTTAATTGTGACTTATACGATTCATATGCACTGTAAAAAAGAACATCACCAGGATCACTATCGCTAAAATAATTAGTATCATCCTTTATTGATTTTACAAGCAATTGATTTTTCTCAATTTTCTCTTCGTATGATTTTTTGCTAAGTTCTAACTGCTGTGCCTGAATATTATAGTCAGTACTTTTTACTTTGAATAACTCATCGCCATCCTTTACCAGCATTCCTTCCGATAAATTGCAATCTGTTATTTCTCCCGTGTATGTACACATAACAAAATTGGACATTTCACTTGTTATCGTGCCTGAAGCTTGTATTACATATGTCTTTGGTGTACGAATACTCCAAATGATTGCAGCGATACAGATTATCGCAATCAAAATAATAATCATATAGCCAAAAGCAGGTGGCTCTTTATCATACAATATTCGTGAATCTCTAAATTCATCAATCGTTTTTATGTTTTTTTCCATTTACATTAACGCCTTACTCTTCTGTTTTTATTGGCATAAAAATATCCGCACTGATTACTTCTTCATCTCTATTTACAAACACAGTGTAGCTTGCACCTTCTAATTCAATTTCATTTTCAAAAGCATACACTCCGAGTTTGTCATAAGCATACTTAATCGACTTTTCTTCGCCTGTATATCTGGCAAAAAGACAATTTTTTACTCGAAGCACTGACTCCATCCTATACGGTGCCTTAACATTATTGATATAATTATCGCTTTGAAGCATGAACTGCAAATCTACATCCGCCTCACCATTCTGCTTCATCTCGAAACTTGAATACTGAATCAATGGTCCAATCTGTTTGGCTCCGTGTGTAGAAATAAAAACATTCATCTTATTAATCTCATTATCAAACGAGCCTGTATTTATCTCTGAAAAGTCCATCTTACAAGAAAGGACATTTTGTAATTTGAGCGTTTTGTTTTCTTCAACATTTATAATATTCATCATTTTTCTCCCATTACCTATTTAATTTTTTTCACATTCCCCCTATAAACTCCTTAACACAATGAACATACTTATGAATCAATTCTTTCTTTTTTTCAATACAGAATACACTAACGAAATAACTATTATACTAATTCCCCCAATATTACAAAATAATCTACTCTCCATATGATTTGCAATCAAAATTATTACTGTAAAAAACAACACAGAAATCCTATATATAAGATCCATTTTTATATTTTTTCTCCTTATCATCTAATATTGTTCTTGACTCATATTTCCAATAGTTTTAAGAAGTATTACTTTTTCACAAGCTAATCTCTCAACAATAAATTGCCAAGAGATTAGCTTAGACTAATTAGAATATAATTGTATTACGACTTGCTATATTCTTCTCATCAGTACTTGAAAGACTAAATACACCTGTTGCAACTGGATTAACTAGTCCATTCAATCTTATTCTAACTCCATACCCTTCATCCTGATTACCTATTATTGTAGCAACTGCCCCAACAATTGCAGCTCCAACTCCTAAGCTTGTTAATGCCGCAACAAGACCCGCAACTGTTTGTGCTCCTGTTACCATTTTTCTCTCTTGATGCGTTAAATAAACATTATATCCCCATACATTAACATCTACACACCATCCACCATTAACATATTGTCTTTCCTCTTCATCCATAAGAACATAGTTAAGTGGCATATTGATAGCTTTGTCTACACAACAATTCATTTTTTTCACCTCTCTTTTTTTATTTTGGTTCATTCATTCGCGACTGAATTCACCTAATATATCAGAACATGCATACGGCATAACTTAGGCCTATTTGCTCCACTGTGAAGATAACACCGAATGTATGTCGATACCCAACATAAAAAAATCATGTGTATACAAGTTCATCAACTCTTTCCTCTATCTCATACTCATACCTTTCTCTTTTTTCATTTTTATCATTTATGACAAAGTTACCCTGTTGCATCTCCCAAAGTTCCCAGTATCTGCCTTTAAGCTTTAGAAGTTCTTCATGATTTCCCTGCTCAATTATCTGTCCCTTATCCAAAACAATTATCTTATCGCAATTCTTCACGGTAGCCAGTCTATGCGCAATGATAAGCATCGTCTTCTTCTTGAACTTGTTATAGATCATGTCAAAAATAATGTTTTCCGTAGCAAAATCCAAATTACTTGTAGACTCATCCATAATATAAAACTTATTATCTTTAAGGAACGCTCTTGCTAATGCAATTCTTTGTTTTTCACCTCCGCTAAGTCCGTTTCCAGCCTCCTCAAGATATGTATGATATTGCATTGGAAGTTTTTTTATAAATTCATGAGCATCCGCCTTTTTAGCAGCTTCTTTTACCTCTTCAAGAGTTGCGTTCATTCTGCTGACACGTATATTGTCATATATGCTTTTTGAGAACAACTCTATATTCTGCGGAACATAAGAAATAGCCTTCCTAAGTGATGAATTTGAATATTCGCTTATATCGGCACCATCTATTGTGATTTCACCGTTCTCAGGTTCATAATAGCGCAGTAACAACTTAGCTATAGTCGACTTCCCGCTACCGCTTGCCCCAACCAATGCAACCTTCTGTCCTTTCGGAATCGTAAAGCTGATATTGTCCAAAGCCGGTTTTCTATTACCATATCTGAATGTAAGATTCTTTATTTCAATATCTCCGTCTACACTTGTTATTTCTTGCTGTTCATCTTCTTTTTCTTCCCTCTCATAATCCAGAATTTCCGACAATCTCTTCATGGAAATATTCGCTTCTTGAATCTGTAACTGGAGCCCCACAAGATTGCTTATCGGATTCATAAAATACCCTGAGAGCGTCATAAATGCCATATAGCTTCCAAGTGTAAGTTCGTTATTAATTACCGAGCTGATTCCAACATACAATAAAACAATATTTCCCATTCCCGATATGATACTCGAAATAGTTCCCTGTACATTTGAAAGCATGGATTCTTTGTAGCCAATTCTAAGAGATTTTATATACTCTTTTTCTATGCTCTCAAGCTCGGTATCCTCATTTGCATTTCCCTTTATTGTTTCTACAGCACGAAGCCCCTCAATAATCTCTGAATTGAGAACCGATGCCTGCTGCATTTGCTCTTCATTAATCTTCTTGTACGGTTGCTTAAAAATAAAAACCAATATAATACTGACAACTGTCATAAATAAAATGATGGAAAAAAGCTGTGAATTCATCCGGAACAGGATGACACCGGACATAAGTGCCATTGATATATCCATAATCAGCGATAATGCTATTCCGGTAAAAATATTTTTTATAGTAAACGCATCAGAAAATCGCGTCGTTATATCTCCCGTTTTTCTTGTAGAAAAGAATTTCATCGGAAGCTTATATATATGTTCGAAATATCCCAGCATAAGAGGGATATCTATCTTAATTGATAGATGTAGCAAGATCCACTGTCTGATAAATCCAAGCACTGTCGAAGTAAACGATATCCCAAGAAAGACTACAAGCATAATCTTTAATGCATCCTTCTGCTGGTACGTCAGGATTTCGTCATAGATAACATTATTAAACAAAGATGATACTATTCCTAAGAGTGTCACAAGCGCCGATGCCAAAAAAGCATATATAAACAGCTTCTTTTGTGGAAGCATAAGCTTAATATAGCGATCAAATATATTGACGCCTTTTACCTTTCCGGACTCAAATTCACTGTTAGGTTTTAGCAGAAGTAACGCTCCTGTAAATTTCTCATAGAAGGTATCAATTTCAACACGTTCTAAATCCTTTGCCGGATCACCAATCACTATATGTTTATTATCTTTTTTAAAGATAACCACAAAATGTGACAAACCTTCTTTTGTGATAATATTTGCAATACACGGCAAAGAAAATTCACTTAAAAATCCTTCTTTGTCGACTTTTACTGCCTGTGTCATGAATCCAAGTTTTTCCGCGCATTTTGATAGTCCGATAAGATTTGTTCCTTTGAGATCAGTGCCCATCATATCACGAAGTCGCGTAATGGTTGTTTCTTTCTTGTAATGTAAGCAAACCATTGCCATGCAAGCCGCAGCACAGTCCGTATAATCATGCTGTTTAACAAATGTGTATCTCATGCCACAATTCTATCCTTCGATTATTTTATTTAATCCCGGTACGTTTTATATTTCCTTTTCATTTGAACCTTAACAATAATTAATGATAATCGTTCATTTCCTCACTCACAATGTATCTTGAGTGAACACGCGGTATCTTGAGTAAACGAAAAAACTCCGGCTTTTCACCACCGAAGTTTCAAAAAATCAATCATAGCGCTATAAAGGCTACGAATTTACCATCTTCAATTTTATTACTATAAAATCCATTGTATTTATTTACTACAGCTCTTACACTCTTCATACCAAAGCCATGATTCTTAATATCTTTTTTTGTAGTAAACATATCTCCATCAATGATTTTATCTTTCATTATCGTATCATTTTCCACCCTAATCAAAAGCTGCTCTCCGCTATTTGAAACCTTAACATCTATGCCTTTTTCATCAGCTTCTACTTTTTCACACCCTTCTACAGCATTTTTTAAAAGATTGTAAAAAATCGTGCAGAGATCATAATCGCTTATGTCCTCTCTGATTTTGGGACATCCCTCATATTGAAACTTTATGTTTTTGTCTTTCATCACATTTGCCTGATCGTTAATCACTGCATCAGTAGCCATGTTGCAGGTATATTTCTTAGCTTTGTCTATTTCAACCTGTTTTTTCATGCTAGCCAGATACTCCTGCATTTTTTCAATATTGCCTTCATCAAGGTATTTTTGTAAAGCTGTAATATGCGCACGGGCATCATGCCTAAATTTTCGCACTTTTTCCTGATCTTTCTTTAGTCCGTCAAAATAATCTGATTGAGCTTTTAACATATACTGATACTTAATCTCGTCTTGCTTCATCTTGTTATTTTTCTTTACAACAAAACTTTGCCATACCATTACTATAATAAAAAGAAACAATAATCCCAGCATTGCAAAAGATATATTAATGTAAGCCTTTTGATCATACTCATTTCTTCTCACCATTTCCCATAGTGCAGGAATTATAAAAAGTCCTCCAATAAAGCTTGAAAAAATCACTCCTAATTGTGAAGTAGAAAGGTAATAATTTACCTTCTTTTTTATAATAATATTCATAAAAAAAAGATAAATCATAGGAGCAATTAAAACCAATACCTTATCCCAAAGAGGTCTTCCTACAAGTGCCCCGCATAAATAACATTTATCTTCAAACATGGCATAAAAAAACATTTTAGCCAATGTTGATAGTAAATCCATAACCACCCAAGACACTGCCATATATATAAGGCCCTTACCCCTTTTGCCTTTCTTTATTAACACCACAAAAAAAATGGAGCAAAGATTAGGAATTCCACTAAGCCATCTATCCCCTCCACTGATTTCAAAATATAAAAGGCAACATAACAACGAGAATGTAAAATAAATCGGAACAGATATTTTCTTCTTGTATATTGGAAAGTTAAATGCAATAAGAAAAAAGGAAAAGTATTTCAATAAATCTAAAAAACTATATGCTGCAGCCCATAAAAAATCCTTCATATACGCATCCCCTCATACAAATATTGTCTATAACTTCTTAGAGCAGTATCTTTATAACTTTTTCCAATCGGTATGCTTTCTTTTGTTATCAAGTTAATATAAGCACCGGATAAATTTGATATCTTATTTACATTAATAAGATATGATCTATGCACGCGAAGAAATGGCATACCTCCGAGGATGTTTTCACACTTTTTCAATGTATAAGAAGTAACAATTTTCTTTTGTATAGTGTATATATCACAATAATTTGAATCCGCTTTAAGATATATAATATCCGACTTGCGAAGATGATAGTCGCCACAATTATCCGAAAAAACCACCAATGAATCAGATATCACCCTCTTATAAACCTTTTGAAGCCTTGCATTAAAATCAATCTCCTTTATCGGCTTTTGAATGAACCCTAATGTCTTATATCCATATGCATCTCCGGCAAATTCATGATGACTTGATACAAATACTATATTTAAAACATTGGGCATCTTTTCTATTTCTTCCATCACAGACAATCCGTCGATTTCACCCATCTCAATATCCAGAAACACAAGATCTATATGCCTGTCAGTTTCCTTTAAAATTTCTTCTCCCGAATAATATGAGTAGACCTTATAACTTACATTTTTATCAATAAAAAATGAGTTGCATAACCCGATTATTTCGTTGTGCAACTCTCTATCATCATCACATATTGCAATATTGAATGTACCTATATCCATCGTGTAATCCCCCTATATTCAAGTAAATAGCTACATTTTTTAAAGATTATATCATAAATATTCCTATATAACACTTCTGTCTTATCATGGTTTTAAAATCAATTATCTATAATCACATTTCCATACACTCAAGATAACCGTAGTTTACTCAATGATATAATCGTAGCTAATCGAATTGTAATATAATGCAATCTGTCATCGCAAAACAAAAAGGAGGTATTCATTCATGTATCAATATGATATTCTTGAACTTATTTTTGGAAATAGCAATCCTTAATAGGCATTTTCCATCTATAAATCGCCAAACTCGGTCAAAAAAATATAACTTTGGCGATTTATACGCTAAAAAATGCTTATAAATCGCCAAAGTTTATTTTTCAAGTAACCTTAACCTCTATTCAATTCGACCTTCAATTCCCTTCATTCAAACTGCATCCTGTAGTACTTCTCATACAATCCGCCGGTCTTTAGAAGTTCCTTGTGGGTTCCGCGTTCTTCTATGCCGTTACTTCCAAGAACGATAATCTCGTCGGCGCCAAGGATTGTGGAAAGTCTGTGGGCAATCGTTATCGTTGTTCTTCCGACTGAGAGCTTTTCAAGGCTGTCCTGAACGTATCTCTCGCTCTCGTTGTCGAGTGCACTCGTTGCCTCGTCGAGGATAAGTATCGGAGGGTTCTTAAGGAACACTCTTGCGATGGCAATTCTCTGTTTCTGGCCACCTGACAGTCTTGCTCCTCTTTCACCGACAAGCGTGTCAAATCCATCTGACAGGGTGTTTATAAAGCCCGTAAGATCTGCTTTTTCAGCAGCTTCCCTTATCTCATCCATTGTGGCATCAGGCTTTCCGTAAGCGACGTTCTCGCGAACCGTGCCGTTAAAGAGATACACGTCCTGTTGCACAATTCCTATAAACGATCTGAGTGATCTCTGTGTTACGTCACGAATGTCAACTCCGTCTATTTTAACGCTTCCGCCCGTTACATCGTAGAATCTTGGAAGCAGTGAACAAAGTGTTGTCTTTCCGCCTCCTGAAGGGCCTACAATAGCAATATTTTTGCCCTTATCAACATGTAGACTGATATGGTCAAGAACGCTGTCTTCCTCACCGTAGGCAAAAGAAACGTCCTCATAATCAATAACACCTTCAACATGTGTAAGCTCTTTTGCCCCTTCCTTATCAACAATCTCGGGTTGTGTCTCCATAACCTCGCAGAATCTTCCAAATCCAGCAAGACCTTTCTGGAGCTGCTCCGTAAACTCAACAAGTACGTTGACCGGATTGATGAATATATTGATGTAGAGTGCATAGATTGCCATATCTTCAACCGTCATCTGTCCTTTGGCGATAAAAACGCCGCCGGCCACAATAACAGTTACAAACAACAGTCCCTCAAAGAAGTTATTTCCCGAATGGAAAAGCGCCATCTGCTTGTAATTGTCCTTCTTTGACTCAAGGAAAGCGAGGTTACTTTTGTCGAATTTCTTTTCCTCAATCTCCTCTCCGGTAAAGGACTTCACGACCTTGATTCCGCCGAGTGTATCCTGAAGGGATGAGTTGATGCCGGCAACCTTCTTCCTGTTATCTGAAAACGTAGCTCTCATCTTCCTGTTACGGCTTACGGAGAATACTGCCATAACGAGCACGACAGACACAAGACACAGCGTCATGGGCACGTTTATGCGCATCAGAAGTATGAAGGAACCGACTATTTTTACAAAAGAGATAAATATATTCTCGGGGCCGTGGTGTGCAAGCTCGGATATGTCGAATAAATCCGATACCAGCTTACTCATCATCTCGCCCGTATTGTGTGTGTCATAATATGAAAAAGAAAATGCTTCAAACCTCTCAAAGAGCTCTTTTCGCATGCCGGATTCCATCTTGGCGCCCATCATGTGTCCCCAGTAGGTCACGTACCACCTGCACAGGAATCTGATGAAATATAAGACAAGCAGCATTAGTCCGATGATCCAGATTCTTTTCATTATGATCTCAGGTTCTTCAAGAAACAGCGTCTCTCTGAGTATCCTTATGAACTGCGGAAAAACGAGGTCTATTACCGAAAGAACCGTTGCGCAGAACAAGTCAAACAAGAATACTCCGATATATGGTTTGTAATATGGTATAAATTTCTTGATAAGATCCATGATGTCTAATTCCTCTTTTTACGTAATTTACTCTGCGTGTCCTATAGCCAGATTATTGAGCCAGCGCTCTTTCTTAAGCCAGAAATGAAAAATAGTGATCTTGATAAAATCAACAAGCTTTACACATATAAAGAGCTCTATAGGACCTATATCCGTGTATTTGCCAAGGATAAGGATCATAGGAATAAGTACAATCAAAGTAACCAACGCATCTCCGTACGCTCCCATCTTGGTATCGCCGCCCGATCTTGCAACAGCCTGCTGAGCGTTGATATATACCCATATAGGCATAAATATTGACAGAACGATAACCATCCTTCTGCATATGTCTATAGCGCCGTCGCTAAGCCTTCCGTATACTACAGGTACTATAAGCGTAGTCACAAAGCCAACAAGCGTCATTACACAGCCAAAGGCAAATGCTCCGGACAAGAGCCAGCTCTTTTGCCTGCGCGCTTCTTCAAGCTTGCCTTCTCCGAGTGTCTTACCCATAATGACACTTGTAGCAGAATAAATTCCACCAAATGCTACGAAGAAGAGATTTGCGATAGCAAAACCTGCAGCCATTCCCGATACTACTTCCGCACCGCCTCTGCTGTTAAAGATAGCAGTATTTACAGTCTCCGACAATACCCATGTCATCTCACAAAAGAGCATAAGCGCTCCTTTTCTCAATATCTCTCCAAAGAGACGGAAATCAACTTTAACGCCGTCCTTTAATGCAATGGCAAAATCAGGTTTCACCTTGATATATATGCCGGCAAAGATAACAAATTCAAGTGTTCTTGCTATAACAGTCGCAACAGCCGCGCCTCTTACTCCAAGTGCCGGGAAGCCGAAGTTTCCGTAGATAAGAAGGTAATTAAACGTAGTATTTGTAAGCGTAGCGATTACAGTGACAACAAGCGGTGCCTTTACTCTTCCCATATCTCTTAATGATGTCGCTATACAGACAGAGAAGGTCATCGGAAGCCCCATCCAGAACATAATGTGGATATACTTAACCGCCTCATCAAGGATAAACGGAGCCTGGGTATTTCCTATGAGCATAAGCGACAAGACCTGTCTCGGGAAAACTCTGCAAACCAGAAAATATGGTATAAAAGCAGAAAGTCCCATAAAAATCTTGAATATAAATGCCTGCTGCATTCCTGCCTTGTCTTTTGCCCCGAAGAACTGTGTGAGGAATATTCCTCCCGACATGCAGATGGTATTGATGAATACCATGAAAATAAACAGTATCTGACCTGCAACGTTAACTCCGGACATAGAGACATCGCCAAGCCCGGATACCATGAAATTGTCAATAAGCGATACCATGTTCTGAATAAGCTGCTGAAGCATGATAGGTACCGCGATCTTTAGTGCATTTCTGTAAAAAGAAGCTTCTCCGAATAAGCTTCTTTTCTCCTTTAATATTCCGTACATAATAATTTAACCTCGTCCACTCAATAAGAACAAAAAATAACGTAAAAAAGTTTTGGCAATTCTAATACAAATTTGTATATAAATCGCCAAAACTCTCTCATGCAAATAACATTGGAAAACGCCTATATTTCAGGCATTATCGTAGCTTTTATCAATTACTCAACCGTAACAACCTTAGCAAGGTTCCTTGGCTTATCAACATCAAATCCCTTTGTATATGATGTGTAATAAGCTATGAGCTGCATAACTACAGCTGCAGGGAACGGCATGAACTTATCATCCATCTCGGGAAGAATAAATGTATCATCCTCAGGGATATTCATATCCTTATAAAGAGATTCTCTTGTGATAAGTATCATACTTGCACCACGTGATTGAACCTCTCTGATATTGGAGTATTCCTTTGATGCAAGTGCACTCTGAGTAACAAGTGCCACTACAGGTATTCCGTCTGTAATAAGAGCAATTGTTCCATGTTTAAGCTCACCTGATGCGTATGCTTCCGAATGAACATATGAAATTTCTTTAAGTTTCAGCGAACCTTCAAGAAGAAGTGAATAATCAAGTCCTCTACCGATCATGAATGCATTCTCTGCAAGGAGAAACTTGCTTGTCATCTTCTTTACGAATTCTTTTTTCTCTAAAATCTGTTCAATAACTTCAGGAACTCTCTGAAGTTCATTCAAATACTCGCTAACCTCTTCTTCTGAAACAAGTCCGTTAAGTCTTGCCGCATGAATTGCAAGAAGATAGAAAACAGATAACTGGCTTGTGAAAGCCTTGGTACTTGCAACCGCGATCTCAGGGCCTGCGTGAGTATAAATGCAGTAATCACTGATATCTGCAATTGTTGAGCCCTTTACATTGACTATAGAAAGGACCTTCGCCCCCTTCTTTCTGGCATACTTGATAGCCTCGATGGTATCTACGGTCTCACCTGACTGTGATACAGCTATAACAAGAGTACCGGGCTTAATAACCGGATCGTTGTATGTAAATTCAGAAGCTACCGCAACATCAGTGTGCATATTTGCAAGTGAATGGAAAAGCTGCTGACCTATAAGGCCTGCATGCATAGCTGTTCCACATGCGATAACCACAATATTCTGATTCTCTCTGAAGAAGGAATTGGGAATTCCCTCTGCTTCAAAAGATATTTTTCCGTTGACGATGTGAGGTGCGATTGTATCCTTAATGGCATCGGGCTGCTCATGGATCTCTTTTTCCATATAGAATGCGTATCCGCCCTTGCCGCCACGACTTGTATCCCAGTCGATAGTCATGAGCTGAAGAGGAACCTCATGTCTCTTCTCATCGTGAACAACAATTCCCTTAGCTGAAAGACATGCAACCTGATATTCGGGAAGGAATGCGTATTCCTTTGCATGTACGCCAAGCGCTGCAACGTCAGAGGCAAGCAGTGCTCCGTGCTCAGTCATTGCAACAACGATAGGGCTAACATTTCTGATCGCATATATCTTACCCGGCTGATCTGCGAAAAGAACCGCAAAAGCAAATGTTCCCTTAAGTTTAGAAACAAGCTCTCTCAATGCCTTCTCAGGATCTCCGTCATACAAGCAATTCAAAACTGCTGCAGCTACTTCAGTATCTGTCTCTGAAATAAGCTTGCCCTTAAGATCGTACTCTTTTACGAGTTCCTTGTAATTCTCGATAATTCCATTATGTACAAGTGTAATTCTTCCATTCTGATGAGGATGAGCATTCTCATCACTGACTCCACCATGTGTAGCCCAACGTGTATGTCCTATTCCGGCACAAGCCTCATCTGTAAGACCGGCACATACTTCTCTTAACTTGGAAACTCTTCCTGCAACCTTATTTACAACAGGTCCGTTTGCTCCCTCGGGAAAAAGTGCTACACCCGCACTGTCATATCCTCTATATTCCAAAAGCTCCAATGAATCAAGTAAGATATCCTTTGTGCTCTTTTTACCTATATAACCAATAATTCCGCACATAACCTCTCCAATCAACTTTAATCTCTTTTTTCTTATAATAAAGTACTTATACAAGCACTATAAAAGCCAATGCCTTATTATAAAAGTTTGTTGCTTTTTAGTCAAATTTGACATCGCGGCCTCAGTCATGTAAAATTTCAAGGAATTATGATTAGTATAAAGAATTTAAAAAAGAAAAACTTAATATTGGTAACAGGTGTACTTTTTGCAACTTCGCTGGCAGTCTGCGGAGCAGGAATGGCAACGGGTGAGATTGATATCTCAGCTACCGAGGATTCGATTATCGCTGCAACACAGGCAGTTTCGATCATGCCGGAAAATACTGAAGCATCCACTGCAGGATCTTCAGATCAGGTTATCCTTCCTGAAGAGCAAGTTGATCCAACTGCTGTTGTACCGTATGAAGCTCCTGCGGATATGTACGCAACAGCTACCGTGAACGTAAGAAGCGGTGCAGGAACAGAATTTGAAAAAATCGGAAAGCTCGCATGGGGAACCCCTATTAAAGTATCGGGCGAAACAGGCAACGGTTGGTATGAAGTAGCATATAAAGACGGATTGGGATATGTCAGCAAGGAATATGTATCTACAGCAATCCCCGGAGTGCCTTTTCTTTTTGTCGGCGATTCAAGAACAGTTCAGATGAAAACTGCTGTCGGCTCAACCGACAAAGCATATGTAGCCAAGGTTGGTGAAGGCTACAGTTGGTTCAAGAACAGTGCTCTTCCTCAGATTCCCAATTACGCAGGAAACGGCACCACAATGATCATCAACTTCGGTGTAAACGATCTTGCAAATGCATCCAAATACATCAAACTTGTAAACAGCAATATTGATGCATGGACTGCTGCCGGAATCAAGGTTTACTACGCAGCCGTTACTCCGGTAAAGAACTGCAAGACAGTTTCCAATGACCAGATAGAACGTTTCAATGCAAAGCTTAAGTCTCAGCTTGATCCCAGAATCACCTGGATTGATGGCTATTCTTATTTGAAGCAGAACGGCTTCTCAACAGGGGACGGACTCCACTACAACAACTCAACCTACAAGAGTCTCTACTCCTACTACATGTCAGTAATCGATGCATAAAGCTTAATGAAGGCTGTCACATTTGTGGCAGCCTTTTCTGATGCACATGTGCGAAAGTGCGGGGGGCTGTGAGTCACCGTAAGGATATAAGGCGGATTTTCGCAGGGTTGCATATGTTGATATTCAAGGCATAAAAAGGCTTCTTAATTCATTCTTCGCTCCAAAACTCGCCCATAAATATGGGCTCAAACAGTTGGAGCGAGGACAGAATGAATTAAGAAGCCTTTTTACGCTCTTGAATATGGCAACATATGTAAATGCTGCGAAAATCCGCCTTATATCCTTACGGTGACGCCGCAGGCATGCACATTTCCACAATGAATAGCCTCATCTCCCCTAAAAATCCACATAGTTTTTTTCTTCTCAAACAAAAAAATCAGCAACCATGCGGTTCTGAAACATCATTCCGCATAACTGCTGATTTCCTACTCTAAGCTGCTGACGGGAATCGAACCCGTGACCTCCGCACTACCAATGCGACGCACTACCGACTGTGCTACAACAGCGCATGCCCTAAAGCACGATGTTTATTATAACAATCATAAATAACGGTGTCAATCAGAATATATAGTAATAAGGAGTGTATAATAAGAAGCTCAATGAACATGAAGTACTGCACCCTTCACCATGTGGCTATAAGGTGGATTTTCGAAGCCTTTACAGATGTTGCCATATTCAAGAGCAATAAAAAAACTGAACTTTTCATTCTGCCCTCGCTCCAACTGTCTGAGCCCATCTATGGGCGAGTTTTGGAGCGAAGAATGAAAAGTTCAGTTTTTTATTGCCTTGAATATCAACATCTGTAACCGCGAGAAAATCCACCTTATAGCCACATGGTGAAGCCCCCCGCAGTATTTCACATCATCAATTCATCGATAAGGTATCTGTAGATCTCTTCGTTCTTTTTTTGCCATTTATCGCATATTGCCTGGGCAATCTCTTCTGTTGGGACAGGAATTGCGATATCGATTATACTCTTTCCGTTCTCTATGGCTACAAGGTGCGTAGTATACTCCTTGTCTCCGGTCTTGCTGTAATCGCCGACTATCGATGACTCATTTCTGAACTTCAGACTGTTTGCCTTTAGGAACTCATCGGCCTGCTGCTTTATTGCAGGATTTATCCTATCGCCAAAAAACTTGAGCGTCTCTTCTCCTTCAGCGGTGATTTCAAGAAAAGTTCTGTTCACCACAGTTTTTTCAACAATAAGTTCAGACGAAACAAGCTCAGCAAATACTTCCTGAAGCGTCAAAAATGTTGTATATTCTTTTTCCAATATAAAGTCATAGATCTGCGACTTGCTAAGAGGCACTTCGCAGCGCTTTAGCATGTACAGAACAATCATTTTGTATAAAGTAAGATACCGTGAGCTCACAATGTTGCCTCCAAAAAATAAGTATTACCGGTGCAATATCACATTCTCAGATGTGAGCTTTTACTGCCGCTGAAATGACATCCGCTACTCTCTCATCAAAAGCTGCAGGAAGGATATTCTCATCGTTAAGCTCATCATCCGGGATAAGTCCTGCAAGTGCAGTTGCAGCCGCAAGCTTCATCTCTTCTGTAATCTGCTTAGCTCTTCCTTCCAGTGCGCCGCGGAAGATTCCGGGGAATACAAGAACGTTATTAACCTGGTTGGGGAAGTCACTTCTTCCTGTTCCTATAACCCTTACTCCTGCTTCTTTTGCAACATCGGGCATGATCTCGGGAACGGGATTTGCCATAGCGAACATAATCGCATCCTTGTTCATTCCCTGAGCCATTTCTTTTGTCACGATTCCGGGAGCTGAAACTCCGACAAATACGTCTGCTCCTTTAAGAGCATCTGCAAGAGTTCCGTTCTCCTGATCGGGATTTGTCACATCCATCATCTTTTCCTGCATCCAGTTAAGATCGGGTGATGACTTACTGAGAATTCCGGATTTATCGCACATAATTACTTTCTTGAATCCATAGCGAAGAAGAAGCTTTGTGATAGCTATTCCGGCGCTTCCCGCACCATTTACAACAACCTTACAGTCTTCTTTCTTCTTGCCTACAACCTTAAGTCCGTTGATAACACCTGCAAGAACTACGATTGCCGTTCCGTGCTGGTCATCATGGAATACCGGGATATCAAGAATCTCTTTTAATCTCTCTTCAATCTCAAAACATCTGGGCGCGGAAATATCCTCAAGGTTGATTCCGCCAAATCCGGGTGCAAGATATGTAACTGCCTTAATTATCTCTTCTGTGTCCTGAGTATCCAGGCAGATAGGCACTGCATTAACGCCTCCAAACTCCTTAAAAAGAACTGCTTTTCCTTCCATAACAGGCATAGCTGCATATGGTCCGATATTGCCAAGTCCGAGAACCGCACTTCCGTCCGAAACAACAGCGATAGTATTTGACTTTATCGTGTACTTGTAAGCAAGCTCCTTGTCCTCTGCTATGAGCTTACAAGGTTCTGCAACTCCTGGTGTATATGCTATCGCAAGGTCCTCTTTTGATTTCACTTCAGCTTTTGAAAGTGTCTCAAGCTTCCCCTGCCATTCCTCATGCATTTTAAGTGCTTTTTCAGCGTTAGTCATAATATTGCTCCTCTCTTGATCAAAACTCTTTTCCAACTATACTGTAAGCAAACGAAACAAATTCTTTTCGTCTGTCCGTATCAATGTATTTAAAGACATCATATATCTTCTTGTGCCCTCCACCTGTATTCTCAAGTCCGAGCGCAAGCCCCAATGCCGATATCTCATCCTGCGCATCAACCTGTCTTGAGAACATGAGCGCATCTATGTAACCGTTTTTCTCCATCTTGGTATAAGCATAAGCAAATGCCGCTGCCTGTACGTCTTCTCCGGATGTGGACGAATAGCCTATCTCACTCAATATTATTGAGCGCACATTGCCGGAATTATCCCTCATGGAGTCTTTCTGCATATAATTCGTAAGCACCTCGATGTTATCCATCGTGATAGTAGGTGTTGTTTCTGTATGATTTACATATTTTGAAGCATTCCAAAATGCTGTATTTCCGTTCGGAAAAGAATACGGATGAGCAGCAAGTCCCCAGTCTATATTGCCGTATTTCGCTATCGACGAGGAAAAAATATCAAGAACATCCTTAGCGTCATAATCGCCTGTTTTTTCCGTATTATATGTCCAGCGCTGGTCGATAGGTATATAAACCTTTGCTCCGGCATTCTCAGACATTATAGCATTGTAAAAGACTCTGAAAGCTCTTGTAAATGCCGCTGTATAAGTATTCACATCGGTATTGGCCATGTAATTGTATTCTTTTCTGGCATTAACCTCATTTGCAATGATCCACATGCTGACATTGCCATGCCCTGTTCCCGAATATCTTCCTGCCAAAAAACTTCCTATTGCCGCAAGTGCCTTGACACCGCCTTCATCGGACGCATTAAACATATAATAAGGTGCCGACGATCCGCTTCTGGCATTTGGATGCGTGATCTCGGGATATGTGGAGGGATTCGCATCATTTAATATGATAGCGGCTATATCTATCCCCATATCATTGAGCTTCTTAAACAGATTATCATAATCATTCATAATCTGTGAATTAAAATGATATTTAACTCCGCAATATTCATACTCTATTCCGCCGGAAGTCGTAAGAATATGCGAAAGAGGAATATTATAAGAGCAATAATTAACCCCAAGATCCGGCAATTCGGAAAGTCTAAGCGGATGAGGCAGGATCCCCTTTATAGACCTGTGCTTCATTCCACTGTAATTATGTCTTGCGCAGGCATTGGGATTATTTATGTATTTGGGATGACTTACAATAATATAACTGTCATCTTTTTTTACCGCGATTGAAAATTTGGAAAATAATCGCGTATCAGCGGACTCCTTCTTGAGATTAAGCTTAAACGAAGCTTCCTCTCCCTTATATGTCTTTTCTATAGGCTCTGCACCCTCAGCAATCTCATCCTCATAAGTTGCCTGTTCAAAAAGATAATAATATTTGTCATCACTTCCCGGTATTCCGTTAGAAGTTGCTTCTATCTGTATTTTTTCCCCATCTACAATGGCACAATTGTTTATGCTTGCAAATTCTGCCGTATTCTCAGGGGTAAGTTCAACGGTTTCAGGTCTCTGCGAAAGAGCCTCTGAAACTCTTCTGCCTGCTCCGATTATATGATTTATAATGTCCGGATTGACATTTAGCTCCTTACTTACATTTTGAGGTGTTTCATTTGCCAGTTTGGTCGCCTTAACATACGGACCTGATTCCGACAAAGAACTCCTTCCATGCAGGTTCTTTATTAAGCCAACAATTATAACAGTAAAATAAACAAGCGCAGCGGCTGTAACTATTCCTGTAAGAACTATCAGTCTTCTGTTTCGCCGGATTCTTTGATTTCTTTTTCCTCCCCGCCCGGTTCGCATCTTGCGCTTTTTTTTCTTCATCAATCTTCCTTTTTCGTTCTATTTTTCAACTTCTTCATATGTTCCTTTATCTTGAGCTCATATCCGTTTCCTGTCGGATTATAAAATTCCTTGCCGTTAAGTTCATAAGGCAAATACTGTTGTTCTACATAATGATCCGGATAATCATGAGCATACTTGTATCCAATTCCATGTCCAAGCTTAGCTGCTGATTTGTAATGTGCATCCTGAAGGTGCGAAGGAATAGGAAGATTCCCTGTTTCCCTGAGTGTGCTCTGCGCCTTCTCTATCGCAAGATAAGCGGCGTTACTCTTAGGTGCCGTAGCAATATAACTTGCCGCCTGAGACAGCGTTATCCTGGCTTCCGGCATTCCAAGTCTCTCAACTGCAAGTGAAGCTGCAACTGCCACCTGCAATGCTTGCGGATCTGCGTTTCCGACATCTTCCGAAGCGCATACCATCATTCGCCTTACTATGAATTTAGGGTCTTCTCCGGCATCAAGCATTCTTGCAAGATAATAAACTGCGGCATCCGGATCCGAACCTCTCATACTCTTTATAAACGCCGATATGGTGTCATAGTGGTTGTCGCCGTCCTTATCATATCTGGCAACCTTCCTCTGTATGCACTCTTCCGCAACTTCTTTGGTTATGTGAATGAGTCCGTCGCTGCTTCGCTCTGTTGTCATAACGCCAAGTTCAATGGCATTAAGAGCATGTCTTGCATCTCCGTCAGAAAGATCTGCAAGAAAATCTGCAGCCTCAGGTTCAAGAACAGCATTATAACCGCCCATCCCCCTCTCTTTATCAGTAACGGCGCGGTTTAAAAGAACTTTGATATCTTCAACCGTAAGCGGTTTGAGCTCAAACACGACCGACCTTGAAATAAGAGCCCCGTTCACCTCAAAGTAAGGATTTTCCGTAGTTGCACCGATAAGGATCACAGTCCCGTCCTCAACAAACGGAAGAAGGTAGTCCTGCTGCCCCTTATTGAATCTGTGAATCTCATCTATAAAAAGAATGGTCTTCTTTCCGTACATTCCAAGGTTATCCTTAGCCTTGTTTACGACTTCTTCCATATCTTTTTTGCCCGCTATAGTAGCATTTATCTGGGTAAACTCAGCTTTCGTGGTACCCGCGATAACTTTAGCAAGCGTAGTCTTTCCGGTTCCGGGGGGTCCGTACAGGATTATGGAACTTAATTTATCTGCCTGAATCGCACGATAAAGAAGCTTGTCTTTAGCAATGATATGCTGCTGTCCAACCACCTCATCCAAGGTTCTTGGGCGCATTCTTGCGGCAAGCGGAGACTCTTTATCCATGTTGTTTTCACGCATATACTCAAACAAATCCATAACATTTAAGATTTTACTATTTTTCCCCCAAAAAATAAAGCTACGAAAAAATTATCTATACACAGATATCTCCATTTAGTAACATTATTTTGAAAAAGTCAAAAGCGCCGTGGTTGGTGAAAGGGTATGGAAATATGGTATAGGCAACTTCAGGGACGCTTTCGCTTCATTGTGCTCGTAGCGGTACTAAAATCCTAAAAGACAGGATTTAAGTACCGACGAGCACAAAGACCCGTTCAGTTGTCTATACCATATTTCCATACCCAATTTACAAAACGAGCTTTTGACGGCATTTTAAAAAAATTTCTGTAAAGTATTGACCTTCCAGTTTGTGGAAGGTGTATTTTTCTTTTATCAACAAGCTGATCGGGGCGATGGAGAGATATTTATGAAGATTAGTCAGGTGGAGGAACTGGTTGGGATTACCAAGAAGAATATCCGGTTTTATGAGGAGCAGGGGCTTCTTTCGCCGGAGAGGGATCCGGAGAATGGGTATAGGGAGTATTCTCTTAAGGATGTTGATGAGCTTATGAAGATTAAGTTCTTAAGAAAGCTCTCCGTTCCTCTGGAGGACATTCGCAAGGTTCAGGAAAAAGAGCTTTCGCTGGGCATGTGTCTTGAGAAACAGAGCGGCAATTTAAAAAGTGAGATCACGTCCTTAGAGAGCGCGATTGAGCTGTGTGATTCCGTAAAGGACAAGAATCCTGACTATTCTGATTTTAAAGCAGAGGAATATCTCGAAGAAATGCATAAGATCGAAGAAAGGGGTGGAAAGTTCATGAATGTATCCAAAACAGACGTCAAAAAAAAGAAACTGGGCGCTCTGTTGGCAGCTGCAGTAATTTTGGCAATGATGGTCGCTTACTTACTCTTCTTCCTTACAGTAGGTGTAAGCGGCGGAACTCCGATGCCTCTGTTCATTGTTATCATGTTTGTAGGCATTGCTGTAATAGTTGGTTGTATTTTTGCATTAAGACAAAGGTTTAAGGAAATCGAAGGAGGAGAAGAAGATGAAGCTAGTAAGTATTGATACTATTCCCGGAGCAGAGATTGAGGCTCTCGGACTCGTGAAAGGAACTGTTGTACAGTCCAAGAATTTAGGAAGAGATTTTATGGCTGGAATGAAGACTCTCGTTGGTGGTGAGATCAAAGGCTATACAGAAATGCTCACAGAAGCCAGGCAAATTGCCACAAAGCGTATGGTTGACGAAGCCACAAGCCTTGGCGCCGATGCAATCGTCGGCGTACGCTACGGCTCATCCGCAGTCATGCAGGGTGCAGCAGAAATCGTCGCATACGGAACTGCAGTGAAGATTAGGTGATAGATGCCTTTAATAAATCTCGGGCGCGTGGACAGGGGCGTGGAAATGCTTGTGGTCGGCTGCGCAGTGATTTTCATGGCAAAAAAAGAAACGAAAATGCTTCCTTTCGACGTTGCTCAGAGAAGTCAGCATTTTCGTTTCTTTTTTTACCTGAAAATCATCTTGCTCGTCCGAAAACTGCACATTTTCCACGCCCCTGCCCACGCGCCCGAGATTTATTAAAGGCTGCCACACTGATTGTTCAGTGCAACAGCCCATGTTCTACTGCTCTATTGTTATGCCTTCGGCGTTCATTGTAATCGTAATATCTCCATCACGGGTAATATATGTTTCTACCCCCTTATTATCCAGTAATCCTACTGTTTCGGCATCTTCGTGGTCTTTTTTGCTTGCTGTGATTATTGCGTACTTGGGATTGACGCGGTTCAAGAATTCATCGAGGTTTTTCTTGAAACGGCCGTGGTGTGGCATTTTGAGGACATCGCATTCAAGGCCGTCTGTTGAGATAAGCTCATTAATGCGCTCTTCTTCGGCATCTCCGGTGAACAGCATTGTCTTGTCGGCGCACTGTACTTTGATCGCGAGGGATGAATTGTTGCTTAAACTGCTCTTATAATTCACCGCTTCGGGCGGATATATGGTATATACGACTCCGTCCTCTTTAAAAGAAATAACATCTTTTACGATAAGGTCTTTATAGCCTTTTTCCTTGAGTGCTTTGTAATATTCGGTTATATCATCCGAGTCCTTTGAAAGATATGTGGTGTAGACCTTTCCGACATTTTTACTTCGGATTATCTGGTCGGCGCCGCCAATGTGGTCTTTGTCAAAATGGGTGATTATGATCTCATCTATGGTATCAATCCCCTGCTCATCGATAAGTTCAAGGAAATTGTCACCTTTTTTCTCGGTTGCCGTATCTATTACAACAGTATGATTTGCAGTCCTTAAAAGAAAAGCATCTGCCTTTCCGCATTTAAATGCTGTGATCGTGATCTCCGAATCGGGATCGGGTGTAAGATTTTTACTCGCTTCATCCGCATAGACTTCTTCCGCCGTATCATCGCCCGGCTGAAGCGCGTTGGAATTTCTGTTGCATGAAGCAGTTGAAAAAATTGTTGCTATCATAGTTAAAGCTACTACCAGTTTATTTTTCATATGTCCCCCTTTATCCCGTCTTCCTGTAGTATCTTATATTAAAGTATCAGCATTTTACCATATTCTGCAAAATGCGTACCATTATAAAGTTTATAGTTCATACCTTAAATATACCTAAATATCATCAAAGCCGGTAAAAAATCTCATCACACTTTTTATTAAGCATATTAAGCACTCTCTTTTTATCAAGGCTCCAAAGCGGCGCTACGAGAAGGCGTCTGGGGCCATCGCCGGTCATTCTGTGCACTACGGTCTCCCCGGGTAAAAGAGCTACGCACTCACGCACAAGATCCGTATACTCCTCCATTGACATAACAGGAAACGGCTCACGTACAAATTCATCATATATCGAAGTTCCTTTTAGTATCTGAAGATTCTGAATCTTTATACCGTCAAGTACAGGTGTCAGATTCGCAAGATACTTAACCGTCTCTAGCATATCCCCTTTTGTCTCACCCGGAAGCCCCAGGATAATATGCACTATAACCGTTATGCCATTTTCTTTGAGCCTTTTATACGCATCTTCAAAAACTCTAAGCTCATATCCTCTGTCTACTCTGCGTGCTGTCTCTTCATGTATAGTCTGAAGTCCAAGTTCCACCCAGACAGGCTTCTTTTTATTAAGAGCTGCAAGCATCTCCATTACGTCATCTCCAAGGCAGTCAGGTCTTGTTCCCAGGGACAATATCCTGACATCATCTCTGTCTATGGTCTCATTATAGAGCCTAGCCAGTCTTTCCACATCGCCATAGGTATTCGTATAGGACTGAAAGTATGCGATGAAGCTCTTTGCATCGGTCTTTTGCCGGATTCTTGATTTGGCATCCTCAATCTGCACATCTATAGGTGCGATCTGCGCCGCAAACTCACCCGAACCCTGCTCTGAGCAAAAAGTGCATCCCTTTGTAAGCTTTTTTCCGTCAGGAGTAACGATGGAGCCGTCCCTGTTGGGGCATGTACATCCTGACGAGAGGGAAAGTCTGTATATCTTTTCTCCATAAATTTCTTTTAAATAAGCTGAAAGCTTTCTTGGCATGATTTATCTCCCGGAAAAAATAAGCAGGTGCCTTATCCAAAACACCTGCTCGCATAATAATTTTTTGATTATCCAAGGAAGCCTATATCAGATACTATAGGTAATTCTTTTGCCTTTCCTTTAAGTGTATTTATAAAACCTATGACTCTTATTATAAGTAAGATTACATTTACAATAGGTGAAACCACCCATCCCACAAAAGGAATTATCATGATGGCCAAAGAAATAATTGTTGCCACTTCGAGCATTGCTCCGTTCTTCGCATGGAATCTTGCGAAAGGTGAATTGTTCACCAAAAGAGCAACTATCATTCCCATCAAGCCTGTATATGCAAGTACCGCAAATAACTTATTATCGGCAATATCGCGTGCATCATACTCTGCAGTATGATCCTTGGGATCAAACTCCACATACTGAGACGAAAACTGATTAAAACTTCCGTTCTGATTGAACCCCTGCTGCATCTGAGCTCCATTAGCATCCTGTGGAGCAGCGTTCTGGTCACCTGTCTGATTCTGGCTTGCTGTATCCAAAGAAAAGCCACATTTTTCGCAGAATTTTACGTCATCTGCCAACTCTTTCCCACAATTAGGACAAATTTTCATTCAAATTACCTCCTACCCCAAACTGCTATTTACTTTCAAATTATTGTACATTCTGTGAAAAATATTTGCAAGACACCGCATTTTAGTCCACTATTCAATTGCCTAAAAATATCGCAAATAGTAACATATCTACATAGTAAACTCTAAAGGAAAAGAGCAAATGAAAAGAAATATAACCATAGGCATACTTGCCCATGTTGATGCGGGAAAGACCACTCTTTCGGAGAGTCTTTTGTATCTTTCAGGGAAGATCAAAAAGCTTGGAAGAGTCGATCACAAAGACACTTTCCTTGATACATACGAACTCGAAAGATCCCGCGGAATAACTATTTTTTCCAAGCAGGCTATTTTTGATTACAACGACATAAGTATCAATCTTCTTGATACTCCCGGACATACAGACTTCTCTCCCGAAATGGAACGGACTCTGCAGGTTCTTGATATTGCCATTCTTATAATCAGTGCTCCGGACGGCGTTACTTCACAGGCCAAGATGTTGTTTAAGCTCTTGGAACATTACAATGTTCCTACCGTGATATTCGTAAACAAAACCGACCAGCCCGGCACCGATATCTCTTCTACAACCTCTTCTATCAGGGATAATCTCTCATCTTCATGCACCTCTTTTAATGAAGATCTGCCTGAAGATGAATTTCATGAAGAACTTGCCATGTGCGACGAAGAGCTGTTATCAAGTTATCTCGAAGGAAATAAGATAACTTCGGAAGACATAATCCGCCTCATAAGAAAAAGAAAATGTTTCCCCATTCTCTTTGGCTCCGCCCTTAAAAACAACGGTGTCCAAAAGCTTTTGAATCTTATCTGCCTTGCTGCCCCGAGCCTTTCTTCTGAAGCCAAAAACTCTGACGGAACGCCAAAAGAATTCGGCGCACGCATATACAAGATAAGCAGGGACAACGCAGGAAACCGACTTACGCATATCAAGATAACAAGCGGTGTTCTGAATGTCAGAGACAGCATTCGTGGTGAAAAAATCGATCAGATACGCCTTTATTCAGGCGATAAATTTGAGCCCGTACCAAGCGCATATGCCGGTATGGTCTGCGCCGTAACCGGTCTGTCCAAGACAAGAGCCGGTGAAGGACTCGGCATTTTGGAAGGAAGCAATGTTTCGGAAATCCTTCAGCCCATCTTATCCTGCACCCTGCTTCTTCCCGAAGACATTAATCCAATTCCCGTATACAAGCAGCTCAAGCTCCTTGAAGAGGAAGAGCCGATGCTCCGGGTAACTTCGCTTGAAGAGACGGGACAGATTGAAATCCAGATAATGGGCGAAGTTCAAAAAGAGATACTTCGGCATATGCTGAAAACGCGTTTTGATATCGATGCGGAATTTGGCCCCGGACACACTGTATATAAGGAAACAATCGCTAATACTGTAGAAGGCGTAGGACACTTTGAACCGCTACGTCACTATGCAGAAGTACATCTTCTTATGGAACCCGGAGAACCGGGAAGCGGACTTGTCTTTTCATCAGATTGTCCGACCGATGACCTCGCACTTAACTGGCAGCGCCTTATCCTGACTCACCTTGGTGAAAAGAAGCATCGCGGTGTTCTGACAGGTTCCGAGATAACGGATATGAAGATCACACTCATCGCCGGGAAAGCCCATGAAAAGCATACCGAGGGCGGTGATTTCAGGCAGGCAACCTACCGAGCCATAAGGCAGGGACTCATGCAGGCCGATTCCGTGCTTCTCGAGCCGATACTTGATTACAGGATAGAGCTTCCGCAGGACTGCGTGGGAAGAGCCCTGACAGATATACAGATGATGAACGGTACCGTGGGGCTTCCGGATATTGAAGGTGACAGATCGGTACTTACGGGAACCGTACCCGCTGCCTGTCTCGGAGAATATGCACATGAACTTTCCGCTTATACAAGAGGTGAAGGTCATATCTTTACTACCCTTCACGGATACGGACCTTGCCATAACGCAGAGGAAGTGATCGCATCTTCAGGCTATGACCCGGATCTGGATAATGACAATCCCTCTTCTTCGGTATTTTGCATGCACGGAGCGGCAACCTTGATACCCTGGGATGAAGCGCCAAGCCATATGCATATAAATACAAAAAAGTCAAATTATGCATCATCGGATGCAATCACGGATCTCACCCAAGATATTGATCCGGAGGCCATCCGAAGGCTAAACAACAGAAAATCTCAAGAAGACACACGTTCTTTTGCAGAGAAACAAAAAGACTATTTTGCAACAGAAAATGAATTAAAATACATTTTTGAACGAACTTACGGTGAAATAAAACCGCGATACACAGATGACAGATCTGTTCTTGCCCCGCAAGATGGCATTGCTGCAGATAATAACAGAGATCTTGCTGTAGAGCAGGAAAAGACCAATAAACATCGAAATATGGCCGCAGCCGAAAAAGCCGCTCTGGAAGCATCCAAACATTATCTCCTTGTTGACGGATACAACGTGATATACGCTTCCGAAGAGCTCAAGGACCTTGCGCGAAAAGACCTGAAAGCCGCAAGAGACTCGCTTGTCGATATACTCTCAAACTTTCAGGGATACAGACGTGAAGAAGTTCTCCTTGTATTTGACGCCTATAAGGTTCCGGGCGGAAAAGAGCATATAGATAAGATCGGCAACCTGACAGTGATATATACCAAAGAAGCCGAGACTGCCGACCAATACATTGAAAAAGCAGCTCATGAAATCAGCAAGAAATACCGCGTGACCGTTGCCACCTCTGATGCGATAGAGCAAGTCATCGTATTCAGCGCAGGTGCGATCAGAATGTCCGCCTCGGAATTCTGGAAAGAAGTCGAAGCAACCCGCCAATCTATACTCGATAAGATTTTGGAAAAAAAGCATAAATTTTAGAAAAATATCATTAACTTTTTTACTAAATTGCCGATATAATTATATAATTATAATAGACTGACACGGAGGTAATTGTTTCTATGAAGGAAAAACGTAAACCTAAGTTTCACGCCAGCATGTCTGCAGTTCTGTTGATGGTTACAATACCGCTTATAATCGCACTTGTAGGCAGTATTATATTCAGTAATGTCCAAATGAAGAACATCGAGAAAACTGACGAAGAAATCTACTACGATATGCTTTATACCATCAATTTTGAATTGGTCAATGCCGATCGAGACCTCAATGAAGCAATGCTTTCGATATCACGATATCTGTCAGAATTTAAGTTTGCCAATATGAGCCTTCTTACCGAATATATGGAAAACACCAGAAATTGCATCACTTCTACAAGTGACAGGGTAAATGCCGCAAATGAGCTTGCCCAGCGCAATTCCTATCTATACAACACTATCACATCTGATTCCGGAGCTACTTTCTCTGCAACCTACGAATCTTTCGTTACAGCTTTGGCTGTATGGCAGGACGATTACGACCAGACTCTCGGAACAGGTTCGGATGAGTACAACGCAGGTTCAGGTGAGATCAAGAAGCTTACGGATGACTTTGCCGTAGCAAGAGGATATCTTACCGAAATGACCAAAATTGCCGAGAAATGGGCAAATGATGAGAAAGAAATGAACAATGCCGCAATAAACAGAAGCATCATCATCAGCTCATCTTTATTCGGTATTATTGCTGCTGTACTTCTTGTCTTCACGATCATTATGCTCATCAATATCGTAAACAACTTAAAAAGTATATCTCGCGCAGTAAAGAATATTGCAACCGGAGATTTCGTTACAAAGATAAGACCAAACAGCATTATAAAAGACTTCAACAATATTGCCGCTTCTCTTGAAGGAATGAGACACGAACTCAGACACGCCCTTCTTAAAGTCATCAACCACGCTGACACAGTAAACAGCAAGGCAGAACTTGCAAAAGATTCAATTACAAGTTCTCAGAAGACCACAACAGATATAAGCTCTGCGGTAAACGATCTTGCATCAGGTGCTACCGCTATGGCTGAAGATGTTCAGAGCACATCTTCCATCACTATCAACATCGGTTCTTCTGTCGACAGCGTACTTGATTCAGCAAACTCAAACCTCGAGAAAGGCCGTCTTGTTTATAACGAATCTACCAAGGTTAAAGAACAGCTTGAGCAGATCAAGATTCAGGATCAGAAGACAGACGAAATGGCCGGACGTGTTGCAGAGTCAGTTAATGAGACAGCAAATGTTGTTGAACAGATTTCCACAGCTGCTGAATCTATTATTTCAATCGCAAGCCAGACAAACCTTCTTGCGCTCAACGCTTCTATCGAGGCTGCAAGAGCCGGTGAGGCAGGAAAAGGTTTTGCGGTTGTAGCAGACAACATCAAGAACCTTGCAGGTGACACAAATGCCCTTGCAGGCGAGATCACCAACATGCTTTCAACAATTACCGACTATTCAAATACAAACAAAGAACTTACCGAAAGTATCAAGACTGCCACTACAAATGAAGCTGCTGCCCTTGAAGCAATGAGCGAATCATTCGATGAAATGCTCAGACTCCTTCAGGAAACCGAAGAAGGTAACAAGCAGATTGCAAACCTCGTTGAGATGATGAACTCCGATAAAGAGAACATCCTTAACTCTATCGAGTCACTTTCAAGTATATCCGAGGAGAATGCCGCTTCCACCCAGGAAACAAGCGCATCACTTATGGAACTTGATACCAACATGGAATCTGTCGTAAGTCAGGCAAGAGATCTCCAGCAGATTGCCGAAGAGCTTACCGCAAACGTTAAGTACTTCAAGATTCAGATTCCGGCAGATATAAATGCTTCCGCGGAAACACCTTCAAGAAAACAGCCTTCCAAGAAGAAAGCTTTCAAAAAAGATGCAACCGCAAAAGACTCGACCATAAAATAAGATAAAAATATGAAAGGAGAAAAACTTTCGTACAAACGATAAGTTTTTCTCCTTTTTAATTTGATAAAGAATGTATTACCGGATCATATATCCATGAACGTATCAATCACGCGTTGTGCTCCATAAGGTAATCATTAAGCGCATCTACTATCTCTTCACTGTCAATGCCGTGTACCGCACATGCCTCTGCAAGTGTTTCCATCTGGGAAGCAGGACAATAAATACATCCCATTCCGCACTCCATCAAAAACTGTGAAGCAAGCGGATGCTTTACCAAAAGATCTCCGACCAACATATCGGTAGTAACAAGTGCCTCAGCACCTGATTCGTTTTTTACTTCTTCGTTTGCCAATTTAATCTCCTCACTTTCACTATTGCGTTGTTCTTCATCATTTCCAAAGAACAGATCCTTTAAACTGCTCATATGCACTCCGTTCTAAAAAGTCAATCACTCATAATAAATTGTGCAAAATCATTTTAGCGCACACTTTTATTTCCCGCAAGTATGTTTTTTCACATTATAATACAATTCCTGCCATTATAACGCTCATCATGCTTTCCATGACTTCTTCGTAGCTAAGTCCTGTATCCATCACTTCTTTGGACGTTATAAACTGCACAGTACACCCTATTATCATAAGACGGATAAATACAAGAGGAACATCTTTTATCAGCTTCTTTTCTATAGCCTCGGCAAAAAGCTTGTCTGCATTCCCCCAGCTATTGTCAATCTTGTGCACTATATGATCATAGACGTCCGGATACTTGTCCTTTATCTGATAAGCTTTTATAAAATCAATATCTTTATATTTATCAGGAAGGCATAACACAACACGCCTGATCTTTTCCAAAAGATCGAGAGAATCATCTGCGATTATTTCTTCTTCTTTTTCGCGGATTGCATCAAAAACATAATCAACAACACTCTTAAGCAGCTCTTCTTTATTTCCAAATTGCTTATAAACCGTCTTCTTGCTTATATGCATTCCTTCTACGAGATCATCAAGCGTGAACTTGAGCCCGTCTTTATTAAATCGCTCTATTGTTTCGTCAATAATTCTTTCCTTAATATCATCCATGCGATCATCCTCCCGGATATTTCACATATTATGCAGCCTAAGATTTATTAAAACTTCTCCAAAACAGCCTTCAGATACTCCCAGACATTCTTTGCCGACTGAACCGACAATTTCTCCTTTGCCGAATGGATATCATCCATATCGGGGCCTATGGATATGCAATCAAGGTCTTCTATCTTGTTGCTGATAATTCCGCATTCAAGACCTGCATGTATAGCCTGAAGTACAGGCTCTTTTCCGTATAGTTCTTTATATACAGCCACCATATGATCTCTAAGCTCAGAAGTACGTCTATACTTCCATCCGGGGTATTCTCCGGTAATATAAGTCTTCGCACCAAAGGCTTCCGCCACAGTTTCAAGCTTCCTTATAAGCATCTCCTTGGATGATCCGACACTGCTTCTGAGAGACTGAACAGTCTGTGCCATATCTTCAGTTGTCTTTACAATACCGATATTTACTGATGTCTCAACAAGCCCTTCAATCGCCGCGCTCATAGCAAGCACGCCGTTAGGCATTGAAATTATCATCTTTAAGAACTTCCCTGCGCTTTCCTTATCGATGCAATCCTCTTCCGCTTTTCCTACTTCGGTAAAAGAAATTGATACATCGGGATCTTTTATATCAAGCTCACCTTTCACGTTCTCCTGCGTCTGTGCAACGCTTTCTCTGACTTTTTCGATATCTTTTTCAGGAATAATGACAGTTGCCATAGATGCAAAAGGTATCGCATTATCCGCAAATCCGCCGTTAAAATCTACTATGTGAAGCTCAGCCTCATCCATTGCCTCAAGCATAGTCCTTGCACATAATATATCAGCATTTCCTCTTCCATGCCTTATCATTTCTCCGGAATGACCGCCCTTAAGTCCCGCGATCTCAATCTTACACTTGATGCCCGAAACCTTCTCACGTTTGATGGCAATTTCAGAGTAAAATGTACCGCCGCCGGCACAGCTTGTAATAAACTCGCCCTCTTTTTCATTGTCTATATTGATCATCTTCCTGCCTTTGAGCATAGACAGATCAAGCTCTGTAGCGCCGAGCATACCGATTTCTTCATTTGTTGTGATCACAGCTTCAATCGGAGGGTGAGGAATATCATTTGAATCAAGAAGTGCCAGGATATAAGCCACCGCAATTCCGTCATCTCCGCCAAGGCTTGTGCCATCAGCCCAGATGTACTCTCCGTCTGTCTTTACCCTAAGACCTTCTTTAGCCATATCTATATCGCAATCATCTTCTTTTACAGCGACCATATCCATATGTCCCTGAAGAATAACCGGTTCCTTATCCTCATATCCCTTTGAACCCGGAGCTTTAATGATGACATTTAGTGCATCGTCACATATAACTTCCAGATTTCTTTCCTTTGCAAAAGAGACAAGATAAGCGCTTATCTGCTCCAAATTTCTGGACCCGTGCGGGATATTACATATTTCCTCAAAAAAATGAAAAACCTCTTTGGGTTCTAAGTTCTCTAATACTGACATTTGTTACCTCCATAGCTAGTGCTGCTGTCACTGAATTTGCCACAAGCTTATTAAGTTCTTATGAACAAAGAGTCGCTCGCGACTCTTTGCGCGCCGATGCGCGCAAGCTTTAGCTTGCATAATTCATCTGCGCATCGGTCGCATCCCTGCGGAGCTTTTTTATTGAATAGGGAATTTCAGAGAAATTTCCTATTCAATAAAAAAAGAAGTCTCGAATGAGACTTCTTTATTCTATCGCAACAATATCGTTTTATCAACGCATGTTTTAACTTATTATGCAATCTTTGTCTTTGCAAGCTCTGCAAGTGTCTTGAATCCCTCAGGATCGTTAACTGCGAGCTCAGCGAGCATCTTTCTGTTGATGTCTACGCCTGCAAGCTTAAGACCATGCATCATGTTGCTGTATGAAAGACCGTTGATTCTAGCTGCAGCATTGATACGTGTAATCCAGAGAGATCTCATATCTCTCTTCTTCTGCTTACGTCCTGCGAATGCAGAAGTAAGTGCTCTCATAACTGACTGCTTTGCAACTCTATACTGCTTTGATCTTGCTCCTCTGTAACCTTTTGCAAGTTTTAATACTCTATTGTGCTTTTTCTTGGCATTTAATGCGCCTTTAACTCTTGCCATTTAAATATCCTCCTAAAATTTTTAAAAAACATTTTGCAAACCGTTGATGCCATAACTCACACTAAGCTTGATAAAACCTCGCTATGTGTTCTGCTTATGGGATATATACTAAATTCGACAAAACCTCATGTAAGTATATCCCCATAGCTCGATAAAACCTCGCTAAGTGCTCTGATTAAGCGTAAGGAAGAATGCTCTTCATTGCCTTTACATTTGTAGAATCAACAAGTCCTGCATGTCTCAAATTTCTCTTTCTCTTTGTGGACTTCTTTGTCAAGATGTGGCGCTTATACGCTTTGTTTCTCATAAGCTTGCCTGTGCCAGTAACCTTAAATCTCTTGGCAGCAGCTCTCTTTGTTTTCATCTTTTGCTGCATAACTAAATCCTCCTGTGAATCTTAAGTTTATTCTATATTGTTCAACCAAAAATACTGGTAAAAACCTTAGTTCTTCTTCTCTGTAAGGAACATTGCCATGCTACGTCCCTCAACCTTAGGCTGCTTCTCAATAACAGCAATATCATTAAGCGCCTCGGCAAAATCTGTAAGAATATGTACGCTTGCTCCCATGTGAGCCATCTCACGTCCACGGAAACGAAGTGTTACCTTTACACGATTTCCTTTTTCAAGGAACTTCTTGGCAGCATTAACCTTTGTGTTAAGGTCATTCTTGTCGATATTGGGAGAAAGTCTGATCTCCTTAATCTCTACAGTCTTCTGCTTCTTTCTTGCTTCTTTTTCTTTGCGAAGCTGCTCATATTTAAACTTACCATAATCAACAACTCTGCAAACAGGTGGCTTAGCATTTGGAGCGATCATAACAAGATCCACACCCGCATCATCAGCTATCTTTCTGGCATCCTGGATTGACATTACCCCGAGCTGTTCGCTCTCTACTCCGATTACACGAACTTCCTTAGCTCTAATCTGTTCATTGATAAATAACTCGCTAATGGCTTTATCCTCCGCAAAATAAAAAAAAGTGAATACGCAATGTATCCACTTTTCTAGTCATAATAAAAAACCTGATGGTATTATTCTTGAAAAGATATTAACGCCTGCTGGCTATGCCGCAGGGTGAGAGTGGATACTCTGCTTTGTTATCAAATACTAAAGTAATATATCACAGTAAAAAGTCTCTGTCAACTTTTTATTTCAATTCTTATTCAATTATCATTTTGTCTTTACAGGGATAAGCAACAGATCGTTTGTTCCAAAGAACAGGCTGTTTCTTATCATACCGATCCTATAAAGATTCAATATGTAGAACATCGCACAAAATACGGTTATCAGGCCAAAAGTACTGATAAGCTCCTCAACTGTCGGTGGATATCCACGACGCCTCGTATAATTTCCGACATATTCTGCGATCTCTGCTTCAAATCCACGCATGATTTCCTATACCTCCCCTCTGTGGTTTAAATAGTAGATGCTAATAATATTACAGGAGGAATGTTTCTAATTTGTGGAGTAAAAATAAAAACAATATAAACAAATTTTGTCATTGCCAAGCCGGTGCCCGATACGCATGTAATCCTTTTATTATGCTACTATTTGCAATCTTGTTTTATCAATACGTAGCGCCTTCAACTTCACTCGCCGGAAGTTCTGTTTCTGCCTTCTCGGTAGCGGTAGCTGTATCTGTATTATCATCAGACTCGGTATTTACAACAGTTTCTACTATTCCGATTGCTTCTGCCTCAGACCAATCTGACTGCTCAGCCTCCTGTCCGCAAGCCATAATTGAAACTGCCATAACAGATGCAGCCATGATCGCATGAAATCTTTTCATACTTTTTTCTCCTCTCTGTCACAAAACATTTTAGTAATTCCCCCATTATAATTGTTTATTTTTATTTATCATTTACAATACTCTTTTATTATACCTGCGCAATTACGCACTTCAATAGCAATATTTACTAAATTTTTGATTAACATTTCATTTTTCCTTCTATTTCACCTCTTTTGTACGTATCAGCATGATTCCTCATACAACTGTCACTTAACATTGGTGATGTGATATACTTTTGAAATATATTGATGATAATGAGGTGAGATCATTGGAAAACAAAAACGGAAAAGAATTATGGAAGCCCGGAAACATGCTGTATCCCATACCTGCAGTTATGGTCAGCTGCCAAAGGGAAGGCGAGAAGCCAAATATCATTACTGTTGCATGGGCAGGAAATGTTTGCAGCTCACCTGCGATGTTGTCTATATCTGTTCGTAAGGAACGCTACTCTTATGATATTTTGAAAGAGACGGGCGAATTTGTAGTTAATCTCACAAACAGAAAGCTCGCCGCCGCAACCGACTGGTGCGGAGTAAGATCAGGAAAAGATTATGACAAGTTCAAAGAAATGCATCTGACACCGCAAGAGTCCAGATTCGTATCAGCTCCCGGAATCGCAGAGAGCCCCGTAAATATTGAATGCAAAGTAAAAAATATCCTTGAACTCGGAAGTCATGATATGTTTGTGGCCGAAGTACTGGGCGTTACCGTTGATGAAAAATTACTCAACAACAAAGGAAAATTTGACCTGCGCGCCGCAGACCTGATCTCATACTCACACGGAGAATATTTTACTCTCGGTGAAAAGATAGGAAAATTCGGATACAGCGTAGCAAAAAAGAAGACAACAAAAAGGAAAAAATGAAATATTTTTTATTATACATAAAAGAAACTCTCAGATTCGTATTAAAACCGATGTCCTTTCTACCAGCAATAATGATGATGTGCATTATATTTATGCTCTCATCCCAGGAAGGCACGACCAGCAGCCAGCTAAGTTACAAAGTGGGCGTACAGATATTTACCGTTACAAATAAGGTGCTCGATAAAGGCTGGAGCGATGCCCATATCGATCAGCTTTCCACAAAATATCAGTACTATGTCAGAAAAACCGCGCACTACACGGAATACTTCCTTTTGGGAGTATCTGTCGCGTTCCCGCTGTACGTATATGGCGTAAGGGGCATGAAACTGATCATTTTTGCAGGACTTTTCTGCTTTGGATATGCAAGCCTTGATGAATTCCATCAATCCTTTGTCCACGGACGAGGGCCATCGCCCAAAGATGTAATGATAGACTCCTGCGGAGCCCTTACCGGAATAATACTCACAAGAATTGTCGGCTGGACAGGAAGAATGACCATTTTCAAACCGCTGTCCAATCATAAGGATGAAGACACTAACAAGGACAAAGGCAAAAGAAAAAATAAAAAGATTCACCAAAAGCCATTAATAAAGTCTTATTTTGGGGACGTGATATCTATGTCGGCACTCCCGGCTAAAGATACAACTTTAAATATCAAAATAGACAAACAGAAAAAAGCCCGCTTGGAAGAACTCTATGCCAATCATGGAATGACCATTGAAGATGCAGTAGATGTTTTCTTTGAAAAGACTCTTACAGAAGGAAGAATACCTTTTAATACAATGTCTTCAAAGTATAATAAAGACAATATTACTTCTATCAATAAATCCAAAAATATGGTGCCCCAAAAGGCAGAATCAAGGTATTATGACTCTGCAAAAGAGATGTATAATAAGCCTAAATTCTGATCTGTTCAAGAATTATTAAGACCGCTTTAATTTGCGGTCTTTTGTTTTTGCAATAAGAGCCTATCCCGAAAATCGTAAAAACTCTTTTATAATTATTCTTTACAAGCCCAAAATGCTATGATATAATTTCATTCGTTGGTGCGACATGTGCCGACAAACCGTATATATAGGGGAATCATACAATGGCTAGTATGCCGGTCTCCAAAACCGCTCATGGGGGTTCGAATCCCTCTTCCCCTGTCAAAAAGCTTGAAAACAGATTGTTTTCAAGCTTTTTTATTTGAAATATCAAATAAAAAACGCTCCGCTATGGATGCGACCGATGCGCAGATGAATTATGCAAGCTAAAGCTTGCGCGCATCGGCGCGCAAAGAGTTGCAAAGCAACTCTTTGTTCTTTCCAATACAATTACACAAAGCCGGATCTCACGATCCGGCCTTTAATTATTTCAGATATTCCCCCATCGGAATCCAATCCATCTTAACCTTTCTTTGTTCCCACTTACCATAACCATATTCCTCATCATAGATAAAATCCTCATCAGATATACTATTCTCTGGAAGCTTCGCCATCTCATCAAGATCAGTGATTGGCCCCATCACATGAACCGGTCTCTCCCAATAACCGTAAAACTCATCCTCTGTAAATCCAATTTCTCCCCAATCCACACTCTCTGCACCCTTTAATCCCGACGCATCAAAATGAATTCTCCATATTCCGCCGTAAGCAGCTCCACCGCTACCATAATGATAAATACAACCATCCGATCCAAGGTAGTAATATGTCCTGCATCCGCCCTCACATATCTTGATTGGCTTCCCGTCAACAAGTGCATATGCTCTTTCAAAATTATTCACATAATCATCTTCCGGATCGCTGCCATGCAACACACCAAATATCAACTCAAAGACACCGTCACTGTCCAGATCCACATATGTATATCCAACATTTAAAATATCAAAACCATAATCCATCTCAAAATTAGATCCGGTTTTTACAACCTTCTCCTCCTTTGTATCCCTGTATAAAAGATTGGATGAAACCGCCTGATTGGAAGGAATGTAGCTTTGATCCATAAAGCTGCTATCCTCTTCATTAGATTTTATAAGCTCTTCAAATGCTTCCGCATACAATTCGTTATACTTAGCAATAACGCTCTCATCTTTTAATGAATATGTATACACACCAGATTCCTCCTTGAGATAAGTGGTGTCATACTTAACCTCAACCGTGCTTGCAGATTCCTTGGTAACATCTTCGGTAGAAGCCGTTGCAGCTGCCATCGATTGTTCTTCTGTCACACTATCGGATACTTCTTCCGTTTCAGTCGTCCCAGCTGTAGCAGGCGCCTCAGTATCCTCGGCACTTCTTCCGCACGCCGAAACAGTCATCACCATGATCATCAGTAAAACACTTACAAACTTACTTTTCATACACTCATCCTCTTTCTGTATAAATCTCTCCAATAGACCATAGTAGCATATCTCCCGCTATTTCTTAAGAAAAATTAAGAATAATCTACAACAGTTCTTAATATTTGTCTGATATCATGGATTAAGTCGACGATCTTTCAATGATCATTCTATGTCGATGCATGGCGGATTCGCCAAATCTATTTTTTCAGGAGGAGCTGCATGAACAGCAAAACTAATCTATCTAAATTATTTCCAATGATCAAAACAAAGGAGCAGATTCTTGAAGAAATCAATTCAAATGATACTCTTCGCGAAAAATTTGAAACCTGGTCTGAAGATCAAAAGGAGGACTTTCTATCTATATGTACCGGAAGCAAAGGTGTAAAGATGCTCTATGACTGCTATTTCAAAGAAATCCTCAATCCAGAGTACACGCCTGAACGCTTGTCAGCATTATTAAGTATCATTATCGGTAAAAAAGTCACTGTAAAATATCAACTTCCGAATGACAACACACGTATCGGAGATGAACTGTCTCTTGTCATTACCGATATAGTTGTCGAACTCGAGGACGGAACTCTTGCCAATATTGAAGTTCAAAAACTAGGTTACGCTTTCACAGGAGAAAGAGCATCTTGCTATTCAGCAGACTTACTGCTTCGTCAATACAAAAGAGTAAGAGATGCGCTTAAAAAAAATTTTTCTTACAAAAACATTGCTCCGGTATACACTATCGTATTCCTCGAAAGTAGTCCAAAACCATTTAAGGATTACAAAGATATCTTTATCCACAAATTCTCAGCTGTATCTGATAGCGGTCTTGAGCTTAACATGCTTCAAAACTATGTATTTATCCCTGTTGATATTTTCCTTGAAAAACTCCATAATAGTGGTATACAAAGCGAATTAGATGCATGGCTTACATTTATTGGATGCGATGAGCCTGAGTTCATTATCAAATTGATTGAAAAGTATCCTTTCTTTAAAGCAATGTATCAGGATTTATATAACATGTGTCTAAACACAGAAAGGATGATGAATATGTTCTCTGAGGAGCTTAGGATACTTGATCGTAACACAGTTAAATACATGATTGATGAGCTTCAAGAGGAACTTGATGATACTAAGACTCAACTTTCTGATACCAAGTCGCAGCTTACCGATGCACAAAAGCTGCTCTCTGACGCAAACTCTCAGCTTTTAGATAAAGAAGCCACTATCGCCAAGCTGCAGGAAGAGCTTCAAAAATATCAAAGCAAATAAATTTGCAATGCCGGATTCCACGATCCGGCCTCTCATCATTTCAGATATTCCCCCATCGGAATCCAATCTATCTTAACCCTTCTTTGTTCCCACTCATCATATAAAGCACTAGATATACTATTTTCAGGCAACTTCGCCATTTCATCAAGATTAGTGATCGGCCCCATCACATGAACAGGCCTCTCCCAATAACCATAAAACTCATCATCTACAAATCCAATCTCTCCCCAGTCTACACTCTCTGCACCCTTTAATCCTGACGCATCAAAATGAACTCTCCATATTCCGCTGTAATCAGCTCCGCAGCTACCATAATAATAAATACAGCCATCCGATCCAAGATAGTAATATGACCTGCGTCCGCCCTCACATATCTTGATAGGCTTTCCGTCAACAAGCGTATATGCCCTTTCAAAATTATTCACATAATCATCTTCCGGATAACTGCCATGCAACACGCCAAATATCAATTCAAAGACACCGTCACTGTCCAGATCCACATATGTATATCCAACATTTAAAATATCAAAACCATAATCCATCTCAAAATTAGATCCGGTTTTTACAACCTTCTCCTCCTTTGTATCCCTGTATAAAAGATTGGATGAAACCGCCTGATTGGAAGGAATGTAGCTTTGATCCATAAAGCTGCTATCCTCTTCATTAGATTTTATAAGCTCTTCAAATGCTTCCGCATATAATTCGTTATACTTAGCAATAACACTTTCATCTTTTAATGAATATGTATACGCACCTGCTTCCTCCTTTAGATAAGTACAGTCATACTTAATCTCTACCGTGCTTGCAGCTTCCTTGCCAGCATCTTCCGTAGATGCCGTTGCAGCAGCCACTGATTGTTCTTCTGTCACACTATCAGATACCTCTTCCGTTCCGGTCATTCCAACTGTAGCAGGCTCCTCAATCCCCTCGGCACTTCTTCCGCACGCCGAAACAGTCATCACCATGATCATCAGTAAAACACTTACAAACTTATTTTTCATACACTCATCCTCTTTCTGTATAAATCTCTCCAATAGACCATAGTAGCATATCCCCCGCTATTTCTTAAGAAAAATTAAGAATAATCTACAACAGTTCTTAATATTTGTCTGATATCATGGATTGAAGTCCAAAAGATAGGCTACGCCTTCACAGGCGAACGCGCATCCTGCTACTCTGCAGACTTACTGCTACGACAATATAAGCGCATCAGAGATGAAAAGAAAAAGAAATTCTCTTACAAAGACATCTCACCCGTATATACAATCGTTTTTCTGGAAAAATCACCAAGCGCATTCAAAGAATTCAAAGACGATTATATACATAAATTCACTACTGTTTCGGACACAGGTCTTGAACTTAATATGCTTCAAAAATTCATCTTTATCCCCGTTGATATTTTCCTGGAAAAACTCCATAATAGTGGTGTACAGAGCGAATTGGATGCATGGCTTACATTTCTGGGATGTGACGAATCGGAATATATATTGAATCTTATAGATACACATCCCAACTTCAAACCTTTGTACTATGATTTGTATAGTATATGCCAGAACACAGAGAGGATGATGACTATGTTTTTTTCGGAAGAACTTAAAATCTTAGATGATAACACTGTTAAATATATGGTTGATCAACTCGAGGAATCAAACAAAGAAAAAGATGCCACCATAGCTGAGCAAGCAGCCACTATCGCCAAGCTGCAGGAAGAGCTTCAAAAATACCAAAGCAAATAATCACTCAATGTCAAAGACTAACTAATACATTTATGTCCGAAAGTTACGCCCCGCCCCCGAGGTGACAGTTTGGAAATGCACTGTCTTCGGACGAGGATGATGGTTTTCGGAACTTATAAAAAAGCAAATGCCGATTTCTCTGAACAACGTGAAATGAGGCATTTGCTTTTTTATAAGTTTCAGAAAAACACACCGCAGACGTACACAGCACATTTCCAAACTGTCACCTCGGGGGCACTCGTATCTTTCAGCCAATATTTTTTACTTTTCAGCATCGATATTTGCCTGTTACAAAAATTTCATGTCGTAAATTTAAAATGCTGTAATAATCTAACCATAAGTTAGAACACGAAAAGAAAATAAAAATTTTGATTGAGGAGGTATTTAGTTATGGCAAAATTTACGCTTGATGTCCCTGCAGGACCTATTTGGAATCAGCAAGATGCAGAAAAGAAGTGTCCCATTATCTGTGCAGCGCACTTAGGAACATGGAACGGCCAGTGGAAAACTGTTGTGAATGGAGAAATGAGCGTGTGTGGATGCGAATTTGATACCACTAGAACAGGCTCATCCGAATTGCTTATTGATATAATAGCCGGACCTATCTGGGATAATGAAGATGCAAAAGTAAAATGTCCTATCATATGTGAATCTTACGGCGGAGAATGGACCGGCCAGTGGCATACCCCCGAAGAAACCTGGGGAAAGATGAGTGTATGTCAGTGCAAGTTTAAATTCTAAACGACCATACTATTGGGCAATCATCGCATCACACGCTGGAATTCTAACCGCCGGCTATCAAGACGAACTTGAAAAGAATAAAAAAGCCCAAAGCCTGCATAATACATCTATGCCTCTCAAAGACAGCGCGGACCCAAAGGTGACTGTTTGGAAATGCGCTGTCTTCGGACGAGCAAGATGATTTTCAAAATTTCTAAAAACGGGATATGCTGACTGTTCTGAACAACGTGAAAGTCAGCATATCCCGTTTTTAGAAATTAATGAAAATCACTGCGCAGACGTACACAGCGCATTTCCAAACAGTCACCTTTGAGTCCGCGCGTCATTAAAGGCACTCATCTATTCTTCGGCGGAATAAACTTCTCGTGCGTCTCACCGCGTTGTACCCACAGCGGCCTGTAACTTAAATCCTTCATCTTTGCGGAATAGTAAAGGCGCTCAATCCAGTACTCCCGGATTGGCATACCCCTGTATAGAAAAGGATAATTCGGCGCAACCGCAGGCAGATCCTCCACAGTCTTGTATCCTTTATTCAGCATATCCGCTATTACATCTTCATATACTTTATCTAGTTTAATATCAGGCATCATAATACTTTTACCTCTCCTTACACCATACCATCATATCACTTTTTCACAGGGATTATTATCTCTACCGTAGTTCCCCTGTTTGGGAATGATTTAACGTGTATTTCGGCATTTTCCATGATGCGAAGACGCTCTTTGACATTCTTTAATCCATGCATTTCCTTTTCATATTCAGCCGCACCTATAACAGATTCGGTTTCAAATCCAACTCCGTTATCTTTTATGACAATCTTGATATATCCGTTGCCATGAAGCGTACTCACCTTTATCTTGCCCCTTTTACCAGGCGCAAGCTCATTTACACCGTGTCTTACCGCATTTTCAACAACAGGCTGTATCGACAATGCAGGAAGCATAAAATCCGTCTCCCTTATATCATATTCAGTATCAAAAGAATTCTCATTTATGATCTTTTCAATCTCAAGATATGCCTTCGTATGCTCAAACTCTCCCTCAAAAGGAACCATCTCCTCTTTACCGGCCAGATTTACATTTCCCTTGAGATAATCAGAAAGATTTGAAACAAGAACTTTCGCTTTTTTCGTATCCCGATTGCATAGCCCCTCCACATAATCCAGTACTTTGTATAAAAACTGCGGCTGGATCTGTGACAGCGCGATCTTATTTCGCAGATTCGAAAGCTCCGTATCCTGCGTACGTATCATAACCTCCTGCTTGAGAAGATCCTTGACATTATCACTGATTGCCTGGGCAAACATAATAAGCGTGCTGACAAGACACGCGATATTTGCAAGCGAATAGCCATATATAAATATCTGCACAAAAGCTGTAATCACAGGAATAAAGACAAAACTTAGAACAGCAACAAGCCTGTCTTTATCAATCTCTTTTCTCTTCAAAAAGAGATATACACTACCTATCGCCGCTTCAGACATATTGATCAAAGTCCATAGAGCAAATCCCCGTCCTCTTTCATAAAGATTTGTTTCGGGATCTATCCGGTAAATATATCCGTTTCTTTGCGAAAGCATAAGCATAATCTCTGCAAAAATAGCGCAGAAAGTAATCGCATAAAAGATTGTATAGTCTCTTCTTTTTTCATATATGGAAAAAATGACATAAATAGAATAGATAACAGGAAGTATGGCACTTATGACAAACGTAATAAAATTTGCAAAAGAAACCATACCAAAGGCAAATACCCCCGGAACCCCCCTGTAAAACCATGCAAGGGCATCAAAAACAAGCATCACGCCAACCGCAAGCTCAAGAAATGCCAGTGCGCGATACCCTTTTTTGATCACTGTGCGACCTATAAAAAGATAAACAGATGCCAGTAAACAGAACAAAGCGCCCCATGCTTCCAAACCAATAAAGAAAAACTTAGGTTCCATTCACTCATCTCCTCTTAAACGGTTATAATATTATTATAGTCATTTATCTACGAAATATCATCCATATTTTTTCAATCTGTTTTCACTTTTCATTCCTTTGTGATATACTTGCAACAGTGTTTATTATCCACAAAATAAATATTTCAGGAGGAAAAAAATGGCACAGAATCCTATTGTTACGATCACAATGGAAAACGGTGATGTCATAAAGGCAGAACTCTATCCGGAGATTGCCCCAAACACAGTAAACAACTTCATTTCACTTATCAAAAAGAATTTCTATGACGGACTTATCTTCCACAGAGTAATAAGTGGTTTCATGCTTCAGGGCGGAGATCCCGAAGGAAGCGGAATGGGTGGCCCCGGCTACGGAATAAAGGGCGAATTCTCATCAAACGGATTCAAGAACGATTTAAAGCACACAGAAGGTGTACTTTCAATGGCAAGATCCATGATGCCCAATTCTGCAGGCTCACAGTTCTTTATCATGCACAAAACATCTCCTCACCTCGACGGTGATTATGCTGCATTCGGCAAAGTTACAGAAGGTATGGATGTTGTAAATAAGATTGCAGAGACTGAGACTGATTGGAACGATCGTCCCACAACACCTCAGGTAATGAAAACCGTTACGGTTGAGACTTTCGGAGTTGAATATCCCGAACCTGAGAAAACACGCTAAAATATAGCCTGTCAAAAAGCAAAAATTACCCCTGCATACAGCAACCGCTATATGCAGGGTATATTTATATCATATTATCACTCAGAATATTACCACTCAGGCGAGATAGAAATCGCATGATTATATCCATCCGATCCGCAAGCAAGAGTAACAACTACCCTCTTATCCTCTAAAAGGAATGGAATATTGTTATACTGTGTATTTGAATCAAGTCTGATCTCCATTGTCTGTCCGTTAGTTGACAGATACAATGTACCCTCGTTTGTCTTATCCTTAATTCTGCCTGTAACGGTAGCTTTCGAATTCTGATCGAGTGAAACCGTTGGTGATGACTCATAAGATTCGTTTACGATCTTAGAAACATGGTTCCATGCGTCATCTCCTCTGTAGAAGTATACGGTAACTTTATTCTTGGGCATAAGAACTCGTCCCTCTGAAGCATCTGTATTACCGTCAACTACGAATTCCATTCTTCCTTCAGATGTCTTAAGAATAATCTTATTTGTTGTAGTATTTCCTGATATTGTACCAGATACACCGGTGCCGTATTTTGCAACATTTGCACTTGATAAAGCATTGGATGTTCTGTCTGATACTGAAATCGCATGCATATAAGCATCGCTGCCTCTTGCACATACAATCTCAACATTTCTGCCGACCATGATGCACTTTACACCGCTTAAGTCGGTCTCATTATCAAGCTTGATCTCCATTGTTCCGTCATTAACCTTAAGGAAGATCTTCTCTCTGGTTGTTCCCTTTTCGATCTTGCCTTTTACTGTTGCCTGTTTTGAAGAATCAACTTCAGCCTTGCCGGGCTTAATTTCACTTTTTATGGAAGTTGCATGCCAGTAACCATCGCTTCCTGTAGAACAGTTAACCGTTACCTTTGTTCCCGGGAAAAAAAATTTAGCCTCACTGTTATCTGTCGAATCATCAATCTTGATTTCCACTGTTCCGCCGGATGTAGAAAGATACATCTTATCTGCCGTGGTCCTATCATCAATCTTGCCTGTAAAGGTCATCTCTGATGCATTTGCAGCCACCGGAAATACAAGCGCTCCGGCCATTACAAATACAAGCGTTGTTATAACACCAACGATAGCCGATATGCTTTTCTTCATATTTTCTTATCCCCTTTCGCAATACTTTTTCACACAAAATATTCCAAATTACAGTAACATTATACATCATCTTGTGCATTTATGTATGTTTCTTTTATTAAAAAAGAACATTTTTCCGCTAAAATACGCGAAATCCGACGATTTTGACTTCGAAAAGCCACAATTTACCAGCGTTTTATATTCTGCTGTCCGCTGTTATCTCCCATACTGCCGTCTGAGCCGTCCATTCCGTTCCGGTTTCCGCTTCCGCCCGAGCCTTCGTTATTTTCACGCGATTTACGCTCTTCTTCGGCTTCCTGCTGTTCCTGCTGCCTTTCTTTCATGGCACCGTCTTTGTTTCTCTGAAGCTCATCCTGCTGACGCTTTTCTTTTGCACTATTCTTGCCTTCGCTTCCGGATGACTCATTATTGTCATCCCCTGAAGAATTATCGTCATTCTGCGGCTCCTGCGAAGTTTTTTCGGGATTCTCAAGCTTCTCTATCATCTTATCAATGTCTTCTTTGAGCTTCTGGGCATCGGCGTCCCTGTAATCATCGCCTTCATTTACAGCCCAGCCGTTCTCTAGCAGCACATCCCTTGCCTGATAAAGAATAAAAATAGCCGTATCAATCTTTTCCTGACTTGAAAGATCGGTAAAGTCAATTGTATTGCACATTGCAAGCGCCAGATTTATCCTTATCGAACACTCTTTCTTGTCGGGGGGATACATCTTAAGAGCTTCCTTGTAATATCCAACCGCCTCCGAATACCGAAGATCCTTGTAGGACGCATTTCCCAAATTGTAGTACGGCACATAGCTCTCCGGAAAATTCAGAAACAGAAGTTTCTCCTCCAGTTTCATGTCATACTGATCTTTCTTGTATTTATCCACAAAAGCCATGTTCACAAGAACTCTCGCAACTATCGATGCTCCTGCAATCAACATTACAAGTGAAAAAGCCATTAAAAAGATATATCTAAGAGGTGTTTTTTTCATATCTATAACCTCCCTCTTCTGCTAAATATATATAGTTCCAAAATAAGTATCAGGACAAGCGGTATCGCAAACACGTAGTACACATCTGCATACTTTTCCATACCGTCCTCTTTTTCGGAAACAGTCTTGGATGTTTCCTTGATAACTTCTATTGTCTGATGAAGTCCCTGACTTCCGTCGTTCATGTTGTAATACTCGACACCGAGATTTCCCGCGATGCTCTTTAAATTATCTTCGTTCATATATGATATGGCATCTTTTCTCTCTACCTCATCATATATATACGCATGGTCGATCTTCATCTTGGCGCCCTGTGTAGTGCCATAACCGAGCACAACACCGGAATCCACATAGTCTTTCAGCGCTTCATATGAAGTAAGCTCGTGTCCGTTTGTGATCTCGCCGTCACTCATAAAGATAACTATGCTCTTCCTGTTCTCCTTTCTTGAAGAAGACATAAGAAGCGATTCAAGGTCTTTGTACGGCAAAGACATATCACTGCCGCCTGCATATCCGTATCCGGGAGGCGCCAATGTATCCAAAAGTGTCTTTATATGATCCATATCCTGAGTACAGGGCGATATAACATGAGACTGATCGTCAAAAGTTATTATCGCAAAATTACTTCCCGCAAGATCCTCAACAATCTTTTTTGCATCTTTTTGAACACCTTCTATCCTGGGATCTCCGTTACCGTAATCCACAGCCCACATGCTTATCGTTGTATCAACGACAAAAATAACATCAAGGTTTCTTGTGGAAAACTCGTATTCCTCATCGATGATCATAGGCCTTAACCCGATCACAAATGCCAGGATATATATGATCCCGAGCCTGAGCACGGTGAATATTTTTTCATTTCTTTTAACGCTCGTTTTGACAATTACCCAGACCGTACCTGCAATAAATATCGCAGCGATCGCAAGAAGGAGCGCTATCGGTAAAATAGGTCTTATAATCATTTTTGCAACACCAATCCGGCCCCGCAGAATATGCTAAGGCCTATAAGCAGCACAATGTATGCAACCTCAGGAATATCGACATTTTCTCTTGATGATACAACTTTTACCATCATCGCTTCCTGCTTCTGGATATCCTGTACGATCTCCGATACCGGATGCTGGTCAGTTCTTACATAAAACTTTCCGCCGGTATTCTCAACTGCACGCTTAAACTCTGACGAACACAACTTATAGCTGTATTCCTCAGGCAAATAGAATTTATCCTCTGAAGGGAAAATTCCGAATACTGTTGTCTTATTGTTCTTGCATGCCTCAGATGCATCATCAAGGCTCATTATCTGAGGGTAATACTCATTGAGCTCGTTATCGGTGCACATGATTATTACTCGCGTTCTGTCCGCTTCTCCTATATAGGGAAAAGAAAAAAGTGCAGAGCCAAGGCCCTCTCCTATAAGCGATGATCCCTTCGTATCGGCACGATACAAAGTTCCCGCCTCATAATAGGCTAATTTATCATCAAGCTCATAAAAAGCTTCTCTCTCTTCTTCAGTCATTTCCGTAAGATATTCGTACTTATCGTAGAAATCATTGTACATCTGCTTCTGAAGCGCAAAATACTCTTTTAACTCATCAAGCTTTTGTATAACATAATCATAATCATCCGTCAGAGGAACATATGTGACAGATGAAGTATTAAAAATACTTACTCCTATCCTGTCTCCTTCAAGTCCCTTTACAACGCCCTTAAGATACTCTGTAAGCTCAGAGTTGAGGTCATAAAGAGAATAAGAAACATCAAGACAGAGTATGATATCTCTTTTCTTTACTCCGTTAACAACATCCTTCGTCTTATACGGCCTTGATATAAGCACTACAGACGTAAGCATGCACAATATCAGCCCTGCTATCAGGATTGTCCTGACTATGCGATATTGTTTAAAAAGTTCTGTATATAATTCACTGGATCTGATTCTTTGGGTATTCGCAGCACGTAATCCGCCGCTAAATTCGTTCATTCTCTTTTGATTATATTTAAGTAACAAAAAAGATATTCCGGCGATCAAAAGAATTCCCAAAACTATGACCCATTTATACATTATGTCCATGTTCTGATCACTCCCATTGCCGTTTCGCAAGATTCAGAAAGCTCCCTTGATATGGCTCTTCCATCCTCCGCAAATTCCGGAACATAATATTCTTCCATCAACTTGTCCAAATGCCTGATACCAAGTTTTTTGACATCCTTGAGGGTTGCCGTTTCAACATTGATACCTGTTACATCATGTATAAATCCTCTTATCAAAAGACTGAGCCTCTGAAATCCCTCTCTTTGGCTTATCTTATTGTTTTTGTAGTCATTATTGAGTAAGCGGATCTGCGCAATATATTTTTGTTTAATAATATACTGATATCCGCCGTTGATACTAAAGCGCTTGTTGCCATTCGCCGCCCCGGAAGTCTTTTCCCTTTTCTCAAGTCCCAATATCTTGGACAACGCACGAATGAACAACACCAGAAAGACCACAAAAATAACGATTCCGACTAAGAAAACCCAAGGACTGTATTCAAATGGTGGTCTTAATGTAACCGTAGTTTCCATGTCTGTGCCTTTCAAATAAAACTATTGTCTTATCGATTATCTCGTCCTTACCGGACAATGAAATAACCGACGTTCTGCTCTGTTTACTATTACTTGCTATACTGCTTGCTGCAGCTTCTCTGTAATCAAGCTCCATCTTGCGAAGCTTTTTGTTGTGAGAAAGAAACCATCTCTCATAGCGGCCAAGATCATTGTCATAGACATTGTCGCCTGTCAGCATGGCATCTTCCACGCACATCGCCATAATGTCATTATTGCACGAAACGGCTTTGAGCGTATTCTCACTCACGGACTGAAGTCCCTCCATATCGGTAATGAGGATAATGATCATCCTCTTATGCACACAGTTAAGGACATTCTTTATACACTGTTCAAAAGAAATCGTGCTGTCCTGTTCGATATATTTTTCATACTCATACATGAGTCTCTCAATATGCTCTGTTCCTGCCTTGAACATACTGATCTCCGAAGTGTCTCCCTTGGGAAAGGCCATCGAAAAATCAGCTCCGTTCTTGTCCGCAAGATATGCAACTGTTCCAAAAGTAAACAGCGCAACTTCTTTTTTGGATTCACCTCTTGGGGTATCTCCTGTCATCTTCCTGCCGCAGTCACACACAAACATTACATTGTGTCTTCTGTCGGTCATATACCTTCTTACCAGAGTCTTCCCCATTCTTGATGATGATTTCCAGTCAATATCGTGAACTTCATCTCCAAGCGCATATTCTTTAAGATCCTCAAATTCCATACTTCTTCCCTTGTGAATGGAATGAAAGTCTCCGTCAAGAATATTCGAAGTTTTCTTGTTTGTATAAAGAGCTACCGCTCTCCTTATTTTTGACAAATACTCATAATCTATATTCATAGCCGCGCTCTCTATTACGGAGTCTTAACGGAGTTTACTATTCCGTCAATTACCGTCTCAACAGTAATATTGTCTGCAACAGCCGAATAGTTAAGACCAATTCTGTGTCTTAATACCTGATGTCTTACGACCTTAACATCCTCAGGTGTAACATAGGTTCTGCCCATCATAAGAGCAGCTGCCTTGGCCATCTTAAGAAATGCAATTGAAGCACGGGGGCTTACACCGATCCTTACATACTTGCCAAGATCGAATCCCGGTATCTTGTTTGCTCTTCTGCTGGCAACAACGATACTTGAGATGTACCACTTAACCGCTTCATCAACATATACCTGATCCGCGATATCCTGAACTTTATTGATATCCTGTATTGTAAGAACAGGATCTGTTTTCTCGGAAATTACACCCGACTCTATTCTCTTTAATATCTCTACTTCCTCAGCAGCTGTAGGATATGTAATGACCTCTTTTATCAAAAATCTGTCTGTCTGAGCTTCTGAAAGAGGATATGTTCCCTCCTGCTCGATCGGGTTCTGGGTAGCTATAACGATAAAGATATCTTCGGGCATGTTGTAGGTCTTTCCACCGATAGTAACATGTTTCTCCTGCATGGCTTCAAGCATGGCAGACTGAGTCTTGGCACTTGAACGGTTAACCTCGTCGAGAAGGACAAAGTTAGCAAATACAGGTCCCAACATAGTCTCAAACTTGCATGTAGCCTGATTGTAGATTTGTGTTCCGATGATATCAGCCGGAAGAAGATCCGGTGTGCACTGGATTCTCGCAAACTTTCCGTCTACGGCATCAGAAATAGCCTTAGCCGCAGTAGTCTTCGCAAGACCGGGAACGGACTCTATAAGAATATGTCCGTCCGCCAGAATAGATGCGATAAGAGAAAATTTAAGCTGTTTCTGTCCGACTACCTTATCGTCAAAGTAATCGGACATCTTTCTTATAACTTCCTGTGAATAAGCAAAATCGCTCTCACTTATATTATTTCCTGTAGAAGGCTCACTTACGAGCTCTTCTGTACTGTAGTTCTGTATATTTTCGTCCATCACTATACTCCCCTTTTATTATTTTATGATTGTTGAAAGATTACGCATTATACCCGCCGCAATGTCAGGTTTGTTCATTGAATAAACATGTATGTGGCTAACCCCGTTAGAAATGAGATCTATTATCTGATCACAGGCATATATTATACCTGCCTCTTTCATTTTCTCCGGATCGTCGGCGAAACGGTCAACCATGATCTTCATTTTCTGAGGAATGGTAGAACCTGAAAGAGAAACACTTCTTGCCACCTGCCTTGCATTGGTTATCGGCATGATTCCCGGAAGAACAGGCACCTCAATGCCCTTCTCCCTTATCCTGTACAGGAACTGATATAATGTTGAATTGTCAAAAAACATCTGCGTCGTAAGAAAATCGCATCCTGCATCCACCTTCTCTTTCAGATGGATTATATCTTCAGACTGTCTCGCACATTCTACATGGCCTTCAGGATAACAAGCTCCTCCGATACATATATTTTCATCAAGCGACTTTATATCACTTATGAGCTGTGTTGCGTGATCATAGTCATAGCATATTCTGCCTTCCTTCGGAATGTCCCCCCTAAGTGCCATGATATTCTCGATTCCTTTTTCCTTGTAAACGGAAATCATGGACTTAACATCCTCTTTTGTAGACGATACGCATGTAAGATGCGCCAGCACATTTACACCGTATTTGTCCTGAAGATCGGCTGAAATATTTGCGGTATTCTTACTGGTTCCGCCACCCGCTCCGTAAGTAACACTCATGAAATCAGGCTTAAGTGCGGCAATCTCTGCCGCAGCCCTTTCAACATCAGCATACTTGTCATCCGTCTTGGGCGGAAAAACTTCAAAAGACAATGTCACGTCTTTGTTGTTTAATATGTCGATTATTCTCATATCGTCTCCGATCGGGATCAAACGTTGATCTCAGCTGTGAGACCAAGGTCTCCCTTGTTTGCATCCAATATAGGCTTAACAACCTCAGCAAGGAACTTGTCTACCTGGTGAGCGCTGCATCCTACATACTTAGTGGGATCCATTGAAGCCTGGAGTTCCTCGATAGTAAGCGGGAATGCAGGATCTGCTGCGATAAGATCAAGAAGATTATTGTCTTTTCCTTCAACCTTAACAGTCTTACCTGCTTCCATAGAAAGCTCACGGATCTTCTCATGAAGCTCCTGTCTGTCTCCGCCTGCCTTAACAGCATCCATCATGATATTCTCTGTTGCCATGAAAGGAAGCTCAGACATGAGGCGTTTCTCGATAACCTTAGGATATACTACAAGTCCGTCAACTACATTAATGCACAGATCAAGTATTCCGTCTGTTGCAAGAAATCCCTCGGGAACTGAAATTCTCTTATTTGCAGAATCGTCGAGAGTTCTCTCAAACCACTGTGAAACCTCAGTAATAGCGGGGTTAAGAGTATCAATGATGACATATCTTGCAAGTGAGCAGATTCTTTCACTTCTCATAGGATTTCTCTTGTAAGCCATTGCCGATGAACCGATCTGGCTCTTTTCAAAAGGCTCTTCAACTTCCTTGAGGTGCTGAAGAAGTCTGATATCCTGAGCCATCTTTGTTGCTGATGAAGCAATTCCGGCAAGTACATTGAGCACCTTCATATCAATCTTACGGCTGTATGTCTGACCTGAAACTGCCATGCATCCCTTGAATCCAAGCTTTTCTGCAAGCATGGGATCAAGCTTATCAACCTTAGTGAGATCTCCGTCAAAAAGCTCAAGGAAAGAAGCCTGTGTTCCTGTTGTTCCCTTTGAACCAAGAAGCTTCATATTATCAAGAACATAGTCAAGGTCTTCAAGATCGATAGTGAAGTCCTGAAGCCAGAGTGTTGCTCTTTTACCTACTGTTGTAGGCTGTGCCGGCTGGAAATGAGTAAAGCCGAGTGTAGGCTGTGCCTTGTATTCTTCCGCGAACTTAGAAAGCTCTGCGATAACATTTATAAGTTTCTTTCTTACAAGCTTAAGTCCCTCTGTCATTATGATAATATCAGTATTATCACCAACATAGCAACTTGTTGCGCCCAGATGGATGATTCCCTTAGCCTTGGGGCACTGCTGACCATATGCATATACATGGCTCATTACATCGTGACGAACTTCTTTTTCTCTTGCCTTGGCAACATCATAATTGATATCATCCTGATGAGCCTTGAGTTCATCAATCTGCTCCTGTGTGATGTTAAGTCCAAGGTCTTTCTCTATCTCGGCAAGTGCGATCCACAGTTTTCTCCATGTCTTGAACTTCATGTCCTGTGAAAAGATATACTGCATTTCTTTACTTGCATAACGCTCCGATAATGGGCTTGTATAACGATCTGTACTCATTTCATTCCTCCTAAAATATGACAATATTACTTCTCAAATTCTCCCCTGATATCTTCAGTGGGCGGATTAACGGGATAAGAACCGGTAAAGCATCCCTTACAGATTCCGAGGTTTCCGCCAACCATCTCTTCAAGTCTCTCTATTCCGAGATAAGCAAGTGAATCTGCTCCGATTATCTTACAGATATCGTCGACATTTCTATTATAAGCTATAAGCTGATCTCTTGCAGGAACATCGGTTCCAAAATAGCAGGGCCACAGGAACGGAGGCGAGCTTACTCTCATATGTACTTCTTTTGCTCCCGCGTCGCGAAGCATTCTTACAATTCGGTCTGAAGTTGTTCCTCTTACGATCGAGTCGTCGATCATGATGATCCTCTTACCCTCAACCGCACTTCCGAGCGCATTGAGTTTGACCTGAACGCTGGATTCTCTGTTCTTCTGCTTGGGTTTGATAAATGTTCTTCCTATATAAGAATTTTTTACGAAAGCCTGTCCGTACGGAATGCCTGACTGCATGGCATATCCGAGTGCCGCAACATTTCCGGACTCCGGAACTCCGACTACAAGATCTGCATCGATAGGTGAGTCCATTGCGAGGAATCTTCCCGCAGCAATTCTGGCATCATACACGCTGATGTTATCGATAGTACTGTCGGGACGGGCAAAATAAATATATTCAAAAATACATCTTGCATGCTGTTCCTTGGGAATACACATGCTCTTGTCGGACTGAATTCCGAATTCCGGAGAAATAGTAACAATCTCGCCGGGTTCAACATCACGGATAAAAGTAGCTCCGACCGTATCAAGTGCACAAGTCTCAGAAGCAAGGATATAGCAGTTCTCTCTTCTTCCTATAACAAGTGGCTTAAATCCATAAGGATCTCTTGCTCCGATAAGTTTTCTGGGTGACATGATAACAAGACTATACGCTCCCTTGATCTTGAGCATAGCCTTTCCGACTGCCTCTTCTACAGACTTTGTTGCAAGTCTCTCTCTGGCAATATGATATGCAATTACTTCCGAGTCGATTGTTGTCTGAAAGATTGCACCCGTATATTCCAGCTCATGACGAAGCTCCGGTGCATTGACAAGGTTACCGTTGTGTGCAAGTGCCAAGGTGCCTTTTACATAGTTTAGAACAAGCGGCTGCGCATTCTCACGCGTACTGCTGCCTGCAGTGGAGTATCTGACGTGGCCTACTCCGATGTCTCCCTTTAAAGTATCCAAAATATCAGGGGTAAAAGCTTCATTTACAAGTCCCATATCCTTATGGCTTGTCACTTTCCCCTTCGGTCCGTTCGTGTCGCTTACGGCAATACCGCAGCTTTCCTGTCCTCTATGCTGAAGTGAAACGAGTCCGTAGTATATAGATCCGGCAACATCACCGCCGTCAAAATCATACATACCAAAAACACCGCATTCTTCACCAAGACGCTTGTAATTCTCAGTCCTACCTTCGTAATTCATTTGTTCTCCTTGTTTTTAAAGAAAAAATAACCTCAAACACCGAACATTTTAACATTATATCAATCCCGATTCAATCAGAACTTATTAACCTGTCCACATTGCCAGACAGGCACGGGATCTACGCTGTGATTGGCGCAATAGCCATATAAGGGCGGTTTTGCAGCGATTGAGTATTTTGGCATTCAAGGTATAAAAAATCACACTTGTCTATTCCTCGCTCCAAACTCGCCCGCAAGCGGGCTCAGACAGGTGGAGCGAAAGCGGAATAGACAAGTGTAATTTTTTATACTCTTGAATAGCACAAAATACTCAAATACTGCAAAACCGCCCTTATATGGCTATTGCTTAGATTACGGCGGAGATTCGGTGCCGCTTGGCAGGGCACCTACCGATTTTTATCCTTGTTTTTCGAAGTGGTTGTAGATGGCGCTGATTCCGAAGCAGAGGATTCCGCTGATGAGGAAGCTGATGGCGCGGCCAACGGTGTTTTCGTAGGTTATGTCAATCATGATGAACTTGACGACGCAGAACATTGACAGGATGAGGCCGTATACTCGGAGTTCTTTGGCACCGAAATTCTTGTTGAAGCCGACGAAGATACACAGTATGGCAAAAGCTAAAGTGACAACGCTGACGATATAGCCGGCGGCGTCGTAGCCGATAAGCGAAAACAGAAGGATAATGCCAAACTTGATTCCGGTGTACAGCTTTTCATTGTTGGTTCCTGCGAAATGTCTGCGAACGTTGGCACAGGCAAGTGCTGTCGTGAAGGCAATGTTTATTCCCTGAGGAATTACTCCGTCGATCATAATAATATTATAAAGGCCTATAAGTATTCCCATTGCATTTACGATATCAAGTGCCATCAGAGCCGGCACGTTGTTTTGGCCCCGATCGTCCCTGTAGAACTTCAGCACTCGCATCAGCATGTTAAAGAGTCCCACGGGGATAACCGCAAACATGATCATGTAATCGTCAGTATCAAAAGCAAATTTTCCTGCAACTGTGCAGAAGAAAATCGCGATACATACCTGAACATAGAAATACCAAATGAATTTGAATTCAATTGACTTGTTAACGACAAAACCTTCCATCGTAAGGATAATGACCGCATAGACAAGTTCCACGGCGCAAAAGATGAGGCTTCTTTCTCCAAAAAGTTCAAGCAAGGTCATGAGCGCCGCCAATATTATCGCCTGATTTCTGAACAGAGAATACTCCTTCTTTACGCCGTAAACAGCAATCGGAAGAAGTGCAACAAAAAGGGCTCCGGTGTTAAAGAAATCACGGTACATAATGTAGGTACCGATCTCTGCAATCGCAAACCAGCCGATTATCCAAAAATGCTTAAAGAACAATGACGTATCGTCCTCTTTTTCGTTCCGCTGCAAAAAAGCTGCCAATTCTGCAACCGCAGCAATAATAAAGAACACCGTCAAACTGATCCAATCAGGCATTTCCACACAGTCCGCAAGCAAAAGATATGACATATAAAAAACAATCGCGCTCGCAAATGCAAAATATATTTTATTGGCACTGTTTATAAGTTTCTTTCCAAAAAGCGAAGCTGCAAAATATACTGCGCTTATAACCACAATGAAAATCGCGGAAACAGTGAGTGGAATGCACTTCTCAACATTTTGTCCGATCCTTGCGGCAAAATAAAAAATTATAGCCAGGTTTATGCTGCTCTGTACCAGGCGCTGCATATTATCTTTCCTAAAGTTATACTGGAAGGCTCCTCCCAAGATCAAAAGATAGGCCAAAACAGGTAAAACCAAAGCTCCGTCCTTCAAATTCCATGCAAGAAGCGCGGAAATTATGTAGCCGGCGTTTCCGATAACCTGAAAAAGCTTGCTCTCTTTTTTGCCCATGTACAGAATAATTCCGGCCCAGACAAGTAAGAGTACGTACATAGCAATATCGCCGATAACTTTAAAGTAGATTCTGGTCACAAGTATCGACAGATAAGTGCATCCCAGTCCGCACGCAAGAAGCGCTGTGAAAAAAGTATTCTCCGGGCGCTTTCTATGCTCATAAAATGCAAATCCAGTAAGCGCAATGCTGACTGTGAACATCAGACCAATCTTAACCGCATCATTGAGATACGGAATAATAAGGCTTGCAAAAAGAATAAGTGCTATAAAAATAAGTACGCTTGCAAGCACGCCCATCAAATGCTTACCTATCCACGACTCTGTTGAACTTTTATTTGTATTGATAATATTACGGAACGCAGGCTGCTGCCTCTGCTGAAACGCAGGATTAAATTGCTGTTGCCTCTGCATCTGCGGTTGCTGCATTGGCATCTGTTGCATATTTGCCTGCACCTGTGGCTGCTGTATCGGGGCCTGTTGCATATTTGCCTGTACCTGCGGCTGCTGTATGAATGGCTGCTGCATATTCGTCTGTACCTGCGGCTGCTGTATGAATGGCTGCTGCATATTCGTCTGTACCTGCGGCTGCTGTATGAATGGCTGCTGCATATTCGCCCGCACCTGTGGCTGCTGCATATTCGGCCTTGCCTGTAGCTGTTGCTGCAATTTTTTCTGCTCTTCTTTTATATCTACAACAGCATGTGTGGCTCTCGAAAGGCCAAGCTGGATCTGCCCGACCTGATACTTGATCGACTCAAGTTCTCTCTCCAAATCTTCAATCTGTCCCATACACTTTACTCCTCCGATTTGCTAAAAAAGCTTTCTCTTTACTTAGCAATAAACCGCCTGAAACAGTTATTTCTTCGTTCCAGGCGGTGTAATAATTCTGACATTTCTATTTTTATCTTTGTTGCTTATCCGTAATTATATATGAAGCGGCCTCAGATGTACAGTTCCGTATAAGTTTTCTTGACCAGGCAACTGCTCCGCACTTTGCACAGCCGTAGTGTCTGTAATTTCTGGTAAATTTGCTGTCGCGCTTTCGGTAGATCGTTGCCCCGCAGCCGCCGCAGGTGAAGACGTATTTCACGGCCATCTCTGAAACTTTATGGTTCTCTACGCCTTTTTCACACCCCTCGGTCACTCTCTTAATATTGTAGCCGTAAGTGCGGTTCATCAGCTCTGCATACTGTTTCCACTTGCCTGTATGTCTCATGCATCCATTACAGGTATGAAGAAGTTCATGGATAATAGTCTCCTTGCAGGCTTTCTCCGAAATTCTGTCATCGACAAGAAGCCTCTCCGCGATCTCAATCTCATAACTTCCGTCCCGCTTTAATCTGCACAATCCCCAACGGGTCTTTGCTCTTTTATTCACAGACCACGAGGCAATCCTGCCAAGTGCTATTCCCAGGCCGGCAACCTCACTAATGCATTGTTCTCTTAATTCAGTAAAATCTTTCATAAATAAAAAACCGGTAGTGCGTTGACACACTAGTACATCGTTTCACTCCTTATCCTCATACTTGGAAACCATATCGAGGATTTCCTGCGCATACTGAGGATACTGCCTTGCCATATCTTCAACTTCATTCTTGGCATTGCCGGCAACGATATCCCTGTTGTACTCCATGCGCTTTCTGAGTGACTGGCGGCGAACATTGAGATTGTGCCTTATTTCTACCTCCTCGTTGTGGCTTACAAGCGCCTCAGCCTGATGTATCCAGATCTCGGGATCGCGCACTCTGTAATGCCTGAGCATATATATAAGATCCTTTTGATTGGAATCAAGAAGCCTTCTGGCATCATCGATCTTCTCGCGCTCTTTGCGCTCTCTGAGGTACTTGTTGTATAGTTCCGTAAGCTCGGATGAGCTCATGACTCTGTATTTCATTCTGAGATAATCAAGAAGATTTGTGTTGTTTACATATCTGACTTTGACCTGATTCTGCAACATGATAAGTCTTGATATCGATTTTTTTACGGACTTTATCTCAACCTGCGCATTGGTGCTCTGAACATAGAGCACAGTTATCGCGATCGCCGCAAGAAGGATCAGGACCATATATCCATAGACAACATTAAGCCCCATTGCAAGCTGAAGTATCAAAAGAAATACGATCATAACCACAAGAACAACGCCCACCGTAACTGTCAGTTTCTTGGCGTTTTCCATGGTCTCAACAAGATCTTCTTCTCTGAAAAGATAAGCCTCATGCTCCGAATCAAGGCGCTTAAGATCGTTCTTTATCTTTTTTTGGAAAACTTCGGCATCGAGCAGCTTTTCGGCACCTTCTCTGGCATTGTCCCTGAGTCTGTCCATACGTTCAAACTCTTCGTCCGTCATCCTGCTCTTTCTCTTATCAAACTTCTCCTGCAAATCCCTGGATTCGATGATCTTCCTCGCACAATCATCAATCTCTTTTCGCTGTTCGGGCGGAAGCGCATTGATCTCTTCCATATCCCTCAGATGACTTGTGACATCATTGTACTCAAACTCAAGAGAATCTAGCTCTCTTGCCGCTTCCTCCATCTGCTGAAGGCAGCTCCCTATGTATTCTCTTCGCTGAACAGGATCGTCCATATCAAGATCTTTTCTCGTATAGACTATATCACTCCAGTTCTCAAGCTCTGCCTGTTGTTTCTTCCACTCATCATCTGCGGACTTACGAAATATCTTGTCCAAAAAACCCATATCTTACTCCCAACCGGTACATCAGCGCCCGGTCTTTTCCCGGACTGTTTCCCTGTATTTTGCCTTCATATTCTCGGTGAGTTCCCCGATCTTTTCATAGTACTCATGCATCTTGCCTTCAGCCTTATATACGGAAAGCGTACCGATCACATGATTCTCGTCGCCCGCAGCAAAAAGCTCTTCATACTCATTGATCTTCTTTTCAAGTTCCATCGAAACTTCATGCGCCTGCTTGTTCTCTGAAATAAAGGCAACGTACTCCTCATGCGTCATCTTCATTCTAAGTGCCGCAAGATACTGAAAATAAGACTCATCATTCTTCTCATCTTCGTAAGCCTTCAAAAAAAGCTCAGCCGCCCTGTCAAACAAAAAAAGCCTTGCGTACATAACGCCCTCGTTATGCTCTATTCTAGACCTGATGTGCAGGTCGATATCCGGTGTATTCTCCAGCAAGAAATCATATTCCTTAAATGCCATGCTGTACTTCTCGCTCTGCATAAGGAAATCAGCTCTCGCAAGCTTCTTGCTGTAAATATCCATCCCTGCATTATCGCGAAGAATACTCTCCGTCCTCTCGATTTCTTTGCGGGTGTTATATCCGACATAATCAAGGATTGTTCCCGCAAGAGACGCAACAGAGCACTTCTTTGAAGCCATGCCTTTAAGCTCGTCTGCAAGCTTGACAAGCGAGCACTCTTTTCCGATCCATTCAAAAAGATCTTCTCCAAAGCTCTCTTCGTCTATCAAAAATGCATTCTGCACGATGCAATAGCACAGTTCCTCTATACAGTAGACATTTCTACCTATCTTTTCCATATGAAACGGCGTTTGTGCGTATGTGCCTATACAAAGTATCGGTTTATTCATATCTACTGCCTTTCATCAAAGTTCTATAATCTGTTCCCATGATTTACCCGACGACGGGAACAACTCTCCAAATCCCATATCCTGCACTCTCACATCAACTTCGCTGACAGAGTTCATATTCATAAGAATCCTGAGTCTCGTGGTTCCGGGCGGTCTCTTTTCAAGTCCGTCAAGATACAGCTGGACCATCTTGGGCATCTTGCCGGTAAGCGGAGTCACCTGAATATTAAGTATTCCGCTCTGGTCCATGATTATATCCATTCCGGTCTCCGCTTCGTACCAGTTTATTCCCGCATCAAGAAGTGCACAGTACACTTCCGTTCCGCACTTCAAAAGATTTATTCCAAGATTTGACTTAAGCTTGTCCTCGCCAAGGAAAACAAACTTTGTCGGCTTTGTGGGATTTATCCTCTCCCTCGCGGCAATGCTTGCGCCCTTGCTGAACATATTGTTGCCCTGAAAAACTCTTCTTGTCCTGCACAAAAACTCAAGAGATCTCTTTTGCCACTTCTCCCTGAAACCGTCGCCCAAAAGAAATACCGTCGAAATGATCTTTTCACTGCATACCTTCTGCATAACAGTCAGAAACTCATCGTCAAGCCTCTCGCACATCTTGTGATAAGCAGTCCCTTCCTTGGGAAATCCTTCGGCAGAAAACTTAAGATCGTCATAAGTACTTTCTTCTATCGTCGCAACTATGGGCGTCGTGTTGTGATTGAGAGTCATCTCATACACTCTCAAAGTTTCCATATCAAAGTCACATGCAAGAACCGAATGATTCATCAGTTCTTCCGGCTGATACAGCATGTAATTGTAGAAGCTCTCCTCATGGCTCTGGTAAAAGATATTCTCAGTCTTAAACTCAAGCGCCGATGTCACCGCGTTAAGAACCTGGATCATCCTGTTGTCCAGAGATCTCGTTGTGAACATGATCGACTCTACATTATCAAGAGACAGCTCCATTGATAACAGCGAGAGGCTTCTTTTTACAAACAAGGTCAAAAGAGCTATCGGATCGTATTCCGCATCTCCGACAACCACAGGTTTGCCTTCTCTTGCCGCACTCACAAGACCGTATACGGGAAGCCCGTCCTGTTCTTCAATATGGCGCACAGCCTCCTTGCCATAAAACCACTGGTTTACGTCATTTTTTTTGCAAAGAACGGTAGGAATGTTATAAAGTTCGGATCCTGCAAGCACCGATAAAGTTTCAGGCATATCCGCATCGGATGCAAGAAAGCTTATCTGTGAGACCTTTTCTCCCAGATCGTATCCAAGTACAAAGCGTCTTTCTTCAGAATTTCCAAAAAGCATTTTATATCTTCCTCTTACTCGTTACTGTTTTCCTGTATCGGTTTAAAAATACCGTTGCAGACAAAGTTCTTTTTGTGATATTCCGCAAGGAGCTTATCCACTGTATCATAATCCTGCAGTGTCTCTCCTATCATGATATCGTTGATGATACTGTATCTGCTGTTGCTGTCACTTTGATTCTTCGTTATATCACTCTTCTGGATCGTGCCGCTCTCCGTAAGCGCATCCTCAGAATCCTCTTTATCCTCTGTGATATAATACTGAAGCTGTTCCCCGAAAAAGAGAACAAATGCACAGACATATATTCCCTCATACATCTCATGAAGTTCCATGCTGTGATATTCATTGTCTTCTTCACCCGCTAGTCTGTAGTGAATATGACAATGAGTTCCCGGTTCAGTCCTGTATTCAAGCATCGTCTTATCCGCAAAATGCGAAAGTTCAGGAACGATCTCCGAATACTCAAGATAGAACGGGAAATATATATTGTTGACCATGAGGCTCTTTATAAATGCCTCTGCCACTTCTTTGTTTACTGTTTCTTCAGAGCTCTTTTCCGTAGCATAATACCTTAGATATGCCAATTTGCACACATCCTGGATCGGAAGTCCCTGAAGAGAAAGCGCTTCTATTCTCTCAAAGACGTATCTGTCGGTAACACTTCCGTGCACAAAATAGTCATATGCTCCCAGTGACAAAAATGCCATCTCAACATCCGCATTTGCCCCGTTGCGCACATATGATTTGAAGATATCTATCTTTTCTCCGATATACGATCCGCTGTAAAGCATCTGAAGAAGCATTCTCTCAGAAAGAGAATACGTATCGATTCCAAACGCTTCGGCAGCCTTCCATATATCTCTCATCTCTTTTACAGTACCCGTAAAGTTCTTCTCAAGATATTTAAGAAGCTGCTCGTCATACTTGCCGTTAGAAAAGGCATAGTAAGCAATCTCGATTTCTTTTGCCGAGACACCGAGATCATCCTTATCCAGAAGCCTGTCGCACATCCTGAGTACTATCTTGGCATCAATTCCATATGTTCCGTAAGTACCCATCCACTCAAGAGCATTGTTGCACAAACCTCCAAGAACCATAAGCTCTATGATCTCATTGCGCTCATGCCCCGTCATATCGATCGGATTAATATTAATAAGATATTCCGTAAGCTGCCTTGTAAAATCATTGTCGTAATAAAATCTCACCAGGCTGCTCTGGATCTCATTTCTGTATTCCTTCTTTACGAACTCTGATTCGGCAAGATCTTTGTATCTTCCGACATTTTCCATATCTATGGTATACGCGTTTTTACCCAAATCGCACAGGAAAAGATCAAGATTCTCCCGTCCCTTCTGGATATAAGGAATCGCATATCCGGAAAGCTTTCCGGGGATCATCATCTTGATATTTGAATACGGTACACTCACAGCATACCTGTTTTCATCATGATCGACCAAAAGAACCGTATAGTCACTTCCGTAAAGCGGCACGAATGCACGACCTCCGCTCATGGGATATCGCATTTCTTTTTCGCACTTGTCATAAATGACACTTACGCCGCACATCTTCTGATTATCGGTTCTGATCTCCGATGTATAAAGAACCGCAAGCACTTTGGAAGCATTCGAAGCATCCACCATCTGCTTGGTGAGAAGATTCTTGTAGAGATAACCAAGGTCTTTTCCCACACGTCCCTTATCAAGCTGTGCCATTAGATACCTTTCGATCTGAGGCACATAGGTATCATAAAGTTCAGGATATTCCTCGCGTTTCTCATGAATATATCTGTACAGGATCGCATTCTTGTCATACTCAAGAGTACTCTGATACGAGAAATACATAAGAACCATCTTGCTGATCTCGCAAGGAAGCTGTCCATCCTCTTTTACATAAATGGACATCATGTAATACTCATATAGTCTTGTTATCCTTAATTCTCTCTCAACGCCCTTCGCATACCAGTCAAACGCAAATCTGGAGGTTTCTCCTCCTTTTATCAAAAGAGATACGATAGCTTCAAGAACATCATCGCTTCCCTTTATCTTGTAGCAGGCTTTAAGGATTCTAAAGAGCCTCTTGTCGAAGTTTCTGACTCTTGCCGACAGATATACAACCTGATCTATAAGATTGAGGCTGAGTATTTCCTTTTTGGCTCCATATTCAAGAATGCTGAGCTCCTGACTCTCAAGCCTTGCAAGTATGGAAGGAGCTTCGTTCAGGATATTCATTCCCTCCAGATACAATATGGGACTCATACAACCAAGCGCAAGCTGCTCGCCTATCATCATCCACTTTCTCTGACCACTCATAACATGCTCTTCACTCACGTACTGAAGAAGCCATGCAATGCGCCAGTTATCGGGATTTCTTCTAAAGATTCCCTCAAGTCTCTCGGTGACGTCGTTAATTATCCTGTCCTCTTTGCTGCAAAGGGACGTCAGATACAGATGATAACTGTAAAGTTCATCTCCGGGAGCATCCTCAACCTCTCTTGCAACCTGGTCGAGTATCCACTTTCCTTCATTTACTCTGCCCGCAGTAATATAATACTGAGCGGTGTAGAGCCTGAACTCAATATCTTTATCATCAAGAGCATTCATCTTGGATATGATCTTTCCCGTCTCGGAAACCCACACTCTTGAAGTTATCTTTTTACATCTGAAATTCTCATATGTCTTAACAAGCTGAACCACAAGCTTTTTCTTTTCCTGATAATCAGACGAAGGGTGCTTGCCCGTCAGATTAACGGAAACAGTCACAGGAAGTTCCGCTTTAAAAAATGCATTGTAAAAAACAATCTTGCCAAAATTATTGCCGTTGTGAAGCTTCTCAGGCCTTAACCTGAGTCTTAGATGGCAGCTGCTTCCGGTAAAATCATCCTCTGTTATCTCATACTTATCCAGCATGACAAAATCACATTCAACCAAGATCTTGAGTTTGCTGTAACCCCATCCGTTCCTGGTCAAAAGAATCCCTGTATCATGCGGAAGTCCCGTATAATCAATAACAAGCTCTTTTTGATCCAGCAAAAAACTCATCGGGCGCTTCTTACTAATCGCAATAAGAAATTCCTCGACGTTCTGCTCATTTCCGGGCACACATGAAAGTCCCCTGTAAAGGCTCTCATGCTGCTCATCATTGCCCTTAAATATAGAGATAAAGTTACTTGAATAAAAGAGATCGATTGCCTCTTCCCAGTCGGTCTTGGCCAAATTGGCAAAATGAAACAGATTCTTGATGTCACCAAGACTTGACGCAATCTGCTCATGTCTTACCGTGACTACGAAAGGAAGAAAGTATTCTCCCTGATTTGACACTATTCTAAAGTTCCCCTGGAGCACATCACCCTGTGCAAGCCCCACGGAATTGAATCTATAAGATACTTCATAAGGAGAACCGGAAAAAGTCTCCGTCAGGATCTCCATCCTGATATCCGTTGAGCTGACTTTACCGGTCACTAATCTGTTCTCAGGTCCGAATATGGTAAAAGAACCTTCGGAAGTCTCACCGGGACTAACCAAAAGTTCAATACGCGGAGTTGAAAAATCTAATTTCTTCTCTGCATACTCATATTTTCCCTGCAAAATTCTCTCAACTATCTCTCTCACGCCGCACCCCATAATACTTTCATACATTTAAGTATACCACGATAATGTACCGAGTTCATTGTTACAATTCGCTTAATTACCTGCCGTAGATAAATTGGGTGCCTTTCGGACGCCCGGCTGCAAGGTATATGTTCGGGGAGGCGCTGTGTACGTCTGCGCAGTGATTTTCATGAATTTCTAAAAGCAGGAACCGCCGACTTTCACGTTGTTCAGAACAGTCGGCGGTTCCTGCTTTTAGAAATTTTGAAAATCATCTTGCTCGTACGAACAAACTGATTCTGTGTTTGTACTGCCCGCTTCCATGGAAGCCTTTCCGAACATTGTAAAAAATACAAAAAGTGACTAATTCGATCGTTTTCATGTTCCTTAGTCACATTTTTCGCTAAAATCTGCGTTTTTGGAATCTTCAATACCGGAAAAGGTGAAAGAATTTTGACTATATCAAATGTTATGAAACATATTAGTCACTACACCCTTATATAATCAAGAAAAAATGTGA
>NZ_KK211307.1:0-49249 GCF_000621565.1 Butyrivibrio sp. LB2008
TTCGGTCCCTATCCGGCGCGGGCGTAGGATATCTGAGAGGAGCTGTCCTTAGTACGAGAGGACCGGGATGGACGGACCGCTGGTGTATCAGCTGCATCGCCAGATGCATAAGGCTGGGTAGCCACGTCCGGACGGGATAAACGCTGAAGGCATCTAAGCGTGAAGCCCTCCTCAAGATGAGATATCCCTGCTTCGGCAGTAAGACCCCTTGTAGAGTACGAGGTTTGATAGGCACAAGGTGTAAGCATGGTAACATGTTCAGCTGATGTGTACTAATAGGTCGAGGGCTTATCCATAAAGTGGTATAGAAGAATCTGGAAGAGATAATTCAGTGTTCGGTTTTGAAAGTACAAATCTTTTTTTAATTTTTAAAACAAATTGCATAAAGTATAAAAAAGATATTAATGAAAACTAAAAAGATGGTCAACTGCCCGCCTTTTTAGTTTTTTTGTATTTATTTTCAGAAAACTATGCTATACTATTTAGAGATATATCTATGAGATATTTATCGATTTTTTGATTGGTTTTTTATGGAAAAATCCTAATCTATTATATTTACACGTGAGGTGAGAGAATGGAATCAAAAATCCTGCTTGAAAACGGAACTAACGAACTTGAGGTCCTTGAGTTCAAGATTGATGATCATTGCTATGGAATTAATGTGGCTAAGATCAAGGAGATAATTGTCTATCAGGAGGTAACACCGGTACCTAATGCTCATCCGAGTATTGAAGGAATATTTATGCCGCGTGATACTATGATAACGGCAATTGATCTGAGGAACTGTTTGCAGCGTGGTGCTTCACAGCCCGGAGGATTATTCATCATTACAAACTTTAACAAACTCGATATCGCCTTCCACGTTGATGCTGTAGTTGGAATTCACAGAGTGTCTTGGGCTGACATCATTAAGCCTAACGCTACAATTTCTAAGACTGAGGAGAGTATCTCCACAGGTATCATTAAGTTTGAAAATCAGCTTATTATTATTCTTGATTTTGAGAAGATAGTTGCTGATATCAATCCTAATACCGGTCTTAATATGGATGCTCTTGAGGAAATCGGAACAAGACCGAGAAACGAAGTACCCATCGTTCTTGCTGAAGATTCCCAGCTTCTTAACAGACTTATCGTAGATTCTCTTAACAAAGCGGGATATAACAACGTAATACATTTTGAGAACGGTAAACTTGCTTACGATTATATTAAGTCCTGCAAGGAAAAAGGAACACTTGATGATATTAAGTGCATCATTACAGATATTGAGATGCCTATAATGGATGGACACAGACTTACAAAGCTCATTAAGAGCGATGATGCTACTAAGAAAATTCCTCTTATTATTTTCTCGTCATTGGTTAATGAAGAGATGAGAAGAAAAGGTGAATCTTTAGGTGCGGACAGGCAGCTTTCAAAGCCTGAGATTGGCAACCTGGTTGCTGTTATCGATGAACTTGTAAATGCACCGAATGCACGCTGATACGGACTGACTTTAACTCCCTTTGTTGGCTCAGTTATGAAACAAGTTTTCAGTGACTGTCTCAATAAAGGGAGTGTTTTCATCTTATACGAAATTATAGGGGTGCTTTTTTTACATGACATGCAAGCTTGCCGATCAGATTGAAAAATCAGATTTGATCATAATTGGAATAGGAAATGAATGGAATTGGGTCAAGAATGGGCTCAAAAATGACGATAGATATAAAGAGCTTATTAAATATTCAAGCCTGGAAGGGAACAGGTGGTTTTTACCTGTGATTGAATATGAATATGCATATTATAATTCCGACGAACGAATTGAGAATGCATATAAAGGGCTCAGGAAGCTTATCGGAGACAAGAAGTATTTTCTTGTAAGTGATCTTTGTTTACAGGATGCGCTTTTTTATGGATTTGATCCGGAAAAAAGTGTATACCCTTGCGGAAATTACATGTTTTTGCAGGATGCGCAAGGAGACGGTGAGCTTTGTAGCGCGGAAAAATGCGAAGAGTTTTTTTCTCTGGTAAAAAAAGTTCATGAAATAGTTGAATCAGGTGAGGTTTTACTTTCAGAAGATATGTCTTTTTCCAAACCTGTTGTGAACGGAAAAGAGCTATATCTTAATCAGAAAAGACAGGAATACAGTGATATTAAATACAATGAGAGTTTTTACCTCGGAAATTGGGATATTTACAAGAAGTATCTTACAAGAACTTTGAATTCCAATCTGCTTGTTTTGGAACTTGGAGTTGGACTTGAGTATCCCACGGTTGTCAGGTGGCCTTTTGAGAAAGTGACATTTATAAATAAAAAGGCTCGTCTTATAAGGGTTCATGAGCGATTATATCAACATATCCCTGAGATAGAGGATAAAACAGATTCAGTAAAAATGAATTCAGTTAATTATATTATTCAGGAGAGTAATGGGCTATGAAGTCTAGTGATGAGGAATATCTCGACAGCTTGCTAAATTCGGCAAAAACAAATAATAATCCTCAATCGGCACTTAGCAGAATGTCTTCGAAATCAAACAATGTAAACTCCGGTGAGATTCTTGAAACCGAATCAGAGAATCTTGATGCGCTTATAGATAATTCGACGGGTAATGAAGGCATCAGGGAAATCGGGGAATTGATGGATAAAGCCGATAAGGACGAACTTATCGATGATGCGCTTGCGAGTCTTCTCGACGATATACAAAAGCCTTCTGATGCAGGTATTCCTTCTTTTACAGTTGGAAACGAACCTTCGGGAGAGGATGTTCGTGATGCTGAGGAGATTGCTTTGGATGAAGCTATTGCCGATGCAGAGAAGATTGATGCAGAGAAGACCGATGCAGATATACAAAGAGGCGGGAAAGAGAGCGAAGAGGCACCGCAGGAAGAGCTTGTGATTCCGGATATTCCGGAACCGCTCCCGATAATAGATGATTCGGAAATAGTGGATGCTCTTGCAGAGATGGCTCCTGAAGTCGATCTTCCCGAGGAAAACAGTCTGATCACTGAAAAGGAATCTGATGCGGATCAGACGCCTGAAGAGATTCTTACTGACCTTTTGGATGATATGCCGGGTGGAAATCTCATGGATTCCCAGGAGGGACATGAGAGCAGCCTTAGCGATATCATTGACAGGGAGAGGAGCGCAGAGGAAGAAGCCGCTCAGAATGATGATAACGGTCTGGACTTGCAGAGCCTTGATAATATGTCAATCGATGAGCCGCAGGAAGCGCAGCCTGAAAGTGAGGATGTCCGGGAAGAATCTGTAGCGAATGATGATATTTCTTTGCAGGAACCCGGCGGCGAAGAAGTTTCCGATATGCCTGAAGTAAACGGTACAGTTGAAGAAGACAGCCTTTCTGAGCTGGAAAGTCTTTTAAACATGGCAGAGCCTGCAACAGAAGAAAGTCCCGAAACAGAAGAAAATCCTGAACCGGAAGAAAATGCTGCAGAAGCAGAAGAAGGTGGCATAGAGGATGCCGGCGAAGCGCCTGCCGTACCCGAAGCAGAAGCTCCTTCTGATACAGAAGAGCTCAATGTTACCGCAACAGAGCTTGGTTTTATCGAAGAAGATGATGAGCATCACGCACCTGTAAGCCTGGATGAGATTTCTGAAGATGATATAAATCTTAATGACCTGGAAGCAAATCTTGATGAGCTTTTGGGCGGAATAGATGAGACATATGAGACGACTGAGGGAGAAGTAGCCAAGATTCTTGGCGATGAACCTCAGGAAATATCTACAGAAGAGATCATGCAGGATTCAGAGGATGTATCTATCCCTGATCTTGACGCTCTTATGAACAGCCTTGCAAATGATGAGGTTGAGTCACTGGAAGATACGGCTCATCTTGATAAAGAGCTTGGACCGCAGGAAGAGGAGCTTCAAAAAGAAGATATTCTTGATGCTCTTACGGAAAGCGGATTTGACGATCTTGGAACGGATGTTGCACTTGATGCGATTTCCGCGCTTCCTCCCATGGATGAAAATGAGGAAGTAGATACCGGAGATTCGAAGTCTCACGGAAAACATAAAAAGCATAAAGAAGGTTTCTTCCAGAGACTTTTTCGTGCTCTTACCGAAGAGGACGAAGATTTTGAAAATATCGGAACAGAGGGACTTGCGGGACTTACAGATGAAAATCAGCAGGTTCTTTCAGAGCTTGGAGAAGTCGAAGTTAAGAAGAAACCCAAGAAAGAAAAGAAGAAAAAAGAAAAGGCCAAGAAACCTCCAAAGGAGAAGAAACCTAAGAAGGAGAAGCCTCCGAAAGAGAAGAAGGAAAAGAAGCCTAAGCCGCCTAAGGATCCGGGAGTTCCGGAAAAGGCCATAGCGCCCAGAAAAGTCATTATTTCCGGATTATTTGCGGCAAGTCTAGGAATACTTGTTTGTATTCCGGCACTTATTCTTCCTGTAAGAATTGCAACAGAGAGAGCAAAGACAGCTTATTCACACAACGATTATGCAAAGACATACAAACTTCTTCATGGAAAGACTCTCACATCCGAGCAAAATACAATGTATGAGAGAGCAAGAGTGCTCGCATGGGTAGACAGGTATATGAAGGGATATGAGAATTATAAAGCCATGAATAAAGAAGTAGAGGCTCTTGATATGCTTCTTATGTCTGAAAGAAATAAGCAGAACCTGCTCGATGAAGCAACGAAGTTTAATGTTGAAATTCAAGTGAGGAGCGTGTACGATAGTATAGAATCGTTGCTTTCAGAGAACTATGGTCTTTCCGAGGAAGATATCAATGAGATCAATTCCATAAAGAAAGACAGAGATTATACTATCAGAATCATGGAAGTTTTAGGGATGTTTGAAGAATGATCTGCATATTGTAACCGAAGGCATCGAAAGTTTTGAAAGGGGTTTGATGCCTGATGGTAGCAATAATTGATTATGATGCCGGTAACATAAAGAGCGTTGAAAAGGCTTTTGAGTATTTGGGCGCCGATACTGTCATCACCAGAGATCCGAAAGAAATATACAGAGCAGATCATGTTGTTCTTCCCGGTGTCGGAGCTTTTTCCGATGCAATGAAAAAAATAGAGGAATACGGAATGGAAGCGCCTATCAAAGAGGTGATAAATAAAAACATTCCGTTTATGGGAATATGCCTGGGACTGCAGCTCTTGTTCGATTCAAGTGAGGAATCGGAGGGAGTCAGCGGCCTGGGCATTTTGCGTGGAAAAATCGTAAGGATTCCCAATACGGATAAAGAAGGAACATATTACAAAGTGCCTCATATAGGATGGAATAACCTTTCATTCCCAAGAGAGGGCAAGCTCTTTAAGGGACTTGATGACGAATCTTATGTTTATTTTGTTCACTCATATTATCTTCAGGCAGAAGATAAGAATATCGTCACCGCTACAACCGATTATTCGGTTCGCATAGAAGCTTCCGTAGAAAAAGACAATGTATTTGCCTGCCAGTTCCACCCTGAAAAGAGCTCTGAGGTAGGAATGCAGATACTTAAGAACTTTTTGGCGGTATAAGGAGGGAGCAGGTATGCATACAAAGAGAATTATTCCCTGTCTTGACGTAAATAACGGCAGGGTTGTAAAAGGAATCAATTTCGTAAATTTGAAGGATGCAGGTGATCCTGTTACCGTCGGAGAAGCATATTCCAAGGCAGGTGCGGATGAACTTGTTTTCCTTGATATAACCGCGTCAAATGAAAGAAGAGCAACTGTTGCTGACATGGTCAGGGAAGTTGCCAAAAAAGTATTCATTCCCTTTACTGTTGGTGGCGGGATCAGAACAGTTGACGATGTCAAGGCAATCCTTAGAGAAGGCGCCGACAAGGTTTCGATGAATTCAGCAGCAATTGACAGGCCGGAGCTTGTCGCTGAAGCGGCAGACAAATTCGGAAGCCAGTGCGTTGTTGTTGCGATTGATGCCAAAAAGAGAGAAGACGGCTTAGGCTGGAATATCTATAAGCACGGCGGAAGAATCGATGTGGGAATTGATGCCGTAGAATGGGCAAAAAAAGTAACTGAGCTTGGAGCGGGTGAGATACTTCTTACAAGTATGGACGCCGACGGAACCAAGGCAGGTTATGACATAGAGCTTACAAGGCAGATATCCGAAGCTGTCGATGTTCCTGTAATTGCTTCAGGCGGAGCGGGAACAATGGAGCACTTCTATGATGCACTTACAACAGGCCAGGCAGATGCGGCTCTTGCGGCTTCTCTTTTTCATTACAAGGAACTTGAGATATGTGATGTAAAGAAGTATTTAAGGAGCAAAGGCGTTTCAGTAAGGCTATAAAAGAAAGAAGGTTGTGACTACAATGGCAATGATCTCAAATGACTGGTTGCCGGCATTGAGCGACGAATTTCATAAAGATTATTACAAAAAACTCTTTGAGTTTGTAAAAGAAGAATACAGTACTCATGTTATATATCCCGATTCTGAGGATATTTTCAACGCACTTCATTTGACACCGCTTGAGAAAGTCAAAGTTCTTGTCCTTGGGCAGGATCCGTATCATGAGCCCGGACAGGCTCATGGACTTTCTTTCTCGGTGCTTCCCGGTAAGGCAGATCCTCCGCCGTCTCTTGTGAATATTTATAAAGAATTAAATGACGATCTTGGTTGCAAGATTCCCAATAACGGCTATCTGAAAAAATGGGCGGATCAGGGCGTACTCTTGCTCAACACCGTTTTGACTGTAAGAGCCCATGCCGCTAACTCTCATAAAGGAAGAGGGTGGGAAGAGTTTACCGATGCGATTATCAGAAAAGTAAACGAACAGGACAGACCTGTAGTGTACATGCTATGGGGAAGACCTGCCCAGATGAAAAAGAGCATGCTAAATAATCCTAAGCATCTGATACTGGAAGCACCTCATCCGAGCCCGCTTTCAGCATACAGAGGCTTCTTTGGGTGCAAGCATTTCAGCAGAGCAAACGAGTTCTTAAAGCAGAACGGCTTGGAGCCGATTGACTGGCAAATCGAAGATATATAATAAAAAGTCGGTTTTCCGTTATAAGTTTTTTCTTGCATTTTTATGCGCTACCATGTTAAAGTGGTAAATGAATTCACACACGTATAATTATTAATTTGTAAAGCAGACATTTTTAGTGAGATATAATGAGAAATAGGGAATTAAAACGAATTGCATGTTGCATCATCGTTTTTGCTTTAGGTGTAACATCTTTTTTAGGATGCGGAAATAAGAACAGTTCTTCCGTTGGAGGCAGCGCTGTTTCCGAAGGCGGAAAGGTTGATAAGGAACGTGTTTTTAAACAGAAAGACTTTGAAGGTATTATTGCTGAAGGCGAAGATATTGTTTTTGCCGATTATGTAAATGGAAAGATTATGCTTGCTGCCAATTCCAAAGACGGAAACGGCAGATGCATTTCATTCAATCCTGACGGTACGCAGCTTCAGTCTTTTGATACAGGTTGTAACATAGCAGCCTGTGCGTTTGACGGAGAAGGAAATGCGTATATTCAATGTGTGGATAAGTCTTCAGGAGAAGATAAAGTTTTTCTCGGTAAGCTTGATCCTAATGGAAAAGAGCTTTTTAAAACGGATGTTTCTGAAGAATTTAGTGAAAATCCTGAAATAAGCGGTTTGGCGTGGAGTGAGAAATACGGCCTTGTATCTTGCACTCCAAACGGAATTCAGACATATGATGATAAAAACGGCTTTGGAATGCTTGTTGATAAAAAAGTTATTGGTGATTATGGCGATTACGGTATTATTTATTCATTTATGATGTTATCGGGTGATCGGATCCTGATGATATACCATGAAGGAAACGGTGAATCCAATGTAATTATCGATCTTGAGAATAAGGCGGCTGACAAAGCGCTTAGTGGTATAAGTGATACATTGCAGTATTCTTTTTTTACAGATAAAGAGGGTAATTTATATGCTTTATGGACTGATGGAGTCTACAAATACGATCCTGATTCCGGAGAAAAGAATAAACTGCTTGATTTTAGGGCTTCAAATATTGATTCGGCAACAGAGTATGTGGAAGGAAACAAGTTCCAAGCTGTTGCACTGAGTGATACAGATTTTATTATAGATTTACCGTTAGGCTCCGGTGATGATACTTCTCTTATGAGATTTACCAAAGAAAATCCCGATGAAGTTTTGAATAAGACTACAATTACTTTGGGAACCATTTGGCTTGAGCCGGAAGTTCAAAGCGAAGTAATGGAGTTTAACAGATCCAATGACAAGTATGAAATAGAAGTAATCGATTATTCTAAGTTATATCCGGACGGTGATCAGGAAGAAGCAAGAAAGCAACTGGATATGGATATAATATCCGGAAAAGCGCCGGATATTATAAATATTGACGGAAACGTAAGAAAGTACGTTGATAAGGGAATTTTTCTTGATCTTACACCTGAATTTGATAAAGGCGGTGCTTTGGAGGGAATAGAACTTCTTCCAAATATCGCCGAGATGATGAAATATGATGGTAAAATATATACATTTATGCCGTCTTTTAAAGTCGCAACATGTGTTGTCAGAGCAAAATTTGCCAAGGGAAAGGGATCACTTACATATAAAGAGCTTGATGATCTCATAAAGAGCAACGGTACTGATTACGAAACAGCTTTTGGCTCCAATCATGATAAATCTTATGGCAATTTACTTATGCCGCATTATGCAGATAAGTGTATTGATTGGAATGAGAAAAAGTGTGATTTTAAAAATCCTGAGTTTATTGAGTTTTTGAACTTTATAAATAAGTTTCCGGATAAAGCAAGCGGAAACAGCAATCTTGCAGAAATAGATAAGAGCTATGCCGAGGATAAAGGACTCTACTATAGAGAACTTTTTTCAAATCTCAATGAATATGCAAGACTTAAGCAGCTTGTATTTAATGACGACATCGAGCTTGTAGGCTATCCAAATAACAGCAGAGAAAATATTGCGTCTATATACGGCGAATTATATGCTGTAAACAGCAACACAGCTCATAAGGATATTGTACTTGAGTTTGTAAAAAATCTTATATTATCGGACAAAGATGATTCTAATAGTGGATTTTCCACTGTAAAACAAAAATTTGAAGAAGAGCTGCAGGAAGCTACAAAGGAAAAAAGCGATGACGATGAGAGCGCTCAGCTATGGGATCAGATAAATCATGTAATGGTGAAAATGAAACCATTATCTCAAGAGGAAGTGAGCAAGTTTTATGATTATACAGTTTCAATAAATTCATTGGATTGTATGGATAATGAAATTATCAATATAATTGCTGAAGAAGCTTCGGCATTTTACTGTGGCCAAAAGACAGCAGAGGAAGTGGCAGACATAATCCAGAACAGGGTCACAGTTTATATAAATGAAAATAGCTAAATATTTTTATGGAGGAAGTAATGAAGAAAGCATTTGTAACAAAAGAACAGGTTGAAGATATAGTAAAGAAGTATCCTACACCTTTTCATATCTATGATGAAAAAGGATTTGTAAATAATGTAAAAGCAGTTTATGACGCCTTTTCATGGAATAAGGGATTTAAGGAGTATTTTGCGGTAAAGGCCAATCCGAATCCTGTGCTTCTTGACATACTCAGAAAGAACGGTTGCGGATTTGATTGTTCCTCCAAGACGGAGCTTATTTTAAGTAAAGCGGTTGGAGCAGAGGGAAGTGAGATCATGTTCTCTTCAAACGATACGCCCGCTGAGGAGTTTGTGCTTGCAGATAAGCTTGGAGCGATAATCAATCTCGATGATTTCACTCATGTGGCATTCCTTGAGAAGACACTCGGTAAGATACCTGAGACAATCTCATGCAGATTTAATCCTGGCGGAGTGTTCAAGATGAGTAACGGAATCATGGATAACCCGGGAGATTCCAAGTACGGAATGACCAAGGATCAGCTCATCGAAGCATTTAAGATACTTAAGAGCAAAGGCGCAAAGCGCTTTGGAATACATGCATTCCTTGCAAGCAATACTGTTACCAATGAATATTATCCTCAGCTTGCAGGCCAGCTCTTTGAACTTGCTGTTGAGGTTCAGAAGGCTACAGGTGCAAAGATAGCATTTATCAACCTTTCAGGCGGCGTTGGAATTCCTTATACACCTGATATGGAACCAAATGATATTTATGAGATCGGTAAGGGCGTTAAGGCGCAGTACGATAAGATCTTTGTTCCTGAAGGAATGGATGATGTAGCAATCTTTACAGAGATGGGAAGATTCATGATGGGACCTTACGGAGCGCTTGTAACTAAGGCAATCCATGAGAAACACATCTACAAGGAGTACATCGGTGTAGATGCCTGCGCGGTAAACCTTATGCGTCCCGCTATGTATGGCTCATATCATCACATCACTGTTCTCGGAAAAGAGAATGAGCCTTGTGACCACGTTTATGACGTGACAGGTTCACTTTGTGAGAACAATGATAAATTTGCAATTGACAGAAAACTTCCCAAGATCGATATGGGAGATTATATCTATATTCATGATACAGGTGCCCACGGCTATGCAATGGGTTACAACTATAACGGTAAACTAAAAAGTGCGGAATTGCTTCTCAGAGAGGACGGTAGTGTTGAACTTATCCGAAGAGCTGAGACTCCTATGGATTATTATGCAACACTTGACTGCCTTGATGTGTACAGCAGATTAGGTGAGTTGGTAGATGGTAAAATCTGAAATGGAATGTCTTGTTGACGCATTTATCGAGTATCTTAAAAGCGTCAAAGATTATTCTGAAAACACGGTTAGTTCTTACAAACATGATGCTCTTATTTTTGTTCGTTTCCTTGAAGAACGGGGAGTACATAATATTGCGGAAGTTACAGAGGATATGATCTCTGAGTACCAGACTTTTCTTAAGGAAAAGAAGATGGCTGTCTCGACTATAGTCAGATATAATACCACGATCAAGAATTTTTTTACTTATCTTGTTGAGAACGGTAATGTATCAGACAACCCTGCGGAGATTATAAAAAGTCCTTCTGTCCCTGCGTCCAAAAAGATTCCGAGAATTCTTTCGGACACAGAGACTATGGATCTTTTGAATCAGGAATTCAGCGATAGTCCCAAAGGAGTGAGAGACAAGGCTATTCTTGAGATGCTTTATTCTACAGGGCTGAAAGTGTCAGAGATTATCGGGCTTAAGCTCAGTGATATTGACATGGGACTTGGTTGTATCATTCTTCCGAAATTGAGATCAGAGGAAGGAAATCGTGTCATTCCGTATGGAAAGATGACAAGAAGCGCTGTGACGTCTTATCTTCTTGAGGCCAGAAAGGCATTACTTGGAAAAAGAGAAGACAAAGGCTATGTCTTTCTTAACTGCGACGGTAAGCCGCTTAGCCGCCAGGGTGTGTGGAAGCTTGTTAAGTTCTATGCCCAGAGAGCAGGCGTGAGCAGCGATATTTCGCCGCATTCATTAAGACATTCTTTTGCGGCGCATCTTGTTAAGAATGGTGCGGAAATCACGGCCATTCAGGATATGATGGGCTTTTCGCCGAGTAATACCTTGTCGAAATATGTAAATAAAGAAAATATGCCTAAAGATCCGTATGAATGGGCAAGAATCAGATAATGTGTTAAAAAATAGATATTAAAGGGGGCTTGTGTTATGCAAGTCCTCTTTTCTATATATAAACAACAATAAATGTCCAAATTTAATACGTCAAATCTAATAAAATTGTGCTAATGTGATATTTTTAACAATAAAGTATTGTGTATTGATTTCACAGGTGGTATCCTTTTGAAGGATTATTTTTGGCAGGCAGGCGTTTTACCTATATAAGGGGAAAGCTTGCCTGACATATTAAGTTTTTTGGGAGGACATACTTTGTTTGCAGCACAGATTTTTGCCGTTATCATTTTTGTCGGAATGTTCGTTATGATCGTTATGGACAAGATTGAGAGGCATTATGTAACACTGGGAAGTGGTATTCTTACGCTTGTCGTTGTCTTTGGAATTTGTATGGGGGACATCAAGGCTATTCTGAATACACTCGCCTTTAAGGACTTTTTTACCCGTGATTTCTGGTATCAGATAGAAGAATCAGAGAGTTCGGGAATCAACTGGGCAACAATTCTCTTTATCGCAGGAATGATGCTGATGGTTGAAGGAATGGCTAAAGCGGGATTTTTCCGTTGGCTCTGCATGAAGATTGCATTTCTGGTTAAATGTAAGACTATTCCTATCTTTATTACATTTACAATAATGGCAGCGGTACTTTCAATGTTCATTGACAGTATAACCGTTATCATGTTTCTGGCAGCTGTGACTGTAGAACTTGCGCAGCTTCTTAAATTTAATCCAATACCAATGATATTATCGGAAATTTTTTGTGCAAACCTTGGCGGAAGCGCAACAATGTGCGGAGATCCGCCGAATATCATAATCGGTACTTCTCTTGGATTATCATTTTTTGATTTCCTTACAAATACAGGTGTTATAGCAGGAATAAGCCTTGTTGTGTCTGTTACCTTTTTGTATTTTGCATTTAGAAAAGAGCTTGTTACAAAAGGTGATGAGAAAACAGATATGAGCAAATTGCCCGATCCTTCGGAAGCAATCAGCAACAAGAAGGATTTCATTGTGAGCAGTATAATTTTTGGCTGCGCTGTAGTGCTTCTTATAACGCATGGCTCAACACATCTTACTGTTGCATCAATAGGTTTGTTTATTGGAGCGATCACACTTTTGACATCAGGCAAAGATGCCGGGGAGATCATTAAGAAAGTAGATTATAAGACACTTGTCTTTTTCATAGGTCTGTTCATTGTCGTAAGCGGATTGGAAGAAACAAAGATTCTTGATATAATCGCTTCGTTTATCGAAAAGATCAGCGGTGGTAACAGTAAAATGATGATAGCGATCATTATCTGGGTTTCAGCGATTGCAAGTGCGTTTGTTGACAATATACCTTTTGCGGCAACAATGGTTCCTGTTATCAAGAATCTTGCAGCAGCTTCGGGAATGCCTATAAATACACTTGCCTGGGCGCTTGCTATAGGTACAGATATTGGCGGAAGCGCAACTCCTATCGGTGCTTCTGCGAATGTTGTAGGTACTTCTGTTGCGGCTAAGAACGGATATCCCGTGACATGGGGACGTTACTGCAAAAAGCTTGCTCCGGCAACAATTTTAGTTTTGATCATTTCAACAATATATCTTTTTGTAATATACTTATAATAGTAATATTCAGGAGGGGTGCTTATGTCACAGATCATTATTTCCGTAGGACGTGAATTTGGAAGTGGCGGACGAGTTATTGCAGAAAAATTGTCGGAAAGATTTAACCTGCCTTTGTACGATCGCCATCTTATTACAGATATTGCTGAGAAGATGGGTATGACAATTGAGGCAGTGGCAAAATATAACGAGACTCCGAAGAATGTGTTCGTTTCAAGACGCGTAAACGGTTACAGCAACTCGATAGAGGATAATATAGCCGAGATGCAGTTTAATGTCATGGAAGAAAAGGCAAAGAGCGGAGAGTCATTTGTTGTAGTCGGCAGATGTTCGGAGACAAAATTAAAAAAATATCCGGGACTTATTTCATTCTTTATCCTTGGCGATATGGATAAGAAGATTGAGCGTGTCATGGATGTTTACGGACTTGATGAAGATGACGCGACAAGATTTATCCTTAAAAAGGATAAAAAGAGAAAGCGTTATCACAATTATCATTGCCAGGGTAAATGGGGCGATTCAAGATTGTATGATTTCTCAATTAACAGCTCGAAACTGGGGATTGATGAGACGGTAGATATAATTGAAGGGTATATAAGAGCCCGCATGGCAAAAATGGACTGAGAGTGCAAATAATGCATAAATATGAAAGGTGCAGAGGAAATGAAAAAACCTCTGCACCTTTTCTTATTTGAATATGATCAGACTAACTCAGCAATATCGAGAAGGAGACGCTCTGTGTCTGTCCATCCAAGGCAAGGATCTGTGATTGACTTACCGTAGATACCTTCGCCGATCTTCTGGCAACCTTCCTCGATGTAACTCTCGATCATGACACCTTTAACAAGGTTCTTGATATCGTTGTTGTGGTTCCTTGAGTGAAGAACCTCTTTAACAATCCTGATCTGTTCCTTGAACTGCTTGTTTGAATTGTTGTGGTTAGCATCAATTATGGCAGCAGGGTTAACGATGTTTCTTGAGTTATAGAGCTGTAAAAGAAGGCTCAGATCCTCATAGTGGTAGTTGGGGATCGACTGACCGTGCTTATTGTTTGAGCCTCTGAGTACGCAGTGCGCAAGAGGGTTTCCGTTTGTCTTAACTTCATAACCTCTGTATACGAAAGAGTGAGACTGCTGAGCTGCATATACTGAGTTAAGCATTACTCCGAGAGCTCCGCTTGTGGGATTCTTCATTCCGGCGGGAACATCAAATCCGCTGGCTGTCATACGGTGTTCCTGATCCTCAACAGAACGCGCACCGATAGCGACATATGAAAGAATATCAGCGATGTATCCCCAGTTCTCGGGATAGAGCATCTCATCGGCAGCAGTAAGACCTGATTCCTGAATTGCCTTGATCTGCATATGTCTCATGGCAATAAGACCTGCGCGGAAATCTGTCTTTCCCTCAGGATCGGGCTGAGAAGTGATTCCTTTATAACCTTCACCTGTTGTACGAGGCTTGTTTGTATATATTCTGGGAATAAGGATAAGCTTATCCTTAACTTTGTCATTGAGTTTTCCGAGGCGTGAAACATAGTCGCACACGGCATCCTCATTGTCTGCAGAGCAGGGGCCGACGATAACAAGGAATTTATCACTTTTACCTGTGAAGACATCGCTTATCATCGCGTCTCTTTCAGCCTTGAGTGCGGCAAGTTCTTTTGTTAATGGAAACTCCTCCCTGATTTCATCGGGTGTGGGAAGTTTCTGTATGTATTCAAATGACATTAATATATCCTCCGTGAATAAATATTCGTAAGCTACTATAGCACTTTAAACTGTAAAAGTAAACCTTTATTTACTTACTTTTAGTATTATATCAAGTTCGTCAAGAGTCAGGCCGTAAAGCTCTGCAATCAAGCCGTCTATCTCAGTAATGAACTGTACCGGAGCATTGTTATCGATAATTTTTTTCGCAAGGTCCGATATTTTCTTTTCGGTTAACTGATCGCACGCTGCAATCGGAAGCCTCTCAATCTCAGACCTTAGTACCTTCATATTTTTGCAGGTATGAGAGTAGTAAAAAGAAATAACGGGTGAATTCAGAACCGCAAGTATATAAAGTGCGCTGTAGCCCGGAACCTTGGGAATCAGTATATTTGCGCTGTTAAGTGAAAGGCGCTGCTTATCGTCATATGCAAAGACGGGCGTTCCCGATATAAATTTATAAAGCAGCTTTTCTTTTGCCCTGTACATACTCTCGGGAGCTATCTGCTGGAACCTTTTGGGCTCGTATTTGATGAAGTTTGTTATCGTTTTGATTGTATATTTATCAATATCAGAGCCTTTTATTATCTCTTCAAATCCCGGATTCTTAACGGGAGACAGCAGTGTTTTATTGGCTCCTGTGACGATCCCTAAGGCAAATTCGCTGTTTCCTTTAAGTGTGAAGTGCTCACAGCTTTCTATTTTCTTAAGTATCTTTTTCTCGGTATCGTCAGATAACATGTGAAAAGAGCTTGTATCAAGGCTCTCATTTTCAGTCTCAAAGGCCTTTGTTAGGATAAGTCTCTCGGGAAAGATTCCGTTTGCGGGATCAATCTTACCTTTTGCAGAAAGGCTTTTTTTGTAAAAAGCGACGGAGGTCTTTTGTCCGTTTACGTTAGGAACTTTAAGTGTGAGCAGTATGCAGGGGCACTGCACGTTATCAAATATTTCGCCCATATAATAAAGGGAAGAAATGTGCGAATTTTGTGCGATTATGCTCCGTATATTCTCGTGTACACCGGCGCCCAGCAGTGTTTCGGGGAGGACAAAAGACATGGTTCCTCCTTCTGATAACAGGCTGAGAGCTCTTTCCGTAAAAATAGAAAAAGACTCGGGATTGCCCGATACGCGCGCACATTTATAGGATTCGCTCAAAGTCCTTATTTCGTCCTTGCTGTAAGAGTAGCCCCAAGGTGGGTTTCCTATTATATGATCGTAGTTTGGCGTCGCGGCGCCGGTTGCAGATGGTGTCAGGAAATCATCCGCTTTGATGTTATTAAATAAAATATCGAGATCGGTGTTATCTTTTATTCTATATTTTACTGCGAGATTTATCCTTGCTATGGAGGTAGCAGTAGCGTCTATATCATATCCGTATATGTTCTTAAGCAAAATGGTTTTTGGAAGCCGAAGGAGAAAGTTTCCAGTTCCGCATGAAGGATCGCAGATTGTCTCATTCTTTGCCATATGCAGATTTTCTACGCATTTATCTACAACAAAGAAAGGTGTGTAATATGCGCCCGATGCCTTTTTTTCCTTGAGTGAGCGAAGCGAGATGTAGAGCATTCCCAAAGTGTCTTCGCCTTCTGTATATATAAGAGGATATTCTTTTAATATAGGTAAGATGCGGGAAAAAGAAGTGCCCTCTTCATAATGTAAAGGCGATAGAAGCTTCTTTTTGCCGGACTCATCGAGTGAAAGAGTATCGAGGAAAGACCTGCCGTAATAGGCGAGAATTGAAAGGAAGTCTTTCTCTGTGATGTCGGTATTTTCTTCAAGGCTCTTTATGAGCGTTGAGATCGTATTGTAATTTCCGGATGATTTGCTGATGTAAGATTTAGGGATAAAACGGCCGTTTGCGGTGCTCTTATTTCTTCTTCGCTTAAGGAAATCGGAGTCTGCAAGGCTTTCCTTTAGATTCAAGATCTTTTCTTTATTAAGAAGATATGTCTTTGCGCTTTTTTCGGCCGGGATTTTATCAAGCTTTATCCAGTTTTTTACAGTCGCTGAAGAAACGCCCAGAATCTCGGCTGTTTCGTCAATTGAGAGTATATCATTTTTGATAGAGATTTGTTCTTGTATGTCCATAGAAACAATTATCTCGGTAACGTGCTTTTTTTTCAAGAGCGGAATTGGGTATATATATGCATATGTGAGGAATATTGAATAAATGATGAATATATGTGCAAAATATGTGTTAAACTGAATTTGCGTGGTTATCATCTGATGGTGAAACTGCGAAGATAATAATTTCAAAATTTTTTATGAGAGGCATCTTAAATGGATAGAACCAAAAGTATTGTAAGAACAAGTATTATAGGAATTGCGGCAAATATTTTGCTTTCGGTATTTAAGGCATTTGTGGGAGTTATGTCACATTCGGTTGCGATAACGATGGATGCCGTCAACAATTTAAGTGATGCTTTTTCATCGGTTATAACTATAGTCGGAGCGAAGCTTTCAGCGAGAGAACCTGACAGGAAGCACCCTTATGGATACGGAAGAGTTGAATATCTTTCGGCAATGGTGATCGGCATCATTATTTTGTACGCCGGAATCACATCGTTTACCGAGTCTTTATCGAAGATAATTCATCCGGAGACGCCTGATTACGGGGCACCGGCGCTTGTCATCGTTTCGGCTGCGATCGTCGTTAAGATAGCGCTTGGCTTATATACTAAGAAGATGGGCGAAAAAGTTGATTCCGATTCACTTGTCGCATCGGGAAAAGATGCACTCAACGATTCAATAATCTCAGCATCAACGCTCATTGCCGCAATCATATTTATTGCTACTGGCTTTAGTATTGAAGCGTATATCGGAGTTGTAATTTCTTTTGTCATCATAAAGACTGGTTTTGAGACGCTTCGAGATACGATAAGCATGACACTCGGAGAGAGGATTACGCCCGAACTTGCAAAGAGCGTTAAGACAAGCATAAATGAGCTTGAGGAAGTTAGAGGCGTGTATGATCTTATTATTCATAACTACGGCTCCGAGAAGCTGATAGGCTCCGCGCATGTGGAGATTCCCGATACACTTTCCGCTGTCGAGATCGATGCACTTGACAGGATTATCGCCAAGAAAGTGTTCGCCGACACTGGAATCATGATGAGCGGCGTATCCGTCTATTCAACAAATACAGGAGATAAGGTCGCTGTAGAAGCGCACAAAAAGATTAAAGGCATCATCGGCGATTACAAAGACGCTCTGCAGATTCACGGCTTTTACATGAATCACAAGACAAAAGAGATCAGATTCGATCTTGTTATTGATATAGAGGCAAAGAATAAGAAAGAAGTACTTTCCAAGGTTTCAAAGCGCGTCGAGGAAATGTACCCCGGCTATGTGGTGGAAGTGCTCCTTGATTATAATTTCTCGGATTGAGGATGATATATTCGGATTTAAATATTCGAAAATTACATCGCAGACGTACGCAGCGCATTTCCGGACATATACCTTGCGGCCGGGCGTACGGAAAGGCAGCCACACCAATCTAGCGCGACTGCCTTTGCTTGTTAATTCAGCTACACCTTTCTATAACAAAATTGCTGCTGAAGATCACTCGAGATTGAGCTTCTTGTTCATGATCTTTATGGTTGCAAAATAGCAGCCTACCAAAAGGATAAATAAGAAGATCAGGTTTGCGGGACACCACAGATCGCGAAGGTCCCACCACCAGGTGCCGCGTTTAGCTACGCATACTGCAGTGTTGTAATAAATGATTATAAGCGAAGCTATAGCAATACCTGTATAGCTAAGTGCAGTAATCCCGGTTTTGTGTTTTTTGCACAGGTGTCCAATACTCATGCAGAAGAAAAGAGCCATGAGCTGGGAGAAGAGCCCGAGAAAAAGCAAAAACAGGAGAGGAAAAAGTTCTTCTAAAAGTTCTGCTACTGCACTTAAGGTAATCGGTTCGAAAACAGGATCATAAAGTCTTGTGATAATGGTTTCTCCGATAAAGAAGATGGTGGTCGCTGAAATTACATAAATAACAGCCCATGCAAATATAACTATCATTTTGGAAGAAACAACTTCGGTGATACTTGAAGGAAGAGTAAATGAAAGATATCCCTGATTCGAGTATAAAGTCTTGTGGTAGTATTTGATCATATATATTGCTGCAATTGTAGCTATAGCCGAAAGTATTAAAAAGAATACAAATGACATATTAGACAGTGAATAATAAAGATCAGGCAGGTTATCACTGTTTACCTGAATTGTATTTGCGTCTACTTCGACTGAATTGGCATAATATAATTTTTCCATAATGGCGTGAGTAATTAAGCCTATGATCTCCGGTATGAATAAAAGTGTTATTATTGCAAGCATTGCCGGACTGGTTTTTTTAAAGTCATATGCGATTAGTTTTTTTAACATCTGTATACCTCCCTGAATAATTCATCAACAGACTTACCGTGTTCAGCCCTTATGTCATCAACCGACTTGAAGAGTTTGATACTACCGTCCTGTAAAAAGATGGCTTCATCCAGCACCGGTTCTATGTCGCTGATAAGGTGAGTAGCGATGATCAAGGAAGCAGATGAATCGAAGTTACTTATGATAGTACGTAAAATATAATCTCTGGCAGCAGGATCCACACCGGCGATAGGCTCGTCGAGAATGTAGAGCTTAGCCCTGCGGCTCATTACAAGCATAAGCTGGACTTTTTCTTTGTTTCCTTTTGAAAGAGTCTTGAGCTTACTCTTTGGATCTATCTTGAGGCTTGCGAGCATCTCATTAGCCCTGTTTTCATCAAAGTCGTCATAAAAATATTTGAACATTGCAACAACGGCTTCTACCTTCATATCTTCATCAAGGTAGGTCTTGTCGGGAAGATAGGATACGACTGCTTTACTCTTTGGTCCTACCGGGTTATCGTCGATAAGAACTGTTCCGCTATCGGGCTGTAACAGTCCGCAAAGTATCTTGATAAGTGTTGTTTTTCCGCTTCCGTTTGGCCCAAGAAGCCCTATAATGTGCCCCGGAGCGATGCTAAGAGTTACATCGTTAAGGGCTTGGGTTTTGTCATATTTTTTTGATACTCCCTGTATTTCTAAAAGATTACTCATACTTTTCTCCTTCTTTCTCCAAAATTATTTTTCTACGTGCTGTTCAACCAGCTGTATGATCTCTTTCCCGGTAAATCCGAGTTTTCCCATGTTCTTGAAGAATTCTTCGATCTGCACATCTACAAGTGACTTTCGAAGTTCTTTTATTAAATTATCATCGTTTGTAATAAAACGACCGCTGGTCCTTTCTGAGTGAACCAGTCCCGTCGATTCAAAATCACTGAGCGCTTTTTGCATTGTGTTGGGATTAACGCCTGCTTCAGCAGCAAGGTCACGAACACTTGGCAATTTATCGCCCGGTTTATAAACGCCTGTAATAATATCAATCTGGAGATGCTCAATAATCTGAACAAAAATAGGTCTGTCCGAATTAAGATTCCATGGCATAGTGAGCGGTTCCTTTCTATAAAAATATTTTTTATCTATAATCAATCATTCAAGATTAAGCTTTTTATTTGTAATGAATATTGATGCGGCGCATGAGAATGCTGTCAATGCAATCGCGCAGAGCACAGTGGGAAGGCAGAATACATCTTCCCATTCCCAATATCCATCATTACCGCCTCGCCAGATATAGTTGTGTGAAAAGTTATAGAAAAATATATACAGCGAAGCGAAGCCTATAACCATATAGCACAGTGTTGCACATGTTTTTTTGTGCTTTTTACAGATCTGACCAAGGCTTATGCAGAAGAAGAGTGCCATAAGCTGTGAAATGATATAAAGTGAAAAGGCCAAAAAATTATATATACTCATCGCTAATTGATTAAGGGCTCTGTTGTGCTCAGGGTTAAGGTCAAACAATGCATCCGGATAACTTAGCATAAATGAGATAAGTATTGATAAAATAAAAAGTATTATCCATATGCAGGTAACTATCATTTTCGATACAACAACATTTGTTTTAGTTGTTGGAAGAGTAAATGAAAGATACCCCTGTGAAGAGTACAAACTCTTGGAGTAGTACTTGAGAATATATATTGTTGCTATCATGCTAAGTGATGCAATTGCCATTAAATGAAATAACGCTATTACTGTATCATCGGGAAAATGTTTAACATGTATGCCAATCGGAATACCCATTAGCATATTTACAAGGCATATCATGGTCATTGTCGCCTTTGTGTTTTTAAAATCTTGTACAATAAGTTTTTTTAACATCTGAAAAACCTTTCTTATAAAATATTGCTTGTGTTATTTACTGTGTATTGCTTAACCAGTTGTACAATCTCAGCGCCTGTAAATCCGAGCTTTTCCATGCTTCTAAAGAATTTTTCTATCTGAACATCTACAAGTGGTTTTCTTGGTCTCTTGATCATATTCCTGTCCTCCGTAATAAATTGTCCTTATGTTCTGTCTGTGAAAAAATATCTTGTACCATTGTACTAATCACTTAATACAGTAATACAATAACGCCTGTGATAAAATTTGTCAACAGGTTATACTTTTTTTGTTACGGACAATATAGTATTATCAAGGAAGTAATTGAAATTATGGAGGAAAAAGAAAATGGGAATCAATTCAATAGATGCAGAGGATGATCAGTTTGCATATCGTTATGATACACAGCTTTTGATAGACAGACGCGATAAAGATCTTGATGAGGATGAGATTGCTGATTATATTACGGAGCACTTTGAAGGAAACAGCCTGATCGCTGCAGGAGATGAGGATCTTATTAAGATTCATTTTCATACAAATGAACCTTGGAAGATTCTTGAGTATTGCAATACTGTAGGCGAGATCTATGATATCGTTGTTGAAGATATGATCAGACAGGCCAACGGGCAGCAGGGGTGAGATTGCTAGGGAAGCAGTAACATATGCTGAAAGCTTTTTTTATAGCAATGACCAATGAAATGATTTCCGGGAGAGCAGTGTGAAGAGCGAATATAAGACTAAACCAAGAAATCTTATCATAGAATATCTGAAGGATAATGCGGATACCAGGTTCACGGCAAGAGACATCCTTAACGCGGTCAAGGATAATGGCGACGGTCTCGACAGATCTACAGTTTATCGTAATCTTGAGAGGCTTAGCAAGGAAGGCAAGCTTGTCAAATACAAGGAAGCCGATGTAAATGCTACATGCTATCAGTACTCTGAGGAGCACGAATCATGCTGTGAGCACATGCACGCCCAGTGCTCGGTGTGCGGGAAAATTTATCATCTTGATAACAGTATGTTCAAGAGTGCAGCCAAAAAGATGATGGATGAATATGGAATTGAGATTGATTACGGTAAGAGCGTGATCATATGTATTTGTGATGAATGCAGAAACGCAGGTATGTCAGAGAACTTGCAATCTTGAATCAAAGATTCAAGATGTTCGCAAACAGGCCATTGAAGTTGGCTTCGCCGAAGGGCCTGTTTGCCTCCTGTATCATGTTCTCACGAAATCCGCAACCGGTGCGGATTTCTGTAATTTCATTTAAGATGTCATATATACTTAATTTGGCTCTTTCGGTATATTGAATTATGAAATCAATAAATCGGAGTTTGTTGCGATAATTATATTCCAGGATATCTTTCTACTAAGGAGCAATATAAAGGACTATGGAAACATTACGTAAGGTATCAAAAATCATAGATATATTTGTGTTTATAGCGACTACTCTGGCTATTGCAGGTGTGTTCTATGAAGGAATGACTTTGAAATGGTATGGCATAGTGGGAATACTTGTGATTTGTATGGATTATTCTTTTATGCCAGCAACTATCATACACCTTATCGTGGATAGAAAAGAAAAAATGATATGGTTCCATGTATTTTCTATGGTTATTATTTTGATAGCCATAGTAATGAAGATAGCTGGAATAGATTATCCAGCAATTACTCTTGTCTTGTGGTATTTCTACATATGGTTCCTATACGGAGCGTTAATAATAAAATCGTTTTAGCAGTCAAAAAAATAACCTTCCAGTATAATGGATGAAGTTTGATACAGGGAGAAGAAGGTTTGAACGAATCAGAGCTTCCGGGTTCTTGGCAAACGCAGACCGGAGTTTGTCATGCCATATATTACACAGTTACAGAAAATGTCAGAGACAGATAGTAACCGCGTAGTAAGGATACATTGCTTAGGTGCAATTAAAGCAACTAAGCGGGATTAGCGGAGGATATTATGCTAAAAGATTATGAAATAGATAAACCAATTCTTGAAACGGACAGATTGATCATTCGTGTGCTTAACGAAAATGATGTTCCGGATTTAAGAGAGTGGCTTGGGCGAGATGAAATCTATACATATTGGGGAAGAAAAGCAAGTAAGAATGAGAAAAATCCTGAACTTATGTTTATTGACGCCCGCCCTTGGGTAAAAAGAAAACCTTCGCCTGATTTTAATTGGGGAATTGTATTGAAAGAATCCAATAAAGTGGTAGGCATGATTGAGGTATTTAATATCCAAAATGCCAGAATGGGTGATATAGGGTACAGAATTAGTCCTGAGTACTGGAATATGGGAATTACTACAGAAGCTTTAAAGGAAGTGCTACGGTTTATATTTGAGAACACTGAATTAGAACGTTTGAATGGGAATGCAGATGTAAGAAACATTGCATCAAATAAGGTTATGGAAAAATGTGGCTTTATAAAAGAGGGGACCGTTCGCCAAGGAAAAATGGTTTCCGTTTATTGTGACTATAATATTTATGGCTTGCTCAGAGAGGATTGGAAGATATTGGAGGACAGTATGTCTGAAAGACCAACACTAACATTGGGATTAAAGAGACAAGATTTTCTTGAATATTATTACCTGAAGGAAGAACTTGTAAAGTTCTGCCACGATAACGGGTTGCCTGCTTCCGGCGGAAAACAAGAGCTTACTGAGAGGATTGCATACTATCTTGATACGGGAAAAATCAAGAATTCATCGGGGACAACATCTACTAAAAGAAAGGCAAAGATAACTACTATAACAGAGGCCAGTAAAATTGAAGAGAACATTATTTGTTCGGAGGTTCATAGAGCCTTTTTCAAGAGCAAAATAGGGGAGTCATTTTCTTTCAATGTGAAATTTCAAAAATGGCTCAAAGCGAATTCCGGGAAAACATATGGTGATGCCATTGATGCTTATTATGAGATTAAAAGAACAGCAAAGCAGGGGCAGACCGTTATTGGAAAGCAGTTTGAGTATAATACCTATATTAGGGATTTTTTTGCAGATAACAAAGGTGCTTCGCTGGATGATGCTATAAGATGCTGGAAGTATAAGAAAAGCCTCAAAGGTCAAAACAAATATGAGAGATCTGATCTTAAAGTGTTGGAACAGTAAATAGTAACGTGAACAATCGGTGTAAGACCAAACAAAAAAACAGACTTCATATATCCTAAATCTGTCCTTTTGTTTGGGCTTCAGACCGATTTTCATCAGAGTGAACTAAGTCGCGTCCGGGTGGCTGTGGAATTTCAATCTGCCACTATCTATACAAATCTTATCATTGTTTCCGGCTAAAAGACATCAATCATTCTCAAATACAGTCTTTATTCCACGCAAAATAAGCCTTCGTGAAAAGGCTTGTCTATCGATATGAGATCCATTTATTCAACAGAGCATATATCTGCCGTCCATGCGAAAAGTGATGAGAGGTTCACCACATTTGGAACATTTGCAAATGTCATGGTTGTAAAGAATCTTGATCTTTTCAGCAGTTGTCTTGCCTCTGAGCTTGGAAAGATATTGCTCGCATCCAAGAAGATTCCTGCATAGAGTCATTTTCTGTGCTTTGCATCTGCAGGCAAGTAACCCATAGTAGCGTATTCTTATAAATCCTTTTGGGAGTATGTGCAGCAGAAAGCGAGACACAAACTTTTCTCCTGAGATAGTCATAGGCCTGTACTTGCCATCTACACGGTAGTCCTTTGCCGCGAAGGTTACATTCTCAGAATCTATACTCAGAATTCGACTGTTGCTTATAGCAATTCTGTGAGTATATTTCCCCAGGTATTTAAATACTTCCTGTGCTCCTTTGAATGTCCGCTTGGAATATACAACCCAATCCATAGCGTAGAGCTTATCAAGAAGACTTTTGAACTCAAAGGTATTCCTTAGCTTTTCTGCGCCACCGGTATAAGACAGCTTCTCGGACTCATAAAGGTATTTAAGTTCTTCCAGATAGTATCTTTTGAAGACGGCAGACATAACCTTAGCTGGCAGGAAGAATTTATTTCCTTTGTCCTTCCAATGATTCCTGTCATCAAGCCCGCCTCCTAGAACTATCGTATGAATATGCGGATGATAGTTAAGTTTGGATCCCCATGTATGAAGAATGCAGATGTAGCCTATCTTTGCGCCAAAGTGCTTTGTGTCTTTGGAAAGCTCTGACAGAGTTTTATTAGTTGCATGGTAAAGCGCATCATAAAGAAGCTTCTGATTGGCATAGATCAGAGGATACAAAAGTCCCGGCACAGTAAATACAGTATGAAAGTATGGTGCATCCAATACGTCTTCACGCCTTAAGTCTATCCACTCATCCACCTCCATTGCCTGGCACATAGGGCAGTGCCTGTTCTTGCAGGAGTTGTAATGTATAAACTTTGAATGACAGGATTCACACTCACTTACATGTGCACCCATTTCAGCAGTGCGGCATGATCTTATACACTGGATTGCTTTGAACTGTTCATCAGAAAACGATCTGTCAGCGACCATTGGCAGGAACTGCTCAAATACATCCTGTATGGTCACGTTATTCATCCCCATTGTCCTCATTGTCTTTTGAAGTATCTTCCTCTATTGGAAGATCAAATGGACTCTTGACACCCATAATTGCTTTATTTGTCACATGAACGTAAATGGCAGTGGAAGAAGCAGATTTGTGTCCTAACAGTGTCTGCACATACTCTCTAGGCGTTTCGTTTTCTATAAGATGGGTAGCAAAAGAATGGCGCAGGATATGAGGATGCACATCAATCCCGGCCTCTGCTCCAATTTTTTTTAACATGATCTCGATACCGCCAGTTTTTAAAGGTTTATGGGGCTTGCGAAGAGTAACAAATAGAGTGTCTCTTTCCTCCGGGCATTCACGCCAGTATTGCTTTAGAAGTTCAAGCGTCCGTTCTGAAAGAATGCTCCAATGATCACCATGATTTTTACTGTTGCGGACATGAATCTGCATAGTAGACATATATATGTCACCAGGAGCGAGCTTTACAACCTCACCTACCCTTAATCCAGACGAATAGATCAATGCAATGATTGCTTTGTTTCGGGTATTTTTGGCGGTGTCCACAAGCTTTTCTATTTCAGAGCGGGTTAAGACTTGGGGGAGAGTCCATTCAAGCTTCATGCGTGGAACAATGTCATAGTTCCATGGCTGATGGAGTATATGTTTATAAAAAAATGTGAGCGCAGAATTAATACCATTGCAATATCCCGTAGTTTTACCATCCTTACGTTTCTCCAGGATATAGTCGCGGGCATTGTAAATGGTCAGTTCATCAATGTTTTCGCAATCATTCCATGCGATAAACTTGCTGATATGATACTCATATATACTGCAGGTCCGAGGTGATAAGTTTCTGATAAAGCACTCCTCTTTGAGTTGCTTTCTAATTTCGTTATTCATAAAAAAATCCTCCAGAATTAAATATTTTCAGTAATAAAAAACATTCTTCCGGAGGAGGGCGAACTCTCAGCAGTAAAGAGTTGTGAAGAAATACAGAAAATGTTAATCTTTTCATAGGCGGAAGTAGTGGTTTTGTTTTGGTGTGGTAACTTAAACAATACTCCTTTTAGGAGACACTATCTACCGCCTTTCTAAAAAGAAAAACGCTGCGCCACAGCCTTGGCAGGCCGTCGCGCAGCGACTTAGTTCAATTGGAAGATAAAAAGACAAATTCCAGTTTGTCGGGATGAGGGCATAGCCTTTTATCTCGCAATTTAAGCTGCTAAAAGGAAAGAGTTATGGAAATCAAACTGATTGATAATATTTTGAAAGCCGAGGATTTTGTAAGGCTCCGTATAGAAACAGGATTTGCTGAAGTTCCTTTGGAACATGCACGTCGAGCACTAGAGAACGGACTTCTAAATGTATCTGCATATTACCAAGGTGAATTGATTGGAATTGGTAGGTTAGTCGGTGACGGGGCCATGTATTGGTATCTTCAGGAAATAATTGTTTTACCTGAATATCAGAAAAAAGGTGTAGGAACTCAGATAGTTAATCATTTAATCGGGTATGCTAAGGAAAATTCAAAGACTTGTAAATTTACTACTATCGGCGGGGTTTCTGCAAAAGGAAAAGAAGGCTTTTATCAAAAACTTGGATTTGAAATAATTTCGAATGGAATTAAGAAAATGATAGAAAACGAATTATAAAGTTGATTCGTAATAGAACTTCCAATGTTCGGATGATTTTGTCTGTGCAATTCTATGCGGAGCATATGCTGTTTTGGATGAGGAATCTGAAATCAAATAAAAGGAGATGAAATGAAAGCATTTATAGTTTACTGTCATCCGTCAGAGGATTCATTTACAAGGAATATTCGAGATGCTTTTATCAATGGAATCATTGATTCGGGAAATGAATATATTCTATCGGATCTATACAAGATGAATTTTTCTTCCGATATGACGGAAAAGGAATACCAAAGAGATGCAAATTATCTTGATACAGATGATATTGCGGAAGATGTTCTGGCGGAACATGAGAAGATTAACTCATCGGATGTTATAGTATTCATTTATCCTGTTTTCTGGACTGAAGCTCCCGCAAAGCTTGTCGGGTGGTTTGACAGAGTCTGGTCATATGGATTTGCTTACGGTAACAGAAAAATGAAGATGCTTGATAAGGGCCTTGTCATGTGTTCTGCCGGGAATCCTGTTGAAAGACTTGAACAATTTGGACTTCTTGACAGCATGAAAAAGGCAATGCTTGGAGACAGGCTATATAACCGTATAAAGCAATCGGAATTTGTTGTATTTGACTGTACATCAAGAGAAAAAGAACAGAGAGATAAAAACTGGGATCGGAATCTTCGTAAGGCATATGAAAAAGGAAAGAATCTCTTTGCAAAAACCGATGAGGAGTTCTCTTTGGAAAATAGATTCTTCACAGCACTTGAAAACTCTGAGTCAGGTGAGGTTTCCTCAGATACAATCTTTAGCTATCATCAAAAAGGAAATGTTATTTGGGCAGAATATTCGGGTGGCAGTATTGTCAAAGGATACCTGATCGGAACCATGGATGATAAACACGAACTTCATTTTGATTACCGTCATATCAATACCAATGGCGAGTCAAAGTCCGGGACATGTGATTCGAAACCGTTAATCATAAATGAAAAACTACGGTTTAGCGAGAACTGGAGATGGTCAACCGGACAGGAAGGTACATCGGTAATTGAAGAGATCTGAACTGAAATTATAAATCGGAATTTGAGGTGATATGCATGAGAATAGAAATGGAGCCAATTGGTTACGTTAGAAATGAAGTAAAGGATAGAAAAGATACTGCTTGGGGAGAAGACACTTCTTCTATCTTGTTGGATAAACGGTACATATCAGGTTTGAAGGGCCTTGAAGACTTTTCTCATGTAATCATCATTTATCATCTTGATAAAGCAAAGTATGAGAAGGATAAGCATCTCCAAAGAAGGCCTCAGAACAGAGAAGATATGCCATTAGTTGGTATTTTTTCGCAGCGTGGAAAAGATAGACCTAATCGTATCGGTATGACTTCCGTCAAAGTGGTTTCTGTTTCAGAGGATGCACTTGTTGTTAAAGGACTTGATGCTGTGGATGGTACCCCAGTGTTAGATATCAAGCCATATTATCCTGTTTATGATAAGAAAGATGCAGTTGTTCCAGAATGGGTTAATAGATTGATGGAGCATTATTTCTAATAGATAAATTCAAATTTGCACGAATGACCTCTGAGCTCAAAATGAGCTCGGGGGTTTTTTTGTAAAAAATTGAGAGTGCCAAATTAAGTGTGTAAGTTTTTACAGCGGCGTATCATATTGACACGCCGTGTATTATAGAATTATAATGATTTGCAATTGTGTTGCATATTTAGAAGGAGCGATAATGGAAACAGCGGTACATATTTTTGCAGGGTTCCTTGATAGTGGTAAGACTACGGCTTTACAGGGGACTTTATTAAGAAAAGAAGATGTCGCAAAACGTTCTGTAGTCATATGCACAGAAGAAGGCGAGGAAGAGTACGATATTGATGCTCTTAATGATAGGGGAACAAGCCTTGTCACAATTGAAGAAGAGGAAGAACTGACAGAAGACTTTCTTGAGGAAATAAAGAAGGTTCACAATCCGGAAGTCGTATATATCGAATTTAACGGAATGTGGGATCTTAAGGCGTTTGTCAGAAAAGATCTGCCGGAAGGTTGGTATTTTTCAAATGTTTTCAGCCTTGTAGATGCGAACACTTATGATATGTACCTGATGAACATGCGTCAGACTATCATGAATCCGCTTAGTGTTTCGGATGTGATCCTTTTTAACAGGTGCGATGAAAGTTTCAAAAAGAGTGACGTAAGGCGTTCTTTAAAGATCTTAAACAATTTGGCTGAGGTTTATTTTACAAAGCCGGACGGAAGTATAGATTTTGCAAATGAAGAGTTTTCAGTTCCTGAAAAAGACGGAGTTCTTGATGTTACCGACAAGTTCTTTTGCCCATGGTTTATTGACTGTATAGAGGATACCGACAAATACTATGGGAAGACGGTCAGGTTCACGGCTCTTATAACAGGTGGTAACGGACTTGGCAGTAATCAGTTCTATGCGGGGCGTTATGCTGCGATATGTTGTGCGGAAGATGCGCAGTATATCGGATTTGTGGCAAAGTATGACGGTGAGATTCCCAAAAACGGCGACTGGGTGGTACTTGAAGCAAGGATTGCCAAGGGGCAGAGATCGGACAATAAGCTTGTTATTCTTTTGGTTGTAAATAAACTTACCAAGATAGAAGCACCGGAAGACAGATTTTTATATTTTTGAATAAAAAAGAATGGAGAAATGCAATGTCAAAGAGAGAAGTACCTATAGTGATCATTACCGGATATCTCGGATCGGGCAAGACAACCCTGATGCAGAATATCCTTAAGCAGGAAAAGAGAAAGATAGCGCTTATCGTAAATGATATGGGAAGCGTAAATATAGATGCGTCCATATTGAATAAATCGGGAAACAAGCTCCTTCAGGTTGAGATGGTTGAGATGCAGAACGGATGTATCTGCTGTACTTTGAAGGACGAGTTCATGGCAGAGATAGAGCGCTTGTCAGCTGATAAGTCAATTGAGGCTATTTTTGTTGAAGCATCAGGAATCAGCGAGCCGTCGTCAATTGCGGGCGCGTTTATAAATTACGAAGAGATGACTCCCGATACTAGAGTGTATCTTAAGGCTGTCGTTTCCGTGGTTGATGTAGACAGGATATACCGCGAGTTCCTTCATAACCTTGCTTCCGAGGAAGAGAACGACGACGGAGACATCATAAACCTCATCATGGATCAGATTGAATTTTGTAATCTGATGATACTTAATAAGACGGATCTTTTGACCGAAAGCGAGCTTTCAGAGGTAAAAGCGGGACTCCGAAACATCCAGCAGGAGGCGGAGATGGTAACTGCCGTACACGGAGACGTCGACCTCGATGTTATATTAAACAGACCTGACCTTGATTATGAAGAGGTTGAGGCCTACAGCGCTGTTCAGAAGGCTCTTAACAACTGCGAACATGACGATGAGAAGGCATGCGTTGACGAGTACGGAATTTCTTCATTTGTTTTTGAGGAAAAGAAACCCTTCAACCGTGAGGCTTTCAACAAGCTTGTAATGGATTATCCCGAGACGCTTATCAGAACCAAAGGTTACATCTGGTTCAGCGATGACTGGGATCACATACAGCTCTTCGAGCAGGCCGGAAGAAACGCTTCCATAACCGAAATGTCCGAGTGGGTATCCGCATGGCCCGAGCAGGAGCTTGCGCCTGTATTAAAAGACTTTCCCGATCTCACGGACGACTGGGACGAAGTATACGGCGACAGAGGCAACCAGGTCGTGTTCATCGGCAAGGGGTATGAGAAAGCGGAGATTGTGAAGCTTTTGTATGATTGTATAGATGAGAAATAAAGAGGAATAGTTGTATTAAAAAAGATAAGGACTTCAGTTTGTTTATGGTAATAGACTGAGGTTCTTTTTAATCTGTGGTATAAGAAAAGTAAATTTGAATGAATTCTACTGTATAATGTAAATAGATTTAAGGAGGGTGTTTAATGGAGCAGGGAGATATCATTAAAATTTCAGGCTTCAAAAAACAACTTTTTTGTTATAATTCTAGTAAGCTTCAATGAAAGAGTTAATGCGAGGAGGAGAGCTTATGAATACGGCAGATAAACTTGAGATACTTTTGGAAAAAGCAAAGAGTGATTCGGCGCTTAAGCAGAATCTTCTTGATACAAGAAATGAAGCAGATCCGCTTGCAGCTTTTTGCAAAGTGGCAGCAGGCGTAGGAGTTGAGCTGTCTGTTATGGATATAGTTAATCAGGGCGAAGAGTTTTACGCCGAAATCAAGCGCAGTACCAATGGCGGCGGAGAGAATTCACCGGATCTTGATTTTCAGAATGACGAGTATTCTATATTCATGATGAGGCTTTCTGATCTGTGAATTGATGGATTGTAAATGCTGAGTCTGTTTGCATTAGATGATATAATAAATGTATATTGAACGATATATACTAGGAGAAAGAAGTATGACTAAGGAAGTATTCTCTTTTGTTATATATATGATACATGCATGTGCAAATAAGTGGGGAAAACTACCGTCAGAAGTATATTCACTTTTGAAAAAAACTGAATGTATTAATTCATTTTTGGTTCCTCATTTTGATGTGCTCCATACGCAGAGTACAGCATATGTAGTAGATGATATCATGGAATATTTAAATGTCAGGGGAATAAAGATATGATTGTATACCATGGAACGGTTGAAGTGATAAAGAAACCTGATGTTTTTCATTCTTTTAGACCGTTAGATTTTGGAAAAGGTTTTTATGTTACGACGGTAGAAGAACAAGCTCGTAAATGGGCTGAACGAAAAGCTGATATATTGGGAAAGACAACAGGAATTGTCAATATGTATCATAACGGAATCTGGGACAGGGACAGAGCTTTAAAGGAAATAAAGGTGTATCAGACCTACGATCAGATTGCATTTATAACTCAAAAAGCTATTGATAAGTTGCTTAAGTTTGATTCATCATATGAGGTTTAAATATGGATGATAAAGTATTAGAACAGGTATATCAGGAGGGTTTGGAAGAGCGACTTATTGCATATATTGCAGAGCAGCATAATATTTCGCTTGATGAGGCAATGGATATTTACTATCGAAGTAAACTGGCGGATAAGATTAATGCGGGAACATATGGAATACAGTACTTGGATTATAAAGTTCTTGCTGATATATTAGAACAGACTGAGCCTGAATTATTGGTATGAGTATATAGTTTGATGGATTTTTGGGGAGTTGCTATTGTGGCGGCTCCCATTTTTGTTATAATGCTATAGCAGATAGAGAAAAATGTTTTAGGAAAGAAATAAATACAATGAAAGAAATATCACTTAATGACCTTCGCAAGCTGGCGGAGGGCTCATACAGACTTATAGATGTGCGCGATGAGGCGCTGGCTTCGTATGGCATGCTTCCCGGTGCGGTTCGCATTGATATGGAAGAGCTGGAAAAAGAAGATAGTGCGGTTATCGGCGAAATTCCGCAGGATAAGAAGCTTATTCTTTACTGCCAGATCGGTAAGAAGACCAAAGAAGCATGCGACCTTCCTGCTCTTAACGGGCGCGAGTATTACGGACTTGAAGGTGGTTATATGGGCTATCTTCAGGATGAGCTTGCGCACATGGAAGAAGGCGGCGAGAAGCAGAAGAAGGCTGAGATGAGTATCAGGAAGAAATACCATAAGCAGCTCTTTTCCAGATTCGCCAAGGCTTGCAAGACTTACAAGCTCATAAATGAAGGCGATCATATTGCGGTTTGTATTTCAGGTGGCAAGGATTCCATGCTGATGGCTAAGCTCTTTCAGGAGATTCAGACGCACAGGCAGGTGAAGTTCGATGTGACCTTCCTTGTCATGGATCCCGGTTACAACAAGGAGAACAGGCAGCTTATTGAGAGTAATGCCAAGGCGCTGGGAATACCGATCACGATTTTTGAGAGCAATATTTTTGACTCCGTCGACAATATAGAAAAGAGCCCTTGCTACATCTGTGCGAGAATGCGCAGAGGCTTTTTGTATAGCAAGGCAAAAGAGCTTGGATGTAATAAGATCGCACTCGGTCACCACTACGATGACGTTATCGAGACCATTCTTATGGGAATGCTCCAGGGCGGACAGATCCAGACGATGATGCCTAAGCTTCACAGCACTAACTTTGAAGGCATGGAACTTATAAGGCCGATGTACTTTATCCGCGAGAGTGATATCTGTGCGTGGAGAGATTACAACGAGCTTCATTTCCTTCAGTGCGCATGCCACTTTACGGAGACGTGCTCGACCTGTCATACGGATGGAACGACATCATCAAAGAGACTTGAGACCAAGAAACTAATCGAAAGGCTCAAAAAAGACAATCCTTTTGTTGAGTCAAATATCTTCAGAAGTGTCGAGAACGTGCAGCTTAATACGATCATCGAGTATAAAAAAGACGGCGTAAGACACAACTTCCTCGATGAGTACTGATCTGATCAAAAAACAAAAATAACGAAGATGGCATTGACGGAACTTGCGGAGTAAGGAAAGAGAATTATGAAAACAGCTTTTATAACGGGAGCAACTTCGGGGCTTGGCGCCGAGTTTGCACGCAGATATGCAAAAGAAGGATACAGACTTATTCTCACAGGCAGAAGAACGGAGCGTTTAAATGCCATGAAAGATGAGCTTGGCACAGAGTGCAGGATCATTACGGCGGACGTTTCGGATGAGAATAAGTGCAAGGAACTGCTTGATGATATAGCAGGCGAAGAGATAGATGTATTTATCAACAACGCAGGCTTTGGCACGGCGGGAAGCTTTCTTGAGACAAATCTTGAAAAAGAAATATCGATGGTGAAGGTAAATGATGTTGCGATGCACATCCTGTTCAAGGGAGTGCTTGCAAAGATGCATAAACAGGGGCACGGTACGATTTTGAATGTCGCATCGTCGGCAGGTCTTTTCCCTGCAGGGCCTTATATGGCGACCTACTATGCGACAAAGGCTTATGTAACATCGCTAACCAAGGCAGTAGCACATGAGCTTAAAGAAATCGGCAGCAGCGTGTATGTAGCATGCCTTTGCCCCGGGCCTGTAGATACAGAGTTCAACATGAATGCAGACGTTACATTTGCTCTAAAAGGCATAACTGCCGAAAAATGCGTTGATGAGTGCCTTAAAGGTATGAACAAAAAGAAAACGGTTATCATACCGACACTTAGAATGAAAGCTGCTATCTACGGAAGCAGGCTTGTTCCCGAGAACTTTGTGATCAAGATGACTGCAGGGCAGCAGAAGAAAAAAAGGCAATGAATTCGGTCAATTTTTAAGGCAGATGCACCACATAATAAATATATAATCGTGCTTTAGAAATTTGCAATCAACTGAACGAGTAATTATGGTTCAACCGGATCGAGAGATTTGGTTGAACCTTTTTATATTTCCGGGCTATTCTCTATCATTGATAAAAACGAAAGTATATGATAAAATGTTAATACATTGTTACGCAACTCTATATTGTAAAGTTACATAGCGAGGTGGGCTTGTAATCGGTGTGCTGGTTTGTGAGCATTTGAATTACTGAATTATCATCGGCCGGTACACCGCGATATAGAGATTTTGAGGAGTTTGATCATGCTTAGTGCGAAGATTTTTGTGGTAGGTTGCCTTTTATTTATTGGGATTATTTCTTTTATTGTGTCTGTTGCACTTAAGATTCATGGAAAGAAGCTTGCAAAGAACTGTGTCGGAAGTTGCATGGCTGAAGTTGTGGATATGAAACGCAGGGCCGGTAGTGATCATATGAATGATTCTCCCGGAATACACTACTCATATTTTCCGGTGTTCAAGTATATTGTAGATGGAAAAGAGTATAAAGCAGAAACAACTATGGGAAAGGAACTCAATAAGGTTCCGCAGATCGGAGAAAGAATCAATATTTTTTACAATCCGGTCAATCCCAAAGAAATCCTGGTTCCGGGAGATGATAAGCTATTTAAGATTGTATCTGTAGTAATGCTGATTACCGGAATTGTTTTAACTATCGCAGCAATCCTGTGCTATAGATTTATAGATATTGTATAATTCACTTTTATCAAAAATAACAGGATTGTTATTTAGTCTCGAGGTATTTACTGAGTCTGCAAGGGTGTTAAGGTCATCTGCATTAATGGTGACCGCCGGCAGATTCAGTTTTTTTATTATGTCACTTACATAGCTTATGCTTTCATCAATTCCTGATTTAGTAAGAACACTTGCAAGTGAAAGCAAAGTCTCTTCTAATTTCTTGTCGGTTTTTGCTTTTTCTTTTAGCAGTTTCCAGCATGGAATAAGGCAGAGAGCGACAGCATGTCCGTGAGCTATTTTATACAGAGAGGTCAGTTTGTAGCTCATTGCATGCGGGGCGGTGGTTTTGGAAATATTGATTGCTTTGCCGCTGTAATTTGAGGCTCTCAGTATATTTTTGGAAGCTGTAATATCGCCGCATAAAAAGGATTCGAGATTAGCCAATATCATCTCAATGCATCTTGCTGAATAGTGCCTGCTTTCATCATTTGCATTTGCAGCCCAGTAGGATTCTATCGCCTGGCACAAAGAGTCAGACAGAGTAGAGTTTCTCTGATATTCGGGAAGCGAAGCTAAAAAGCTGTGATCAAGTATTGCTACATCCGGAAGAACAGAGCCGTGTTCAATCGAGAGTTTTTGGCCATTATAATAGATCACGGCAAATGAAGTGGATTCACTTCCTGTACCGCAAGTTGTGGGAACAGCGATATGATATATGTTGTTGTAGTTGTACTTGCCGTTTAGAAAATCGTATTCGTTATCAAGAGTCGCAAACAGTTTTATGCATTTAGCTACATCAATGGCGCTTCCTCCGCCGATTGAAACAATCGTTTTGCAACCGGATTTTTTAAAGAGACAGGCTCCTTTTTTTACATCTTCATATTTGGGATTGGGAGAGTAGTCGCTGAAAAAAACGGCATCCACGCCTATACTCTTAAAATCTTCAGAAGCTTTTTCTTTTAATGATCTTGTGCATACAACAAAAGACGGCGACTTTTTATCGATATGTTTTTTAATACATGATATATAGTCGGAGCTTTCCTTTATTGTCTGTTCTCTATAGTCAAAATATTTTATCTCATTCGAAACGCGGATGTAGTCCTGCTCGTTGTCTATCTCGTCAATATAATCATCTTTGTAAGATAAGCCGTAAATACTGATCTCATCACTGATCTCGTTGAGGGCGTTCTCTGCATATACCGTGGTGATGCCGTTATTTACGAATTCCCTGACTTTGTTTTTCCATGCGGTTATAGCGCTTTTACCAAGCTTATACAGAGGCTGGAAAGCGTAGCAATCGGAATCGAAAATATTTATCGAGACCTCTTTTAGAATATTATCCTTAAAACGTCCCTTGAAATCCTTGGAGGGAAGGTCTTTATTCTCATTAAAAAGACATACCGATTCATGCGGATCTGAAAGGAGCTTGGGCACTAAGTTCTTGTTAAATACAAGATCTCCGTGCAGCATCAGGATATCATCATCCAGCATGTCATAGGCATAGTCCATGGATACGATATAATTTGTTGTCCTGTAATCAGGATTGTTAATAAAGGTAAAGTTAAGATGAGAGTACCTTTGTGAGGCTTCTTTAAGCTGTTCCTTGCAGAATCCCGTCGTTACGATGAATTCTGTTATCCCGCAGCCGCTAAGTATTCTTATCTGTCTTTCAAATATAGTTTCTCCGTTATATAATTCGGCCATGCATTTGGGAGCTTCTTTGGTAAGATGCCCCATTCTGGCTCCGATTCCGGAATTAAATATTAGTGCTTTCATATGTGCTCGCAATCTTTTTCATGAATTGTTCTTTGTTATAAATGGGAGTTGTGGTCGGTCTTCTGAGGTCTTTTCGCGAATCTGAATTTACGTTTATCACGATGGCGACCTTACCGGCTTCCTGCTGCTCTTTGAGTGCTGATACTATAGCCTCTTTGCAATCTGCGACAAGAACTTTTTTAAAGCCAAAACCTGAGAGGATTTTGGGAATATCGATATCATAAGCGATGGTAGGTTGTCCGCCGACCGATTCGTGGCAGCCATTGTTTATCAGTATATATTTAAAGTTATCGGGAGCGTTCTGCACTGCTACGGCAAGTCCGCCCATGTGCATGATAAAAGCGCCGTCGCCGTCAATACAATAGATGTTCTTGTCGGTGCTGCGGCTTATGCCAAGAGCAAGAGACGAAGTGTGGCCCATAGAGCCGACGGTGAGAAAGTCATTTGCGTGGCCCTCGTTATTTTTTTCTCTTATCTCAAATATTTCTCTTGAAGTTTTACCTGTGGTGGAAACAATAAAATCGTTATCATTAAGACTTTCTATGATCGCTGCGAGCGCTTCCTCGCGGGAGAGGGCATTTGTATTGGCTCGGTTACGACCTTCTTCGAATTTGGAAAAAGAATCTTTTCTTACGACAAGTGCGATCGGTCTTGAAGTCTCGGCTACATAGTCGCGGCAGTATTTTATCTGCTGCATGTAATTTTCGCACAGGATCATATACTTGATGCCCAATGTGTCAAGAAGCGGGAGAGTAAGTTCGCCCTGCTTTATATGCTGGGGCTCGTCCTTGGTTCCCGGTTCGCCGCGATATCCGATAATTAGTAGCATCGGAATCTTATATACCTTCTCGTCAGATAAGGACAGAAGCGGGTTAACGGCATTGCCAAGTCCCGAATTTTGCATATAGACAACGCCGTATTTTGACGTCGCGATATTATAGCCGCTTGCGAGGGCAACAGCATTTCCTTCGTTGGCGGTTATGATGTGATTTTCTTTGGAAAGAGTATTTACACAAAGGCAGAATTCTTTCAGTAATGAATCGGGAACGCCCGCAAAATAATCGAAATCATTGTTGATCAGTGTTTCATAAAAGGCCTTGGTATCAATCATTTTCATCTCCGATAAGATTTAGTATTTCTTTCATTGAAGTGCAATATTCTTTACTTGCGGCAAAAGAGCTTTCATCTTCAAGGATCTTTTTTGCGGCAGCGGACATACTCTTGTATGCGCTTCTAAGCAGCTGATTGGCGTAGATGACAATATTTGCGCCGTTTTCAAAGAGCTCTGTTTCGGTATATTTGGAGTACGTTGTCGGAATCAGAACGACCGGAACTTCAGGGTGTTTTTCTCTAAAACGCTTCAAAAATTCCATTATTTCAGCGCCGTCTTCTTTGTAACTGTGGATCATGATCCCGTCAGCACCTGCTTCGATGTAGCAATCGGCTCTTTCAAGAGCATCGCTTAAAGGCTTGTTTGCGATAAAACTTTCAATCCTTGCGATGATCATGAAGTCACTTGTTTGGAGAGCTTTTTTGCCCTGCTTTATCTTGTTTGCAAAAATCTCTTTGTCTTCAAGAGTATGCAAAGAAGGATCGCCGATAAGGGAATTTTGCTTTAAGCCCTTCTTGTCTTCAATTATGATGGCTGAGACGCCGAGCTTTTCAAGTGTTTTTATATTATATGCAAAGTGCTCCGGATGACCGCCTGTGTCGCCGTCAAAGATAAGAGGCTTTGAGGTGACTTCGAAGATTTCTTCAACAGTCTTTATCCTGCTTGAAAAATCAACTACTTCATTATCGGGCTTTCCCTTTAATGTCGAATCGCATAAAGAACTAAGCCACATGGCATCATATTCTTTGCCACAGACTTTGGTATTTTCAACGATAAGGCCGGTCAGTCCGTTAGATGCTTCCATGACTCTGACGGTTTTCTTCGCGGAAAGTAATTCCTTTAATTTTTTTCTTCTTACTTCGGGTAAACTATTCTTCGTACCGCATCAGTCCCTTCTTTTTGTATTTAATAGATTTCTATTGAACAGAAGCCTGTGGATGAGTATCAGATTAAGTGTTAAGAACATGCAAGTGTTTTGAAATACACTGACTTTATCCATGTAATTTACAGTTTCAACTCTTGTTTTATAAAAGTATTTCTCTTCGTAGATGTAAGCTGACAGCAGCGCGTCAATATCTTTTATGTTGTATCTGTAATACTTTTTATCCATGGTCACGGCGCCTGACAGCTCTATAAGCTTTGCGACAAAAGACATGCAGTTGTGCGCTTTGTAGATCCTAAAGCCGTGAATTACGGGCATTGTAGCCATGGAATAAAGGTTGAATACATAATTTGGATCATTTTCAATTTTTGAGATATAAGCCTGTATCTTAAGCTTGTTTTCCGGAGACACGGGGAGTCTTAATACTTTCATTTTGACTTTTTTGTTATCGCCAAAAGCGTAGCAATCAAGCGTCTCATGCATGAATCCGGAGTAGAACGGAGCATAATGCTTTTTTCTTGAAAAAGTAATAAAATCATCAAGCCTGTCATTTAAGCAGACCGCGATGTGAGTATATTCATATTTGGAAAAAACTCTTACGAATTTTCCAAGGCCCGAAAGAGCCTTTATAAGCACTACATAAATATATTCCTGTGTTTTATCGTTTTTCATCGTCTTTTAATTTTAATCTTTTGAATAATTGAATCTGTAACCGTATCATTTCGTAATACATTGGTATTCCGCCGGCGATAAATATGATGTCTGCGGCTTTAAATCGGAATCCGGATAATTCCAAAACAGGTTCGCTTCCGAATATCATGCCGAGGATGCAGATCGCTATGAACAGAAGATGCGTTTCGATAGGACCAAGTCTCGGGAAAAGAAATTCGTTTAAGTACCTGATATAGTTCATGGCCGTAAACATAAGAAGTCCGTAGACCGGAACCAGGAATATCGTTATCTCAAAGCTTGCGATTCCGGAGAAGGAGAGGGCTATCAGCAGATAAGTGATATGAAGTATATCTGTGATAAGGTCAAAAAAAGCTCCTGCGTCGGAAGACATATTCTTTTTGCGGGCGACATATCCGTCCAGATCGTCGCAGATAATATGCGTAAGGAGCCCAAATATTGTGCCGATTAAAAGCACCTTATTATATTTGGATAAAAAAGCACATATAATCCCAAACAATCCGCCAAGCGAACCGATCAGGGTTATCTGATTCGGTGTCATCCACGAAGGGACTATCTTGCCAAATGTGTTATATACGATTGGATAAAAAGCATTTTCCAATTTGCTTGGGACTATTTTCTTTACTTTGTTTTCGTCATTGCCGCTTGCTGAAGTATTATTCATATTCATTCCTTATCTTTTTAAATATGTTTGCGATGAATGATCTTATATAATCACCGTAGTCTATAAAATCGTATATTCCTTCTTTTTGCGCCTTTAAAAACAATTTGATTATCAAAATATAATAATGGAAATAATATCTCCTTATACTCATATTATTTGGCTTTGCAACTAAATGCAAATAGTCAAAATGAGACGGATCGTCTGTTATGATCCTGTCCTTGTAATTATCGTAATTTTCTATGCCAAGCTCAGGTGTGAGAATGGAAATCGCAACATGTTTAAGGTTGTGATCTTTTACCCATTTGTAGAGATACTTGAAATCCTTTTTGGTGAAATCAAGGTCGACAATAAACATGCCCATTAAGTTGATGCCTAAACTGTTGCAGATTTCTATGCTTTTTATATTTCTGTTTACGTCGGATCTTTTGTCATAGCCGCTTAAATGGTTATCGTTTACGGATTCAAGTCCTACGAGTACGTAATAAAGCCCAATGCTTTTTAAGTCTTTCATTAACTCTTCGTGCGTTGATATAAAGTCGGAGCGCCCGTAGCATATGTAATTCTTCTTGATGTTTCGCGCCTTTATAAGAGCTATAAACTTTTTTATCCTGTTTTCGTCAAAGAGAAAGTCATCGTCCACAATGTAGATGTTATCTGACTTTATCTCGGCTATTTCATTTACGACATCTTCAATATCACGCTCTATATATTTGCCGGAATTCATTCTGTTTCTTATACAGAATTTGCAGCGGTAAGGGCAGCAGTATGCGGTTCTGACCCAGGCGGAGTGCTCGAGCTCCAGATATCTGTAGTTGTTTGGATGCTCGTAGAAATAGCTCCTGTCAGGGCGGGGCAATCTTTTTATATCAAACGGAAGAGATTTATTCTTGTGCCACTTTCCGTCTTGCTTATAGCAGATGCCGTCAAGCTGCGAAAGATCTGTTTCCTTTTTGTATACGGAATAGTCGATGATATCAAGTATCTTAAAGATATCAAACGTGGTCAAAATATAATCGACATAGTCCCTGTACATTCTTTCGTAGCATAACTGGGCGTGAAGTCCGCCTATTACAGTCACGATATTTTCGTTATATTTCTTTGCGTCTTCGCAGTACTCGAGCATAAAGCTTTCCTGTCTGGTTCTGCCGCAAACATAGACAACGTCAGGATTGTATTTCTTTAGTGCATTTGGAATGCCTGTATTTTCTATCTGACCGTCATATAAATAAACGGTATGTCCTTTTTCTTTTAAAATGGTTGATATGTACTCTAATTCTAAACACTCGTTCTCGATAACACCGACAAAATTATACTTTGTTCTGGATATTTCCGGATGGACAAGCAGAATTGTTAGCTGGATCTTATTCATGCGTTGTCTGTTCTTCTTTCATTAATTCGTTATAAGCGACCTTTCCCACCAAGGTCTTGGGGAGATCGGTCCTAAATTCATATTCAAAAGGCCATGAATATTTGGCAAGATTTTTTTCGCAATGTTCTCTTATTGAGCGCATCACGTCATCACTTGCGGTTATGCCGTTTTTTAGGACTATAAATGCCTTTGCGACTTGTATTTTATAAGGGTGATCGATACCGATCACGCAAGACATCAGTACGTCAGGGTGCGAGTCTATCACGTTTTCGATATATTGCGGATAGATGCAATAACCGGAGCTTACAATGAGTCTTTTAAGTCTTTGCTTAAAATACACAAAGCCGTCCGCGTCCATATACCCGAGATCACCTGTATGAAGCCATGAAAGGCCGTCCTCATGAATCTTTATGGCTGCATCTGTTTCTGACTGATCGCCCAGGTAACCTTTCATAACGGTAGGACCGCTTAAGACGATCTCACCTTCTTCGCCGTAAGGAAGCTCTGTTGTTGTCTTGGGCTTTACTATTTTGTAATAGGTATCTGGATAGGGTATTCCGATACTTCCTTCGCGGTACTGATCTATCGGAGTAATGCAGCTTCCGGTAACGCACTCGGTAAGGCCGTAGCCTTCGCGAACCTGGGTATTTGAGCCGTGCTCGTGCAAAAAATCATCTATCTTTTTCTTGAGACTGACTGAGAGGGAATCGCCGCCTGAAATGACGCACTTTAAGAAAGACAGATCATAGCCGTCTAAATTCTTGTTCCGAAGCAGTGCTTCATATAAAGTCGGAACACCGGCAATGACATTTGGTCTGTATTTTTTGAGTAATTTATCAAAGGTTTTAATACTGAAAGTCGGGAGTAATATTGATGTCATACCGTGATATTGAGCGGTATGGATGCAAATACCCAGACCAAAACCGTGAAAAACGGGCATTATGGCTAAAATTTTATCTTTCGGATCCAAACAGGCACATGCTTCGATTCCTTGCATCGCAAGCGCATTGAAATTCAGATTCGTAAGTTCTATTCCTTTCGGGTAACCGGTAGTTCCGCCGCTGTATAATATTGCAGCTACTTCGGCGCCTTTGGAATTACAGGTCGAATGATCTGTATTGCCCTGACCTGATCTTATAAGGTCTTTCCATTTGAGCATGGAATCATTTTTTTCTAATTTAATTTTCCTGCCTTTTGTGAGCATGTACAAAACTTTCATGTACAAAGGCATTGAATCGGCAACAGAAACCAAAATGATCTTTTTTAGCCCGGTTTCATGGGATATATGATTGATCTTGTTAAAGGCAAGGTCGATCGTGATTATGTATTTGCTGTCTGATATGTTTATGAAGTATTTTATCTCGGGCTCTGCGGATAAAGGATGTATCATGTTTGCAACCGCACCGATCTTGTTTAGGGCATAGAAGCTTATGATCGCTTCCGGTGTGTTGGGCATGCAGATGCTTACTTTATCTTTGGGGCCGATGCCTAAATTTCTGAATGAGCGCGCACACAGGTCGATCTGATCCAGAAACTGTCTGTAGGTCTTTTTATTGCCGAAATAGTTATAACTTATGTTGTCCGGGTGACTGCCGGCAGTCTGCTCAAGCAGCTCAAACAAAGATATGTCGGGATAATCCAGGTGCTCTTTTATTCCGTTGTAAAAACGGTACCAGGGAGTTTTAACTGTATTTGTCATACTTAATCCTCACGGTTATTTCCTGTTATCGAGTATCAGCTGTTTTACTGTTTCGAATAATAAGACGTTTGCCTCTTCAACACTTAGAGCTGAAACATCCAAGGGCTTACCGAATACGATCTTCAGGTCTTTACTTCTGAATCTGTAGTCGCCGGTAATAGAGTAGGGGATTATCATGCTGTTTGTCTTTTTGGCCATTACGACCGCGCCGAATTTAAAGGGTAGCAGTACTTCGTCTGTGTAATTACGCTTTGCTTCCGGTGACAGATTTATCAGATTGCCTTCTTTCAGGTAATCGATGGCACTGTTAAGCGCTTCTTTGTTATGCTCGGCATGCAGGTCGACGGGAATCGTTCCGATTGCTTTGAAAAAACCTCCGAACGGGCCGTCGTGCAAATCCTTTTTGGCGAGAGTATGAACGACTCTGCCGGTACAGGCATCTACCAGGATAGGATCGAGGGCATGCTTGTGATTGCCTGCGATAACAGCGCTTCCTTCACTTGGAATATAATCTTTATTCACAATGGTCGGATTATAATAAAGTTTAAAAATAGGTCTGATAAGAGGCTGTATTATTTTATACAGAAAAGCGTCTTTGTTCTTCATAGACCACCTGTTTTATTTATCCGTAGTAATTATTATTGTTGTTGTTGTTATTCATCTGCTGATCGTTGTAGTAGTTGTTATCCGGCTGCTGGCCGTTGTAGTAGTTATTGTTATTTGCGGGTTGTTCGTTGTAATAGTTGTTGTTAGCCTGCTGATCGTTGTAGTAATTGTTGTTTATCTGCTGGTCATTGTAGTAACCGTTATTATTCATCTGCTGATCGTTGTAGAAAGTATTGTTGTTCATCTGCTGTCCGTTGTAGTAAGTATTATTGTTTGCGGACTGCTCATCGTACCACCCTGTTGACTGGAGGATAGTCTGGGGCTTTTTGTTGCTGATGACAACTTTGACCACTACTGCGACAATGATCACAAACACTGCTCCAAAGAAAATCCTTCCTGCCCAGTAATAGGGATTGGAAAAGAGCTCGTCGTCTGACTGGCCGATTCCGGGACGGCTGTTAAAAAATGCGTTCATGTCGATTGTCTGCTGGCTGCTTATATCCTGATAAGTCTCATAGGTGTCTGTGTTATTTACAGCCTGATCAACATCTTCAGGTGAACCCGAACCCTGTGCCGGAGCGGGCTGCGAACCTCCGGAATATCCGGGTGCTCCTGATGCGAGATTCGTAAATGTTGTGCCTTTTATGAGTTCTTCGGAATATTTCCTGAGTTCTCCCATACCTACACCTTGCTTATCACTTTTTACATTAAAATAATATGATCTTCCATGGAACATTGTTGAGAGCGAATATACACTCATCACTTCTCCGTCGTCGGTATATGTCGTCGAAAGTCCCATGTACTTGTTGCCGTTAATGGTGCAGACCTGGTCAAAAGTAGTTACATCATTCTTGCTCGCACCGTAGGATGTAGCTGATGAAGCCAGATCCTGAGCAATTTCTTCAATCTCTTCGTCGGTTAGCATATTTATGTTGGCCTGAGATGAAACGGTGATGCTGGATATTGATGCTTCATAATAACAATCTCTTTTCAGCATGACGGCATCAACATATGTATCGTTGTTTCTTAGTGAGTTCATAAGTTTTTCGGAGGATATTCCGTATTCATCTATATTTTTACGATATGATCTCTGTCTGTCAAAAAGGAAATCATATTGTGCCGGAACATTAACCTCTATGCCAATCTCAGGTACCTTTACTATATTTTCATCTATATTTCCGTTAGCGGCTGCATTGGATGCGATTGGCTGTGCCATGAATAAAACAGCACCCATTAATGCTGATGCAATTTTAATTATATTTTTCATTTTTTTCCTCGTCAAAATTATAATAATTAATCTTTTTATAACATAACACAAGTTTGTTAAATTAGCAATAATATTATCGGATTTGTGATTTTGAGTGGAAATCGTTGAGATTTAGTTGAATGCTGAGATTTTGCAGGATAACAGAGAGTTAACAAAAGGTTGTTTTTGGGGTAGAAAAAATTTTTTTGCCGCACAGTAGGTAACCTTGACAGCCGTAATATTATACGGTATATAATATTGTATCGAAACAAGTTTAGCGAGGTGAGTGCATGACGTATCAATTAACGGCACCTTTACTCGATGCATGTGTCTTGGGGATTGTCCGAAGTGAAGATTCATACGGATATACGCTTACGCAGAAAGTCAGGCAGGTCGTAGATGTCTCGGAATCGACGCTTTATCCGGTGCTCAGACGTTTACAGAAGGCAGATTATCTAAGGACATATGATGCACCTTATCAGGGGAGAAATCGGAGATATTACGCTATCACTGAAGAAGGTAAAAAAATGCTCGAGTTCTATGAAAGCGAGTGGAATGAATATAAGGGAAAAATCGACGGCCTTATCAAGGGGACAGGATTGGAGCCGTCGGAGGGAGTAACGGAGGAAAAAGGGTAATGAACAAAGAACAGTTTTTGAAGGAGCTTAATGCAAAGCTTAAATATCTTCCCGAGGCAGACAGAAGTGATGCAATTCGTTTTTATGACGAATATATTTCGGAGATGGAGCTTACGGATGATGAGGATGTTGCGGCTAAGCTCGGAACGCCGAAGGAAGTTGCTTCGGACATCATAAGCCAGTGCACTCAGAAACATATGGATAATGTAAGTGAACAGAAGACAGTAAAGGGAAGTGCCACAACAGCATGGCTTATCATACTCGGTATACTGTCGCTTCCGCTGTCGCTTCCGATCGCGATAGTGGTATTTACGATGATCTTTGTTTTAATAGTGATGTTTTTTGCGATGCTTGTCGTTGCATTTGTCGGAGCGCTTGCAATTCCGTGGAGCATAGCCGTTCCGGGATTTTCGCAGAAGATGTTTACTTTAGGCTACGGCCTTGTATCGCTTGGCGGCGGAATTTTGATGGCCTACGCACTTACGGCTGCGCTTAGAAAATTATTCAGATCTATTGTTTCAAAAGTTTCAAAGAAGAGAGTGAGGGTTGCATAAATGAATAAAAAAGTAATTCTTATTGCCGCCGCTTCAATGGTAGTTGCCGGTGCGGTATTCGTGGCTTGGGGAGTAAAGGGCGGAGCAACTCCCGTCATAATGATTGGTAACAAAAACGTTGAAGACTACAATAGCAGTAAAGAGAACGGAACAATTGATATCTCTGATTTTGATACACTAACAATTAACGCTGATTCAGTAGATGTGCGTATTATTGAAGGTGATGAATATAAGCTTGAGTATTATGTAAATAAGGAAAAAATACCTGAAGTAAGTCAGGACGGTAAGCATTTGACAATCAATCAGCCTGCTGTTAAGCAAGCGTTATACTTTTTTTCATGGGAGTACGCTATAGGTTTTCATGAAGAATCCAATTATACGATCACTGTACCCAAAGATGCAGCGCCTTTGAATGTTGATATTAAAAACGACTATGATGATATAATTATTGACGGCGTTGATGTGAACGGAAGCATTGTGACGGATAGCGACGATGTGGAACTTGAGAATGTTTCATCAAGTGACCTCAGCGTAAAGACTTCGGATGGAGAAATTCGTCTCAATAATTCTGAATTTGATAAGCTTACACTTGAGAATTCTGATGAGGAGATGTTTGCCGAAAAGTGCACTATAAATAATCTTGATGCGAAGTCTTCAGGTGATGCGATCACACTTAATGATGTCAGGATAAACACAGCAAATCTCGAGGCCGGCAATGATATAAGAATTGATATAGTCGGACCGAATGACTATTCGTTTGACCTTGTTTCCGACGACGGAGAAGATGTTGTTGTGGGAGAAAATAGGATGGAAGGCTCTTTTAAAGTGGATAATGGAAGCGGCAAGAGCATAACGGCCAGGTCCGATTCCGGCGAGGTCAGAGTTTCTTTTTCGGGCGAATGATGAGTGTATTTTGAGCGGTGCTTTTTTGCGTCGCTCATTTTTTAATTGAATAGGAAATTCCTATTCAATTAAAAACGCTCCGCTATGGATGCGACCGATGCGAAGAAGTATTATGCAAGCTAAAGCTTGCGCGCATCGGCGCGCAAAGAGTTGCAAAGCAACTCTTTGTTTTTGAATAGGAAATTCCTATTCAATTAAAAATACTCCGCAGAGATGCGCAGCTCGCGGAGTGGTAGATAATTGCTTCGCAATACCGCTCGCGCGCTAGCATTTCTCGAGCGAAATGCTTTTTTTATTTGTATTAAAGAAAAAAGTAATAATTTGTACGCAAATTACTCTGTAATCTTCATTGACAGCACTGTATCATATTGTATATGATATTTTGGATAATTGTAGAAGGAGAGAAGCAATGCAGACCGAAGTAATGGAAAAATGTGATCTTTTAGTCCAAAACAGAAATCTGATCTACAGAGGATTTATGCTTGAGGACAGCCTTATGCAGGTAATTGCTGCAACTGCTTTTGTTGATCGCGATGAGACAACGGAAGTTAAGGCAATAAAAGAGTGCAGAAAACTTTTACGTAAAAAACATAGCGCATTTTCATATCTTCGTGGAAATAATGAGCTTTTTATTTCATCCAAAATGGCACTTTCCGATGATCCGGAGAAGTATCTTAATAATGTCACTGAAATTTATGAAAAACTTCAAAGAGGTAAATTCATTGGTTCGATATTCAGGGTTTTATCCGCTGTGATCATTTGCGATGCAGGAAAAGCTGATGAGGCGGATGCGATAATAGAAAAGACCGAAGATCTTATGGAAGGCATGAAGTCGGCGCATCCTTTTCTTACCAATGATGAAGATACATGCATGGCAGTTCTTCTCGCAATGACCGATAAGAAGACCAAGGATATATTAAAAGAGCTTGAGTCGACTTATCTTGAGATAAAAAATGACTTTATGTTATATAAGAATTCAGCATATTCGTTGTGCCAGGTTCTTACGACATTTGACGGAGCATACAAGAAAAAGTGCGACAGGATACGTAAGTTGTCCGATGCATTTAATGAAGCGGGGATCAAGTATGGTAAGGAGTACGAGCTTGCATCCATAGGGCTTTTGGTAAATATTCCGATGGAACCTAAGGATATCGTCGCTGAGGTTGTGGGAACAGCAGAGTATCTTAGAACAAAGCCGGGCTTCAACTTCTGGTATATGACCAAGCAGACTCGTCTTATGTTTGCTGCGCTTATCTTCTCAGCAGTTCATCTTGACGACAAAGCCAAGGCTGAAGCCACAGTCACCGCCGGCACGCTCACAAGAGTAATAGCCCAGCAGGTAGCAATGCTCGTTGTGGTGGCAACTTCCTCGGCGGTTGCGATATCGGCTTCGACTAATAACTGATGGCTTCGCGGGCGCGGGGACGCATTGGTATATATAGGAATGTGCAGTGTACGGCTGCGCAGTGATTTTCATGGATTAAAAAAACAGGAAATGCCTCTTTTCACTTCGTTCAGAGAAGTCGGCATTTCCTGTTTTTTTAAATCTTGAAAATAATCTTGCTCGTCCGAAGACTGCACATTCCTATATATACCAACGCGTCCCAGCTGTTCTGTGAATGGAATCAGAATTATGAGGTGGAAGCGAGCACCGCACAGGAAGGCTGAGGAAGTATGCGGTGTAAAAAGTGAAGATGTCACCGCACAGGAAGGTTGCGGAGAATGTGTGCGGTGCAGAAAAGAGAAAGTGCACCGCACAGGAAAGCTGCGGAAGATGTGTACGGTGCGAAAAGGTGAAAGTGCACCGCACAGGAAGGCCACAGAGGAAGTGTGCGGTGCGGAAAGGTGAATGAGCACCGTACAGGAAGGTTGCGGAAGATGTGTACGGTGCGAAAAGGTGAAAGTGCACCGC
>NZ_KK211307.1:49982-68622 GCF_000621565.1 Butyrivibrio sp. LB2008
GAAAGTGCACCGCACAGGAAGGTTGCAGAGAATGTGTGCGGTGCGAAAAGGTGAATGAGCACCGCACAGGAAGGCTACAGAGGAAGTGTGCGGTGCAGAAAAGGGAAAGTGCACCGCACAGGAAGTCCACAGAGGAAGTGTGCGGTGCAGAAAAGGGAACGTGCACCGTACAGGAAAGCTGCGGAAGATGTGTGCGGTGCGAAAAGGTGAAAGTGTACCGCACAGGAAGTCCACAGAGGAAATATGCGGTGCATAAGGGAAAAGTAGTGAATCTGCGAGTTTTAGGTATGAAAAAATTGTGATTGGATTTTTTGTGTGAAGGCTACTATTATATATGAAAATAGATTCATGTTTTTAGGTGAGTGTTATGAAGAATGATGTGAAGAGTATAAGTAAGAGGTTTATTAAGAATATAGGCTATTGTGATCTGATTTCGGCGATCGTTTATACGATGCGGGGGAAGACGATAGATTACAAGAATATAGGAGAGTGCCTGAAGGTTATGCGGAGGAATTTTACCTTCGATAAGATTGATAGAAGCCTTGTTGCGGCAAGGATGTCGCTGGTTGATGAGAAAGATATGTATCTTGCAGATATTATCGATGTTTATAGGAAGGTTGAAAAGGGGAGACTTGAAAGAACGCTTATGGCGGGACTTGCTTCGGTCATTATATGTGATGCGGGGAAAGCGCAGGAAGCAGACAGTGTTCTTAAAGAAGCAGAGAATCTTTGGGAAAAAATGAAGAAGAATCATCCTGAGAATATTGAGGATGCAGATCTGTGCTCGGCAATTCTTTTGGTTTTAACCGGAAAGAGCACTTATGATATCCTGGTCGAATTGGAAAATATGTACAGTCAATTGGAGACATGCTTTGAAGGCCGTGAGGATTTGGCATATGCATTGTGCCGATTGTTCGCAACATATAATGAGAATGTAGAAAGCAAATGCGAAAAAATGATCAGGCTCACAGACAAACTTCGGGAACGACACATTATTTACGGCAAAAAGAGTGAGTATGCCATTGTAGGACTCCTTGCTGACATCTCGGTTGATGTAAAAGAAATCGTTTCAGACGTTTCCAAGGTTTGCGATTACCTTTCCAAACAGTCAGGATTTGGGAACCTGTACATGGGCGCTCAAACAAGAAGCGCTTTCGCATTTATGATTGTATACCTAAGCTATTACCGCGACGGACTTACTATGAGCAGCAAGGACGGAGATACCGCAACTCCAAGGGCGACTGTGCATCGCACAATCCTCTACAGTATTATGAATCTCATTCTAAAATACAAGAAACAAGATTACGAAAATGTCCCCGAAAGCTTAGATATGCTGATGGATATGACTGACCTTATGCTAGATATGACCGGACACAAGCTTATATAGAAAGGCAATTTATTATCAAATCATTGATTTTGATAAAGAAGAATCAGGTAAAGAAATACATGAATATCGGCTTGATGTTGATATATATGGCAGAATCTGATAATGGGCAACATTATTTAGAGAAATGCCAATAAATCAAGCGGCTTCGCGGAGAAATCTACGAAGCCGTTTTTATCTTATGACCGGCATGATAGCCGGATTGAATCTTTGTTTATCCGTGTCGCCTTATTCACGAACAGCTTAGAGGAAGTACGGGGGATATGGGCTGAAAGGTGCAGATTCGTACGAGCAAGATGAGTTTCAAAATTTATAAAGACGGGAAATGCCGACTTCTCTGAACAACGTGAAAGGAGGCATTTCCCGTCTTTATAAATTCATGAAACTCACTGCGCAGACGTACACAAGCCTTTCAGCCCATATCCCCCGTACTTCCTCTAAACGTCCGGTAAAAGCGTCCGCAAAAAAAGCTACCACCCATAAATGAGTGATAGCCTTGTCTTTAATTTGCAACCAGAAGCTTTTCGAATTCTTTGGTTTCGAGGGGCTTGGAGAAGTAGTAGCCCTGAATCATGTCGCAACCTGCGTTCTTGAGAAGAAAATACTGCTTTGCATTCTCAACACCTTCAGCGATAACTGTGAGATTGAGAAGCTTTGCCATTTCCAGGATACAACCCAGAAGATTCTTGCCACGGTTGTTCTCTGCGATATCCTTGATGAACTCAATGTCAAGCTTAAGAGCATCGAGTGGAAGAGTAGTCAGCATATTTATTGATGAATAACCCTTTCCGAAATCATCCATCTCAACCATGAAACCGGCCTTCTGGAGCTTCTTTACAACTGATACAATGTGATCCACATTGTCCGTGTAAGCTGTCTCAGTGATCTCCAAATGGATGTCTGAAGGCTCAATCTCATTTTCCTCGACTGTTTTCTGAAGGAAATCAATTATATCGGGATCGAATATGTCGATTCTTGATACGTTAACGGAAACAGGAATGGTAAGACCAAATTCTTTTTTCCATTTACGAACCTGTGCAGCGGCTTCTCTCCAAACATATCTGTCGAGCTGTCTGATAAGACCGTTCTCTTCAAGAAGAGGAATGAAGAAATCAGGCTTTACAAGACCGAATTCGGGGTGCTTCCATCTTATAAGAACTTCCGCACTTGCGAGCTTGGGAGTCTTGCCGTGTACGTTGTACTTGGGCTGGAATACCAATTTGAACTGGTGCTCTGAAAAAGCCTTGCTTATGCCATCGAGAAGTCTTGCCTCAAACATTTCCTTTTCATGCATCTTGGCATCATATACTTCGTAAGAAGTAGTGTGCCTAACCTTGGAAATGGAGTTGCAAGCCTGGATAGCACGGTCGAAGCGCTGTTCAAGAGTAGCTTCCTTTGTAATATCCGGATATATTCCGATTCTTACGCGGATATCCGGTGTTTTCAGCATGAGCGCAAGTTTATCGGAAATCTGGTGAACCAGAAAATCGTAATTATCCTGATGCTTTATGTAAATATAGAATTTATCGGCGTCGTATCTGCATGCGATTCCGCCGTGTTCATTTGCAGTCTGTGAAACGCAGTCACCTATGGCACATAAAACTTTATCTCCAAAACTTCTACCGTAAAGCTCATTTATGAGGTGAAACTTGTTATAGTTCAGTACAATTGCATCCACACCTTCGAAGGGGTGTTTTCTGTCATAATCGTAAGCCTGAATAAAGAACTGCTCTTTAGAACAAAGACCGGTCAATGGATCAACAGTCGGAATGTTGATTAGATCGCTATAAGATTTAATACCGATGCTAACCGAATCTGCTGAGGATCTTGGCGATATGTCCATAAAGTTTTTCCTCGCTCCCTTTGCGTTATTATGTAATACAAGTAAGTTTAATTAATTATACATACAAAATACACAAAAAACATAAAGTTCGCAAAAAAAACACAATTTTATCACAATTTATTTTTTAGCCCGTTTTTAAGCCAACCGTCGCACTTTCAGTGTTTTCCTGAGATTGAAGCGTATTTGACTGCATCTGACACAATTAAAAAAATATTTTTTTTAATAAGATATTAAAGTTGTTTTTTCTCATTGTTTTAGTTTATACTTTTGTGCGATATAATCTTATATATATGTTTTCAAAAAGGTGAAATACGAAAAAAATGAAAAAGAAACCATACGGTGGGATAAAAGATGTTCCCAAGTATCTTTTGGAAAAATACGGCTCTGAGGGGAAGATGATAAAGCAGGGACCGATTATTCCGATGAATACGGATTCAATGGAGACTATCAGCGGTCGCAGAACGAGAAACTGCTCTGTTGTTGCGGTGGCGCGTGTTATAGAGTACTACGGACGAAAAAATAAGATCGTATCAATTCCGGCAGACATAAAGCTTATATATAAAGATGTGGAGAAAGTTGCCAGAAGACACCTTTATACCGACAGGTTCGGCACGAATCCTTTGTTTATCTCAAGGATAGCCCGCAGGACTTTTGCGGGATACGGCGTGAAGATAAAGAGCAAAGGCATATATGTATGGAGCTTTGAGGAGCAGGTGGAGAAAGAGATTTCCGCAGGGAGACCTGTGATCATGAATATAGCCAGAGGCTTTTACAGAGATCATACGGTAGTTGTTGCCGGATACAGTGTATGGCAGGTTGGGGAAAAGATTTATCCCATGATCAGAGTGATAGACGGATGGAAAAGTGGTTATCACTATATTGATTATGAAGCGTTCGCAAGAGATATAACGCAATCAATATTCGGATCATTTAATACTATAGAAGTTCAAAAATAATTTTTGGTTTGAGGTTTAAAGAAGTGAAAAAGAAAAAAATAATTTTGGCTGCAGTTTTGGCCGTTGTACTTGTATCTGTTGTTACATTGGTGGTTGTAAAAAAAGACGCACCAAAGACTGAGAATGCATCAAGAAGGGACGGAGCCGCAGTATCAGGTGGCGGAGACGACGATCTTCTTTTGGTGGGCGGCGATCCGGAAGCGGCTACGGGAAGTACCAAAGGCCCCGATGCGGTGCAGAAGCCTGCGGAAACTGTTGTAGGAGATGTTTCCAACAGTCCTGTTTCAGGTAATGTCGAAGAAGTAAGGTCTATGACCATTTCAGAGGCGGTTGTTATAGAAGCGGGAGACCGAGATGCTTTCTATAATGATGCCGATTATAAAAAAGTTGTTCCTTCGGATTCGAAATCTTTTTTTGCAGATGCCAATGAGGCGGCTCTTGGAGAGATACCTGCCAAATATGATTCAAGAAATGTTGACGGGAAAACATTTGTAACAGGTGTGAGAGATCAGGGATATTCATATCTGTGCTGGGCATTTGCCTCCGCTGCAGCTATGGAATGCGACATATTAAAGCACTATCCTTCATATACTTCATCAAGTCTCGATTTGTCTGAGAAACATATCGCTTATTACAATGTTCACAAGGCTACAGGTTCTTACGGCGGCAATATTGATGATGATTACAGAGAACTTGTAAACAGTGAGAACGAAGAGAATGCCTGGGTTGTTAACAATGACACGGGATATATTGCCATGGGCGGAGTTACGGATTATTGCATAAGCCTTCTTACCGCGTGGAAAGGGCCTGTGTTTGACAAGGGCAATGATTCTTTTAAGAGTATCTACGGAAGTAATTACATTTTTAATGATAACAAAGACAAGCCGTCTGCTGCGTACGGCTCGGAGTTCCATGTTCAGGATGTGAATCAGGTTTGCGGAAGTTATGACAACAACGCTTTGATAAAGCAGATGATCATGGAGCACGGTGGTGCGACTATCGGCGTAAACTCAGATGAGAAGTTCTGGAACAAGAACCACGGAAATCTCTATTCACACTTTGGCGGCGAGCTTCCGCCCACAGCCAATCATGAAGTTACTATAATAGGTTGGGATGATGACTACGCCGCATCTAATTTCTCCGCAAAGCCGCAGGAGAACGGCGCCTGGATATGCAAGAACAGCTGGGGAGATAAGACGGGATCTGACGGATTCTTTTACCTGTCATATTATGATGAAACTGCGGCAGTAAGTAATGCTGCAGGTTACAGCGTTAAGACTCCGGGCGATGAGATGTACTATGACAATAATTATCAGGTCGGCGGATTTATCACAAATGAGATAAGTGCTCTTGAAGATACCAAGAATACTGTAACTGCGTACACTTCATCTACAAATCCATACGGCGTTATGTACACGGCAATCGGAGATGAGGAGCTTAGCGCGATCGGACTTATGAGTCTTGATTCCTACATGCAGTATGAGATCAGTATTTATCTCAATCCTGCAAAGACTGAAGGAGATCTTACGCTCAAAGATCTCGGTAACGCGGTACTTACGCAGAAGATTTCGTCGATAAGCGGTGGTTTTCACACTTATGAACTTGAAAAGAAGATTGATCTTAAGGCGGGAGACTGCTTTTTTATCCTGATAAAGCCTCATACAGCGGGGAAACTCGTGTTTGAGTCGGCGGGTGACAACACTTATGAAAAGAACTATGACGAGTGGAATAATCTCACAGGAAACATCCACAACAGCAACTCGGCGAGTGAGAAGAGCTATTATGTCTCTGACGACGGAAAATCAATGAATTGTCAGAAAGATAAGGACTTCTTTATCAAGGCGTACACAAAAAATAAGTGACGGAGCGATTTTTATACCAACGCTCTTTTGAAAATGGCATTGGAATATGGTATATTGTGTTAAAAGAAACAGAAAGGCACAATATATATGGCTATAAAAGATAAGCAACCTGAACAGATAGGTACAACAGATAAGCTGAAGGCATTTAAGGCGCTCAAGGATGCGGGCTACAGAACAGAATTCAGCGCCAGCGGTGTTCCTACAGTTATCTGTAACAATGCCGAGGATATCGACAAGGAACTTAAGAGTATCAAGAAGTTGTTAAAAGAACTCAGATACAATGGAAGTTTTGGAGTCAGAGCCCCCAGAAAGAGTGATCAGCTCACACAGGAAACTGCGGAAACTGAGGAGAAAAAAGAACTGACAGCTTAAGATTGATGCACGTATTCACTAAATCCGGCAAAGCTTTTGCCTGGTGCTGCTGTCATCAAATGACTCGACTTTTTACACAAAAAATTAAAACCACCTCGAAAGAAGGTGGTTTATTTTTGGGAGGAGGGGTCGATCGGTGGGGAGCCAATCGACCCGGTATGAAAAAAGTTTTGTTGGGGGAGTCAGAAGTTATTCTTCTGATAGTATATATACTAAGATTTAAATTTGGACAAAGTATGGACAAATTATAAATTAAAAATAAAGAAAGTCGAAATAATAAATAACTATATACGCAATAATGTAAATTATTATTTGCTTTATGATATAGCGAAATATTGTATAATTATAGATATTAAAAGGTTTTTGTGAGGAAGGTGTGTATGGACAGATTTGATGCAAGAGATTCGGGACTTATAATTAGTCCGTTGACAACGGGGGATTGCGCGGCAGCAGCGGCCAGAGCTGCGGCAGCGAGTCTTTTGTTTAAATTTGACTATGAATATGTGACTATACAGCATGACGGTAACACCAGGACTATTTCTGTCTATAAAGATGCCGAGAAATGCAACAATAATGAATCTCATTTCTACGCGGTAATGGAAGGCGGCATGGCACCTGATATTAGGGAAAAAGCCGATATTCACGTCAGTGTTTCCAAGGTTACCGATTTCAGAAATGTCGCAAGTAAAGCATTTATGGATGTAAGATACGGAAATCTTTTCCTATATGCGGGTGAAGGAATTGGAATAGCCGCAACAGACACCGCAACAGCAAAGAGGGGACAGGCTCTTATTGAAAAAGATGCCAGAAAGCTTATATTTGACGCGGTTGCCGGAGTGTGCGAAATTTCGGATGGAGCGCAGCCTCTTTTGATCAAGGTGAGCTGTCCGGAAGGAACGCTCATAGCCGCTAAGCAGGCTATCGGACAGAACGGCTTTATGGGCGGTATCGGGATCATGGGAAATTATGGAACCATATCAAGCGTTCATCAGAGAGATATAGCAAGTTCCATAGAGAATCAGATACAGACACAGATCGAAATGGGAGTAAAGAGCATACTTGTTTCTCCGGGCGATTACTGTGCAGATAAGATATATGAAGGAATACATGTATCACTTAAGACTGCCGTAAATTGCTTCAATTTCCCCGGAAGTGCCATTGATGCGGCATGTGATGCGGGAGTTGAGAACTTACTTCTTGTGGGAAATGTAGGTAAGCTCGTTAAGATGGCTGCAGGTATCATGAATACCAATTCTTACGCTTCTGACGGAAGAAGAGAGATCTTTGCCGCACACACGGCGATTGTCGGAGGAACATCGAGCCAGGTCAGAACCGTGATGGGATGCACGACCTGCGATGAGATCCTGGCGCTTCTTAATAATTGGGGCCTCAGGGACAGAGTAATGGCAAGCATAATGAGCAAGATCAACGAAGCGGTAGGAAGGCGCTGCAACGGAAGACTCAGATACGGAGTGGCTCTTTTTTCTGAGGAATTCGGACTGCTTGGCGCAACGGCGGATACAAGGAACGTTCTTGTCAAGGTTTCGCAAGATCAATATGCATTGTCACTTAAGTTAAAATAGAGTATCATATTTTTTATCTATAAAAATTTAGAGGTTTAGGAGAAATATACTGATGAGCAAGATTATTTTGACCGGAGATCGCCCTACAGGTAAGCTTCATGTGGGACATTACGTAGGCTCACTTAGAAGAAGAGTAGAACTTCAGAATTCCGGCGAATTTGACAAGATTTTTATTATGATAGCGGATGCTCAGGCACTTACAGATAACGCCGACAATCCGGAAAAAGTACGTCAGAATATTATAGAAGTAGCACTGGATTATCTTTCGGTTGGACTTGATCCCGCCAAATCAACTCTTTTCATCCAGTCACAGATACCTGAGCTTACAGAGCTTACTTTTTACTATATGAATCTTGTAACCGTATCAAGATTACAGAGAAATCCTACAGTTAAGACCGAGCTTCAGATGAGAAACTTCGGAACAAGCATTCCTGTTGGATTCTTTACATATCCTATAAGCCAGGCGGCTGACATTACTGCGTTTAAGGCTACGGTTGTTCCTGTTGGAGAAGATCAGGAGCCTATGATCGAGCAGTGCAAAGAAATTGTTAGAAAATTCAATTCGGTTTACGGAGAAGCACTTGTTGAGCCGGAGATTCTTTTGCCCGATAATGCTGCATGTCTGCGTCTTCCCGGCATAGACGGTAAGGCAAAGATGAGTAAGTCTCTCGGAAACTGCATCTATTTGTCTGAAGAGCCCGATTCTATCAAGAAGAAGGTTATGAGTATGTATACAGATCCCAATCACCTTAGGGTTGAGGATCCCGGACAGGTTGAAGGAAATCCTGTATTTATCTATCTTGATGCTTTTGCAAGGGATGAGCATTTTGCAGAATTCCTTCCCGATTACAACAATCTGCAGGAACTTAAGGACCACTATACAAGAGGCGGTCTTGGCGACGTTAAGGTCAAGAAGTTCCTTAATAATGTGCTTCAGGCAGAACTTGAGCCTATCCGTAACAGGAGAAAAGAATTCCAGAAGGATATCCCTTATGTTTACGAAGTTCTCAGAAAGGGAAGCGAGGTTGCAAAAGAAACCGCTGCCAAGACCCTTGAGGATGTTAAGAATGCAATGAGAATCAACTATTTCGACGATAAAGAACTTATTGCTATGCAATCAGCAAAGTATGAGGAGATGGGCGACTGATGAAAAATATCCTGTTTATTGCATCTGAAGGAGTACCGTTTATTAAAACCGGAGGTCTTGCCGATGTTGTGGGTTCTTTGCCTAAGAACATCGACAGAAGATACTTTGATGTGCGGGTTATCTTGCCACTTTACAAGTGTATTAGCCAGCAGATGAAGGACAGGATGGAATATGTCTCGAACTTCTACATGGATTTCCATTGGAAAAACGAGTATGTGGGCATATTCAGAGCGGAAGTCGACGGGATAAAATATTATTTTGTCGACAATGAGTTTTATTTTAACGGAATGAAGCCCTATGGCGATGATACTGTATTTGAGATCGAGAAGTATGCTTTCTTTTCAAAGGCTGCGCTCTCGATACTACCGGTGATCGATTTCAGACCGGACATTATTCATTGCCATGACTGGCAGACAGGTCTTGTTCCCGTTTATCTCAAGGAGAGATTCCAGGGCAGTGAATTCTACAGGGGAATCAAGGCGATAATGACGATACACAATCTTAAGTTCCAGGGAAAATGGGATATTAAGACTGTTCGTGATATCACGGGACTTCCGGACTATTATTTCACTCCCGATAAACTCGGACTCTTTAAGGATGCGGATCTGTTAAAGGGTGGAATTGTTTATTCAGATGCCATTACTACAGTTAGTAATGCATATGCGGAAGAAATAAAGACCGAGTTCTACGGAGAGAATCTCGACGGGCTTTTGAGAGCTCGTGCGGGCGACCTTAGAGGTATAGTGAACGGAATCGATTACGATGAGTTTAATCCCGAGACGGATGAGTATATTCCTTACAGATATAACTCGATCAATTTCCGCAAGGAGAAGTACAAGAACAAGAAAGAGCTTCAAAAAGAGCTCGGACTTAAAGCGGACGAGAAGTGCATGATGATCGGTATTGTATCAAGACTTACGGATCAGAAGGGCTTCGATCTTATTAACTGCGTTCTTGACGAACTTTGTCAGGACGCCGTTCAGCTCGTTGTTCTGGGAACGGGAGATGAGCAGTACGAGAATTCGTTCCGCCATTTTGACTGGAAGTATGAGGACAAGGTTTCTGCAAATATCTATTATTCAGAGCCTATGTCACACAAGATATATGCATCCTGCGATGCGTTCCTTATGCCGTCGCTCTTTGAGCCCTGCGGACTTTCGCAGCTTATGGCGCTCAGATACGGCACAATTCCTATCGTAAGGCAGACAGGCGGACTTATCGATACCGTTGAGCCTTACAATAAGTTTGAAGGCACGGGAACCGGATTTGGTTTCCTTAATTACAATGCACACGAGATGCTGGCTACGATACGTGAGGCTGAAAGCGTTTTCTATGACGGAAAGCGCGAGTGGAACAAGATGATCGACCGCGCAATGGCCGTTGATTTCTCTTGGAAGGTTTCAGCCGAAAAATATCAGGAGATGTACGATTGGCTAAGGCCATAATATTTAGTTATGAGTGAAGATTCAAAGAAGAGTTTGTTAAAACAAGCCGGTATACTTGCGATTGCAGGTGTTATATCGAGAATAATCGGATTTATTTATAATATTCCTCTTGCGAATATAATCGGTGATGAGGGTAACGGTTATTATGGTACTGCCTATCAGGCATATACCATTGTTCTTATGATATCTGCTTTTAGTATCCCGTCGGCTATATCAAAGATCATTGCGGGCAAGTTGGCGCTTAATGAATATAAAAGTGCACACAGGATATTTAAGTGTGCACTTTATTATGTTGCAATAGTTGGCGGAGTCGGAAGCTTGCTTTTGTTTTTCGGAGCAAATGTGTTTGCCGATGATGCCGGTTCTGCGATGGTTCTTAGGTTCTTTGCACCTACGGTTTTCCTTTTTGGGTTCCTTGGTGTTCTGAGAGGTTATTTCCAGGCACGCAGAACGATGGTTCCGACTTCTGTATCACAGCTTCTTGAGCAGATACTTAATGCTATCGTAAGTGTTGGAGGCGCTATTGTTCTTACTAATATTGCAGGAAATGCCGATCCGAGTAAAAGAGCTGTTTATGGAGCGGTTGGTAGCTCACTTGGTACGGGAACCGGAGTGCTGACTGCGCTTATATTCATGATCATTGTTTACTTATCGAACAAGAAGTCAATCTATGAGAAGATTGAGAGTGATAAAGGCTCGGAGATGACTAATTCAGATGCATTTAAGCTTATAATCACCGTTGTCACACCTTTTATTCTCAGTACTTGTATATATAATCTTTCGGGATTCCTTAATTCAACAATATTTAGTCGTGTGCTTTCAGATGTACGTGGAATGGCACATAAAGGAGATTTCGGAATAAAGTTCTATTACGGAATCTTTATCAGAAAAGCGATGGTTATAACAAATATTCCGATTGCCTTTTCAGCTGCCGCCGCATCAGCGATGATTCCTGAGATATCTACCGCTTTTGCAAAAGGGGATAAAAAAGGTGCTGAAGAAACCATAGCTGGAGTTATGAGAGTAATGATGATGATCGCGATTCCATGTGCAGTGGGACTTTTTGCACTTGCAAATCCGATCATGTGGGCAATGTTCCCGCAGAAGATGTCTGTTGATATTGCTACATTTTATCTTGCACTTCTTGCGGTAACGGTAATTTTCTATTGTGTTTCTACAGTGTCCAATGCTGTGCTTCAGGGAACCGGAAGACTTAAGGCGCCTGTTGTAAATGCTGCAGTAGCCCTTGTTGTTCAGGCTGTTTTGCTTGTTGCACTTCTTGTATTTACAGATATGACCGGCGAGGCACTTTGCATCGTAACGATAGTATATTCGCTTCTTATGTGTGTGCTTAATAATATCTCAATCAGGAAGTATATGGATACAAAGGTAGATGTGAAAAAGACTTATGTCTTGCCATTTATTGCGGCTACAGTGATGGGAGTCGTGGCTTACGGCGTTTACAAGGGAATGTATATGCTTATTGCACCTGCGACAGCATCTGTTAATATCCGTATTCCTTACTTTGCATCAATAGGTGTTGCTGTAGTGATCGCGACATTTGTTTACTTTGCGGTGCTCATCAAAATCGGAGGCGCAGCAAGAGAGGATATACTCAAGTTCCCTAAGGGAAGAAGCCTTGTCAGGGCGCTTGAGAAGATTAAATTATTATAAAAGAGAAATGTCAGAGTCGTTCTATAAATGAATAACTCTGACATTTTTATTAAATGTAAAACAATGTGTTGCATAAGTGATACATCATGCTATTATTATGTTAGTAGGAGGTGATGATGATGTCAGCGACATTGGTAAAAGATACAAATTTTAATATGCGAATGAATAAACAAAAGAAGACAAGCCTTGAGGAATTATATGGGAATCTTGGTATGACTCTGGCAGAGGCGGTTAATATATTCTTTGAAAAGTCTTTAATGGAAGGTGGAATTCCTTTCGATGTGAAAATTTCTAAATATAATGAGGATACTATTTCGGCTATGAAAGAGGCAAAGGATATAATGTCCGGAAAGGTTGAAGCAAAGGCTTATAGTTCTGCAAAAGAACTGTTTGATGAGCTTGATGCAGAATAACAGCTGTTAGAACAGGGGCACATACAGATTTGTTTAAGAAGTATTAATCCTTATGACGTTCACGGAATGGCATAAGGATTATTTGTTAGAGAGTTGCTACTCCCAAACGCGGGAAAGGATTAGAGATGATTATAATAACAATAGCAACAATAATAGCATTGGAACTCGTAATAGCTACATTTGCTGTTTTAAGTAAAGTAATCCCGTTAAAGAATTACTATAGGAAGCGTGTCAAAGTACAGATTACCTTATTGGGCATAGCTTCTTTACTGGGAGCGTATGTTTGGCTTTTTGTAAAGGTTGCTTCTGATCTGTCATTATTGGATGAGAGCAGGTGGGATACAGAGTTTGCGGGAATATTATTTTTTTTATATTTTATATTGTTTGTGGCATCTGTATATCGATACTTTTTAGAAAGAAAAATATCGAAAAAAGAACTAAAGAGACGAGACGAGCTTATATACGGAAAAGATGATAGCAGATCTTTTAATATAGTTAAAAGGATACTTTACGGTATTGCTGCAATCGATGCATGCTTGATTGTAATATATATATCGCAATTATCAATTGTTGATATAGATTTTGTCGGTCGATTGGCCGGTGGGATAAGTATGGGGCTGTTTGGAGCGGCTATGCTTGGAATATTAAGAGATGATAGAGGTTTAGAACTAATATTGTTGCGTCTGTTTTCATGGCTTTTGATTTTGGCAGGTATAATAAAGATTTTTTTTGAAGTAGAATAATCAAGAATAGGACAGAAATAAATGGCTGAAAAGTTTGCAGTAATAGACACGGAAACAAACTGGAAAAACGTCGTTATGTCGGTAGGCATAGTGATAGCGGAAGAGGGGCAATTTGTGGCTCTGGATAATAAGTATATAATAATCGAGGAAGCTGCAAAGGTCGGAGGAATGTACTCATATGCGCTCAATATAAAGGGCAAGACTCCGCAGATGACAGACCGCAAAGGTGCTGTCAAAGCGATAAAAGAGTATCTTAATTCTTTTGGCATAAAATCAATCTTTGCATATAATGCGTCATTTGACGCGAGGGTTCTTCCGGAGCTAAATGAGTATAGCTGGCATGATATTTTAAAGCTGGCTGCGTACAAGCAGCATAATCCCAATATTCCGGAGGATGCAAAGTGCTGTTCGACGGGGCGCTTAAAGAGCGGCTACAGAGTTGAAAATATTCTGCATATGTTTGGAGAAGAGGGCTATATGGAGTTTCATAATGCCTTAACCGACGCGGTTGATGAGCTTCGCATTATGCGCTATCTGAAGTACGGGATAGGGGATTACCCGGTACTGTAATAATGTTCAGGATATAGTTGTAAATGGGAGAAAAGAGATGAAAAAAAGATTTTTAGCGGCAATGGCCTGCAGTATAAGCCTTATGCTTATGGCAGGTTGCGTGGGACAAAGCAGTGAAACAGAGATTATGACCGATGATTCGGATATGAATGCTTCCGCGCGGGTGCAGGAAGATTCTGCGGACAGCGCTTCAAGTGAGACAGCTGTAGATGGCGCAGCCGGAAATATTAAGCTTTCAGCTTCCGAATGTGAGGCTGAGATTGATAAGCTTCTTCAGACTGAGGAAGTAAAACCTGATAATGAGGAAATACTTAATGAGATGGTGCACTGTGTGGCTGTTTCGTGTGTTCTTGAATTTGGGGACGGAATGGTTTTCTCTGAGATGGAGAATAGATGCAAGGCATTTTTGCGCAGGCGGATCATAGAGGATGTTTTTCTACAAAATGATAATCCATTTAGCGGCGCGATCAAGCTTAAAGATGGCGATGAAAATTCGGCAACTATGGCCGTTCCGGTTGATGAAGCTGTTGCTTTGTTTAAGGATGTATACGGAGAAGAGAATTTTACGCCTTTTGAAACTGAGCAGGTAAAAGATGAATTTATGCCGTTTACTTTTTCTGACGGTGAGCCATGGAACAGCATTGAGCACATGAAATATTATGAGGATGAAGGATATTATCTTATTACAGGACCGGGGTTCTATTCGGATAACAGTGGAGATACATCATTTCTTGGATATGCGGACATTTTGATTGCAAAGAATCCCAAAAGCAGATATGGTGTGACTCTTTTATACGGAAGATATCGCGACGAGAGCATAAAGGTAACTTCAGTTGAGACTTCTTCTGAACTTCAGCCGGTCAGTGGTAAAACTTATGGCGGAATGAATCTTGTAGACGGAGATTATACAACAGTATGGGCTGAAGGCGTTCAGGGCACAGGTGTTGGAGAGACCATTGTGCTTCATCTTGATAAAAAGCAGCCTGTGTGCGGAGTTATGATATGTAATGGCTATACTGAAAATGACGAGTTGTTTACTGCTAATGGAACGGTGACGAAAGCGAATGTAGATTTTGGAGACAATAATATCGGCATCGGCGAAATGGAAGGATATGCCTATGACGGCGCTGATACAGAGTTTCTTGCCGGCATGAACAATAATTGTATTGAACCCAAAGAGCTTGTTGAGACGGATACGATCATCATAACAATAATGGGAGCCGAAAAAGGTGAGACTTATGATGATACGTGCATCAGCGAGATTGTGGTGTATTGATTTTTTAAATTATGTTCTCGGGAAATCTGCTGAAAATGCGGATTTCAGTAGTGTTATTTTTGATTTTTGATTTTTCTTAGAATGAAAACATATTTAATTTTACTTGTCTTTTTCCTAATTGCAGTTTTCCTTGCTTTTGTTGCGGTGAAAGTCTACGGAAGAATGCATCCGGACAAAGAAAAAGAAGCAATAAAAACATATTTATGGGCTGTATTTGTCTTTTATCTGGCCTTTCTGTTTATGCTGACATTCGGACTGTTTAGAAGTAAGCCCGAATTTATCCTTGGAAATGGTGAAAAGATAAGAGACTACCTTAACAATCGCAGCAACTTTGTTCCGTTTGCGACTATTGCAGGACTATTCAGAAACAACGCTTCATTTGAAGCTCTCATGGTGAATATCGCCGGAAACATTGTTGCTCCCGCGCCGCTTGGATTCTTCCTTCCGGTGTTGTTTAAGCGGCTTAGGAAAGCAGGGCCGTTTATTCTTGCGACGACGCTGATCATTGTATTTATTGAGCTTACGCAGTTTACGTTTAGCGTAGGCTCTTGCGATATCGATGATCTGATCCTGAATGTGGCAGGAGCGGTAATTGTATTTGGGGTAAAAAGAAAACAAAGCCGGTATTAATTGGCTTTGTTTTCTTTTTTGAATATCTCCCTGGCTTCTTCGATGCTGACGCCTTCGATATAGTACTTGATGGCAGCAGTACCGATTGCTTTGGTTCCTGCGCCTGCGATTGTTGAGTTGATCATGCCGCCTGCGATTGGAAGGAACTTTACGGCGCCGTGGGCGATTAGCCTAAATACTGCACCTGCGCCGCCTGTCAGGAAGAGGGAAGCAAGGAATTCTTTTCCCGTGTCGATCGAAACGTCTCTGCCGCTTAATCCTGCGATAAGGGCAACCATTATCGACTGGACCAGAAGGAGAATGTAGATGTCGGCTACAGGAATGTTGGCAAAGGCTATGGCGCTTGCAATCGCGACAAAAGAGTTTGTAACGTGAGTGGCCATTTTTTTCACCAGCTCATTTAACTGAAGGGCCATTCTAAAGCCCATCTTTGCTTCAAAATCAATAATTACTTCTTCGAGCTTCTCGCGAAGTTCGTCTATATGATAGCGGCCGTCAAAATCAATCTGCAGATTGTTGATGTCGGACTGCGCCATCTCGAGGATATCGGAGGGCTGGACGCATACGCCGCTTGCGTCTGCCCATTCTATGTAACTTGAAACATCAACGATTCCGTCTACATTAAGGCCGTTTTCTGTGCAGATCCGCTGGTAGTAAGCAACTGTATTTATGAGGTTCTCTTTTTTGGCAACGTTGTATTCGGAAGGATCTTTGATCCTGCTTGGCTGGACTTCGTCGGCTTTGTTGATCACAACGAGGACGGGAACTTCGACTTTGTTTACTTCTGCATATTTTTCTTTTACCTTCTTAAGGAACTCGACGTCTCTGTCGATGTTGTCGCGGTGCGTAGCAGCAAGTAAAAACAGGACTACGTCGGGATTAAAGTTATTGATATCGCCAAGAAGCTGGTCTTCGGCGGTCATTCTGTCATCGGTCGATATGGATTCGGAGATGCCTCTGGAATCCATGATGTCCATCATTTTTCTGTCCCCGTCGTAGCAAGGGTAGATTTTGGTCTCTGTAGTGCAGCTCTCCACATCACTTACGGGGGCGACGTAGCTGGAGCTTAGAGCGTTGATCAGACTGCTTTTGCCGACGCCGGTTCTGCCAATCAAAAGGAACCTCGGCGGTCTGTGTCTGTCAATTCCGTCAATCAGCTCTTTTAACTCCTTATCACCAAGTATCTTGTCCCTTACGAGGGCTTTTATATCTTTGGGGAGTACATCCGGCAGATCATCGATCATCTTATCCAGTTGATTGTAGAACTCCTTCATCTTTATGAGTCTTTTTTCAATTGTATTCTGATTATCAGCCATGGGCGCAATCTCCTGTAAAAAATCTTTTGAATAAACTAATTGTAACATGTATGCGCGGAAAGTTCTTATAGGTTTTGGGCAGGGCGGATATCATATTTTTTTTACAATTATTTTATGCGGTGTTTGTTTTAATGTATTTGAGGCTATTTTATAATTTTTGCATAAGTGAATTTGATAAAGGCTATGTTTCACTGTGATTTGCAACCCGTAGACGCGCGAAAAAAGAGGATGGATGCTATGAAAAAAAGGATAGCCTTAGTTTTTGCTTATCTTTTTCTGATCGTGGGACTTGCTGATTTCTTTACAGTCTTTACCGTAAAAGCCGTAACTGAAGATGAGGATTTTGTGATTGACAGGACGCACTGGGATGCAGGATGGAAAACGACTTCTATCGGCCCTGTTTCTTTTGATGCGCCCAGAATATGGTATCTTGAAGAGGGCTTGTATTCGCCGGTATTGCAGGACGTGAACTACTGCGACTGTTTTATTGATATCGAGTATTTCAAGGAAGACTGCGTGGACGAGCTTATCGCATATGACAGGCGCAAGTATGACGATGTTTATGTGGTTGATGAAGAAGTTTGCGGCTATCCTGCGAAGTATGTGGAGTACACGTATTACAATTCCGGTTTGCAAAAAGAGATAAAGAAGCTCATTTACTACATCCGCATGGGGCAGGGCGGCGAAGTGTGCATGCTTTTGTACGATGTGCCGTTGGAGTATTTTGAAGAGTTTGTTGATGACTATTATCTGGTCGTTAACAGTGTTGATATAGATGATTCCAAGCTCAAGAAGGGGATCATGCTTGCGGAGATCTATGAATAGGGGCGAAGGGAATAGGAGGAGAATGGAATAGAGGAGAAGGGAATAGGACGAATGGAATAAGAGGAGCATGGAAGAGGGGCAAATGGAATAGAGGCGAATGGAATAGAGGCGAATGGAATAGCGAAAGAGCCGGGGCGGTGAGGTGGTGAGTCGTTCGGCTCTTTTTTGGTGAAGTGAGGGAGATAAGGGGTGTTGAGGGGGCTGGGGATTTTTTCTTGGGATTCCTGGGAAGCGAGACATTTGCGGCGGTTGGGAGATATTAGTGGCGGAATAAACATTTTGGGAAATCTCGCTGTAGTAAATCGGGCATGTGAGGTGTTAGTGACAGGGGCAAAGTTTTTTATGCAATCATGTTGGTGTAAGTAAGATTTGCGAGTGTTTTCCTGTTGGTTATTGAGAAAACAGGGCTTTCAACAGTGAAAAAAGCGTGTGATTACCTGTTGATAATTGAGAAAATGCAGATATCAACAGTGAGAAATGCAGGAATTTCCCTGTTGCATATTGGAAAAATGAAAATACCAACAGGGAGAAATGCGAGAATTGCCCTGTTGAATATTGCGAAATTGAAGATGCCAACAGTGAGAAATACTGGAATTTCCCT
>NZ_KK211307.1:68742-377405 GCF_000621565.1 Butyrivibrio sp. LB2008
CAACAGGGAGAAATGCGAGAATTGCCCTGTTGAATATTGCGAAATTGAAGATGCCAACAGTGAGAAATACTGGAATTTCACTGTTGAATATTGCAAAAACGAGAATATCAACAGTGAGAAATGCAGGTGTCTACCTGTTGGCTATTATGAAATCATTGGCCAAAATAAACGTTTCAATATTGAAGTAGCTTTACGGACATTAGAACCCGAAAAATGATGTGTACACGTAGAAATAATTGAATGTGTGAATGGCTTTACGGGCATAGAATCTCGGAAATCGATGTGTACACGTAGAAATAATTGAATGTGTGAATGGCTTTACGGGCATAGAATTCCGGAAATCGATTTATACCCGTAGAACTAAGCAAATGAGAGATGGATTTTACGGGGATAAAGTTTGCAATTGAATTTGAGTAACGTAGGGGAAGGTCAAAAAGAGTCTATTGGGATTATAAAGTTGTATCTCCGAGGGGGAATACAGCTCAAATGGGTATGTGCAAGACTAATTGCTACATTGCTTTATTTTGTGACTAAAATAGCTGAATTTATAATTATACATTCTTGAACATGAAGTTCAAGAATGCATCAACCAAGCCAATTTGAATCGACTTCGTCGATAGGGCTTGGTTGACTCCTGAATCATGTTCTCACGAAATCCGCAGCCAGTGCGGATTTCTGTAATTTCATTTAAGATGTCATACTTTACGCGAAATCAATAATTGCAACAGTGAGAAACGCAGGAAATTCCCTGTTGGTTATTGTGAAAACAATAATTCTAGCAGGGAAAAAGGGCTTGGCGACTGCGGAAAGAATGTTTTTACAATTCTGCGGTTTGGGGTTACTTTTTAACTATAGTGGTAAAAGGAAGATTATGTGACCGGAACGAAGAAGTGCGGAATGGCATGTGAGAATAAGCAGGTTTCATGAAAATGCATATAAGATATATACGTATGAACAAAGGAAGGTACAAATCCATGATAAATAATATTTCACTCAGAGCAATGCTCTGCCTAGTGGCTGTGCTGATCTGCGCGGGGCTTGCAGGGTGCGGGATAGAAAATAACAGGCTTGCGGGTGATGAGACGGCGGTTCTTGTGGCGACGATAAGTGAATGGAACGAATTTGGCGGAGATGATGCTGAGCCGCAGGAGCTTGTCCGGGTAAAAAAGGGAGATGTCATCTTTGAAAAATATAGTTACAAGCTTGTGGTAAAAAGCGTATCCTCTGAGAAAATCGTTATCAGCTCCGCAGGTGGAATTGTGGAGAAGGAAAAAGGCGGCGGAATAAATCTTAATAGCAAAGCGCCAAAGACAATAACGATAAACAAGGGCGAAGAGAAGTGCTTTGCAACTCAATCAATGGACGGAGGCGTGAATTTCGTATTTAGATATGAAATCAGGTAATGAGATGCTATTTGTGCTGTAATCCGATTCGAAATAAATATGTCTGCTATGATATTATCTATATAGAACCGCAGAACAAGCATCATAGGAAAGACAGGAACAGAATGACAACAATAATAAAGACTAAAAAAATAAAAATAATCGACACCGGCAAGCATTTGGAGCTGTCAAAAGAAGCAGAGCAAAAGATAAGAGACCACTGGAAAGAGCTTTTGGAAGTGCATCCGTGGCTGTTTAACGGACCTGTTTATTCGACGGTGAAGATGGAGAATAATGATGGGGAAGTGAGCCTTGAATGCGAGCTTTCCGATTATGCAAATTATAAATGCGGGCAGGTACAAGACCTGGGGCGCTATGCCTGCAAGAATACGTACGCGGGCGGGATTTTGAAATCGACGGACGGGAAGTTTTTTGTTTCACTGAACGGGAACGGCTCGGAGAATAAGGGGAAGATTCAGTTTATCGGCGGAGTTATCGATCCGGACGACAGGAATGAGAGCGGTGACCTTGATCCGATAAAGGCGGCGTTTAGAGAGTTTGAAGAGGAGGCGGGAAGCGCTATCAGGGACAGCATCGTTTCTACAGGCGATACGTACCTTATTACCGATGAAAAGAAATACGGCGTCCAGACAGTTTTTTTCTCAAGCATGAGTTCAGATGAGATTTTGGATGCATTTGAGGCGTTCAAGAACAGCTCTGACAATACCGAGATAGCGAGGATCATTTCTTTTGGAAAAGAAAATATAGAAGAGCTTAAAGAGTATTCGGAGAGGCATGATATAGGAGTTATAGATCTTTTGACGAATCTTATTACTGAAGAAAAATGACTAATACAACGAAAAAACAACCGGGGAGGCTTGAAATGGATAAATACTCTGATATAAAAGGCAGAATACTTGAAAGTGCAAAAAGCGATGATGATATCAGGGCGATAATTGCGATCGGCTCTACGACAAGGAGCGATGTTAAGGCCGATGAATATTCGGATCTGGATCTTTTTATAATAACGACGAATGTCGAGCCGTGGTATTCGGGCGAATATCCTGAAAAATTCGGGAATGTGGCGATTTCGTTTATTGAGGATACTTTGGGCGGCGGAAAAGAGAGAAGATGCATCTTTGATGAAGATAAGGATGTTGACATGATCGCACTGACTCCGGAGCAGTTTGAAACTGCGGTTAAGGAGGGTGTGGCGCAGTGGGTCATGAACAGAGGATATGAGATTCTGTATGATGAAATGAATTACGGGGATTTTCTGAGGGAGCACATAAAGCACAGTGTCACGGCGCCTTCTATGAGCGAGGATGAGTTTCTGAACATGATAAACGATTTCTTTTTCCATAATATCTGGGCGTATAAAAAGCTCAAGCGAGGCGAGATCTGGGCTGCCAAGATGAACGTCGACAACTATCACAAGGCGCATCTTTTGAAAGCGATAGAGCTGTATCGCTACAAAAAAGAAAGCGTGGATGTTTGGCACGAGGGGCGCTTTATAGATAAGTGGGCTGGCGACGAGATTGTTTCTGAACTATCGGAGTGCTTTGCACATTATGACAAAGAGGATATTTTGAGAGCGCTGAAAAAGACGCATGAACTGTTTGTAAGGATTACCAGAGAATTGGCGCAGATGGAAGGGTATAAGTATCCTGACGAGGCGGAGAGGTGTGCGAAGGCGTATCTTGGGATGTGATGAATCAGAGGTGATATAAAAATGGATGTAAATATAAAAGAAAACCATTACAGATGGATGTCGCTTAGGCTCATCGTTGTGACGTTTGCTTCGGTGGTGTTTGCGATAAATATCAAGTCTTTTGTCAGGACCGGAGGTATATTGCCGGGAGGCGCGACGGGACTTACATTGCTGTTTCAGGAAATTGCGGACAGATTCGTGGGAATCAAAGTTCCGTATACACCTATCAATGTTGCCATCAATTTGGTTCCTGTTTATATCGGCTTTAAGTTCATAGGAAAGAAGTTCACCTCGCTTTCGTGCATTGCTATCGTGCTGACGGGTATTCTGGCCGATCTGATTCCGGGATATGTGATAACCAACGACATTATACTGATAAGCATATTTGGAGGCATCATAAACGGAGTGGCGGTGAGTCTTTGCCTTCTGATGGATGCTACAAGCGGCGGAATCGACTTTATAGCGATCTATCTGTACAAGAAGGGCGCGGATGGCTTTAATGTGGCTTTATATGTCAATGCCTGCATCCTTATTACTGCGGGCGCGCTGTTTGGATGGGAAAGAGCTCTTTATTCCATAGTATTCCAATATGTGTCAACGACGGTAATCCATGTGCTATACCGCAAGTATCAGCAGACCACGTTGTTCATAGTGACGCAGTTTCCGGATGAGATCAGCGCTCTTATATACGACATGACAAATCACGGCTCTACGATAATCTATGGCCGTGGTGCCCACGAGGAGGAAAAAGAAAAATCGGTAGTATACTCGGTTATCTCTGCAACGCAGGTAACCAAAGCTATCAATGCCATAAAGATAAGAGATCCCGAGGCATTTGTGAATGTCTTTAAATCTGAGAGGATATCGGGGAAGTTTTATAGGATCCCGGAAGATTAGAGGGGAAATAGTTATATAGCAGGGGATTGTTATGCAGCAAAGAGTACTGAAAAAGATAATACTTATTGTGTTTTGCGTCTTTATTATAGCTGTAACATTATTTTTTATAATGAACTATCGGTATGAGGCGATATTAGAAAAAGCTTATAAGGCGGGTGAATCCGCGGAGTTCTCGGGGTATAGGAACTTTTTTGTAAAAGAGGGGCCTGTTACATATTTTTATAAACTGGGAATTGCAGATGTGAAATTTGTAAAATATGAAATTGTTGTTGAGGAACCTGATGTTGAAGTCAAAAAAGGAGAGCTTATTGTAAGTGTACAAAATAGAGATAAGAATGGTAAGCAAATTGAAGGCAGTTACCATGATAAACGAGTTGTAATAGAAGAGGATGGAACAGAAAAAGCTATGTATTCGGGCATGTTTTTTATAAGCAATAGAAATTTTGACAGATCATCTTTGGTTACTACCGGATGGATAGATGCTGAGCAGAAAGCGATTGAAGCATATGAAGCTGTTACGGGATATGTGCCTATAGAAGAATTAAAGCAATATTACAATCGTGCTTTAGAGATTCGCAATCAACTGAACGAATGATTGTAAAATAGAGGAATTTGAACATGGAAAGTATTAAAGATATTCTCAAAGCAATCGCTTTTATTATGGTGTTGCTTATTATTTTGGTTGTGATCAGGAATATTCCTGAACCTGCGCATAACATCAGTACATCGTATAAAGAGTGGACAGAGCAGATTGGCTTGAACGATACTGAGAATGTCAAAGTGTTTTGCTATGATGGTGATAATTCAATAACTGTAGGATTTGAAGATGAGAATGGTGTAGAAGGATATAAAGAGCTGTGCAATATTATTAATGCGCATAACAAATTCGTAGATGAAAATTCGGATTATTTTCCTGAAGGAATAAAGATTTCATTTGAAAATTCGGATGGCGACAATCATCCGACAAAAGCAGTTTTTTTTAATGACTGGAGTGAAAATTATGGAATTAGTGATTATTTAGGTGATTTAAATCGTCCGTACACTGCGAAGATACAGTATGCGTTTATTGATATGTCTTTCGCAGATACATCCTTAATAAAAAACGGGGTAGAGATAGATGTTCCAGTCATAATTTTACTTGCTGATTCTTATGCGCCCGGTGGAAGTTCGCTTGCATTTTTAAATAAATTCAAAAACGCTGAACAAGTTATAATGGATTTTCGAAGTGTAGACTATGATAAAGGTGAAATTTGCAAAGAAATAAAAGAATACAGCCCTAATATTGAAGTATATTCGGTTGGTTTTACGGGCGATAGATATTGTTTAGAAAAATGTCCATAATTAAACATATGGTGGTTCGGCCAGATCATGGGATTTGGCCGGGCTACTTTTTGCATATTTGTTTATTGTGGGGAGTATTGTGATGTGATAAAATGTTAATGGTTTGTTATATATGTGTTTGCAAATACGAGAAATAGCTTTTTATGACGAAAACAACAATGAAATATCGGCATATGCCGAAGAATACTGTGATGATGAATATTTATTAACTGTAGGATTTGTTTATGATGACAATGATAATGTGAAAGTTCTATATATAGGCCCTGGGCCGAATACTTAATAATCAATAATAAAAGACAGAAATAGAAACCCACAGGAGGTAAACGCAATGGCATTTAACATTGATAAGATTTTTGAGAGCATGGAATCTTTTAGCAAGATATCTACTAAGAAAGAGTATGAGGATAGGATGAATATGTTCTTGTCCGAGAGATATGGTGAGCTAAAAGAGCTGATTGAGGCTGAGGATACGGCAGCTGCTTCAAAGATTTTTTGCGATGGAGTGCATGAGGGATTTAAGAGGTTTGGAAAGGTTCGAATCGGGGATCTGATGTACCTTAACTATTTTCTCATTTACTACATTTTTCCTGCTATTCTTAAGAATGAGGGAGAAAGAGCTACGGAGATCTGTGACACACTCAAGGATACATGGAACAAGCGCTTTAAATGCACTATAAACTATACCGATTATGCGAGCCTTCGAAAGGGCTTCCAAAGCAGAATTTTGGGAATTCCGGTTGGAGACGACGAGTGACGGAAGAAAAGACATATTTGCTCCAATTGTCATAAAAAACTTGCAAAAGATCATCTGTAAAAATGTAAGAAAACTAAAAAGTTCGTCCGCAAAAATGTAAAAAACTCAAAAAGATCGTCCGTAAAAATGTAAAGAGGCTTGTTTTAGAAAGCTCGGAGGCAGCACGAACACTTGATTTAGCAATGAAACATAAATAACGCACTTATACAAGGAATAAAAACAATGTTTTGGTTTGGAAAGAAAAAAGACAACAATATAGAAAACACCGCAGCTCCCAACTTAGCCCAAGACCCCACCCCCATCACCTTCACCCTCATGAACAACTTCGATAACGATATCGAAGCCCCTTCCTGGGAGCAGATACAGCTCTATATAGGCAAGATGGCGGAGGATGCGCAGGAGTTTGTGACGCTTTCAGTAGACAGGCCGGTCGGGAAGGTGAGCTTTGTGCAGGCTGCACTTGACAATATGCATGACTTTGATCTTGAAGTGGGGCTTGGAGACGGCGTAAATAATAAGGTTATGCAAAAGAGAGCCGATATTGCCGAAGTGACGAAGACTTTGCTTGAGTTCTATAATACGGGTGATATCAGCGATACCAAGTCTTTTTGGAGAGAATTAAAGATGCTTCCTGCGGCAATCGGAATAGGCGCACTTGCTGATTGGGAAAAAGATAATTATGAAACAAGTCCCTGTGAGTACCTTGTCGCTATCGGCGGAGGCGGAGCATGCGGCGTTGGAGCAAGCGATAAGTTTTCGGCTTCGGTTCCGATATTGGGATACATTAATCTCACAACAGGCCAAAAGTGCGACGTAAGGTCAATGATGAAATTCGTTCCCACCAAAATAGAGCAGGAACACCGCGGGTATTTTGATGAGTTTAATAAGCTCACGGTATATAAGATAAAGGCTCTTGCGCCAAAGTATATAGAAAATGCAGAGCCCTGGGTTAATAATGAATTCAGGATGAGCGGTCTTTACGCGCTTTCGATGCTTTCTGTAAATGAGCCGGATGAGTTTCTTGACGGGCTTATTTTGAAGTACAAGGCGCCTGTTGTCATACATACCGAGAACTACGGTGAAATGACACTTGATAAAGACCTTGGCCACTTTGAGGGAGAATGTGACTGGCTTGGAGAAAAGGCCAAATTATTTCTTGAAGTGGAAGACGGGCAGGAAGATGCCGGTGAAGCACTGGCTCATATGGATTTCTTTTACAAGGATCTTGCTGAGCGGGATAAGAGTATGCGCGAATTTGCGGCAAAAGAGCTCACGGAACTTGCAAATGAGTGGCAGTCAAGTGACTGCGAGATTGATGAGGACGGCGAACCCATAAACTACACAGAATTAACAGAAGCTGATTTTGCACAGAAAATTTCGATAGACAGCATGTCGATGGACAGCGACGGCAATTTCTCGGTTTTTTATTATGACGGAGATCTTTTCTTCGGACATTCTGTAGTTGTGGAAGGAGATTTGGAAAACGGACTTGATTCTGCAACCATGCAGAGGTAAAAAATCTATGGAATTCCCTGGGATATGAAGAAAAATGCGTGCGACAGGTTTTCAGATGATATACTGGAAGTACTTGGGGAATTTGGGAGGTATGTAAATGGTTCTGACAAATGAAGAATTAAAAGAGATTTATTTTGGCGCATATGAATTTGGGGAGACAAAAGACGGATATCTTCAGGCTTTTCAGTATTCCAAAAAGCAGATTGAATATTTTGAAGGTGCTTTTGAAATGTGGTACGAAAGATGCACTGCATCGACAGCCAAAACGCTTGAGTTCACTACATCCGCAAATAAGCTTTCATTTGATTACAAGATCATATGGAAGGGATCGCCTGATTCTTTTGAGATTACCGTTGACGGACTGGTAACCGGTATTAAGTATGTAAAAGACATCATGGATGTCGGAACGATCGAATGGGAACTTCCGGAAGGCGAGAAGAATGTAGTGATTTATCTTCCTGCCGATGCAACGGCTCTTATAAAGAACTTTACGATAGATGGTAAGGTAGTACCCGCTGTCAAAGGGGAAAAAGTTTTGTGGCTCGGTGATTCGATAACTCAGGGCTACGGACCGCTTCGTTCATCAAATACATATGTGAGTGTAGCCAACAAGATTCTTAATTATGACATATTGAACCAGGGAATCGGCGGCTATGTGTATGACAAGAAGTCGCTAATGAAGATGGAAGGATATACTCCCGACAAGATAATCGTTGCACTTGGAACCAACCAGTACGGCGACGGCGATATGAGCGTAGTGGAAGAGTACTACGAGACTTTAATTGGAATTTATGGAAAAGAAATCCCGATCCTTTGCATAACACCTCTCTGGAGAGGCGATTCAGTCGACGGACTTCCCGTGCTCACAGATTTCTGCGAGAAAGTAAAAAAGATAGCAGAGAAGTATGAAAACGTAAAAGTCGTTGAAGGAATGAAACTGGTTCCTCACTTTTCTGAATATTTCCTTGACAATCTTCATCCCAATTGCCTTGGATGTGAGATATACGGAAGAAATCTTGTAGATGAGATAAAAAGAATAGGATTTTAAACAAAAAGAGCAATTTGCTATGATATAAAGAAGCACTCACTGCATTCATTTGAATTTGAATGAGGAGCGCTTCTTCTTTTTATCATATGCTGAAGATATCAGTTTTGTTCACAGGGAACGCCGAAGGCAAAGCAGTTTTCCTTGTCAAAGAAAACTCTTTTCGCTCTGCGTTCACTTACATATTCATCGGGCTCTTCTATAAAGTATCCGTCTTCGGTAACAGAATCTTCATAAGGTGAAAATGCAAGATAAGCATATACTTTGCCGCCCTGAGCCGACAGGATAACGCGGTATTCTTTGTCATTATCTGAGTATTCGTTATGTTCACCTATATAGAAGATGCATTCGTATATTCCGTCTGAGTTTAGATCGGCGTAAGTTGTTCCGTTTATTTCACCGTCGCCTTCATAATATTCGTATATCTGACCTTTGTCTAAGAGCTGACTGAAAGGTATTTCGCCCGGTGTTTTCATGAAACTGTCGAGTGATGCGGCGTTTACGGTGCCGCCTTCTTGCATCAGTTCGTTGTAGAATTCGGGATTATTATCAGGATAAGTATAGGCATCAGATGCGGCTTTGGCAGTTCCTTTAGAAAAATCTGCAATGACTTCATACTTTTCAATCGGATACGTGTTGTTATAGTCGTATTCCTCCAGATAATATGAACCCGGAACAACGTCGTTTATGTCTTTGGATTCTGCGTCTTCTCCGGACTCTGACTGTTCATTGATATCATCTTCGAACAATTCTTCATACTCAGCTTTTCCGTCTTTGAGCATTAGTTTGTAACAATCTATGACTCCCATGTGTCCCATATAAAAGAGGACTCCGTTTTCATCGGGAACTGAATGTAATGAAGTGTGCGACATGCCGGTTTCTTCTACAAGTTGTGCTTTGCCGTCTGCATAGGTATACAGCTTTCCGGTAAAAGAAGCTTCGCAATGACCAAATCTTATAAAAAGCTCAGGAATGTTATCCTTGTCGATGTCATATATAGTGTATGAGTCAATGCATTCCTCATATTCATCGGACTCAGGCGAAGTGGCAGCTATTTTTTCCGCTTCAGCTTCTATTAGTTCCTTATAAGCCTGCTTATAGCCTCCATCGGAAGATGATGCATCCGCGCTTTCCGAAGTAGAAGCCTCAGAAGAACTTACAGTATCCGCACCGGTATCACTTACGCCGCTTGACTGCTCAGTCGAAGCGCTGTTTGCGCAGGCGCTCAATAAAAAAGATGCAATGATCACCGGTAAAAGTGTTTTCTTTTTCATAACAGTACTCCATCTCTCTTTTCTTAATAGAAGCCTATTTTAGCATATAAAGAAAGGTATGCTCAACGATTGGTATGTGGTACATTTAAATACAGAGTTACTATTGCGAAAACGGAAGGAGTGAAATTATCGTGAAAGAAGCATATTTTGCAGGTGGATGCTTTTGGTGCGTCACACCTATTTATAAAATGTACGGAGTAGATGAGGTTATCTGCGGCTATGCCGGCGGAGATGAGAAGGATCCGACATATGAGCAGGTAAAGCACCAGGAAACAGGACACAGAGAGACAATAAAGCTTGTATACGATTCCGAAAAAGTATCTTACGACAAGCTCCTTGATATCTATTTTGCCAACGTGGATCCGTTCGATGCGGAAGGTCAATTTATCGACAAAGGCTTTTCCTACACGCTGGCCATCTTCTACATGTCCGATGACGAGAAAAAGACAGCTCTTGAAAAGATCGCCAAAATAGAGCAGGAATCAGGAAAGAAAGTTCAGGTCGAAGTCCTGCCGTTTAAGAATTTCTATGAGGCGGAGGAATACCATCAGGACTATTATCTCAAGAATCCTGAGGCGTTTGAGAAAGAGCTTATTGAGTCGGGGAGAAAAAAGAATTCGTAGAGGGAGCATATGAACATACAAGTAATAAGGGCAACGGAAACATGGCAGCAGGCAGGCGCGTACTACGTCCGTATACAAGGAATGGCGAAACAACACAATATCACACTAAGGCGCGAGTTTGATGAACATGATACTCCGGATACAAAATACATCGTTCTAACAGATGATGATTTTCCTGTAGCAACCTGCAGGTTGTATGGCATAGATGCGAAGTCGGCCGTAATTGGGCGCGTTGTCGTACTGCCTGAGTATCGCGGTAAGGGGCTTGGAAAGCAGGTTATGGGGGAAGCGGAGAAGTGGCTTGCGGAGCTTGAGTACACGAACGTGGTGATAGAGAGCAGGGATGTTGCGGTTGGTTTTTATGAGAAGCTTGGGTATGAAGTGACGGGGGAGAGTGTTGTGCATGGGGATACGTTTGATTGTGTGAGGATGGAGAAGGGGATAAGAGAATAAGAAGCAGGTATCATCATGAAAAAAAGTGATATTTTAAAACAAGTAAGAGGTTTGATGTATATTACATGTTCTAAAGGATTTGCACGACATAAGGAAGCATTGGATGATATTTTTGATAGATCCACTTGCTATGATTTACATTCTAAAATTGACTTTCGAGATGATGGATCAGCTGAGCTGTATACGCATGAACGTGGCAAGAAAATTGTATCTTATATTACCGATGATGAAAAAGTTGTTGTTTTCGTAATCCTTAGCAAACTTATATGGGAAGATGCTTACAAGATGCATGAAGATAGTAAACAAGAGTATTACGATAAGGCTTTTGAATTGATTGGAGAACCATATAATACATGGAATAAGCAGGGGATTAATATTTTTACTTTGGATAGGATTATTGATTAGAGCATTTTCTATAACAAAAGAGTTTCATGAAGAGTTTCTTTACGATGATTAAGGAAAAATATGAGCCTTGGCTATATTTGAAAACTGGCTGATCTCAATAATATGAGATCAGCTGAGGGAGAGTTTTACTGTTTCTTTTTATTAATGGTTGAGATAATCTAATACATTCTTGCGATAGCTCTCAACATTTCCGACATTATCATACATTTTGGCAATTCTGACGCTTTTTTCTAATTCAGTTCGTATTTCATCACTGAACAGATCTGGATTATGTTTTATTACTTCAGAGATGTAATTATTCAATTCTGCGGCATTTTCAAACTTATTTATATCTTTGATGATGCGGGACTTATCTAGATTATCAAAGTTGATAGGTGTAGCTTTGGGTACTTGAGTTACAGTTTTATCCGGTGATGGAGTAATAGAACTTGTTAAATGCTCCTGTGATAAAGATGATAGAGGCTGAATATATTCCATTTTGTTTTTGGTTTCATTTAATAATCTAATACTGTCAGATATTTCTGTAAGTTTATTCAGGATTTCACCTATAGCATAGATAAGAGTTGCACTTATGGCAACTGAAAAAAATATGCCGACGAATATGGCAAATCCAAATAAAGCACTGTGTGCGTCACTGCCTATACTTGCGGCTATTATAATGCTTCCAAGCGTTCCTAATATAAGAAGTTTTGATAATATGCTAGTAATCTGAGAGGTTTCCATAGAGAGTCTACTTTCTAATAGAAATACTTATTAAAATTATACTACTTATTTATTCGAGATTACCGGGCTTTTTTACGTGAAATTTATGCGGCTTTTAGTTGATGGTTACTGTGAATTGATGCAATATCTTAGGTTCTGTTGAACTGATTTAAATCTCGCATATTGGTTTTGATGGTATAATAATTAATGTAATAGCGATAATTACAAAATGACATTTTCGGACGATGTTAAGGAGTACCTATGGCCTCATTAACACATGTATACATGTGGTCGCCCATTGATCACTGCTGGAAGCCAATAACTGCAGAAGAAGCTTCAAAACTGTTTCCAACTAAGGTGTCGGCTAACAGTGCTCTTTTCATGTGCAGTTGTTGCAAGCAGTTTGTAACGCTCACTAATGGGAAAATACAGGCGAGGGCATTTAAGCATAGTAGAGGGGAAGCAGATAAAAGCTGTCCTGAGAGGCAAGAAGGCGCAAATTATTATTATGTATATAAAGCTAGCCAGTATGATCTTCCATTAAGAATTAGAAATATTACAAGTAATGATTTTTCTCTGGAGCTAGGACTTATAAGGATTCCTCAGGATATATTGGATGAACAAAATAACAAGAAAATAATAATAAGCACTGATTCAGAGCAATTTATATATTCTATTGAACGTATAAGAAATGATGCAGTAACATATTTGCCTGTGGGCGGAAATCCTTCAGTAGAATATAGGCTTAATACAACAGGAAAACTAATGTCATTTTGGCCTGAAACTAGCAAAGGGGTATCCTTCTATGTGGGCAGAACCAAAAGAAAAAGATACGATCTATATTAGTGAAGCATATCTTGATTATGCTAAGCCTCTGGCATTAAAGAGGATAACGGATACGTTTTAAGATATGTGTTCTTAGCATGAGCTGACAGGATAAATCAAATTCTCCATAGATTGACATAGAAAGGAAAGAAAATGTTTGCTATTGAAGCAGTTATTGAAGATTTGAGAAAAAGAAGGCCTGTATTTGTTTCGGAAGCTGATTTTCAGCTAGAGTTTGCATGGTCGATAAAAAGACTTTATCGTGACAGCTACGATATAAGGTTGGAATATACTCCATCTGATCTGGCTTTAAGTGGTCAATCCAAAATGCATATTGATATCTTGCTTAAGTCAATTGATACGGGTAAGTGGATTCCTATAGAGCTTAAGTACAAAACAAAAGCCTGTATTTTACAGCATAATGGTGAGGTGTTTGATTTGGCTAATCATGGAGCTAAGGACATTGGATGCTATTTATATTTGAATGATGTCCAGCGTATAGAAAAGATTAAGGCATCAAAAAGAGACGAATTTGAAAAAGGATATGCAGTCATGCTTACGAATGAACTGTCATATACAAAACCTCCTAGAAAGAATGATTGTGTTTATGCAGCTTTTTGTATTGATGAAGGCAGGATTAAGCATGGAACGATGGGCTGGAGTGTAGCGGCGAGCGCAGGAACAAAAAGAGGAATAGAGTCAGATATAGTATTGGATGGTTCTTATTTAATAAATTGGAAAGATTATTCAGAACTAGTTGATGGTACAGGAAAGATTATCCGGTTTAAATATTTAGTTTGTGAAGTATAACTGCCCTTTATATGATAAAGCGGCTAGCTTTTTAGGAATTGTAGTGAGCCAAAAGCATGTTGATAGAGGAATTTCTATTCTTATATTTCGTGGCACAGATGCGGATGAAAAGGAACCTAGACCGTCATGGTCGTTGGATTATAATGTTGCTGAAAAATTCAACCACGGCAAAATGATGAAAGCTAATATTTCCAAAGAAAGAATTATGGCTTATTTTGATACAGATGAACGAGAAATTTTGGTATGGTTGAATCAAGATGAGGTGGAAATAATATAAGGAATTTTGAGTTCTGGATATGTAGTGAAATTCATGTTTTGATAGATGGTTTCAGAAAGACGAAAAACGATGATGATATAGGATAATATATTTCGGGCGAATATATGAATGAGAGATATTTGGAATTGGTAAGCAGAGTACGTGCTTACTATAAGAATAATTATAGAGATAATGGTAATATCAGCTTGACATGGGTGTGATATAGATGCGGCTGACAATCTGTGTAGAGAAATCAATCTTTGGACTTACTGGCAGGGATGGCGGTATGCTGTAAGAGAAGATAAGACGAAGATTCTTTTGCTTGGACAAGATTGGGGGAATCCCAATAGTATGCAGAGTCTTAAGTTGTGTGAGAATATTAGAAAGATGAATGAAGGGATTGATGTTCCATATATGTTTGGGTGTCATCTTGAATCAAAGGTATCGCAGACTGATAGGAATCTTATTGCTTTATTTACAGAGATAGGTTATTCCAATATTGATGTAATCAGATATCCGGATTTGTTCTTTTGTTATTTTTCTCTTGGGTATAGAATCGGCGCGGACGCAGGCGGCATGACCGATGATTTGCTGGAATCTGATTCGGAATATATTTGTGTCAACGTTAAGTATTAAGTTTAACATAGCTGTTTTGGCGTAATTTAATTAGCAAAATAACACATTTGGCGCGATAATAGTATTAACTGATTTTTGAAATTATCAGGTTATAATAATGCAAATAGAACAATGTTTATGCTCTTTATGATGGACTTCTGACGGAAGAAAATATGCAATTGTTTGTGGAGAATTAATTAATGATTGATGATTTATCTTCGATTGATATTGAAAAATTACGAGAAGATATGAAGGACGATTGCCTGGGGGCTTATTTTGGTGGCGGATTCGGAGCTGCATTAATAGAGTCGTTTGATGTGGAAAAGGCTAGCTACGAAGAATTAGTGAAGATGGCGCAAAATAAAGGAATTGATTTACGAAGATATTGTCAATGATTTTAATGAGTGCAATGAGCCACGGAGGTGTAGAGCGTGCTTAAGATTGATTTAAATAAGGCAAACAAGGAAGAAGTGCTCGACTGTTTTTTTTCAGAATTATCGAAAATGTATTTGCATGCGATGGGCGTGTTGGAGGGAAGAGAATCAACATATGAGAGTGAAGATTATGCATTGATTGAGAAGGGGAAATTGATTCTAAAGGAACATATGAAAGTTAAGCATAGGAGTAACACAATCAGCATTGATACTTCTTCAACTGACGATATATGTTTTTGTATTGCAGGACAACTATTAAACCAGGATAGTTATTCGGACTGTTATGGGCATGATGAACAGAGCTCCATAAAGTATGCTCTTCAAACAGTATTGGAAAAAAATCCGGAAATTGTAATTAAAGGTGATTTTGAGGTTCAAGGTAGTAGCTATTTTTATACAGAGACTATTGAAACAAAGGGGAAGCTGGTATTTGTTTCTAGAGATGATGACGATGATATCGGCGAAAGGGAAGCCGAAGACAAGAGAAAAATATATGATGAAAAAGCTTTTTTGGCTGATGTGACCAATAAATATTCATATTCAAGATTTATGGAAACTTTCAGGGTAAACAAGCAATTTTCAGAGAAGATGTATAAAGAGTTTTTATTATCGAATTTTCTTTATAAGACTACAACTTTTTATAGAGAAGGTTATTCCTATGAAGATTTTAAAATGTATATATTCCTATGTGTTTTCGAAGATGAAAGCGTAGGAATAGGGGAGGATGATTATAAAAGGCTTTTTGGAGAATTTATAGTAAGTATCGGAGATATTAAGCAGTACGAGAAATGTACTTGATAAAATAATCGAAGAGTTTTGTAATGATTTAGCCCTTCCGTTATCGTTATAACAGAAGAATTTACACTTTTTATAAGGCACTCATAAAATATGTTTTAATAAGAGGATGTTCATATGAAGTTTTTACATTTAGGTGATTTACACTTGGGAAAAGCCTTAGGTGATTTTGACTTGATTTATGATCAGGAATATATTCTCAATCAGATATTAAACTTGATTGATGATGAATCAGTAGATGCAGTTTTAATTGCAGGGGATGTATATGACAAGGCCGTTCCTAGTGAGGCTGCGACGCGTTTATTGGATTCTTTCTTAAGCCAGCTTGCGGCTAAAGATGTGAAAACATTTATGATCAGTGGAAACCATGATTCGGATGACAGATTAAATTATGGCAGTACACTTTTTGCAAGTAATCAAATCTATATCTCCGCTATTTATGATGGGAATTTGGATAAGTATATTATTAGCGATGAAGATACAGATATCAATATTTACCTACTTCCGTTTGTGAAGGCTTCTCAGGTAAAACATTTTTTCCCGGAATCTGATATAGAATCATATGAAGATGCAGTAAGAGTAATACTTGAAAATGCTGATATTGATGAAGATGAAAATGAAAAGAACATATTAGTTGCTCATCAGTTTGTGGCCGGTAAAGGTGAAGATCCAGCTTTGGGCGGATCTGAAAGTGCCGGAACACAGAGTGTGGGCCTTGTAGAGAAAATAGGATATGATTTATTTAATATATTTGATTATGTTGCGCTGGGACATATTCATTCTCCTCAGAGAGTTGGGCGGGAAGAAGTGAGGTATTCAGGCTCGCCGCTTAAGTATTCATTAAGTGAGGTTAATAATGATAAATCAGTTCCTATAATTACAGTTGATAAGAATGGAGTAGCTATAGATTTAGTTCCTCTAAGACCGATGCGTGATATGCGCCACATAGTAGGCAAAATGGAAGAACTGTTAAATAAGGAAAATGTAAAAGCACCAGAGGATTTTATTTATGCGACATTGACGGATGAAGACATAATCAATGATGCAATGAGTATCTTCCAACAGGTGTACCCTAATACTGTGAAGATTGATTATGACAACTCCCATACAAGAGAAATTGAACAGGTTGATATATCAAAAATAGCACAAAATAAGTCGTTTTCAGAATTAATAGGAGACTTCTATAAACTTATATATAACAGTGAAATAAGCGATGAGGAAATGGAAGTAATGAGAATGGCTGCAAGAGAGGCAGGTGTTATTGATGAAACCAATTAAACTTATTATTAGTGCGTTTGGCCCATATGCAGACAAAATGCCTGAGATATGCTTTGACCAATTTGAAGAGAAAGGTTTGTTTCTGATTTCAGGAGACACAGGAGCAGGAAAGACCACTATTTTTGATGCGATATGCTTTGCACTCTACGGTACTACAAGCGGAACATATAGGGATACTAAAAATCTTCGTAGTGAATATGCTAAGCCTAATGTAGATAGCTTTGTTGATTTTTATTTTTCTCACCAGGGGCATGAGTATCATGTTTGGAGACAACCTGAGTATGAACGAAAAAAACAGCGTGGTGAAGGTGTAATTACAGAGAAACAAAAGGCTATATTGTATAAGGACGGAGTAACGCCTATTGAAGGTGTTATTCAAGTTAATAATGCAGTAAAGGAGCTTTTGCATATAGATGATAAGCAATTCAAGCAAATTGCTATGATTGCGCAGGGCGAATTCTGGGATTTGCTTAATGCAAAGACAGAGCAGAGAACAGAAATTCTTCGTACTATTTTTATGACTAGTGGGTATAAAAATATTGAATATAGGCTCAAGGATCGTATGGATGCTAACAAAGGTAAGAAAGTACACGCAGAGCAGAGTATTGTTCAATACTTTAATGATGTAACGGCGGATGAAGATGATGATATTTATGAGGAATTAAGAGAACTTCAGATAAGAGCACAGAGATCAAGTAGTGCGTGGAATCTGGATGAATTACTTGCTGTTATTAAAATAGTTATTGAACTTGATAAAGCAAAGAAAGTTGAGATTAAAAAAAAGCTGAAGGATGCGGAAGATAAACTAAACAAGAATAAAAATTCGCTTGCTATTGCTGAGACTAACAATAATTTTGTAGTTAGGTTGGCTAATCTTGAAAAAGAGCAAAATGAATTAAAAGAAAGAAAAAAAGAAGTTGATGAGTTGGAAGAGCTATTAAATCGTCAGAAAGTGGCAACTCATGATGTTAATCCAGCTTATGTGGCATGGAACAAAAAGGCTAAAGAAATATTGCGTACTGAAGACGGTATTAAGATTAAAAATGATAGAAAGGGTGAAGCGGAAAGAACTGCTAAGGAAGCAGAAAAACAACTGATGTATGCTGAAGAGCGGCGACCAGAATTAGAAAATCTTAAAATTACTATCAATAAGATTGCTGAAGAGGAACCAAAGTATAAGCAGAGAGATAACCTTCTATCAAATCTTGCTATTCTTGAGGATACTAAGACTTCAATTAAAGAAGAGGAATTGGAATTAAAAATCAGAGAAGAAGATTTAAAGAAAAAAATTACAGATTTAAAAAATACTGTAGCACAGCTTAGGGATAGACCTAGTGAGTTGCAAAAGATTCAGGCTGATGGCAGAGATATAGAGAATCTTAGGCGTGATATTGCTGATATTCTTGATACTCAGGTTAAAGAGCGTGCTAAAAGGAAGAAGACTTTTAGTGCAAAACAGGAGAAATTTCAAAATGCTTTTGCAGAATATGAGCAGGCAAACGCTGAAAGAATAAAAGCGGAGAAGATCTTAGACGGATGCAGAGCAGGTATATTGGCGCAAGGACTTTCTGATGGAGAGAAGTGTCCTGTTTGTGGATCAACACATCATCCGGAACTGGCCAAATTACCAGTTACTTCAATTTCTGAAGAGGATTTTGAGAAATTGAAAGTAGCTGAATCAGAAGCGTATGAAACTAAGTCTATTGCAAATACTGATGCAGAGAAAGCTAAAACTGCTCTGGAAGAATATGAAGATCAGATGAGAGTGGCTATTCTTGAATGTCTTGAGAATAGTATTCTTGGCATAGAGACAAAAGGTGAGAAGCTTGATGAACTCGTAAAAATACTTGAGAAAGCTAATGTAACTATAGGTAAGCAAATGGAAGAGAATACTCAGTTACAAAATGCAGTAACAAAAGATTGCAGATTACTTGAGAATGCATATAAAGAATTAGAAGAAGCTTCTGACTATGAAACTAAAAAAATAGAATCAGACAAAGAAGCGCTTCTCCATAAGAAAAACGATACGGAAGCACAAATTACTGCAAGCAAGGCTACTTTAAAGACATTAAAGGAATTGAGTTTTGATGATTGGGAAAAAGCATCTGCTGAAAAGGAAAAAGCAGAGAAACTAAAAAAAACTATTTCAGATTTACTTGAAGAATCATCAACTGCAAAAAATAATGCAGATAAAGCATTAGCGGAGATTAAGGCAGAAATAAAAACATTGGAAGACAGTTTGGAAATACAAAAAATAGATGAGAAGAACTTAAAAATAAATCTTGATAATAAACTTGAAGCAAAGAAGTTTAATAGCGCTGATGAGATGCTCGAGTTTGTTGCCTCTGAGGATGAACTGTCTAGGGCTGAAAAGAATATTAATGAATATAAGCAGGCTGTATCGACTAACGAAGCTCAATTGACTGAAGCAAAAGCTGATGCAAAAGGCAAGAAGATAGTTGATATTGATGCTCTTAAGGCTCTTTGCGATGAGCAGAATAAAAATGTAAGAGACATTAGAATTTCAGATAACACGGTTTCGAATCGTATTGCTAATAACACCGAAAAACAAAAGAATATTGTGGCTCAACGTGAGAATCTTGAAAGCGCTAGAAAAGAATTTAGTATTTGCAGTAAATTATACAATCTGGTTAAGGGAACTACCGGTAATGGAAAGATTACACTTGAGCAATATATCCAAGCTGCAGGGTTTGATGGAATTATTGCGGCAGCAAATAGGCGATTACGTCCAATGAGTGATAATCAATATGAATTGTATCGTCAGGAAGATTCTGTTGGAAGAAGGAGTAATACATTCCTTGATCTGGAAGTCCTTGACAATTATACAGGACACAGGAGGCCGGTAGGTAATCTATCAGGTGGAGAGAGCTTTAAGGCATCATTAAGTTTGGCTTTAGGATTGTCAGATACTGTAGCTACAAATCTCGGTGGCGTTCAAATGGATGCATTGTTCATAGATGAAGGATTTGGTACTCTTGATAGAAAATCTATTGATAGTGCAATGGATATTCTCATAAATCTATCAGGTGCAAACAAGCTTGTAGGTGTAATAAGCCATAGGGAAGAATTGATAGAAAATATTCCTCAACAGATAAAAGTTGAAAAGAAGAAAGATGGTAGCCATATGGAAATTGAACTTGGGATATAAGTAATTTGGATGAATAGATAAATGATGGATTATTTGATACGACCATATTATGAAGTGGCTAATGATATAGCAAAAAAATTTGGGCTTCAATAAATAAGAATTGTGGATTGGGAAAATAATAATTGATATTGCTTGAATCATTTCAAAAAAAGGAGTGAAAATCGATTATGGCATGTGAAAAAGTTAAAGAGGCACTTAAAACATTAACAAGTGAAGATATTTCTGCTGGGGTAGTAGCAACTATTCCTTTTTTTGCACAGATGGAACATGATCCAGAAAAGCAATTATTTTTCGTGTTGTGTGAAGATGGTAAATCTGTAAAGTACAAGATTTTTGATGCGATTGCAAATTACGCAGCGGAAGAGGGAGTTGCTATATATGAGGTTATTAGTAATCTTTTTCCAAATGACCAAACAGTCGTAAAACAGCTAAAGATTTCGAAAGAAGAAATAGATTTATGCTGTCTGCTTAAAATTGCATATGGGACAAATTGCAAAGATTTCTGTTGGAATGTTCAGCGATTTAAAATTATGAATGCATTATTGCACAGAGGAAAAATTGATCTGGACGCAGAACAAGCTGTTTCAAGAATGATGGAATGTGGGTTCTCTTCAGAAGAAGACTTGTGTTTGTTTTGGGAAAAAATGAAAGAGGCTGTTTTTCTTACATTCGAGCAGTTTGATTATTCACCTTCAGAATATAAAAGTAGAATAGAGCAATATAGGTCAGTGATTGAGGCAATAAAAAAGATAGTTACTGGAAAGGATTTCACTAGGACGGTTGAGAATGTTATTGGAGTGCTAAAACAATCTAATAATCTTTCCGATGAAAGCTCTATTGAAGAGTTAATTTCTGCTAAAAATAATGAGATTATCTATAAAAAGATGGTCTCTATGGCTGAAAATAATGATAAAAGCTCTATTACGATGGTGTTTGAAGCATTATGTAATTCTCGTGACTATGCTGAGATTGACGTTCGCCATTTTATAGACTTTATTGTTGATGAAGAGAAAGATCTCCCGATTTTCTTTGATGCTATCTTGTGTAGCAAGAGGGTAAGAGATACTATTTTTGAAAAGAAATTTATGTATAGCTCCAATAGATGGCTGATTCTTCATGCATTGTGCGGACAAGATAGTGAGCTAAAAGATGAAATTCAGGGCAGACTTGACGATTACTTGGTGAAGAATGCGGGAAAATATCTATGTAATCCTGAGGGAGTTGTAAATCAGTTATTTGGAATGATTAACAATAGGATTGAAAAATGGAATAAAAATGAAAATGTAAATGTTTTTAATTATGCTGAGGATGATGACTCAGAGTGGGAAGAAAACGTAGTGGGAACATATTCTGATGATTTTGTTAGTAAAAGGGAGCGGTTGAAGAAGTATTACTTAGCAGCCAAAGAGCTTGCAGACAAGCTGGGAGTTTCAAATTCTAGAAATGCAAGACAGCTTGAAAGGTTTTATAAGTAAAGTACACATAAATCAAGGAATGGCAGTTCTATGACTTTAACGCTCATAAAAGCTAAAATCCTGTATGAATATATTTGTAACAGGTGTCCTCTTGCAATGTAGAGATAATTGTAATGTTTTTTCCGGAGGTGCCATATGACTGTAGATGAAGCCAGGAAGATAGTTGCGGATTTTGATGAGAATCAGGGGATTACTGATGAAGATGAGTTTATGTTCATAGAAGCCATGAATTTCCTTATTGAGGAGGAAAAGAATCCGCAGGACATGATGTATCTTGGCGGTTATTACTATGAACAGAAGCACTTTGATCTGGCGCTTAAGTATTATGAGATGGCGGCGTCTATGGATCATGATGCGGCATATGAGTGTCTGGGATATATCTGGTACTATGGCAGGACCGGGGAGCGGGATTACAAGAAGGCTTTTGAGTATTTTTCCAAGCTGATGGATAAGGTGACATTGATGATGCAATAGGTCTTTATCTTAGCGCAAAGGACTGGCTGGCTCAGAGGATAAGGTATAATGCGTTCTTTGGGAATCTCAACATAATGAAATGGCTGATCGACGACTTGTATAAGCTTATCGAATTTGATGAAGAGATGTTTGATTTCTATGACATGTATTATCTTCTTAAGTCTCCGCACAAGATCAGATTTTTTTACAATAAAAAGGAACTGCAGCTTGAATCGGTGATGGAAGGCGATGAGTGCGTAGTGTGCTTTAATGACAAGTGGTATCACTCAAGAGATGATTTCTTTAAGGGAGCTATGGCAGACGGCGTGAAACTTACATCTGTCTATGACGAGCTTTATCGAAAGTTGCGGACTTTAGCGGATTTGCTATAATATAAGTGAGTATAATTTGTTTTTTTAACAGCTGAATATTTCCTTAAATGGGTTATCTTCTGGGATTTATGAGAACAAAAAGTACGTTATGAAAGGGAGATGATCCATGAGACAGAAAAAGTTTAAAGACCTGACTTTTGCGGATGATTTCATGTTTGCGAAGGTAATGCTTAATGAAAAGCTGTGTAAGCAGCTGCTTGAGATTATTCTTGAGGTAAAAATCAAGAGGTTGAGCTATCCGGAGGAACAAAAGGTTATTGATCCGTCATATGACAGCAAGAGCGTAAGACTTGATGTGTATGTGGATGATGAAAATGGCACGATTTATAATATTGAGATGCAGACAACCAATCCTGGCAATATTCCGAAGCGTGCGCGTTACTATCAGGCAATGATAGATCTGAATTTGATAGAGAAAGGCAAGGATTATTCACAACTTGCAAAGAGCTATGTAATATTTATCTGCACAAATGATATCTGCGAATTAGATAAACCTGTATACAGATTTGAGAATTACTGTAAAGATTATGATATTTCTCTTAATGACGAAACATACAAGGTTATTCTTAATGCAGATTGTAAAGAGCTTCAGAATACTGAGCTGGGAAATTTCCTAAAGTTTGTAAAGACCGGTGAGCCTATGGATGAATTTACAGATAGTCTACAAAACGAAGTAAATGTTGTTAAAGGCAATGAGAAATGGGAGGTGGAGTATATGACACTTCTAATGAGAGATAGAGAGAAAATTGAAGAAGGAAACAGGTATGGTGATGCTAGAAGACTTGTTCGTGCAGTTCGGAAAAATATGGAAAAATATCATGTTTCACTTGAAGATGCATGCGATGGTTGTGATGCAACTTTAGAAGAATATAATGCAGCCATTAAACTTCTTGAGGAAGAGGATGAGATTTAAAAGTCGATATCTATGACGCGAAAGATATAATATTAAAGCTTGAACAACAGCTTTTTCTGTATTTGCGGAAGAAGCTGTTTTTTATAGAATATGTAGGGGAATAAAAGACATAGAAAACATAGAGGTTTTACAATGATAAAGAACATAGTTAAGGATCCTTTTTTTCTCAGACAGAAGTCTGAACCTGCAACTGAAGCGGATGCACAGGTGGTGGAGGATCTTATTGATACGCTTGATGCCAACAGGGAGAGATGCGTTGGGATGGCGGCGAATATGATCGGGGTGAAGAAGAGGATTATAGTGGTGGCTATGGGACCTTTTCTTTTCCCTATGATAAATCCTGTTATTACTAAGAAGAGCGGGGAGTACCAGACGGAGGAAAGCTGCCTGTCGCTTGAAGGTGTCAGGCCGTGTACGCGGTATAGAGAAATCGAGGTTGATTATCTGGATCGTGACTTTAAGCCGCAGCATGGGAAGTACAAGGATTTTATAGCGCAGATCATCCAGCATGAGATAGATCATTTTGAAGGGATTTTAATCTGAAGCTTGCGTTTCAGAGTTTATGACTGGATGGTTTTGCTGTTGAAAATTATAACATAAAGGAGATTGGCTAAAAGTATGATGACAGTAGAGAAGGCTATGAAAGGAATGGACTTCATAAAAAGTGAGGTTTACAAAGAGTTTGCGCAAAGCGATGCGGATGAGATATGGAAAAATGCTACAGATAAACTTGAGAAGATAATGACAGAGCATTCGAATCTTCCCAAGGGTGTGGCAGCGCACACCGACAGAGTAATATTTCCCGCGGCAGCGCTATATCTTTCCATGAAGGAAAAAGATGCGGATAAAGCATTTGAAGTAATTAGAGTTGCTATGAAGAATAAAAGTGAGCAATCTGGAGCATCTTTGGCAAGGGCTGCCAAGTTCCCCGGATTTACAAGATTCTTTCTTGCTATGTGGGGACCGGTGGCTCGTAAAAGCTTTGGGGAAGCTTCGGGATTTAAAAATGTTTTTTATCCAAAGAAGAAAGGTGAGTTCTGCATGGATATAACACAGTGTCCATACCACACATATCTCACTGAACTTGGCTGCCCTGAGATAAATAAGCTGTTTTGTGATAACGATATCTATAATTACGGTAATATTCCGGGGCTTGAGTTTATAAGAACTAAGACAATCGGCAATGGAGACGAGCTGTGTGATTTCAGGCTAAGGCTTAAGTAAATATGATTATAGAATATGTAGGGAGAGATAGACACAAATGCTAGACAACATTGAAGTTTTTACTCAAAACAGCATAAGAATTAGGAGTGACAGCGGGACGATTTATGTGGATCCTTTTCGCATGAAGGAGGAGCCGCATGATGCGGATTATGTGCTGATCACGCATTCGCACTACGATCATTTTTCAATTGAGGATATCAGGAAGGTGGTAGGGAAAAAGACGCTGCTTGTTGTTCCTGAGAAGATGGAGGATGACGCCGGGGAGCTTCGTCCTGATGTAAAAGATATTGTGACGGTTAAGCCGGGCATTTACAAGGAGATAAACGGGCTGGAGCTTGAGACGGTTCCTGCTTACAACACGATTAAGCCGTTTCATCCAAAGCGCGCTGAGTGGGTTGGTTATATCCTTAGGCTTGATGGTAAGCGCATTTATATTGCGGGAGATACGGGAGCTACGAAGGAGGCAAGGCAGGTTAAGTGCGATATAGCTCTTTTGCCTATTGGAGGGACGTTTACGATGGACGCCAAGAAGGCTGCGGATCTTACAAATCTGATAAGGCCGGAGTATGCTATACCCGTTCATTACGGCAGTTCAGTCGGGAAAAAGAGTGACGGACAGACTTTTGCTTCGCTCGTAAAGGGACCGGTGAAGGTTGTGGAGAAGATACAGTATTTTGAGTAATTGCATGAAGAAAAAGATAAAGACAGCATTGGTGATATTGGCAGCAGCTTTTTTTATGGCCGGGTGCGGCGGTGAATCCACGGAGGATTTGACTGACAGCGAATTAAAAGAGTTTACTAATAGGTTTGACAGTAACGGAGAGCTTTTTGGATTTCTTTTGCCCGAGTACGAAAGTCCCGAAGAGATCAGGTGGGACCGGGTTGTGGCTTACAGATGGACTTATTATATATCTTACAAAGCCACGGGGGATGGGGAATATTTGACCGATGAAGAGAAGATGGAATTCTATGGTACTACGGAAAAGCAAGTGTTTTGGGAGGATTCTGTAGTACGAAGATCTAAGCTTGCAGAATATATCAAAAGGCATACGGGGCTTGATTATTGTCCTGAGCCCGAGGATGTACCATGCTGGAAGTATAACGAGAAATATGATTGTTATCTGGTAAGTGCGAATCTTTGGGAGACCTATTCGCCTATGTTTGGCGGTGAATTTGTATCAGGGACAAAGACGGGGGATCTGTGATCTTAAGGAGCCGGATGATCATAAGGTTGATTATGATGAGATTTATGATATGTATACTGTAATAGACGGCGAATTTAAGCATGTTTTTTCAGCATTCTCGGAAAGATATCGCTATTATCTGTGCGAAAATGGTGCGATAGCACATGAGAATTCCACATCCGCAGCTGATTCTTTATGGTTCTTTTACCGGTATCATGGAGGAAAATTGGATTTTATAGAAGGACTATATACGGCGCTTCGTAGTGAGGATGATAGTATGCGGTATTGCATGTTTTATCGCAAGGATGGCGCCGAAGAATATGAAGTGACCGATCCGAATGTTGAAATAGGTTCTTTTGATTCGCTTGATTTTGCCAAGTATAAGTATCAGAAGATTGATTATACGCCTTTTGCGGAGTGATTTGTGATTTTACGCATTAGGATTTCCTGAGAAAATTGTTTAATGTTTTATTAAAATAGGTTAACCATAAATTAAGAAATAGTGCTATAATAGAGTGCATGGGAGTTTTGGGACTTCCATGTGCTTTTTAATTTAACAGGGTAGAGGAGTAAAAAGAAATGAAGAAAAGAATTGTTTATTTAATTATGGCGGGAATGCTGACACTTACAGGATGTTCGGGACTTAGCGCGTTTGGTCTTGGGGATGAGGCAGCAGAGACAGCCGAAGTAGAAGAGGCAGAAGATGCAGATGATGCAGACGTTTCAGAGGCTGAAACAGCTTCTGAGGATGATGCACAGGCTTCTGATGCAGAGCAGGGAGGCGAAGCAGAACTTGATTTTATCCCAAGTTCATTTGTTGAGACTAATGCGGGAACGGATCAGTTTAAGAGCTATGATGATATAATCTCTAATCTTAAGAAGGGTGAAGGATATGCATATATCAAGGTTAAGGGTTACGACGGAGATCTTCTTGCAATCACGGAAACAGTTAACGCAAAGCATTCAATCGATGTAGCAATCTATGGTATGAAGGATGGAATGGCTAAGTGCTTCGGATGCGCTATCGGTGAGGAGGATAAATATCCGGTTGCAGTAGGAGACGGTATAGTTTATGTATGCTCTACAGATGCTTACGAATCTCTTTTCATGAATCCTGACGGAGATGGCCTTATGGTAAAAGATGACATCACGAAATCCGATGATACTTCATACGTGGGATTCCTTAGAGAAACCAACAGTTTTGATGACGCTGATACGAAGGAATTTGAAGGCGGAGAAAAAGAGTTTAACGAATACTGGAAGAAATATGAGGCTGCAACGCCGATTGAATTTACGGTTGTAGAGTGATATTGATGGCTCTTTGATACATAAATAACCTCTATCTCAAGATGATGGTATTATCAAAAGAGATAGAGGTTTAAATTATTAATTCTATTTTTTTAACGAGTCCTGACCGATAAGCATTCCTACGCGCAGCGCTTCCTGGGCTTCTTCTCTGGAAATGGCATCGTACATGTTAAGAAGACAGGCAAGAGTGTCGCATTGATCCAGGGTAAGCTCTCTTCTGAAAGCAGCAAAGAGGCTGTTGGCTGCTGAAACTTTTTGTCTGTATTTTTCTGAGCATAGGTAGGAATCCATAGCTTCGTCGTAAGATTCGGTAATATTCTGAGTTGTGACTGTAACATCCATTTTTTATCCTCCTGTCGTATTTTAATATGTCGATTCAATAGGTTAGTATTGGAAGGATATATTAAATCCGTCTTCGGAGGCACTTTTGTTGTGAGTTCCCTTTAAATACACATCCCGGATGCTTGAGCTGTTGTTCTCGTAGAAGGATAGCAGAGAGCTTATAAACGGGATGAGATTAAGGACAGTTGTTCTTGCCTGGGCGAGTATAATCCTGTTGTTTGAGTTTAGGCATTTTCTGATGAATCTTTTGATAGTGGAAAAGACATGCGATCTAAAGGAGCGCATGGTACCACGGATCACGCCCATCAGGATAGCAGCAACTTTGCGAATGGATTTCCGACAAGAGTCTATGGCGGGCTTAATAATCTTGTGAATGGTCCTGATTGCCCGGGACAGATCATGCTGCTTTATATTATAATGGATTTCTTTGGTAACAGTTGTGTTGATAATATCATTGCTGTCTATACTGTCATTGAAGTCTAAGCGTTCATCCAACATTTATAGTCTCACCTCTTTTCCCGGATAGATTCTTGTTACCAATTATATAAGATTGTGCTGCTATAAAGGTGCCGATAGTTCTTTTGGCACTAGAGCTCGACTCCCATTAGCGCATTTACCAGGTCGGCTTTCTGTTTGGGCGTCCAGTTCTTTGCATTTCGTGCGATGGCACGCTGAGTCCTATAGAACTCAAGCTCTGAGTCGGTGTCTTCATTGCTGATGCCAAGGAGGTACCCGGCGTCTACATGGAGGGCGGTAGCAAGGCTTGCTATAACAGGCCCCTTCGGAATACGGTCTCCGCTTATATATCTGGACATTGAGACATAGGTTATTCCGACTTTGTCGGCAAGTTCTTTCTGTGTGAGTCCATTTTGCTTCAATAAATCAGAGATACGCGTTCCTAATTCGTTACTCATAGTTTACATCCTCTCTAATTTTTGATTTTGCTGCGCCGCGGAAATCCGGGGACGAATCCTTGTTTGACGAAGCAATAATCTTATTTACCAAAAGTATAATACAAATTACCGTTTGTGTCAATGAGAGTGGGTGTTGTTTCCAAATGTTTAATTTGCGCGTGTGATTTTGCGTTGGGGCGTGTGTCGATAATAAATTTACGGTATAATGATTATATGGATGCAAACATTGAATATGCGATGTTATATCTGGAACTGAATGTCTTTTCTCTGATCCTGATATGGATAATCCTTCGCAAAACCCAGGGGTTATCCAAGATGGAGGCGCAGAGAAATTTTGTTATGTCCATTATTTCCGAGATGATTTTCTTTATTTCCGACACTTGGTTTTTGGTGGTGTTTACTAATGTCATCCCGGGTGATGGATGGATTCTTATTGCCTGTAAGACGGTCTATTTTTTCTCTACATCAAGTATGTGCTTTTTCTGGTTTCTTTATTTTGAACATGTACGTGAGACGAATTTTGTTAAGGATATTTGGAAGATTAGGTTTTCGTCTATACTCATGGTAATCATGGGTGTTTTGCTCATAGGAAATCTCTTTTTCAAATATCTGTTTTATTTAGGCGACGACGGAACATATCACAGGGGGCCGCTGTTTATACTTAATTATGTATTTTCGTATTCATATGTTGTACTGGCATGGATCAGAATCATCATAAATATCATCAAAAAAGACACCAAGAAGAGTAGGAAGCAGCTGATTAGATTAGCTTTTTTGCCTGTTGCGCCCGGTGTGGCGGGGATAATTCAGTTTATATATCCGAGACTCCCTGTGGCCTGCGTTGCTATGTCTCTGGCGACACTTATCCTGTATCTTGTGTGGGTGGATGAACTTATTTCTCTTGATCCGCTTACGGGGCTTAACAACAGGAAGCAGCTTAATCTGTCCTTTGAGCAGATTAAGAGGGGAAAGAGTGATCATGAAAAGATCTATCTCCTTTTGGTGGACGCGAATCATTTCAAAAATATCAATGACACTTATGGACATCTTCAAGGGGACAATGCGCTTAAGCTGATTGCCAGGGCGCTGCGCGAAGGCTGCAAGGTCTCAGGCCGCAGGACAATCATTGCAAGGTACGGCGGCGATGAATTTGTTATTCTTGTGTCTTCTGAAGGCGGCACATCCAACGAGGAGCTCAAGAACGCCATAAATACAAGGCTCGCCGAGCTTGTGAAGGAGGAGAAAATTCCATTTGAGCTGACAGTCAGTATCGGCGTCGCCACCCTTGAAGAGGACGATTCGCTGAAGGAACTGATAGTTAGGGCGGATGAGGCGATGTATGATGAGAAAAGAGAGCATGGGGGGAGATAAAGGGGAGATGTGATTATTATGCCTAAGGAGGAAGAAGTAACTCGCCTGAGGCAAATGATTCTTGGTTTTTAAGAAAATAACAGGAGAAAGTTGCGTTTTTACCCTGTTGGAAGTCTTGCTTTTCAAGAAAACAACAGGAGAAAGTTGCGTTTTTACCCTGTTGGAAGTCTTGCTTTTCAAGAAAACAACAGGAGAAAGTTGCGTTTTTACCCTGTTGGAAGTCTTGCTTTTCAAGAAAACAACAGGAGAAAGTTGCGTTTTTACCCTGTTGGAATTCTTGTTTTTCAAGAAAGCAATAGGAGAAAGCAACTTTTTTTGCCTGTTGGAATTCATACTCTTAAAATAATCAACAGGAGAACTTTGCACAATATGCATCGCAGAATCAACAGGCAAACGCTGCACAATGTGCCTTAGCGCACAGGTTCAACAGCTTTTATGGCAATAGTCCAGTGTTTGATATAGAATAAGTGGGGAAATAAAATTTTGCAGTTAGTATCAGACGAGATAATGGTTTATGAGATTTTGTGTATTGAACAGTGAAAGGCATGGGACATGCTATCATGAGTTGTATAAAGGGGAGTGGGACTCTGAGAAATTGGAGTTCTGGAGTGAGGATTCTTTGTATATTCATGATGATACTTTTTTGAACTATCCGGAACTGTTAAAGGCAATAATGAAGGTGGTTCCGGCATATGATAGCTACGGCGTGACGGTTATGACAAAGAGGTGCTGGGAAGAAATTGGAGCACTAATAGCAAATGCTAATCAAGACGCGCATGATTTTTATGATGAGATAGATGAATGGGCTAAGCCGGTGTTGGAGGCATATGGGATGTTTACGATGCTGGGGATTTGAGGAAGGAAAATATGGATTCAATTTTAATTAAAGACACTACAAGAGAAGAAAGAGAGCGCATTGTTGCTGAATCGATTGGCAATATCGACGGAAGTTGTGACGGTTGCAGTGCGGGACTGATCGAGATGTATCAGCCATACATAGATGGCGTTAAGGAAATTCGTGAGATAAATATGGAGTTTAGGGCGCATTACGAATCGGGAGTTGACGGACCTGTGAAGGCGGAGTGCGGATATAAGAGGTGACGAGTGTAGTGTGCTGACATGTTGACAATTAGATGAATTATTTCACTTCGCAATTGATCAAAAGTCAGCAAGACATCACACTTGCAAGGAGTTTACAATGCCTTTTCAGATTATTAGGAATGATATTACAAAAGTTAAAGCAGATGCCATAGTGAATACGGCTAATCCGGAGGTTGCTGTCGGAAGTGGCGTGGATACGGCTATATATGAAGCGGCGGGGAGGGATAAGCTCTTTTCCGCGAGGGAAAAAATTGGTCCTATTGCGCGCGGGGATGTCGTAATTACTCCGGCGTTTAACCTGAATGCAAAATATATTATTCATGCTGTCGGCTGCCCGTGGGAAGGCGGAGATAAGGGTGAAGCAGCTCTTTTACGAAGGTGCTATGACAAGGCGCTTGCGCTTGCTGCTAAGAAGAGATGCAAGTCTGTTGCGTTTCCTGTGATGGCTACCGGGAGTTATGGATTTCCTCAGAAAGTTGGAATGGAAGTTGCAGTTGCTGCTTTTACAGCTTTCCTTGAAGAGCATGACATGGAGATATACCTGGTTGTGTTTGATGGCGAAACTGTCAAAGTATCGGGGGAACTTGGGGAAGAAGTCCGCAGCTTTATTGACGATGAGTATGTTGCGGGTGCATTTGATCACGAGTATTCCGGCATTAGATCTCGGATTGAAACGTCTATGCTTAAAAGACCGTCATGGAATTACGACTTAGATCAAAGCGAGGCAGAAGAGTTAACGAATCTTTCCGCTGACGGACTGTTTCATGGAGCGACTTATGACGGGAAAAAGCTGAAGGATTTCAGATCGGAGTCTCTTGATGATGTGCTCAAAGGTATTTACACAGAGTCTTTTGAAAAGCATCTTCAGCAGATGATCAATAAGAAAGGCCTTAAGAATTCTGAGGTTTATGCTGCTGCAAATATTAACAAGCAGTATTTTTCCAAGCTCCTTAAGGGCAAGGTTAAGCCGTCAAAAGAAAAAGTGCTGGCCTTGGCAGTGGGGCTTCGCCTTAACATGGATGAAACGGTAGATTTCCTGAGCCTTGCGGGGTATGCGTTTTCGCCTATTTCACAGACTGACGCTGTGGTCAGATATTTCATTGAGCATGAGACTTACAATGTTATCAAGATAGACATGGTGCTCTTTGATTACGGACTTGATCCGCTTTCGAAGGAAGCAAAATGAGATTTTTTATGGTCGCCTTCCGTGCGACCTTTTTTCTTTTGCCCTAAAGTATTATTACCTTACAAACAAGAACAGCTCGGCCGCGGGAGCACATTTCAGGAAAGGTAAGGTAATTAGGATGAGCAAAGGATATACGGAGATTGTTTACATACTGGATAGATCGGGGTCTATGAGCGGGCTGGAGGCCGATACGATTGGGGGATTCAACTCTATGATGGAGAAGCAGAAAAAGACAGGGGAGAAGGCGGTTGTTTCGACAGTTCTTTTCGACGATGAGTGCGAGGTGATCCACGACAGGGTGCCGATTGAAAAAATCGAGAAGATGACCGACAAGCAGTATTATGTCAGAGGGTGCACGGCTCTTTTGGACGCTGTCGGCGGATCCATCGATCACATCGGAAACGTTCACAAATATGCCAGGGAAGAGGACAGACCTGCGAAGACTATTTTTGTAATTACTACAGACGGCATGGAAAACGCCAGCAAAAAGTATTCGCGGGGGAAGATTGCGAAGATGGTTAAGAGGCAGCAAAAGAAATACGGCTGGGAGTTTATCTTTATCGGCGCCAACATTGATGCTTACGCCGAAGCGCAGAAGTATGGGATTCGTAAGGACAGAGCCGTGAATTATGTCTGTGATGACATCGGCACTGCGAAGGTTTATGCAGGGGTATCTACGGCAGTTTGTTCCGTTATGATGGCCGAGAACGCCAAGGATGTTGAGGCGAAGATGCTCGGGTGCGGATGGGCTAATGCGATTAGGGACGATTTTAGGATGAGAGGAAGGAAGTGAAGAATATGGCAGTTAAAGGAGCGGTTTTAGGAGATATATTAGGATCACAGTATGAGTTTAATAGGCCAAGGGATTTGGATTGGAAGGCAGTTCCATTGATTTCAAGCCGTCGTCCGATAGGTTTTACTGATGACACGGTTATGACTTTGGCAATCAAAAAGGCGCTGGTAGAGGGAAAAAATCTCGTGGAAACTATGGTAGATATTGGAAGGAGATACCCTGATTGCGGATTTGGCGGAAGATTCTATGGATGGATTTTTGGATTCGACCATTCACCTTATAACAGTTGGGGGAATGGCTCAGCTATGCGAACGGCTTATATCGGCGAGGCTTTTGAAGATTATGATGAGATGCAGAAGATGGCTGCAGAGGTGGCAGCAGTATCTCATGACCATCCTGAAGGAATCAAGGGAGCAGTTGTTACTTCGACCTGTATCTGGATGGCTCGCCATGGCAAGACTAAGCAGGAAATTTACGATTATGTTCTGGAGCAGTATCCGGTAAAAGATTATGAGTACAGCATTGGTTATAGCCTTGACGAAATCAGACCGCGCTATACGTGGAATGAAAGCTGCCAGGGCTCTGTTCCAGCAGCTATGAGATGCTTTTACGAGAGCACGGATTATGAGTCGTTTATCAGGAATGTTTACAGCCTTAACTGTGACAGTGATACTTTCGGAGCTATCGCAGGGGGTGTGGCAGAGGAGTTCTATAACGGTTTTGGGGATGTTGAGGCGGATGAGATATTGAAGAAGTATTTGACGGAGGAGTTGGAAGGGATATTGGAGATGTGAGTTTGGAGATAGGGGGAAAAGATAATAGTCTATGAGACTTTTGTGTATTTAACAATGTGACAACCTCGGTTTATGCCGAGGTTTTTTTCACACTTATATTATCATTTTGAATTTAGAATTTATCCCAAGTTAAGAGCGATTTAAGTTTTCACTGATATCATTAAAATGGTTTCATTGTTAGAGTGAAAGGTTTTTTGATGAAGAAAGTGCATTCCTTGATAAACAAAGTACTTGCGATGGTTGTGCTTGTCGGCATAACTATGAATACACCCGGAATATCAATTAAGACGGTCAGTGCGGATGGTGGGATTCCTAAATATTCAGATAAGGCTTCGATTGTACTTAATGGCAATAGTCCGGCGTTTGATGTTGGTGAGCTGACAACGATTTCTTTTGAGCGTTACGGTAAACTTGATAGACTTGGCAGATGTACTACGGCAGAAGCATGTATTGGAAAAGACCTGATGCCTACAGAGGCACGTGGTTCTATTGGCTCTGTTAAACCTTCGGGTTGGAAACAGAATAAATATCCGGGACTTGTAGATTCGGAGCCGCCTTATCTTTATAACAGATGTCATATGATAGGTTATCAGCTTACAGGAGAGAATGCTAATGAGAAAAATCTGATAACCGGCACCAGGTACATGAATGTTGAGGGGATGCTTCCATATGAAAACATGGTTGCTTCTTATGTTCAGCGCACCGGGAATCATGTGATGTATAGGGTTACGCCGATTTTTTCCGGAAACAACTTGTTATGCGATGGAGTTCAGATGGAGGCGCTTTCCGTTGAGGACAATGGGAAAGGGATACGCTTTAATGTTTTTTGCTATAATGTGCAGCCCGGCGTGATTATAGACTATGCGGATGGAAGCAACTACGCCGATGAGAATTATGTTTTTTCACCGAAAACACAGGATTTTAAGATTACTTCAGATTCGGCGGATCAGAATATTGAGAGAAACGCGCCTTCTTCAAATAGTGGTGATGGACAGACAGTTACATATATAGCAAATAAGAATACGAAGAAGTTTCATTATCCTTCATGCACAAGTGTGGACGATATGAAGGAAAAGAATAAATTGTATCATTACGGGACAAGAGATGAGTTGATTGATAAGGGATATGTTCCCTGCAAAAAATGTAACCCATAAGATTTATAAGAATGAATTGAGAGCCTTGCGGTGGAGAGAGCCGCGAGGTTTTTTATTTGGCAGTGTAGACCATGCTTCTTATGCGGTACTTTTTTCATAAGGATTGATATAATAGAACAAAGGCTTACCATAGAATGAGTTGGAAGTATTGACCTGGAATTGAGATGACTATATGGATAAGAATAAATTACCTAAGTTTAAATACCATCCCAATGTTTATGAATGCGGAGAAGTAAAGTTTAGTAAGGGCATTTGTAATTGTTGTGGCAAGGAAGCAGACGCTTATGTTCAGCATATGTATACAAGGGCGCATGTAGACTGTATCTGCATGGATTGTGTTGCAAGTGGCAAAGCAACAGAAAAGTTTGATGGCTCTTTTATTCAGGATGCTGATCCTATAGATAATGAAGCTGCTACAGAAGAATTATTTTGCAGGACTCCGGGATATTTGAGTTGGCAAGGTGAAAACTGGGTGGCTTGTTGCAATGATTATTGCGAATATATTGGTACGGTGGGCACAAAAGAATTGGAAGAACTTGGTATTGCGGATGATTTTTTTGAAGCAGACGGCTCTTTTGATGGGTATGATTTTGCACGTGAATGTTTGGGAAAAGATGGAAGTCTTTGTGGTTATTTGTTTCGGTGTTTGCATTGCGGAAAATACTATTTGCGGGTAGATGCAGATTAAGGAGGTCAACTAATATGAAGAACATCCAAAATTACAATGCAGCTAAATATGGCACTGACGGCACAGGTAGTAGCGAGTATAAGCGAGTTGCAGATGGCGTCTTTGAGAAGGCAGACGCCGAAGAATACGCAGAGGTAGAAGATCAAACAGAGGATAAAGATATGGCTGCAACGCTTCTTTATCAGGGACACGGCAGTGTAAGGATCGTCACAGGCGAAGGGAAAGCAATCTATATCGATCCGTTTATGGGCGATGGCTACAATCTTCCGGCGGATCTTGTCCTCATGACACATGGGCATTATGATCATACGCAGGAAAATCTGATTACTTCGAAGAATGAGGGATGTACTGTTATAAAATGGTCGGATGCTCTCAAAGATGGGGAGTGTCAGAATTATGATCTTGGGTTTGTATCCGTTGAAACTGTGGAAGCCGGCTACAACAGTAATCATGACGTTTCGGAGTGTGTCGGGTTCATACTGACATTTTCTGACGGCGTAAAGGCATATTTCTCCGGAGATACGTCAACGACGCCTTCGATGTCCGGATTTGTGGAAAAGAAGCTTGATTATGCTTTTTTGTGCTGCGACGGAGTCTACAACATGGATGCCGCGGAGGCGTCTGAGTGTGCAAAGATTATTGGTGCCAAGCACACGATTCCTTACCATATGGAACCTGCGAAGGATAAAAGCGGCTTTGATATGAGCGTGGCTGAGAGCTTTGATGCGCCTGGGAAGATAATACTTAAGCCCGGGGAAGAGCTGGTTTTGGAGTGATAGAAAGGTCTGACATTATGTCGGATCTTTTTTCACTTTGATAACAAAAATAATCATTGAAGAAAATAAAAATTGTGATATGATAATAAAAAAAGATTTTGCAAAATGTAATTGTATAAAATCGATGTATCTGTGAACAATTGTAGTTGGAAATAGTAGCAAGAGGTAGTATTTATGAAGGAATTTGATATTCAGGAATATATGACACGCGGAGTCGAAAGGGTGGTTTCGGATGCGATAAAAGCTACGCTTAAGAATCCAAAAGAAAGTGCCTACATGGCGAAATTTGCCATGGCATCAAGAGCTGCGTCAAAGAAAAGAGCAAGGCTGGAAACAGAGGGTGAGCATATTCCGCCGTTTCTCATTGCAAGTATAACAAGCAGTTGTAACCTTCATTGTGCGGGCTGCTATTCCAGATGCAACAATGCTACGGAAGATACTGAGCCTGTTCAGCAGCTTACAGACGATGAGTGGCTTAAGGTATTTGACGAAGCCGACGATCTTGGAGTCAGTTTTATTCTTCTTGCAGGCGGAGAGCCGCTTCTTCGCAAAGGAGTGATAGAGGCTGCAGGTAAGAAGCAGAATATACTGTTCCCGATTTTTACGAACGGAACATACATGGCAGATAAGTTTTTTGACATGTTTGATAAAAACAGGAATCTTATCCCGATAATGAGCATTGAGGGCGAAAAGGAAGCTACGGACAAAAGACGTGGCGAGGGAGTCTATGACAAGCTCGTTTCCAATATGGATGAGCTGAACAAGCGCGGGCTTATTTACGGTGCTTCAGTGACTGTGACGACAGATAATCTTAGGGATGTCTCTTCGGAGAGCTTCATTGGCAAACTGTCTGATAAGGGGTGCAAAGCAGTGATCTTTGTTGAGTTTGTTCCGGTGACGGATGATTCGGCACATCTGGCGCCGGGAGATGAGGAGAGAGAATATCTGAAAAAAGAGATCATGCGACTTAGGCAGGAACATCCGGAGATGGTATTTGTATCTTTTCCCGGAGATGAGAAAAGCTCAGGCGGATGTATTGCGGCCGGAAGAGGCTTTTTTCATATAAATTCTCATGGTGGGGCTGAGCCGTGCCCTTTTTCACCGTATTCTGACATAAACGTAAAAGACACGTCTCTGAGGGAAGCCATGAACTCAAGTTTGTTCAAGGCGTTGCAGAAAGAAGGCGTGCTTATTGACGATCATGACGGCGGATGCGTTTTGTATGAGAAGAGACATGAAGTGGAAGCGATTCTTGGAGACTTTTTAATTTTGTAGAGAAGTAGTATCATAATTCAATAAAAGAACTGTTGGAGGTTGATAATGGCCTAATTGTTCGCAACCCCCGTCCTTAGGGCAATAGGACTTACCGGACACACCTTGTCCGGTGCCGAAAACACGGCATTTCTCGCTTTGTGTCGTGGTGGCCTGAGGACATTTTTTTTATACTTCAATTATCCAAGGAGAGGAGGAGAGCAAATAATTGGATCAGCAAAAGGCAGGCAGATTATTAAAAGAGTTAAGACATGAAAAGCAAATGACACAGGAACAGCTTGCACAGGTTTTTAATGTGAGCTCAAGGTCGGTTTCTAGATGGGAGAACGGAACCAATCTTCCTGATATTTCGTTGCTGGTTGAGATTGCGGATTTCTATGATGTGGATGTCAGAGAAATAATTGAAGGAGAGAGAAAAAGCGAGATGATGGATAATGAAGTAAGAGAAGTGGCAACCAAGATGGCAGATTATGCCAATGAAGAAAAGGGGAAGCTTTTAAGAAGTATACAGATAATAAGCTTTGTCGGGGTGTTGGTTTTACTCTTGTCTATTGTGATACAGACAGCAGGCAATGCCGATAAAAACGAGGTCAATTATGGCGTTTTGTTTACAACATCAGTCGCATTGATCATTATGGGCGTCATTACTTTATATGTCACAGGATTACTTGAAAAGATAGTTAAGCATAAAAGGCTGGTTCTTTTTATGAAGATATCGACAGTAGTCGGAATGATCGTTGCGTTTTGGCGGGTGATTGCACTGTTTGGGGTTTTGGTGGTGTTGATTGTGGAAGTCTTTTTATCGCCGATCGAAGTATATGATGACGTGACACATTACAATGAATATATGTCTTTTTCCCATAACGAAGCTCCGTTCAAAGATGAAGAAAATAAATGGGATAAGGAAATGGACGAACATATATGGCCGGATAAGATCACGGACGATATGAATGTCGCGGATTATAAAATGGTTTACTATAATCCGTGGGATGCGCAGTATCTGGGGTATTTGGTGGTGGATTATTCTGCGGATGACTATGCGGAAGAGATGAAGCGGTTAAAAGAGTATGAGTCTACGGAATATGTAGGATATTACTGCGTTGAAGAGGAAAAAACTTATGAACTTCTTGCAGTAAACGCGGATTCATATCATGGATTCGTATATGCCCTTACTGATGGAAATGGCAGAATTATTTATGGTGAGCAGATATTCTGCAATTATTTTATGGATCTTAAGTATAATAAGTACATTCCTAAGGAGTATCTGCTTGATGGATTTGATGCCACCATAGAGTCGGATTATCGTAAGAAAATGATGGAGGGCAGATAGGGCTCTTTACGTAATATGACAGCATTTGTTACTTATATCTTGCAAAGCTATTAACTTTTTGATAACATATTCTCGATATATTAATGTATTTCGAGGAGTATTATTATGAAAAAAAGAATGGTAACTATGCTGATGGTAGTTGCATTTGTATTTAGTTCAACAGCATGCGCAAAGGATACAGGCGAGACTGTAGAGGAAGAGGCAGTTGTGGAAGTAAGCATAGATGCAGATTTGGCAATCAATGTGGCTGCGGAAGAGGCGTCTGTGGAAGCAAGCGTTGAGGCATCTGGCGAGGATGAGGCCGTTGAGGAAGAGTCTGAGGAAGTCTCCGGGGAAATAGGCATTATAGAGAACATTGATGATATTGACCAGAGCAAAGTTTATAAGAATGATGAATTTGGTGTTGCTATCGTTATCGATGATGATATGAAATTTGAACCCGAAGATGAACTTGGCGAAGGCGGAGATTCATTGGGTGCAAACAGTGATAATGTAATGCTTGAGTCTTTTAGCTATTATAACAGCGTTTATGTGGCACAGGCAGAATCTGCCAGTAGCCATAAAATTATAGATGCGTTTGTAGCAGACTTGTCTGAAAAGATGAAATATTCTGAAGCTGCTTTTGTAGAAATGGTATCTGTGCGCCGTAAGATTGAATTTGAGAAAGAATACAGCGAGGTAGAGGTACATACAGAAGATGCGGAAATTATGGGAGTTAAACACCGTGTTGTTTGTGTCACGATTACAGAGAATGGCCGTAATGCCTACATGACAGAGGCATATCTGATTAAGGACGGACGTCTTATGACAGTTTCGGCTTTTTCTGCTGATAAGGAAACTGCAGATAAGCTTCTTGGAAATCTTAAGAGATTTAAATGATAAAGAATATAATGATGGTGGACAGCCTTTTCCGGTACATAGGAGGTTGTTTTTATTTGTTCCGAAACTGTTAATTTGTATGGAAATCAGAAGCTTAATTGAGTAAAATTATAAAAGCATTGTAAATCGACATAAATATTACAGGCAGAAAGGAAAAACAATGATGAAACTCAGAAACAAAATTATAAGCATTCTTTTGCCGCTGACACTTAGCATTTCAGGCTGCTTGGGCGTGAACGTTCAGACAGTACAGGCTAAAGAAGTAACAGAAACTACTAAAACTACTGATAGCAAATTCTCTTTTAACCCGCATGTATGCCCGGAAGGCTTTTACAAGGCGTACGGTGAGGAGTATTGGACATCGTTCTTTAATCTGTGCGATGCTCTCAGAGAGGGAAAAGATACGTTCAAATGCGCGAGCGGAGATGCGTATGTGTGGTGCATGGTGGGAGGAGCGTTACCGAATCTTTTCCCTGCCGAAAGAAATTGTACTGAGTATCTCGGCCTCTATGACGGATATTCCAATGGCGTTGGAAAGATTTCTTACTCCATTCCCAAGGAAGAGTTTGTAAAAAGAGAACGTGAATTTGAGAAGAAGATTGAAGACGTATTAAATGCAAATGTCAAAAAGAGCGACACGGATTTTGAGAAATGCGCTGCTCTCTATAAATATATAGTGGACAATTATGCATATGATCATGATTATTTTGATGGCATGACAGCCGGCACGGTAAATAACTGGGAGTATGGCATATATAGAACATTCATGACAGGTAAGGGTATCTGTGGTAATCTTAGCGGATTGTATAATTATCTGCTTCTTCAGTGCGGAGTGGACGCGTATGAGTTCAATGATGCAGGAAGGGTACATGCGTGGTCTTATGTTGTAGCAGATGGTGTTGGATATCACGTGGATCCCACATGGGGCTTTTCACTGGAAAACTTCATGACTCCGAGCAGCGTTCGCAAAAAGAGATTGGAAGAAGGTAATATCACAGGTGCACTTGAGCCAATGTATTATTTAGATGATGTGCCGCTTAAAAAAGCAGGCATAGATTTTTCTGCAAATGACGACAGATTCGCGCAGCTTCGCAAAGGCTGGAAGATATTGGAAGTAGACAGAGACAGGAAAGTCATAAAATATGATTCTGAAGACGGAGTTAAAGAGTTTGCGTATGGAAAGTTGAATAAATGATCCGGTAAAAATATAGGCCTTCTATGATAAAATAAAGTGTCATAAGGAGGCCTTTTATGATGGAAAAGGAGAATGAGAAATGATTAAAATACCGAATCTTATTGGGGATGAGAAGGCAGATGCAATTGTGTCGAGATTCATCAACGATAGACTTATAAGAATAATGGAAGACATAATCCTCGATGAGGTTGTCTGGAAGATGGCGGAGCGTGGAGAGCTTGATCCTGAGGCGGCGTCAAAGAGTTTTGATGAGCTTGTTGATATATCGAAGCTTATTCCGAATATGGACTTTGCGGAGATGGTTTCTACGGATTATTTGCCGGAAAACTACCCGATAGAGCAGGCAAATGAGGCGTTTTTGGGTGTTTATAAGTTGTTGAAGTCAGAGGAGGAGTATGTTCCGAACAAGCTAATGGAATTTGTTCTTTTTTGCATCATTAATAAAGAGGTTGGCGAAGTTGATCTGATAAATTCCGATATGCTTAGCGGGATGTTTGATGGTATCGATGTGGAGTTTGATGGCTTTGAGGACTTTGACGATGATATCGAGGATAATCTTATTGATGAAGATGATGTCGAAGAGATCACAACGATAGAGAGACTTCCCGAGGCGGACCGAATCATTGTAAAGAATGCTGTTTTGGAGTTACATAAGGGCGGGCACGAAGGCGAGGAGCTTGAGAGTTTTGCAGAGAACTCTGTTGAAAAATATGAGGATCTTCGGGCGTACTTTGATATCTGTTTCATAGATACGGATTGCCTGAAGCTTGGTGAGTACACGGAAGATGAGCTTAAGAGTTTGGAACTCAATTAATTGCCGGGAGTTTTATCGATGGATTTTATTGTAAAGCATTTTAGTGAGCTCAGCGTTGAGGAGCTCTATGAAATATTGAAGACGAGATTCGAGATCTTTGTAACAGAGCAGGAATGCATATATCAGGATCTTGATGATAAAGATAAGGATGCGCTGCATGTCTTTTGCCTGAACGAGTCGGGAAGAGTTGCAGGGTGTCTTCGCGTCTTTTGGAGAGATGAAAAAAACGGAGTGGCTCAGATCGGAAGGGTGGTCACTCTTGAACACGGTAAAGGCGTCGGAGGAGCGATGCTTAAAAAGGGCGTAGAGGTAGCGAAAGATGTCTTTTGTGCAAAAAAGATATACCTCGAAGCTCAGGTCTACGCTATCGGATATTATGCAAAAGAAGGTTTCAAGGTGGTATCCGATGAGTTCATGGAAGATGGGATTCCGCATGTGAGGATGGAGCTGCGCACTAATAAATAATTAGTGCGACAGCCCTTTTCTGTTTTGGCAGTTACTGCCTATTCTTGGAAGATTGCTATTTTTATAGGATGAGAGGACCATTTGCTGAGTAAGAGCAGAAGATTATTTAAAGAATGAAGTTTTTGTGAGGACAAGTTAATGCGATACGAAAAAGAGCTTATAGATGCTATTTCTTCCGAGGACTTTGGGTTAACAGAACAAGTGCTGGAAAATATTATCGAAGAAGATGATTCTATCGAGTATGTCAAAGTGATTCTAAATCATATGGAAAAGAATCTAAACGTTTATTATGGCATGCCGGGGCCGGCAGTTCATTATGCTGAACGGTTCTATTTGAATGGCTATGAGAAATTGTTATATGAATCGCTTAAGCGAAAGCCTACACAACATACATTATGGATGCTAAATAGAATTCTTAATTCGCCGCAATTGGATGATAAAGATAAATATCTTACGCTTCTAAACGATATAGCTTCAGGTGCTGGTATTGATGCGGCTGTCAGTGCAGAGGCCCGAAGCTTTTTGGAGTATCATAAGGGTATTAATGGAGATTTGAGATGATAGAAGAATTTATTGAATGGACACAAAATAATGGATGGGATATTGAATTATCCGAAAAAGAAAATGATTTTCCTGAAGAAGAAAGAGCGAGGTATGGGAAGATACCTGAACAATGGTTAAACTTTGCATCAAAGTTTAACTATATTTCAAATTCTGAGGGAAATATATGGTTCCTTACCTGCTTTGATTTTACGGATTTTTGTAATGATTTTGAGGATATGAGCCTTGAGGCTGCATCTGATGATGATGAATGGAAAAAAGAATTACGAATTTTTGGGATAAAACAATTCCCATTGTCATGAGTGTTGGCGGTGATTATTACTATTATGGTATAGATATTGAAACAGGAAAGATTGTTGTAGCATATGAACCTGAATTTGAAGAGGTAGTTGAAGTTGCAGATACATTTGATGTGTTTATTCGGAAAATCATTGCAGGTGAAATATTATTAGTGTAGATAGAGTTTAATAATTGGAGATTTTGAAGTGAGTAGAGTGCTTGTAATTCCGGACGTACATTTAAAGCCATGGATTTTTGACATGGCAGACAGAATAGATGAGAGCAGTTATGATGATATCGTCATTCTTGGAGACTTGGTAGATGATTGGGGAAAAGGAAATGATCTGGACGCATATAGACAGACCTTGGACAGGGCTGCAGAATTTGGAAAAAAGCATGATAGGTCTTTGTGGTGTTATGGCAATCATGATGTATCCTATCTTTGGGATGCGATGGAATCAGGATACTCGGTTCAGGCAAGAATAACAGCTATTGAAGGTATTACAATGCTGGAGAATGTCATAGGAGAAAGATACAGATTTGTGCATAGGATAGATGATGTGCTTTTTAGCCATGCCGGCCTTACTGAGAATTTTGTGTTTTACTCATGTGGGTATCATGTGAAGGAGATTGATGATATTCTTGCGAAAATAAATCGTATGGGACAAAGAGAATTATGGAGGGACAGCTCACCGATTTGGGCGAGACCTCAGGCTGATTTCTACAGGATGTTCAGAGACGATATCTTTTATCAGGTAGTAGGACATACTCCTGTAGAGGAACCTCTTGATGTAGGAGGTGTGCTGACGTTGGATCTTTTTTCCACATATTCAAATGGAGAGGCACATGGAAACCAAAAGCTTTATATCGTGGATACTGCAACTCGTAAATATGAAGAAGCATTGTTTTTATTAAAGAGTAAATAATGAAGGCGCTTTCAGAAAAGGATCCGACGTTGATTTTATCAAAAGAAATGATATCTATATCATTGTAATGCAGATGAGGTATGTGTAGGATATTTAGTGAAATAGAAAAGGTCTCCGTAAAATGCGGAGACCATAAATTAAATCTTTTCGAGTTTGACTTTATATCCTAAAGAATTAATTACTGCTATAAAAGTTTTGTAATTGATTTTTTCTGCAGTTTCAGTATTTCTAAGTTTCTGTATAACGGTAGGGGATACATCAGCTTTCTGTGCAAGTGATCTTACAGAGACGTTTTCTTCCTCCATTTTTTGTATTATGAACTCTGAAAGGAGGAATTCTTCATATTCCTTATCAAAAAGTTTCTTTTGTTCAGGGTTATCAGTTATAAATTGATCAAATGTAGATTTCATATTTAGGGGTGCTCCTTTCATTACACATTATCTTGAGATGAGTTGTAATTGGCCATGTTTTTTAATGCAGTATCTTTTTTACTTTTTGGAAGCTTGTCGGATTTTTTTTGAAATGCATTGGTAACTATTATTTTCTTTCCAACAAAGAAAAAACATAAATATCTGTCAGGTTGAGGTTTGAAAGCGTAAATACCGTCGCCTTCATTTCTGAATTTAGTCTTATCGAAAATTACTCCAAAATCTCCCATTTTTTTCACGAGCATAAGAAATTTTCGTTTTTGAGAATCTGATGATTCGAGGAAATATTCATATGCTTGACTATAACCTTTTTTGTCATAATACCATTCAATGGTGTGGGATTCACCTTAGTAAATTAAGCAATTATCTTTATTCATATATATAGCGTATCATAAATGTGGTACAAAGACAATATAAATATATTATGCGATGCAGGCCCCGTTTTTTGAGCAATATATTTATCTGAGAATCTCGTTCAAAACGCGACTAACTGTAATTAAGGATTATAGAACACAACTCATATATGCATGCATACATATTGTACCAATATGGCCAGAGCAGGAATGAATCCTAAGACGCTACAATATCTGATGGGGCATTCGGACATAAGCATCACGATGAACGTATACACCCATCTTGGGCTTAATGATGCAAAAGAAGAGATGATCAGGATGCAGGAGTTTAACATGGCAAGGGGAGAGCTAAGAAAAGAATCAAAGATACAACCACTTTCCCAGAAAGCGTTTAGAGTTGTGTGAGTGGGGAAGAAGGAAAAGATAAGGAAAAAAGGGGAAAGAAGATAGGTGGGTAAAGAAAAAAGGATAGGGAGGCAAAGCGGATAGCCAAGCAATGTATCAAATAGGCAGCCTTTTGGCGTGGGCAGGGAATTAAGCTCATTCCAGAGGCTGTTTTTTATTGCGATTTGCAATTATAAGAAAATGATTATTTCGCTTTAATTGGGGCTTAATAATTGACTGGTAGAATAAGGTAAGTAATTGTTTGTATTAAATAAAATTACATGCTGTTGAATACGTTAAAAGAGTAACATTGTATCGCTTTTTACTATATGATGTGCTTACATTGTGATTAAGATTTTGAAAAGGGGCAATAGTGCGGCTATGATAAGAAAGCTTTTAATAACCTTACTTATTATCACAATACCTGTAGTTTCTGGATGCAGCCAAAATACTGTAAAAACACAAGCTGTAAATGGGAATGAATCACAAATTACAGATGGATTTGAAAAGGCTGAGTATAGCAAATATAATTCTTTAGCTAGTGAAAACGGATTAGCAGGCGCGCACATATACATCGAAGGTAAAATCACAGAAATTAACTCTGAAAATGAATTTTTTATTGTTAATACTAGCGATGGTGATTGGATAGTAGCTTTTCCTGGTGCTGGGGATACCTTCCGTACTAAGTTGGATTCATTTGCAAATCATAATGTTAGAGTGTTGGGAGACTATTTGGGATTGCAGCTTCAAATGAAAATACCGGGAATTACGCTAGCAAATCAAAACGCCATGGTTGTAAGTTTAGATGGGAATGATGAAAAGATAACGGCAATTGATTATGCTGAAAGTGGAATTAAAGAGAACTGGACTTCTCCACAAATGGATAAAGAAAAAATAGTAGGAGACATAATATTTAAAGAACCATCTAATTGGAAAACTGAATCAAGCACTTCAGATGAAGGGGCGGAGAGAATATATTATTATCCATATGGCGATAATGCAGTTGGTTTAGTAATGGTCCAAATAGGTGACGATTCTGAAGATTTAAAATATGACTCTGTACTGACTGGGTTAGTAAAAAAAGATGAGGATAGGATTGAGAGCGAATTTACTACAATTTCTGGTCAAAAGGGATTTTATGTAAAATACAAAACTCAAATAAATGATAATCCCTATATTGTCAAATGTTATATGTTAAAAAGTGGAAAGAGTTTTTCAATGTTTTCCTTTGGCGAATTAAATACTTTATCTAAAAATATGGATAAGTTTTCAGATAAATTCGTTTCATGGATAACGATCAAAAACTCGTTGGAATATGTTAAGTCTCATATTACTGTGCTTGATGATGCTACCCCGGTGATCTTTTATAAGTGCAAATATGAGGAAGCAGACAGTAATGATTTCTTCTTCTCTGCGTCAGGCATAGTAAAAGATATTTCCATAATAGGAGATAAAGTATCGAGTTTTAAATTTTGTGAAGTTGATAATAGTGGAGAATTATATGAATCCACAGTTTTTGTTGAGGGAAATGAAATAGGTATATCAAGGATAAAAAAAGGAGCTTCATATGAGATAAAAGGTTATGTTGATGAAGAAAAAGAGTTACATGTCTATGCATTTCAAGATATAGAGCTTGACTACAAAAATGAAGATCTGGAGCAGGTTTATAAAAACAATTGCTCATCATATACGTATGAACAAATTGCGAGAAATCCAGATAAAGTGTTAGGAGAAAAAGCTAAGTTATCAGGACGAGTTGTTCAAGTAATGCAAAATGGAAAGAAATTTACATTAAGAGTAGCACTTAAGAATAACTATAATAATGTTATATATGTCGAGTATGAAAAAAAGTCCGATGACGAGGACAACATTTTAGAAGATGACAACGTTGTAATATATGGGGAACTTTATGGGACAGAAACATATACTTCTGTGTTACAGGCATCTATAACTATTCCAAAAGTCGAGGCGGAATATATAGAAATCAAATAATACAGTAATAATAAAGGGAGATTTATTTATGCCAAGAATCCACTATACAGTTTATAGAAACAGTTCACTTGCCACCACAATTGACGTCATCGGCTCTTTTTCTGCAGGCATAGGTTTACTCTCATTATTAAGGATGCTATTTAAATGGGGATCCTACTATTTTTTTTCGATACCTATTGATGTTCTGATTTTTATAACTATGTTATTTCTTGGAGTAGGTCTAAAATTTTTAGCATCAACTATTGCCAACAAGAAGCAGCGAAAAGAAATCGAAAAAATGAGAATTGCTGAACAAATGAAGCGAGCAGAACGACAGAAAAAGTTTCTAACTAATGATGAAAAATCAATACTACTTACAGATTTGCAACAGCCGGACAGATCATACCTTACTCATTCAAATATTATGAAAGAATCAGATGATGAATATATAATAATATTCAATAATCAAGGATGTTATAAAAAATATATTGAAAATGATTTTTCTCGTCAAACTATTGTAGATTATTTCAAAAGAAAACTTGGTAATGAGGTAAAGATATATTTTCGCTTTGAACAACAATATTAAGACATACGCAATAATAATGCACCAAATAGGCAGCCTTCTGAACTGGGCAGGGAATTAAGCTCATTCTGGAAGGCTGCTTTTTAAGAGTTATTTATATGGTTCAAAGTGTTGCATATACTTTTCACATTCTTGAGGAGAAGATCCTGTAACCATAATGTATCCAATGTAATTATCATTAAAAATTATATATTCATATTCATATAATGTGAGATGAGTATCAAAATTGATGGTTACAATGACACCTTTGTATTGTTTCTGACAAAAAATGCCAGAGATGTCGGATACGTTCACTTCTGTTGCATCAAGTTCTTTCTTTGTTTCTTCAGCGCTAACATAATCCAGTATGTTGAATTCATTAAAGATATCTTCGGTGAGTTTTCCGGTATATAGGATTCTGACAGAGATTGTAGTTAATCCGTCTTCTGATTTTGCTAACATTTCTGATCGAGCAATACCATTTTGGATATCTCTGCATAAATCGGAGTAGAAGTCTGAAGAAGAAACTCCATCAAATTCTATCATCTCATCTTTAGTATTGTATTTTAGGTTATTTGGTAATTTTAATTTTATATTTAATGAGTGACTTATGAAGGATTGGTCGTTATATTCTGGTTGTATATAATTAAAGTTAGAAGGAGAACTGTCTTTTGCGGAGTTGTTTATTTCAGTTGTAGATTCACTTGTGCCGGTTGGCGTATTATCTGAAATAATGGAGCTGGTTTCAGTTACAATATATGATTTGCTTGTTGGAATTAAAATACAGTAAGCAAAAGAACTTATGATTGAAGCAACCAATATGCTTATGGTAACATAGCTGTATTTTTTATTAGGAGTATTGAACAGTTGCTTTCGATGTCTAAAATAGATGGAATTTATTATGATATGTATTGTGCCTGCTAAAATTTTTGTTACAGCATTTGATTGGACACTATAGTCGGCATAGAAAAATAAAAGTTCATTCAATGCGACAACTACAGTTATAGCAAAAAAGAAAATTAAATATAAAGGGGAGGATTGGATATATTTTCTTAAGCCATAATGAATACAACCAATGAGGGCTATCAAAAATAGTGTCATTAGAGCATTAAAGTAATATGCTAACGGAGTATCAGGCGCTCCAAAGTATGATAATAAATCAAATAATTGTGGAAGGCTTACTAAAATACTTGCTGGAAGAAAAAAATAGATTAAAAATATGAACCAGCCCATTTTTTTTGAGTAAGGATTATCACATTGATATGTTGGAGTTGAAGAAAGCTTATTACGCTCTTCAGTTTTATAAGAGACTGATTCATTTGTAATAGAACTAATTGAAGCAGCTTTGTTATTATCGGCTCCTTCAGTGGGAAAGTCTGTGGCTGGGGGGACGGTAGTGGTTGGAGAGTTGATTTTTTCGTTGGTGGAAAAATATTTTGAAGAACAACCACAGTTTGGACAATAGTCGGCTCTAATCGAAATTTTTTTTCCACAATCGGGGCATCTGATTAAACTCATATTAGCTGTCTCCCTTCTATATTACTGTATCGAGATGTAGTGAATAGTAAAGAACACATCTAAGTAGTTTTTTGGATGAAGTTGCATTTTTATTATAATGCTTTTGGATTGTGTATGACGAAAAAGTTTTAAATGCAATGTGGATTTTAGTAAAAAAAACTTCTTGATAAGTTTATTTATGCCTGTACATAATCATGCAGCATGGGACAATGCAATCCTGTGCTGCTTTTTATTTGCTTTTTTGCCAAAATACGGCACAATCCCAACTCCGAATATCTCCGAATGGCGAACCCAGGGTGACTACTTTATGACTACCTTTCATGTCCATGATATTCCGAAATATTCCGTAATATTACACGATTGTGTTATTATTTTAATGTCGCGTGATAGAGTAAACACTTTTGTAATCCACCGGTGGTGCGCATTTCAGCGAATAACTCGGAATATCAAGGAGTAGGAATATATGATTAAGATACTATTCGTCTGCCACGGCATACCCCTCTAAAAACTCTTGAAACCTGCATGAATACTGAGTTTCGACTTTTGCGTGATATAGCTTTAACCCCCGTTTAACCCCTGTTTTTTAGGGTAAATAATCTCATTTTATAATTAAGAAAAAACGAAGAAACACATGATTTTTGCGCTACATAGAGCAGTTATTCGAATGGATAGCTGTTCATTTTTTTAAAACGGCATATGTTATGAGAAGATGTGACGCTATGAAAAGTGAGCTTACATAGAACAGCTATTTCGAAAAAGGTAGCTGTTCTTTTATTCTATGACCTTAAAGGATATGATAAAATCTGTTATTAGATAGTAGTGAAAAAAGAGGGTGCTAATACTTATGGAAAAGAACGATATAATTTTGAACACAAATAGAGATATAGCTAGCGAGGATACATATAAAGCAGTTCGCGGATATGTTGTTGATGCACAGAAACAGGTTACTGTAGCTGTAAACTCTGCGATGGTTATTGCATATTGGAATATTTGGTAAGCAAATTTATGAGGCTTGTGGCGAAAACGAACGTGCTGAGTATGGAAAACAGCTTCTCAAATACTTGTCGGATAAGTTGACGCGGGAATTCGGCAAGGGATTTGATGAAAGTAATTTACGTAATATGCGTCGTTTTTATAATATATTTCCAATTCGTGACGCATTGCGTCCTGAATTGAGTTGGACTCGTTATCGAAGCCTTATGCGTGTAGAAGATGAAGAAGCGCGTGCATTTTACTTTGATGAGGCTGTAAAGTGTGGTTGGAGTTCCAGACAGTTAGATAGACAGATTAATTCTTTTTATTATCAAAGAATTTTGGCAAGTAAAGATAAGAAGAGCGTTTCAGAAGAGATTAATGAATTAGAGCCAAAACCAGAATATGAAAAAATCATAAAAGATCCATACGTTCTAGAATTTTTAGATTTACCGGCAAATGAACATTTTTATGTTGAAGGACGTCATTTTTATATTGATTTGGTTTTCTACAATTATATTCTAAAGTGCTTTGTGCTCATAGATTTAAAAATTGGGGACTTGACTCATCAAGATTTAGGGCAAATGCAGATGTATGTAAATTATTACACTCGTAATATGATGAATGAAGGGGATAATCCTCCAATTGGAATTGTATTATGTGCAGATAAGAGCGACACACTTGTAGAATATACTTTGCCGGAAGACAATAAGCAGATTTTTGCTGCAAAGTATTTGCCGTACATGCCAACAAAAGATGAACTTAAACGTGAATTGAATATTGAGGATTTCGAGAAGAAAGACGTAGATTAATCAATTAAAATAGTCCCGATTACATAGAACAGTTATCTCAAAACTGAGGTATCGAGGATACGGAGTTCATAAGAAAAAACACCAGGATGGGAAAAGTTTATAAAGAAATGGGAAGGGTGAGAATTAAGTGAAGGTAAGTGAGAATCTGAATTTATTGGGAAAAATCATATTATTGTTTTTGCTGCTTTGTTGTACCTTTGGCCTTATCGGATGCGGTTATACTCCTGAGGAGATTGCAACAATCAATTCGTATAAGACTCAAGGGGAAAGAAATGCAATTAATTATATACAGCAAAAATATGGCTTTACTCCAACTGTTACAGAGGTGGAAAACCAATATGGTGAGGGCGGCCCAATCCCAGATTTTACACCCATGCCAAATGGTTCGGTATTGGTCACTATGAATTATAACGGTAAAGAGTTTAAAGTAGAGATTACCGGAGAACAGGAATCACTTGATGGTGCGGATGATTATCAAAAAGAAGAAATTCTCATTTATCTTAATGCTCATATTAAAGAAGACTATCCAATGGTTGAAGAGGCGGTGTTCTATTATTTTGAAAAAGACGACCACTTCTTTTCTCCACTTTTCACCGGTGATAATTTTTATGATTATGTAAAAGATTCGTATGTTGTTTTAAAAATATGTAATAAGCAGGTTACAGATTTTCCACTTAATGCCTTTGTGTCTGATGTACAGTGTGAATCGGTAAATATCATAGATTATAAGGATAAAGAGAAAATGCCGCTTATGTTTAATTCCGGTATATGTACTTTATCGAAAGGACCTGATATGGATACAATCTTACCTTATATCGATCAATATCTGTATTATGACAGATTTAATACTGAGGAGCCTTATGCAAAAAACGTTTACACCAAATATGATAAGGATTTTGTTGTTTGTACGCTTGAAGACGAAAATGTTATTGTCAGTGAAGAAAAAATGACTGCAGCTGATTTCGTAAAGAGAATTGGTTTAAGATATGTGTCGTCTTATAAAATACAGTCAAATGCTGAAGAAGTATATGTCTACATTCCTCATGATATGGTGAAGAATAATGAGAAAATTGTGGTCTACGCCGGAAAATATGAGACTTTATCGTATGAAAGCCTTGACTATACTTATTTTGATAATTTTGTGATCAAAAATGATCATGATAATTTTGAGACCTCTTTTACATTCAAGATTTATGCCAAGAAAGACAAATAATATTTTTTTCAAATCAGCCCTAACATGGTAAGACATATCTTGCCTTATTAGGGCTTTTTTATTGTAGATAATATTAGTGTTTAAAGGAGATAAATACCATGAAGTTGGGAATCGTTATTTGAAGTCCTATTTCATATATCTCCATAAAGAGCCATAAAACTCTATGAAACTGCATATTTACTGGGCTCGTGGTAATTTGTTCTCACATGTAACTTGTTATAAATTATTATAATTTATAGAAAAATGGTACTCCAGTGGTACTCGGTATGGTACTCGATATTCGGGAGACCAAGAAAAAATATCAACATTATTTCATTTTGTAACAAGCTATATTGAGACCCAAGTTAGCAGATAAAAAAACAGCATCGGATAGTCAAATTATGCTCATTCCGTAAGGCTGTTTTTATTGTGTATTTTTGGGAGGATTACCATTTTTATATTTGCATCCCCAGGGGATACAGGCTCTTGAAGAAAGATAATTTTTCGTGATAATATGTTAAAAGCATATTTATAATTGAAAAACGATTTACGGAAAATAGATAGGAGAAGAAGTAATTTGGGGACCAATAAAGAAGTTTTCATGGACACGCGAGTGTTTACAGACATTGTTAAAGATATAGGCGGCGCTGCATCTGCCTGCGTTCTTTCGAATGAACCGCTTTCAAAAGCCGATTTCTTGGATGATTCTGATGTCGGAAAAGAACTTCATTTTCTTTTAAAGGAAGCATATAAGATGACCGAGCTTCATCGAAAGGAAACATCAGAATCTTTACCAAGGGCACTTCTAAAACTTCGTGACAGTATGGTCACTGTAGATGATGTTCTTAGCAAGAGTCTTGTAGTAGAATCGCCCGGAGGGAGCAAAAGATAAGTATGGATCACGAGAGAATATCACATCTTAGACATAAGATCAGAGAGTATGAAGGATATATAGCTGAACTTGAGGAAGCATGCGCCGTTGTTGACAGAACAAGGGTGGAGATACGAAATGAGAATGAAGAACCTTTGAAGCAATTTGACATTTCATCAGCCGGAGCATGGGAAGGCGTGCTTGAAGATGAGGCTGAGGATCAAAGAAATGAGATTGTTTATAGCATTGAATTAAGCTTAGAACAAGCTTCAGATTTTATATCGGATGCACAAAGAATTATTGAAACGCTTAGAGACAGGATTTCAGATTTTGAAAGTGAGATAGAAAGTCTAGAATCGGTGCAGGATGAGTATTACGGATAAAAGATAGAGAGAGTATATGGGGAAAAAGTACGACGCAAGGAAAATGACCGAGCTATGCGACACAATAGGATATGTGGTCGAAAAGTATGCTTCACACGCAGAAATGCTCGAAAATGAGTATGAAATATATAACAGCAACAACACTTATAGGGGTGAAGCGGCTGATGCTTCGAAAGAGTTTGTATATAAAGGACAGGGGAGACTTACCAAAGAGCAGGTCAGAGTTCTGACAAGACTTAGCAGAAAGTTTAATGAAACGCAAAATTCTTTTAGCTCAATGGTCGATTCTTCGCCAAATGCCAAGATAGACACAGATGTCATCGAATACGATAGGAGGTATTTTGAGAGGCATAAAGAAAGCTTTGAAGAGAGAGCATATAAGCTTGAGCGTATTACGCGGGAAATGGCTGATAAGTTTGAGCGGTTTGGATACATTACAAGTATAAGCTGTGACAGGGCAAGGTACGGATTTGAAGATATGTGCGGCTATAGTGGCTTCATGAATAAGTGTCTGCGGAAGTTTGAAGAGTTTGATGAAGGTATAACGTCACATCTGAAAAGTTCCGGGATTGACAGTTACATGTATGATCTTGAAAAAGATACCAAAGCTACAATAAATGCTCTTGACGGAATGACGGTTTATAAACCTGATGTTGAAAAGATTACCGTCACTCCGATAGCTCAGATGGCTTCGAAGATGATGTACAGTGCAGGGCTTATACCTATACAGCAATCGGGGCAAAGTCAAACGGTTCTAACCGTCCCCAATTGGATAAAAGATATTTTGAGTGATAGCGAGATTCGTCAATATTTTAAATATACAGATGATGGTTTCTTTATTTGTACATTACCGATGGATAAGTTGTTTGAAAAAGCTGGATTGACAGACGCAATGCAAACAACTGTAGAGAGTTGGTATCTTATTGGAGTATACGATCCTGAAAAAAAACCTCCAGAAGTTACCTATGGAGCAGCAATAATAAATCAAAAGGGAAATCAGGGCTCAATAATTCCTTTTACAGCTATAAATATGGATTTGATGGAAGAAACAATTACGGCATATCAGAAGGGAGAATCGCTTGACATGGATAGCTTATATACTTCTATTGCACCAATATTACTTGCTGATGATGAAGAACAGTATTATAAGCACCCAAATGAAAAAATGATGAAATACTTTTGTGATGCAGGTAATGATGGGAGCATATTGGTTGCAGATCTTGTTGTACAGGACAACCTTAAGAGATTTTCATCATCTTCTTCGTTAACAGATACAACAGTTGTTGTAGAATTTGCCTACAAGTATGATGAGTACTGTTCACAAAGTCGTAATACTATCGATTCTTTGATAGACAAAAAAATTTGTACAAAGGATCCAGTAACAGGAACAATCACGATGACCATACAAGATTCTGATAATCTATCAATGGATGAATACAATGCTCTTTTGATGATGACAACTGACGATCCTGATATTTATGCTTATATAGCTGAAAACAATGCCCATGCCAAAGCCCTTAGTTTTAATTTTCAACCAAAGGAATCAATCCAATCTGATTGCTGGCCTGGAGAAAATGCTAATGCAGATGGTGATGGCAACCAATCGTCAAGTGGAAGTGAACATTCCTATAAAGATAAAGACGGAAGATATTATAAAAAGGCGGTAAAAGAGCATAAGGATCAATTTACAAATTAATGATTAGGAGTATGAAATACAGTGAATAAATTTATTAGAGCAATAGAAATAATCATGGTAGCCATAATAACAGATTATATTTTCCTTCTATCAGCTTTAACGTGTGGATTGAGGCCTATTTTCTATCTACTTCTTATCCTGCTTCCGTTTTTGTGCAGTATTTTGTTTTATATGATCATTCAGTTTCCGTCGTCAAAAGAGAAAGTGGCTTTCACTTTATTTAGGCTAATATTATTGCTTGCCTTGTTGAAATTTTTTGATATGAGATTTCTTGGAGGCGACGCAGATGTAATGTTCTTAAGTTTTGTTTTGATAATTATTTTCCTGGATGCAGTTTTATCTGTATTGATTTTTTATCTGATCGGATGGTGGATGACAAGAAAACAATTAAGTGTTTCCTTGGATATTCGTTGCAAAAGTGTCGTAGCGGTCTTGCTGACTTGTTTTATGATCATTACAATTCCAATTTTGCTAAAAAACTATTGGCATTGTTTTGATGGTTCGTGGTCGGCAACTTATGTTGGTAGATATAGTAATGATAAGGTGGTTCTTGATCAGCATTATTTTTGTTACAACGACGTAGTTGAAGCTGATTTTAAGGTTAGAGACGGTTTGATAGTATTGGATAAAGATTCTATTCGAATAAAAGAGAATTCATCAGATATTTATTCAGATTCTCAAAAGCAGCATATGTTAAACGAAATTATTTTCTTGGCTGAAAAAAATGACATTAGCCTGAGATCTTCGAATTCCGAAATGTGGTTTAACCATGACAGTATACATTTGGATTCTACCATTTTAGATCGAGTACGTGACACAGTTCCTGCCTTTAGCTATTTTGATGGCCCGTGGTCGGGGACTTATGTTTCTGATGATAGTAATAATAAGGTGATTCTTGATCAGTATTATTTTTGTTACAACGACGTAGTTGAAGCAGATTTTAAGTATGGAGACGGGGCGATAGTATTGGATATAGATTCTATTCGAATCAAAGAGAATTCATCAGATATTTATACAGAATCTCAAAAGCAGCAAATGTTAGATGAAATCATTTCCTTAGCAGAAAATAATGGCTTTCACCTGGCAACTTGGAAGGGGGAAGTGTGCTTATACTTATACCATCATAGCTTTACAAATTTTGACGTTTTGCATCGAGTAGTTGACTAAGTGCAAATGCGTCCAAGTAAAGAGGGTGTATTTGTAATACAGAATTGTTCTGCATCGATGATTGGCATAGGCGCTGCTTTGACATTTGGCACTATTGCAGAGATTGGTGCAGGAATATTAGGTTGGAAGAAATTAAGAGTTGGGTTGAACCAAGTGGAGTTAAATTCTTGGTATAAATGGTAAGAACTCTTCAGTTGCAGCATGGGACAATGCAATCCTGTGCTGCGTTTTCTTTGCTCTTTTTTGCCAAAATACGGCATAATCCCAACTCCGAATATCTCCGAATCACAAACCTCGCCTGACTACTTTTTGACTACTTTTGATGTCCATGATTTTCTTAGATATTCGTAGTTATTACACAAACTGTGATATTATAGGTTTGGCACCGTGATACATGAACACAATTTTTATCCCGCAACGGTGCGCATTACAGGGAATAACTGGGAATTATAAGGAGCCAAATTCAATGATAAGAATTTTATTCGTCTGCCACGGCAACATATGCCGTTCTCCCATGGCGGAGTTTGTTCTAAAAGATATGATAAAGAAGCGTGGACTTGAAGATGAGTTCTATATTGAGTCGGCTGCGACAAGTACTGAGGAGATATGGCACGGAGTTGGGAATCCGGTGTATCCTTCGGCTAAGGCGAAGCTTATGGAACATGGTATAGGGACTTCGGATAATGAACTTGGCGTGGGAGAGAAGAGAGCCAGGCAGACTGTGCGTGGTGATTATGAGAAGTTTGATTATATAATAGGTATGGATAGCGCCAATATCAGGAATATGCATAGGATATACGGCGGAGATCCGGATAATAAGGTGTACAAGATGCTTGATTTTGCGGGAAAAAGTGCAGATGTGGCAGATCCTTGGTATACAGGCAACTTTGATGCTACATGGAACGACGTTGTAGCCGGCTGTACCGGACTTATTTCCAAGATCACAGAAACATAATATTTTTTTATCTAAAAAATACATGCATTCTTGAACATAAAGTTCAAGAATGCATCAACCAAGCCAATTTGAATCGACTTTGTCGATGAGGCTTGGTTGACTCTTGAATCACTTTCTCACGAAATCCGCAGCTAGTGCGGATTTCTGTAATTTCATTTAAGATGTCATACTTATGAAAGAGGATGCTTGATGAAAAAGACCGGAAATACAGTTATAGATGAAAAAACACCGCTTCTGGTATTGGCGGGTCCCATGTTCTTGGAGCTCTTGCTGAATACAATGCTTCACAACGTCGATACTGTCATGCTGAGTCATTACAATGAATACGCTGTCGGAGCGGTTGGCAACGCAAATACCATCATGTTTATGATGATCATTCTTTTCAACATCATTGCTACGGCTACGAGCGTAGTTGTGGCGCAGTATCTTGGCGCAAAGATGTATGACCGGATGAACATGATATATACGCTTTCAATCGTTGTGAACCTGGTGTTTGGTATTGTGCTGAGTGCGGCTTTCTGTGCGGCAAATCCGTTTATAATGGAATTTCTTCACGTGTCACCTGAGATGCGCCCGTTCTCCATGATATATATTTATATTGTCGGAGGCGCAGGTTTTCTGATGGCTGTGTCCAATGTTATGCTCCAGATACTGCGCTGTAACGGATATACCAAGATAGGCATGTGGGTTACGTTTGGTATAAATATTGTCAACATCATAGGTAATTATTGCTTCTTATACGGTCCTCTTAAATTTATGAATATGGGTGTTGCCGGTGTGGCAATATCGACAGTTGTTGCAAGGCTTCTTGCTGTAATCGCGCTTATCAGTTTTTTCTATATGACAAAGACGGGAAAGATTTCCATTCGCTATTTAAGACCATTTCCGGGCAAATTGCTTTTTAAGATGATAAAGATAGGACTTCCGTCTGCGGGCGAGAATCTGACCTATAATCTTTATCAGACCACTTTGCTTTCTTTTATTAATGCGATGGGAAATGATGCGGTTAATGCAAGGGCGTACTGCAATACACTTATTTCTTTTGCGATGATCTTTTCAAACGCCTCTGCTATGTCCACCCAGATAATCACAGGGCATCTGGTAGGTGCGGGAAAGACTGAAGAGGCTTATAAAAGAGTATTTAAAACACTTAAGACTTCTATGCCGATTACGATAGCACTGGCTTGTATAAATGCGCTTCTTTGCGGATATACTCTGCAGATATTTACTGATAACTTCAATATAATTGCGCTTGGAAGGGCGATAATGGTCGTAGATATATTTGTTGAGGCGGGGCGGTGTCTTAATATGACTTTTGTAAGCAGTCTTAAAGCGGCAGGGGCATATATATTCCCGTTTATAGCAGGAGTTCTGTGTAACTGGGGCCTTGGCCTTACGGTGGGATATACTGTCGGAGTAGTGCTTGGGCTGGGAGTTGCCGGAATCTTTATAGGGACGGCTACTGACGAGTGTATCCGAGGATTGATCGTCATGTACTATTGGTATAAGGAGAAATGGCTCGGAAAGTCTGTGGTAGACAGTAAGGATATTCTGGTTGAATGATCAACCTTCTTCAAATTTTACATCAAGGATATCTTCGAATTTTATCTTGGTATTTACAATCTGAAGAATCCGGGATGTTTCGTCAAAGCGGGCAACCATGCCTGTTACCTTTAAGTATTCGTCCTTGTGAAAGTAGATACAGGTTATAATAGAACCTTTTTTGATATTGTGCATTTTCTTATCGAGTTCTTCGGCCATTTCGTCGGAGAGCTCGATTTTTGGTACTTTTATTTTTTCTTTTGCCAAAAGAGCTTCGTCAAGTCCCTTAACGGCCTGGAAAGGTAGAAACTGAGCGGCTCTTTTGTCCATTGACATTTTTTGTCTCATTTGTATGTCCTCGGATGAAAAATGAATTAAATATACATTCTTGAACATGAAGTTCAAGAATGCATCAACCAAGCCAATTAAAATCGACTTCGTCGATGGGGCTTGGTTGACTCTTGAATCACTTTCTCACGAAATCCGCAGCTAGTGCGGATTTCTGTAATTTCAGTTAAGATATCATGCCTTGTGGCCACCAATCTGATTGTTGCGGCCTCTTGTCGTTGCGCCGTCTTCGAAGTTAAGGCCCTTTAAAATTGCATTTTTGCCGAATTTGTTCTTTATCTCAAGGACGGCTTTCTGCATCCGCCTGTCGCGTTCAAGGTCGGCGGGAGATACGAAGAAGGAGTACTGCGTGTACTCTTCGGGGATGACGTTATTTGCAACTACGTACATCCTGCGTACGAGGTACGTGGGATTGACAATCTGTTTGTAGAGGTCGGCAATTCCGGGAATCAGAAGCATTGAAGCGTTGGTCTCCGTATCAAGTGAAAACGTGCCCTTCGCAGAGGGGATGGGCGAGCCTTTTGCATATCCGACCATAAGGGAAAAAGACTTACTTACAAGGCCTTTGTCGACCATATCAAGGCACATTATATCAATCATCTCTTTGGCTATAACTAGCCCTTTTTCATAGCTGTAATCGCTCATAAGAACCTGCCCCTGACTGAGCGAATGAGACGAAGAGTGGTATGCTCTGATATCGCTTATCGTAACGGGTTCACGTCCCCATGCATGATCTATAAGGAGCTCAGCATTTACACCAAACAATTTATAAAGAAGGTTCTCATCGCCGTTTGCGATATCTCGCATGGTGAGCATTCCGTAGGTTGCAAGACGGTTTGCGATACCTTTTCCGATACGCCAGAAATCAGTGAGCGGTCTGTGATCCCACAAGGTCTCGCGAAAGCTCTTTTCATCAAGTTCGCCTATGAAGTCGGGAGCGTGCTTGGCAGTGATATCGAGGGCAATCTTTGCCAGAAAAAGGTTACTTCCAATGCCGCAGGTAGCGCGCAGTTGCAAGGTTTTCTCTATATCATTCATTATCTGCTGACCGAGCTGTCTGGCAGTCATATGGTAGAGATTCAGATATTCGGTGACATCCATGAATGCTTCGTCGACTGAGTAGACGTGAATGTCATCTTTGGAAATATATTTAAGGTAGATTCCGTATACTTCGGCGGAACAATCAAGATATTTCTGCATTCTGGGAACTGCCATGATGTAGTCGATATTCTTGGGTATTTCAAAAACACGGCATCTGTTGTGGACGCCGAGGGCCTTCATTGCCGGTGAGACAGCAAGGCATATTGTCTTGTCGGAGCGCTCCGGATCGGCAACGACAAGGCGTGTTGTCATGACATCAAGGCCTCTTTCCGCGCATTCCACCGATGCGTAGAATGATTTCAGATCTATGCAGATGTAAGTTCTTTCTTTCCCTACCATGCGATAATGATATCGAACATGCGTTCTTTTGTCAAGCAATATATCAGATTAAAAACGATATACCGCTTTGTTTGTTAATATGAAGCCGAAAGGCTTGAAATAGGGATTTTGATTTGAGGTTCCATCGTGTTATAATAACCCAAATGGCCAATCGTAAAAACTGAAAATTTGTAAGTTAGGAGGGGACTATGTTAAAAGACGGAAAGATTTGGATTGCCAATACAGAAGATGGTAAAAACGTATTTCTTTTGCCCAAGATGGCTAACAGACATGGGCTTGTAGCGGGTGCTACCGGAACGGGAAAAACGGTCACGCTTAAAGTCTTGGCGGAATCCTTCAGCGACATGGGAGTTCCTGTATTTCTTGCAGATGTTAAGGGCGATCTCTCGGGAATGGTGTGTGAAGGCACGGATTCCGAGGATATGCAAAAGAGAATTCAGAAATTTGGGCTTGCGGAAGCGGGCTTTAAATATCAGAAATATCCGGCGACATTTTGGGATGTTTTTGGCGAGAAGGGAATACCGCTAAGGACAACGGTTTCTGAGATGGGACCGCTTCTTTTGTCCAGAATATTGGGACTTAACGACCTTCAGAGAGACATTTTATCTATTGCATTCAAGATTGCGGATGATAACAATCTTCTTTTGATAGATACAAAAGACCTCAAGGTGATGCTCAATTACATCTCGGAGAACAATAAAGAGTTTGCGGCTGATTACGGCAATATCAGTAAAGTTTCCGTTGCTGCGATCGTGAGAGCTATAGTATCGCTTGAGATTGCGGGTGCTGATAAGTTCTTCTTTGAGCCGGCGCTGAATATAAGAGATTGGTTCACGACGGGAAGTGACGGCAAGGGAATGATCAATATTCTCGACAGCACAAGTCTTATCAATAACGGTACTTTGTACGCTACGTTCCTTTTATGGATGCTTTCGGAGCTCTTTGAGACGCTTCCGGAAGTCGGAGACCTTGATAAGCCCAAGATGGTGTTCTTCTTTGATGAGGCACATCTTTTGTTTGCTGATACGCCCAAACTTCTTATGGATAAGATAGAGCAGGTGGTTAAGCTTATTCGTTCAAAAGGAGTGGGAATCTACTTTGTAACGCAGAATCCAAGGGACATTCCCGACGGTGTTCTTGCGCAACTTGGAAATAAGATTCAGCATGCGCTTCACGCATATACGCCGGCAGATATGAAGGCGGTGAAGGCTGCAGCTGATTCATTCAGGGAGAATCCGGCATTTAAGACCGCGGATGTGATCCAGGAGCTCGGAACGGGTGAAGCTGTGTGCTCATTCCTTTCGGAGGACGGAACACCTACTGTCTGCGAGAAGGTTAAGATTTTACCGCCTCAGAGTAAGTTTGGCGGAATAGATGATTCTGTCAGGGAAAAAGAGATCAAGGGTAGTATGCTTTACAGCAAGTATTATGAGCCCGAAGATCCCGATTCTGCTTATGAATTCCTTGAGCGCAAAGGCCTTGCCGATGCGGAGGAAGCAGCTAAATTAAAGGCTGAAGCAGAAGCTGCGAAGGCAAAAGAGAAAGAGGAAGCCGCTGCAGCGAAGGCAAAAGAAAAAGAAGAGGCCGCAGCAGCAAAGAAGAAGGAAAGAGAAGAAGCTGCCGCTGAAAGAAAGAGAAAGCAGACAGCTAAAACAATAGGTAATTCAGTGGTTGGAACTGTCGGAAGAGAAGTTGGTAAGACAGTCGGAGGAAAGTTCGGAAAATTCGGAAAGACTCTCGGCGGAAATCTTGGTGCCAGCCTTGGAAGAGGAATTCTTTCCACGTTGTTTAAATCTTAAGAATATGGTAGGAGCGTGAGCTCTTTAGGCTTTTGGAACTGACTCTTGGACAAAGATCTTTTTAAATAGAAAAAGCGCCTTTACAGGCGCCTGATATTTGGGAGGAGGGGTTGTCAGATGGGGAAATCTGACAACCCGTGTATGAAAAAAAGTATTGTTGGGGGTTCAGAAGGTATGTTCTTCTGATGGTTATATGTTACAACCCAACTGTAGACAAAATGTGTCAGAACTCTAAAAGAAATATAACCTATTATTAAATAAGTATTGGAGTAAAATAAAATGTCAGGAAATAATCGAAGAATAGACGGAAATATCCCCGGAGATCGTGACGGATACGGACACAGCGAAGAATATATGGCTATAGACAGATATGAAGACGAATTCAGAGATGATGAATACGGTGATGACTATAGGGATGGCTACAGAGACGACTACAGAGATGATTACAGAGACGATTATGATGATGTAGACAGAGACCGTGACCGTTACAGAGATGACTATGACGACAGAGATTACGATCGTTACAGAGATGATTATGACGACGCAGACAGAAATCGTGGTCGTTACAGAGACGATTACGATGATGTAGACAGAGGCAGAGATCGTGACCGTTACAGGGATGATGTCGATGACAGAGACCGCTATAGGGATGAAGACCGCGAGGAATATAGGAATCGCGGCAGTTATAGGAAGGAGGTAGGAAGTATAGATCGTTACAGAGATACAGACAGGAATCGCGACAGAGGAAGAGACCGTGGCGAGCCTGCCAAAAATACATATATTCCAAGAGACAGAAAAAGATTTGCTTTCGGTAGATTGATATTTACGCTTATGGCTATTTGTCTGTCTTTGATGCTTTTCGTTAAAGTCGCATTGCCTAAGATCATAAATAAAGCAAAAAAAGCCGCTGCAGATAAGGCAGTAGACATAATGTATGAGAATGTTGAAAAAATCGCGGGAGATAATCCCAAGGTAAAAAAGATACTGGAATCAATGTCTGAGGAAGACAAAGAGAAAGTAAGCGAGATCGTTGCAGAACACATGGATGCTGAGACGATGACCGATGTTATGGAATACGTGAATAAGAATGATCAGGCCGGACTCGTTGAATATGCTGCAGAGAATTTTACTCCGGAGGAGATGAGCGAGTTCAAGGACCTTTACGAAAAATATAGTAAATAATTCAGAAATGCGTAGTAAATGAGATTAAAAAAAGCTTGTATCGATTTATTATTTATCGATACAAGCTTTTTTGTCAGATAAAAAAATAAAATTAATCCTGATACGCAAAAACACCCACGGGGGGACGTGAGTGCCTGCGATTTTCTTATGAGGGGGAGATAGTGATTAGCTCTACAGATTAGAGCAAACTTACATCACTAACTTAATAATAACTATATACTAAAATTGTGTTCAAAAAGTGAAAAAATCAGACTTTTTTTAAAAAAATTTACAACCCAGTAACCATCGGGGCTTTCGCTATTTTTTAAATCATTATTTCATTTTTAATAGAAAATAACGGTAATTCTGTTTCAGTTTTACGAATTTATCATAGAATATGTATAGATTTTTTTTACGATGATGCTACTATAAAATCAAGTTATTGTTTTTTCGCTTATAAAAGGAGGTTAATATGAGTAGCATATCATCTGTTAGCGGGAGCGCAGGTTACTCGCCATACTCAGTGATATCAAATGGCGGGTCCTATGTCAGGGCTGCTCAAGGGGCTTCAGAACTTGCAATGCAGGAGAGAACCAAACAACAGGTAGGTGGACTCGAAGCAGGTTCTGAGAATCTTACATCCGCCGGATCGGCACTTAAGGTAAAAGACGGCGCGATGGAAGAAGTTACCGGGTATTTACAGTCAATCAGAGATCTTTCGGTTAAGGCAATGAACGGAACAATGTCAGACAGTGACAAGAAATCCATTCAGGATCAGATTGACCAGTACAAAAAAGGTATTGAAGATATTGCCAACAATACTTCATACAATGAAAAGAAACTTTTAAACGGGACAGCAAAGGATATGACTGTTGCATCCGATGCAAATGGTTCAAGGGAGACTATTTCGGGCAACAATATGACATTAGATGCACTTGGTATCAAGGACTATGACGTTACCAAGAATTTTGACCTTAAAGATGTAGACAAGGCACTTGATAAGGTTTCGAGTGCAAGGTCGGACACAGGTGCCAAGACAAATGCTGTAGATTATGCTCTTTCGTATAATTCTCATGCGGCACTTGAGCTTGATGGATTCCAGATGGACAAAGAGGAGAGAAACAGCGTAGATGCTTATCAGAAGCTTAAGACTAAGCAGGCGCTGGATGTCTATCAGAACACTCTTCAGAAGAAGAGGCAGGACGACGAAGAGCGCAAATCTATGATGCTTTTCGCATAATTTTGTGTTTACATAAATACAAAATCATAACATCTGTCCGCGTATTGCGGACAGATGTTTTTTTGTGAAGGATGCTTGATATATATTAATCACTTTTATTAAGTTTAGAGTGAATTTAATCAATCTACTTGACATAAGTTTGGTATTTATTTATCATAATTTTTGCTTGCACGTATTATTAACAATACGTGTATATCAAGGTGATAGAACGATACAATGGCGTACGGGCAAGTATGTCATTGTATTTTTTTTTGTGATTTAACGTGGTGCAGTGCTAATGTTATGAACGAAAAACATCTTGAGGGCAATTTACATATAATTTTTAATCATAGAGAGACAGGTTGGAGAGATTTATGAACACAAAGACACTGATGTACATTCTAAAGAGGATTTTGCTTGCAGTTGTTACAGTTTGGGTGGTTATAACAGTTACGTTTTTTGTAATGCATGCAGTTCCCGGTGGCCCATTCGTGGGAGAGAAAGCCGTAACCCCAGCGGTTCAGGCGGCAATGGAAGCCAAGTATGGTTTGGATAAGCCCCTTGGCGTACAGTATTTGACTTACTTGAAGGACATTACCAGATTTGACTTTGGTCCTTCACTGAAGCTCAGAGGTCGTAATATTACAGACATCATTGTTGACGGAATGAAAACTTCTATCAAACTTGGTGTTATCGCAGCTTTTATAGCACTTGCATTTGGAGTTGTATTCGGATCTATCGCGGCACTCAGAAGAAATAAGATTATTGACAGGATCATCATGATAATCACAACGGCATTTGTATCTATGCCATCTTTCATTATGGGATCTTTATTGCTTATCGTTTTTTCCACTAAGCTTGGTTGGTTACCGGCTAACGGTGCACAGAAGAACGGACTTATTCTTCCCGTTATCACATTGTCACTTTATCCGATGGCTTACATAACAAGACTTACAAGATCGTCAATGCTTGAAGTTCTTGGTCAGGACTATATCAGAACAGCTAAGGCCAAGGGTGTTTCAGGTGTGAAGATTATTTTTGGACATGCACTTAAAAATTCACTTATCCCGGTTATCACATATTTTGGACCGATGCTTGCATATATCGTTACGGGATCACTTGTTGTAGAGCAGATTTTTGCTGTTCCCGGTATCGGAAGAGCATTCGTAAACAGCATCACAGGTCGTGATTATCCGCTTGTTATGGGAACGACAATTGTACTTGCTACACTTATTGTTTTTATGAACCTTGTCGGCGACGTTATGTACAAGATTGTTGATCCTCGTATTACATTAGAATGATTGGAGAATTTTTGAGACATGGATAATAAGATATTAAGCGCACAGGTTAATATGGATGATTTTATTCCAGCAACCGAAGAAGAAAAAGAATATATGGTGCAGATGCGCCCTTCATCTACATTTTTTAAGGATAGTGTAAAGAGACTTCTTAAAAACAAGGTCGCAACTGCTTGCTTCTTTATTATAGTATTGATTACATTGGCCGCAATTTTTGTTCCTATGTTTTGGCCTTATAAATATGATCAGGCTCTTGGAATGGTTCCCGGAAAGCCTGTAGATAACACATTCAACGATCTTGCTCCGTTTGAATACGGAAGATCTGAGATCAAAAAAATGGATAACGGAGAGAAAGTTGTTCCTCATATTTTCGGAACAGACTCTCAGGGACGTGATTATTTCATAAGAGTAGTATATGGAACACGTATTTCACTTGCTGTAGGTTTCTTTGCAAGTATCATCGTTCTTATTATTGGTATGACGATCGGAGCTGTGGCAGGTTATGCCGGAGGCAAAGTCGACCTTATAATAATGAGAATAGTCGATATTATTTATTCACTTCCGGATATGCTGATGGTTATTTTGCTTTCATCGGTACTTAAGGTTGCTCTTGAGGGAACACTTGACGGAACTGTTCTTGCTAAGATTGGTTCAAATATTATAAGTTTGTTTATTGTCTTTGGACTTCTTTATTGGGTATCAATGGCAAGACTTATAAGAGGACAGATTTTGTCACTTAAGGAACAGGAATACGTTTTGGCTTCACAGGCAGCCGGAGCAAAAGGAAAGTGGATTATTTTAAAACATCTTATTCCCAACTGCTTTTCAGTTATTATAATTTCAACAGCGCTTCAGATTCCCAGTGCTATCTTTACTGAGAGTTTCCTTTCATTCTTGGGACTTGGAGTAAATGCACCGATGCCTTCATTGGGATCACTTGCTTCAGATGCGCTTAACGGAATTAGTTCATATCCTTACAGATTGGTATTTCCTGCGCTGGTTATTTCACTCATCGTTTTGTCTCTCAATCTATTCGGTGACGGACTTCGCGATGCGTTCGATCCTAAGCTTGATACTTGATGTGACTGATGGTTTTACAGTAGAACAATACAATTTGGAGATTTGAAAAGATGAGTTTATTAGAAGTTAAAGATCTGCATACCTCATTTTTTACCGACGCCGGAGAGGTTAAGGCAGTTAATGGCGTATCATTTTATTTAGACAGAGGAAAAGTCCTCGGAATAGTAGGAGAGTCAGGTTCAGGTAAGTCTGTAACGGCATATTCAATCATGCAGATTCTTGCCGGAGCCGGAAAAATCGTTTCGGGCTCAATAAAGCTTGACGGACAGGAGCTTGTAGGTGCAGGCGAGAAAGTCATGAAGACAGTACGTGGAAATAAGGTTTCTATCATTTTCCAGGATCCCATGACATCTCTTAATCCTACTTATACAATAGGACACCAGCTTATGGAGGCAATTCTTCTCCATACAAACAGAAACAGAGAGCAGGCTAAAGATCGTGCTATAGAAATGCTCAGACTTGTTAATGTTAATGAGCCTGAGAAGAGAATGAATCAGTATCCTTATGAGTTCTCAGGCGGAATGAGACAGCGTGTTATGATCGCTATGGCTCTTGCATGTGAACCGGATATTCTTATTGCGGATGAGCCTACTACAGCGCTTGATGTAACAATTCAGGCTCAGATTCTTGATCTTATGAAATCACTTCAGAAAGAACTTGGAATGGCTATTATCATGATCACACATGACCTTGGTGTAGTTGCCCAGATGTGTGATGAAGTAATTGTAATGTATGCCGGATCAATATGTGAGCAGGGAACTGCAGATGAGATTTTCTACAATCCTTGTCATGAATATACAAAAGGATTGCTTCGCTCAATCCCTACAGAGGGAAAAGAAGGCAAGAAGTTAGAGCCTATTACGGGAACACCTATCGACCTTCTCAATATGCCAAAAGGATGTCCTTTTGCACCAAGATGTGATGCTGCTATGAAGATCTGTCTTCGCGAGAGAGCAGAACGTATGCAGATTAATGATTTACATGCAGCGGGATGCTGGATGAATGTGAAGAAGCAGATGGAAGGCGGTGAACCGAAGTGAGCGAAAATTTAAATAACGAAAAAAATCTCGTTGAAATTAAACATTTAAAAGAGTACTTTAATATTAATGTAGGATTTTTTAAATCCAAATATTTAAAAGCCGTTGATGATGTTTCTTTTTCTATTAAAAAGGGTGAAACACTCGGACTTGTAGGTGAGTCCGGATGCGGTAAGACTACAGTTGGAAGAACAATATTAAATTTATATAAGCCGACAGACGGAGAAATTTGGTACGACGGAAAGCTTATCAAGACAAAGAACGATATTAAAGAGTTTAGAAAGAAAGCTACAATGGTATTCCAGGATCCTTATTCATCATTGAATCCCAGAATGACCGTTTCAGATATTATCGGCGAACCTCTTGATATACATAAGCTTTACAAGACAAAAGAAGAGAGAAGAGAGCGTATTCTTGAGCTCATGAGCTATGTTGGACTTAACAGTGAGCATGCTTCAAGATATGCGCATGAGTTCTCAGGCGGACAGAGACAGCGTATCGGTATAGCAAGATCTCTTTCTGTAAATCCGGAATTTATTGTGTGCGACGAGCCTGTATCTGCTTTGGATGTATCAATCCAGGCACAGGTTATCAATATGTTTGATGAACTTCAGGACAAACTTGGGCTTACATATTTGTTTATTGCCCATGACCTCTTGGTTGTAAGACATATCAGTGACAGAATAGCAGTTATGTACCTCGGTAAGATGGTTGAACTTGCAGATGCTGATGAGATTTATAATCATCCGCTGCATCCATACAGCAAGTCACTTCTTTCTGCGGTTCCTATTCCGGATCCTAAGATCGCAAGAGCAAATCAGAGAATCGTGCTTTCGGGTGATATTCCGAGCCCTCTTAATGCTCCTTCAGGTTGTCCTTTCCGCACCAGATGCCCTTATGCAAAGGCTGATTGTGCAGAGTGCATGCCTGAGTTCAAAGAAGTAAGTAAAGGTCACTTTGTTGCGTGTCATCATGTAGAAGACGCCAACTAAATGATATATAACATTCATAATTCATAAGGAGGAAAATTATGAAAAAGAAATTACTCTCAGTACTTCTTGCATCAAGTATGTTACTGAGCCTCGCTGCTTGCGGAAATAAAACTGACAACGCAGATCAGGCGGGGGCACAGACATCTGCTGCTACAGCAGATCAGGCAAATACAGAGGCAAAGCCTGCTGAAGAAGGAAAGAACATTGGTGTTATTAATGTTTGTTTGGCATCTGAACCTCAGTCACTTGATCCTGCAATTAACTCATCTGTTGACGGTGCTACACTTATCAGCCACCTTTTCTCAGGTCTCGCTAAATGGGGCGCTGATGCAAACGGTAAAGCTGAATTGCAGCCCGATTGCATAGAGGCATTTACTGAAGGCGTTAAGAATGATGATGGAACAGTTACATACACATATAAGCTTAAAGATGGTCTTACATGGTCAGACGGAAAGCCTGTAACAGCAGGTGATTTCGTATACTCATGGAACCGTGCTGCAGGTCAGGAGCTTGCTGCTGACTATGGCTACATGTTTGATGTAGTTGCTGGTTACGATGAGATGTGGGCAGATGATGCAAAGGGCGATGAGAAGCTCAATGTTGAAGCTCCCGATGACAAGACTATCATAGTTACTTTGAAGAATGATGTTCCTTATTGGAACGAGCTTCTTGCTTTCCCTGCTTACATGCCTGTTCGTGAGGATGTTGTAACAGACGAGAGCTGGGCTGCAGATCCTAAGACATACATCTGTAACGGTGCTTACACAATCAGCGATTGGCAGCACAACTCAGTTATCAAGCTTACAAAGAGAGAAGATTTCGTTAATGCAGCTGAAGTTACAATGAACGAGATCAACTTCTATCTTTCTGATGATGTAAACAACATGCTTGCTAACTTCGAGAACGGATCATGGGAGTTCATCGATGATGTTCCTACAAACGAGATCCCTTCACTTAAGGAGAAATATCCTACACAGTTCAAGATTGAAGGTCAGCTTGGAACATATTACATCTGCTGGAACATTAACCAGGGACTTCTTCCTGCATCTAAGAAGCTTACAGGTGTAGAGAAGGCAAACGCTGAGAGCGAGATTCGTAACGCATTCGCACTTCTTATCGATAGAAACTATATTGTAAACGACGTTGCTAAGGGTGGACAGATTCCTGCATCTTCATTCGTTGCTATGGGTCTTACAGATGCTGACGGTTCACAGTTCTATGAGAACGCAGGATCAGATCCTAACGTTGTAGGTTACTATGATGTTACTGAGCCCGCTTATGAAGATAACTGGGCAAAGGCTCTTGAGACACTTAAGAAGTACTACACATTTGATGAGACTAAGCAGGTATTCACAGATGTTCCTACACTTACATACCTTTACAACACAAACGAAGGCCACAAGGCTATCGCAGAAGCTGTTCAGGCTACATTCTCAGGTCTTGGAATTACAATGAACCTTGAGAACCAGGAGTGGGCTACATTCCTTGAGACACGTAAGAAGGGTGATTACTCTGTTGCACGTAACGGATGGCTCGGAGATTACAACGATCCTATTTCATTCCTTGATATGTGGCTTACAAACTCAGGTAACAACGATGTTCAGTTTGGAAAGGGCGCAAACGCTGATGTTAAGGCATACAGCATCGACCTTACAGACCTTGGATATGAGACAAAGGTTGAGAATGGAACATGGGCTGAGACTTACGATGTAATCGTAGGAGATATCAAGACATGTACAGATACAAAGACTCGTTATGAGCTTATGCACAGAGCTGAGGATCTCCTCATGTCTACAGGTTGCATCTGCCCTATCTACTACTACACAGATATCTACATGATCGATGATAGCGTAAGCGGATTCTTCTCAAGTCCTCTTGGATATAAGTTCTTCATGTATGCAAAAGTTAACAAGTAATTGAATACGTGATATAATATGAAACGCCGCCTCGGTAGATACTCGGGGCGACGTTTTTTGTGCAGAGCACTTAGCGCGGTTTTTTCGAGCTTAGTGCGAGCCATGGGTGAACACTTAACGAGCGACAGCGAGTTTAGTGAGAATCCCAATTGCAGAGCACAAAGTATCTTATTCAAGGGAGATTATTATGGAAAACGAAAAATTAAAACCCATGCTGTTCACCGTTATTAAGGGCTATAACGGAAAACAGTTCTCGCAGGATCTCATCTCGGGAATCATTGTTGCTATCATAGCGCTTCCACTTTCAATCGCGCTTGCACTTGCTTCCGGAGTGGGCCCCGAAGAAGGACTCTACACTGCAATAGTTGCGGGATTCATCATCTCGTTCCTTGGCGGTAGCAGAGTACAGATTGCGGGACCGACGGCTGCATTTGCGACTATAGTTGCGGGAATTGTTGCAAGTAAGGGAATGGAAGGACTTGCCCTTGCTACGATTTTTGCGGGTGTGATTCTTGTATTGATGGGTGTTTTCAAGCTTGGATCGCTGATTAAATTTATTCCGTACACTATTACCACAGGATTTACTGCAGGTATTGCGGTTACAATCTTTGTTGGACAGATCAAGGATTTCCTTGGCCTTACATATCCTGCAGGAACAACAACTGTTGAGACTGTAGAGAAGATTGAAGCTATCGGAAAAAATATCTCTACGATTAATTACAGCGCACTCATCGTGGGAATAATCTGTCTTGTTATCCAGATTGTCTGGCCTAAGATAAATAAGAAGATACCGGGATCTCTTATTGCGGTTATCGTCGGTATTTTAATGGTCAAATTCCTTAATATGAATGTTAATACCATTGGAGATCTTTATGAGATAAAGGGACAGCTCCCTGCACTCAGATTTCCTGCTTTCAGTTATAAGACACTTAAAGATGTTGCCGGAGACGGATTTACAATTGCAATCCTGGCTGCTATCGAATCTCTTTTATCCTGTGTTGTTGCTGACAGTATGATCGATTCCAAGCACAGATCAAATATGGAACTTGTTGCTCAGGGTGTCGGTAATATCGGTTCTGCTTTATTCGGAGGAATTCCTGCTACAGGTGCTATCGCGCGTACTGCAGCTAATATCAAGAACGGCGGAAGAACACCTATTGCAGGTATGATCCATTCTGTGTGCCTTGTTCTTGTACTTGTTGTACTTATGCCTTTTGCGGCACTTATTCCTATGCCGACAATTGCGGCAATCCTGTTCATGGTTGCATATAATATGTGTCAGTGGAGAACTTTCGTACATCTGTGTAAGACTGCTCCAAAGAGCGATATCCTTGTACTTGTTATGACATTCGTTCTTACGATCGTATTCGACCTTGTTGTTGCTATTGAGATCGGTATGGTTGCTGCATGTGTACTCTTCATGAAGAGAATGAGCGAAGAGTCTAGAGTAAAGGGATGGAAGTACTACGATCCCGAGGATGATCCGGACGGAACAGGTTTAAGAGATATTCCAAAGCACGTTCGCGTTTATGAGATTAGCGGACCTATGTTCTTTGGAGATGCTGAGCAGATAGCTGCAATCGGATTTAAGGAATTCACAAGAGTTCTTGTTATCCGTATGAGAGGTGTTCCGGCTATCGATGCGACAGCTATGCACTCTTTTGAAGAACTTTACAACAGATGCAAGAAGAATAATGTAACTCTTGTATTCTCACACGTAAACGAGCAGCCTATGAGCACAATGGAAAAAGACGGCTTCGTAGACCTTGTAGGACGTGAGAATTTCAGACCTCACATAGATGATGCTCTTGCCAGAGCTGCAGAGCTGTAAAATGATATAAAAAGATGTTTGGTTTTTGCTATATGTAATTGTTATGAAAAGCAGGAACCGGACATCTTTTTTTATTTGATAGATTGTTCTTTGATAGGAGATTGATATAAAATTGACAATATATAGTGCCTTTTTCAATAAAAAAGATAATACAAACACAAGATGTGGTATAATTATATTATGATACGGATGTCAATAGTATTAAAAGAGGCTTTTGGCATGCAGATACATGTATCATAAAAATAAAATAATGGGGAGGGCTCCGTATGAAGAAGATCTACGTACTGGACACCAATGTTTTGATTCAGGCACCACACGCCTTGAAGTGCTTTGAGGATAACGAGGTCGTTCTTCCACTGGTAGTCTTAGAAGAACTAGACGCCCATAAGCGTGATGAGGGCGAGAGAGGAGCTAATGTACGCGAAGCAATCAGGATCCTCGAGCAGATTCGGGGTACAGGCGATCTTGTTGCAGGGATTAAGCTTGATAACGGCGGAGTTCTGAGAGTTGAAAAGAACTTTAAGGATGTTGAGCTTCCCAAAGATCTGTCAGAACATAAGTCTGACAATCGAATTTTGAAAGTATGTAAAGGGCTTTCAGAGAGTAGGAAAGAGCAGGTAATTCTTGTAACTAAGGACATTCTCATGAGAATAAAGGCTCAGATTCTCAATATGAAATCTGAGGACTTTACGACTGAGCAAGTTGCGGGAGAAGGTGAGCAGTACAGCGGACGAGTGGATGTATATGCTCCCGAAGATGCATTTAAGGACTTTAAGAAAAAAGGCATAGCTGTAGATAAGGTCTATTGTTGCGATGAAAACGGCAAGAAATATTCGCCGGATCTTTATGAGAACGAGTTTGTTGTTGTGAGAGCGGATCAGTCCAATAACAAGACTCAGATGGGAAGAGTTTCGAACGGGTTTATCAAGAAGCTGGAATTTGAGAAGAGTCAGCCCTACGGCGTAAAGCCGAGAAATGCAGGTCAGTATTTCCTTCAGGAAGCACTTATGCAGCCTGCTGATGTTGCACCGCTTGTTATTGTTAAAGGAATGGCGGGAACTGCCAAGACTTTTTATTCGCTCGCGGTAGGTCTTGAGAAGATGCTCAACAGACCAACAGGTGAGTACAGAAGGATTCTTGTGTGCAGACCGAATTCACAGTTTGATGATGATATAGGTTTTTTGCCCGGAGATGAGCAGGAAAAAATATCACCTCTTATGCGACCTATAATCGATAACCTTGAGCAGCTCATTGATTCTAACGAAGAAGAGCGATACAAGGATGAAAAAGAGCTTACGGACAAGACGGACGAAGTCTTTGATCGCGGTATTATTCAGTGTGAAGCTTTGAATTTCATCAGAGGAAGATCGATTCTGAAAACGTATCTTATAATAGACGAAGCACAGAATATGACACCAACGCAGGCTAAAGGTATTATAACCAGAGCAGGCAAGGATACTAAGATAATTCTCCTTGGCGATCCAAACCAGATAGACAGACCGTTTCTTGATGAGCGGACAAATGGTCTTTCTTACGCGAGTGAGCATATGAAAGGAAGCCCGTTTTGTTGGCAGATTTCTCTTTCTGCATCTGAGTGTGAACGTAGCCGTCTTGCTATGGATGCTATTGAGCGTATGCGGGACAAAAAAGATATCTAAATAATTATTATGACGCGGCATTTTCTTCCCTCCCATTTTGGATTAAGGCAGAAAATGTCGCGTTTTTGACACTTTCAGTTTTTTCTAATAGAATACCCACTATGAGTAAAGCATATAGAGAAATTGAATATACGGTGACTGAAGCAGATGGAACGATCACTGCAGGAGAGGTTATGAGGGAGAGGCTCATGCTTTCAAGCAGGGAGGTGAGCAGGTGCAAGCTTTTTGAGGACGGTGTCATGTGTAAAGGCGTGCCCGTTAGGATAATCACAGAGCTTGATCCCGGAGATGTGCTGACCGTCAGGTTATATGAAGATATAGAGAACAGTTCTGTTATTGTGCCGAGTGATGAGCCGGTCAATATAGTCTATGAAGATGAGGACCTTATCCTGTTAAATAAAAGAGGCGATCAGGTGGTTCATCCTTCTTATGCTCATTACATGGACTCTCTTAGCAATGCACTTGCGGGATACTATGCGAAAACAGGGCAGGAGCATGTTATGCGTGTTATCGGAAGACTCGACAGAGAGACGTCCGGGCTTATCATCTTTGCCAAAAACAGGCACAGTGCATCGGTTCTTTCTCAAAAGAATGAGAATATGTCCCGAAGAAAAGAGTATCTGGCACTTTGCACCGGTATATTTAATGAAAAAGAAGGAACGGTTGATGCGCCCATAGAGAGGATTCCGGGGCAGAGAATGATAAGAGAAGTCAGAAGCGACGGGAAAAGAGCCGTGACTCATTACAAGATAGAAAAAGAGTTCCGGGATTTTTCCCTGGTAAGGCTACAGCTTGATACCGGAAGAACACACCAGATCAGAGTTCACATGGCATATCTCGGACATCCTTTACTTGGAGATAATCTTTATGGAAAAGATATTGAAGACAATAAGGGAATGACCAGAGCTGCGCTGCATGCGTGTCACCTTGAATTTGAACAGCCTATAACGGGAGAGAGGCTTTCTTTTGAAGCAGAACTTCCCGAAGATATGAAAACTGCGATAAGTAGCTGATATTACTTATCGCAGTTTTTATATGCGGCCTTTCTTTATTGTATCTTTTCCGAATTTAAGATTGATCTCGTCAGCCATCTTATTGAGCCTTTGGGTCCGTTCATCACTCTTGTTATTAAAAGAATCATCAAAAAGTGAGAGCTGCCTGTAAGAGCCGTCGTCCAGTTTACTTAAGCCGACACCGACGAGCCTTATTTTTTCTCCTTTTATAAAAAGGCCTTCCGTTCCAAGCAGCATCTTATCCGCAAGTTCCTTGGAATAAGTAAAAAGCTTGTCTGCATCATCGATGGAATTATCAAGCTGCATCTGGCAGGAGTGGCGCTTAAAATCCGTTGTTTTAACAGAGACTGTGACAGTTCGCCCAAATACGCCGTCACGCCGCAGTCTCCTTGATACGCTTTCCGATAAGTGCCTTAGTACAGGGATGATGTCGGCATCGTAATTATCTGACGAGAGGTCGGAAGATAATGTGGTTTCATTGGAATAACTCTTGGCTTCTTCATATTCGCCCGAAACTTCGGTACTTCCGTATCCGTTTGCACTGTAGTAAATATAATTTCCGATATTTTCCCCAAGTATATGAGATAACATCACGGGATCGGCATTGGCGGCATCGCCTATTGTCCTGATTCCAATGTTCATAAGCCTGTCAGCGGTTGCTTTGCCGCAGCCGTATAGGTCTCCGATAGGTAGTGGCCACATTTTCTTTTGAATCTCATAGGGAAAAAGAGTATGTATCCTGTCGGGCTTAGTGAAATCACTTGCCATCTTTGCAAGGAGCTTATTAACGGATATCCCGACATTTACCGTAAATCCCAGAGTGTCACGTATTTCATTCTTTATTTTATTTGCAACGCAGATAGGGAATGGCATATCGGGAGTTACAAGGTCTGCATATACGGCTTCCGTTCCCGTCATGTCCACATAGGCTTCATCGACCGATACCTGCTGGACACTGGGAGAGTACTTGTTCAGTATATTAATAAAAGCGTGAGAACACTCTCTGTAAGTTGCAAAATCAGCATGCACAAGAACGAGCTTTGGACATTTCTGAAGAGCCTTGACAACGGGCTCGCCTGTAACGATTCCGTATTTCTTGGCAGGGATTGATTTGGCTGTGATGATTCCGTGGCGCGTCTTCACATCGCCGCCCACTGCGGATGGGATGGTCCTAAGATCGACAGAATTCGGATCTTCTCGAAGCTGCTTGAGAGCTGACCAGGACAGGAAAGCTGAGTTTACATCTATATGAAATATGTAATTTGTATAATTGTACGAAAAAACGTTCAAATTAAAACCTCTTTATCGATAGAACGAAGATTAATTTTGATTAATTTTTTGTAATTATACTATACACCGAACATATATTCGAATCAACGGATAAAATTGTGAATTTTTGAAATCCAGTAGTCAAGGGCATTTGATGATACCAAACGAAATTTAGGTAAAAAAATTTCATAGAACAACTTATTTAAGTGAAATAATAGATATTTTTAACCCAAAAAATGTGATTAATTATATTGAACGATAAATAGAATTGCTTTAAAGTATATTTAGGTTATGAGAGGGTTATGTTGTACCTAAAATTTATGCTTATGCAGGAGAGATGGATATGAGAAATTTAAAAAAAGTTTTCGCTGTAATGTTTTCATGTGTGCTTGCTTTTACTGTTGTAGCTTGTGGCTCAACTAAGGAGGGTGCACTCGATGGTCAGGCTGCAACAAGAGGTGCTGGTGAAGGTGACGGACAGATTTATATTGATGATCAGGCAATTGCTCTTGCAGGATCTGCATCATCAAGTCAGGCAGCAATTGATGCTTGCGCCGGTGTTTTCAATCTTATGAATCAGCAGAGAGCTGCACAGGGACTTAGCCAGCTTGTATGGAGTGATGCTCTTACATCAGCTGCTCAGGTTAGAGCTAATGAGATCACAACTTCATTTTCACATACAAGACCCAATGGATCAGCTTTCTACACCGTAGATAGCAATGTTCAGTATGGTGAGAACCTTGCAAAATTGTATCAGTCAGCTGACGCAGTTTACACAGCATGGATGAATTCACCTACACACGCTGCCAACATTATGGATGCAGGATACAAGACAGTAGGTATCGCAGTATTCTTAGCATCAGATGGCAACTGGTACTGGGCACAGGAATTCGGATATTGATAAATTGATAATATAAACCAATACAACAGACAAACCCCATGAATAGAAGCCTTGAGAAACATATGATTTCTCAAGGCTCTTTTCATATTTATATTTATATATATTGCCGAAGTGGTCACGGCATAAACTTTTTCCTTAATCCCCCAACTAAAGGCACTACCTTAATTCTTCGCAGCATCCCCTTCAGTGTACTTCTCGTCGCAGTACTTGCAGCGGTATACTTCCTTTTTTTCGTCGGCGAGATAGAAGACCTGAGGAAGTCCCTGCTCGATGGATGAGATACATCTGGGGTTGTGGCAGCGGATGACGTTTGTGATCTCTTTGGGAAGAACGAGAGCACGCTTCTCGATGATCTTACCTGCCTTGATTACATTTACCGTGATGTTGTGATCGATAAATGCAAGGATATCGAGGTTAAGAGTATCGACATCGCATTCGACCTTTAAGATGTCTTTTTTGCCCATAACTTTACTCTTGGCATTCTTTATTATCGCTACCGTGGAATCGAGCTTATTGAGCCCCAAATGATTGTAAATCTGCATTCCTTTTCCGGCCTGGATATGATCAAGTACGAAACCTTCTTCAATTTTTCCGATATTTAACATGTATAACCTCTTTCTGTTTTTTATATCTTAGAATTTTCTCAGTAACCCTTCGTTCATATGCGCATCTGTCATATTTAGAAGTGTAAGGATAAGAGCCATTCTTACATACAGTCCGTACTGAACCTGCTTAAAGTATGCGGCTCTTGGATCTTTGTCTATTTCAACGGCAATCTCATTTACTCTCGGAAGAGGATGAAGGATATGCATTTTCTCTTTTGCAAGAGTCATCTTGGCTTCATCGAGAATATAGAAATTACGAAGTCTTATATAGTCTTCCTCGTTGAAGAAACGTTCCTTCTGAACACGTGTCATGTAGAGGAAATCGAGCTTTGGCATAACTTCTTCAAGCTTAATGACTTCTTCGTATTTAATGCCTTTGTTGTTGAGCATTTCTGTGATGTAATCGGGAACACGAAGTTCCTTGGGAGAAACGAAGATAAAATTGATACCTTCATATCTTGTAAGAGCATTTATTAAAGAATGGACTGTTCGACCGAATTTAAGGTCGCCACAAAGACCGATAGTGAAATCGCCTAATTTACCATGTAACGATCTGATCGTAAGAAGATCGGTAAGTGTCTGGGTAGGATGCTGATGACCACCGTCACCGGCGTTTATAACGGGAATTTCTGAGTTGGCAGCTGCTACCATCGGAGCGCCTTCCTTGGGATGACGCATGGCACATATGTCTGCGAAACAGGAGATAACACGAATTGTATCAGCAACACTTTCGCCCTTGGCTGCTGAAGAATTACTTGCATCGGCAAAACCTAAACATTTGCCGCCGAGTCTTAACATTGCTGTCTCAAAGCTGAGTCTCGTTCTGGTGCTGGGTTCATAGAAACATGTAGCAAGAAGTTTGCCGTCACATTTGTGAGCGTAGGCTTCCATATTGTTCTCGATATCGTTTGCTACATCGAAAAGTGCCTCCAATTCAGCAACGCTGAAGTCGAGGGGGTTCATCATGTGTCGCATATTATTCATACCGTCTCCTCAAAAAATAAAAATACAAAACATTTAAAAACTATAAACAGATCAATCGATCACTTCAAAATAAGTTGCATTGGATGATCCATTCAATGGCATATGATACATCACATCATCCGATCCGTAAACCATAAAATAAACATACTGTGATGACAGATTTATATTGTTTACGATGCCGCTAAAAAGCACTGTTGTGCCTGATCCGTCAAGGTTACATTTTTTTAGACAAGGATTGCTCGGATCGGAAAATGCGTAGTAAATTGAGTTATCATTCATGGCATAACAGTCGAGTCTCTCATCGATTATTTCCTGTTGTTCACCTGTTATAAGATTGGTGCGCCACAAATTATAATTGTCGTCTCCGTTCATGTAATAAATATATTCGCCCTGAATAACGGGATAGAAGTAGTTTCCTTCAAGAAATGTGGCATTTCCACCGTTTTCGGAAGCCTGCATAACGTGAATGTTGTGATCTTGCGTCACACCTGTGTAATAGATATTGCCGTTGTAGTAGCATACGGGAGAGATTTTCTCAGGAGCAACCAGGGAACGACCTTTCTGATCAACTCTGATCTTTTCAAGTGAACCGCCGTTTGTGTTGACCTGAAAATACAGATATTCTCCGCATAGCTGTACTTCACCGCAGAAGTCTCTCAAAAGACAGGTCTGGTTTCTTCCGTTTGCTTTACATCTATAGATGCCGTACTGATTGGTTACGGTTCCAAAACCTTTGATATTAGCGGATTTTTTGGTCGAATCCATATAGAAGTAGAGAAAACCGTTTGCTCCGTTAATATATTTGACACCCATGCTGGTGAGTCGCTTTGGATTGGCTTCATTGGGATCCATTGAATAAAGACAATTATTATCACTTGGATTGGAAAAAAAGACCTTGCCGTCCATTTCAAAGACAAGACCGGAATTGTGAAGGTTGCTTGCCGTATTGCCTTGATCTGATGGGAACATAGGTATATGCTGTTCTCTAATGTGGGCAGCAACAACAAATGCTATGATCAGAGTAATAATCGCGAAGGTAACCGCAGTTCGTTTGGTCATTTGTCTACCTCTTTCCATGCTTCAGTTATATTTATTATAGGCGTGTTATTTCTTGCTATCAAGAAGCATTTGTTCTAAAATTCTATTAGATTTAGTACTAGGAGGAATGCGCGAATTTATGGATCTGAAAGATTTAAGAAGCGAGATTGATGTCATAGACAGGCAGATTGTTGAGCTTTACGAAAAGAGAATGGAAGTGGCATCGCAGGTCGCTGATTATAAAATATCGGTTGGAAAAAAGGTTTTTGACAAGCAGAGAGAGGACGAGAAACTTAAGGCAGTTAAGGCACTTGCACATTCTGATTTTAACAGAACGGGCATTGAAGAGCTTTTTTCACAGCTGATGTCGATGAGCAGAAAGTTGCAGTATCAGAAACTTTCAGAAAAAGGTGCTTCGGGTAATCTTCCTTTTATAGAAAAGGACGGTATAGATAAGAAAAATTCAAGAGTATGCTTCCAGGGAGCGGCAGGCTCATATTCCGAAGAAGCAATGAAGAAGTTCTTTGGCGAAGAAGTAAACAGTACAGCGGTTGAGACATTTAGGGATGCGATGGCTCTTTTGGAAGAGGGAAGTGTTGACTATGCGGTTCTTCCTATTGAGAATTCAACGGCGGGAATCGTTAGTGAGATATACGATCTTCTTGCGGAATATGAACATTACATTGTAGGAGAGCAGATAATAGAGATAAAGCATTGTCTTTTGGGCGTGCCCGGAGCGAAGCTTGAAGATATCAGGACAGTTTACGCTCATCCCCAGGCTCTTATGCAGAGTGCCAAGTTCCTTTCGGACAACAGCAGCATTCAGCAGATAGGTATGAAGAACAATGCATTTGCAGCCAAGAAAGTTGCCGAGGAGAAAGATAAGTCCCAGGCTGCGATCGCAAGTGCAGGAGCTGCGGAAGTTTACGGACTTGAGGTGATAAAAGAAGGGATAAATCAGGCGGATTCCAATTCGACAAGATTTATCATAGTAACAAACCAGAAAGTATTTTTGAAGGATGCGAAAAAGATAAGCCTGTGCATGGAAATTCCGCATGAGGCAGGAGCTCTTTATCATATCATGTCACATTTTATATATAACAATCTCAATATGACCAAGATAGAATCAAGACCTATCGAGGACAGGAATTGGGAGTACAGATTCTTTATTGACTTCGATGGAAATCTCGGAGACAGTGCAGTTAAGAACGCTCTTCGCGGACTTCGCGAGGAAGCCAAAATGCTCAGAATACTCGGTAATTACTGATTGTAATACAGAATTAAACTATGAGGGGTTTAACTTATGACGGGTGAAGTATTTGCTGCGATTGACGTTGGTTCCTATGAGATATCGCTAAAGATTTTTGAACTGTCCATGAAGAATGGCGTAAGGGAGCTTGATCACGTGCGCCACCGCATGGATATTGGAAGTGAGACTTATGCTACGGGTAGGATATCCAGTTATCACGTGGATGAGATGATACGTATTTTGTCCGAGTTTAAAAAGATAATGAAGGAGTACGGTGTAACTCATTATCAGGCCTATGGAACGAGTGCGATAAGAGAGACCAAGGATATAGCCATTGTTCGCGACCTTATCGAGAACAGAACGGGCATACATATCGATGTTCTCAGTAATTCGGAACAGCGTTTCATAGATTACAAATCTATCGCTCTTAAATACGATCAGTTTGAAGAGGTAATCTCTAAGCCGACAGCAATCGCTGATATCGGCGGCGGAAGCATACAGATATCTCTTTTTGAAAAAGACACACTTGTTGTTACCCAGAATCTTATGACAGGTGTTCTTCGTCTGCATACAACCATGGAGCAGGTGCATGCATCAAGGCTTAAGTATGCGGAACTCGTCACGGAGCTTATCAATTCAAGGCTTTCCGTCTTTAGCAAGATGCATCTTAAGGACAAAAAAGTCGAGAATCTTATTATTATTGATGATTATGTTTCTCCCATAATGCAAAAGCTTAATCTCGGATCGGAGAGAGGCGGCTATGCGACATCGGAAGAATATCGGAAGTTTTTTAAGAAGTCATATAAAAAGAGCGATCTTGAACTTGCCAAGAAATTAAATATTCCCGAGGAGAATGTTCCTCTTTTCCACGTGGCCGGAGCTCTGGTCAAGTGTATTCTTGATGTGACCAATGCGGAGAATCTGTGGGCACCGGGAATCACGCTTTGTGACGGTATCGCTTACGAGTACGCTGAAAAGAAGAACTACATAAAGTCTCCTCATGATTTCGAGCAGGATATCATTGCATGTGCACAGAATATTTCCAAGAGATATATGGGAAGCAGATCGAGAAGAGAAACGCTTCAGAAGATAGCACTTACCATATTTGACAGCACCAAGGAACTTCATGGTCTGGGCGGCAGGGAGAGACTTCTTTTACAGATCGCTACGATACTTCATGATTGCGGCAAGTATATTAGCCTTGTATATCTAGGTGATTGCTCCTATAACATAATAATGTCGACGGAGATCATCGGTCTTTCACATGTTGAGAGGGCTATTGTTGCTAACGTTGTCAGGTTTAATCATGAGAACTTTGAATATTACAGTAGTGAGAGCAGGTTCTTTGACGGGCTTTCAAGGGAAGATTACCTTAGAATAGCCAAGCTAACGGCAATCATGCGAGCTGCGAACGGACTTGACAGAACGCACAAGCAAAAGTTCAAGGACGTTACGGTTGAGCTAAAAGAGAGAGAACTTATTATAAATGTAGATACTACGGCGGATATTACGCTTGAAAAAGGTCTTTTTACAAACAGAGCGGGATTTTTTGAAGAAGTGTTCGGAGTAAAGCCTGTGATAAGGCAGAAGAAGATGTTATGAGACATTCTTAGATTATGAGAGGGATATTATGACAAAGAACAAAACTTCGTTTGGTAAGCGTATTAATGTTGAAGATTCCAAATATTATACAAACAGGGAACTTAGCTGGATACAGTTTAATGAAAGAGTTCTTTCGGAGGCGGAGGATGAGTCCAATCCAATCCTGGAGAGAGTTAAGTTTCTTAGCATTTCAGCAAGCAATCTTGATGAGTTTTTTATGGTGCGCGTTGCTTCTTTAAAAGACATGATCAATGCGGAGTACAAAAAGCTCGATATTGCCGGAATGACTGCTGCTAAGCAGCTTGAGGCTGTACTTGATAAGCTTCACGATTTTACAAAGCATCAGTATGCGGTCTATAATGAGAATCTTTTGCCTCTCCTTGTGCAGAACGGCTTTATGATCTGCGATATAGGAGAACTTAAGGGAAAAGAGCTTGATTATGCGGAGAGATATTTCGATGAGGTTGTATTTCCCGTTCTGACGCCTATGGCGGTTGATTCGTCCAGACCTTTTCCTCTTATAAGGAATAAGACGCTCAATATCGGGGCGCTCCTTAAGAAGAAAGAGGGAAAAGATGATGTTGATTTTGCGACTGTTCAGGTGCCTGATGTTCTTCCGAGATTCCTTCACATTCCGGGAGATGGCGGGAACAAGTCAGGCAAGTTTGTCTTTCTTGAAGACCTGATAATGCATAATGTAGACAAGCTATATCTTAATTATGATGTGATAGTAAGTGCGCCTTACAGGGTTGAGAGAAATGCCGACCTTTCAATTGACGAGGATGAGGCGGAAGATCTTTTAAAAGAGATCGAGAAGCAGATTAAGAAACGTCAGTGGGGACAGGCGATAAGGCTTGAGGTTTCGGCTGATATAGACGCCAAGCTCTTAAATTTCATATCAAAAGAACTTGATGTCGATGATAATGAGATCTTTAAGGTGAACGGGCCTCTGGATCTTACTTTTTTGATGAAGCTGTATAAGCGTGAGGGATTCGATCATCTGAAAGAGCATGGATACAGACCTCCGAGCGCTGTGCCCGCATTTATCGGAGCAAAAGATATCTTCAGCGTTATAAGTAACGGCGATGTTCTTATGCACCATCCTTATGAGACATTTGAGAATGTCGTAAAGTTTGTCGAAGAGGCTGCGGTTGATCCGGGAGTTCTTGCGATAAAGCAGACTCTTTACAGAGTAAGCGGCAATTCGCCCATTATCGCTGCGCTTGCAAAGGCAGCGGATAACGGCAAGCAGGTAACTGTTCTTGTTGAGCTTAAGGCGAGATTTGATGAAGAGAATAATATCGTATGGGCGAAGATGCTTGAGAAAGCGGGATGCCATGTAATATACGGTCTCGTTGGTCTTAAGACACACTGCAAGATTACTCTTGTTGTCCGCAAGGAAGAGGACGGCATAAAGAGATATGTTCATCTTGCGACAGGAAACTATAACGATTCGACGGCAAAACAATATACCGATATAGGGCTTTTTACTTGTGCGCCCGCATTTGGTGAGGATGCGACCGCGGTATTTAATATGCTTTCGGGATATTCCGAGCCGCTTGGCTGGAATAAGCTGTCTCTTGCGCCTTTGTGGCTTAAGGACAGGATAATAGACCTTATCAGAAGGGAAAAAGAGCATGCTCTCAAGGGAGAGCCTGCAAGGATCGTTGCAAAGATGAATGCGATCTGTCACAAAGAGGTTATCGCGGAGCTTTATCTTGCGAGCTGTGCAGGCGTTAAGATCGATCTTATCGTAAGAGGAATCTGCTGCCTGAAAACCGGAATAAAAGGCGTTTCCGAGAATATAACCGTAAGATCTATTGTCGGTAATTTCCTTGAGCACAGCAGGATTTTCTGTTTTGAGAACGGAGGCAGCAGGGAGATCTATGCAAGCAGTGCGGACTGGATGCCGAGAAACCTTGAGAGGCGTGTGGAGATTCTTTTTCCTATTGAAAATGACGAACTTAAGAAAAATGTATGGCATATACTTGATCTTGAGCTCAGGGATACGGAGAAAGCGCATATCATGAATGACAAGGGAGAGTATGTCAAACCTGTTATTTCGGATGATACGCCGAGGATAAACTCGCAGAAGATAATGTGTGATGAGGCATATGAGAGGGCAAGAACCGTCAATGACCGCAACACAAGGATCTTTATTCCCGAGATGAATCCTAATATAAAATGATAAGAATTGAATAAAAAGTGAAAAATGTACTATTGTAAAGGAGTAGTTAGAGGTAATAAGATGAGATATATACTGGCATCGGGGTCACCCAGACGCAAAGAGCTTTTGGGAAAGGTGATCGACAACTATGAAATTCTCATTCCTGAGGGAGAAGAGATCGCTGACTCAAAGGAACCCGACAAGATTGTTATGGAGCTTTCATTCCGAAAAGCTTCAGAGATTTTTCATAAAATTTTAACGGAAGACGTGGTTGTAATAGGCGCTGACACAGTCGTATCATATAATCAGAAAGTGCTCGGGAAACCTTCTGATAAGAAAGATGCGAAGGATATGATCGGGCAGCTTCAGGGAAATACACATCAAGTATATACAGGGGTGACTTTGTTTTTCAGAAAAGACGGAAAAGAAGATCACGTAACATTCTGCGAAGAAACTAATGTGGATGTCGTGAAAATGACTGATGAAGAGATTGACGCTTATGTTGCAACAAACGAACCTGACGACAAAGCGGGTGCCTATGGGGTACAAGGCTTATTTGCCCGCTATATCAGCGGTATCAAGGGTGATTATTATAATGTCGTAGGTTTGCCTGTGGCAAGACTCTACACAGAGATGAAAGGGAAAGATTTGTTGTAATTTGGAGGTTTTTGTATGCACGAGTATGATGAAGCAGTATTAAGATGTTTTTTGGAGAATCAGGGACAGTTATTTCCTGAGGATGTAGCAGAAAACATGGAAGAAGCAGAAGCTTTTTTGGAGGATTCGATGGCAGTAGTTGTTGACAGTCCCGAAGAAGTTGAGGAGTACTTTGAGGAATCGGGTGTTGACACTGAAGGAAGCAATGTGCTTGAAGCTGATGAGGTTTTTGATATAGGTGACGGAAGATATTTGATTGTAGAAGCATAATATAAGGAGCTTTTTTGTGAAGAGAACAGATAGAAAAATTTTTTTCTTTGACCTGGACGGCACTCTTCTTACAAGTAAAAAAGATATTTCACCAAAGACGATGGATGCCCTTAAGAAGTTCACGCAAGCCGGTAATTATTTTTGTATAAATACCGGCAGGGCGATAGATAGTGCAAAAGCTGTCTATCGCGGATTGGAGCTGAACTTTAAGGGCTCTTTTTTATGTGGTTGTAATGGTGCTGAGATTTACAGTGTTGATGAAGATGAATATGTTTACAGGACGGGCGTTCCGCTTGAACTTGTGCCTATTATCATGGATATTGCAAATAAGTATGATATGCACTGTCATACTTACAATGACACTCATATAGTCAGTTCAATGAACGGAGAGTGTATGGAATATTACAGAAGGGTAATTAAGACGCCTCTTCTTATTACAGATGATGTGGTAAAAGAGCTGACATCCCCTCCGCCAAAGATGATAGCGATAGAGCTTCATGATACGTCGAAGCAGGAGAAATTCTATAAGGCGCTTGAAGATGCTGTGGGAGATAAGATCACTCTTTTGTATTCTAATCCGTATTATCTTGAGATTTTTCCAAAAGAAGCGGGAAAGGGCAATGCTGTTAAGAGGCTTGCGGAGATACTTGGAATACCGGTAGAAAATACCTATGCTGCAGGGGACCAGGAGAATGATATTTCCATGCTCGAGGCGGCAGGTGTTGGAGTTGCGATGCTCAATGCGACCGATGCGGTGAAAAGAGTTTGCGATATTGTGACAGATGAAGATAACGATCATGATGGACTTGCGGATGTAATTCTGAGAGCGATCCGGTAATCGCGAGGTTGTAACAACGATACTTAAAAACGAAAAAAAATAACGATAAAATAGGACGGTTTTTGTAAGAAAAAATCAGTATTTATCGCGATTGGCTTGAGTTCTGGGATTGCACTTGAAATGTGATAAAACGACTTAAAATATTTTAAAAAACATTTATATGTGCTATTGTTTTGTACAAAATAATATGCTATTGTATTTTTCCGTAAAAGGATAGGAGGCATGTTATGTCCAAAAAAATGTTTATTATTTTACTGTCAATTGTGTTTTCTTTTGGCGCACTTGCAGGATGTGGGGCAGGTAGTGTAGAGGAAAAAAGTGTTTCCGAAACGGAAAATGCCAATGAGGAAAATTCCGGTGAAGACGCTCTTCCTTCAGGAGATGTGACTCTTAGAGTTTGGGGATCTGAGGAAGATGATGAGCTTATTAATCAGATCATATCAAGTTTTATATCTGAGTATTCATCACAGGCAAACTTCAATATTATATTTGAGCCTCACAGTGAGTCCAGTGCTAAGGATGACATTCTTGGTGATGTTCTTAATGCGCCTGATGTATTTACTTTTGCAGATGATCAGTTAATGGCTTTGATTGCTTCGGGTGTACTTAAAAAAGTTCCCAATGAATCTGAAATTGCATCGAGAAATCTTGCTGCTTCAAGCGAAGCGGCTTCTTTTGGCGGAGCTTTATATGCATATCCTTTGACAGCAGATAATGGATATTTCCTTTTTTATGACAGTAAGTATTTGAACGAGGAAGATGTACAGACTTTGGACGGAATCCTGGCAGTTTGCGAACAGGAAGGCAAGAAGTTTTTCATGGAGATAGATTCCGGTTGGTACATGTATTCTTTCTTTGGAAATACAGATATGAAAATCGGGCTTAATGATGATGGTATTTCTACATTCTGTAACTGGAATGCCAAATATACCAAGATAAAAGGTGTTGATGTTGCACAGTCTTTGGTGGAGCTCGGGAAGAATCCGGCTTTTGTCAACGCGCCAAATGATGACTTTGCTATAGGTGCCGCAGACGGTACTTTTATTGCCGGTATCAGTGGAACATGGGATGAAGTTCAGATCAAAGATGCATGGGGCGATGGCTATGCCGCAACAAAACTTCCGACTTATACGGTTGCGGGACAGCAGCTTCAGATGTCAAGTTATGCGGGCTATAAGCTTGTCGGAGTAAATTCATATTCACCCAATTCTGCATGGGCAAATAAGTTTGCGGATTGGATGACAAATGAACAGAACCAGAGCCTTAGATTTTCAATGAGAGGTCAGGGCCCTTCAAATAAAGCGGCATCATCTTCAGGTGAAGTGGCTCAGTCAAAGGGACTTCAGGCACTTCAGAAACAGGCTGATTATGCAAGTCTTCAGCGTGTTGGAGGAACCTTCTGGGATCCTGCAACAAACTTTGGAACGATCATGAGCCAGGGAAATCCCGGAGGTAAGAATCTTCAGACTCTGTTAAATGAGATGGTTACAGATATTACAGGAACTGAATCAACAGGTGATCCGGAAGGCGTTGAGTCTACAGAAGAAACAGGTGAGGAAACTACTGAAGAAAATGCCGAGGGCGAATCGGATGTAGCAGAGGAAACAGCAGAAACCTCAGAGGAAGAAGCCTCTGATGAAAGCGCAGAAGCAGATTCTGCGGAAAGCGAATAATAGGAGGTTGGAACAATGAAGAAGAAATCAAGTATTCGTGTGATGATTATGGTTCCAGTCCTTCTATTGGGATTAGTTTCCATACTTTCAAATGTATTGTCATTAACGAACCTTAGAAAGGTAAACAATACAGCATCAACAATTGCAGATGATTATATGGTTGCAATTGGACAGTTGGATACCATAGGACAGACATCCAAAAACATTCATACGTTGGCTCTGTCACATATTGTTGCCACTGATTTTGAGACAATGACTTATGTTATTTCCGAGATTGAGGCAGAAGAGGCAATCCTTGATCAGACAATGTCTGATTACAAAAAATATGTTACCGAAGATAATACTGCAAGTTATGACAAGATGCTTGCCGATTACCAGAGCTTTAGAGAATCGGTTTTGATTCTTTTGGCACAGAGTGCTGCGCAGAAAACCAAGGATGCTTATGCAACTGCAAATGGTATTGTTGCTGAGAATTCAAAGCAGTTAAGCACGGACATTAATGAGATTATTGAAGCTTTTCACAGCAGCTCTGAAGTTGCAAGACAAGATTTCATTACAAGTTATAATATTGCAAGATTTTCGGGAATTGTTGTAATTATAATCAGTATTCTTGCAGTAATTATTGCCCTTTATATTGTACTTAGACATGTAATAAGACCTGTTATCAAAGCAGAAGCAGAGCTTAATGAGATTATTGAGGGTATCAACAGACGAGAAGGTGATCTTACAAAGCGTATTACTGTTCAGTCAAATGATGAGATCGGAGCTCTCAGTACAGGTATCAACTCCTTTATTGAACACCTTCAGAAGATCTTCATGACTATCACAAATAACTCATCTGCAATGGACAAGGTTGTAAGTGATGTTTTGGGAAGTGTTAAGACCTCAAACAGTAGTGCATCCGATCTGTCTGCACTGACAGAGGAACTTACCGCTACCATGGAGGAAGTTGCCGATAGTGCTGGTACAATAAATAAGAATACTGAAGCTGTAAGAGCCGAAGTTGAGGAAATGGCTGATAAGAGCCGTGAGATAAACGAATATTCAAAGACTATGAAAGAGCATGCAGATGCAATGGAACAGTCTGCGAGAACAACCATGGCGGAAACAAATGCTAAGGTTGAAGAAATTCTTGCATCTCTCAATCAGGCAATCGCTGACAGCCAGAGTGTTGATCAGGTTAATTCGCTTACCGCTGAGATCATGAGTATCGCAACCCAGACCAACCTTCTTTCTCTCAATGCTTCAATTGAAGCTGCAAGAGCGGGAGCTGCAGGAAAAGGCTTCGCTGTCGTTGCAGGCGAGATCGGTAATCTTGCCGAGAACAGTAAGAGAACTGCAGGAAACATTCAGGAGATCAACTCTGTTGTTGTTGATGCTGCGCATAATCTTTCAGAAAGTGCAAATGAACTTGTTGATTATCTTCAGAATTCAATCCTGCCTCAGTTTGAGAAGTTCGTTGAAGATGGTGAAAAGTATAAAAATAATGCTAATTACATTGAAGGTGTCATGGACGACTTCAGTAATAAGACAGAAGGATTTAAGTCAACATTCAATGATATAGCAGAGTCTATCAATAATATTACAACATCCATAGAAGACGGTGTTCGCGGCGTTTCATCAGCTGCCGAGAGCACTCAGACACTTGTCTCCGACATGGATAATATTTCAAAGCGTATGGATGAAAATAGCCGTATTGCAGGAGAACTTGATGAAGAGACAGCTATTTTTGCAAAGATTTAAATGATATAATTCTTTGGAACAAAGAGTTGCAAAGCAACTCTTTGCGCGCCGATGCGCGCAAGCTTTAGCTTGCATAATACTTCTGCGCATCGGTCGCATCCATAGCGGAGCGTTTTTTATTTGATAGGAATTTCCTATCAAATAAAAAAGCATTTATTAAGTGCGGACAACAGGAGATATGCATGAGGGCTATTGATCTACATACACATTCAAATAACTCTGACGGAACGTTTTCTGTAAAAGAGCTTATAGACAGAGCTCACGATAAGGGGCTTGCCGCTATAGCGCTTACAGATCATGATACTGTGGACGGTGTCGATGAAGCTATAGAATATGCCGCTTCAAAATATCCGGATCTTGAGGTGATTCCGGGTGTTGAACTGTCTACGGAAGGCGAAGGAAGAGAAGTACATATCGTGGGACTTTATATCGATAACCACGATAAGGAATTTGTAGAGGGGCTTAGCACTTTTATTGATTCAAGGACTACCAGAAATAAGAAGATGTGCAAAAAGCTCTCTGAGGAAGCGGGAATCCCCATTTCATATGAGACGCTCACAGAGGAGTTTCCGGACACCGTTATTACCAGGGCACATTTTGCCAAGTATATGGTGGACAGAGGCTATGTAAACAGCAGAGCTGAAGTTTTTGACAGATATATTGGTGATCACTGCCCGTACTATGTAGGCAGGGAGAAGATAACACCTGAAGATGCGATAAGAAGCATACTAAAAGCTAAAGGCGTTCCCGTTTTTGCCCATCCCATCTTGTGTAGATTTGGTGATGACAGACTGGATGAATTTGTCGGAAGGCTAAAAGGTGCCGGACTTGTCGGTATAGAAGCTGTTTACTCCACTTATGAAAGAAGAGATGAGATTCAGATAAAAGAGCTGGCAAAAAAATACGATCTTCTTGTCAGCGGCGGTTCTGATTTTCACGGAGCAAATAAACCTGATATCGACCTTGGAACGGGCTGCGGAAAGCTATTTGTTCCCGAGGATTTACTAATACCTATAAAGGCTGCAAGAGGTTGACATTGCAGTCTTTTTTGTGCTTTAATGGACTAAATTGCGAAAGTTAAGGGGGCTATGAAAATGAGTCAAAATAATATTCCTTATAAAATTTATTTGAGCGAAGATGAGATACCCAAGCAGTGGTACAACGTAAGGGCTGATATGAAGAATAAGCCTGCGCCGCTTCTTAATCCTGCTACAATGCAGCCGATGGGATTTGACGATCTTCGTCCTGTTTTTTGTGATGAACTTATTAAGCAGGAACTCGATGATACAACTGCTTATATCGATATTCCGGATGAGATCCGTAGCTTCTACAAGATGTACAGACCTTCTCCTTTGGTAAGAGCATACTGCCTTGAGAAAGCGCTCGGAACTCCCGCTAAGATTTACTACAAATTTGAAGGTAATAACACAAGCGGAAGCCACAAGCTTAATTCCGCTATTGTTCAGGCATATTATGCAAAACAGCAGGGACTTAAGGGCGTGACCACAGAGACAGGTGCCGGTCAGTGGGGAACAGCTCTTTCAATGGCATCTGCATATCTTGGAATTGATTGTAAAGTATACATGGTTAAGGTTTCATACGAGCAGAAGCCTTTCAGACGCGAAGTTATGCGTACATACGGAGCAAGTGTAACACCTTCTCCTTCAATGGATACAGAGATTGGAAGAAAGATCAACGCAGAACATCCCGGAACAACAGGTTCACTTGGATGTGCTATTTCCGAGGCTGTAGAAGTTGCTACCAAGACTGAAGGTTACAGATATGTTCTTGGAAGCGTGCTCAATCAGGTTCTCCTTCATCAAACTGTTATCGGTCTTGAGGCAAAGGCTGCACTTGATAAGTATGACATTACTCCCGATATCATCATCGGATGCGCAGGCGGCGGTTCAAACCTCGGCGGACTTATTTCTCCTTTCATGGGTGAGAAGCTTCGCGGAGAAAAAGATTATCAGATAATTGCTATTGAGCCTGCAAGCTGCCCGAGCTTTACAAGAGGTAAATTTGCATATGACTTCTGTGATACCGGAATGGTTTGTCCTCTTGCCAAGATGTATACACTTGGAAGCAACTTTATTCCTTCTGCAAACCACGCAGGCGGACTTAGATATCACGGCATGAGCCCGATTCTTTCACAGCTTTATCACGATGGCTACATGGAAGCAAGATCTGTTGAGCAGACATCAGTATTTGAGGCTGCAGAGCAGTTTGCCAGAGTTGAGGGAATTCTTCCCGCTCCCGAGAGTAGCCATGCTATCAGAGCAGCTATTGATGAAGCACTCAAGTGCAAGGAGACTGGTGAGGAGAAGACAATTCTCTTTGGTCTTACAGGAACAGGTTACTTCGATATGGTTGCATACCAGAAGTTCAATGACGGTGAGATGTCAGATTACATTCCTACAGACGAAGAGCTTGAGAAGAGCTTTGCGACACTTCCTAAGGTAAATCTTTGATTTTGGAGGTCTTATGGCTGCGTATAATGATGGAAAATACAGGAATGTATTTAGTGAGATTGGAAAAAGCGACGCTGAGATTGAGAAGAAGATTAAAGATGCGGTAGACACTTTTTTTTATGGTACTGAAGAAGAGAGAATTTATCATCCTGTGAGCGATGACATGGGATATCTTGAGGATACGGGTAATCATGACGCAAGGACTGAAGGTATGTCATACGGAATGATGATGTGCGTTCAGCTCGATATGAAGGAAGAGTTTGACCGTATCTGGAAGTGGTCCAAGACCTACATGTGGATGAATGAAGGCGAGAACGAAGGCTATTTTGCTTGGAGCTGCAATGTAGACGGTTCAAAGAATTCGAACGGCCCCGCACCTGACGGAGAAGAGTTCTATGCGATGGCTCTTTTCTTTGCATCACACAGATGGGGCGATGGAGAGGGAATCTTTAATTATTCCGCTGAGGCAAAAGAGATTTTAAGAGCCTGTGTTCATAAAGGCGAAAACGGCAGAGCCGGTGCACCTATGTGGAATAGGGACAATCATCTTGTCCTTTTTGTTCCGGGACATCCTTTCTCTGATCCTTCTTATCATCTGCCTCATTTCTATGAGCTTTTTGCAAAGTGGGCATATGAAGAGGACAAAGAGTTTTGGGAGACTGCTGCCAAGGAGAGCAGAAAATATCTTGTTAAGGCCTGCCATCCTGAGACAGGACTTAATCCCGAGTACGGCAACTTTGACGGATCGCCTGTGAACGATCCAATGCCTTGGGACGGAAGCATTCACGGAAGATTCTTTAGCGATGCGTACAGAACCGCTGCCAATATTGGTCTTGATGCAGAGTGGTTTGGTACAGATGAAGGTCAGATCTGCGTACCGCTTAAGATGATGAAGTTCTTCGGAACCGATATTGAGGCGATGAGATGCGTGTATGAAGTTGACGGAACAAGTCTTGAGATTCCTGTACTTCATCCCGTCGGACTTCTTGCAACTATGGCGCAGAGCGCGCTTTCTGTTCCTTACAGCGAAGCTGCGGGCAGTGATTTTGAGATTGCCTCAAAGTGGGTTGAATGGTTCTGGAATCAGCCGCTAAGACAAGGCAAGAGAAGATACTATGACAACTGCCTTTATATGTTTGCGCTTCTTGCGTTGTCCGGAAATTATAGAATCTGGTAATTTTTGGGAAGTTTATTTTAAAGAATATAATGAAAGTGCTGTAATTGCACTTCCGGTATAGAGTGTACAGAAAGCTTGATCTGAGCTTTTTTGTAGAGAATAAAAGGAATTTGAGCCCTGTTCTGCGGCATATAAGTGACCTGGTTTGCTTATAGGTCGTGGAATGGGGCTCTTTTTGCTGTTAATGGGAACTGGATGTACTTCAGGACGTCGGAAAATAGGACAGTTGAGGAGCGTTAGCGTAAGGAACTATACGGGCATAGATTTCTAGAAATCGATGTGTACACGTAGGAGTAAGTAAATGTAGGAGTGGCATTACGGGCATAGATTTCCAGAAATCAATTTGTCCACGTAGGAATAAGTGAATGTAGGAGTGGCATTACGGGTATAGATTTCCAGAAATCAATGTGTCCACGTAGAAATAAGTGAATATGGGAATGATTTTACGGACATAGAATCACGGAAATCGATGTGTCCACGTAGAAATAAGTGAATTCGAGATTGATTTTACGGGTATAAAGTTTGTAATTGAACTTGGGTAACGTAGGGGGAGGGGGCAAAAGAGCCTATTGGGATTACAAAGTTGTATCTCAGGGAATAAAGATACAGCTCGTTTTGTGCGTTGTAAGTGTTGCAATTGACTTTAGTTTTGGGGAACTTTATATGATATGAAGCGACAAACGCAGGTCTGTGTTGTGCTATTATATAATGAGTGTTATCTGTTCAGCTGGAATGCGGGTTTGAGCTCATAGATATATCGATGATGCAGATAAATTCATAGACATAGCATAGATATTGTTGGGATGCTTCTTTTTGTTCAGGTAGGGTACACGGATTTGGGGGATAAATGATACCCAAGAGCTTTGATTAGTCGAAGCTTTTGAGTTCTATATATTTGGAGGTTGTATGAAAAAAAATAAGATGATGATCATTGCGCTGATGTCAGTTTTTTGCATATTGTTGTGGGGAATCTTTTTTATGCTTGGAATCAAAACAATAGGCGCGGTTCTGGTTCCGATAGCTCTTTGCTTATTGTGTTGGGGCGCAGGAGTTGTGTATGAGAGGGTGATTGATAGAACAGGTGAGAGCAAAAAGGCAGCTGTAACAATGCTTTTGCTGGTTCTTTTGGGAATTCTTTCTGTTTTATTTCTTTCAGAAGGAAAGGATATAGCCGGAAAGGTAGTCAGTTTTATATTTCCCAGTGTATTGGGAGGCTCGATATTTGCAGGCGGCCGTGTTGGAGCCAAATGTAAGGAAGAATTTGATGAGAAAAAGCTTGCTTCTTATAAAGGAGGTGCATTAGGCATCGGTGTGGCGTCGCTTTTGCTATACGTATTTATTGTTTTAAACAGGCATGTTGTAGGAACGGTGAATGATGTTTGGCAGATGATTGTTTTTGCTGTGATCTTCTTTATCGCCGGATTTTACGAGAAAACTTCAGAATCTAAGAGTGAGGATTCGAATGAGGGCGCCGTAGAAAACGATGAGGAAAGCGTGGCGGAAACATCAATGGATAATTTGGAAGATATATCAGATGAGATCACATCAGAAACTACAGAGGATACTATAGAAGATACTATAGAAGCTAATTCGAAAGAAGCTACAGAGGATTATGCAGAAAAATCTATAGAAGATAATGGAGCAGAGGATATAGACGCTGTAGAAGCTATAGAAAATACGGCTGAAGAAAGTACAGAAGTTAAAGAAGATAGCGTAGAAGAAATTGCAGAAGCTAATCCGGAAGAAGTTTTAAAGGCTTAAACGATGCGAATGAAAAAGCGCATTTAGAGAAGTATGATTAGTGTAGTATAATGAAAAAAGTACCATAACAGAACTGTATCAAGTAGGCCGGTGCGAGGGCATGTCGGTGTGACGGTATGACAGACAAGACAGAGGAGGATAACCTGATGGTTAAACATGTGATCTTATGGACACTTAAAGAGGAGCTTTCTGCTGAAGAGAAAGAAAATGTAAAGCAGGGAATTAAAGAGGGATTGGAAGCATTAAAAGGAAAGGTTCCGGGAATAGTAGAGATAAAGGTGAATATAAACGGGCTTGCTTCTTCGAATGCTGATCTTATGCTGGATTCTACATTTGACAATGAGGAAGCACTTAAGAATTATGCAACACATCCCGAACATGTTGCCGTTGCAGATTCGAAGGTAAGACCTTATACAAAGATAAGAAGCTGCCTTGATTATGAAATATAAATGGTATCCGATATTATACCGTTTATTTGAAGGAAAAGAATATGAGCCAATATAAAACTGAGAAACATCAATAGCAAGTTCAGTTCGAAGTAAATTGCACAAAATAACCTCTATCCCATATCAATAGTGAGATAGAGGTTATATTTAGAATAACATACATTCTTGAACATGAAGTTCAAGAATGCATCAACCAAGCCAATTAAAATCGACTTCGTCGATAGGGCTTGGTTGACTCCTGAATCATGTTCTCACGAAATCCGCAGCCAGTGCGGATTTCTGTAATTTCATTTAAGATGTCATACACTTAGATCTTCAGATTTTTTCTATCATAGAAAATGCCGTATACAGATTCATTATGATAAATAGCATCAGTCCGACCAGAGTAAATGTGCGGAAGAAGGTGGATGGAGCAAAACTGTTCTCTTTAATATATTTAAGGATGTTCCGTCTTTTTTTGATGATAATAAAGACTCCTATTAAACAGCTAATGCCAAATATAGCATAGAAAATAACAGTGTTTACCTCGTCGCTGAGATTTTGGCCCAAATAATACAGCAGATCGGCCAGGCTGTTATTTATGACATGAAGCAGGATTGTCCAACGAATGGAATATTCTACAGCGACATATCCAAGAAGCAGGCCTACAATAAATGCATATACAGCTTGCGGGAGATTGCCGTGCATTATGCCAAACAATAATGCGGAAATGACGATCGCATATAATTTGCCGTATTTTTTTAGCGTAGATAAGACAAATCCTCTGTAGATCAGTTCCTCGACAAGTGGCGCCGCTATGGCTGAATAAGCGAGCATAGTTAATGTAAGAGCACCGCTTGAGGCATCATCCATGGAAGTTTCTATTGAGAATCCGATTTGATTAAAGGCATTTTCCATTGACTGAAATATAGGTTCGGTTATCCATTGTATTCCCAAAAATACGCATAATATCATGCCAAATGATGCGGGGAGCATTTTTTTATGGGATGAAAAAATCTCTTTTATGGAGATCTTTTTTCTAAAATATAAAAATAGAAAAATAATTCCGATCAGTACGGATACACAGGAGATCATGCCACCCGGACCAAGTTCAAAGAAATCATCAAAAAATGCTGAGTATTCTTCATCACTCATGCTTCTCCAATCGGTAGAACAGTTGTTGAGACCGATATATGTCATTATCGTAACGACGGCTTCTTCGATCAAAATATAGAGCAGTAGTCCCCAGCCCATATAGCCTACGGTTTTTCTGAAAGCCTTTTTTCGGGCTTTTTCATCAATTACAGTATTATCAATATTTATAGTTTCATTCATATTCTTTCCTCTTAAATTTTTTGCGTTATAGAAAGAGTATAAAGCTTTATGAGCAAAAAAAACAGGACTATCAATTTATGATAGTCCTGCAATCGTTATTGAAAATATTATCAAAGATTTGCTTTGATCTTGGCAATGATTTCTTCGTACTCAGCATCTGAGAGGAATTTCTCCTGAGGATTCATTGCAAATACGCCGCCCCATTCAAAGCCGTCCTTGTACTTGGGTACGAGGTGCATGTGAAGGTGGCAGAGAGTGTCGCTGTATGCACCGTAGTTAACCTTATCCGGATTGAATGCTGCGTGGATAGCTTTTGCAGCGCGATTGACATCAGCGAAGAATGCATTTCTTTCTTCATCTGAGATATCAACCATTTCATGAACGTGATCCTTGTATGCCACGATACATCTTCCGAGATGGCTCTGTTCCTTGAAGAGAACCAGCTGGCTTACGCCGAGGTCACAGATCTTGATTCCGAATTTGGCGAGGTTTTCACCGCCAGTGCAGTAAGGACAATTGTTGTCTTTCATGTTGCTATTTCCTTTCAAAAACGTCAAATTGTATCGCGTGCAGATTTTATGCTGCAGGCGACACCGATATCATACTATTATAGAGCTTTTTTGATTGCTTGTAAAAGGTCATTGTACTCTTCGTACGCAGGAAGCTCGGGATAATCAGCTTTGATCTTGTCTGTGGAGCGGAAGAGGAATCCGGCCTTTGATGCCTGGATCATTGCAAGATCGTTGTAGCTGTCGCCGCTTGCGATTGTCTCATAGCCGATTGACTGAAGCGCCTTAACGGTTGTGAGCTTGGAGTTCTCGATTCTCATCTTGAAGCCTGTGATCTCGCCGCTTTCTGCAACTTCAAGAGAATTGCAGAAGATTGTGGGCCATCCGAGTTTCTCCATGAGAGGAGTTGCAAACTGTGTGAAAGTATCACTGATAATGATAACCTGAGTTGTCTTTCTGAGCTCGTCAAGGAACTCTTTTGCACCCGGAAGAGGATCTATCTTGGCAATCGTGTCCTGGATTTCTTTAAGTCCAAGTCCGTGTTCTTTGAGAATGCCGATTCTCCATTTCATAAGCTTATCGTAATCGGGCTCGTCTCTTGTTGTTCTCTTAAGTTCGGGAATTCCGCTTGCCTCGGCAAATGCGATCCAAATCTCGGGAACGAGCACGCCTTCAAGGTCTAAACATACAATATTCATTATTTTATGCTCCTATTTCGAATTTTTTATCTTTGACGATTTTAACACATTAAAGCAATGCAGACAACTGGACAAAAAGCATATTAGGATTAAGATTAATTATAAGAGGTAAAAGAGTATGGCAAATCTTATAAATTATATAAAATGGCGCGGAGATCTGGATTTTGAGAAAGCGCCTTTAAATGAAATTGATAATCTGGCATTTTCGCTTGTTATATACAACGACTTAAACGGGATAGTTCCTGATAGCGAGACGGGCGGTGAGATCACGGTCAAAAAAGCTGCCGACATGTATTTCAGCACGCACCCTACAGATGGCCTTTCCAGGGTTGATTTTGACTGGGTTCTGCTTTATATGGCTAAGAGTGAGCGATTTGGTGAACTTACTTTTTCTGACTTTATCGACATAAATGATATGGACAAAGATATGCTGTTTACGGCGATGACTATTCATATGCCGGATGGAAGTCTTTTTGTATCATTTCGCGGAACTACCATGGATATTGATGATTGGCGCATGGATTTCAAGATAAGTTTTGAAGAGATCATGGCGCAAAAAGAAGCGGTTAACTATCTTGGGTATATCCTGTCCAAATATGCGGGAGATGTGTATGTTGGCGGTCATTCAAAGGGTGGTAATCTTGCTGTATATTCTGCCATGAATGTACCTTCGATTGTTCAGCCAAGGATAAAGCATGTCTACAGTTATGACGGCCCCGGAATATGTCCCGAACTTCTTGATGAAAAGAAATTTGAAAACGTTAAGTGGAAGCTCACTCATATAGTTCCTACATACAGCATAGTCGGAATGCTCTTTGAACTTGATGTTCCGCATAAGATTGTTGCAAGTGACGGCGAGAGGATGCTCCAACACTCGGGAATGACCTGGAAGGTTTCAGGTGATCATTTTGTGACAAAAAAACATCTGACTGAGGAAAGTTCTGCGCTTAACAGAGTGATCGACGACTGGATAGAGAACGCCACGATGGAACAGCGCGAGGCTTTTACGAGAGATATTTTTGATGCAATGAAATCAGGCGGCGCGGTTTCTTTATATGACATATCAAAAGGCGGATTCCATGACTTTGGAACGATTCTTTTGTCCGCGGCGCAGTCGGAGAGTAAGACAAAGATCATTCTCGGAAAGTTCTTCGGATCTCTATGGCGCGAATTTGAGAAAATAAGGGTTATGGAGGCGCTTAAGACTCAGCAGGGAATTATCGACGCATTCCTTATTCTTTTGGGAATCGTTTTCCTTGCAATTCCAAAAGCAATCTATAACATGATAGGCGGCGCAGTTGCGCTTACCTGCGCGCTTTTTAGCGCTACAAGGATACTAAAGGCAGGAACCAGAGACGAGAAGGCATTTATAAAAAGAGGCCGAATGCTTTTTCACATAATCGTGATGAGCTTTATGGTGTTTATCGTGTCCAATATCGAGCGAATCCCGAAGTGGACGAATGTATTTATTTCAATTGTCTTTTTTGCCATGGCAGCAGCCAGCGTTCAATATGTAATTAAGCATAAAAAGACAATAAAGCGGGCGGGGAGTTTCTGGATGATACTTATCGCAGTTGTTAACCTGAATATAGGAATTATTTCCCTTGCCACACCGCAGAGATTGACCTCTGTGAAGTCTCTTACGGTTGGAAGCTATCTTGTTCTTATAGGAATAGTGAGGCTTCTCATACAGATACTGTCCAAAAACCGCTCAACCAAGGATACCGGATATTCTTACGAAGATGTTGAATAAAAGTTAAAATACCGTTTACTTCATCCTCGAAATATTGTATAATCAGACGAATGATTTTTACTTAATATTTCGCGGATATGGTGTTGAGAACAAATATAATATGACTTAAACAGAAAAGTACCACCACCGGGAGTCTACCGCAGTGATGGTACTTTTATTTATTGTTTTTTCGGGAGGTTATTTAGCAGTTTTATCTTTGATAGATATATCGGAAAAAACAATGGGCGCTTTAGCGGTTTATATTTTTTTGAGAGATTGTTTAGAAATGTGAAATTATAGAATATTCACTTTCTTGGAGGATGAGTATGATATGCAATAATTGCGGTTGTGAAATAGAGGAAGGAAGCAACTTTTGCCCGTATTGTGGGGCAGGAGTATATTATGATACTCCAAATGTTCAGCAGCCGGTATATACAGACAATACGCAATATGATCAGCAGCCTGTCTATATGGATGATACGCAGAATTATCAAACGGAAGCAGCTGCTTGGAATGCGCAGAGTTATCAAAATGAAGCGGCTACAAGTAATACGCAGCAAAATTATACATATGCAACCAATGCATACGTACCAAAAAGAAAAAAGAGCGCTTTGAAGAATGCGTTCTTAATGATATCAATATTTAATTTTGTAAATCTCTTTTTGCATGTTTTCAGCTTCTTTAAGCCATTTATTTTCGCTGAACTTGATTACGGCTTTTATGCGTTGAAGATTATCGCTTATTTTGCTTTTTACAGATTTATTAAAAAGAACGTATATAAGGACTTTGTGGCTACAGCCAAATTTGTTAAAGCTACGATTATATTGGATGTTATCGAGGTGGCTATTTCCTTTGTGAATAGCTATGCGATTATTATGCCGTGGTTGTTATTGCTGACGATATTACTTAAGCTTGCGGTAAATATATTGATGTACGCAGATCTCGTATATATTGCAAAGGAAGACAGAAAATATAGAGATTATTATAAAGTTATGATGATTGCATTGGAAAAAAAGCCTGCTGCGCTACTTTACTGTAATATTTTTTGTGTCATTTTTATTGTATTAAGAGTACTAACCGGCAATTCTTTTTTTCTGTTATTAACAGCTGCTTTTATAAGCATAAGATTTGGTTGTGAGCTTGAAATTATTACAGATACAGTGGGAAATCTTGAGAAGTTTTACGGTCCCAATCCTGTTGTTTCGGATTTTTCTTTTTTTGGACGTATGCATCAACCCAATCCGGAAAAGAAAAAAAATTTGCCGGCTATCAAAATCTGCTTGGCATGTGCTTTTAGTGCAATCTTGATAACAGGGACATTTTTGTATTTTTCATTTGATGAAGATAAATATAACGACTATTTGAGCTACAAAGAGATGTTTGCTTCAGGCAAGAAATATGATAAAGATGTTACGGCGGATGATTATATTTTTGTATATCGTATTCCGAACAGATTGCCTGAATGGACCGGATTAAGAAGAGAAAAATCCGGCTTTATAAATAAGAAGACCGGGATGGATACTGGACCTCGTTATAAGGGGCTAATGATAGATGAGGTTGGTTTTGCATGGAATGGAAAAGATTTCCTTGATGTAGATGGGAATGTGCTTATTAAAGGGCCTTTTGCGGCAAGAGTAACCTTATCCAAAAGACAGAACTTTATAAGAGACCTTTTAAGCGGAAAAGGTGTTGATGATGATGTGAGGATTATCAGAAGTTTCGAAGATTGGGAGGTTACACCGCATCAACAATATGTCGAATTTCGGGAGTATAGGGATAATAAAAGGATATTTATAAATGGTATTACCAGATTTTATTGTGATCTAAATGAGAGTTACGGGTTACTACGTAATGATGGAACAGTTATTGTTAAACCTATATACGACTATTTACATATGTCTAGTAATCACAGGTTAATGCTTGCTGCTAACCGAACGAGAGATAAGGTGTATGCAATGAATGCTGACGGAAAAATCCTGGCTAGCTATGAAGGCTGGGGGGCTTCTGATCATATTATGATAACCCAAGGTGGAGTTGTGGAATATGAGGATGAAATAATTGAGGCAGATGAAACAAATGATTGGTTATATTATTTAATCGATGAATATGGCAATACGTTTGATGGGTTGTATAGTGATAGCTCGGATGGCATAAGTTTTCGTAAATATACAGGCGAAATATATGAATCAGATCATAGGTTAAGAGTTTCCGGCGGATATTCAATGGTCCTGGTCTGGAAAGGAAAGATTGTTTTTGAATCTGATAAGTATGAAAGAATTGAGATTGAAACGCGATTTTTTACAGGGGAAATAACTGAGATTGCCGGAATAACCAAGGATGGTAAAAGAGAAGTTCTGGATATAAAACTCAAATGAGATAAGAGAATTATAGTGGAAAGAGGCTTATCGGCCGGTATATCCGGCTGAGGAGGAATATTATGAAATGTAATAATTGTGGTAATGAAATAGAAAATGGAAGTAATTTTTGCCCGTACTGCGGAGCTCGTTTATCCGATGATTCGGTAAATAGGCAGCAATCTGTATATGTTGGAAATACATCGAACGGACAGATACAGCAACCAATAGGGAAGACTCAGTATAATCAGATGCCAAATAAAGCACCTGCGAGCAAGGGGAAAGAAAAAACTTTACTGATCGTTTTGGCTATTATTGTTTTTGTAATTTTTGCAAGCGTTGCTGGTTTTATTGGCATAAAAGTAATTAAGGTGATTTCGGAGGGTGCCGGCTTAGGAAGCAGTAATGAAAGCAGTTACGCGGTAAGTGACAATATTGAAACGGAAGAAACAGAGAGTGACGATGTTGCAAACAATACTGCAGAGAACGGAAATAACGGTACAGGTCAGGCTGGACAAAATATGGCTTCGGTTAATGGTATAATATGCAATTCTGCAGGTGCTATCAACGAGCAATTTAAAGGAAAACAAGAGTATGAGTTTTATACTGATCCCGAAGGCAAAGTAGGTGTGATATTTGTTGACGGAGAAGTATATCTTATCGATTCAAGTCTTAATGCAACTCTCATTGATAAGAGCTGCGTTGCTGTGGCCATGAACTATTCAGGTGAGTATATTTTTATTGCTGCTTCAGGGGAATCAAATCTTGGAAGTGGGTTATGTGTATATGACGTAGAAAAGAATGAGTATAGCCGGATAAAAGAGTGTAATATTACCGAATCGTTCTGTTTGGCTGTGTCACCTGACGGAAATACAGCGCTTGTTTCAAGGAGCGACGGCGTATTTATAATGGGGCTTGACGGAACCGATGAGAAAATTTACGAGCCAAATGATTATCCTTATCATGCACTTGGGGTATCTAATGACAGGTCTGTGGCATATTTTTATACGCATAATGGGTATGGATTGTTCTGTTTGAAAGATGGTGAAGTAACACAGATATATGATTCGCCATTCTATGGATCCGTTGCATTTACATCCGATTGTAAAAAAATGTTATTCAAAGCTACGACAGAAGGTCTCTATTACTTTGATCCGGCTACTATGAGCGAGGCAAAAGTTGTTTTGTCTTTTGATACTATATCTGCAAGATTTAAAGGAAAAGAGTTTGTATTTGCAGATACTAAATTGACATATTATCCTGATGCCGAGTCTTTTGAAGGAATGTACATAACGGCGGAAAAATACAGTTTTTGGTTAAATGCTGATATTGAAGCTGTATGCAGAGAAGATTATCGTGCAAATGCATGTTCAAGGCAGGAGCTCAAAGTTTATGATATTCATGACGGTGTGATATATGCAATTACATATAAAGACGGAGAAGCGCACAGAGAAGAAATTTATAAGGATGATTCCCGTGCTTATGATTTTACTGTAAGTGATGATGAAAGTATTTTGTGGATTGTTGCAGATGATAAGGTCATTATGTACAAGGACGGAGCGGTAGTAAAAGAGGTTTTAAATATTGATGGTGATGGTTTTTCCGTGGGATGTATAAAGAACGATCCTTTGAGTAATAATATTTACTGCTTTAGCGACAACGGAAAAGTATTTATGATTGATGAAAAGGGAGATACTTCCGAACTTGGTACATTAGATGGCGAGTTCTATTTCCATGAAGAATATTCGCACGGAAAAGAATTTGCTGTTGCTATAGGCGGAGAATCTGATAACGAATATGTATATCTTTTATTTGGCAGATTGATAAAGAAGGATTAAAAAACGGCTTATCCGCCGGTCCTGCCGGCTGTTGGGAGAAAAGAATGAAATGCAATAATTGCGGAAGTGAAATAGAAGAGGGAAAAGACTTTTGTCCGATCTGCGGAGTTCGTATATTAAATTATGATGTTGATGTCCTGAATTCCGGATGCATGGAAGAAAATGCAGTGAATGAGCAGGTGCAGATGCCTAATGAAAAAAATCCGAGTGGGCAGATGCAGCAACATATTGAGCCGGCGCCGGATAATAGGCTACCTGATAAAGAACATGAAAAAAAAGATATACCAAAAGCTTTATTGGTTGTTTTGGTTCTTTTAGTCTTTTCGGTTGTAGCAGGCGGTGTTTGCTTTATTGGATATACAGCATTCAAGACAATCTCTGAGAATGCCGATTTTGGAAGCGTTTTAGAAGGCGATGATGCAGAAAAAGACAAGGCAGAAGATGACATTGATAAATATGTCAATAAAGGAACAGGTCTTCCCGGAAAAAACATGATTTCTGTTAATGGCATAATATGCAATTCGGCAGGTGCTGTTAATGAGACTTTTAAAGGGACGATATCGTATGAATTTTATACGGATCCCGAAGGTGAAGTCGGAGTGCTCATTGATGACGGAGAAGCATACCTGATCGATTCGAGCCTCAATGTGACTCTTATTGATAAAGGCTGTACTGATGTGGTCATGAGCTATACAGGCGAATATATTTATATGGGTACCTCAGAGGAATCCAAGCTCGGAAAGGGCTTGTGCGTATATGACGTAGCAAAGAATGAGTATAGCCTGATAAAAGAATGCAATATTACCGAAACATTCTGTATTGCCGTGTCACCTGACGGAAAGACAGCGCTTGTTTCAAGGGATGATGGCGTTTTTATGATGGGGCTCGACGGATTGGATGAGAAAATTTACGATCCGAGGGATATTCCTTTTCACGTATATGGAGTATCGGATGACAGAACAATAGCATATTTTAGTGCATATTGTGAGCATGGTATCTACTGCTGGAATGAAGGCGAATTAGTAAAGGTATATAGTGCGATTTTAGATGGAGCTGTTGCATTTAATTCCGATTGTAAAAAAATATTATTCAAGCCGGAGGAAAAGGGATTATATTACTTTGATCCTGCTACGATGACCGAGAAAAAAGAAGTTTTTCCTTACAAATATATACTTGCGCGGTATAAAGGAAAAGAGTTTATTTGTGAAGATGAAGTGATCAATTACTTTCCTGAAGCCGAGTCTTTTGAAGGGATGTATTTAGTGGCAGATCAAGCCGGTTTTTGGCTGAATGCCGATATGGAAACTATACGCATGGATAATTCTATTGCGGAAGAATATTCGGGCGCGGATTTTACAGTTTATGACTATGATGTTGAAGCGCTAAATGCAATTACATACAAAGACGGAGAAACAAAGACAGAAGCGATTTATCAGGGGGATAGGTCTTTTTCTTGTTTTGCTGTAAGTGATGATGACAGTGTTGTGTGGATTTCTGTAGATGATACGCTTTTTATGTACAAGGATGGAGCTTTAATAAAAGAGGCATTACATACTACCGATGCGGGTATAGTGGAAGTAATGAATGATCCTTTGAGTGATAAGATTTACGCCATGGACAGTGACGGGAAATTATATATGATTGATGAAAATGGAGAAGCTACTGAACTTGCCATATTTAATGAGAGTTCTTCTTTATGGCAAAGAGTATATCACGGAAAAAGAATGATTTTTGTCAGCGATGGTACTGAGGAGATTGAATATGTAATTCTTATAAATGGTTGGTTAATAAAGAAAGATTGAAAGGTACAAGTTTATTTCCGGTGCAACCGGTTTGTGGAGAAGAAATATGAGATGTAATAATTGTGGTAATGAAATTGAAAATGGAAGTAATTTCTGTACGTATTGCGGAGCTCGTGTAGTGAATGGGCCTGTTAATGTTCAGCAGCCCGTTGGCAATATGCAGCAGCCTGTGAGCAATATACAACAACCCGTAAGTAATATGCAGAATAACGGGACATACATGGGACAGATGCCTGTAACACTGAATAAGGCTAATGTCAAAGCACCTCAAAACAGCAAGGATAATAAAGCATTATTGACCATTCTGGTAGTGTTTATTTTTTCGCTTGTAGTCGGAACTGTTTGTATTATCGGATATAAAGTGTTTAGTAAGTTTTCTGTACAGCGTGTCGGTGTCTTAGAGGATACAGATTCAGAACCTGGGGAACAGGAGAATTATGAACTTGAAAAAGATACGATCTATAGCGGAATGGATGAGAATATGGTAAGTGAAGATCTTATCGCATGGTTAAATGCAACTTATGCCATCCAGACAGATGCCAATGAACTTGATCTTACTGTTATAGGTGGAATGGATCCCGATGATAGTAACGTTGGGGCAATTGAAGAAGGACTTAAAGCCGGATGGGGAATAAATAATAAAGAGGATCTGGTACAGAAAGTCGGTAAACTCGTTGCCGATGACGGAGATCCTAGCGATGACGGCTGGGACTATTCACGTGCAGAGGAACTTTTGGCGCACGGATACTGCGTTGGCTGGTTTAATCTTGGAGAATATCTTGGATATGCTGTTCCAATCGGTAAAAAGATTCAGGATAGATTTGGAAGTTGGGATGAATTTGGAGATGATTACGTTACCAATTACATGTCCTGGGTTGCAAACGGAGGCATGGGCTTTGCCGGAGATATCAATCAAAGATGCACATCTCATCAAATTTTTGTGACCGGCGCGGAATACTATTATGGTCCTTATGCTGTTGATTTTGATATGCAACTTGGATCTTCTGCAATCGCTTCTTACTACGATTCAATGGATCGCAATAAGGAATTTCCCGATGCAAGTGACAAGATTTCGGAACATGTAAAAGGATATATTGCGCCGACAGAACTCGGAGTCAAGACAACAAGCGGAATTATTCAGATCGATGGCGATTTATATATGATGCCTGCTCCCGTAAAAGCATTTTTGGATAACGGATGGGAAATCGATGAAAGTGAGAAAAATGCAATGCTTTCATGGAATAAAGAAACAGAGCTTACTTTGAAGAGAAACGGAAGAGAGCTTGTACTTGGCGCATATACATTTGCCAATACCTCCGGGGCGGTAGAAAACGGTTATGTTGACAGGTTTGATATTGAAGCTAAAAATGGCATCGAATATGTATTGCCCGGAGGAATAACAACTTCAAGTACACATGATGAAGTTGTAGCTGCACTACGCGCCGAAAGTTCCAGAGAATTCAAAGAGGGAAACGGTGGTAGCATTGATATATCTCTTGCCGGAAGAGCGGAGCAATATACAACCAATGATATCAATTTCTGCTTTGACAATGATAAAAAGATAAGTGTGATCTTTTACAATTGCAATAGTTATTATGCGGATGACGCTGAATCAACTGTTCGAAACATTATCTTTGACATGTTGGATCAGAATATCGGTGATGCGAATAACAGAAAAGCTTATCTTGATGCCAAATACGGCGGTTCAGCCAAAAAGGAGCCTGTCATAGATGAGCTTAGTTGCACTGAATGTGTAATAGGTAATGAAATATATTCGATCAATAAGACTATTTCTGAATTATTTGATAGTGGCTGGGAACTGGATGATTCAAGTTATTCGGGAAATCTGCTTGTTCAACCAGGCGAGAGCAAAGTATTTTTTATGCATTATATGGGAATTGATGGAGCCGGAGCATATTATGGATATTATAATTATTCCGATTCACCTGTTAGGATAACAGACGCGAAGTTTAATATTCTTCATATAAAAGATTCTAATTGGAGAGTAACAAGTTATCTGCCTGTTAAAACTGCTAAAAAGATGACATTGGGTAATTCATATTCCGAGCTTGTAACATATTTTGGAGAAGCACAAATTCCCGATAATGTTGAGCAGGAAAGACAAGGCAGACATATGACCGCATACGACTATGATCTACAGGACGGTAAAGTACGTTTCATGATCTATGATGATGACAAGACTGTAGGAGATATCATCTTTTTGCAAGTGGACTAATGTCATTATTACGTATCAGTGTTGTTTTGGAATTAATTCTATTGCGGTATATTACCAAACAAATATGGAGATAGAATATGAATAGAAATAATAAATCAGGAAACATTTTAATACTACTTTTATTTCCGGTGATCTTGGTGGGTGTTTCAGTAATATCATACGTCTTATCATGCATCCTTGAAGCATTGAACGCCATAGGATCACTCCACGCCTTCTTTTCCTATCTTCCTTTATGGTTCTTCTTCTTTGCCCCGATTCCATGCGCCATCCTCGGCTTGGTAGGAGCCTTTAAAGCCAAGAAAGCCGGGATTAAAAGCCTATTTATAGCAGGACTGGCAGAAATGGCCGTTCTATTAGTCGTTGGCATCTGGTTTATAAGAGCATTATTTACAACCATATAGAAAGATTATGGGATGCAATTTTTGTTGCAGCGAATTCCATAAAAAAATAGGAGATCAGTAATCAGTAATCAGTAATAAGTAATAAGTAATAAGGACTACCCACAATATATCTGAGTGATATTCTTTCATAGACAGCCACGAAGGCATCTGCCCAAAAATGCTTGTTTTCGGACGAGCAAGATGATTTACAAATAAAAAAACTCCGGAAATACTGACTGTTCTGAGCAACGTCGAAAGGAAGTATTTCCGGAGTTTTTTTATTTAGTAAATCACTGCGCAGCCGTACACAAGCATTTTTGGGCAGATGCCTTCGTGGCGTCCCCATGAAAAAAGGCCACCACTATGTTGTGGCAGCCTTGATCTTTATGCGTTAAGTTCTGAACCTGTGAGGAGCTTGTAGGCTTCAAGGTACTTTGCGATAGTTTTGTCGATTACATCCTGAGGAAGATTGTAGTCACACTCCGGATTAGCCTTTAAGTAGTCGCGAACGAACTGCTTGTCAAATGAAGGCTGACCGTGTCCGGGCTCATAACCTTCAACAGGCCAGAAACGTGAGCTGTCAGGTGTGAGCATCTCGTCTGCAAGTACAACCTCGCCGTTCTCATCGATACCGAACTCAAACTTTGTGTCAGCAATGATGATGCCGCGAGTGAGAGCGTAGTCTGCACATTTCTTGTAAAGAGCAATTGTGTAATCCTTGATCTTTGTTGCGTATTCAAGACCTTTTCCGGGGAATGCCTTCTCAAGTACCTCTACGCTGCGGTCGAAGTCGATGTTCTCATCGTGATCGCCAATCTCAGCCTTTGTGCTGGGAGTGTAGATGGGTTCAGGGAGCTTGTCACACTCTTTAAGTCCTTCGGGAAGCTTGATTCCGCAAACAGTTCCGTTTTCTTTATAGCTGTTCCAGCCACTTCCTGTGATATATCCACGAACGATGCACTCAACGGGAACCATGTTGAGCTTTTTGCAAAGCATGCTGTTTCCTGTAAATTCCTCGCTTCTGAAAAATTCAGGCATATCGTTTGTATCAACGCTTACCATGTGGTTGTTTACGATGTCCTTGGTATAATCAAACCAGAACTTTGACATCTGGGTCAACACAGCACCCTTTTTGGTAACTTTGTTCTTGAGAATTACGTCGAAAGCGGAGATTCTGTCTGTTGCAACCATGATAAGGTTCTCTCCGATATCGTAAATTTCTCTTACTTTTCCTTCTTTTACGGGACTAAATGTCTGCATGCTATTGCTCCTCCTAATATAAATGCTTTAATCAGTCGTCTTCCTCTTCATCGGCAACTGTATTATAAACTGTACGTTTTCTGGCCATCTCATCACTCTCGAGATATTCGTCGTAAGTAGAACGCTTGTCGACAAGTGATCCGTCGGGGAGAATTTCCATTATTCTGTTTGCTGTTGTCTGAACAACCTGATGGTCACGGCAAGCGAAAAGTTCTACGCCGGGGAATTTGATCATTCCGTCGTTGAGAGCGGAGATTGATTCCATATCAAGGTGGTTTGTGGGCTCATCGAAGATAAGGCAGTTTGCGCCGCTTATCATCATCTTGGAAAGAAGGCAACGAACCTTTTCTCCTCCGGAAAGGACCTTAACCTTCTTTACACCGTCTTCGCCGGCGAAGAGCATACGTCCAAGGAAACCTCTTACGTAAGTTGCGTCCTTTATCTCGGAATAGCCTGTAAGCCACTCGGTAATGTTGTAGTCGTTATCAAACTCTTTTGTATTATCCTTGGGGAAGTAAGCCTGTGAAGTTGTTACGCCCCATTTGTATGTTCCCTCATCGGGTTCAAGTTCGCCTGTAAGAATCTGGAAGAGAGTAGTCTTGGCAAGCTCATTTCCGCCTACAAAAGCAATCTTGTCATCATGCTGTACAACGAATGAGATGTTATCAAGGATCTTCTCGCCGTTTATTGTCTTTGAAATTCCTGAAACAGTAAGAACTTCATTACCAATCTCACGCTCAGGTCTGAAATCTATATAAGGATATTTTCTGCTTGAAGGCTTGATCGTATCGAGCTCGATCTTCTCAAGAGCTTTCTTTCTTGAAGTAGCCTGCTTTGATTTACTTGCGTTAGCTGAGAAACGAGCGATGAACTCTTTAAGTTCCTTGATCTGTTCCTCTTTCTTCTTGTTGGCTTCCTTCATCTGACGGATCATGAGCTGTGATGATTCGTACCAGAAGTCGTAGTTACCGGCATAGAGCTGAATCTTGCCGTAGTCTATATCAGCAATGTAAGTGCAGACTTTGTTGAGGAAGTAACGGTCGTGAGATACAACGATGACTGTGTTCTCGAAATTGATAAGGAACTCCTCAAGCCATGCGATAGCATCAAGATCCAAGTGGTTGGTAGGCTCGTCGAGGAGCAGGATATCGGGGTTACCAAAAAGAGCTCTTGCAAGAAGAACCTTGACCTTCTGATTACCGTCAAGTTCTTTCATGAGCTTGTAGTGATTTTCTGTCTCGATACCAAGTCCGTTAAGGAGACTTTCTGCATCTGATTCAGCTTCCCATCCGTTCATCTCGGCAAATTCTGCCTCGAGCTCACTTGCACGGATTCCGTCCTCATCAGTGAAATCTTCCTTTGCATAAATAGCATCTTTTTCATTCTTAATCTCAAAAAGACGGGCATTTCCTGATATAACAGTATCAAGAACTACCTTATCGTCATATTTAAAGTGGTCCTGCTCAAGGAATGACAAACGCTGACCGTCAGTGATAACGACATCGCCGTTTGTTGTCTCAATCTGACCTGATAAGATCTTCAAAAAGGTAGATTTGCCGGCACCGTTGGCACCGATGATTCCGTAGCAGTTTCCTTCGGTAAATTTGATATTTACGTCTTCGAACAGAGCTTTTTTTCCAACTCTTAGTGTTACGTTATTAGCACTTATCATTAAAAATAGCCTCGCTTATAAATATAGAAATAGTCTTTGCAACATTTCGTATTATAGGAGAATCTACCATAAAATGCAATATGAACAAAAAATAGGAAGCCTGCATATCAAAATATAAGAAGTGAAATGCAGGCGTATGAAGTATATTTCAAGTTAGAGTCGGCTTAAGCTGAGAAACCGGCGCGATATTCGCTTGGTGACATATTTTTTTGCTCTTTAAAAACCCTGTTAAATGATGAGATACTTTGGAATCCTGACAACATGGCAATTTCAGTTAAGGACATTTTTTCGTTGGACATCAGTTCAGCGGCTTTTTCAACTCTTATAAGATTGAGCCATTTATTGTAATTTAGGCCGGTTATCTCCTTAAAAATGCGCGAAAAATAGTCTTTGCTTATGCCGGCTTTTTTTGCCATTTCCGACTGGGTAAGGCTATCGTCTGTCAGGTTGTTTTTTATATAGTCTGTGACCTTTATCATCTTGAAGTAGAGCTCATCGGTGACGGAAGAGTAGTTATCGGTAAGTTCTCCGCTAAGTTCCTGCTTGTGTTCGTCGAGTACGAGCATAAACTCGAAAATAAGCATGGTACACAGCATCTCTTTATTACTTTTGTTAGACAAATAGGTATCGCGCATTTTGCGGGCAAGTTCACCAAGTTTAAGTGCAAGTTCTCTGTGTGTATTTATGCAGATTACGTGTAAATTGTTATAATAGTGTATGATCCTTTTGAAATCAAAGACAGCATCAGCTATGGTGCTGCTAAATTGTAATATAATAGAGCACGTTCTGTCGGCATCGACGATCTCGTGCATTTCAAGCGGCCAGATGAGTACGATGTCACCTTCGACAAGGTTATAAATTTTCTGGCCTATCTTATATATATTCTTTTCGCCGGGACCAACGAGGATTATTTCGCCAAAGGAGTGCCAGTGTGACGGAAATGATCTTTCTTCGGATCCGGTTGCTAGATTAAACGCATGGGAAGCTTGAAACGGAAAAGTCTCATATTGGCTTAAATCCATGGTTATACCTCCGTTTTAGTATTTTTATGCATATAATTTAATTTTATACGATTATTATGAGGAAAGGAATGGACAAAAAATGGATAATTTCACTTTTTATTCGCCAACCTATTTTGTTTTCGGCAAAGACACCGAGAACAGCGCGGGGGAGTATGTAAAAAGATTTGGAGGAAGTAAAGTTCTCATTCATTACGGCGGCGGAAGCGTCATAAGAAGCGGACTTTTGGACAGGGTAAAAAAATCTCTTGAAAAAGAGGGAATTTCATATAAGGAACTTGGCGGAGTAAAGCCAAATCCAAGAAGCGGTCTTGTATATGAAGGAATTGAACTTTGTAAGAAAGAGAAGATTGACTTTGTTCTTGCCGTCGGAGGAGGAAGTACTATAGATTCATCAAAGGCTATCGCGGCAGGAACTCTGTACGACGGAGACTTCTGGGATTTCTATCAGGGCAAAAAGCCTATTGAGAAGGCGCTTCCCGTAGGAACAATTCTTACGATCGCAGCAGCGGGCAGTGAAGGAAGTCCGGATTCCGTTATAACAAAAGAAGAGGGAATGTTTAAGAGGGGCGTTGGCTCGGATGCTCTTCGCCCTAAGTTCAGTATTCTTAATCCCGCACTTACTCAGACACTCCCGCCTTATCAGACTGCTGCCGGTGCTACAGATATAATGGCACATCTCTACGAGAGATATCTTACAAATACCAAGGATGTTGAAGTTACTGACCGAATGATCGAGGCGCTTCTTCTTACAATGAAGCATGAGACACCGAGAGTAATCGAAGATCCGAACAACTACGAGGCAAGAGCAAATATCATGTGGGCAGGCATGATGGCACATAACAATTCCTGCGGCGTCGGAAGAAGTCAGGACTGGAACAGCCACAATATCGAGCATGAGCTTTCTGCGTTATATGACTGTGCACACGGCGCAGGGCTTGCTGTTACGATGCCTGCGGTATTTAACTATGTAATGGATCATGATGTTATGAGATTTGCAAAGGTCGCAACAAGAGTATGGGGATGTCAGATGGACTTTGATCATCCTGAAGTTACGGCAAAAGAAGGAATCGAAGCACTCAGAAACTTCCTGATATCTATAGGAATGCCAAAGAATTTTGAAGAGCTTGGCGCAAAGGAAGAAGATATTCCTAAGCTTGTCGAGGTTCTTTGCAGAGGCGACGGAAGAGACGGAAGCATAAGCGGTTTCGTGACTTTAAATGAAGATGATTGTACTAAGATTTATAAGATGATGATATAAAAAAATTCGTATAAATGCAGGGGGACTGTCTCATTTGGCAGTCTTCCTGTTTTATATTGCGTACTCTTCATATATAATATAATGAACAAAAGTTATATGGAGATACAGAAATGAAACTTAACTACAAGAGAACAATACTAATCGGATTTGCATTTCTTTCAATCTGCGCATTCTGGCAGTTTTACGACAACGAGATCCCAAAGATCTTAAAGTACAGCTTTGGACTCGGTGAGACTGCGACAGGTGTTGTAATGGCACTTGATAACGTGTTTGCGCTTTTTCTTTTGCCCCTATTCGGAAATCTGTCTGACAAGACGGACTGTAGGATCGGTAAAAGAATGCCATATATACTTATAGGAACAGTACTTTCGGTTTCTCTTTTGTACGCACTTATCGCGGTTGCAAGAGAGAGCGGAAATCTTCTGATGTTCATGTTTGGACTTCTTTTTATTCTGTTTGCAATGGGAATTTACAGGTCGCCGGCGGTTTCGCTTATGCCGGATTTAACTCCCGCGCCGCTTCGAAGTTCCGGAAATGCGATAATCAATCTCATGGGAACGGTTGGCGGAATCTTTGTTCTTGTAATGACCAAAGTTATGTTAAAAGAAGCTGACGATCCCGCAAAGACAGATTACATGCCTTTTGTCATCAGCATCATTATATGCATGGTACTGTCGGTCGGAGTTTTGTTTTTTACCATAAATGAAAAGAAAATAAAAAAAGAAATCGAAGATCAGGGTGGACTTAAGTCTTTCGCAGAAGAGCTTGAAAAAGAGGTTTCTGAAAATAAAGACAAGAGCAGTATGCCTCCTGAAGTAAAAAGAAGTCTGATTTTCCTTCTGGTCTCGGTATTTTTCTGGTATACAGCGTATAATGCGGTGACTACGGCTTTTTCGCGATTTGTCGGAGAGGTGTGGAATCTTCATAACAATGATTACGCTACATGTCTTCTTGTTGCGACGGTTGCGGCTACATTAAGTTACATTCCGATTGCCTATATATCTGCAAGGATAGGAAGAAAAAAGACCATTCTTGCCGGAATCCTTTTGATGGGGGCAAGTTTCATAATTACAGGTTTTTATCCGCACTTTTCTTTTTCAATAAATGCCTTTTTTGCATTTGTGGGAATAGGCTGGGCGGCCATCAATGTCAATTCTTATCCGATGGTTGTTGAGATGTGCAAGGCGGATGAGATAGGAAAGTATACCGGAATGTATTATACGTTTTCCATGGCGGCGCAGGTATTTACTCCTGTATTTTCGGGATATCTGCTCGAGCATATTTCTTACAAGACGTTGTTCCCTTATTCGTTCATATTCTCGGGACTTGCGTTTGCCACAATGCTTATGGTAAAGCACGGAGATACGAGACCTTGCAAGAAGGGCAGTATTCTTGAGAACTTTGATGTTGATGATTAGTCTGATTGTCAGTGAAATTCTATACTAAATATAATGTTCAAAAATAAGTCACAAAGGGTTCATACCTTTCTGTTGTTTGGCAGATATAATGGTGATTGTTATTTGGGGATAACAGAAAGGAAGGGTGTATGAAATACTTAAAGGAACATTGGCCGGTCTTGTTGGTGGCGGTCACAACAATTTTTTGTATATTTGAATGGTTTGTATCAGGGACAGTAGACGCAGGTGATGTTATCTTCTTCTTTATTTTGTGCTTTGGATTCATAATTCCTGTAAGCTTACTGATAGCATCTGCGTGGTACGGTTATAAGATCAGGAATGCAAAGAAATGGCTTATGTGTTTGGCTTTTTGTATTCCGGGAGTATTACTGCTTATCATAGCGGCAAAATCACTTCTTATCTTTGCTTCATTACCGTTTATCATACCTTCACTTATAGCATCGCTTATTGGTATGGCAATTGGATGTCTTATATGGAAAGCAAGGAATATGGAGAATAATCCTGCATAATATTAGGGCAGCTTCTCGAAAAAAGAGAAGCTGTTCTTTTTTATATCAAATTGCTTTCCTATGATATAAAAAAGCTATTGAAAAAAAGATTGATATGTGCAATATTTAAGTAAAATACAAACGCGCTATATTTGAGTTAAGTTAATTTAATTAAAATATGGATTGAGTTTTTTTGATAAGAACGGAGGGGAATGCAGATGTTTGGCGCGATAGAAGCAGGTGGAACAAAGATGGTTTTGGCAGTTGGGGACAACAAGTCAAATATTGTAGATATTACAGAGATAAAAACGAGAAGTCCGAGGGAAACAATTCCTGAGATTATGGATTTTTTTGGAAATTATGACATTGAAGGCATGGGAATAGGAGCGTTCGGCCCCGTGTGCCTTGACAAAAACTCGGCGAGTTACGGAAAAATTGGGAAAAGCCCGAAACTGGAATGGGTGGGTTTTTCATGGATGGAAGCTTTAGGTAAAGCAGATTATCCGGTGACAATAGATACCGATGTCAATGCGGCATGTCTGGGCGAAGTCAAATATGGAAACGGAAAAGGGCTGAAAAACGTAATCTACATAACAATAGGTACCGGAATCGGAGTGGGAGTTTATGCTGAAGGCAAGCTCCTCCATGGAGCGCTCCATCCCGAGGCAGGGCATATTCTTTTGCCTGTGAGCGGTAGAGACGATTTTGAAGGAATCTGTCCGTATCATAAGAACTGTTTTGAAGGACTGGCATCGGGACCTGCAATAGAGGCTCACTATGGCAAAAAGCCGCAGCATTTGCTTGATGATATGAGCGTTTGGGAGCAGGAAGCAGACTACATCGGAAAGGCATTGATGCAATATATATGTTGCTATTGCCCTGAGAAGATTATACTCGGAGGTGGTGTCATGCATATAGAAAAGCTCTTTCCCATGATCCGTGAGAAAACTCTTTCCTATCTGAACGGATATATTGATACAAAAGAGATGCAGGATATTGAAAGTTATATAACACCGGCGGGACTTATGGGGCAGCAGGGAATAAAAGGAGCATTATTTTTGGCATCACTTAAATAAGATTAGATGAGAGATGCAGTAAATACGGAGACAATAGATGGAAAAATTTGCAATAAATAACTGGATACTGAAAAGGGTATCCGATGGCAGTAAGTACAGGACAGAGGTTCCGGGGAGCGTTCTCTATACACTTCAGAATAACGGAGTAATTCCGAATCCGTTTGTGGCAGACAATGAGAAATTTGCCCTGAAAATGATGGAAGAGGATTATGAATACGAAGCTAAGTTCGATGCCGGTCATGCTCTCATGTCATCTTTGAAAAAAGAGCTTGTATTCGAAGGAATCGATACCGTTGGGGAGGTGTATCTAAACGGAAGCAAAATCCTATGTGCCTGCAACATGCACAGGACATACAGGATTGATATCACAGATTTATTAAAGGAAAAAGACAATGAATTAAAGGTCTGCATCCACTCACCTCTTAAATATATAAAGGATGCATACGGAAAAAGTGAGTGCGACGGAACGGAAGATGCCATGGAGGGCTTTGTCCACATAAGAAAAGCTCATTACATGTTCGGCTGGGATTGGGGGCCGAGAATTCCTGATGCAGGACTTTTCAGACCTGTATATATTCTTGAAATAAATACTGCGCGTATCGAGAATGTCAGGATTCATCAGAGACACTCAGGCGGTAAAGTCGGGCTACGTATTTTTATAGACAGGGCAGTTTCCGGTGATGATACAGGTCTTTCCTGTGATGTAAGTCTTACAGATCCACATGGAAAAGAGCTTACGTATGAAGATTACAGATCAGGCGATGAAATTTTCGTCGAAGAGCCGTTACTCTGGTGGCCGGCGGGATTCGGAGAACAAAATCTCTATAGCTTAAAAGTGAGTTTAAAACTGGGAAATACGGAGCTTGATTCTTTGACAAAAAGAATCGGCCTAAGAACTCTTACCATAAACAGAAAGAAAGATGAGTGGGGAGAGAGTTTCTCGCACTGCATAAACGGTTTTGATGTATTTGCTTTTGGCGCAGACTATATACCGGAAGATAACTATCTGACAAGAATGACACCCGAAAGAACAAGGAAACTACTTGAAGATTGTAAATTGGCCAACTTCAATTCCATCAGGGTTTGGGGCGGCGGCTTTTTTCCGGATGATGCTTTCTATGATATCTGCGATGAGCTTGGGATCATGGTATGGCAGGATATGATGTTTGCCTGCGGTGTCTATGACCTTACCGAGGAATTTGAAGAGAATATCAGGCTTGAAATAAAAGACAATTTAAGACGAATAGCGGATCATGCGTGCCTTGCTCTTATTTGCGGCAATAATGAAATGGAGATGTTCGTAAAAAACGGAGTATGGGTTAAGACTCATAAGCAAAAAGCAGATTATATCAAGATGTATGAATATCTCTTTCCTAAGTGGGTAAAAGAATATGCACCTGATGCGGTATACTGGCCATCCAGTCCGTCGTCGGGAGAATCTTTTGACGATCCCAACGACTTTGACCGCGGAGATGTTCACTTCTGGCAGGTATGGCATGACGGAAAACCTTTTACCGAGTACAGAAAGTACTTCTTCAGATATCTGTCGGAGTTTGGCTTCCAGGCTCTTCCGTCAAAAAAGACACTGGAAACGGTAATGACAAGCGAAGAAGACTACAATCTTTTTTCCTATAATATGGAAAAGCACCAGAGGAACAAATCTGCCAATTCCAAGATAATGCAGTACATGCAGGCAACTTTCAAGTATCCTACGGATTTTGACACTTTGATTTATGCATCTCAGCTTCTGTCGGGAGAAGCGATACGATACGGTGTTGAGCACTTTAGGAGAAACAGGGGAAGATGCATGGGAACTTTGTATTGGCAGCTAAATGACTGCTGGCCTGTTATAAGCTGGGCTTCTGTTGACTATTACGGAAGATGGAAGGCACTGCACTATTATGCCAAGAGATTTTTTGCGCCCGTGCTTCTTAGCTGTGAGGAGACGAGCACTGTATCCGAAGGCATTGAGATAAATTCCGAAAATAGCAGCTTCATACCTGCGATAAAGCTTAATATCTCCAATGAGACCATGACGGAGCGAAAGCTTACTGTGGAGTGGAAATTTAGAGACGCTTTTGGAAAAGAGATTGATGGAAAAGGACTTGAAATCGAAACTTCGGGTACCGTCGATGTAACTGTTTCTCCGCTTTCTTCAAAGTGGGTGACTGAGCAAAGCTTCCCCGGAATCGACATATATTCCTGTTATGTGTCCTTTAAGGCCATAGAAGAGGGCGAGGTGGTGTCGGAAGGCACGGCTCTTTTTGTGCCGGCGAAATATTTCCGTTTTGAAGATCCGGGGCTCACAGTAAGAATGATCTCGGAAAATGAGATAGAAATAAGTGCAAAGGCTTTTGCCAAAAATGTAGAAATAAGAAATGAGAATGACGATCTGGTGTTCTCTGACAACTTTTTTGACATGAATCCAGGAGTAAAAGTTGTCCGTATTATCAGGGGAGATGCCAATAATCTTACGGTCAGAAGTGTTGCTGATATTCACTGAGTGAAAAATAGACTTATCACGGAATGACCTAAAATGAATTTTTACCGGAGGAATTGTATGAGTGACAAGATTTATGAACCGAGTAACGCGAATATGCAGCAGGGCGCAAGAAATGTGCTCAAATATCTGGCCGAGATCACATATGAAAAGATGATCACCGGGCAGCATACGCAGACGATGGAACAGGAAGAACTTAAGCTTATAGAGGAAAAGACGGGAAAGAAGCCGGCGCTTTTGGGCTTTGAACTTTTGTCTTATTCACCGAATATCAACTATCTCGATACAGATGATGAGTGTATGGATGAGATCGTTCACAACAACGGAACGCTTAAGAAAGCCTGGGAATGGGCTGATGAACATGGACTTATCACATTCACATGGCACTGGTTCTCGCCTCTTTACGGCAGGTCTAAGGCTTTTTATACAGAGAATACTTCTTTTGACCCTGAAAAAGCTGCAACTGAGGGTACGGCTGAATATAATGCATTGCTCTCGGATCTTGACGTAATGGCCGGGATACTGAGGCCGTTTTGCGAAAAAGAAATCCCTATTTTGTGGAGACCGTTCCATGAGAGCGACGGAACATGGTTCTGGTGGGGAGCAAAAGGTGCCGAATCCGTCAAAAAACTGTATAGGATAATGTATGAGCGCTTTGTGGGCGTACATCATCTTAACAATCTTATCTGGGTGTGGAACTCGCATATTAAGGAGTTCTATCCGGGAGACGACGTTGTAGATGTGATATCGGTCGACCTTTATACCGATAAGCATGTCCATACAGCATATTCCGGGCAGTATAATGAACTTAAAGAAATAACCGAGATGAAAAAGCCCATGATTCTTGCGGAAGTAGGTGTTCTTCCGAATCCCGAGGATGTTCACAATGAACATATAGGATGGGCGAGCTTTATGACATGGTCTCTGGATTTTTGCAGAACAGAAGAATATAACACATTTGAATTTTTGAAAGATGTATATAACAGCCCGAATGTTGTAACAAAAGAAAATCTACCTAAATTGTATGAGGTTAAAAAGATATGAATGAAGTAGAAGGAATAAAGCGGATAAAAAAACTGATTGATAGAGCCAAAGCGGGTGAAGAACTGGTGCTTGGGTTCTTTGGTGGCTCGATTACTCAAGGATCTTTGTCATCTGAGCCTAAGCTGTGCTATGCGCACAGAGTTTTTGACTGGTTTAAAAAAGAGTTTCCGAATGCGAAGTTTCATTATGTGAATGCCGGAATAGGCGGAACATCCTCATGTTTTGGAGTGTCCAGAGTTTATAAGGATCTGCTTATGTACAGACCTGACTTTGTGATAGTAGACTTTTCAGTGAATGATGATCCGACAGATCTTTTCAAAGAGACATACGAGGGACTGATCAGGCGGATATGGTACTCGGATACAGAGCCTGCAATGCTGCTGCTTAACAATGTGTACTATGACGATGGCAGAACAGCAGAGGATATACATTTAGAAGTCGGAAAGCACTACGGAATTCCCAACGTGAGTATCAAAGATACAATATACAAGAGGATGATTGAAGGGATATATAGAAGAGATGACATTACACCGGATGGACTACATCCCAATGATCTCGGACACGAACTTTTGGCAAAAGAGATAACGGATAAGATCAGAGAAATATGCGGTATGGATGTACCTGCGGGTGAAAGAGATCAGGGAAAAGAACCTGTAACAGCAAATCGCTTTGAAGCTTCTTTAAGATATACCATTGAAAACAGTAGTCCGATATTATCGGGATTTAGAGCCGATGCGAGAGAAAAAGAAGGACATCTTGACTTTTTTAAAAATGGTTGGATAGCTACCAAAACAGGTGATTCCGTTCACTTTGAGTGTAGCGACGTAAGGACGATTGCCGTTCAATACAGAAAGACAATAAAAAGACCGGCACCCGTTGCATTGGCAGTTTTGGACGGGTGCAGGGAAAAAGCTGTTGTCCTTGATTCAAATTTTGATGAAGACTGGGGCGATTGCCTTTATTTGCAGCAGGTGCTAAATGAAAGCGAAAGAAAAGATCACACATTGGATATAGAAATAGTAAGTGCCTCGGAAGAAGACAAAAACAGTTTTTACCTGTTATCATTAATAGTATCTTAAAGCAGAATCGGCGCGACATCACGATAAAGAGATTGGAGGGAAGATGGCGATAGTGTATAACGACAGCGAGCGTACATGGAAACTTGATACGGAAAATACATCATATGTTCTTGGAGTAGTGGATGGGAAGTATCTTTCACATATCTATTACGGCAAAAAGATAAGAAGCGGCGAGCTTTCGTATCTACTAAGACCTGATGAGATTGTTCCTCCGTCAATCAGGCCTGCGGAGCAGCTTGGCTTCATGGATGCGATACAGCTTGAGTATCCTTGCGGCGGAATCGGTGACTTCAGGGAGTGCTGCATTGCGGTAAAGAATGATGCGGGACAGATAGGGTGTGACCTGTCATACAAGAGTTATGAGATTGTAAAAGGGAAAGCAAAGGTTGCGGGACTTCCCACGTGCTTTGGAGATAATGCCGAAACACTTATTGTTAGGCTGGAAGATGAGATTTGTGGTCTGGTGGTATCTTTGTCTTTTACTGTGTTTGATGATTGTGATGCCGTAATACGTTCTGCACTTATCGAGAATAGGGGCTCGAAAATATTATGTATAGAAAGAGCTATGTCTTCCTGCCTTGACTTTGAGATGAGGGACTGCGAAGTTATAACGCAGTGCGGCGCATGGGCAAGAGAGCACATAATTGAAAGGACGCCTCTTAATCATGCGGCTATTACAGCGGAGTCGACAAGAGGCGAAGAAGGTCATGATTCCATGCCTTTTATGGCTGTCGTATCCAAAAATACCGACCGGAAAAGCGGTGAAGTCTATGCTTCTCAGCTAATTTATTCCGGCAATTTTATGGCGAAGGTAAAGAAAAATGCTCACGACCAGATAAGGATGGTCATTGGAATAAATCCCGAGACATTCTCATGGAAGCTTGAACCCGGAGACTCTTTTCAAACTCCGGAGGCGGCTCTCGTCTATTCATCCTGCGGCCTTGGAAAGATGACAAGAGATTACCATAAGCTTTTTAGAAAACATCTGATAAGACAAGACTGGGTGAGCAAGGAAAGACCTATACTTATCAATAACTGGGAAGCAACATATTTTGATTTTGATAAGGACAAGCTTCTTGATATTGCAAAGACGGCAAGGCAGTGCGGAATAGAACTTCAGGTTCTTGACGACGGCTGGTTTGGATATAACAGAAATCAGCCAAGTGGAGGGCTCGGAGACTGGTATGTCAATGAAGATAAGCTGGAAGGCGGCCTAAAGGGGCTGACCGATGAGTTTAAAAAGATAGATATGAAGTTCGGACTTTGGTTCGAGCCGGAAATGGTCTGTGAAGATACAGATCTATATAAAAAACATCCCGACTGGGTGCTTCATCAAGTTGGAAGAACACCGGCCAGAGCACGTGATCAGTGGGTTTTAGATTATTCCAATCCCGAAGTCAGAAACTATATTTATGAGAGTATGGCCAAAATACTTCGTGAAGTTCCTGTTGTGTACATTAAGTGGGATATGAACAGGTCCCTTTCCGACGTCGGTTCTGAGTATCTTCCATCCGACAGGCAGGGGGAGATATGGCACAGACACGTCCTTGGCGTATATGAGATTCAGGAAAAGATAACCAAGGAATTTCCATATGTTCTGATTGAGAACTGTTCTTCGGGTGGAGCCAGGTTTGATGCGGGAATGCTGTATTACAGCCCTCAGATATGGTGCTCGGATGATATGGATCCTGTTGAACGTCTTTCGATACAGGAAGGTACTGCAATGCTTTATCCGGTATCTGCGATAGGATCTCATGTCGCAAAAAGCCCCAATGATATTTCAGGAAGAGAGGTCTCTTTTGAGTCGAGAGCTGTGGCGGCCATGTTTGGGACTTTTGGATACGAGCTTGATGTAACCAAACTTTCAGAAGATGAACTAAAGCAGATTCCAAAGCAGATTGCCAGATACAAAAGCATAAGAAGACTGATCCTTGACGGAGAGTATTACAGGATAGCGTCATACAGAGAAAATAAAGAATATGATGCATATATGATAGTTTCCGAAGATAAAAAAGAAGCTTTTATGATATATATGCAGGTACTTTCAAAGCCATATTCAAGAAGCAGATTACTTAGGCTTGAAGGGCTTGACTCTGATCGGAAATATGACGTAAACGGAAAAGTTTATGACGGAGATGTGCTGATGAATGCGGGACTTTTGATTCCGGGAAGCAAGGACTTTGAAGCGCAGTTCATCAAAATTACAGCAGTATAAAAATAATTTGGGAAACGCTGATTTTTATTGGTGTTTCCCTATTAAACTATTATGGATTGATTATTAAGTTAATTTAATTCATAATAAAAGCCGGAGGATAACAGATGAGACCAAAACAGAAAGTAAAACTAAAAGATATTGCTGACAGCCTGGGAGTATCTGTTGTTACAGTATCTAATTCACTGGCGGGCAGGCCCGGAGTGAGTGCTGAAATGCGCACGAAGATAAAAGAATGTGCGGCAAAGATGGGGCTTGACTACAGTAAATACGGGAAGACTACGCCTAAAAAGGTTGATAATCCGGAACTTATCGGAAAGACCATAAGCGTTATCGTTTCAGAGAGATATATTTATATAGGCGCTTCTTTTTACTGGGAGATGTATCAGAAGGTCGCTTATGCGGTTTCTGAAAATGAATGCTTTACGTCGCTTAGTATAGTCAAAGATTACGATGATGACGAGATACTTCCGCCCGTAACGGATGCTGACGGAGTGATAATAATAGGACCTATAAAAGAAAAGTTTCTTAGCAGGCTGCTGGCGGCAGTTAAAGTGCCGGTAGTTTTCATGGATCAGCAGATTGAGACAGGTAATTACTCTTCAGTTCTGTCGGGAAATTATTACGGAATGTACAGAGCTACCAAGGAACTGGTTAAAGCGGGGCATAAAGAGATAGGATTTGTCGGAGCGCTTGATTATTCCAGAAATATAATTGACAGATACTATGGATACAAGAAGTGCATGCGTGAGAACGGCCTTAAAGTGAATCGCGATTGGCTGTTGCCGGATAGGAGCGGAAATGACGAAACTCTTATGATAGAGCTACCCAAGAAACTGCCCACAGCATTTGCATGCAGCAGTGATTTTTCTGCCGGATTGTTATATGAGGCGCTTAAAAAGCAGGGAAAACGTGTTCCGGAAGATATATCGATTGTCGGTTATGACAATTACCTGCTTAACAGCGATCTTGAAGGAAAGCTTACAACTTACAACGTCGATCTTGTCAAGATGGCCAGACTCACAGTGGAGCAGGTCATTAACGAGATAGAGGATCCGTCGCTTGCGGGGACGATATTTGAGGTGGATTCTAATGTTGTAAAAAGGACATCAATAAAAGAGTTGAGGGATAATAATGCAAAGTGATGTTACATTGTCTGATATTGCACAAAAGCTTGGCGTAAGCAGCGTTACCGTGTCGAAGGCTCTTGCCGGGAAAAAAGGCGTTAGTGATGAACTGCGTGAAGAGATAATAAATCTTGCTGATGAATTGGGATATGTCAGAAGGGAAAAGAGCCATCATCCAAAAAAGAATACCGTAATAGGCGTGATAGTGGCAGAAAGGTATCTGAATCACAGCAGGTCATTCTACTGGCATATTTATAAAGAATTATCGGTGCAGTCAAATGATAAAAGAATCCTTACTCTTTTAGAGGTTATAAACAGAGAGGCAGAAGAGTCTGAAAGTGTTCCCAATCTCGTTGCACAGGAAAGTGTGGATGGGCTGATAGTTCTTGGAGCATTTAATGTCGGATATCTTCGTATGCTTAGAAGTGAGGCTAAGATACCGATGCTTTCGCTGGATTCCTTATATGAGGAGATAGAAGGTGATGCGGTGATAACCGATAATATTCTCGGAGGATATGAGATCACAAGGTATCTGTTTGATAAAGGGCACAGGAAGATTGGATTTGTCGGTACTTTGAAGGTGACTCCAAGTATTGATGAACGGTATATAGGAATGTGTAAGTTTCTGTCATCTGCAGGTCTGGATGTCGAGTTTAGGGATAATCCATTGGTGATCAATGACAGAGATAAATATGGTAATCTTGACGCAGAGGGGACATTTGCGCTTCCTTCGGCAAAAGAGATGCCGACAGCATTTTTCTGCAATTGTGATGTAGCTGCGCTCTTGCTTATCGAGCATTTGAAAGAAAAAGGATACAAAGTTCCCGAGGATATTTCTGTCATCGGATTTGATAATTATGTACCCGATATGAACAAGAGTATTGAACTTTCAAGTTATGAAATAGATCTGAGTGTAATGATAAGTAAGGCAATGGAACTGCTGACACAGAGACTTCGCAGTCCCAATATGCCTTTCAGCTCCGCGATGATACGCGGAAAGCTGATCGTCGGGGACTCTGTGAGAGCTGTCGGAAAGTAGGAAAAGCGCTCCGCTAAGGATGCGCAGCTCGCGGAGTAGAAAATAATTGCTTCGCAATACCGCTCGCGCGTGGGCATTTCGCGAGCGAATGTTTTAATTAATTTAAGTTAATTTAAGAAGATATGTCTATAAATAATTAACAATATTTAAGGAGCCGTTTTGTTGATGATTAACGAAACGGCTCTTTTTTACTGAATTTTGTAAAAGTACTATTGAAAAATGGTGATGAACAAATATAATATTAATTAACTTAAGAACAATGTATTGGAACCATGGTTTTACTTAAATTAATTAAAGGGGTGAATGAAATGAAATTTAAAAGGACTATTGCACTATTGGCTACTGCAGCTATGGCTGTATCTTTTGTTGCATGCGGCTCTTCGCCGGGCACAGGCGCAGAATCCGGATCGGGAGGCTCCGGAACTGCCGGTGATACGGGGAATGCCGGCAACGGCGGCACAGCAGATGCTCCGGATAACAACTATACAGCTGTTGTTTTGGGCGAGACTGGGAAGGATATCAAAACTAAGATCAAGATTCTGACACATAGAACGGACATGGTTGGTGATGATTATTCGGGAAAAAGTTGGAAAGACTATGTTGCGGAATTTAATAAGATTTATCCCGAAATTACAGTAGAATTTGAAGCTATTACAGATTATGCGGAAGATTCGCTTCTTCGTCTTCAGGGTGGTGACTGGGGCGATATTATGATGATACCGGCGATCGATGCATCTGAGCTCTCGAATTATTTCATGCCGTATGGAACAGTAGATCAGATGAAAGGTGCTATCCGTTTTGCTACGGACAAGCAGTATAACGGAATATGTTACGGGGTTCCGTCTACGGGAAATGCTCAGGGTGTTCTTTATAACAAGGCAGTATTTGAGAAGGCAGGAATCACAACTTTACCCAAGACACCTGAGGAATTTATAAATGACTTAACTCTGATAAAAGAAAAGACGGATGCGATTCCTCTTTACACAAACTATGCAGCAGGCTGGACAATGGGAGCATGGGATGCATATATTGCGGGAACTGCTACAGGTGATGCAACATACATGAATCAGAAGCTTGCTCATACGGCAAATCCTTTCGCAGATCCCGGTGACGGATCACATGCATACAATGTGTACAAAGTCCTTTATGATGCGGTTGCAAAAGGTCTTATCGAGGATGACTATTCAACTACAGACTGGGAAGGCAGCAAGGGCATGCTTAACAGAGGCGAGATCGGAACTATGGTACTTGGCTCATGGGCATATTCTCAGATGCAGGCAGCAGGAGATAAGCCTGAGGACATCGGATATATGAGCTTCCCTATCACGGTTAACGGCAAGCAGTATGCTACAGCAGGTCCTGATTACGCATTCGGAATCAATAAGGATGCAAGCGATGAAAATCGTATGGCGTCACTTCTTTTTGTAAAGTGGATGACAAATGAGTCGGGATACTCATACAACGAAGGCGGTATTCCTATCAATGCCGAAGATGACAAATATCCCGATCTTTATGCGGCATTTGACGGAGTTGAATATGTTTCAGATGAACCGGCACTTGCTGGAGAAGAAGATCTTAAAGATACACTCAATTCCGATTCGGAACTTAGCATTAACAGCGGTGGTGACAAGAAAGTTCAGGCGATCATAGAGCATGCATCCAACGGTGATATGACTTTTGACCAGATTATGGACAGTTGGAATAAAGCGTGGACAGAAGCACAGGAACTTAACGGAGTAGATATAGACGACTAACAGATAATTGACAGACAATTGACACATAAATTTTTTTATGAGTAACGGGGGAGGGGCGGAATTGTACGATTCCGCCTCAACTTATAGAAAGAAAGTGAGATAACCCTATGAACAAAAGAAAGTGGAAACAGGCACAGGTAATATTAACATTTCTCATTATTCCGGTAGGATTACTGATTTTGTTCACATATTATCCTTTTGGCAAAATGGTCCAATTCAGCTTTTATAACATGAAATACATTGGACCTAGGAAATTCGTGGGATTCAAAAACTATATACAGATTTTTAAGCGTGAAGATATTCTGAGAACGCTGCTTTTGTCACTGTATTATATGGCCGGAGCGGTTATTCAGGTATTTCTTGCATTATATCTTGCAACAATATTCTGCTTTAAGGTAAAAGCTGAAAACTTCTGGAAAGGATTTATCTTTTTCCCTTATCTGATAAATGGTATAGCTATCGGATTCATTTTCAAGTTTTTTTACACAAGAGGATTTGTTCTGGACACGGTTCTCCAAGCGATAGGTTTCAATCCGAATGATCTTCCGTATTGGTTAAAAGACCAATCGATAAACAATTGGTCACTTGTATATTCTTCGGTATGGAGATACCTGGGCTCTACAATGGTTCTTTTCCTTGGGGCAATGATGTCGGTGGACAGTACGCTTTATGAAGCAACGTCGATAGATGGTGCAAATAAGTGGCAGACGTTCTGGCATATCATTTTACCAAGCATAAAGACAATAGTAACACTGAATGTAATCTTGGCTATTACAGGATCTCTTTCAGCCTTTGAGCCGCCTTTTGTTATAACAAGCGGTGCAAACGGTACGGGAACATTCTTTGTAGTAATGAATGATATTGCTCATACAAGTCAGAAGGTCGGACTTGCCAGTGCGATGGCAGTATTCCTTCTTGTGATCATCTTCATTGCCAAATTTATTCAGGACGCAATATTTAGGTTCCTGTTCAGAAATGCGGGAACAGATATGGATGAAAGAGCATTCAAGAAACAGCGTAAAAGGGAAGCAAAGGCAAGAATGCAGATGCATAGAGGAGGTAGATAATGTCATCAAATACAGTAATTGCAAGTGTTGTTCCGAAGAAAAAGATGCGTATTGGTGATATTGTTTGGGGAATCATAAAGTATGCTTCTGTTGCACTTTGTGCTTTTTTGGCAGTACTGCCTATAGTATCCTGTGTCATAACTTCGCTGAAAACAGAGGTTGAGTATCAGAGCACCAATGTTATGACACTTCCGGAAAACTTTTTTAATTTTTCCAATTATGTTCAGGCTTTTGCCCAGGCAAATATGGGGCGAGCGTTTATCAACTCCGGTATAATTCTTTTGTTTGTGCTTACGGGATCGACATTGATAGGCTCTCAGCTTGCATATGTCTTAAACCGATTTAGTTTTCCGGGCAATGCGCTTATCAGGAATCTGTTTACTTTTGCGGCACTTCTTCCGGGTATTGCAATGCAGGTTTCAGTATATGAAATAATGGTAAATCTTGGATTTGTAAATACTTTGTACGGATACATCATTATGATGATGGGAACCGATGTAATGTCAATTTACATCTACATTCAGTTTTTTGAAAATCTTCCTGTGTCACTTGATGAAAGCGCATTTTTGGACGGCGCGAATTATTTCCAGATTTATGCAAAGATACTGCTCCCGCTCTTAAAGCCGGCGATTGTCACGAATCTGATTCTTAAGGGCGTTGGCGTTTACAACGAGTATTATTGCGCAAATCTGTATCTTCAGGATAAAAAAAGACTCTGTACGGTAGCTACATCATTGTATACATTCACGGGGCCTATGGGTAATCAGTATCATCTTATCTGTGCCGGCGTGATAATGTCACTTCTTCCAGCTCTGATAATATTCTTGCTTTGTCAGAAACAGATTTATAACGGCGTTGCTGCCGGTGCGGTAAAGGGGTGATAAGTAGTGGTTAATGAAATAAAGGAGCATCTTCTGAATGGGATCATACCGTTTTGGAAAGGCTTAAGAGATGATGAATTCGGCGGATATTACGGTTATATGGGATTTGATCTTGCCGTTGACAAAAAATATGAGAAAGGCTGCATACTAAACAGCAGGATATTATGGTTTTTCTCAAGCGCATACAAAGTTCTCGTAGATAAAACGCTATTAAGCGAGGCAACACATGCGTATGAGTTTTTTAAAAAATATTGCATTGATGATGAATATGGCGGGGTATTCTGGTCGGTATCTTATGACGGAAAGCCTCTTGATACTACAAAACATACATATAATCAGGCTTTTACCATCTACGGACTGTCTGCATATTTTGATGCATCGGGAGATTGGGAAGCACTGAAGATGGCTATTTCGCTCTACGAGCTTATAGAAAAGAAAATGCGTGATGAGCGCGGATATCTTGAAGCATTCGACAGAGAATTCAAGCCTGTATCAAATGAAAAACTGTCGGAAAACGGTACCGATGCGGCAAGGAGTATGAATACTCTTTTGCATGTTATGGAAGGATATACGGAGCTTTACAGGGTATCGGGGGATGGCAGAGTCAGAAAATCTTTATATGAGATTCTGAAAATAGTAAGTACCAAGATATACAATCCAAAGCTTCGCAGACAGGAAGTCTTTTTTGACAAAGATTATAACAGCCTGGTCGATCTTTATTCCTATGGGCATGATATAGAAGCGGCATGGCTGATCAATAGGACTGCTGATATTCTAGGTGACGGCAACCTTTCGGCAAAGATCGGCAGAATGACGGAAGAGATGGCGAGTGAAGTATACAAAGTTGCATTTGACGGAAAATCCATTCCCGCCGAGGGACAGGATTCAGTTGTAAAAGAGGACAGAGTCTGGTGGGTGCAGGCTGAGGGAATCAATGGATTTCTGGACGCCTACGAAAGACATCCTGAGAAAAAAGAGTATCTTGAGGCGGCACGGGCTCTTTGGGATTACATAAAGGAATACATCATCGATAAGAGACCCGGATCTGAGTGGTTCTGGTATGTCGATAAAAACGGCGTACCCGCGAAGGACGAGCCTATAGTTGAACCGTGGAAGTGTCCGTATCATAACGGAAGAATGTGTTTGGAGGTAATAACAAGAAATGTTACATGAGAGATATTACATTGAAAAGGACAGACAGGAAAAGCTCATGTCGCGAAAGAATGAACCTGCGGATTTTTATAACGGAGTATATACAAGATATAAATATCCGGTTCTTACAAGACAGCATATTCCGCTTACGTGGAAATACGATCTTGATATAAAGAGTAATCCGAATTTTCAGGAGAGGCTTGGGATAAATGCAGTTCTAAATTCAGGAGCCATTAAGCTTAATGGGAAGTATTATCTTGTTGCCAGAATAGAAGGCAATGACAGAAAGTCTTTTTTCGGAGTTGCTGAAAGTGATAACGGTATAGATAATTTCAGATTTTGGGATTATCCGATATTGCTTGATGACACTTGCAAGGAGGAGACAAATGTCTATGACATGAGGCTTACGCAGCATGAGGATGGTTGGATATACGGAGTGTTCTGTTCCGAGAGTCACGATGATTCCACAAACGATCTCTCGGCGGCAGTTGCGGCAGCAGGAATAGTAAGGACAAAAGATCTTAAAAAGTGGGAGCGACTTCCGAATCTTGTTACAAAACGCTCACCTCAGCAGAGAAATGTTGTTCTTCATCCTGAGTTTGTTGACGGGAAATATGCTTTTTATACCCGTCCAATGGACAGCTTTATTGATACCGGTAGCGGCGGTGGTATAGGCTTTGGATTGTGTGATGATATTGAACATGCAGTAATAGATGAGGAAAAGATTCTTAGCAGAAGGAGATATCATCAGATCACGGAAGCTAAGAACGGTGAATGCATTGTACCGATAAAGACAGACAAGGGATGGCTTCACATTGCGCACGGCGTAAGAAATACGGCAGCAGGACTAAGATATGTCCTTTATGCCTATGCAACAGATCTATATGACCCGGGAAAAGTTATAGCAGAGCCCGGAGGACTTCTTCTTGGACCGCTTGGATGGGAGAGAGTAGGAGATGTTTCAAACGTTGTATTCTCAAACGGCGCGATTGTAGAAGAAAACGGCGATATTCTTCTTTATTATGCAGGCAGCGATACAAGGGTATATGTTGCAAAAACAAGTATTGAACTTCTTAGTGATTATATCTTCGGAACTCCCGAAGATCCCGGCAGAAGCGTGCTTTGTGTGCAGCAAAGATGCGAGCTTATAAAGAAAAATCTTGAAGTTTTAAAAAATGAGATTTAAGGAGCAAATATGGCAGTATTAAAACTACAGGCTCCCACCAAAGATTATCTGTGGGGAGGAAACCGCCTTGTCGACGAATTCGGTAAAAGACCGGCAGGCGATGTGACCGCGGAAAGCTGGGAGTTGTCGTGCTATCCAGGTTGTGAGTCTGTAATCGAAAACGGTGAGTTTGAGGGGAAGACGCTCACAGATTATATAAATGAAAACGGTAAGAAGGTTCTTGGGAAAAACTGTGAGAAATTTAAGGACTTTCCGATACTTATCAAGCTTATTGATGCAAGGAAAGATCTGTCATTGCAGGTGCATCCGTCAGATGATTACGCCCTGAAAAAAGAAGGACAGTATGGAAAGACGGAGATGTGGTATATAATTGATGCCAAGGATAATGCTTTTTTGTATTATGGTTTTAATCGCGAGATTTCCAAAGAAGAGTTTCGAAAGCGCATAGAAAATCAGGCTCTTACAGAAGTTCTTAATGCTTATCCCGTAAGCAAGGGGGATGTGGTTTTCATTGAGGCGGATACTCTGCATGCAATAGGTGAGGGGATTCTTCTTGCTGAAATTCAGGAAAATTCCGATGTTACTTACAGGGTGTATGACTACGGAAGACGTGATAAAAACGGGAATCTGCGAAAGCTTCATATAGAAAAAGCGCTTGAAGTTACAGATCTTTTTCCTGTAAAAAAAGTTCCGAGACCTGAACCACATATCGGAAACTGCAAATATTTTACGGTTGATAAAGTCAATTTAAGCGGTAAGATCATGAATAAGCTTAGCGGAACGGTTGATGAGACTTCGTTTTTGCATATTCTTTTCCTTTCGGGAGAAGGAGAAATAAAGAATGGCAACGAGGATGTGAGATTTAAAAAGGGCGACAGCTTTTTCATACCGGCAGGTGATGGGAATTATGAAATATGCGGAGAGTGTGAAGCGCTTTTCACATATATTTGAGGGTGAGAATATGCTTAGAGAGTATAAAATTTCAGAAATAGAAAAATTGAAGATTCATGGCAGGAGAACTGCATGTCTTGATCCTTTAACGCTGTTCTGGAATGGTTCGGGAATAGAAATGAATGTACGTGCCACTGTGGTGAAACTTCGCTGTTATGCAGACTATTCAGTTTTTGAGCCGTGGATTGATGTACTTGTTGAAGGTGTAAGATATCAGAAGAGACCGCTTGAAAAGGGAATAAATGAGATCACAATCTGGCAAGGAAATGCGGGACCAGGCGAAAGTGATATTCCGCTCAGAAATATCAAGATTATGCGAGATACACCCGCTATGGCGGCGGATGGTGATACCCTGATACGGATTGAAGCTGTTTTGACCGATGGTACATTTGAAATTGTAGATGAACCGGGGCATAGGATTGAGTTCATAGGAGACAGTATAACATCAGGCGAAGGCTGCATGGGGCCTGTAAGTGAACAGGAGTGGAACAGCGCATGTTTTGATGCTGTCGATAATTATACATATATCACAGCTCAAAAACTGGGGGCTGACTATGAGGTTTTCAGCCAGAGCGGTTATGGCTTTGTGTGGTCCTGGAATGGCAATCCGAAAGAAAATATGCCGTTATTCTATGATGAGGTGTGCGGGCTTGTTCCGGACGGAAAAGCTTGTGAGCTTGGGACTTATGAGAAATATGATTTCTCTCTTTTTGAACCTGATATCGTCATTATTAATTTGGGTACGAATGATGCGGGTGCATATTCCGTAAGTAGTCATGAAGCTGCAAGGAGCATGGGAAGTGATAATATTCACTATCTGAATGAAAAAGGTGAGATCCCGTCGGAGGATGTGGCAGCGCTTAAGAACGGTGCAAAAGCTTTTTTGAAAAAGGTCAGAGAGAAGCGTCCGGGTGCCATAATAATATGGGCTTACGGAATGCTGCTTCAGGATTCTGATATAATTAACACTCAGATGACAAACCTGCTGTCAGCGGCAGTTGCTGAGTATTCCAAGCAGGAAAACGACAGCAAGGTATATTATCATCAGCTTCCGCCGACACTTGCCGGAGAGTTTGGCTCGAGATCGCATCCCGGCCATGCGGCTCACAAAAAGGCAGCAGAATCATTGGTGAAGAAGATAGAGGCGGTATTGGATATTTCGGATGTTTATGCTTGTTAGTCGAATCACAGTCAGCTTACCCTGTCCATTTTGCAGTAAATGCAAGTATGGACAGGGCTTTTTTGATAGGAATTTCCTAAATATGAGGATTTACAAGATTTTTTTTATCTTAAAGAAAATAAGACTTCCGCTCACTATAAGTATGCTCAGGATTATCACAACGGGATAGCCCATTCGGGACTCAAGTTCCGGCATATATTTAAAATTCATTCCGTACCATCCGACGATAAGTGTCAGAGGCATGAAGATAGTGGTAACGACTGTAAGGACGGTCATTATTCTGTTCTGCCTTACATCGAGTTGAGACTGGTAGAGGTCGTTAAGCTGGATGGTATAATCACGAAGATGCGTTGCGGAGTCATACAATCTGTCTACGCGGCTTGAGAACATATGGAAGTAGCGAAGGTTTTCTTCTTTAAAGAATCCGTTTTCATTTTCTTCAAGTTCCTGGCCTAAATCCAAAAGCTGCTCGTAGTGAATGCGCAGATCTCTGATGTCGCCGCGGATATCATTATTGCGCTCCATGTGTGCTGTTTCGGCATTTGACATTATTTCTTTTTCAAGGCTGTCCAGCTCAAGTTCATATTTCTGCATTGTCTGAAGGTCATTATGGATAATGAGTTCCAGAAAATCATATAAGAAACGCTCAAGACAGGGCTTTTTCCATTTCTTGTAACGTCTTATTCTTTGTACAAGGCGAAGAGCGGTATCGCTTTCATCTATAAAAACAATTCCGGTTTCATCAAGTGCAAATGAGAATCGCTGAGGCACAGATGTGTGAGAAGACTGCGTTGGGATAAAGAAAGTTCCTGTAAGCGAATCATAATTGACTTCTGCTTTTGTAGCGAAGATTTCCTCGCTGTTTATATCAAAATCTATTCCCATATCAAAGTTTTCATTTTGTTCAGCCCACTGAGCCTGCGTAAGTACGGCTACATAGGGTGCGGCAGCATCATGGCACTGCTCAGCGCTACATTCTTCCAGTTCGTTTTTTATAAGAAAAAACATATGAATCCTCCGATATATATCAACTGTATATTGATATGATAGCACTAAATTAATATTTGTGGGTTGATTTTAATAAAGGTTAATGATAAAGTAATAATTGTAACAAAAATATTAATAGTTTAGTGTCAGATGAGTTGATAAGAAAAATACGGTATATAGATATATGGGGATATATTTACCGATGAAATTTTTTCTATGTGGCATTTTTATTTACGAGAAAATGTTAATAAAACATTAGCAATAACTCTGTTTTAAATGTTGGTTTTTAAATTGACATTATGTATGGTGGCACTGTGTAAATAGCAATCGGGGGTACAGAAAATGAGAAAAAAAGCACTATTATCTACTTTGACTGCAGTCGGAATGGCGGCGGTACTGGCGGTTTCGCCTCTTCAAAGTATTGATATAAAGGCAGCACCTGTTAATACGATTTCGACAACGCCTGTAGCAGCGTCGAATATAGTGGATCTTACAAGAAATGATGCGTATAAAGTACGTGATGCTTTCTATTCACTTTCGGATAACAGCGTAAACCGTATGGCTTCTGAGCATTTCCAGATCATATGGGGCAAAAGCAATTCTACAAATATCAGAATTGACGAAGAGTTTATCAAAGGAAATCTTACAAATCTTGAAAATATCTATGCTTTCTATACTCAGGAACTTGGGATGAAAGATATCGGTGTATCCGGTAATCAAAAATTTAAAACCAATGTATATATTTCAAATACTGGCCTTAGGGCATTTGAAGATAACTGGGCTTACATGAACAGAGACAGAGAGGGCTTTGGATTTCTTTTTGTTGCTCCCGGAGCAATGGTAGTTTCGGATCCCAATCCAAGCTGGGTTTTACCACATGAGCTGGCGCATGTGTTTACATATTATCAGGGCGGAAATATTGATTATCCATGGTATGAGTCAACCGCCAACTGGTTTAGAGATCAGTTCCTTGGTAGTGAGTATTATTGCTACCACGGAAAGAAGTTCGGACCTTATTCGGATTTCTTTTCACCTTACCTTATTAACGCGGATTACTATGTCCCTCATATGCTTAACTGGTATGATACATGGCCGATATTCCTCTATATTTCCGAGAATCCCGATCACATCGACGGACTTGGAATGGAGCTTATGCATAAGATCCTTGAGAACAAGCAGCAGGATTCTTCTATGTATGCAACAATAGAGAGACTTTCGGGAGTTTCTATTAAGACTATTCTCGGAGGAATGTCAAAGAGACTTGCAACTATGGATTTCAGCAGACAGAAATTCTATCTTGAGCATCTCAACAATGAGACTTTGAGAGAAGCAGGAAACCGCGAGAAGATATATACAACGCTTTCAAGACCCGATAATGAAGGCTATCAGGCCGTTCCTGCAAACAAAGCACCTATGCAGACGGGCTTTAACATTATTCCTCTTAATGTCGATCTCAAGAAGGGCGGAATCCAGGCTGATTTCGTTAACACATCGGGAGTTCAGGGATCTGATTTCAGAGTTACACTTGTTACAAGTACTGCAGATAACAAGACTCGTTATTCAGAGACATTTAGCAGCGGAACAGGATCAATCGCGCTTCACGGTGACGAGAAGTCGGCTTACCTTGTAGTTTGTGCAACACCCGATAATCTCAAGGGATATCATACAGACTGGAATTCAAAGACAACTGAGACTGACACAAGATTTACATATAAAGTTAAGATCTCTGCTACAGACGGAGCACCCGCACCTGTAGAAGAGAAGAAGGAAGAAGCTACTCCCGAGCCTGAAAAGACAACTGAAGATAAGGGCAACACAGAGGCTACTCCCGAACCTGTAAATAACAATGATAAGAATGACAAGAAGGAAGAAGCTACACCTGAACCTGAAAAGACGAGTGATTCAAAAGAAGACAATTCCAAGAAGAACGAGGCGCCTGAGCAGAAAGAAGATAATAAGAAGAAGGACAATTCAGACGTACTTCCTACACCCGATAACGGAGGAAATGCAGGAAATACGGGCAGTACTGTAGATAAAGATACAGCATCTAAGTCTGACAACGGCGGCGAAAGAGTGAGCGAAGCGCTTCCTGCAGATGAATTTTATAAGGATTCAAATAAGAAATCAAATAATAAATCAAATAATAATGATTCTTCTTCAAATGGATCGACAGTTGACGATAGTCAGAGAGATGATAACAGCAGCCAAAATAATAATGATAGTAATAACAATAATGATGATTGGCAGCAGGACAATGGCAACGGAAACTGGCAGCAGAGTGATGGAAATGATTGGTCATGGCCTACACCGGATGACAATTCTAACGGTGGAAACGGACAGTGCGGCGGAAATACAGGATATAATCCGGCACCTAACGGTCCGGGCTACACGCAGGGATGTCCTTATGGAAACGATTGGGGATATGACCAGAATACAAGTGGATACTCAACGGAAGATCTTGATTACTTCCTTGGCGAAGACGAAGATTCCGACACTTCCTTCTGGGGTGTGATCACTCACATATTCAAAAAAATCTTCGGATTCAAATAAAGAGAAAAGGCTACCGCATACGTGGTAGCCTTTAGGTACGCCCGGGGAATTGGCATATATTCAGAAATGTTTGTGTACGGCTGCGCAGTGATTTTCATAAATTTATAGAAGCAGGAACCGCCTCCTTTCACGTTCGTTCAGGGAAGTCGGCGGTTCCTGCTTCTATAAATTTTGAAAATCATCTTGCTCGTCCGAAAACTGCACATTTTCTGAATATATGCCAATTCCCCGGGCTGTTCATTGAAGATTTATCAGGTATGCGATTTTTCAAGTACTTGATTTTTTTATATTTAGTTCTTTATATCATGTATTTGGGCCTTTTTTAACGAGGGGGGCTTTTTATTAAGTATTTGGCACTTTTATCGAGTGTTGGTTCTTTATTTCGAGTGTTTGACTTTTAAGTAGTTGGTTCCGGTTTGGTTAGTGCGTCCAGGAGGCAGAGGCGTTGGGTTTTGGTGGCGAAGTCCCAGGTGTGGAAGGAGCCGCCCATGCAGTATTTGCGACCGGGGCAGGTGGAGCATTTTTCGTTGTCTTCGGATCTGTCGTAGCGGAAAGATTTGAATTCGTTTTTCCAGATATCGGAGAAGCGTCTTTCGTGGATGTTGCCCTGGATGATGCCGGGCTGGGTTCTGTCGATGTCGAGGCATCCGAATACGTCGCCTGTTACTGTGATGCTGGCAACGGTGATTCCTGCCATACAGAAGAAGTACCAGTCGCGGACTTCTCTTTCGTAGTCAAGGCCGAGGTAGTGACAGCAACCGTAGGTGACGGGCTCGTTGTCAGCTCTTTTGCTGCGGATAAATTCCATAATGGTGCGCTGGTCTTCATCTGTGAGAAGAAGCTCGGGATGTTCAAGTGCACGACCAATCGGCTCGATGCCCATAACACGCCAGCTGTCGATATCTATGCCGGCCATTATTTCATAGAGCGGTTCGAGTTCGCCGATGGTATCATGGTTAACAACAGTAGTAACCATGATATGTTCAAAGCATTGAAGGTCAATGAGGTTTTGGATTCCTTCCATAGCTTTTTTGTATGCGCCTTCAAGGCCTCTTACTTTGTCATGAGTTTCGGGGAGGCCGTCGATACTTACGGATATGGTATTCATTCCGCATCTTTGGAGCATCTTGGCAACTTCCGGTGTTATAAGTACCGCGTTGGAAGTCATTCCCCACTTAAAACCAAGTTGGTGAGCGTAGCTCGTTACTTCTTCGAAGCCGCGATATAAGAGTGGTTCACCTCCCGTGATATTGATCTGAGGAAGTGAATCTCCGAAATCCTCTTTTAACTGATCGAGTATATCTTTCCATTCCTGCGGGCTCATTTCCGCAGCGTGTACATCACCACACCTGGATCCGCAGTGCCAGCAGTGTTCGTTGCAATTTAAAGTAAGCTCAAAGAAAAGCTGTTTGAGATACGGCTTTTTAAAGAACTTTTTTCTTACATCGTACTGAAGATCAAGGTGGGATAGCTTCATTTTTTCTTTATTCATGGCTATTTCCTTTAAATACCGATTATTTTGATATTGATTCAGGTGATCCGTACATTACTTCTATAGGCATGTCGAAAGGTTCATCGTCATCTTTAGCCTCGTCTTGTGTTTCATTCGAATCATTCCGGGCATCATCGGTAGCGTCCTGTGAAGCATCGGTAGTGTCCTGTGTATTATCAGTAGCTTCCTGTGCACTTGAGTTTTCTATGCTTGCATCTGAAGTTGTGTTTTCTGTATATGTCTCGTCGTAATTAAAGTCGTTACCTGCAACACCTGAGCCATAGGCGCATGCTGTACCGAGTATCATGGTAGCGACACTTGCTGTAGTAGCGATAACAACTTTCTTTTTCATTTTTTTCATAAGTAACTCCTTTATAATATATTAAGAATATATTAATTCAAAACGAGCTATTTTTCAAATAAAATCTTTTGCGAGGAATATGTCTGAAGTATGTTGAAATAGATGTTTTTTAAGTTTGTATATACGATTAGAATATATTGATATTAAAAACAGGTCATGATAAGATGTTAATGTTTTATTAAATACAGAAGGGCGTTTATTTCTAATATGGAAGAATCTTTTGAAAATTATGAAGTTGAACAAAGTAAAAGAATAGTAAAGACGTTTAAATTGATTTCTTTAATTATATATATTATTGAAGGTGGCTTGATTTTATTGTTTCACTTTAATATATGGACATCACGGAAACTACTGATTTTATTTATGGTTTTATTACCATGGATAAGATACATATATGCTCTCAGATTTTCGGATATTGCATATTGGGATGAAGCAAATAAGAGAAGAGATGATTATGAAGAAAAATCGTCTAAAGAATGGCTTTCTACGCATGTTACTTTTATCTATAACAGTGCGTTTGTACTTCCAACACTGATCTATTTATATGTCTTTAATACATTGCTTGTGTTTGCACATGTACATAAAGGGGAGAGCGTAATTTATCTGTTTTGTGTAGTGGCTTTTTTGGTAATGCTTATAATAGGATATCTATGTGTTGGACGTGGGTTTGAAGACAGAAAGAGACAGCTTTTTTATTATTTTTTTATTATGCTTTTTGTTGTGGGGCTGACTGTTAGTGCTGTTTGTTATTCGCTTAGTTCTCCTGTAGCATATGAGGAGTGCACTTATATTTCGAAATCGACCAGTCATTCACGGAAAGGCGGAACAAGCTATTATGTTGAAGTCAGACTTCAAGATGGTTCCAGCTTCCGAAGTGAAGTGACAAAAGATTTGTATCACAACGCGCAGTATGAGGATCTGTATTTGTGCAGGGAGGAAAATCCTTTTGGAATTGAATATTGGCATGTTTGCGTAGGAAAATAAAATCTAAGAATTTAGAGCGTGTGGATGATTGATAATAATTTTTTTACATGATAAAATGTGAATAATTATTTACACAATTTTCAGGCCGGATGTGAAATCATATAGAATGTTTGGCAAACATATAGTGATGTATGGACGCAAAGTTGTAAATCTTTTAAAGTTATGAAAGATGGTTTGACTGCAAGATAGTAGAGAAATCTGCTGTTTTGCAGTTTTTTTTAAAATAGGAAAAGCGCTCTGCAGTGCGCGAAATGCTTTTTTATATAGAGGGGAGTTATGTTGTCTGATAAGGCTAAGAAGTTAATTAAAATTTGTATTGGGACTATAAGTCTTTTGGCTGTACTTGGAGTTGCTGTTGCTCTTCTTATGTACAACGGATATATACAGGTTAATCATATAAGCAGAAGAAAATATCCTGTTGTCGGAGTTGATGTGTCATCGTATCAGGGAGATATCGATTGGAATGTGCTGGCTTCTCAGAATATTCAGTTTGCGTTTATAAAAGCAACGGAAGGATCGGGATATGTCGATCAGTATTTTAAGACCAATTGGGAGAATGCAGCGGGCACGGATCTGCGCATTGGTGCATATCACTTTTTCAGCTTTGAATCTCCTGGAAAAAATCAGGCAAGTAACTTTATCGGTACTGTCGGAGATAAGGAAGGCATGCTTCCGCCTGTTATAGATGTTGAGTACTACGGAAGTTTTAGGTCTGCGGGCGATATAGATGCAAAGGGGATTGCAAAAGAGCTTCGCGACATGGTGGATGAACTTTTCGCCAACTACGGCGTAAAGCCGATAATATATGTCAGTAAGGAAAGCTATGAGACTATTGTAAAAGACGGTTTCAATGATTGTCCTTTGTGGTACCGAAGTGTCTATTCCAAAGTTCCGAGGGATGTGAACTGGACTTTCTGGCAGTGTTCAAACAGGAAAAGACTTGATGGATACAACGGGGCTGAAACTTATATAGATCTTAATGTATTTAACGGAAGCAAAGATAGTTTTATGTCTTACTGACATAAAGGATTGTTTGGGGAGAAAGTGAATGAGTGACAGGTTATGAAAAACAACCGTAAAGTTGATGAAGTAATTGAGATTGCAATGCCTACAGAGTATGAAGAGGAAAAGGTGTGGGCGAAGAAAAATGTAAATAAGTTTTTGGTGCTAAATCGTGTGACGCATATTCTTTCGATTATTTTACTTATCTCGCTGTATATGCAGACGCGAGGGATGATAGGGGAGTATATATTCGTTCCTATATTATGGGCTTTTTTTATTATTACCTGCATTTATTCGAAGCGCAGAAAGAAATTTATAAATGAACTGACATGTAAAGTACAAAAGGAGTGTAGTCCTGATGAAGGGCTGACACGTTATTGTTATTATCTGCAAAAGATCAGAAAGAAAAAGATAAATTTATCGGGGATATATTTTTATGTCGGCGTGGCATTGGTTCGTTCGGGACAAAATAATGCTGCGGGCAAGATAATAAAGCTTATTGATCTTAACTGTAAGGGTAAAAACAGTATTTTTTTCAGAGAATGTATTCGTTCCCTTGTGGCGGAATACTATATGGATGCGGAGAGTTTGCATGATTGTGCAACTACGGTTCAGAAGCTGAAAATCAGATTCAAAAAAGGAAGCATGGTTGAGAAAGAATATAACAGGCTGTTATTAAATGACAATTTTGCTTTTGGATTTGAAAACGGAAAGTATGAAGAGCTGCGCAAGGAGCTGACGGCTCGTTTTAATGAAGAAAAGATATTACTTGATAAAGTATCGATAGCTTATAAGATATATCTTTTGGCCAAGAAAACAGAAGATACTGATAAAGCTGAAGGATGCAGACGATACATTTTGGAGAACGGCGGAACGACATGGTACAGGAAGGCTGTTGAAGACGGTTTTGCCAGAGAAATGAAAAAGTCTGATTTTCCGGACTATGGGGTGAGCGAGGAGAAGCTTAAAGCCTCGAGCAAGATAAATCCGAGAAGATTCATAATTCTTGCAGTGTATTTTTTCCTGGCATATACGATTGCCGTTAAGCCTTTCATGATCGGATATAGTTTCAGGAAAGCTACCGAGGATGAGATAGAAAACTTTGGCGGAGCTAAGATCTGCAGTATATACAGCCTTGTAGAGTATAAAAACTTTCCGAAGGCATACGGACAGCTTATGACTTTGTTCGGAGATGCGGATTCTGAGACTGAGGATCTTGAAAATCAGTATACATACTTTATATGTGCGATGAAGAAAAACGGCGAGAAACATATTATTATGGCATACAGCGGAGCGACGGGGCCTGCCATCTGCGGGACTGAAGATGATGAAAAGGCAGCTAAGGAGCTAGTAAAGCTGATTCGCAGGACTAAGCCGAAGGATTATGACTACGAAGGTTATTATATGGACGGTCCATGTAAGGAATATATGGGAGTTAAGCATGGCAGACCATATATGCGTGAAGAGGAGCTTAATCTTTCGAATGAAGAGTTTAATGAACTATGGGAGCGCATTTGCGGCGGAGAGAGTGACGGATAAGGGAGCTAATTGTAATTAGAGGTATGAATATTTTTAATGATGCATTATGGGGATAATGCATGTGGGGAGGAAAGAGTTTATGGGGAAGCTTAATTTGGTTATTGAGATTATGGTTTTTGCGATTCCGATCGCGATTACGATTTTTAATTTGATCTGTATGCTTTTTATGTATAAGCAGGATGATATTGATATAGGGCGATTTACCGATCTGAGGAATTTGGTATGGGCAATAACACTGATTGTCGGAAGCATTGCTTCATATCTATGGCTTGATTTAACCGGGGTGAAGTTTTTTTATCGCTGGAATACACAGCTTTATGGTAACGATCTTCATCAACCGGTGTGGTCGGGGGCTCTTTTGACGCTTGCAGTTATAGCTACGCTGGGATTTATTGGGGCGCTTGTTCTAAAAAGCAGTAATGTAAACGGAGTTCCTCCGCTTATTACGGTTTTTTGTATTGCTTCAATGTATCTGGCGCTTACGATAATGGTGATCTTTGCTATTCAGCTGTCAAATGAATTTAATTATGTCTGGCCATGCTATATATTCCTTGCGAATGTTTTGATGATGTCGATCACTATAATCAGGATGAAGATTTCACAGTGGAACAGTGTTGAACAGCACTGCAGTGAGAATTACGGAAAAAATGCTTATATCAAGAAGTTAAACACAATACTTTTAAAGTCTGAGAAATGGCCTGTTTATGCGCTATTGTTTATGATACCGATCTTGGGAATAATTGTTGCGGTGCTGGTACTTTTTGGACAGGAACCGACTGCAATCATAAAGGTGTGGACGGAGACTTCGGATTGGGCATTATCTCAGAGAATTGGGCCACAGAATCTTCCAAGTGACGGACATTATCTGTGCACTGTGGCAGCAGGCGGACATAAGAGAATTGTAAAACCGCTCAGGATGGGTGAAAGACATGGGCATGAGATTGTTGTGAATCGCCAGCTTATGATAGCTAACGCATTTGAGAATGTTCTTGAGGAAAAAACTCCGAGGATGCACAGGGGTATCAGAGATTTTTATGATAAGTACGGATTTCCCATTGCGAACTATATTAGGAATAATAAGATTGCCTGCGACATAACTTATTTTGTGATGAAACCTTTGGAGTGGATTTTCCTTGTGGTTCTGTATCTTGTTGATGTGAATCCCGAGAACAGGATCGCAGTGCAGTATATGCCAAGGAAACAGGCTTGCTGATAAGTTATGCGGGTTTAGAGAAATGATATGAAGATATTTAGAGATAATAAAGAAAAAACGGTCGTGATGATAGGCTTAGGTTCAGTTGCTGTTGCGGCGATGCCATTTATTATAATAGCCATTATTCTAAGCGGAAATCGCAAGGCTATTTATAAATCTCCGGAAGGAACAAACAGGATAACGTTAAAGTATGATTTTGTGAGCAGGCCGTCAGTGATATACAAAGGCGATACGATCTGGGAATACCAGGGCGCAGGCTTTATGGAAGATGTGTCTTTTGATATTGACTGGATTTCAGAGGATTCTTTTTATATAAGATATGAGGATGAAATGCATGATGGAAAGTTTGCGGAGGAGTTTGAGATAACTCTGCCGCAGGGGAAGTGATTGGAATTGGCAATTTGCAATTGAAGCCACAGATAAGAAGGGAATAATGAGTATTAGTTATCTGTGAATTATGGTGGCGTTACTCAATAAGGCTCGAGAAAGTGTTTGGAAATACAGATAAGAAGAGAATGATTTGCATTATTTATCTGTGATTTCTGGACATATTATGCATAAGAAGTACTGAAAATCCAGATAAACAAAGGATAATTGGTATCAGTTATCTGTGTTTTCAGGACTTGCGTTGCATAGAATTGTGAAAAAACACAGATAAAAGTGGTATAAGTGATCTTGATTATCTGGAAATCGGTTATGGATTACATGGAAAGAGGTATATAAACACAGATAAGAGTGACATAAGAGCTAATGGTTATCTGTAAATTATATATTTGGTGTAAAGAGATAAGCATTGAAGCACAGATAAAGGCGACGTAGTTTGATGATCAATCTGTAGAAGCAAGTACATAAACGCAAAATAATACAGGTGCTTGCATGGATATAAGAAAACCATAATATCGCTTGGATAGGATGAATGAATAACATAGAAGAAAAAGCAGATAGAATAGATAGACAGCAAGAATATGAAGATGAAGATAGAGATGACGAGACTCCTTTTATGAGTTCTTTTCCGGGAGTGCTTGTAGCTATGGTTGCAGGAGCAATCTTTGAAACAGTATATCTGATTGTCGGTGATCTTGGGATTGGCTACCTGATAGATCGTTTTGGCGGAGGCGAGATGCTCGTATTGGGCTATGTGGCAATTGTGGCAATAATAGGTTTTTGTATTCTGACCGGATGTGATATAAGTGGCATTAGCTTTGTGGTAGCCGCTTTCTTGACTCATAAATTCTGGGAAATACATGACAGTGTTGTGTACTACAGACTTCATGGTAAGTTTATGCCTATGGCGGATGATATGGGATATTGCTTTTTCTTGATGATGCTTGGGAGCATTTATATTATATGGATTCCTGCGATAATTATCGCTGTAATAATAAAAAGAAAAGATACGGAGAATTGATTAGATATGCTTCTTGGTACTGCGTTTACCTTGGTGAACTTTTTGGGGATGATCCGAAATAGCGACGAATATAAGGATTCAAGGCCTTTTGTTTGGATAGCAACGTTGATCGTGGGAAGGATATATGTTTTTTTGTGGCTGGCATATTTTAATGTTGGCATGGGTGATTGGAATGTTCAGCTATATAACGATGAGTTACATGATTATATATGGTCCGGAGGATGGATTACAATAAAGGTAATATACATTATAGGACTTATTGGCGGGATTATACTATTTAAGAGAGATGTAAATAAAACTCCGCCTCTTGTGACGGTTCTTTGCATCGCATCTATGTATCTTGCACTGGGAGTTTTGGTGGTGCAATGTATACAGATGAACAAGAACGGAATAGCGGCGATGTGTTTTTTATATGTGCTAAATATTTTTATGATGGCAATTACTTTGCTTAAAATAAAGATACAGGAATGGTACAGTGTCAAAGAACATAGTGTCGAAAACTATGGTAAAAATGCTTTTATTATTAAAATGAATAAATTCCTTATGAAGGCATGGGCTTGGCCAATTGTTGCGATTTTATTTATGATGCCTTTACTGGGAATTATAATTGCAGTACTTGTTCTCTTCGGACAGGAGCCTGATGCAATCGTGAAGGCATGGACAGAGACTGCTGACTGGACCTTTTCGCAGAGAGTGGCACCACAGAATCTGTATTATGATGAACATTATCTGTGCACGGTGGCAGCAGGCGGACATAGGAAAATTGTAAAGCCGCTCAGGATGGGCGAAAGACATGGACATAAGGTTATAGTGAACCGCCAGCTTATGATAGCGAATGCGTTTGAAAATGTTCTTGAAGAAAAGACACCGAAGATGCATCGTGTTATAAGGAATTTTTACGATAAGTACGGATTCCCGATTGCAGATTATATAAGAACGAACAAGGTTGCTTGTGACATAACCTATATTGTCATGAAGCCGCTTGAGTGGCTGTTTCTCATCGTGTTATATCTTGTCGATGTAAATCCGGAGAACAGGATTGTAGTGCAGTATATGCACAGGAGTACAGATAAACAGTGATGAGAATTAGTTGATAATGTTGTTTCTATTTTTCTTAAGTGAGTAAAAAATGGAAGATGTAATTTCAAATATATATCAATTGCTGTTCTTTATAGGTATAGTGTTTGTTCCGGTGGCATGCTTTGGGAATTTTGAATATCTTTTTTTCGGATGTAAGAAAAAGAAGATAAGGAATATCATTTGGCTTTTAACTCCTATTGTAGGGCTGTTTGATACATTTAATTGTCTGTGGCTCTGCGAGGTGCAAGTTACCAAATTATGGAGCGAGCAGCTTTATAATAATCAGACACACCAACCTCTTTGGCTTGGCGGTATTGTGACTTTGGGTGTTATATTTGCTGTTGGAATAGCAGGTGCCGTTATTCTTGTAGCTACAGATGTAAATAAGGTTCCCCCTCTTGTGACGGTTCTTTGTATTGCTGCAATGTATCTTACGCTTGCAATCTCATTGGCGTGGAGTGTTCAGGTAATAAGATCACTGGACGGAATGCTTATAATGCTTTGTCACATACTGCCCGGAAATCTCGTCATGATTGCAATCACAATTATCAAGGAAAAGATAAAGCAGTGGAACGGCGCCGAGCATCATGCGGATAATGAATTTGGAAAAAATACTTTTATCAAAAGATTGAATTTGATTCTTATGAAATCAGAAAAATGGCCAATCTATGCGGCTGTACTTATGTTACCTCTACTTGGCGTGATCGTTGCGATACTTGTTTTGTTCGGGCAGGAGCCTGATGCAGTCATCAAAGTATGGACGGAAACGTCGGACTGGACATTGTCGCAAAAGGTTGGACCGCAGAATATATATTATGATGAACATTATCTGTGCACGGTGGCAGCAGGCGGACATAGGAAAATTGTAAAGCCGCTCAGGATGGGCGAAAGACATGGACATAAGGTTATAGTGAATCGCCAGCTTATGATAGCGAATGCGTTTGAAAATGTTCTCGAAGAAAAGACACCGAAGATGCATCGTTTAATAAGAAATTTTTACGATAAGTACGGATTCCCAATTGCAGATTATATAAGAACGAACAAGGTTGCCTGTGACATAACCTATATTGTTATGAAGCCGCTTGAGTGGCTGTTTCTCATTGTGTTATATCTTGTCGATGTAAATCCGGAGAATAGAATTGCAGTACAGTATATGCCAAGCAAAAATTAATAATGATCGAGATAAGCACTATATCGGTAGTTTTGGCAGGTATAGTGCTTATGTTATAATGAAGACCAAGAAGAAATAAATAGTAGGATGAAAACTAAAAGCATTTGACAGATTAAAGGAGCGGGATATGAACGAGACTTTGAAGGTACTTGAGAGTAGACGTAGCTGTAGGAGTTTTAAGCCGGATATGATCAAGAAGGAAGAGCTTGATGCTATTATTAAGGCTGGAACATATGCTGCAAACGGAATGGGGCAGCAGAGCCCGGTGATCATTGCGGTGACAAGCAAGGAACTTCGCGATTCTGTCTCTGAGGAGAATAGGAAGATCGGCGGATGGGATGAGGGATTTGATCCTTTTTACGGAGCGCCGGTCATTTTGATTGTTCTTGCGGATAAGAGTATGCCTACGCATGTTTATGACGGATCGCTGGTCATGGGTAATCTGATGAATGCGGCGGAGAGTCTTGGAGTTGCAAGCATCTGGATTCACAGGGCAAAAGAGGAGTTTGATTCCGATTTTGGTAAGAATCTTCTTAAGAAACTTGGAATCACCGGTGACTACGAGGGAATCGGACATTGTGCACTCGGATATGCCGCACAGCCGCCAAGAGAAGCTGCGCCGAGAAAAGAAGATTATGTTTATTTTGCTTAAGAATAGTCCCATGCACATAAAATTTATAGACCGATAATTCAGCTAAGTCTGATATTATCGGTCTATTTTTTTGCGAGGTAATTAAAAATATATGAAATTATTTCGTTTAACTCATTTAATTGTTGCGAATTATACAATAAGGCAGTAAAATATGTAGCAGACGTGTTAAAAAATTATCAGTAGGAAGTGGATTAATGCTTTTTATTAAGGTTTTGTGCGTAGCAGCACCTATAATGGTCGTTCTTTATTTACTTATGATCATGCCGAGGGTAGTGCATAAACCTGAAAGATTACCTCATGTAGGTGTGCGATATGCGCACCGCGGACTTCATGACAACACATCCGATGCACCTGAGAATACAATGGCGGCTTTTAAGAAAGCGGTGGATGCAGGATACGGAATAGAGTGTGATGTCCAGCTTACCAAGGATGGGATTCCGGTTATTTTTCACGATTTTACACTTGCCAGAGTGGCGAGATATGCTGAGGGGGATATCCCTGCAGATGCAGTGAAGAATAGTGACGGGACATTCGGAGTTAAGGGTAAGGTAATTGACTATACATATGAAGAGCTTCAAAGGTTTCATATTCTTGATTCTGTTGAAAAAATCCCCAAATTCGAAGATTTTTTGGCGCTTGTAAACGGCAAAGTTCCTCTTATTGTGGAACTTAAGATTGAATTTAAAAACTGTTCGGTTTGTTCGAAAGCAGATGCACTTCTTTCATCATATAAGGGAGTTTATTGCATTGAGTCCTTCAATCCGCTTGGAATCCTGTGGTATAGGATACACAGGCCGCAGATAATGCGAGGACAGCTCTCTGATGAGTTTCATAAGGAGTCGCCTTCAGAATTTAACAGTTTTCTTTATTTTGCGCTTACAAATCTTATGCTGAATTTTTTGACCAGACCTGATTTTATAGCATACAATCACAAGTATCCGGGTAACCTGTCTTTATGGCTATGCAGGCACCTGTACAAAAATGTTACCGCGGCCTGGACCCTTAAGAGCGAAGACGATCTTAAGAGAGCAGAGCGGAATTTTGATATTTATATATTTGACAGTTTTGTTCCGCAGAACGGACCAAAAGTGTGATATTAGAGGTTTTTGGGATAATTATCCGCATTTATATACACGGTAAGTGTTTTCAGCGGTAGTTATAAATAATAAGAAATACATGAAAGGTACCGGTTTTTTATTATCCGGTAAGAAAGGTAAGACAAAAATGGCGAACAAGTGGGTTTATATGTTCAACGAAGGTAACATGACAATGCGTAACCTTCTCGGTGGTAAGGGTGCAAACCTTGCTGAGATGACAAGTATTGGCCTTCCTGTACCTCAGGGATTCACAATCACAACAGAGGCATGTACACAGTACTATGAGGATGGTCGTAAGATTAACGACGAGATCATGGCTCAGGCTATGGACGGCGTTAAAAAGATGGAAGAGATCAATGGTAAGAAATTCGGAGACCTTCAGAATCCTCTTCTTGTTTCTGTTCGTTCAGGAGCTCGTGCTTCTATGCCCGGTATGATGGATACAATCCTCAACCTCGGTCTTAACGATGAAGTAGTTGCAGCAATGATCAAGGGAAATCCCGATCCTGCATTCGAGCGTTTCGTATATGATTCATATCGTCGTTTCATCCAGATGTTCTCTGACGTAGTTATGGAGGTTGGTAAGAAGTACTTCGAGCAGCTTATCGACCAGATGAAAGAGAAGAAGGGTGTTAAGTTCGACGTTGACCTTACAGCAGCTGACCTTAAGGAACTTGCAGAGCAGTTCAAGGCTGAGTACAAGAATCAGCTTGGCAAGGACTTCCCTTCAGATCCTGTAGAGCAGCTTAAGCTTGCTATCGAGGCTGTATTCCGTTCATGGGATAACCCTCGTGCTAACGTATATCGTCGTGATAACGATATCCCTTACTCATGGGGAACAGCTGTTAACGTAATGCCTATGGTATTCGGTAACCTTAACAATGAGTCAGGTACAGGTGTTGCATTCACTCGTGATCCTGCTACTGGTGAGAATAAGCTTATGGGTGAGTTCCTTATTAATGCACAGGGTGAGGACGTAGTTGCAGGTGTTCGTACACCTATGCCTATCGCTCAGATGGAGAAGGAGTTCCCTGAGGCATACGCTGAGTTCATCAAAGTATGTGATACTCTTGAGAACCACTACCATGACATGCAGGATATGGAGTTCACTGTTGAGAACAAGAAGCTCTATATGCTCCAGTGCCGTAACGGTAAGAGAACAGCTCCTGCTGCTCTTAAGATTGCTTGCGACCTCGTTGATGAGGGACACAAGACTCCTGAAGAAGCAGTTGCTATGATCGATCCTCGTAATCTTGATACACTTCTTCACCCTCAGTTCGATACTGCTGCTCTTAAGGCTGCAACACCTATCGGAAAAGGTCTTGGTGCATCTCCCGGAGCTGCTTGCGGTAAGGTTGTATTCACAGCTGATGACGCAGTAGAATGGGCTGCAAGAGGCGAGAAGGTTGTTCTTGTTCGTCTTGAGACATCACCTGAAGATATTACAGGTATGAAGGCTGCTCAGGGTATCCTTACAGTTCGTGGTGGTATGACATCACACGCTGCCGTAGTTGCTCGTGGAATGGGTGAGTGCTGCGTATCAGGTTGCGGTGACATCAACATGGACGAAGAAAACAAGAAGTTCACACTTGGTGGAAAGACATTCACAGAGGGAGACTTCATTTCAATCGATGGTACAACAGGTAACATCTATGAAGGACAGATCGCTACTGTAGACGCTCAGATCGCAGGCGAGTTTGGACGTATCATGGCTTGGGCTGATCAGTTCAGAAAGCTTAAGGTTCGTACAAACGCTGATACTCCTGCTGATGCTAAGAAGGCTAGAGAGCTCGGTGCTGAAGGTATCGGTCTTTGCCGTACAGAGCACATGTTCTTCGAGGAAGACAGAATTGCTGCATTCCGTGAGATGATCTGCTCAGATACAGTTGAAGAGAGAGAAGCTGCACTTGATAAGATTCTTCCTTATCAGCAGAATGACTTCAAGGCTCTTTACGAGGCACTTGAAGGAAATCCTGTTACAATCAGATTCCTTGATCCCCCGCTTCACGAGTTCGTTCCTACAACAGAGGACGAGATCAAGAAGCTTGCAGATGCTAAGGGCAAGAGCGTAGAAGATATCAAGGCTATCATCAATTCTCTTCACGAGTTCAACCCTATGATGGGACACAGAGGATGCCGTCTTGCAGTTACATATCCTGAAATTGCTAAGATGCAGACTAAGGCTGTTATCCGTGCTGCTCTTGAAGTTCAGAAGGCACACGCTGACTGGAACGTTAAGCCTGAGATCATGATTCCTCTTGTTTGCGAAGTAAAAGAGCTTAAGAACGTTAAGAAGGTAGTAGTAGAGACAGCTGACGCTGAGATCGCTGCTGCAGGCGCTAAGCTTGAGTACGAAGTTGGTACAATGATCGAGATCCCCAGAGCTGCTCTTACAGCTGATGAGATCGCTAAGGAAGCTGACTTCTTCTGCTTCGGTACAAACGACCTTACACAGATGACATTCGGATTCTCTCGTGATGATGCTGGTAAGTTCCTTGATGCTTACTATGATGCAAAGATCTTCGAGAACGATCCTTTCGCTAAGCTTGACCAGACAGGTGTTGGTAAGCTTATGGAGATGTCACTTAAGCTTGGTAAGCCCGTTAATCCTAGTCTCCACGTTGGTATCTGTGGTGAGCACGGTGGTGATCCTTCATCAGTTGAGTTCTGCCACAAGATCGGTCTTGACTATGTATCATGCTCACCTTTCCGTGTACCTGTTGCAAGACTTGCTGCTGCACAGGCTGCAATCGCTGAGAAGAGCGCATGCTGCGGTTCAAAGACTATCGTAGATGACGAGACAAAGGAAAAGCTTAAGGAAGCTGCTGAGAAAGCTACAGTTATCGCTAAGGAACTTGCTGAGACATCAGCTGAGGTTGCTAAGGCTGGACTTGCTGGACTTAAGGCTGGACTTGAGGAAGCTAAGAAAGTTTACAATAGCTCAAAGAAGAACTAATAGCTTATACAATAGAGGCTGTCGCACCGGAGTGATCTGGTGTGGCAGCCTTTCTTTACACCCGGCCACAAAGGGATATGTTCGGAGATGCGCTGTGTACGTCTGCGGCGTGATTTCCATAAATTCTAAAACAGATAAATGCCTCATTTCATGTTATTCAGAACAATCGGCATTTATCTGTTTTGGAATTTTGGAAATCATCGTCCTCGTCCGAATACAGCGCATCCCCGAACATATACCTTTGTGGCCGGGCTGTCTATGAAATGGCGGTAGACGCAAGAATACGAGCTTCGAGAAGCTCAGTGTTTTGCGAGAAGATGTGTTTGGGGAATAAATTTTTTTACTGTATTAATTCAGATGGCTTTTTCTTTATTGCGGATTTCGTAGAAATATACAACAAAGAGTATTAGATCGGCGAGGATCCAGGCGCTGACTTCGCCGTAGAAGATGCCGGTGTAGCCTATGATTTTTGTCATGACTGTTGCGCATAGAACTCTCATTAATAGTTGTCCTGCGCTGGATATCATGGGGACAAGGGTGTTTCCGATGCCTTGTAATGCGGCTCTTACGATGTAGAGGGTGTAGAGAAGGGGGTAGAAGAGGCCGATTATAAGGAGGTATTGGCGGCCGTATGAAAAGGCCATGGGGGAGGTCTTTTCTGCTTCGACGAATAATTTCATGGAACTTTCGCCGAAGAATATCATGATGAAGGAGCAGATTAGTGCTGTCACTATACCGAGTAAGAGCGCGGATTTTACGCCTGAATGGATGCGGTCGATCTTTTTGGCTCCGTAGTTTTGGGAGACGTATGCAACTATAGCCATTCCGTATGATGAAGCGGCTATTTCGAGAAGGGTGTATGTTTTTCCGCCAATTATATAACCTGATAGGAAATCTATTCCGAACATGTTTACGTTTCGGATTACTATAAGACCTCCTATTGCGGTGATGATGCTTTGAATGGCCATTGGAAGGCCGGTGCTTATAAGTTTGTGGAATATATGCTTTTCTTTGTAAGAGTTTTTGCCAATTTTTTCTTTTATAGATTTAATCTTGAGAACATGATAGCCGCATATGATCATGACAAGGCATTCTGAAAGGATTGTTCCCAGTGCGGCTCCGGCAACGCCTAAGTGCATTATGCATATGAAAAGAAGGTCGAGAACGATGTTACAGAGTGATGATATTGTCATTGCCAATAAAGGAATATGGCTGTTTCCGCGGCTTCTAAGAGTTGCGGCGAAGAACTGATAAAAGATAAGAAAAGGAATTCCTGCGAATATGACGGCGGCATATGTATATGCGTAGTCAAATGCCTCGGGCAGTGTGCCTATCAAATTCAGAAAAGGTCTTAAACATATGAGAAGTATCGGGATGAGTAAAATGGAAATAATGATGCATATGGTTTGAGCCTTTTTGTAGTAATAATAAAAAGCCTGTTCATTCTTTTCGCCGTACTTATTGCCCAAAAGCACTGAGAATCCCTGAATCAGTCCGATCAATGAAGCGGTTACGAGAAAGATGAGCCAATCGGTGCCTCCGATTGAGGTTATTCCAAGAGCACCTATTTTCTTGCCTATGATAATGCTGTCAACGACAGTATATAGCTGCTGGAATATATTTCCCAATATCATGGATGAAGAAAAAGAAAGAATGAGTTTGAAGGGATTGCCTGTTGTCATGTCCTGATCTTTTGCCATTGTGTCTGATTTTCTCCCTGTTTTATTTTGAGTAGATTTGAAATAGATTATCAAATAAAAAGTAGGAGACGAGTATCTGTATATCGCTTCCTACTTTCTGATTTGCTTATTTATAATATACCACAATTTGCGTTAGCCGATCATTCTAATGTTGTTGCATTTAACAGCTCGGCATCATATTCATCGTCAAGGCCTGATGCATCGTAAAGTGAAATGTAGTTATCTTTGACAAGGCATAATATTCTTCTGTTTAACTTGGCGCCGTTGAATGTTCCTGAAATCTTAAGTGAAGGATGTTCTTCGCCTAAGAAAGTGACTTTTTCAACTTCTGCAGTTATACCGGTTAAACCTTGTCCTTCAAAATCTTTTACAACTGTTTCTTTTTCGGCTTCGAGAATGGCTTCTTCAGTATTTGCAGAGCCGATTTTTTTGAGCGTTACGGTAACGTTTCTACCTTTGGTATTGTCGATTGCATATGCAGCTGTTATGGACGCGCCGTCATCAAGAGCTTTTTTTGCGGCTTTATTGTTTTTAAAAATATCTATGTCACCGATTGAGGTGTTTAGAGACTTGATTTCTTCTTCGGTTGCGAAACGGTATCCGTCGCTAAGAGTGAACTTGATGTTATAAACCTTGTTCTCATAAGTGTTTCCGCTTATTGAACCGGCAACAGGATCGCTCGTATCCGGAGTTTCGTCTTCTTCAGATGCTCCTTCTGAAGCTTCGCTGCTTGATCCTTCAGAAGCTCCATCATCGGGAATTGATTCAAATATGTTTGAGTCTCCCGGATTGCCTTCAGAATTATTTTTACCTGCCGAACAAGCGGTAGAACTTGCTGTTAGCGCAAGGGCCAACATTATTATTATAAATTTCTTTTTCATAAAACTTTCTCCCAAAAAATCTATTTTTCAAACAAAAGCAAGTTAATTTTAGCATATGAATTCATGAAATGCTACTATAAAATTAACAAAAACATCTCTTGAGGGGTAAATGTAATAATGATAAAATTATAATAAGATATAGAGAAACAGTTGCTTGTAAATAATCTAAAATATCGGACCGATTGGGAGAAGTGACATCTATGGATGCTCAGGAACTTGGATTAGGACTTGATCTTGAAAATGAAACGATGTCTTACTCCGGTCTCTCTTCACTTAACAAGAACGCACTGGAGAGAGAACTAGAGATGTGCAAGAAACTGGGAGCTGATGCTGAAAAGCTGAGGGCTCTTAATTTTAATGCGCTTCAGCTTTCGGAGATACGAAAAGGTATCATTGACAAAGTTGATGTTGCAAAATATATGGATCCCAGAAAATCATGGACTGAGATGGAAGAGCTTAGACTTGAAATGACTCAGAACATTGATATGAGTTCTTACAGAAAACAGGGATTTGATGTCCAGCAGCTTGCTCAGATACGAAAGGGTATCGCTGCCGGAATTGATGTGTCCGTTTATGCCAAGAAGGAATACTTCGCCGATCAGATGAGAGAATTGCGAATAGGTCTGAGCAGAGGAGAAGGTGTTCCAATCATATTCTTTCAGGACCCTGCGTTCGACAGCCTTCAGATGCGTGAGATCAGAAAAGGGCTGGAAGAGGGTATCGATATTTCCAATTATGCTTCCGTTGATATTCCTTATATGAAGATGAGAGCGATAAGAAAAAGTGCAGAGGATGGACTTTTCTTTAGTGATGCTCATATAAGGAATTTTAATGCAAGTATTCTTGAACAAATGCATGCGGCATATAATGACAAGGTCGATATTATTCCATATATAAAAGAAAAGTATGATGCAGAGCAGATAGAACAGATAAGACTCTGCCTTAAGGAAAAAATCAATATTGATAAATACATCAATCCTGAAATGAGAAGTGATGCGATAAAGGAAATAAGAATTGGTCTTGAAAATGGTGTTGAAGTAGGAAGGTATGCAGATGCGTCTTATGGGTGGCAACAGATGTATGAGATGCGCATAGGACTGGAACATCAGATTGATATAACACCTTATTGCAATCCGCTTTATCAGGCAGATCAGATGAAAGAGCTAAGGCTTGGTATAGAAGAGGGACTTGATATCAGTGCGTACTCCTCAATGATGTATACCGCCCGCGACATGCGTCGTATAAGAGAACGCATAATGGGTGAAGGTTACGGCTTTGTCGATCGCGATAAACATGACAATGAAGCTTTAGACAGAACTGAGGGTGTCCCTAATGAGACAGTGCTTCTTAATTATATGCTTGAGAACAGAGATGAGTTTCTATCTTTTACTTCCGATGAGATGATCTGCTGGATTCAGCTTCCTACAAGAAATGACGGAGCGGCATATACAGAGGATCTTATAATGAGCTTTTTGGTCCAGTGCAGGATAATGGCCGGGATTGACAAAGAAGCTATCGGAAAGATGCTGAGCAAGCTCAACCCGAACGAAAAATATGTCATTGCTGCAGGCAAAGCTCCGGTTGACGGGGTTGACGGTTATTATGAGTTTTTGATAGATCTCGAGCAGGAACAAGAGCCGACAATCCTAAGCGATGGAACGGCCGATCTTTCTAATATAGAGGCGATCAAACAGGTTAAAGCCGGCGATAAGATTGCAATTTATCACAAGGCAAAAAAAGGAGAAGACGGTTATAACGTATACGGAGAAGCACTAAGAGCCAAAAACGGAAAAGAGATTCCTATCCTTAAGGGTGATGGATTCATGATACTAAATGACAGAGTTACTTATGTTGCTAAATATTCGGGTGCCATAAGTATGGTGGATGGTGTGATCAATATCGAGAAGATAATGATCGTTCCTGAGGTTAAGATAACGGACAAGAAGATTGTCTATGACGGAGTTGTTTATGTGACCGGCGATGTGCATTCCGGTAGTGGTATAGATGCATCGGGGGATGTTATCATAGGCGGACATATGGAAAGCTCTGAAATAGTTAGCGGAAGAAATGTTATCATTAAAGGGGGTGCGACATGTCCTATAAGAGGCTCGATAAAAGCTAAAGGAGATGTCTCAGCGAAATTCTTTGAGGGTGTGATAATACATGGAAAGAACATTTCCGCTAACTATTTCATAAATTGTAATGTTGTTGCCACAGGGTTGATAAAGACATACGGAAGAGTAGGTACTATATACGGCGGAAGCTGTCAGAGTCTTTTTGGCATAGAGACCGCATCTGTCGGAAATAAAGCAGGTGCCAAGACGATTGTCACACTTGGAGTCAACAATACCATTCTTACAGAGCTTAGTAATATAAATAAATCTATAAGCAGAGAGGAAGAAGAATTAAACAGTCTGAAGGTTCAGAGAGACAGGCTGGCTGAAGATGCTTCAACCGACAGACAGATAATGCAGTGGAAGATAAAAGTCAATGCGGCTATCGGAATGAAAGAGGGCAAGATAAAAGACCTTATTGAGAAAAAAAATAAGGTGCAGGCCGAGATTGACAAGGGAAGTGAAGCAAGAGCAACGATAACGGAAGTTGCCTATTCGGGAACTGTTTTTGTTATAGACGGAATGGCGCTAAAAATCGAACAAGATCGCAAAACATATGACAAACTGACCATTAAGGCAAGTGCTGACAGAGAGAGTATTGAAGTTATATAGAAAGTAATAATGAATTATAAAAAGAGCTTTTATTATGCTTAAGACACCAAGTTAAGCAAAGTCAGAGCTCTTTTTTTGCATTGCATTATCAAAGCGGATTTTCTATAATTATATGTATATTTTCGGGGAAGGTATACGACATGAAAGATGTACTTAATGAACTTTTAATGGAAGACAAAACGTTCTTGAGGATCCCTTTTGGAGACGGAACCATAGATATTTTCAAATCCGTTGTGATAACGTGGGGAGTTACGGTTTTCTTGCTGATCCTTATGTTGTTTTTGACAAGAGATTTCAGGGTGCATAACATTTCTAAGAGGCAGGCCGCTGTTGAGAGTTTTGTAATCTGGATCAGAAATATGACCGGTGATATGCTTGGAGAAGAGGCGATAAAGTATGCTGATTATATGGCTACAGTGCTTATTTTCATAACTTTTTCAAATATGGTCGGTCTGTTTGGATTTACACCGGCAACAATGGACCTTAATGTCACTATTGCACTTGCGGTTATGAGCATTATTCTCGTTGAAGCGGCAGGGTTCAGAAAAAAGGGAGTAAAGAACTGGTTTAAAGGTTTTGCACAGCCTATGGCAGTAATAGCGCCGATGAATGTTCTGGAAATTGTGATCAAACCATTGTCTCTTTGCATGAGACTTTTTGGTAACGTTCTCGGAGCTACAGTTATTATGGAGCTTATAAAATGTGTTTTGCCGTTTATATTACCGGCATTGTTCAGTGTGTATTTTGACATATTTGACGGAGCAATCCAGGCATATGTCTTTGTCTTTTTGACGTCATTATACATAAAAGAAGCCGTAGAATAATACGGCACAAGGAGGAAAAAAATGGATTTAACAGCAATTGGAGCAGCTATCGCTGCATTTACAGGATTAGGAGCAGGTTTGGGAATCGGTATCGCTACAGCAAAAGCTACTGATGCGGTTGCAAGACAGCCCGAAGCGGACGGAAAGATACTTAAACTTCTTGTTTTGGGATGCGCGCTTGCGGAAGCTACAGCTATTTATGGCTTTGTAGTTGCAATCATGATTATTCTTTTAAAATAATTTTCAGGCAAAAAAAGGGGTTATAACGTGTTAACTATTAGTGTGACAAACATCGTTTGTATTATAATTAATCTTTTGATCATCTATTTTCTGACAAAGAAATTTCTTTTCGGCAGAGTAGATGCTATTCTCGCACAGAGAAGAGAAGAAGTTGAAAGTGCCACAAAACAGGCTGAGGCAGCCAAGCAGGAGGCACTTGATGCAAAAAAAGATTACGAGGACAAGATCGCTCATGTCGATGAGGAGAAGGAGCAGATCCTTGCTGATATAAAGAAGCAGGGATATGCGGAATATGAGCGCATTGTCGGTGATGCCAGGAAAAAAGGCGATCAGATCATTGTTGAAGCTAAGCACAATGCGGAAGTTGAGAATGAGCGTGCCAAAGAGGTTTATGCTGCCCAGCTTACCGATATGGTTATTGATGCGGCATCGAAGATTGCTGCAACAAAGCACAGTGCTGCCGATGACAAAGAGTTATATGACAAATTTATAAACGAAGCCGGAGCAAATAATGAGTGAAATTTTAAAAGCTAAACTGCGCTATGCGGGCATTGCTCCCAGTGAGGATCAGATTTCCAAGATTAAAGGGATTCTCCTTAAGAAGTTTGAGGTTTCCGAAATAGACCTTGAACTTGTGCAGGATACCTCAATCGGCGGAGGTTTTATCGTATCATGCAAGAACTATGAATACGACTGGTCCGATGCGGGAAGAGCAAGGCAGCTTCGAGCAGAATTAAATAATCTGAGCAGGAAGACCGGAGACAGTGAAACAGGCAAGATAATAAGCATGCTCAGCAGTAAAGTTGAGAACTTTGATCTTGCAATAGGCGACAGAGAAGTCGGAACGGTAACCTGGGTCGGTGACGGAATCGCAAATATCGATGGTATCGAGCATGCTTTTTATGGCGAGATTATCGAGTTCGAGGGTGGCACCAAGGGAATGGCTCAGGATATAAGGGAAGACCATATAGGCTGTATCCTTTTTGGAAACGATACGGGAATAAGACAGGGGACCAGAGCTGTCAGAACGTATAAAGAAGCCGGAATACCTGTAGGTGAGGCATTTATTGGAAGAGTAATAGATGCTCTCGGAAATCCTGTCGATGGACTCGGAGATATTAAGGAATCAGGGTACAGGCCTGTTGAGCAGCCTGCTCCCGGTATTGTTGACAGACAGTCTGTAAATGAACCGATGGAAACAGGAATTTTGTCCATTGATACTATGTTCCCCATAGGGCGCGGACAGAGAGAACTTATCATTGGTGACAGACAGACCGGAAAGACATCTATTGCCCTTGATACCATCATTAACCAGAAGGGCAAAAACGTAATATGTATCTATGTTGCGATCGGTCAGAAAGCTTCTACCGTCGCAAAGATCATACAGACACTTAAGAAAACGGGAGCTATGGACTACTCAATAGTTGTAAGTTCAACTGCTTCTGACATGGCACCGCTTCAGTATATTGCGCCTTATTCGGGAACTGCAATGGCTGAGTATTTCATGCATCAGGGAAAAGACTGTCTTATTGTTTATGACGATCTTTCCAAGCATGCGGTGGCATACAGAGCGCTCTCACTTCTTCTTGAGAGATCACCGGGAAGAGAAGCTTATCCCGGAGATGTTTTTTATTTGCATTCAAGACTGCTTGAGAGATCAAGTAAGCTTTCATCTGAGCTTGGCGGAGGTTCAATTACGGCACTTCCCATTATTGAGACACAGGCGGGTGATGTATCGGCATATATTCCCACCAATGTTATTTCTATCACGGACGGACAGATCTTCCTTGAGAGCGATCTGTTCTTTGAAGGAATGAGACCTGCGGTAAACGTCGGACTTTCCGTATCCCGTGTAGGAAGCTCTGCTCAGACCAAGGCTATGAAGAAAGCAGCGGGAAGTATAAGAGTAGATCTTGCACAATACAGAGAAATGGCTGTGTTTACTCAGTTTAGTTCGGATCTTGACGAGACGACAAAGAAACAGCTTGCACACGGTAACGTGCTTATGGAGCTGCTCAAGCAGCCTCTTGAGCATCCTCTTGCCATGCACGAGCAGGTAATTATCCTTGTTGCCGTCGGTGCGGGCAGACTTGATTTGATTCCTGTAAAGAAAGTCAGGGAGTATAAAGAGAAACTTCTTGCGTATTTTGATACGGAACAGGGCGATATCTGCGAAGAACTTATTAAGAGCGGAGATATGTCCGAACAGTTAAAGAAGAGAATTCTCGACGCCGTTGATGAGTTTAACGACAGCGAGAACAAGAGACTTAAGGAAGAATTGGAAAGTGGCAACCATTAAAGAAATCAGGGATCGTATAAACAGCGTAAACGATACCAGAAAAATTACAAATGCGATGTATCTGATCTCTTCTACAAAGCTTCGAAGAGCGAAGAAGATGCTCACCGATACCGAGCCTTTCTTTTTTGCAACTCAGGCGATGATCTCGCGACTTGTAAGACATTTGCCTGAAGGAGTTGACAACATCTTTTTGGAGACAAGGCTCGATATTCCTGAGGATGAGAGAAGAAGAGGCTACATAATCTTCACTGACGACAAGGGACTTGCGGGTTCATATAATCACAATGTCATTAAACTTGCTGAAGAGAAGATAGAGGGTGACAAAGGAGATTGGAAACTCTTTGTCATAGGAGAAGTCGGCCGTTTTCATTTCATTTCCAAGAATGTCGACATTGAAGAATCATTTATGTTTACGTCTCAGAATCCGACTCTTCACAGAGCAAGGAAGATAGCGGCTGAAATTCTTGATTATTATTACTCAAGAAAACTGGATGAGTTCTATATCATCTATACAACCGTTCAGGGCGCTAAGATCGAGACGAGATATGAAAAGCTTCTTCCTCTTGAGATTATTACGGATATCAAAAGAGAGACGCCGGTAGCGGGAACCATGCTGGAAGAATTCCTTATGGAGCCCAGCCCCTCGGCGATTCTTGATAATATAGTGCCGAATTATGTTACGGGATTTATCTACGGTGCTTTGGTAGAAGCATTTTGCAGCGTTCAAAGTGCCAGAATGATGGCGATGGATTCGGCAAACAAAAATGCCGAGAAGATGATCGCCGAACTTCAAAGGACCTATAACAGACAGAGGCAGGCAATGATAACTCAGGAAATAACCGAAGTTGTCAGCGGAGCTAAGGCTCTTAAGAATGCCAAGCTTGCCAAAGAGAGAAAAGATAAGCAGAAAACGAGGAATTACAGTTGAAAAACGGTAAGATTTTACAGGTCATGGGACCTGTTGTAGACGTACAATTTGAGGACAACGATCTTCCTTATATCAGTGATGCGCTTTATGTTATCGTTGAAGAGCAAAAGCGTGTCATGGAAGTTGCCCAGCACATCGGTGACAATGTTGCAAGATGTATTATGTTATCACCAAGTGAGGGACTTAGTAAGGATATGGAAGTTTATCTTACGGGAGGACCTATAAGTGTTCCTGTCGGAGATGAAGTTCTGGGAAGACTTTTTAATGTTCTTGGTGACTCTATTGATAATAAAGGTGAAGTCAAGACTTTAGAGAAATGGAATATTCACAGAGAACCGCCAAGGCTCGTTGATCAGAGCCCTGTTGTCGAGATTCTTGAGACGGGAATAAAAGTTATCGACCTTCTTGCGCCATATGCAAAAGGTGGTAAGATTGGTCTTTTTGGTGGTGCCGGTGTCGGTAAGACTGTCCTTATTCAGGAACTTATCCAGAATATCGCGACGGAGCACGGCGGATATTCAATATTTACGGGAGTTGGCGAAAGATCACGTGAAGGTAATGACCTTTGGAGTGAAATGAACGAGTCGGGCGTTATAAATAAGACAGCGCTTGTCTTCGGACAGATGAACGAGCCACCCGGAGCAAGAATGCGTGTTGCGGAGACCGGACTTACAATGGCTGAGTACTTCAGAGATGTTAAGCATCAGGACGTGCTTCTTTTCATAGATAACATATTCAGATTCGTTCAGGCAGGCTCCGAGGTTTCTTCACTTCTTGGAAGAATGCCTTCAGCGGTAGGTTATCAGCCTACTCTTGCTACGGATCTTGGTATGCTTCAGGAGAGAATCACATCAACAAGACTTGGATCGGTTACATCCGTTCAGGCGGTATATGTTCCGGCGGACGATCTGACTGACCCTGCTCCGGCAACGACTTTTGCGCATCTTGACGCAACTACGGTTCTTTCACGTAAGATAGTTGAACAGGGAATTTATCCCGCTGTTGATCCTCTTGAGTCTTCAAGCAGAATCCTTGAAGAGGATATTGTCGGCAAAGAGCATTACGAGACCGCAATTAAAGTTCAGGAGATTCTCCAGAAGTACAAAGAGCTCCAGGATATCATCGCTATCCTTGGAATGGAAGAACTCAGTGATGAAGATAAGATAACTGTTTACAGAGCCAGAAAGATACAGAGATTTTTGTCTCAGCCTTTCCATGTTGCTGAGCAGTTTACAGGTATAGAAGGAAAGTTTGTACCTCTTGCCGATACTATTAAAGGCTTTAAGGCTATTATTGACGGTGAGATGGATGAGTACCCGGAGGCAGCTTTCTTCAATGTCGGAACTATTGAGGAAGTTGTCGAGAAGGCGAAGCAGATCGAGGCATAAAATATGAATGGTAATAAGGTGATGACCTTTGGATTAAGGGTAATTTCCGTCAACGGAATATTTTATGACGACAGGGCAGAGGAGATCATTTTACCATGTGCGGACGGTGAACTCGCAGTTCTTGCCAATCATGAAGAAATGATACTTGCGTTATCGGATGGTGTTATCAAGATTAAAAAGCCCGGTGGGGAGTGGCTTTATGGAGTAGTAAGTCTTGGTTCTGTTCAGGTTGCAAATAACAGATGCATTGTACTTGTTAATACCGTGGAGAGACCTGAAGATATCGATAAACAAAGAGCTAGGGAGGCTTATGAATTTGCGATGGAGCACCTGCAGCAGAAGCAGTCCATCAAAGAATTCAAGAAATCACAGGCCGGTCTTGCGAGAGCGCTTACAAGACTTAAGGCCGCATCAAAATACAGTGATTGATTATGGAGAAAGTTTTGGAAAAGAAGAGAAAATTCGAAATTGCAAAGATTGTTTTTAGTATATCTTTTTTTATGGTATTTACTGCTTTGACGGGGTGTGGCAAGGAAGAGGACAGCGCTCTTTCGGCTTATAAAGTGAGCATGTCGGAGTTTTATGATAAGCTTGCCGAGTATGACAATTCTATAAACAGCATCAATCCCGATTCGGATTCTGCAAAAGAAGAGCTTTTGGGCTATCTTGATCAGATGAATGATACTTACAAGGCTATGGGGGATCTTAAGGTTCCGAATGAGTTTTCGGGCATTGCGGATCTTGCGACCGAGGCCAAAGATTATATGCAGAAAGCAAACGATTGCTATCATAAGGCATATGACGGTGAGTTTGATGAAGAGAGTTTGTCTCTTGCAAGTCAGTATTATGAGAGAGCAAATAAAAGAGCATTTATCATGCTGCAGGTTCTTCACGGAGAAAATCCTTCAGATGACAGTGTTTCTGTAACAACGGAAGATGCTTATCAATTTGCGACCATAGATGATGATGAAGGAGCGGAAGAGTCAGAAGAAACAGAAGAAATGATAGAGATGGAAAGCACTGAGTAATATCAGTGCTTCTTTTCTGACAAAAGAAAAAATATGAAAGAGAATAATTTTCTACATCTTGTTAGTTTTATAGCATGTATGCTTGTTATCGTTATACATACAAGATTTCCCGGAAATTTCGGAGTTGTTATGGAGGCTGTCAGCAGAATTGCTGTGCCTTATTTCTTTGCTCTTTCCGGAAGGTTTCTTTTAAGAGACGGCGATGACGATACGTGCAAAATTCGTCTCAAATGCGGAAAATATCTTATAAAGATACTGAAGATCACAGGAATCGTGTACGTTGTCTATTTTGTTTTTTCACTGGCAGTTCATATCTATTTGGGAGATGCAATCGGTGAGTGGCTTGTTTCAAAGTATTCGCCCCGGGAGGCGATTTGGTTTTTCTTATTTAACTCGGGCACATTTGTATATGATTCTGCTTTTGTATTCGATCATATGTGGTTTCTTTTTGCGCTTATTTACTCGGTTGGACTGATATATATATTCGCCGGCGTTCTCAGAAAGTGGTACAAAGTGCTTATCGCAGGGCTTCTTTTTATGTTATATTTTGGAGAGGCGCTTCAGACATATTATCCGATAAGGCCTTTTGATATCAGCATTACAACCTGGTATGTCATGAGAAACTGGCTTTTTGTCGGACTTCCGTTTGTACTTCTTGGAATTCTTTTTGCTGATATTTTCAGGAAAAAGAAAGAAGAATACGCAGATTCTTATGCCGAAGTGATGAACGGGAAGAAGCCTTTATTTATTCTTACGATCGCGGCGGGAATCATCATGTCGGTCGCCGAGGCTTTTATCTTTGGGAAAAAAGAAGTCTTTATCGGTTCACTTGTTGCGGTTATCGGAATATTTCTTTTGTCCGAATGTGAAGTGGCGGCCGGAAAATTCTTGTATAAGATCGGTAAAAAAAGTTCCAATGTAATTTACTATTATCATGTACTTGTTATTGCGGTACTTGATAGATTATCATATAGCGGGGTGATACCTTATCCGCCAATGTGGCTTAAGCCTGTTTTGGTGATGGCACTGTGCCTTTTGATTTTTTATTTTGCCCCGGTTTTTTTAAAGAAAAGATTTGAATAATAAAAGGAAAATGTTCTATGACCAGAGAAGAATTTTTGAAGTTTTGTGAAGACAGGGTGATATTTCTTGACGGAGCAACGGGCTCAAATCTTATAAAGGCGGGAATGCCTGTCGGAGTGTGCCCTGAGGATTGGATACTTAATCATAAAGATGTCATGAAAGAACTTCAGAGCGCATACGCAGAAGCGGGCTCTGATATTGTCTATGCGCCCACTTTTACCGGAAACAGGATAAAGCTCGCTGATTACGGCTTTGAAGGTAGAATAGAAGAAATAAATTCAGAACTGGTCAAGCTTTCCAAGGAGGCGGTCGGTGGTAAGGCGCTTGTTGCCGGCGACCTGACTATGACGGGAAAGCAGCTTAAGCCGATAGGTGATCTTGATTTTGAGGAACTTATCGATGTTTACAAAGAACAGATAAAGATACTTGAGAAGGCGGGATGCGATCTCCTTGTTGTTGAGACTATGATGAGTCTTCAGGAATGCAGAGCTGCGCTCATTGCGGCAAAAGAAGTATCGGATCTGGCCGTAATGGTGACTCTTACATTTGAAGCTGACGGAAGAACACTTTTTGGATCTGATGCTTCGGCAAGTGCGATAACTCTAGAGGCGCTCGGTGCATGTGCGATAGGTGCGAACTGTTCGACAGGCCCTGATAAGATGGTTGAGATTATCGGAAATATGGCCTCTGTCACAAGTATCCCGATTATTGCAAAGCCAAACGCGGGACTTCCCTCTGTAGATGAGAACGGAAATACAGAGTATGACATGGACTGCGAGACTTTTGTTATAGAGATGGAGAAACTTGTAAATGCAGGCGCTTCGGTTCTTGGCGGATGCTGCGGAACTACACCTGACTTTATAAGAGGTCTTAAGAACAAATACGGCGAAGTGAAGCCTTCGCAGATAAGGGATAATGAAGGCAATCCCATTCCGAGAAAAAATGTGGCAAAAAGATATCTTTCTTCTGAGAGAAGCAGTCTTTCTTTTGGAATGAACGATCTCTTCATGATAGTCGGTGAGAGGATAAATCCGACAGGTAAGAAGAAGCTTCAGGAACAGCTTCGCGAGGGAAATCTTGATATGGTCATCGATTTCGCCGAGAAGCAGGAAGAGGACGGAGCGTCAATTCTTGATATAAACGTCGGCATGAGCGGAATTGACGAGAAAGCAATGATGCTCACGGTTATGGAGGAAGTTACCTCGATAACGGATCTTCCGCTGTGCCTTGATACGAGTAGTGCGGAGGTTATGGAAGCTGTCCTTAGAAGGTATCCGGGAAGAGCGCTTATGAATTCCATATCGCTTGAGAAGGGCAAAGCTGAGGTGTTTCTTCCAATCGCAAAGAAGTACGGAGCTATGTTCATCCTTCTTCCGCTTAATCCCGAGGGACTTCCCAAGAATACAGAGGAGAAGATAGGCAATATTGAAAAGCTCTACGAGATGGCCAAAGATATGGGCATGACAAAGCAGGATATTGTTGTAGACGGTCTTGTTGCGACGGTTGGAGCAGATCCCGCTGCGGCGCTCAATACTCTTGATACTATTGATTATTGTTATAAGAATGATTTTGCTACAATATGCGGACTTTCAAATATTTCATTCGGACTTCCTCAGAGAAGTAATGTAAATACGGCTTTTTTGACCATGGCGATTGAAAAGGGACTGTCTATGGCTATTGCCAATCCGTCCCAGGAAATGCTGGTAAATGCTGCATTTGCTTCCGACCTTCTTAAGAAGAAAGAGGGCGCGGATCTTCGCTACATTCAGAGGATGCAGAGATATGAAATGAAGAATGAAGGTGGCACCTCAACCGGAAAAGAGGTTAAAATCACCACTAACTCTAACGAGGATATTCTTGATATAATAAAAAAAGATGTGCTTACGGGCTCTAAGCGTAGCATCGTTAAGAATACCGAGAAAGCTGTGAATATGGGGATTGAGCCGAGGGTGATTTTGGACACCGTGCTGATGCCTGCAATCAATGAGGTCGGAGATCTTTTTGACAAAGGAAAATACTTCCTGCCGCAGCTAATTGCCGGCGCTGAAGCGATGAAACTGTCGATCGCATATCTTGAGCCTTTGCTTAAGGGAAGCGACGATGACGGAAAGGAACTTCCATCCATAGTTATTGCCACGGTACACGGAGATATTCACGACATCGGTAAGAACCTGGTTGCGCTTATGCTCAAGAACTACGGATTTAACGTTATCGATCTGGGAAAAGATGTTCCGAAGGAAGAGATAGTTAAAGCAGCAAAAGAAAACAATGCGAGCATAATAGCTCTTTCTGCACTTATGACCACGACGATGAAGGAAATGAGAAACGTTGTGGATCTTGCTCACGAAGAGAACCTTGATTCCAAAATAATAATTGGAGGAGCTGTTGTTACTCCCGATTACGCGGAAGAGATCGGAGCAGACGGATATTCATCCGACGCCGCCGACGCAGTGAGACTTGTAAAGCAGATACTAAGCATAGATTAATAGAATGATTTTGGAGGAACGACATGATAGGAGCTGAGGCTATAGTTAAATGCCTTGAAAAAGAGAAAACAGAAGTTGTATTCGGTTACTCGGGAGTTGCGATCGACCCTTTTTGGAACAAGATTCTCGATACTGATATCAAGAGGGTGCTGATCAGAACCGAGCAAAATGCCGCACATTGCGCGAACGGATATGCAAGAATAAGCGGCAAGGTCGGTGTATGTGCGGTCACATCCGGTCCGGGTGCAACAAATCTTATTACAGGCATTGCAACGGCTTATGCTGACAGTATACCTCTTGTTGCTATCACAGGTCAGGTAAACAGCGATATGATAGGCAGTGATGTGTTCCAGGAAGCTGATATCACAGGCGCTGTGGAGTCTTTTGTAAAATATAGTTATCTTGTAAGGGATGTAAATGACATTCCGAGAGTATTCAAAGAAGCTTTTTATCTTGCGGGAACGGGAAGAAAAGGACCTGTTCTCATAGATATACCTTTTGATGTGCAGAATGCGCAGTTTGAAGGGAAATTTTGCTATCCCGAAACGATTTCAATGAGAACCTATAAGCCTACTGTTAAGGGAAATATGGTTCAGATAAAGAAAGTAATAAAAGAAGTTGAGAAGGCAAAGAAGCCCATTATCTGTGTGGGCGGCGGTGTGCACTTAAGTAAGGCTACCGCTGAGATCAGAAAATTTGCCGAGCTCAACAGTGTGCCCGTTGTATCTACAATGATGGGAATCGGAGTTATGCCTACAGAGCATCCTCTGTATTTTGGAATGGTAGGAAACAACGGTCAGAGTTATGCAAACAGAGCCATGAATGAGTCGGATCTTTTGCTTATGGTCGGTGCGAGAGTGGCTGACAGAGCGGTAAACAGACCGGATCTTATCACTGAAAATAAGGTTATGGTTCACATTGACGTAGATCCCGCGGAGATTGGCAAAAATGTCGGACCGACAATTCCTCTTGTAGGAGATATCAAGCATATTTTTGCGGATTTTCTTGCTCAGGATGAGCATGCCGACGACCATTCGCAGTGGCTTGAGATCTTAAACGGATATAAGAAAGACGCCGCTGTTAAGGCTAAACCTGCGAAAAAAGGCTATGTTAAGCCAAAGGATTTCATAGTAAAGCTTTCCGAGATCATGGATGATGATGCGATTTATGTTGCGGATGTCGGACAGAACCAGATGTGGTCTTGTTCTTATCATATTGTTAAGAACGGCAGATTCATTACATCAGGCGGTATGGGAACCATGGGATATTCAATTCCGGCTGCGATGGGTGCCAAGCTTGTTGATAAGAAAAAGCAGGTAGTTGCTGTTACGGGCGACGGCGCTTTCCAGATGTCCATGATGGAACTTGCGACAATGCGTCAGTACGGAATAAACGTAAAGATTGTTGTTATGAAGAACGGGTTCCTTGGAATGGTAAGAGAACATCAGCATTATACTTATAATGACAATTATTCAATGGTTGAACTTCAGGGTGATCCGGATCTTTCTCTTATTGCGGCAGCATATGGAATGGATTATGCGAAGGTTGACGGGAACAGCGATATTGAAGCCGAGCTTAAGAAGTTCCTTAAGGATGACAAGTCCGCTCTTATGGAAGTCAGCGTAGATCCGATGGAACTTACCAGAGAGAAGTAATAACCGCTGTTACATTAGATATTATAAGAGGAGCCATTATGAAGCGTATATATTCAGTTCTTGTAGAAAACAGAGCCGGTGTTCTTTCTAAAGTATCGGGACTTTTCTCAAGAAGAAATTTCAATATTGATTCACTTGTTGTAGGTGAGACTGCAGATAAAAGCGTATCATGTATGACCATTGTTTCATCGGGAGATGAGCGTACTATTGAGCAGATTGAGAAACAGCTCAATAAGAAGATCGATGTCATCAAAGTGAAGACATTTAAAGAGAGCCTTAGCATAAACAGAGAGCTTATGCTCATCAAGGTTAAATATAACAAAGAAAACAGAAGAGACATCATGGAAAATTGCGAGATCATGAACGCTCAGATCGTCGATATGTCAAAGAACATGATGATCATCCAGATCTGTGATACATCTGAGAGGATAGAGCTTTTCATTGAGATGTTAAGAAGCGTAAGTATTGTCGAGATTGCACGCACAGGAACGGTTGCACTTACAAAATGTAAAGAACAATAACTACCGAATACCGTCAATGCAGTGCTTTATCGAGTTGAATCGGTGAAAGTTTAAAGCAAAAAAGAAAAACTTGTTGAACAAGTGTGTTTGTAGTGCTACAATGCATATAATTGGTTAAAAAACAGGGTGTATATTTATCCTGAAATGATCAAAGGAGCAGTAAGTAAAATGCAGAAAAAAGTATTTCAGCTCCTCGTTGACAATAATCCCGGTGTTCTTTCAAGAATCTCGGGTTTGTTTTCAAGAAGAGGATATAATATCGAGAGTATCACGGCAGGAGTAACGGCAGATCCAAGATATACAAGAATCACGATCGTGGCTGCGGGAGATGACGTAATACTCGATCAGATTGAGAAACAGGTTGCTAAACTGGTGGATGTAAGAGATATTCATGAACTTACTCCTTCAGAAAGTGTTTACAGAGAACTTGCAATGGTCAAGGTTAAGGCAGCTGCAGAGCAGAGACAGAGCATTCTTGCAACAGCCAATGTGTTCAGAGGAAATATCGTAGATGTCAGTATTGATTCGGTTATTGTTGAGATCACCGGTAATCAGTCCAAGATTGATGCTTTCCTTAAGCTTCTTGAGGGCTATGAGATACTTGAACTTGCCAGAACCGGAATTGCGGGACTCGGAAGAGGAACAGACAAGGTCATCTACTTGGATGACTGAGCTTTTTGAATTGATAATATATGATTTTGATCATTCAAAATATATATAAACTTTTAGGATTTTTAAAAAGAAAAAACGGAGGAAAAAGAAATGTCACAGGACGCACGTATTTTTTATCAGGAAGATTGTAACCTTTCATTATTAGAGGGTAAGACTATTGCTATTATCGGTTATGGTTCACAGGGACATGCTCACGCACTTAACCTTAAAGATTCAGGATGCAACGTAATCATCGGTCTCTACGAGGGATCAAAGAGCAAGGCTAAGGCTGAGGCTCAGGGACTTAAAGTTTACAATACAGCAGAGGCTGCTAAGATGGCTGATATCATCATGATCCTTATCAATGATGAGAAGCAGGCTAAGATGTACAAAGAGGACATCGAGCCCAACCTTCAGCCCGGCAACATGCTTATGTTCGCACACGGTTTCAACGTACACTTCGGACTTATCAAGGCTCCTAAGGATGTAGACGTAGCTATGATCGCTCCTAAGGCTCCCGGACACACAGTTCGTTCAGAGTACCAGGCAGGAAAGGGAACACCTTGTCTTGTTGCTGTTGAGCAGGATGCTACAGGTAAGGCACTTGATCTTGCACTTGCTTACGGTGCAGGAATCGGTGGAGCAAGAGCAGGTCTTCTTGAGACTAACTTCAGAACAGAGACAGAGACTGACCTCTTCGGTGAGCAGGCTGTTCTTTGCGGTGGTGTTTGCGCACTTATGCAGTGTGGTTTCGAGACTCTTGTTGAGGCAGGATACGATCCGAGAAATGCATACTTTGAGTGTATCCATGAGATGAAGCTCATCGTAGATCTTATCTATCAGTCAGGTTTCGCAGGAATGAGATATTCAATCTCTAACACAGCTGAGTACGGTGATTACATCACAGGACCTAAGGTTATCACAGCTGAGACAAAGAAGGCTATGAAGCAGATCCTTAAGGACATCCAGGACGGAAGCTTCGCTAAGGAATTCCTTCTTGATATGTCAGAGGCAGGCGGACAGGTTCACTTCAAGGCTATGAGAAAGCTTGCTTCAGAGCATCCTGCTGAGAAGATCGGTGAGGAGATCAGAAAGCTTTACAGCTGGAACAATGAGTCAGATAAGCTCATAAACAACTAATCCTTTAGCATACAATTGAAATTGTTTCAAAATAGGGATAATATAGAAAGAGTGTCGTTTGTTTAAATGGCGACACTCTTTTTTCTTTAGTTTTTTTACAATTTGATGTTATAGAGGAGATTATTTTGGATATTAGTTTGGATAAAACAAGTACAAAGAAAAGTCTTGTGGAAAAGAGCTGGTATGTGCCTGTTATCATGTTTTTGAGCGCATATCTTATGTATGTTCTGGCTCTTTTGCCTATTTTTATTAAGAGAGGATTGCCATTTTTCTATTACGGCGATTATAACGTACAGCAGGTGCCGTTTTATATGCTCGCTCACAGAGCGGTGAGAAGCGGTGAGTTTTTCTGGAACTGGAATGCCGATCTTGGCGGAACTATGTTTGGAGATTTTGCTTTTTATCTCTGGGGAAGCCCGTTCTTTTGGCTGACTGTTCCTTTTCCTGAGAGTGCGATTCCTTATATGATGCCTTTTTTAATGGCACTTAAATATGCTGTTTCTGCGACTTGCGCATATGTATATATCAGAAAGTATGTACATAAGTACACATATGCAATGATCGGCGGATATCTTTATGCATTTTCTGGATTCAACGCTTGTAATATTGTATTTAACCACTTTACCGATGCTGTGGCATTTTTCCCGCTGTTCATGCTGCTCTTTGACAAGCTTATGAATGCGCCGGTGAAGGTAGACGGTAAATTCAAGTTTTCCGGAAAGCCATTTATTGCATTTGCGTTGATTACGGCATTTATGTCTGTCATAAACTATTACTTTTTCTTTGGTCAGGTTATCTTTTTGATCATATACTTTGTCATCAGATATGTCGATCTCGAGGATAAAGAACTTGTGGCAGTCAGATTTGGCAGAGCACTGGCAGGTGGACTTGTCGGAGTCCTTTTTGCGGGCTTCTTCCTGATGCAGGCATTTGTTGGAGTACAGGGAAATACCAGACTTAATAATTATATAAACGGCTATGATATGCTCGTTTATCCGAGTGAGAAGCTTATTTTCGATATTGTAAAGAGCCTTTCTATGCTTCCTGATATTATCGGAAAGGGAACTCTTTTTTATACCGGAACGGTTAAGAATGCTTCACTTGCGGCTTACCTTCCTTTGTTCGGTATATCCGGCGTTGTTGCATTCTATCTGCAGAACAGAAAGAAAAAGAGCTGGCAGAAGACACTTATTACCGTATGTGCGGTTATGGCATTTATTCCTGTTTTAAATGCTGCATTTTCGCTGTTCAACAGTGCTTATTATGCAAGATGGTTCTATATGCCCATCCTTATAATGTGTCTTATGACTGCAATGGCTGCGGAGCGCGGGAAGTCGATTCACATGAAGAAGGGCGCGGTTACTGCGGTTATCATGTTCCTGTTCTTTGTTGCGGTATATCTTTTGCCCTCAAAGAATGATAAGGGCGATATTGTATTCATGAACATGACTGAGAATGTACAGATTTTCTTAAGAGACCTTATGGGATCTGCAATCCTGTCATTCATGCTTTTGGTTACTGTATTTGCTATCCCTAAGAAGTTTAAGTTTGAGAAGAGTTTTGAGGAGAAGAAGGTTAAGTCAAATATCAGCTACAGAGACAGAATTGTTCTCGGAATTGTTATCGCAAGCTGTATTGTATCTACCTTTATTCCTGTTTACAACGGAAGCTCTATCATTAGTGATAAAGGAAAACAGAAGTGGCAGGATCAGATGCTGTTTACTAAAGTTAATGTAGATCAGACAAGTTTCTGCAGAGGCGAAGTTGACAGTACGTCTACCAATTATGATATGGCTTGGGGAATCCCTTCGGTTCACTGCTTCTTAAGTACGGTTCCTTCTGAGATCTTTGATTTCCTTGAGGGTACTGCAGGTATAACAAGAACGGTTGAGACCAATCTTCCAATTAATAGAGCCGGTATCCGTGCGATATTGTCTTCAAGATATTACATGGAGAATGCAATAATCAGCAGAAACAGAGTATTTAACGACGGTGACGGAACAGAAGGATATTCATTCCGTGACAATCAGAACGGATTCGATATTTTTGAGAATGCAAATTACATTCCTATGGGATTTGCATATGATTACTATATAACTGAAGATGAGTGGAAAGATCTTGAAGCTTCCGACTATGACTACGAGCTTGCGAGAGTAGTGATCATTTCAACGGAAGATGCAGTTAAATACGGCGATAAGCTTGATATGGAAGAGATAAAGGCTGAGGAGCTTTCATCCGGTAGTCTTACATACAGCGGATTTAAGGGAGAGTGTGCGAAGAGAAAGAAGAGCGCATGCACTTCATTTGTTACAGATACATATGGATTTAGTGCAAAGACAACCAATCTTGACGGCGGAAAGCTTGTATTCTTCTCGGTTCCCGCTACGGAAGGCTTTAGTTGTACGGTAGACGGTGAGCCTACAGAGATTGTTAAAGCTGATTACGGCCTTATGGCAATCCCTGTATCTGCAGGTGTTCACGATATCAGAGTTACATATGAGCCTGAAGGATTAAAGGCCGGACTTGCTATGTCTATTGTTGGAGCACTTATATTGGTTATTTATTCGATGTATACATTAAAAATAATCAAGAAAAACGATTAAAATTGTCATGTTCTTTATGGCGAGGTGTTGTGTTATATTTAGTAGTATATTTTTGATTATAATTAATAGATGATTGAAGGAGATTACAAAATGAGCGGAATGACTATGAGCCAGAAGATATTGGCAGCCCATGCAGGACTTCCCGAAGTGAAGGCAGGACAGCTTATCGAGGCTAATCTGGATCTTGTTCTCGGAAATGATATTACAAGTCCGGTTGCAATTAACGAGATGTCAAAATTTACAAAGGACGGTGTATTCGATAAAGACAAGATTGCTCTTGTTCCCGATCACTTTACTCCGAATAAAGATATTAAATCTGCAGAAAACTGCAAGTGCGTAAGAGAGTTTGCAAGAAAGAACAATATCACAAACTACTTTGAAGTAGGACAGATGGGAATCGAGCATGCACTTCTTCCCGAGCAGGGACTTACTGTTCCGGGAGACCTTATCATCGGTGCAGATTCACATACATGTACTTACGGAGCTCTCGGAGCTTTCTCAACAGGTATCGGTTCAACCGATATGGCTGCGGGAATGGCTACAGGTAAGGCTTGGTTCAAGGTTCCGAGCGCCATCAAGTTCAATATTATCGGAAAGCCTTCAAAGTGGGTTAGCGGTAAGGATGTTATCCTTCATATCATCGGTATGATCGGTGTTGACGGAGCTCTTTATAAGTCAATGGAATTTGTCGGCGAAGGTATCAAGAATCTTACAATGGATGACAGACTTACAATTGCAAATATGGCTATTGAAGCAGGCGGAAAGAACGGTATTTTCCCTGTTGATGATATTGCAAAAGAGTATCTCAAGGAACATGCTCCGAATAAGGAGTATACTGTTTATGAAGCAGATCCCGATGCTGAATATGATGAGGAATATACAATCGACTTAAGTACACTTAAGCCTACCGTTGCTTTCCCTCATCTTCCCGAGAATACACATACATTTGATGAGATCGAAGAAACTAAGATCGATCAGGTTGTTATCGGTTCATGCACAAACGGAAGAATTGACGACCTTAGAACTGCTGCAGAGATCATAAAGGGAAGAAAGGTTGCACCCGGCATCAGATGTATCATTATCCCTGCAACTCAGAAGATCTTTCTTAAGGCTATGGAAGAAGGACTTATCAAGAGCTTTGTTGAAGCAGGTGCTATCGTTTCAACACCTACCTGCGGACCTTGCCTTGGCGGATATATGGGCGTTCTTGCTTCCAAAGAGAGATGCGTTTCTACAACAAACAGAAACTTCGTAGGCAGGATGGGGGCGATAGATTCCGAGATTTATCTTGCTTCACCGGCTGTAGCCGCTGCAAGTGCAATTACAGGAAAAATTTCACAACCCGCTGAACTTGGATTATAAGGAGAATAGAAAATGAAGGCTGCAAAAGGTACAGTTTTTAAATATGGTGATAATGTAGATACAGACGTAATCATACCCGCTCGTTATCTTAACAGTACTACAGGTGATGAACTTGCCAAGCACTGTATGGAAGATATAGATAAAGATTTTACAAAGAATGTAAAATCAGGAGATATTATCGTTGCCGAAAAGAATTTTGGCTGCGGATCTTCAAGAGAACATGCGCCTCTTTCAATTAAATGCGCAGGCGTAAGCTGTGTAATAGCTAAGAGTTTTGCGAGAATCTTTTACAGAAACAGTATTAACATCGGACTACCCATTATTGAGTGCGAGGAAGCCGCAGATGCTATTAAAAACGGAGATATTGTAAGTGTGGACTTTGATTCCGGTATCATCACAGATGAGACAACAGGTGAGAAGTTCCGCGGACAGGCTTTCCCGGAATTTATGCAAAAGATTATTGACTCAGAGGGGCTTATTAATTATATAAACTCATCGGAGGGAAAGTAAATGAACAGATTATTCTGCGTGATTCCTTGCTACAACGAACAGGAAGTATTGCCGGAGACGTCCAAAAGACTTAAGGAGAAGGTCAACAGCCTTATAGAGAGGAAAATGATTTCTTCCGACAGCAGGATCCTTTTGGTAAACGACGGTTCAAAGGATGATACATGGAATATAATAAAAAAATTACATGAGGATGACGAAGTATTTCAGGGAATAAATCTTTCCAGGAATATGGGACATCAGAATGCGCTTTTGGCAGGTCTTATGACTGCCAAGGATCTTTGTGATATGGCAATTTCGTTGGATGCCGATCTTCAGGATGACATCAATGCGATAGATGCCATGATCGAAAAGTTCAATAATGAAGGAAGCGAAGTGGTTTACGGAGTAAGATCAAAGAGAACCACAGATACTTTTTTCAAGAGATTTACCGCAGAGTCATATTACAAACTAATTGATGCTATGGGAGCGAAGACAGTCTATAATCATGCGGATTACAGACTTCTTAGCAGAAGAGCGCTTCAGGCTCTCTCTGAGTTTGGAGAGGTCAATCTCTTTCTCAGGGGAATCGTTCCCATGCTCGGATTTAAGTCTGATATTGTTTATTATGAGAGAGCTGAGAGATTCGCAGGAGAGAGTAAATATCCTCTCAAGAAGATGCTCAGTTTTGCGATTGAGGGAATCACAAGTCTTAGTACAAAACCTATAAAGATGATAACAGGACTTGGTTTCTTTATTTTCTTTGTAAGTATTGCGGTGTTTGTATATTCGCTTGTCAGATATTTTACAGGTCAGACTATTCCGGGATGGACAACTACAGTTTTGTCTGTTTGGGCAATAGGCGGACTTATCATGATTTCTCTCGGAGTTATAGGAGAGTATATCGGTAAGATTTATCTTGAGACCAAGAATCGTCCGAGATTTATTATTGAGTCTTACATAGGCGACAAAGAGGATGAGGAAGTCGCTGACTGCGTATATAAGCGCTGATTTTTCAGCTTATATTACTTGATCTTTTTATGAAACGGAGACGGAAAATGGCTAACGGACACGGTAAGAAGCCGGAGGACTTTAAGAAGCAGATGGAGGATAACTTTAAAGTTGCTCCCGGTGAACATACACATGTAAAAAAAGTTATCGGAATAGTAAGTGGTAAAGGCGGCGTAGGAAAGAGCCTTGTGACAGGCTTATCTGCCGTATATATGGCTAAAGAGGGATATAAGACGGCAATTCTTGATGCTGATATTACAGGACCTTCGATTCCTAAGATGTTTGGGATAGGACAGGCCAAGAATGCTGATGAGACAGGGCTTTTGCCTGCCGAGTCGGAAAAGGGAACAAAGGTAATGTCTCTTAACATGCTCATGGATAATGAGACAGATCCCGTTATCTGGAGAGGACCTGTTATTGCAGGTATCGTTAAGCAGTTTTGGTCAGATGTAAATTGGGGCGATGTTGACTTTATGTTTGTTGATATGCCTCCCGGAACAGGAGATGTTCCGCTTACGGTTTTCCAGTCTCTTCCCGTGGACGGTATTATCGTTGTCGCTACTCCTCAGGAACTTGTCGGCATGATCGTTGAAAAAGCGGTTAATATGGCTGAGATGATGAAAATCCCGGTACTTGGTATCGTGGAGAATATGAGCTATATGAATTGTCCTCATTGCGGCAAGCCGATCAATATATTCGGAGAGAGCAAGATTGAGAGCTATGCGGCATCAAAGGGAATAAATATACTTGGAAGAATTCCTTTGGATCCCGCTATTTCGGCGCTTTGTGATAAAGGAAAAATAGAAGATATAAATGATGATTATCTGGACAGCCTTAAGTACATTCTGAAAGAAATGAATGAACAGTAATGCCGGATAATTTGGGGGCATAACTATGAAAATGAAACCTGAGAAAAACCAGGTAACCTGGGCTATAACGATTTTCTTTTTAAGCATTGCGATAATGCTTGCTTATTATGTGATATTTAATGGAATTTCCGTGGTAAATACTTTTTCAAAAGTGATCGATTCTTTATCCGGAATAGTAATAGGTGTTATTATCGCTTTTATTCTCATCCCGCTTACGGATGGTATTGAAAGAAAAATCGTTTATCCTATTTATCGAAAGAGGGGCTATGACATCTCACGTTCGTCAGGTGCGAATGTGAAGAAAAGAAAACAGGCAAGAAAAATATCTGTAATGATCACGATGATCATATTCCTGATGGTCATCTACAGTTTGTTCAGGATCATTATTCCTGAACTTATCGAAAGTATAAGACAGATCGTCAGGAAGTTTCCTGAGTATAAAGATCAGATCGACACTCAGTCACAGATACTTTTTGAATCCAATTCACTTGAAGTTCAGAATTTTATCAATTCACAGCTTGATCGTTCTTATGTTTCACTCAGTGAATTCCTTCAGGAAAAACTTATGCCATTGGTGCCAAGCATGGATTCGTTCTTCAAGATGGCATCACAGGGTGTGTTCTCTATAATCAAGGTCATTTTTGATCTTGTTGTAGGACTTATCGTTGCTATATATGTTCTTAATTCAAAAGAAGTTTTTTCTACAAAGGGTAAGAAACTTGCTTATGCTTTGTTTAAAGAAGAATTTGCCAATGAGATCGTAGGCGGATTCAGATTTATCGGAGATATTTTTGAAGGCTTTGTCGGCGGCAAGCTGGTGGATTCCGTGATAATAGGAATAATATGCTATGTTGGATGTATCATTTTGAAACTCGATTATCCTTTGCTTATTTCCGTTATTGTCGGTGTTACCAATATTATTCCGTTCTTTGGTCCGTATATCGGTGGCGCAATTGGAGCGCTTCTTCTTGTGATTACACCTGTACAGGCACTTATATTCCTTGCGTTTATAATTGTTTTGCAGCAGTTTGACGGAAATATCCTTGGACCTACGATCCTTGGAAGTTCAACGGGATTATCGAGTTTCTGGGTTCTCTTTTCAATCACGTTCTTTGGCGGATTGTGGGGAATAGTCGGATGGCTTGTCGGAGTTCCTATTTTTGCCGTTATTTATGCTTTTGTTTCAAGAATCACGAACATACTTCTGTCTAAGAAGGGGCTTAGCACCGAGACGGAAGATTATGACGATCTTGCATATATAGAGAACAAAGAATACAAGACACTTACCGATGAACATAACGATAAGTATAATGCACACAAGGAAGTCGGTATGATGACTAAGCTCTATCACACAAGTCGTGACAGGGTGATAAAGCTTGCAGGTAAGTTTAAAAAGAAAGACAATTCTAACGATAAGTAATTATTCCAATTCATTACTTGACGTTCAAAAATAATGGACTATAATTTAACTATTAGCGCTTTGCCGCATTAAAGTTTGGAAAGGGGATGCAGTAGTATTATGAGTAAAAAAGATTTAGATTGGGCCAATATAGGCTTTAGCTACATGGTTGCTGACAAGAGATATGTTTCTAACTATAAAGACGGAAAATGGGATGATGGTGTCATTACAGGCGACAATATGATCATGCTCAGTGAGGATGCAGGTGTTCTTCATTATGCACAGGAGTGTTTCGAAGGACTTAAGGCATATGAGACCGAGGATGGCAAGGTTGTAACTTTCAGACCTGACTTAAATGCCAAGAGAATGGTAGATTCAGCTACAAGACTTGAAATGCCTGCTTTCCCTGAAGATAGATTTATCAAGGCTGTTGAGGAAGTTGTTAAGGCTAACCTTGACTGGGTTCCTCCTTACGGAAGTGGTGCAACACTTTATATCAGACCTGTTATGTTCGCTACAGGAAACGTTATCGGTGTTAAACCTGCTGACGAGTATCAGTTCAGAATTTTCGTAACACCGGTAGGTCCATACTTCAAGGGTGGTGCTAAGCCTATCGTTGTTAAGATAAGTGACTTTGACAGAGCGGCACCGCACGGAACGGGTAATATCAAAGCCGGACTTAACTATGCAATGAGCTTACATCCTATTGTAAAGGCTCATGAGGAAGGCTTTGCAGAGAATGTATATCTTGATGCAGAGAGCAGAACATATATCGAGGAGACAGGCGGAGCTAACATCATCTTCGTTACTAAAGAAGGCGGACTTGTAGTTCCTAAGTCACACACAGATTCAATTCTTCCTTCAATCACAAGAAGATCAATTGTTTATGTTGCAAAAGAGATCCTTGGACTTAATGTTGAAGAGAGACCTGTTAAGCTTTCAGAAGTTGAGAACTTTGTTGAGATGGGACTTTGCGGAACAGCAGCTGTTATCAGCCCTGTAGGCAAGATCAACGACCACGGCAAGGAAATCTGCTTCGCAAGCGGAATGGACGAGATGGGACCTGTTATGAAGAAGCTCTATGACACACTTACAGGAATCCAGATGGGACGCGTTGAAGCTCCTGAGGGATGGATTCACACAATCGGCTAATGTCGAATGGTTGAAAATACGGAACGGATGCAGAAATACTTTGCTTCCGTTCCTTTTTTTATTCCCTTTTTGCGCGATTTAATGGATAGAATGTGATATAATGAATGAGATTATGTAATGGAGAATACGTATGGACAGAGACACAAACGTTAAAGTTGCGATGACTGCAGGTATACTCTCGGTTATTCTTTTAATTCTTGCGGGATGTCTGTTGGTTTTCAATAATACAAACGATAAAGACGATGACAGTGAACTGGATAAGAATATCACGGAATATGCAGGCAGCTCACAGGAGAGCAGCGAGATAGATGTATCTGCGATGAGTCTGACGGCGGCTACGGTCAGTTCAACGGATTCTACCGTTTCCGGAAACAGCTTCTATATGACTAAGGGAGTCGTTTTTAAGGATATATATAAGGGCGTTGAATATAATTTGGAGACGCAGCTAAATGAGATGTATGTTTACTGGTCAGAGAACAATATGGCTGCGGTAAGCGATCTGGCTCATCTTGAGAGATATGAAGCCATGTCGTATTCGCTTAATTATATCAATGATTTCTATTACTATGGCGATACCGATTCTGAAGGGAAGCCAAATGGAAAAGGACTTGCCGTTTACAAAGATGGTTGCTACTATTTCGGAGACTGGGTAAACGGAGTAAGGCAGGGTACGGGAGCCTGGATAAATTTCTATCCTTCGTACAGTAACTATGTTGTTACAGAGCATTCGTATCTCGGAGCCTGGGAGAACGACCTTCCTACAGGCGAAGGCCAGGAACACTACGATTACAATCCGGAATATATGAACGAAGAAGATATATATTTGCAGAATGCCATCGGTATATTCAAGGATGGCAAGTATGACGGAGAGATGTATATTATCATCATCGATCCCGACGGATATACTACGGAATGGGTTGGGAACTGCAAAGAAGGCAAGTGGTCTTCTGTAGAAAATGCTTCCAATGACGAAGAAGGCAAAATTCCTGTGCTCAGTCGCAAGAGTGACAGTGATGAACATATTTACATGTCGGAAGAAGGCCTTTCCAATAACGGAATCGGAGGCATCGTGACGGGTGGAAAGCCTGTAGATAAGTGATTTAAAAAAGATGATTGGAGATTTTTTTGAGTAATATCAGTATCGTTTGCGTCGGCAAGATCAAAGAAAAGTACTGGAATGATGCAATCGCAGAATATTCCAAGAGGCTTTCGAGATATTGTAAGCTAAACATAATAGAAGTAGCCGATGAGAAAACTCCTGACAATGCTCCGCCTTCTGTCGAGGAGCAGATCAAGAAAAAAGAAGCGGAGAGAATTTTAAAGAATATTGATGAAAGAGCCCATGTCTGCGTGCTTGCAATAAAAGGTAAGAAGTATACATCGGAAGCTTTTTCTGAATATATAAGTTCACTGGGAGTTAACGGAACCAGTCACATACAATTTGTCATCGGCGGATCGCTGGGACTTCATGAGAGCGTTCTTAAGAGAGCGGATTCATCGATCAGCTTTTCGGACATGACATTTCCTCATCAGATGATGAGAGTAATTCTTTTGGAACAGATTTACAGAGGTTATAAAATTTCCTGCGGAGAACCATATCATAAATGAGTGAGATTACAGAACTTAGATTGGCGCTTACAGCTGAGGATGAGCGCAATATATTTGGCGGAAACGACAGTTATATACGCAAGATAGAAGACAGCCTTCACGTCGAGATCATCGACAGGAACGGCGAGCTTCGCATAATAGGTGAAAAAGAGGGAGCAAACAAGGCTTCAAGTATAATACGTGAGCTTGTTCAGCTTTCGAGAAGAGGCTCGCATATAGAAGAGCAGAGCGTCGATTATGCCATCTCGTTAAAAGAAGATGCTGCCAAAAACAAGGATGTCACGCAGAATGATAACGTCCTTGTTGATATAGACAGAGATATTATCTGTCATACCGTCTCGGGTAAGCCGATAAAGCCTAAAACTCTCGGACAGAAGAAGTATATTGATGCGATCAGAAACAAGATGATCGTTTTCGGTCTCGGACCAGCCGGAACGGGTAAGACTTATCTTGCAATGGCAATGGCGATAACTGCCTTCCAGAGGGAAGAAGTCAGCAGGATAATACTGACAAGACCTGCCATTGAAGCCGGAGAGAAGCTCGGATTTTTGCCCGGAGACCTCCAGAGCAAGGTCGATCCGTATCTCAGACCTTTATATGATGCTCTTTACCAGATAATGGGTACGGAGAATTTTATCAAAAATATGGAAAAAGGGCTTATTGAAGTTGCACCTCTTGCTTACATGAGAGGAAGAACTTTGGATAATGCCTTTATTATTCTCGATGAGGCACAGAATACAACACCTGCGCAGATGAAGATGTTCCTTACAAGAATCGGATTCGGTTCCAAGGTAATTATCACGGGTGATGCGACTCAGAAGGATCTTTCGGCTGATGTCAGATCCGGACTTGAGATTGCGGGAAATGTCCTTAAGGGAATAGATGATATAGCTTTTTGCACACTTACAAGCAGCGATGTTGTGAGACACCCTCTTGTTCAGAAAATTGTTAAGGCCTACGAAGATTACGAGAAGAAGGCCGAGAACAAAAAGAAAAAGAAGTCTATACAAAAATTGGAGAAGCGTTCAGACAATGGCAAACGATAAGATTTCGAGTGTGAAAGTCAAATTGTTATACGCGGCAATGCTCATTTTTACTGGAGTTATTGTCTTTGCTTTTTCTTTCTTTACGGATAAAAGCTATGAAGCTACTATGAGAAATACAATCGTCTCTGTCGCGATAGCGGGAACGATCATATTTATGCTTGTTGACGCCGTATCCGACGGTCAGAGCAGATTGTTATATGATAACAATGTGGTCAGAAACCGCTTCGTTGCGGGCTATTTTGTTGCGCTAATTTTTGCCTGCGTTTTTAGCCTTATACCTAACGTATTTTGGCCTTATATGTCACTTTTTGTCATGCTTGTGCTCTTTTCAAATGCTGAGATAGGTATGGTTGCGGGGATCGGAATGGTTTCAATCTCTGTTATGCTTGAAAAGAACGGAGGCTGCGGAGAACTGTTTATGTATGTTCTTGCAGGAGCGGTCGCTGTTGCGATGTTCAGAGATCTGGAAGAGGATACCGAGATAGGAATTCCGACATTTATTTCTCTTTTGATGCAGGCGGTATTTCTGGTTGCATATAATGTCCTGTTCCTTAACAGGACTTTTTCTGCGCTTTTGCTTCTTTCACCTGCTATCAATATTATGCTTAATCTTACCATCCTGCTTATATTCCTAAACATTTTCGGTGTTTATGTTATAAGACGGACGAATGATATGTATATGGTTATCAATGATGCGGATTTCCCGCTTCTTGTTACTCTCAAGGAAAAAAATAAAGATGAATATTTCAGGGCTATTCACACTGCATATATTGCAGAGAGAATGGCGCTCGGACTTAATATAAATGCCAGAGCCGTAAAGAACTGCTCGTATTATCACAGGATAGGAGTTCTTGAAGGAAAATCTGATTGGGATGATGTCAAACATATCTACGCCGATAACAGTTTCCCGACTGAGGCGATGGATTTTTTGCATGATTATATAGAACCCAAAAAGAATGAGCCGAAATCCAAAGAGGCGCTAGTTGTTCAACTTGGGGAACTGCTTATAGCATCCATAATGTATCTTCTTAAAAAGGACAAGGATGCGAAGATAGATTACGATAATCTTATTGATTCTATCATAGATAAAAAAGTTTCCGACGGAGAGCTTCGCGACTATGATGTTACGTTCAGGGAACTTGAGGTTATGAAGAAGATAATGAAAAAGGAGAAGCTTTATTATGACTTTTTACGTTGAGAATGAGACGGGAGCTCTCTTTGATTTTGATCCCGAAGAAGTTGCGACTGTAGTTGCAAAAGAGGTTTTAAGATCCGAGGGGTGCGACAAAGAGGTGGAGATAAGTCTCACGATCACCGATGATGACGGGATACAGGAACTTAACAGGCAGTTCAGGGAGATAGACAGGCCGACTGACGTTCTTTCTTTTCCAAATGTTTCGTATGATGAGCCCGGTGATTTCTCTGTTATGGACGGAGAGCAGAAAAACGACCTTCTGAATCCGGATACCGGAAATATCATGTTTGGCGATATCGTTGTCAATGAGAACAGGGTGAGAAGTCAGGCTGAAGAATACGGACACAGTACAAAGAGAGAATTTGCTTTTCTTATCGCTCACAGCATGCTTCATCTGTGCGGCTACGATCACATGGAAGAAGACGAAGCGGCAGTGATGGAAAAGAAACAAAGTGATGTTCTTAATTTGCTCGGAATTACAAGAGACTGATAAAAATACAATTGGAGATCGATCATGAAAAAGTACTATGAAGAAAAAAGAATAAGACCTGATGTGCTTACTGCAGCTGTTTATTGGGCAATTATAATTCTCATGTTATATGAGGTTGTTGCTATAAGAATTTACGGAGAGAAGGGTGCGGGATATTCTGCAGGGTCTCTCGCTATTTTCTTTGCCTTTTATTGTTCTTTTGTCCTTGCGGTGCAGAAGGCCGTATGGGTTATGGTTCGAGTAAGAGCAAGAAAATCCCAGTACAAAAACGCTGAGGAGAATATGAAGAAATCTATTAAGATATTCGCGTTTACAGGCGTTGTTGTCACGATTATCTTTACTCTTATCGGACTTTATTTTTCGGATCTTTTACTTGGTTCGGAGAAGGGAAGTTTCCAGTTCCTTATATCGACATTTTCCGTTCTGTTCCTGTGCATTCAGGGTGTTGTAAGAGGATATCTTCAGGGTGTCGGATATACTAAGCCCATCGTTATTTCAGATATTTTGATGGCATGCGCAGCGTTCCTTGTGGGAACTATTTTCTCGGCTGTTATGTTCAGATACGGACTTAAGGTTAACGCACTCATGCACATTGAGGACTTTAGTGCCGTATACGGTTCGACGGGAATGATGCTTGGTCTTTTCGTTGCTTCGATAGTTGGTCTTGTACATACTTCCGTAAGCTTTTACGTAAGAAGAAATGAGCTTGAAGAGATAGGAAAAAGAAGTGCTCCTAGATATGTCGACAGCAAAAATGACGTAATGTCGGGACTTAGACCGATATTATTTATGTATGCTTCACCGGGACTTGCACTTTTGATCGATCAGATTTTCTATATGGTTCACCACAGAGCTGTCGGAAGTAAGGCAGATCCTATATATAACTACGGTATTTATGCGGGAAGAACAATTCCGCTTGTAATAACATTTTCACTTCTTTGCTGCCTTCCGTTCCTCATTGAGTGGAACAGGATAAGAGCAAGATTTGAGAGAGACGAGCCCGATAATGCGGGAGATAAGCTTTCAAGGCTGGTAAAGCATTTTATTGAACTTACTGTTCCCGTTACCCTTTTTGTATTTACTTTGGCTCCATCAATCGATACAGTCGTTTACTGGAAGGGAAATGATTTCAGTGTTGAACTTTTAAGAGTCGCATGCTTTTTGATAATACTCGTGCCTTTTGCGATATTCTTTTCATGGATTCTTTTCCATGCGGGCAAGTCGATACTTATTGTTGTGGGACTGGGAATAACATGGCTTGTTCATTTTGTGATGTTGTTCTTCTGTGGAACTCTTGGAAATATCGGATTGTACGGAGTTTTGATACCTGTGCTTGTATCATTCCTTGTTTATGACGTGCTTTCGCTTGCTATATTTAAAAAGATGCTCAAAGCAAGATATGATCTTGCCATTAATTTCGGAAGAACACTTGCGGCATCTGCTGTTGCCGGATTTGCTATCTTTTTGATCGATATGGCATTCAGTAAGAAAATAGGAGAAATACTTACGCTCATTATATGCGTGCCTGTTTTCTATTTTGCATATCTGGCAATCATGGTTATTATCGGAGGAATCGATACGAGAGAACTTAAAGGTATTCCTTTTGCAAAGCATCTTTCGGTTTTACCGGTACTTTTTAAAAATGATGAAGTATAAGAGGATTTGATTTGGGCAAAAAAGTTTATGTTGCGGGAGGTGGCGCGGCCGGTATGTGCGCGGCTGTGTATGCGGCAAGAAACGGCGCCGACGTAACTATAATTGAGAAAAATACCAGACTTGGAAAAAAACTTTCCGTTACGGGAAACGGCAGGTGCAATCTTACAAATCTCGACATGAGACCTGAATATTACAACAAGGCCGCAGAGGGAAGGATGAAGACCTGGCTTTCGCTGTACGGCCCCGAGGAGACGATAAGATTTTTTAAGTCTATAGGAGTTATCGTAAAGAGTGAAGACGGATATATATATCCTGTTTCGGGACAGGCTTCTACGGTAGTGAGTGCTCTTGAAAATGAAATTAAGAGGCTCAAGGTGAAGGTTATCACGGAGAGTCAGGTTAAGGCTGTAAAAAGAGATGAAAGCGATGGTTCTTCGTACCTTCTTATCACGAATAAAGACAAGTATAGAGCAGACAGTGTTATTCTTGCACTTGGATCTCTTTCGGGAGCAAAGAGTACAATGTCTACGGGAGATGGATATTATATTTGTAAGCAGCTTGGAATGGGCTATAAGGATACTTATCCCGCTCTTGTCGGATTTAAATGTGAAGCAGGCGATGTGATGCCGGATGCGGGAGTAAGAGCCGGGGCTAGGATTTCTTTTTTTCTTGGTGACGAACTCATAACATCCGAGAGCGGAGAATTGCAGATTTCTAAGGATGGAATCTCAGGAATTCCCGTTATGCAGGCAAGCAGAGAGGTGATAAAGTTTGTCACGGAGAAGAAGCCTATAGTTGCTTCTGCGGATTTTTTCCCTGATTATGATGATTCGGATTTTGAAGCGCTTAAAAGTGATATGCTTAAGCTTCGTGATGACAGGACTCTTGAGGAGTTTTTGCTTGGATTTGCAAACAGCAATATAAATGATATGGTCCTTAAGAAGATGAAATTGTCGCCATCCATGCATATGAAGAATATTGCAGAGAGCATGGCATCATGTATACTTGATAGATACAGAGATATACGTTTTAATATAACTGACAGCTACGGATATTTGCAGTCGCAGGTTACTACGGGTGGTATGAGTCTTGGCGATATAGGCGATGATATGTCTGTTGCAGGTAACCCCGGAATATTCTGCGCCGGAGAACTTCTGGATGTAGACGGAAGATGCGGGGGATATAACCTTCAGTTTGCATGGACAAGCGGAAGTATTGCGGGAACAGCGGCTTCTTCCATGGCAGATTAGAATAACTAAAAACTGAAGTTATTATAGGAATTATATGATAAGAATTAATCAGATCAAACTTTTAAATGATGGTAAAAATGTACGTGAACACGATGAGCTTTGCGATGTCTTGAAGAAAAAGGCAGCAAAGCTTTTGCGTATAACGGAAAATGAGATATCTGAGTTTGTGATAATGCGGCATTCGATTGATGCTAGGAAGAAACCTCAGATTTATGATGTTTTCATGGTGGACCTTAGGTTGGCAAAGGCTAAGGATAAGAAAGCCGAGGAAAAGATTGTCTCTAAGATAAAAGACAAAGGAATCTCAGTTGTTTCACCTGTTTTTTATGATTTTATGGAAAAAGCCGGTGTCATTGGCGAACTTCCATCGGGTGCGACGGATAAAAGAATCGCAGTAATAGGTTCGGGACCTGCCGGACTTTTCTGTGCATATATGCTTGCGGAGGCCGGATTTAAGCCTGTAGTCTTTGAAAGAGGCGCTGATGTCGACAAGAGACAGGAAATTGTAGAAAAGTTCTGGGAGACAGGAGAGCTTGATACCCGCACCAATGTGCAATTCGGAGAAGGCGGAGCGGGAACTTTTTCTGACGGCAAGCTTAATACCATGGTAAAAGACAAGGACGGAAGAGGACGAAAAGCCCTTTCTTTGTTTACGACTTTCGGTGCGGATAGTAAGATAATGTATGATGCCAAGCCGCATATAGGAACCGATGTACTAAGAAATGTTGTCAAAAATATGAGACAGGAGATCATTTCTCTTGGCGGTGAATTTAGATTTGAGACGCAGGTGACGGATATTGTTACTGATGGAAGCGGAGCTTTAAAGGCCCTTGTTGCAGACGGAGAAGAAATTCCTTTTGATATGGCGGTACTTGCTATAGGGCACAGCGCGAGGGATACTTTTTCAATGCTTAAAGAAAGAGATGTATCTATGCAGAAGAAGCCGTTTGCGGTAGGATTCAGAGTTGAACATCCACAGAAGCTCATAAATCTATCGCAGTACGGAATTGAGGATCCGAAATCTCTTCCAGTTTCTTCATATAAGCTTGTAATGAATACCAAAGAGGGGCGCGGCGTTTACTCTTTTTGCATGTGTCCCGGAGGTTTTGTTGTAAATGCTTCTTCTGAAGAAGGGAGACTTGCAGTTAACGGAATGAGTTACAGCAAGAGAGATTCTGAAAATGCCAATTCCGCGATCATAATAACCGTTGATCCCAAAGATTTTGGTTCTGAGGATGTACTTGCAGGCGTCGAGTTTCAGAGAAGGCTTGAAGAAAAAGCTTATAAACTTGGAAACGGCAAGATACCCGTTGAGTATTATGAAGATTTTAAAAATGCCGTTGATAAAGACGGTGCATTTAATTCGGATTCGGATTTGGATTTGGATAAAGAAACTGTCAGGTTCAGGGATTCTTTTCACCCGAATACCAAAGGAGCATATTCTTTTACAAATGTTCATGAGATATTGCCGGATGACCTTAACAAGTCTTTTGTTGAAGGAATGGAAAAGTTCGGTACAATGATAAAAGGCTACAATTCGCCGGATGCACTTATAGCAGGTGTTGAGACGAGAACTTCATCTCCCGTGAGGATAAATCGAACGGAGAACGGTGAATCCGAAAATGTTAAAGGACTTTTCCCATGTGGTGAAGGAGCCGGATACGCAGGTGGAATCATGTCTGCGGCAATGGATGGCATCAAAATTGCAGAATTAATTGTGAAAAATATAGTAGAAAGTTTTGACTAATTCAAATACAATGGAAGGTACCGATGGATAAAGATTTTATACGAAAAGATATCTTGCAAAAAAGAGACGACCTTAGTGTATATAAGATTGAGATAAAAAGTCGCGAGATATTTGAAGAGCTTATTACAAGGCCTGAGTATATCGAGGCTTCAAATGTTCTTATCTATGCTTCCGTTCGAAGCGAGGTTAAAACGGATGAGATCATACTTGATGCACTTGCGCTTGGTAAGAGAGTTTTTTGTCCAAAGGTTACCGATAAGAAAAATGGCATAATGAAGTTTATCAGGATCTACGAACCCGAGAATCTTAAGGAGGGCTTTTATGGCCTTAGAGAACCTGAGATAACGGATGAGAGTGAGATATTCGATCCCGACTTATATGCGGATGAATTAAATGTTCGCCGGACAGATGGTGAGAACACCGGTAGGACGATAGTTATCGTTCCCGGAGTTGCTTTTGATGAGAAAGGCAACAGAATAGGTTACAAGGGTGGTTTCTATGACAGATTCCTTCCAAAAGTAAGCTATGCTGATACTGTGGCACTTTGCTACAAGATTCAGATTGTTGATGAGATAATACCAAGTGAATATGATATTCCGATAAAGAGTATCATTCACGAGAAATAAAGGAGCTGGAGAACATAGATGGAACTTATTGAGATTTGCAAAAAAGCGAAAAAGGTAAAATACGAGATTCAGTGTCTTACTTCCAAAGAGAAGAATGACGCTCTTATTGCTGTTGCCGATAAGCTTGTGGCTGAAGCTGACAGTATTATTGCGGCAAATGCAAAGGATTACGAGAGAGGCGTTTCAAACGGAATGCATAAAGGACTTCTGGACAGACTTCTTCTTGATAAAAAGAGAATTGAAGCAATGGCAGAGGGACTTAGGCAGGTTGCGGCTCTTCCCGATCCCATCGGAGAAGTTATTGAGACCTTCACAAGACCCAACGGACTTAATATCAAAAAAGTCAGAGTTCCGATGGGCGTTATAGGTATAATTTACGAGGCAAGACCTAATGTTACCGCAGATGCTTTTGCCCTTACTTTTAAAGCGGGCAATGCTGTTGTATTAAAAGGCGGAAGTGATGCAATAGACAGCAATATTCAGATTGCAAATGTTATGAGAGCTGCACTCGGGGAAAGCGGCATCAATCCCGATGCGATCCAGCTTATCGAAGATACGGACAGGGCTGTTACAACTAAGTTTATGCAGATGAATGATTACATTGACGTTCTTATTCCGAGAGGAAGTGCAAGACTTATTAATGCTGTTGTCGAGAATTCTACAATACCCGTTATCGAGACAGGAACGGGTAATTGCCATATATATGTTGATAAGGATGCCGATATTGACAAGGCAATCCCTATCATTATAAATGCCAAAACACAGAGGATCGGTGTATGCAATGCCGCAGAATCTCTGGTTGTCCACGAGGATATTAAGGACAGATTCCTTCCTCTTTTTGAGAAGGCTATGAATGAGCACAATGTTGAGATAAGAGGCGATGAAGAGAGCCGCAAGCTTATGACAAGTGCTGTTTCCGCAACGGAAGAGGATTTTGGAAAAGAGTTCCTTGATTATATTATTTCTGTAAAAACGGTTAAAAACGTCGATGAAGCTATCGAGCATATTAACAAGTACAATACAAGTCATTCTGACGCAATCATTACAGAGAATGAAGAGACTGCAAAAAGATTCCTTGACAGAGTCGACTCAGCTTGCGTATATGTAAATGCTTCAACAAGATTTACAGACGGATTTGAATTTGGTTTTGGAGCCGAAATTGGTATAAGCACACAGAAGCTTCATGCGCGAGGACCGATGGGGCTTAAAGAGCTTACATCATACAAGTATCAAATTACCGGAGAGGGGCAGATCAGATAATGAAAAAGAGAAGTGGCGATTCTGAATTGCTTGCGGCGAAACAACATGTGATCGATGTGGCTAAGGAGTTACACGCGAAAGGCTATTTACCCCGTACATGGGGAAATGTAAGTTGCAGGATCGATAAAGAAGTTTTTTTGATAACACCGAGTGGTATCAGATATGAGGATATGACACCTGATATGATATGTCTGGTCAATATGAAGAATCTGAGCTACAAGGGTGAATTCACTCCTTCTTATGAGAGAGGTGTTCATGCAGCTTGCTACAGAACAAGGAAAGATGTCGAATTTGTTGTTATCACACACCAGGTTTTTGCATCTTGCGCAGGTGTTCTGGGATTAAAGAGAATATATACTTATGTTGAGGATGAAGATGTTGTCATCCCCTGTATTCCTTACGGCTTTCCGGGAAGTACCAAACTTGCCGGCAATGTTGTTACGTCTCTTAAAAAGAACAGGGATTCAGACAGTTTTATTCTGTCCAACCACGGTGCATTGTTCGTTGGTGCAAATGCGGAAGATGTTATTGAGAATATTGAGAGAACAGAGGATGCCTGTGATAATTTCCTTATGGATGTCTGCAAGACCGATATGTATCATGGCGTAGAAGAGGGCTTTGGAAGTCATCTTGAGGGCGATGAGATTATTTATGATATCGAGGATACTCCGGAGAGAGTTAAGCACATTCACAGAGAAATCTATGACAGAAGACCTGATGTAAAATATATTGTTCATAATAAGTCCGATGCCGTTATGACTGTATCAAGGACTGCAACGCATCTAAGACCTCTTTTGTTTGACTTTGCGGAACTTGTCGGATACAGTGTTAAGATTCCAAGCAATGAGCATGGAAAAGACGGACACAGTTATCATAATATTAAGAAAAATTCTAACGCCGTATTTGCTTTGAATGACGGTGCTTATTGTATAGGTGAGACTTTGGAAGATGCGGTTGCAGCGTCAATTGTACTTGATAAGGGCTGCATTGCTTATCTTGCCGCGCTTCGTCACGGAGAAGGACATCCTATTTCTTATCTTGATTGCATCAAGATGAATAAGTATTATAAAAAGACTTATTCCAGAATTTCATCCGATTATCTTGAACAGGACGATGATGAGGAAGATGAGCCTGTAGATGTAAAGAGAAGAAATATCAGAAACGATTCAAGGAAGGTTCTTAGAGAAGAAGCTGAGGAAGAACCCGGAAGAACTGCCAGAAAAGAAGTTAGGAAAGAAGTCAGAAAAGAAGTCCGTAAAGAAACAAGAAGAGAATATATTGAGGATGAGGAAGATGAGATAGTAACAAGAAAATCTTCCGGAAGAAAATTTGTCGAGGAACCTCGCAAGAAATCCGTGAAAAGATATGAAGAAGAGTTTGATGACGATGATTTTGAGGATGATTTTGAAGACGATTTTCATGACGATTTTCACGATGATTTCGAGGATGATGATTATACGGATGCATTTGACGATGAGTTTGAAGATGCAGAAGAATATGAAGACGAATACGCAGATGATTACAAGGATGACTATGCGGATGACTTGAGAGAAGACTTCGAGGAAGAATTTATAGAAGAATTCGGAGAAGACTTCAGAAATTATTCAAGAAAGAAATCAAGCAAAAAGAATAATTTCAGAAGAAGATAGAGGTGAAGATGGTTAGAAAACCGAAAAGCATAAAAAAGGGTGACAGCATCGGTATTACGGCTCCTTCGTTTGGCGCAGCCATAGAGCCGTACAGTTTTCTGATTGATATAGCCGAGGATAAGATTAAAAGCAGAGGATATAATATTATCGAGGGCAAGACCGCGAGAATGGGTGACGGACTTGGGATAAGTACGGATCCGAAGGTTACCGCGGCAGAACTTACGGAGTTTTATAAAAGAGATGATATCGGTGCGATCATTTCCGCCGGTGGCGGAGAGCTTATGGTCGAGACCATCGGTAATATTGATTTTGATGTCATAAAAAACTCTGAGCCCAAGTGGTTTGTAGGTTATTCGGACAATACAAGCTTTTTGCTCCCGCTTGTCACGATTGCAAATACCTGCGGAATATACGGCCCTTGTATATCAGGATATGCGAAGGAGTGGGAAGGAACCGAAAATGATGCATTTGCTCTTTTAGAGGGTACAAAAAGCGTTTTTTGCGGATACGAAAAGTTCGTTAAACCCAAAGAGGAGAAGGAAGAAGTAGATTATTCCAAGCCGTTTTTTTACGACTGTGATGCCAAAAAGATTCTTACAAATTTTGACTGCTCTTCAAAGAAAGCTGAGAAGACGACGGAAAGAATCGGTATGGAGGGCATTCTTCTCGGAGGGTGTATTGACGTTATGGCCAATATGATCGGAACAAGATTTGATAAAGTTGCGGATTTTGCAAGAAACTGCGATGAGGGAATCTTGTGGGTTATGGAGAATTGTGAGCTTAGTCCGATGAGCTACAGAAGAGCAATCTGGAATATGAAAGAAGCCGGCTGGTTTGAAAATACAAAGGGCTTTATCATCGGAAGAGCGTTGGGCTGCTTTGAAGGCGACCTGATGGGAGTTAATAAATATAACGCTGTAACTGATCTTTTGCAAGAGTTTGGTGTTCCGATAATATTTGATGCAGATATAGGTCATATCGATCCGATGCTTCCGATAGTGATGGGAGCTAAGGCAAAAGTGTCTGCAGACAGTGATAATCTTGTGATTGAATATTTATAACGTTATAATATAAAAAAAGAGAGACTTTTGAGAAAAGACTATGGAGGAAATGCTGATGTTTAAAATGAAAAAAAATATTGTTGTTGCGCTTGCAGCTTTTATGGCGGCAGGTTCGATCATGACTGTGGATGCACATGCAGAGAGTGATCTTCCCATGTACTTTGATTTTGGAGATACCGTTCTTAATGTTGAGGCCGGAAGCACACAGAAAATGCATATGAGAGCATATTATGATTACACTTATCATATGGGACCTCATACAAGTGCAGGTACTTATCTTGAGTGTTCATTTAAGAGCGGAACTCAGGATGTTATCTTCCACATCGGTGCTGATGAGCAGGCAGGTAACGTTCCTTTTTATTTCTATGTAGATGATGAGAAGGTTATGTCTGATGCTACATATGATGATGTTCAGGTAAGAGTAAAGAATAACGGTGGTGCGACTGCAGCACAGGCTGCTACACAGGTTGCCGCTCAGAATACAGCAGTAGCAGAGTCTGTACAGGCTCCTATTGCAAATAAGAAAACAGGAACAGTGAAGAAGACTGATAATATTGCAATGCTTTATAATGATAAAGATGTTGCAATGGCTTCTTTTTCACTTACAAACGGAAACGGACAGATGGCTACACTTGGTTTAAAGGGAGTTGTTGCCGGTGAAGGAGCAAACTATTTTGATGTAGTTTCAGCAACAGATTCTACACCTGTTATTTCCGAGTCAGACAAGGCTGTAATGACAGCAAACGGATTTGCCGGAGTTTGTGTAAACGGCAAATATAAAAATTGGTAATTTATAGGTTTTTCCTATAATACATAAGAGGTTATTATAAATTATTCAGGAGGCATGTTGTAAAATGGCTGGAAAAGATAAGTATGTGGCGTATGTATCTAGCTACACTTCCGGACTTGGTTCCAAATATGGAATCAAAATTTATGACGTTGATATGAAAAACGGAAGATTTACGGAGAAGCAGAAAGTTGAGATAACGAATTCATCTTATATAGGAATTTCGCACAATAAAAAGACTCTGTATTCTATTACTGATGCGGGAGTTGAGGCGTATCACATTCTGCCTGACGGAAGTCTTGAGTTTTTGAACGAGGCGTCTATCAATGGAATGCGCGGATGTTATCTTAATATGGATCAGAAGGATAATTATCTTTTGACAGCCGGTTATCACGACGGCAAGATTACGATACTTAAGCTCAATAAAGACGGAAGTATCGGCGAGATCACAGATGAGAGATATCACAAAGGTCTCGGTACCGCTGCCGGAAGAAACCATGTGCCTCATGTTCAGTGCATAAAGGTATCTAAGGACAACAAGTATCTTCTTGCCGCAGATCTCGGAATGGACAGAGTAAATGTGTATACTCTTGATACTGAGTCAGGCAAGATAAAAGAAGTAGATGTGATCCACTGCGATCAGGAGTCTTCTCCGAGACATATGCAGTTTTCTAAGGATGGAAGATTCCTCTATGTATGTCTTGAGCAGAAGTGCGGTATAGAAGTATATGAGTACTTGGAGAAGGACGGAAATCCTGAATTTAACAAGATTCAGACTTTGTCTAACTCAGACGAAGCAGATTCTATCGGTGTTGCAAGCAGTGCGCTTACATTCTCCGAGGATTATACATATCTTGTAAGTTCAACTGCGGGTGAGAACAATGTTATCATCTACAAGGTTGACAAGGAGACGGGGCTTCTGACAAAGAAGATTCAGCTTCCTATCGCGGGTGAGTATCCTAAGGATGCTGCATTGTTCCCTGATAACAAGCATCTTGTATCACTTAACCACGAATCCGACTCAATGACTTTCTTTAAAGTTGATCCCGAGGCCGGCACTCTAGTTATGAACGGGCCAGAAATACCCGTAAAACGGCCTAACTGTATTGTGTTCCATAAACTGGAAGGCTGATGGCGTAGTGGGGCTCACACAGATGGTTCTTAGCGAATGCTTGTGTACGGCTGCGCAGTGATTTTCATGATTTCAAAAACCTGTAAATGCTTCCTTTCACGTTGTTCAGAGAAGTCAGCATTTACAGGTTTTTTCAATCTTGAAAATCATCTTGCTCGTCCGAAAACTGCGCATTCGCTAAGAACCATCTGTGTGAGCGGGTACTTCTGCGATGAGGACTTTCGGTTTGTGGAATACTTTCATTTAATTGGCTACGCGGTTATTTGCGTATATTTAAAGCCCTGGAAATGCTTCTTTTTCTGATTGATTTCAGAGAAGGTAGTATTTACAGGGCTTTTTTGATTATTTTTTATAAAAATTGATTATGTTTGAGGCCTTGGAGGAGATGTTGGAGATCAGGAGGTCGAGGAGGGTGAAGGCGCACATGGCTTCGACTACTACGACGGCTCTGGGGACTACAACGGGGTCGTGACGGCCTTTTATGTTTATATTTATGTTTTCGCCGGATTTGTTTACGGTGGATTGGTCACGGGCAATGCTGGGAGTTGGTTTTACGTAGGCTCTCAGGATGATCTCGGATCCGTCGGACATTCCGCCGAGGATTCCGCCGGCATTGTTTGTTTTCTTGGATATTTCATTGTTCTCGATAATGAATTCGTCGTTGTTTTCTGAACCGTAGAGGCGGGCGGCTTTGGTTCCGCAGCCTATCTCGACGGCTTTAACGGCGCCGATGCTCATTACGGCTCTTGCAAGAAGGGCGTCGAGTTTGTCAAAGACGGGTTCGCCGATTCCGGCGGGAACGCCTTTGATTCTGCACTCGATAACTCCGCCTACAGAGTCCATGTTTTCGCGGCATTTCATTATGAGGTCCATTGCTTTTTTGTCGGCATCCGCGTCTGGCATTGAAGTGGGAGTTGTATAGATTGTTTCTCTGTTGAAATTGTTGTCGTTTATCTCGACTTCGCCGATTGAGCGGGTGTAGGCAAATACGTCGATGCCCATTTCATTTAACAGTTTCTGGCAGAGTGCACCGGCTGCAACTCTTCCTATAGTTTCTCTTCCGGAAGAGCGTCCGCCGCCGCGGTAATCTCTGAAACCGTATTTTTCATCAAAGCAGTAGTCTGCGTGTCCGGGGCGGTAGTAGCTTGCAATCTCGCTGTAGTCGCCGGATCTCTGGGAAGTATTTTTTACCATCATGGAAATGGGGGTGCCGGTTGTCTTTCCCTCAAATATTCCCGAGAGTATGTGAACTTCATCGTCTTCTTTTCTGGATGTTGTTGCAGAGGAAGTTCCGGGCTTTCTTCTGTCCAGGAACTTCTGAATATCTTCCTTAGATAATTCCAGCCCTGCGGGGAAACCGTCTACGACAACTCCGAGAGCTTCGCCGTGAGATTCACCCCATGTTGATATTGTGATATTTTTTCCGAGTGTTGAACCTGACATAGGTATCCTTTCATGTTGTGAGATTTTATGAATATGCGTATATATCGGATTTTTGCGCATCAATTGGCGTAAAAAAGGTGAAATATACGTAAATATGTTATATAATGAAATATGTATATCATATCATATTATATGCGGTATCAGATTACAAGCCAAGTATCCGAAATGAGAGGGGATTTCCGATATGAACGCTAGCAGCTTGCAGATGAAGCTTTCATATAAAAATAAAGTTTTTTCCAAGGCTCAGAAATTCAACAGAAAACATAAAGCTTTGGCTTTTCTTGGCATCGCTTATGCTTTTATGGCAATAACACTTTACGATATTCTTTTTTATTTTTACAGAAGTGGGAAAAGATATATCTGTCTGGCGTGTATATTGCTGTTTTTTGTTTTTAGCAGCAGTTTTTCATATCCTGCGATGTCATTGAATATCAGTTTTGCTTCAGATGTCAGTATTGCCGGATATTCATCCGACACTGATGAAGCACTTTCGGGCGTGGAAGTTGCAGAGTCGGACGCTGAGCTTGCGGTTAGTCAGGATGTTGATTCTGAGCTTATCAAAGAGGCAATGGAGAGTGGCAATCCGGATGTTACCGAGGCCGATCATCTGGATCCAGATAAGCAGGTTTCTCTTTCGCAGATTCTTGAAGCAACTGACGGCGGCATTACGACAAACTGGACTGATGATAAAAGTAAGGTTGATCTGTCAGCTCTTGGTTTTACCCATTTTGACAGCAGTGACTGGAAGATCATGCTTGTTAATAAGCAGCATCCGATACCGGAAGACTATGATTTTCCTCTCGGAACTATAAGCGGATCAATGAAATGTGATGAGAGGATAATAGCTCCGCTTCTTGAGATGATGAGAGCAGCCAATGACAGCGGAGTCAATCTTATCATCTGTTCTCCTTACAGAGACAGGAGCAGACAGACAATGCTTTTTAATAACAAGATAGACAGATATATGGACGGCGGAATGAATTATATGGATGCATATAATCTGGCATCACAGGCTGTAACTGTTCCCGGATCATCCGAACATCAGGTAGGACTTGCGATTGATATTATTACAGACGGATATTCAAGTCTTGATGAGGGTTTTGGTAATACCGCTGCCGGAAAGTGGCTTGCGGACAACAGCTATAAATTTGGTTTTATCCTGAGATATCCTGCAGGAAAAGAGAATATTACAAGTATCGAATTCGAACCGTGGCATTTTAGATATGTAGGGGTTGACGCGGCGACCGTTATACATGAAAATGGTATCTGTCTGGAAGAATTCTGGAATACTTATGTAGATTAGAGGATATTTATGTACAAAGTAATAAATAAAGACGGAAACGCCAAGAGCGCTACTTTTTCTACCGTACACGGTGAGGTTCAGACTCCCGTATTTATGAATGTTGCTACGGTTGCAGCTATTAAAGGCGGCGTTTCCACAAGGGACCTTGAGGAAATAGATACTCAGGTTGTTCTTTCAAATACTTATCATTTGCACTTAAGACCGGGAGATGATCTGATTTACAGGATGGGCGGACTTCACAAATTTATGTCGTGCAATAAACCTATTCTTACAGATTCAGGCGGATTCCAGGTCTTTTCTCTTGCAAAGACGAGAAAGATAAAAGAGGAAGGCGTATATTTCCATTCCCATATTGACGGGCACAAGCTTTTCATGGGACCTGAGGAGAGTATGCGCATACAGTCTCATTTGGGATCGACTATCGCCATGGCATTTGACGAATGCCCGTCGGCCAAGGCTGAGCATGAATATGTTCAGATGTCGGTAGACAGAACGACCAGATGGCTTGAGCGATGCAAAAAAGAGATGGACAGGCTGAACAGCCTTAAGTACACGGTCAATCCGCATCAGATGCTTTTTGGAATCAATCAGGGAGCTATCTTCAATGATATCAGGATTGAGCATGCGAAGAGAATCAGGGAAATGAATCTCGACGGCTATGCGGTCGGAGGACTTGCCGTGGGAGAGAGTCACGAGGAGATGTATGATGTACTTGAGCACGTTGTGCCTTTCCTTCCGGAGGATAAGCCGACATATCTTATGGGAGTCGGAACACCGGCCAATATTCTTGAAGCGGTCGAGCGCGGAGTAGACTTTTTTGACTGCGTTTATCCCAGCAGAAACGGAAGACACGGACATCTCTATACAAAGAGAGGGCATATAAACATATTAAATGCTAGATATGAACTCGATGATACTCCTATTGAAGAGGGCTGCAATTGTCCCGCATGCCGAAGTTATTCCAAGGCGTATATAAGACATCTTCTGAAAGCCGGTGAGATGCTTGGAATGAGGCTTTGTGTTCTTCACAATCTGTACTTCTATAATAATCTGGTAAAAGAGATCAGAGAGGCTATCAGAAGCAACACGTTCCGGGAGTACAAAAAGAGAACGCTCGAGGGCATGATGGAGTTTGATTCGCCGAATGAAAATATGTCATATAACATTGCACGCAATTGGCGCAAAGGTTAAATTTGTAATGTGTCAGGGTGAATTTTGACTACTTGAATTTGCCGTTTCTTTCTAGTATTATTGTTTGGTATATAATAAAAACAAAAGTTTTGGAGGATATTATGTTATTATATTTTGCTGAAGCATCAACAGAAACAGTACCTGCAGGTGCCGGATTTGGTGTAACAATGCTTTTATATGCCGGAATTATGGTTGTTTTCTGGTTCCTTCTTGTTCGTCCCAACAGAAAAGAGCAGAAACAGAAAGCTCAGATTATAGCTTCTTTGGCTGTAGGTGATAGTGTCAGAACTACCGGTGGTTTCATCGGAACTGTTATTGATATCAATGATGATATGGTCATTGTAGAGTTCGGTAACAATAAGAATTGCCGTATTCCCATGATCAAGGATGCAATTGTTGAAGTTGAGAAGCCTGAGGATGCATTCGCTTCTTCAAGCGATAGCACCAAGGATTCAAAGAATTCAAAGAAAAAGTAATTAAGATTTTGATTCTGTTAAGCCTGATTGGTGCTGCCAATCGGGCTTTGTTGTATCATTAATTCTATTTACCGGTACAAAAGCAGATGATATAAAAAATAAACAGAAAAGAGAGATAGACTATGAAGCTTAATATTACTTGCATTCCGGGAGACGGAATAGGACCGGAGATTGTTACTGAAGCTAAGAAAGTACTTGATAAGGTTGCTTCGGAATTCGGACATTCCATTGAATATAAGGATATTCTGATGGGTGGTTGTTCAATCGATGTTCACGGTGTTCCTCTTACAGACGAGGCGATTGCCGATGCAAAGGCTGCCGATGCTGTTCTTATGGGATCAATAGGCGGAAATACATCAACATCACCCTGGTATAAACTTGAGCCTTCACTCAGACCTGAAGCCGGTCTTTTGAAGCTTAGAAAGGCACTTAATCTTTTTGCGAATTTAAGACCTGCATATCTGTATCCTCAGCTCAAGGATGCTTGTCCTTTAAAAGAGGCTGTTGCTGATAAAGGTTTTGATATGCTTATCATGAGAGAACTTACAGGCGGTCTTTACTTTGGTGACAGATGGACTAAGGAAGAAGACGGCGAGCAGGTTGCCACAGATACTCTTGTTTACAAAGAGAGTGAGATCAGAAGAATTGCAATCCGTGCTTTTGATGTTGCAAGAAAGCGCAGAAAGAGCGTTATCAGCGTAGATAAGGCTAACGTTCTTGATTCTTCAAGACTTTGGAGAAAAGTTGTAGAGGAAGTTAAGAAGGATTATCCTGATGTAACACTTGAGCATATGCTTGTAGATAACTGTGCTATGCAGCTTGTAAAAGAGCCTACACAGTTTGATGTTGTTCTTACAGAGAATATGTTCGGTGATATTCTTTCCGATGAAGCAAGTATGATCACAGGATCTATCGGAATGCTTCCGAGTGCTTCATTAAATGATACAAGTTTCGGTCTTTACGAGCCAAGTCACGGAAGTGCTCCCGACATCGCCGGCAAAGATATTGCAAATCCCATTGCTACAGTTCTTTCTGCTGCAATGATGCTCAGATATTCATTTAATCTTGATAAAGAAGCTGATGCTATAGAGAATGCTGTTCGCAAGGTTTTGGAAGACGGTTACAGAACAACGGATCTTTTGCCTAAGGGCCGGGAAGATAACTTTACACTTGTAGGTTGTCGCAAGATGGGAGACTTATTGGTTGAACGGATCAGCAATAGCTAAAACAGAAAAGAAAATAAATGAACTTCTTCCACACAGTCCGGAGGGAATGGCAGTCACTCTTTTTGTCATTGCGATGGCTGCATATTATCTGTGGAGAATGTTTGCGATAACGCCCAGCTATGACGAGCTGTATACCTATTACAATTTTATCAGCAGAGGGCCGTTGTATTCAGCGATTCATTGGCCGCTTGCCAATAACCATGTCGGGTATTCGGTTCTGTCTGCAGTGCTTGATCTTTTTGGCAATTCTTATATAGGGCTCAGAGGCGTATCATATATTGCTGCTATAACGAATCTTATCCTGGTTTACAGGATCTGCAGGAAGTATTATTCGCATGCGATTCCTTTCGGGGCGGTCGTATTATATGCTTCAATGCAGATCGTGAATGATTACAGTGTTCAGGGAAGAGGTTATACGCTTGCTACGACTTGCTTTCTGGCGGCAATATATTTTGTGGGACATATCTGCAGACTTGGTGAAGATAAGCAGACATATTATTATTTGTTTGGATTAACACTGGTTTTGGGAATCTATATTGTTCCGAGCAGTATATATTGGGTAGTTCCTGTATGGGCTTCCGGTGCGATCTTTCTTTTTATCAATGCACTTCGAAGCAGGGATATATACAGTACTTTCTCTGAGAATATTTATTATGGGAAACTTAAAAAGCTCATGATCACGGCAGCATATTCACTTATAGTTGATGTGTTGTTGTATTTGATGATCTGGTTTGCGGTAGGAGCTAATCTTCTTGTTAAATCAGAGAACTCGGATTTTTTTGAATATTCTCATTTTGGTGTTATTATGAGAGCACCGTTTAGATGTGTATGGACAGGAATAGAGTATATGTTTTCACATGCATATATTCAGACGCTTCCCACAGGGGTGTTCGGCAAAAGAGTTTGGTCATGGTTTATGAGCCTCTTAAATTCTTTTGTACCAAAGTTTAGTCTGCTGACATTGGTAATCCTGATCGCGAGCCTGGGATGCCTTATTTATGAATGCTTTAAGCATTTCGAGTACAGCAGGACGGTAATAAGTCTGGTTGTTATTGTCAACCTGATGTTTTTGGGAATTGCACTTTTTATACTTCGTACACTTCCATACCTCAGAGTTTTCGGTTATATTGCATTTGTTATAGTCCTTTGCGTCTGTACGGCGCTTGAGAGACTTATCAATTTGGGCATAAGATTGTATAATCGTAGAAAACTGCTTGCCAGAGGAGATGAAGCCGTTGAGTCTCATGAAGAGATAGAAACGGTGGAAAAAGGTGACAAATGGTACTCTGGCATAGGAATATATGTGCCTGTTATCGCAATAATGATCTTATTTGTTTTCAGGTTTTTTGACCCGGTATTTAGTTGTCAGATAGCTGAAAGAGAGAATAATGTATTCAATACGCTTTATGCCGCTGAAGTTGCGAAGCGGCAAAGTATCGCGGTAATTGATTGCGATCAGCAGTATCTTCTTAAGTTTGGCTGGGATATAGACTGCGATAAGACGAATATAAGAGGCGCGGACTGCGTTCTGCTCGACAAGAATATGTTTACACCCAAGTATACGGGAGAAGATTTTTGGAAATTTTATCAGACTTATGAAACAATCGATTGGGACTATCTGTCTACAATGACTGTAATTTATGAGAATGACAATTTTATTTTATATATTAAGTAAAAGGAGAAACGAATATGGCTATGAACAGTGACAGAGTTATGGAGGGCATTCAACAGGCACCTCACAGAAGTTTGTTTAATGCTCTTGGATTTACCGAAGAAGAGAGAAGGAAACCACTTATCGGAATCGTGAGCTCATATAATGAGATCGTTCCCGGACATATGAACCTTGATAAGATTACGGAAGCTGTTAAGCTTGCGGTTGCGGAAGCCGGCGGAATGCCTGTTGTTGTTCCTGCAATTGCGGTTTGTGACGGTATCGCAATGGGACATATCGGAATGAAGTATTCTCTTGTTACAAGAGATCTTATCGCAGACAGCACGGAGTGTCTTGCAAAGGCACATGCTTTTGACGGAATGGTCTGCATTCCCAACTGTGACAAGAACGTTCCGGGTCTTCTTATGGCTGCTGCAAGGGTAAATATCCCTACAGTTTTCGTATCAGGTGGCCCTATGATGGCAGGAAGAGTTGACGGACATAAGACTTCACTTTCTTCAATGTTTGAGGCTGTTGGAAGTGTATCTGCCGGAAAGATGACAAACGAGAAGCTCTGCGAGTACGAGGAGAAGGCTTGTCCTACCTGCGGTTCATGTTCAGGTATGTATACAGCCAACTCAATGAACTGTCTTACAGAGGCAATCGGAATGGGCCTTCCCGGAAACGGAACCATCCCCGCCGTATATTCTGCACGTATCAGACTTGCAAAGCATGCAGGTTATGCCGTAATGAATCTTATAGAGAAGAATATAAGACCCAGAGATATCATGACAAAAGAAGCATTCATGAATGCTATGGCCATGGATATGGCTCTCGGATGTTCTACAAATACAATGCTTCATCTTCCTGCGATCGCACATGAGGCAGGCGTTGAGCTTGATATGGAAATTGCAAATGAAGTATCCGGAAGAACACCGAATCTTTGCCATCTTGCTCCCGCAGGTCCCACATATATGGAAGACCTCAACGAAGCAGGCGGTGTACTTGCCGTTATGTCTGAGCTTGTAAAGAAGAATCTTATAAATACAGATCTTATCACCGCTACAGGAAAGACTATCAAGGAGAATCTTGAGGGTGTAAGAAATCTTAATCCTGAAGTTATCAGACCTATCGAAGATCCTTATATGCAGTCAGGCGGTATTGCCGTACTTAAAGGCAACATTGCTCCCGATACAGGTATTGTAAAGAAGTCTGCGGTTGTTCCTGAGATGATGGTTCACGAAGGACCTGCTCGTGTATTTGACTGCGAGGAGGATGCTATCGAGGCTATCCTTACAGGTAAGATTGTTGCCGGAGACGTAGTAGTTATCAGATATGAAGGACCTAAGGGCGGCCCGGGAATGAGAGAGATGCTCAATCCTACATCTGCTATCGCAGGAAGAGGACTTGGCTCATCTGTTGCTCTTATCACAGACGGAAGATTCTCCGGAGCAAGCAGAGGTGCTTCAATCGGACATGTTTCTCCCGAAGCTGCTGTCGGCGGACCTATTGCACTTATTGAAGAGGGCGATATCATCAGTATTGATATTCCAAATAACTCACTCAATGTTAAGGTTTCTGACGAAGAGCTTGCAAAGAGAAAAGAGAAATGGCAGCCCAGAGAACCCAAGGTTACAACAGGTTATCTTGCAAGATACAGAGAGCTTGTTACAAGCGGAAACAGAGGAGCAATCCTTGAGATTCCCGGTACTTCTAAATAATTGACAGATAGGATGGTATATATAAAATGCAGTTAAATGGTTCACAGATTGTTTTGGAGTGTCTCAAAGAGCAGGGAGTTGATACCATATTCGGTTATCCCGGCGGAAGTATTCTTAATATCTATGATGAACTTTACAAACAGAGTGATGACTTCTTGCATATAAGAACATCCCATGAACAGGGAGCGGCGCACGCAGCCGACGGATATGCAAGATCAACCGGCAAAGTCGGAGTGTGTTTTGCTACAAGCGGCCCCGGAGCAACTAATCTTGTAACGGGTATTGCTACGGCATACATGGATTCGGTTCCGATGGTAGCTATCACATGTAATGTAAATCTTCCTCTTTTGGGAAAAGATACTTTCCAGGAGGCTGATATAGCCGGTATCACAATGCCGATCACAAAGCACGGGTTTATTGTAAAAGATATAAAAGAACTTGCGGATACTTTGAGAAAAGCATTTAAGATTGCAAGTACAGGTCGTCCGGGACCGGTAATTGTCGATATTACAAAGGATGTTACTGCGAAAAGTTGCGAATTTAAGCCTTTGAAAAATGGCAAAGAAAAGCCGGAAAACAAGACGTACACTGAAGAAAATATAAATGCCGCGGTAAAAATGATCAAGGCATCAAAGCGACCTTTCATATATGTAGGAGGAGGTGCAATAATTTCGGGTGCATCTGACGAAATTATAGCATTTGCTGAGATACTTGACAGTCCTGTTTGTGATACACTAATGGGTAAAGGAGCTTTTGATGGAACGCACCCTCTGTACACCGGCATGATCGGTATGCATGGTACGAAAGCTTCTAATTTTGGCGTTAGCGAGTGTGATCTTCTTGTCACTTTAGGTGCGAGATTCTCTGACAGAGTTACGGGTAATACCAAGACATTTGCTTCAAAAGCAAAGATTCTGCAGATAGATATCGATCCTGCTGAGATCAACAAGAATATCAGAACGAGCTATTCCATTGTCGGAGATCTGAAAGAGGTTCTTGGTAAGATAAATGAGAAACTCGAGAAAATGGATCATTCCGAGTGGAAAGAGAAAATTGAAGGGTACAAAGGAAAATATCCTTTGAGCTATGAGACGGATAAGCTTACTTGTCCGTACATTATTGAGGAACTGTATAAACTTACCGAGGGCGATGCCATTATCTCGACTGATGTGGGACAGCACCAGATGTGGACAGCCCAGTATTATAAGTTCAGAAAACCCAGAACATTCCTTACATCCGGAGGACTTGGAACTATGGGCTACGGACTTGGCGCTTGCATAGGTGCTAAGGTTGGTAATCCCGATAAAGTCTGCGTTAATATAACGGGAGACGGATGCTTTAGAATGAACATGCAGGAGCTGGCAACGGCTTCGGGATATGGACTTCCTATTGTTGAGATTATCATAAACAATAGGGTTTTGGGGATGGTAAGACAGTGGCAGACGCTTTTCTATGAAAAGCATTATTCTCAGACGGTATTTGAGGATAAAGTTGATTATTGCATGGTAGCAAAGGGGCTAGGTTGTGAAGCTATCAGAATAACGAAGAAAGAGGAAGTAGAGCCTGCGCTCAAGAAAGCATTAAGCTCAAAGGTTCCGGTTGTCATTGATTGTGTTATAGAAGAAGATGATAAGGTATTTCCGATGGTACCTGCCGGAGCTTCAATAAGTGAAGCATTCGACGCAAGTGATCTTGCAAAATAAGAACTAAGATGTTTTGGGGAAAGAGAGTTAATGAATGCTAGGACAAAATTAATCGGGCGCATTGTGCTCCTGGTTATGGGTGCTATGGGGGTACTCTATTTGATCATCGGGTACTTCTTTAGCGAAGGTTTTTCTTGCCGTACAAAGATAAACGGGGTTAAATGTACGGGAAAAAGCGTAGCGGAGGTTAATACCGAACTATGTAAACAGATTGATTATAAAGGAATAAGTGTTAAGGATCTGAATGGGGCCGATCTGTTTATCAATGCTGAGGAACTTGGTTTCACTGTTGATTATACAGATGCACTTAAAGAATATATAAGCAATCAGGATGCATTATCTTGGGGAAAATATGCATTTAAAGGACAAACAGGTACTGTTGAACCTGTTATAACTTACGATAAGGATAAGCTTGATCAAAAGATAGCTGAATGGGATATATTTGTTCCCGATGACAGTCAGGATGTCTCCATAGCTAAGACCGAGGAAGGCTATTCACTGCAGAATACAATGCTCAGCACGCCTATAAAGGACAATATCGTTCAGGTTGTAGGAGAGGCTGCTGTGAAGATGGAAGGTGAGATCGATCTTTCCGCTGAACAATATGCAGATTGCTATGAGCCGGTTACGTTTACTGAAGAACAACAAGAGATTGTTGATTTTTGCAACAAGCTCCAGAATATATACAATTGCGGTCTTACTTATAAATTTGGAAGTAAGACAATTCCTCTGAAGGGAGAAGTTGCTGACAGTTTCATTCTGACCTACGATCAGATTTCTGGAGACCATTTTGATTATGAAAATCCGGGTAACGGACATTATATTGCCGGCAGTTCAGAGATAAGTAATATGGATGAGGTTCGAAATATTGAGGGCTTTGCCGCTTCTCCAAGTGGCGATCCGCTTATTTCCGAAGCCAGACTTTACGATTTCTTTTACCAGATGGCAAAAGATACGGATACTGCAGATCTCGTTAAGAGATATCAAAACGGCGAAGATGTCGAGATAATGATCAGAAAAGATCGTACGGGAATTACCAAGATATTCGATCACAATGAAGCGTATAAAGCCTTAAAAGCTTCATTTATGGATGGAACGTTTGTGCAGGAAGAAGAGAGGAATCTTACAGATCCCAAAAAGGTAGACTTCTTTAATGCCAAGAACGAACTTAAGGGAACATATATAGAACTTGATATATCCAACCAGCATTTGTATTATTATGTGAACGGAAAAGTCAGCATAGATACTGCGATTGTTTCGGGAACTATGGTCGGCGGACACGGAACGCCGGCAGGTCTTTTCCATGTTTATGATAAACAGAGAAATAAGGTTTTAGTAGGTGAAGATTATGAGTGTCCGGTAGAATACTGGATGCGACTGACCGATACCGGTGTTGGTATTCATGACGCCTGGTGGCAGGAAAGTTTTGGCGGTGAAGCATACCGCGATGCGGGATCTCACGGTTGTATAAATTGTCCACCCGATATCGCAAGACAGCTTTATGAAGCTGTTAAAGAGAAGACACCTGTAGTTGTTTACTATAGAAAGAATGTGTCGATAACACCCGATCCTGTACCGGAACCTGAGCCGGAGCCTACATTTGATCCTTTTTCATATTGGTATTCATATTAAGGATCTATGTAATATATGTAAAATCTTATGTCGGAGAAACTTTTGATAAAAGCGAATACTGTAGGAGTAAAAAGTTTTTTGGGGTAAAGCCATAGGAGAATAGATGAAAGTTAGAACTAAACTAATAGGACGCATAGTGCTCCTGGCTTTTTCAGCATTGATAATGCTGTATTTGATCATTGGATATTACTACAGCAAAGGCTTCCCATGCTGTACCTGGGTTAACGGTGTATATTGCACGGGTAAAAGTGTGGCTACGGTTAACTCCGAACTTTGTAAAAAGTTTAAATATGACGGAATAGAGATTAAAGACGCAACAGGCGCAACCCTTTTTATCAGCGCCGAAGATATTGATTTTGAGGTGGATTATACCGACGCACTAAATGAATTTATTTCCAGTCAGAGTGCCTTGTCTTGGGGAATATATATATTCAAAGGACTTACGGGATCCGTTGAGCCTGTTTTTAGTTCTGACAAGGAAAAACTTGCAAGTAAACTTTCTGATTGGGAAATATTTGTTCCAAAAGAAAATTTGGAAGTTGCAATCTTAAAGACGGATAAAGGTTATGAACTTAAGAATGATCTTATATCCGTTCCGAATCAGGAGAAGATCCTGGAAGCAGTTAGTCATGCGACACTTAACGCTGCTGAAGAGATCGATCTTTCATCCGAAGATTTTAAAGATTGCTATGAGGCGGTTACGCCTACTCCCGAGCAGCAGGAGATCATCGATCTTTATGCAAAGATCCAGCCTGTTATTAACTGCGGGATAACTTACGAGCTCGGAACAAGGAAGATTGCTCTTAAAGATGGAACGGGAACGAGCTTTCTGCTTACCTATGAAGAGTTCAGATCTTCTTCAGATGAAGAGTACGATTATGATAATCCCGGAAAAGGACGTTATTTAGCCGGTGTTTCGGAAGTAAACATTTCAACCGGTGCGGTGCGTAACCTTGAAGGATTTGTTGTTACTCAGAACGGTGATCCGCTCATTTCCGAATCGAGGATGTATGATTTCTTTTATAAGCTGGCTAAGGACAGTGATACGGCAACAGCACTCGAGAGATACAAAAACGGTGAAGATGTCGAGATACTTGTTTCTAAGTCACGTACGGGAAATCCGAGAATTTTCGATTATACCAATGAATATGAGCACCTAAAGAAAGTATTTTCTTCGGGGTCCGATAAGGTAACGGAAGAAGTGAGACAGCTTTCCGATCCCGATAAGGTTGATTGCTTTAATGCCAAAAATGATCTTGGCGGAACATATGTTGAGGTTGATATATCCAGACAGCATCTGTACTACTATACTAACGGTGAGATTGCCATGGAGACCGATATAGTTACCGGTGATATGCATAAAGGCCACGGCACGCCGAGTGGATTCTTCCATATTTATGACAAGCAAAAAGAAAAGATCCTCCACGGTGATGACTATGATACGCTTGTACATTTTTGGATGCGTCTTAACAACAACGGTATAGGTATTCATGATGCTTACTGGAAACATGAATTCGGAGGCGATATTTATATGTATAACGGATCGCACGGATGTGTGAACTGTCCCCCGGATGTTGCTGAATGGCTATGGAATAATGTCAAAAGTAAGACACCTGTAATTGTTTATTACAGATAATCGGTAAGTAATTAAGGATAAAATAAAGAGTATCGCATTGAATGAGATATTTTCATGTGCGATGCTCTTTTTTATTGCCTGTTTGAAGGTGCAAATCTACGGATAGGCTCCTTTTATTTTGCTTGTATGAGTATACCTTTATGTGATAATATGTTAAAGAAATGTTTATAATATTAACTAAATCACACAGTAAAGGATTATGATAATGGCAAATAAAGACGTATATATGGATACGCGTGTATTCACTGATATTGTTAATAGAATCGGCGGGGCATCATCTAAGTGTGTTCTATCTGCCAATCCGCTTAGTAAGGCTGATGTTTTTGAGGAAACAAGTGTCGGTAAAGAAATGAATGAAATTCTTAAACTTTACTATAAGTCCACTGAAGTATATAGAAATGAAACGTCCGATTCTTTACCCAGAGCACTTCTTAAGGTTCGTGACAGCATGATTGAACAGGATAAAATACTAAGTGAAGGGCTTACTGTAGAGAAAAATCGGAGGTAAAAATGGGACTTCATTCAAGAATAGAAGAAAAGAAAGCGGAAAAAAGAGGATACGAACGAGATCTTTCGTACTGCCAAGAAGTTTATGAATATTTGAGTAGACAGCTTAGTGAGTTGCGGGATGAAATTTATAATCCTGATAAAACGTATGATATGACAGTTTCCAGTGAATGGCTTGGTAAACTTGAACGAGATTCAGATGATCACAGAAACCTGAACTGTTCGAATATAGCAAACAAAATGAGTGAAATATCTACGTTTTTATCAAATCTTGACCGGACAATGGATAAGCTTCAAGAGCTTATAAGAGAATGTGAAGCGGAAATAGACGCACTTGAAGCGGAGCTTAGAGCAAGGGAAAGTAGCATTGAAACTAAAATTTGAGGTGTAACTAGATGGGGAAAAGTTGGGATACTAAGAAAGTAAATGATTTTATTGAATATTTGGAGCATGCCGCATACAATTATATGGATTGCTTATGCGATGTACATCAATGTTATGAAGATTATATAAACAATGAAACGTTTGTAGGACAGGCTGCCGATAGTACTAAAACCTTCATTACATTAAAACAGAAGAAATTTAATCAACAGCAGTATAATCTTTCGAAAGAAATGGTCAAAAGATACATTGATCTTGATGAGACGTTTAAGGCTATTGTTGATCCTGCTGCAGATGCAAAAATAAACACTGATGTTGTCAGTAACGTTAAAACGCATTTTATGAATCAGTATGATTATCTTGAACGTATAGGATGCGGAGTTCAACAAAAGACAATAGAAGCTGTTGATAGGTTGGGCAAGTATGGTTGTGGCTTGGAGGAAATTAATTTTAAAAATACATTAATGCAATATTATGATCATTGCGGAACCGGTGGCTTTCTCGATAATTGTATTAAGAAAGTGGAAGAATTTGATGATACGGCAAGTACTCGGGTATTTAATTCCGGTATTAAGAATGCCATTCAAGAGCATATAGAAGAAGTGACTGATACTTCCGCAGGACTTGATATGATACATACTCAGGCTGTTGACATTAACAAACAGACACTGAGTCTAATTTCTTTAAGTGCAGGGGATATTTTTAAAAAAGTTGATACTATAGATAGAACAAAGACACAAAAAATTACTTTTAAAAGTAAACTTGGAAACTTTGATGTTACATATTATCCGGCTGACATAAAAGATTTTTTTGAAGAGTATAATATTAACGTAAATAAGTTGGAAACGAATGATGGATTTTTTATGTATGATAAATCCTTAGCTGAGATATTAGAAGAAGCAGGTGTTGATCCGAATAGAATGGATTATAAAGATTATGATGATTGGTATATTTCAGGTATTGTTACACCGGATGGTAGAATAGTATATTCAATGGTTAAAGTTAGAGAACCTATGGATAGCAAAGGCAGGTGGGGAACTGCTGTAGTATTTAATTCAATGAGTGTTGATTCAATAGAAGAAATTATAGCTCATTCGGTAAATGGAGAAGAAATAGACGATACTACAATAGAAAATGCGAGAGGTCAGATGACTAAAATATCTGGAGCCGCAGCTTACCCAGATGATTATGATAAAGATTTACTAAAATATTTTAGAAATACGAATAGTGAAGCCAGCTATCTTATAGCAGACTTTACTGTTGATAAAGTTGTTCACAATGAAGCTTTTAAAGATGGCGTTTATGAATTACCGTATAAATATGAAGATTTTGATACTTTTGGTGGACAAGCGGCATTGGATCAATTAGAGGAAGCTGGAATATATAATAAGGAGAAAAATACAATAACAATTAAAAATCCTGACAGTTTAAGTCCGGATGAAAAAAAAGCAATATTGTTAATTGCTACTGGTGATCATGATGAATATGCGTATGCTGCTGAAAATGAATTTCATGCAGATACATATGGTGTGCCTTTTTATAAAGGACATGCGATAAGCTCAGGTGCCGGAGTTGGGGAAGGTAAAGAAAATGATGGCGCCGATTGGTATGAAAAATACTTTAAGAGTAGTAAAAAACGACTGATATCATGGTATAAACCACAATATGAAGCACATGGAGATCATTGATTATGAAACTATTGAAAAATGTTGCGGTAAGTATTTTTATAAGTACAATAAGCTTGATTGTTGCAACTTATTTAGAAGTTTTTTTTATAGCACACTGTGATAAAATCGAAATATTTGAGGCATATGGACATTGTATTATTTATCCTATAATACTATTTATGAGTTATTTAATATTACGACGTTTCATAAAAGCAGATGAGTTTTTAAATAATTTTATATGTATAATTGAAATTAATATATTTGATTATTTAATGCAATATTTTTGGTGCCTGTTTTTGTCTAAGGGCATGTTAAAAACAATGTTTGTAGTATATTTATTTTATGTCCTAATTTCTCATATTATATTATCTGTAATAATAGTTATTAACATAATATGGGTGAAGAGAAAAGCTATCAAAGAACGTATTTTTTCTTTTAAATAATACTTTAACTAATCAAAGGCTCTGCAGAAATGCAGGGTCTTTTTCTTTCTCAGCAAAAACGCAGATGTGTGAACTGTCCCCCGGATGTTGCTGAATGGCTATGGAATAATGTCAAAAGTAAGACACCTGTAATAGTTTATTACAGATAATCGGTAAGTAATTAAGGATAAAATAAAGAGTATCGCATTGAATGAGATATTTTCATGTGCGATGCTCTTTTTTATTGCCTGTTTGTAAGTGATAATCTATCATTCATATGTTGGGAATTTTTAGGGGGAATTCTCATGAAATATTTATGTTTTAGGAGTTTTTTTAATGAAAAAGAGTAAGTTAGGACTGGCAGTTGGTGTATTCATTGGTACAATGCTGATGTTTACGGGTTGTGGTGCGGAGAAGATCGACCTGAATGAGTTTGTTACTGTAGAAACTCAGGGTTATGACGGATACGGCACGGGAAAAGCTGAATTTGATTCCGGAAAATTAGAAGAAGCTTTAATGGCAAACGGAGTAGATGTGTCCGGAACATTGAATGTTATTATGGCTGTCAGTGGAGCTGCTGATAAGCTTGATAAGTTATCTAATGGCGATGAAATTGAGTACAAGTGGAATATTGACAAAACTGCAGTAAAGACTTTTAAGAAGAAATATAAGATTTTGCTTTGCTATAAAGATTTTTCAACAAAGGTAGAAGGACTTAAAGATCCTGCGGAGTTTAATCTTGGAGATTATCTCGATATCTCTGTGAATGGTGTTGCTCCGAAAGGAAGTTTATATGTTAAGACTTCTTTGAACGGATTTATTGTTGAAGCTGACAAAAAGGATGGTTTAAGCAATGGTGATGAGGTAACTATTACTGTTAAGCCGCAGATGCTTGATGCAAACGTAGAAGAGTTATGCGCACAAAATCAGATTCCAGTGTTTGACGGTACATATAAATATACTGTTGAAGGGCTTCATAATTATGTTACTTCTGTAAGCGAGATTCCTTCTGATGTTTTTGAGATTATGAAAAAGAAGAGCGAAGAAGCATTGGAAGAAGCAAAAGAGGATGGCTGCGGTCAATGCGATGGATTGTTTGGCAATGTATACAGGCATAGAAATTACGATTCATATAAACTTGTTTCGGTCGGAATATCTGATGCAGCCGGTGACGGACTTTATGATCTTAATTCAGTGATCATGGTTTATGAACTTAGTTTCAGTGTTCATGGTGATGTTAAGACATATGCATATACTGAATTCAAAGGTGTAGTGGATTCAAATGAAGGGCTCAGTGAGGATGATTTCAGAACATATCTTGATACATTTAGAACTTGTGAGATCAATGAAAAGTCATATGTGGGACTTCCCAGTATTGAAGAGATAAACGAGCACAATAAAAAAACTTCTTTGGGAAATGCAATTCCTGATTATAGATTTGAAGATATACAGTGATTTTTGAATTGAAGTTAGATTTTGAGATGGAGCTTATCTTCGGATATACTATCTATATGATTTTAAAATTCAAGAAGTGAAAAAATAATACTTATATTTTCTAAAGGCTCTGCAGGGTGCAGAGTCTTTTTCTTTGCAATAAAAATGCAGATTAAAGGTTAATGGAAATTAATACATGGGATTTTCAAATATTTAAGAGAGAAAAACAAAGATTTTAATATAATTTTTTTTGAAAAAACTCAAAATAATTTAAAAAAAACCAAGATTTTTTTGAGATTTTTTTACTGGGTGAAAATGTAAATACAAATTACAATTATCGGAATATCTAACCTAAAATGCGATAGTGGTGCATCTTTTGAGGATAAACGAGTATAAAAAACATTTTTGAAAATGTCTCAAAAAAATAAAATAACAAGCATTATGGAATAACATTATTGACATTTTTTGTATTGGGTATACAATGAAATTTAGTGTAGTAAACTATTAAAATGTTTTAATGTCTATAGGAGGACAAAAGAAATGTCTAGAGTTTATAATTTTTCTGCCGGCCCGGCAGTGCTTCCGGAAGAAGTACTTAAGAAAGCAGCTGAAGAGATGCTTGATTACCACGGATGTGGAATGTCTATCAATGAGATGAGCCACAGATCAAAAACTTTCGATGAAGTTATCCAGACTGCAGAGCAGGATATCAGGGATCTTATGAACATCCCCGACAATTACAAGGTTCTCTTTTTACAGGGTGGCGCAAGCCAGCAGTTCGCTGCAGTTCCTCTTAACCTTATGAAGAACGGCAAGGCTGCATATATCGTAACTGGTCAGTGGGCTAAGAAGGCTTATCAGGAAGCTCAGAAGTACGGAGAGGCTATCGAGGTTGCTTCAAGTGCAGATAAGACTTTCTCATATATTCCCGATTGCTCAGATCTTGATATCCCTGAAGATGCTGACTATGTATATATTTGTGAGAACAATACAATTTACGGAACAAAGTTCAAGACACTTCCCAACACAAAGGGACATATCCTTGTTTCAGACGTATCATCATGCTTCCTTTCTGAGCCTGTTGATGTAACAAAGTATGGCGTTATTTACGGTGGTGTCCAGAAGAATGTAGGGCCTGCAGGTCTTGTTATCGCTATTATCAGAGAAGATCTCATCACAGATGATGTTCCCGCTTACACACCCACAATGCTTAAGTGGAAGACTCAGGCTGACAACGGATCTCTTTACAACACACCTAACTGCTGGAGCATTTACATGTGCGGTCTTGTATTCAAGTGGCTCAAGGAGCAGGGCGGTCTTGAGGAGATGAAGAAGAGAAACGAAGCTAAGGCAAAGGTTCTTTATGATTATCTCGATCAGAGCAAGATGTTCAAGGGAACAGTAAGACCTGAGGACAGATCACTTATGAACGTTCCTTTCGTTACAGACAGCGAAGAGCTCAATGCTAAGTTTATCAAGGAAGCTACAGCTGCAGGATTCGTAAGTCTTAAGGGACACAGAACAGTTGGCGGTATGAGAGCCAGCATCTATAATGCAATGCCTATCGAGGGCGTTCAGAAACTCGTAGAATTCATGGCTAAGTTTGAAAAGGAGAACAGCTGATATGTACAAGTATAAATGCATGAACCCGATTGCAAAGATCGGTCTTAATAATTTTTCTGATGAGTATCAGACAGTAGACAATGTTGATGACGCAGAAGGCATTCTTGTAAGAAGTGCCAACATGCTTGAGATGGAGTTTTCAGATAACCTTCTTGCTATCGCAAGAGCAGGTGCCGGTGTAAACAATATTCCTCTCGACAGATGCGCTGAGAAGGGTATCGTTGTATTCAATACTCCCGGTGCTAATGCAAACGGTGTTAAGGAGATGGTTCTTGCTGCAATGCTTATCGCATCAAGAGATATCATCGGCGGAACAGAGTGGGTTAAGGCAAATGCAGGCGATCCTGACATTGCAAAGCTCACAGAGAAGTCAAAGAAGAAGTTTGCTGGAACTGAGATCTTCGGTAAGAAGCTTGGTATCATCGGACTTGGTGCTATCGGTGTAAGAGTTGCAAATGCCGCAAGACAGCTTGGTATGGATGTTTACGGATACGATCCTTATCTTTCAATCGATGCTGCATGGAGACTTTCATCTGATGTTAAGCACGTTACAAACGTAGATGACATCTATTCAAAGTGCGACATCATCACAGTTCATGTTCCTGCTCTTGATTCTACAAAGGGCATGATCAATGCAGATGCTATTGCAAAGATGAAGAAGGGTGTTATCCTTATCAACCTTGCAAGAGATATTCTTTGCAACGAAGTTGATGTTCTTGCAGGAATCAACTCAGGTAAGATCCGCAAGTATGTAACAGATTTCCCGAACCCTACAACAGCAGGTCACGACGGATGTATCGTAATCCCTCACCTTGGAGCATCAACAGAGGAATCTGAGGATAACTGTGCAGTTAAGGCTGTTCTTGAGCTTAAGGATTATCTTGAGAACGGTAACATCAATAACTCGGTCAACTATCCTGGATGTGATATGGGAATTGCCACAAAGCCCAGAATTGCTATTTTCCATAAGAACGTAGCAAATATGATCAGCCAGTTTACAACAGTACTCGGCGAGGCTGGTTATAACATTTCAGATATGACTAACAAGTCAAAGGGTGATTTTGCTTATACTCTTATTGACCTTGAGGACAAGATATCAGATACTCTTATTAAGAAGATGGAAAAGATTGACGGTGTTATCAGAGTCAGAGTTGTTAAGAAGGAAGCATAATTATGGCAGACATCAAACCTTTTAAAGCGTATAGACCAACAAAGGATAAAGTGGGAAGAGTTTCGGCTCTTCCCTATGATGTTTTTAGCAGGAAAGAAGCTTATGAAGAGGTGAAAAAGAATCCCGATTCATTTCTTGCTATAGACAGACCGGAAACTCAGTTCGCTGAGGACTATGATATGTATGCCCCGGAAGTATATCAGAAGGCACATGATATGCTCTGGGAGCAGATTGAGAGCGGAGTCTTTGAACAGGACGAGACCGATTGCTATTACATTTATGAGCAGACAATGAACGGCAGAACCCAGACAGGTATTGTTGCATGTGCATCTATTGATGACTATTTGAACAATGTCATCAAGAAGCATGAGAATACCAGAGCTGAGAAAGAGGAAGACAGGATTAAGCATGTTTATACATGCGAAGCGCAGACGGGTCCTATCTTTTTGTGCTACAGAAATAATAAGATGCTGAGCGACCTCGTTGCCAAGATCAAAGAAGTTGACGAGCCTGTATATGACTTTACATCAGATGATGGTGTGAAGAACAGAGTATGGATCATTTCAGATCTTGAAGAGACAGAGACTGTATGCAGAGTTTTTGCGACAATAGACAGTATTTATATTGCTGACGGGCATCATAGATGTGCTTCGGCTGTAAAGGTTGGGCTCAGAAAAAGAGAAGAGAATGCCGGAAAGGTAAAGGGAAAGCAGCAGTATGATTATTTTCTCTCAGTTCTTTTCCCTGACAATGAGCTTATGATCATGGACTACAACAGAGTTGTAAAAGATCTTAACGGTCTTACTGCTGATGAGTTCCTTGGTAAGCTTGGAGATATGTTTGATATTGAAAAGTCAGCAGATGCCGTTAAGCCTTCGTGTAAGGGAGAGTTTGGACTTTATCTTGAAGACAACTGGTACAAGCTTAATGCAAAAGAGCATATTAAGAAGAGTGATGCGGTTGAGGGACTTGATGTATCTATTCTTCAGAATGAGGTTCTTTCTCCTATTCTTGGAATCGGTGACCCAAGGACAGATAAGAGGATTGATTTCGTTGGCGGAATAAGAGGGCTCAAGGAGCTTGAAGACAGATGCCACAAGGATATGAAGCTTGCATTTTCGATGTATCCGACATCAATCGCGGAGCTTTTTGATGTTGCGGATGCGGAAAGGCTCATGCCTCCGAAGTCAACATGGTTTGAACCTAAGCTTCTCAGCGGATTATTTATCCATGCTTTGATATAAAATCAAAGTATATTCAACCAAGCCCATCGGCGTAGTTGATGGGCTTGGTTGATATATCATGTAAATTTGTCTGAGCAAATGATGCAATTAATGGTACAATTAACTAAATAAAGATAATACATAGATTGTATTTAATTTGGAGGGCATCGACAGTGAACGCTAAATTGTACAAGATGATGAACTGGCCGGAAATCGAAGAGATTATTTATTCAGACGGAGATAATCCTCACAGAATACTTGGGGCGCATAAGGTGGGTTCCAATTATCTTGTTCAGGCTTTTTTTCCCGACGCAGTGTCTGTAAGTGTTTATGTTGACAACCAGAAGAAGGCATACGAGATGGAGCTTGCAGATGAAGCCGGATTCTATGCGACTATCGTTCCTTATGTCGAAAAATTAAAATACAAATTTATCATTAAGGATGTGGGCGGTAATGAAACGACTGTCGTTGATCCTTATTCTTTCGGACCGCTTCTTGAGCGTGAGGATTTTATCAAGTTTGGAAGCGGTATTCACTATCATATCTATGAAAAACTCGGAGCTCATCCTATGAGGCGCGGAGGTGTGAACGGCACGCAGTTTGCAGTTTGGGCACCTTCTGCAGCCAGGGTGAGTGTTATCGGAGATTTTAATAATTGGGACGGACGTCTGTGCCAGATGCGCAGGCTTGATCCCATCGGTATCTTTGAGATATTTATTCCAGGTGCAAAAGAAAATGACGGATATCAGTTTGAGATAAAGACAAGGAGCGGGCTTGTATACAAGAGGCCGGATCCTTATGCTACGGAATCCAAGGGCGAGAACGGTATCATTTCGGTAATAAACAAGCCTAAATCCATAGTCTGGACCGATCAGAAGTGGATGACGCAGCGAAGGAAGTTTGATAAGGATACGAGTTCATTGTCAATCTGCGAGATTTCTATTGAAGCTTTTGCTGACAGACATAATGGCAAAACGGGATTTAAGGAGATCACGGCGGATATTTTGGAATATGTAAAAAATCATGGCTTTGATACCGTTGAGCTAATGCCGGTGATGAAGCATGTGCCTGAGCATTTTTATCATATTCTTAATTTCTATGCTCTTGATGAGTCTAACGGAACGGCTGAAGATTTCATGAATTTTGTTAATACGATGCACAGTGAAGGTATCAGGGTCATTCTCGACTGGGTTCCGACATTTTTTCCAAGGGCGTCATTTGGCCTTAGCGATTTTGACGGAAAGACATTGTATGAATATGAGGATCCAAGAGTCGGCATCCGCCCTAAGTCGGGAGATCTTATTTTTGATTATGGCAGAAAAGAGGTAACGAATTTCCTTATTTCAAATGCTCTTTTCTGGATTGAGAATTATCATGTTGATGGCCTTAGAACATCGGATATTTCAAGGATTCTTTATCTTGATTATGACAGAAAGCCGGGCGAGTGGATGCCGAATATTTACGGCGGAAATGAGAACCTGGAGGCTCTTGAGTTTCTCAAACAGCTTACGGAGAACGTGCACAAGAATAATCCGGGAGTTCTTTTGATCACAAAGGAAACTGCGTGCTGGCCACAGGTTACTGATTCTGTCGAGAACGGCGGGCTTGGATTTGATTATAAGTGGAATAACGGCTGGACAAGGGATTTCCTTGGTTATATGAGAAACGATCCGCTGTTCAGATCGGGACATCACGATGAGCTTACGTTTAGCATGATCTATTGTTATACTGAGCGCTTTGTTCTTGCTTTTACGCATGAGGAGCTTGAAAAGGGGCTTGAGGGCCTGTATTATATGATGCCCGGCGATTCGTATCAGAAGCTTGCAAACCTTCGTCTTGCGCTCAGTTATATGATGGTGCATCCCGGAAGAAAGCATATCTATATGGAACCTGATGCGCTTACGATAGATCAGGCAGTTTATATCGAGAATCTTTTGAGCAAACTTAATGAGATCTACAAGGATAGACCTGAGCTTCATGAAGCGGATGGTTCAAATGACGGCTTTGAGTGGATCAATAATATGGCGGCCGATGAGTGTATGGTTTCTTTTGTAAGGAAGAGTTCCGATGAAAAAGAGAATCTTATCATTGTTGCCAATATGGCCGGAATAGAAAGAGAAATCGAAGTCGGTGTTCCCGCTGATGGAAGATATACGGAAATATTTAACAGCGATGAAGTTAGCTACGGCGGAAGCGGTTTACTTAACGAAGGCAAGCTTGCGGCTACCAGAAAAGAGGTCGACGGAAGAGATTATTCCCTGAAGCTTAAGCTTGCGCCCGCTGCACTTGCGATATTCAGCTATGTTCCTTATTCCGAGCAGGAGAAGAGAATCCGCGCGATCAAAGAGGAAGAAGAGATCAAGAAGGAAGAGGAACGCAGGGAGAAACTCGAAGCTCTGAAGGAGAAGCAGAACGAGGAAGAACAAAGGCTTCTTAGTGAGCTTAAACTCAAGTATGAGAAAGAGCTTGCCGAGCAGGAAAAAGCCATCGAAGAAAAGTATGAGAAGATTGAGGAAGAGAGGATCTTTGATATTGTTTCGAAAGAAGCGATAAAGAGTATCTCGACATCTGCTAAGTCGAAGCCGAAAACTGCGAAAAAGACCGGGACGGCGAAGAAGAAAAAGAAGTAAATATTAGATATTTGTGGGAGAGCCTATCTGCGGATGGGCTCTTTTTGTTTGGTAGCTTCCTATCAAACAAAAAACGCTCCGCTATGGATGCGACCGATGCGCAGAAGTATTATGCAAGCTAAAGCTTGCGCGCATCGGCGCGCAAAGAGTTGCTTGGCAACTCTTTGTTAAATGAAAGAATAGGAAGTTGGGGAACGGTGTTGAGATTGTGGTTTGATGATGGCGGGATTTGATGGCGCAAGACCAGATAAGAATGCATAGAAAAAGACGAATTAGCTGTGATTTTGCTGTTTTCTTGCGAGTAAGGAAATGAAACCCAGATAAGAATAATAAATAGAAGCAGGTTATCTGTGTTTTTAGGAGATATTTGTGAGATAAGTGAAGAAATATCCAGATAAAAATTATATAGAAGGAGTTTTTTATCTGGGGGTTAAGGGATTGAATTGGAGAAAAAAGTTCAAAAACACAGATAAGATGGCAATAGAAAAGGCGATTTATCTGTGTTTGTAGTGAATATGTTGGAGAAAAAGGAATAAAAACACAGATAAAAAATGCATAGACGGTTTTCTTATCTGGGGAATAGAGAAAATAATAGGTTTTCATAGCTCAAAATCCCAGATAAATACTGTGATTAATTGTTGCTTATCTGGAAGATGCTACATGATTGAAATGGAAAAAAAGATATGATAATATGTTAATACTTTATTCAATAAATTAATTAGTAGATAACTATAATATCGTGAATTTATAATACTGTGTCTTATGTGAAACTATTTCCGAAGGCGAAGGTTTGTAGATAAAGGAAGGAAAGTTATGCCAAGCAATCATTCAAGTTCAAGTCATTGCGGTTCAAGCGGTGGCAGTTCATATTCAGGCGGAAGCTCATTCTCGGGTGGTGGATCACATTCGGGCGGAAGCTCATTCTCAGGTAGTGAATCACATTCAGGTGGAAGCTCATTCTCGAGTGGTGGTTCATATTCCGGAGGAAGGTCATATTCGCATAATCGCGATTATGACGATTATAGAGACTATAGAGATTATAGAGGAAGTAGTCGTCCGCCGGATGAAGATATGTATATGACTGTACGTAGGACTAATCCAAGGATAAAAGCAAGTAAACCTGCGAAGGGATATTATTCATTTCGTTGCATTTGTTGTAAAGACCATGATTACAGGCTTTTTGAATCGGATTGGAAAGATAAAAAAGGTGAATTACATAAAGCAGGTTGGTACGATGAATTCAATGACAGGTATGATGCTGCGGCTTTGGCGGGTTCTTTGGGGGCGACATGTATATGTGGAAATTGCGGTCAAAGTAGTACTTTGAGTTTGGAAGGTAATTATCAGTGCCCAAATTGCGGCGGCTTTTTAAATGTTGCGATTGATACAGAAGATAAAGTAAAGCAACTATCGTCTATAGGTAAAGATTATTTTTATTCTGATGGTTTAGGCGGTAAGCTAATTGGCGTTATTATTTTCTTACTATCAGCCATTATTCTGCTTGCATGTATGGGCGAAATTGAAATTCCTGATATTTCTGCCCAAAAAGAGATCACGCAAGAAGAAAACCAAGAATCTGAATTATGGTTGAAATATATAGGCAAAGGCCAGTATGAGCATTTGAGTACAAAAAAATATCATCCCGATAAGATACTTATATGGGACGGAGAAAACTATCATGACACAGAGCTGGATTACTATATCTGGTACAATGAAGATTATAGACAGTATCAATATTGGTATGAGCCTATATCGGGCGACTATGGCGACTATGGCTGGATGGAATATGATAAGAGGGATGGAAAATGGTACATCGAAATGGATAAAGATGATTGGAATCCTTTGCCAGACAGATGTGATACTTCAAAGCTGTACTATATTATAAATTAAAGGACACATTTTTTTCAGATATTTGTAATATTATAGGATAATAACTGTTTGACAGTATTCGTGAGGGGGAATGGACAGAAATAATTGAGAAAAGAGGAGTTTTGAAGTTTGATGAAAAAGAGAACGATTTTTGCAACCGCGTTGTGTTGTGCTTTTTTGACAGCTTGTACGAGTATTGCTCCGGGAGAGCAGGCTAATCTTGACGAGAGTGTTGATGACCTGGCTGTTATAGAAGAAAGTACGGCGGCCAACGCGGCTACGGAAGCTTCGACAGAGGAAACGCCGGAAGAGTATAATTTTACGTTTAATCCGCATGTATATCCAAAGAAGCTCTATGATGCTTATAGCCCGGACGAGTGGGAGACATTCACAAATTTATGCAATGCTCTTGAAGCGGGTGAAGATACTTTTAAGGCTGCGAGTCGCGAGACTTATGAATGGTGTTTTAGCGGTGGCCCGCTTGATGAGTATTTCCCGGTTGCGAGATTTGCTTTGGGTGTTGATTTCCTTGACGGATATTCGGATGGAGTCGGAAAAATCATATATGATATTCCCAAAGAAGAATTCAAGCAGAAACAAGAGGAGTTTGAAAAGCTGGTCGCTGATATTATAAAAGAGAATGTTCGCGAAGATTATACCGATTTCGAGAAATGTGTCGCTCTTTATGAATATATGGTCAAGAATTATACATATGACTGGGATGAATATAGTAATAATCAATCCGGAAAAATCAACGATGTGCCTAAGGGAACATACGGAACATACAGGACATTCATGGATAAAAAAGGTATTTGTGACGATCTTAGCTCGGTGTATAACTTTTTGCTGCTTCAGTGCGGAGTTGAAGCTGTGAAGTATGAAGGCGGAACGGGCGATAACGGACATGCATGGACATATGTTACCATTGACGGAGTCGGCTATTTTATCGATCCGACATGGGGACTTTCCATTGAAGGAGTACACGATCTTGATTACTTTATGATGACGGAAGCTGAGAGAGAGCCAGATTTTGGCGATACAATGCGCCCTGTTATGTTTTATTACGAACACAAGAACACCGATGTCGATTTCTCGGCAAATGACGAAAGATACGCTGAACTTCGCGGCGGTGATTTTGTATCAATGGACACAGAGAACAAAATATTACACTATACAGTTGACGGCGAGCCAAGAGAGCTACACTATGAACAGTGAATGAGCCGAATATTATAATTTTTATACGCGAAAAAAATTAAGTCTGCAAATATACAGTTGATAGAAAATATAAATACATAAAAAACAGCAATCATCTTGAAAATGGATGATTGCTGTTTTTTAGAGCTGGAAAAGGGACTTGAACCCTCGACCTACTGATTACGAATCAGTTGCGCTACCAACTGCGCTATTCCAGCACATGTGACTTTCATAAAATTCACACAAAAGAGATTATACATTCGTTAATCTCTTTTTGCAAGGCAAAAATACTTATCATGCAGTGCTTTTTGCGGTGGTTATAGAGCTCCCGAAGGTCAGGAAGATATTTATTTAAACATTGTGACAGAGCTTAGTTTTCATGAGGGCTCCGGAAATGTTACAAAAATTCTGCCCTGAGGCTCACTGTTTGACGGATGTCTTCGCAGAAGACATCCGGAGTTTTGAGCCGAAAGAATTTTTGTAACATTCCCGGACCCCCATGAAAACAAGCGAAGTCACAGTTTAAATAAATATCTTCCTGACCTTCGGGAGCCCCCATCCACTGCAAACAGCCTGCCGAGTATAAACATTATTCGCGGAAAGCCGCATTTTGTGTTATAATTTTATGTTGAAAAATTATTTTTTGTGTGAACACACGATTTGTGCATTGTTCAGAGAGGACTTTTTCGTATGAAAGAATTAAAAGATTATGTCAGAACCATTCCTAATTTTCCTGAAGAAGGTATCATGTTTAGAGATATCACATCTGTATTGCAGGATCCTGACGGATTTAAACTCGCAATCGATGAGATGAGTAATCTTGTTAAGGACCTTGATTTTGACGTCGTTTTGGGAGCTGAGTCAAGAGGTTTCATCTTCAGTGCACCTATTGCATATGCAAGAGGAAAGGGACTTGTTCCTGTTCGTAAGAAAGGAAAACTTCCTTGCGAGACTATCGAAGTTGAGTATGATCTTGAGTACGGTAAGGCAGTACTTGAGCTTCACAAGGATTCTATCAAGCCCGGACAGAAGGTGCTTTTGGTAGACGATCTTATGGCTACAGGCGGAACAATTGAAGCTATGATCAAGCTTGTTGAGAAGCTTGGCGGCGAAGTTGCCGGCATCCTTGTTCTTATGGAACTTAAAGGATTAAAGGGTAGAGAGAGGCTTAGTAAGTACAGACTTGATTCTGCAATAAGTTACGAAGGGAAGTAATTTGCATGCCACAGGACTTCGATGATGGAAAAATTGAAGCCATTGAAGAATTCCAATCGCCTGACAAACTGTACGACGGACTGATTGCGAGGGTAAGGAAATATCACCCGTCCGACGACATTACACTGATTGAGAAGGCGTATCAGGAAGCGGCTGAAGCGCATAAGGAGCAGCTTAGAAAATCGGGTGAACCTTATATAATTCACCCTCTTTGTGTTGCAATAATACTGGCTGATCTGGAAATGGACAAAGAGACCATTGCCGCCGGCTTATTGCATGATGTTGTTGAAGATACGATCCTTACAAAAGAACAGATAGAAGAGAGTTTCGGTGCCGATGTTGCCCTTTTGGTTGACGGTGTTACAAAGCTCGCTGCTTTGCAGCTCCATACCAATAATGATATGGTCAACAAGACTCAGGAGCAGATTGATATGCAGGCTCAGAACCTGCGTAAGATGTTCCTTGCCATGGCAAAGGATATCAGAGTAATTTTGATCAAGCTCGCAGACAGACTTCACAATATGCGTACGCTTGAACATATGCCTCCCGAGAAGCAGTCGAGGATCGCGCAGGAAACTCTTGATATTTATTCACCTATTGCCGGAAGACTAGGTATCAGCCGTATCAAGGTTGAACTTGACGATCTTTCGCTTAAATATCTTAAGCCCGACATTTACTACGATCTTGTTGAAAAGGTTGCTGTCAGAAAGAACGAGAGAGAAAAGTATGTCGAGGATATCTGTGAGAAAGTCAGAAGTGCCATCGCGGATGCCGGAATAAACGGAGACGTAAACGGAAGAGTAAAGCATTTCTTCAGTATTTATAAGAAGATGCGCAATCAGAATAAGACCCTGGATCAGATATACGATCTTTTTGCCATAAGAATTATTGTCGGAACGGTAAAAGATTGCTATGCTGCACTCGGTGTTATTCATGAGATGTACAAGCCTATTCCGGGCAGGTTTAAAGATTATATTGCCATGCCTAAGCCCAATATGTATCAGTCACTTCATACGACGCTTATCGGTCAGACGGGACAGCCCTTTGAGATCCAGATAAGAACTTATGATATGCACAGAGCTGCTGAATACGGTATCGCTGCACACTGGAAGTACAAAGAAGCATCGGATGGTAAAAAAGCCGAGAACGGTGAAGAGGAAAAGCTCACATGGCTTCGTCAGATCCTGGAATGGCAACAGGACATGTCTGATAACCAGGAGTTTATGAATCTGCTTAAGAGCGATCTTAATCTCTTTTCAGAGGATGTTTATTGCTTTACACCTACGGGAGAAGTTAAGAATCTTCCGGCAGGTTCCACACCTATTGACTTTGCATACAGCGTACATTCGGCTGTCGGCAACAAGATGATAGGTGCCAAAGTCAACGGAAAACTTGTGCCAATTGACTATAAGATTCAAAACGGTGACAGAGTTGAGGTCATTACCAGCCAGAATTCAAGAGGGCCCAGCAGAGACTGGCTCTCGATCGCAAAGGCTACTTCAACCAAGAATAAGATAAATCAGTGGTTCAGAAATGAACTGAAAGAAGAAAACATAGCTAAGGGTAGAGATCTTCTTATTGAGTATTGTAAGAGTAAAGGTATAGATCTTTTCTCTATCACTAAGCCAGAGTTTCAAAATATTGTAATCACAAAATACGGATTCCATGACTGGAATGCGGTACTTGCGGCTGTCGGACACGGCGGACTCAAGGAAGGCCAGATCATCAACAAGATGCTTGAGCTTGGTGAAAAAGAGCACAAGCGCAATATGACCGATGAAGAGGTTCTTGCTGCTGTTGCCGAGTCAAATATCACACCGCAGGTTTCAAGCTCTGACAATGCCATCATTGTTAAGGGTGTTCATGATGTCGCAGTAAGATTCTCCAAGTGCTGTAATCCTGTTCCCGGTGATGAAATATGCGGTTTTGTCACAAGAGGACGAGGAGTTTCGATTCACAGAAGAGACTGCGTCAATGTTATAAAGATGCAGGAAGAGGACAAGACAAGGCTTATCGAAGCCAGATGGCAGTCCGATTCTCACAGCGGCGGCAAATATGTTGCGACGATCAAGATATTTGCGAATAACAGAAACGGGCTTTTGGCCGATATATCAAGAGCTCTTACGGAAAAAGATATTGATATTATTTCAATGAACACAAGAACCAGCAAACAGGGGCTTGCGACTATGGAAATGTCCTTCAAGGTTTCTTCAAGAGGCCAGCTTAGGGGCATTGTAGATAAGATAAGAATGATCGAAAGCGTGATCGACATCGAAAGGACAACGGGCTGATGAGTAAGCACAACATACAAGTCGGAGTTTTGACGCTGGGAATGGTGGCAACAAACTGCTATTTCGTTTTTGATGCGGATAAAATCGACGAAAACGGCAAGAAACATGTTATTGTTTTTGATCCTGCGGATGCGGGTAAAAGAATATTTGATGAGCTTTCAAAAAATAATCTCGTCGTTGATCTTATCCTGTTGACTCACGGACATTTCGATCATATTATGGGAATCCCGGAGCTCAAGGAGCTTTCGGGAGCTAAGGTCGGTTGTTATGAGAAGGAAGCTGCTATATGCAGCGATCCTCATCTCAACCTGTCTGTTTCTTTTGGTACAAATTTTGGTATTAAGCCTGACATTACATATAAAGACGGCGATATTATCGAAGCTGCGGGATTGTCCTGCAAGCTTATCGCAACTCCCGGTCATACATCCGGTGGATGTTGCTATTATTTTGAAGATGATAATGTACTTATGAGCGGTGATACGCTTTTTGAGGAATCGGTCGGAAGAACTGATTTTCCTACAAGTTCTACGAGTGAGCTTGTAAGGTCTATAAGAGAGAAACTATTCGCTCTTTCGGATGAAACGATTGTTTATCCGGGGCACGGTGATATAACGACTATAGGACATGAAAAAGAGTACAATCCTTACGCATAAGGGGATTCTTCTTATATATGCAGTGTGCATGTTTATAGTAGTTAAGGTAAAGTTATTTATGGAAGAATGCGTTTTGCATTCTTTCTTTTTTGACAAGGTGTTTTTATGATCAAGATAATTACTTCGGAAGATAAATACGGTTATGATATTCATTCGCTTTTTAAGGCTTTTTTTCCTTCGGAAGATGTAAAGGTTATTGCTTCGGCTGATGGAACATATGAGGCGAATGAAGAAGATAAGATATACAATATTGATGTTTCTGTATCCAAAAACGATCTGAAAAAGAATATATACAGGCTTCTTAACCTTGAAACAAAAAGAGAGCTTCCGTGGGGCAATCTTACCGGAATACGGCCTACGAGAATAGTTATGAATCTCATCGAACAGAACATGAACGATGAGGATATTTTTAAGTACATGAAAGACAATTATTATACGAGTGATGAAAAGATCGCACTCAGTCTTTCAATCGCACACAGAGAAAAAGAGATTTTAAAGAATATAGATTATGACAACGGATACAGCCTTTATATAGGCATTCCGTTTTGTCCGACAACGTGCCTTTATTGTTCGTTTACTTCTTATCCTATATGTTCGTATGCGGGTATTGTCGACGATTATCTCGCATGCATCATGAAAGAGATTGATTATGTGGCTGAGAATTTTAAAGGTAAGACACTGGATACCATCTATGTTGGCGGTGGTACACCTACGACGCTTCTTCCCGATCAGATAGAAAGGCTTCTTGGCTATGTCTACGACAAACTCGATGTCTCCAATGTAAAAGAGCTTACGGTTGAGTCGGGACGACCTGATTCGATCACGAGAGAAAAACTTGTTTCCATGAAGAAGATGGGGGTTACGAGAATTTCTGTTAATCCTCAGACCATGAGAGATAAAACGCTTGAACTTATCGGAAGACGCCATACTGTGAGCCAGCTTGTCGATGCCTACAATATGGCAAGGGAAGAGGGCTTTGATAACATCAATATGGATATAATTCTGGGACTTCCCAATGAGACTGCGGATGATGTCAGATATACAATGTCTGAGATAAAAAAGCTTGATCCCGACGATCTTACGGTGCATTCTCTTGCGATAAAGAGAGGATCGAAGCTTGCCGAGGTCTTAAAGCTCAAAGAGCAGAAGGGTGAGTTTAAGGGCGATATCTTTTCATCTATAAATAATACGGAAGAGATGATGAGAATTGCTTCGGAAGGAGCTCTTTCCATGGGGCTTACACCGTATTATCTTTACAGACAGAAGAATATAAGCGGTAACTATGAAAATACAGGTTATGCGCGCCCCGGTAAAGCCGGAATTTACAATATTCTTATTAATGAAGAAGTTCAGTCTATTGTTGCTCTTGGTGCGGGAACTGTTACAAAACGTGTATATGGTTATGACGGCAGGATTGAGAGATGTGACAATGTTAAAGATGTTAAGCTTTATATGTCTCAGATTGATGAGATGATCCGCAGAAAAGCAGATCTTTTCAATTCATAAAAAGTTTATGAGGATTAATCACTAATTAATTTATAAAATTTTTATAAAATTTGGAGGTGTTACATATGGCGAATGTAAGGATTATCGATCTGAAAAGAAGTATTTTTGAGAGCAATGACGAGGATGCAAACAAGCTCAGAGAGGAGCTTAAGGAGAGTAAGACTTTTCTTTTGAATCTTATGTCTTCGCCAGGAGCGGGAAAAACAACAACTCTTGCCCAGACTATAAGTAAACTTAAGGATAAATATCGTATAGGCGTTATGGAAGCCGATATCGACTCGGATGTAGATGCACTTAAGATTGCGGATACAGGCGTTAAGGCTATTCAGCTTCATACAGGAGGTATGTGTCACCTCGATGCTGACATGACAAGGCAGGGAGTGAAGGCTCTTGGTGTTGAGGACGTTGATTTTGCTGTTCTTGAGAATGTCGGAAACCTTGTATGCCCCGCAGAATTTGATACGGGAAGTACCAAGAATGCGATGATCCTCTCTGTTCCTGAAGGAGATGACAAGCCTCTTAAGTATCCCCTCATGTTTTCTATATGTGATGTGGTTCTTATTAATAAAATCGATGTGATGCCATATTTTGATTTTGACCTCGAAAAATGCAAAGAAAACATATTATTAAGAAATCCCAAAACCAAGATAATTCCTATATGTGCAAAGACCGGAGAGGGCTTTGATGAGTGGATTGACTGGCTTTCTGAAAATATAGACAATACAATATCACATCAGGGCTAAAATTGTATTGATTTTATAATATCTAGTGATATTGTTTAGAAAATTTTTATAAAATATGCATAAAACTGCACCAATACTCGCAAATCCGATACTAATTTTTGGTTATTATGACTAGGGCGTCTTGAAAAAAACAAACCTCCGTAGTAAAAATGTATAAGGGTTTTCGTTTAGGAAATATTGGCAACACATAGGCAACGTTTTCTTAAACTTATAGGGGGATTAGCTATGGATATGGCGTTCTTAGGGGATTTGGTAATTAATGTCTACACATTGTTTCTGTCTCTTATGTTACTGTTCTTCCAGGAGAGGGGCAGAAAGTCGCATTCCAGTGTAGCGTATATCAGATTGATCGGGATAATGGCCGTTTTGGTCGGGGGTTCCGCCGTGAGAGACATTGTAAGTCTGTCAGACGGAAACTACATGTTCCTTTCAAAGCTTTCAAATTACCTGATATATGCTTTGGATCCGTTCAGTTTCCTATTTGCAATTAAATATATCGACAGTTTTGTGACTTCAGAGGACAAGGAAGGCAGGACTGCATATATTAACCCCATAATGATCTACGCGATATTCAATTGCATATTAGTTTCACTTGATGCTTTTCTGTCAAAGGGTTGGTTCTATACATCTTTTAAAAATGGATATGAGAGAGGGAGCCTGTATATGTTGAGACTTTTGGTACAGATTTTATCATGTGCGATAATATTTGCATTTATAACAGTATATAAGAACCATATTCATAAATGGTACGTGGCTCCTATTCAGGCTCTTCCGATCATTGTTGTAACGGGAGAAATACTTCAGTACTTTATTCCATATATCAACTTTGCTTATGCGTCTTCTGTATTTGCGTTCATGGTTCTTTTTATCTATGTGCAGAGAAGAGACATACATATGGATTATCTTACAGGTACAGTGAACAGAAGAGGAATAGATGCAGCTCTTAGAAGAGCTATCGTGGAGAGTGAAACGAATCCTTTCTGTGCAATCATGGTTGATATTGATTATTTCAAACAGATCAATGATAACTTCGGGCATAAAGTCGGTGATGAAGTTCTTGAAGGTATTGCGGCAATTCTGCTCGATACTTTTGACAAGAAGGATGTTGTCGGAAGGTATGGCGGAGATGAGTTCTGCATCATAACTCATATAACCGATGAGGCGGAGATTGACAAGAAAATCATGAAGGTTAAAAAACTTGTTGAAGATTTTGAGTGGAGCAACAAGGGCAAACTTGATCTTTCTGTAAGCGCAGGTATCGCTGTATACAGCAAAGAGATGGATATGCATGATAAAGACTTTATGTCGTTTGTAGATAGCAGAATGTACGAAGAAAAGGCAATTCACCATCTTTCAAAACAGGTGAAAGTGGCTGCAAATTGATAATGATTGATTAAAGGGGTTGACGAAAACTTTAAAAATGTATATTAATAAGAACGTGAGTTTTAAGCAAAACGATCATAACATAAAATTAATATATATGAAGGGGCATAATTTAAACAATGGCAGGTAGCAAGCGTACAGCGGATAAGAAAAATTCGCTTCTTATCGTTGAGTCACCCACAAAAGTTAAGGCAATAAAGAAGTTTTTGGGATCCGGATATGAGGTTGCAGCAAGCAACGGCCATGTCAGGGATCTTCCTCGAAGCCAGATGGGGGTTGATATTAATAATGACTTCGAGCCCAAGTATATAACAATCAGGGGAAAAGGAGATGTTCTTGCGACGCTCAGGAAGCAGGTCAAGAAGGCTAAATGCGTATATCTCGCAACCGACCCTGACCGAGAGGGGGAAGCTATTTCATGGCACCTTATCTCGGCTCTTAAATTAAATGAATCTGATGTTAAGATACAGAGAGTTACTTTCAATGAGATCACAAAGAATGCCGTTAAGGAAGCAATGAAGCATCCAAGAGACATTGATATGAATCTCGTTGATGCACAGCAGGCGAGAAGAGTTCTTGACAGAATGGTTGGTTACAGCATTTCACCACTTCTCTGGTCCAAGATCAAGAGGGGGCTTAGTGCCGGACGAGTTCAGTCTGTAGCGCTCAGGATCATCGCTGACAGGGAAGAAGAGATTGATTCATTTATTCCCAAGGAATACTGGACACTTGATGTTGATCTTAAGGTTGCAGGCGAGAGAAAGCCTATCGTAGCTCATTACTACGGAACAACCTCTGAGAAAAAAGAAATAGAGAGTAAGGCAGAGCTTGATGCAATCTGTGCATCTCTTGAGGGCAAAGAGTTCAAGGTTACGGACATAAAGAAAGGTGAGAGAACAAAGAAAGCACCTCTTCCGTTTACAACTTCAACTCTTCAGCAGGAAGCTTCAAAGGCACTTAATTTCTCAACACAGAAAACAATGCGTGTCGCACAGCAGCTCTATGAAGGAATTGACCTTGGCAAAGAGGGAACCGTAGGTCTTATAACATACTTAAGAACGGATTCCACCCGTGTTTCGGATGAAGCTGTTGCTTCGGCAAATAAATATATTTCAGAGAATTTCGGCGATGAATATCTTGCTTCAAATGCAGGTGTAAAGAAGCAGGATGTTAAGATTCAGGATGCTCATGAAGCAATCAGACCTTCATACATAGACAGACATCCCGTTACTGTTAAGGAATATCTTTCAAAAGATCAGTTCAGACTTTATCAGCTTATATGGAGAAGGTTCATGGCGAGCAGAATGGCTGCCGCAAAATATGAGACTACATCCGTTAAGATTGATGCAGGTGAGCACAGATTTACAATGGCTGCGTCAAAGACTGTATTTGACGGTTTCCTTAATGTTTATACCGACGAAGACGATCAGGTTGAAAAGAATGTTATTTCTTCAAATCTCGGTGTAGATTCAAAGCTCACATTTGAGTCATTTAAAGAGGATCAGCATTTTACACAGCCGGCTCCTCATTATACGGAAGCTTCTCTTGTTCATGATCTTGAGGCACTCGGAATCGGAAGACCCAGTACTTACGCTCCTACAATCTCTACGATTATTGCAAGACACTATATAACAAAGGAAAATAAGAGTCTTTATATTACAGAGCTTGGTCAGGCTGTAAATAAGATGATGAATGATGCTTTTCCTCAGATTGTCGATGTCAACTTTACTTCAAACATGGAGTCGCTCCTTGACGGTATCGCTGACGGAGAAGTTAAGTGGAAGACTGTTATTAGGAATTTCTATCCGGATCTCGACAAGGCTGTTGCCGATGCAGAGAAGGAGATGGAGAAGATACAGGTTCAGGATGAGGTTACAGATGAGATCTGCGAAGTTTGCGGAAGAAATCTTGTTATCAAGTACGGACCACATGGTAAGTTCCTTGCATGTCCCGGATTCCCCGAGTGCAAGAATACCAAGCCTTACTACGAGAAGATTGGTGTTGAATGTCCTAAGTGCGGTAAGGATATTGTAATGAAACGTACCAGAAAAGGTCGTATCTTCTACGGATGTATAGACAATCCGGAATGTGATTTTATGTCATGGGCAAGACCTGTTGCATCCAAGTGTCCTAAGTGCGGAAGCCTTATGGTTGCGAAAAGCAGCAAGATTGCATGCACAAATACCGAATGTGGTTTTGTATGCAACAAGGATGAACTCGAGAAGAAAAATTGAGTTGATTGAATATTTAGTAAAATTTAGATTTTTTTCATAATTGTAGGCGCTTTATTGTTTGAAGCGCCTATATTTTTATGCTAATATTTTAATGACACCATGAAAACAATTCTTTTTTTGCATAGAAGGAGATTCTTATGAGTAGTGTTCAGCTACTGGATAAAACTCGGAAGATTGGCAAACTGCTTCACAACAGCAATCTGGGAAAAGTTGTCTTTAATGATATCTGCAGAGTTTTATGCGATATTCTCTCATCAAATATGTTTGTAATAAGTAAGAAAGGCAAGGTGCTCGGAATTGGCGAGAGCGCAAGTGTTGAGTCACTTAGCGGGCTTCTTGTAGACAATGTTGGATCTTTTATTGATCCTATGTTGAATGAGAGGCTTTTGACTATTCTTTCCACCAAAGAAAATGTCAATCTTGAGACTTTGGGATTTGAAGGCATTGACAGCAGTAAGTTTCAGGCGATAATAACTCCGATAGAGATCGCCGGTGAGAGACTTGGTACTCTTTTTATCTATAAGACCGATAAACCCTATGATATTGATGATATTATCCTGTGTGAGTACGGTACAACCGTTGTAGGTCTTGAGATGCTGCGTGCCGTAAACGAAGAAAATGCGGAAGAGAGCAGGAAACTTGCGGTTGTTAAATCGGCAATCGGAACATTATCATTTTCCGAGATGCAGGCTATTATTCATATTTTTGATGAGCTTGACGGAATGGAAGGCGTACTTGTTGCAAGTAAGATTGCAGACAGAGTAGGAATAACAAGAAGCGTTATCGTAAATGCACTCAGAAAGTTTGAGAGCGCGGGAGTAATCGAATCAAGATCTTCGGGAATGAAGGGAACATATATAAAAGTTATTAACGATGTTGTCTTCAGTGAGATAAAGAAATTGAGACAGGAAATGTAACTTTCAGATACAATTTGGAAAAATATAGTTTTACACGGATCGGTGCATATGATGAAGGGATTTATCGATAAGGTAAATTCCTTCTTCTATTTTGTGCAAGCTATATAAAATAGTTAAAAATAATATATAAAAACGTTTGTTTAATATTAATGTTAATTTATTCGTTTAATTAAGTTGTGTTTAAAATAAGTTTTTGCACTTCATTTAGTAGTTTATTTGAAAATTAGGTACAACATAAAGTATATTTTACTTGTATTTTAGCTAAAAAAATTCTATTATAAATATAAGTATGATACATAAAGTGTACCCATCTTTATGATCTAAAGAGGAGGAAAAAGGATGATCAACAGCAATGTTTTTGATTATATCAATGTCTTGGATAAGGCTTCTGACGCGTCTTGGACAAGAAATGAGATTATTGCAAACAACATAGCGAATGTAGACACTCCGGGGTACAAGAGACAGGATCTGAATTTTGAGGACGAGCTTGAAAGAGCGCTCGGAAACTCAAGATACAGAACGATGGACCAGAAAGTTTCGGATTTAAAGGATAAGCATCTAAAAGCAAGAGTTGTCAACGATTACTCGAATTTTTCTTACAGGACCGACAAAAATAATGTTGATATAGATACTGAGAATGTTACCCTTGCAGCTAATCAGCTTAAATATCAGGGACTGATGGCAGGACTTAATTCTGAGTTCAAGAATCTTCTTGCTGTCACAAAGTCTTCGTAATCATTCATACAGTAGTTTTTATTTTTTAGGGAGGTAGTTGTTATGAGTATTTTCGATTCTTTCAACATCAACTCATCGGGAATGACAGCTCAGAGATTCAGAATGGATATTATTTCCGAGAACATTGCAAATGCAAATACAACAAGAACGGAGGATGGAACTCCTTATGTCAGAAAGGTAGTTACTTTTGCCGAGAAAGGCACACAGACTCCTTTTTCAAGGATCTTAAACGAGAAGCTTGATCATTATTCGGGCCGCGGTGTCAAGATCACAAAGGTACAGGATGACACTTGGACACAGATGAATATTGTTTACGATCCTTCACATCCCGATGCGGATGAAAACGGATATGTTACTTATCCAAATGTCAACACGGTCACAGAGATGACTAATCTTATAGATGCAAGCAGATCTTATGAAGCAAATGCAACTGCATTTAATGCGAGCAAGAGTATGGCGATGAAGGGCCTTGAGATAGGAAACGGCTGATTTTGGCTTTTTTAAGATCTGATTATTCGGAGGGCGTATTTAATGGCTTCACTTGATATTTCACAACTTAGAAATGTAACTTCACAGGCAATCAGGAATGCGGAGAAGACTAACAGCAGAGTCTACAATGTTTTGGGGAACAACGGAGATGCTAATGATTCTTTTTCTTCAATCTTTGATCAGGCTGTGCAGAATATAAATACGACAAATGCATATCTTTCTGATGCTGAGAACGAGGAGATAAAATGGGCTCTCGGCAAGACTGATAATACGCATGATCTTACAATTGCGCTTCAGAAGGCGCAGACTGCACTTCAGTATACCATTGCTGTACGCGACAAGGCGCTTGCTGCATACAGAGAGCTTACTCAGATGCAGATTTAAAAATTTCATTTTTTTAGTTTTTTTTGGGAGGGAGAATAAATGGCTGACAGATTTAAAGCGCTGTGGCAGAAAATTCTCGATTGGTGGAACAAGTTTACAGCTAAGCAGAAAACGCTGGTTGTTGGAGCGGGGACAGTAGTTCTTCTGACACTTATTATCTTGTTATCTGCTTTAAATCAGCCTCAGTATGTTCTTTTGGCTACAGCCAATTCTACAAAAGAGGCATCGGAGATCAAGGAACTTTTGGACTCAAACGCCGTCAATTACAAGATGTCGGATGACGGTCTGAATTTTAAGGTTCTCAAAAAAGATCAGGCTAATGCCAATCTTCTTTTAGGTGCTAATGATATACAGTCATATGCATACAGTATCGACAACGTAACAAACGGAAGTTTTTCTACGACGGAATCAGACAAGCAAAAGAAGTATGTTGTATATCTGGAGAAACAGTTGGAATCCGATTTTATTCAGAATTTCACTGCTATTGATGTTGCTCATGTTAAGCTTCATATTCCGGATGACGACGGAACACTTATAGGAAACAAAGAGGAAGCATCTGCCAGTATCGTGCTGGAACTTGCAGAAGGAGCGGAGTTTTCGGAAGACAATGCTTCATTTCTTGCAAGAGCCGTAGCTAAGGCTATAGGCAATTCTAATACCGAGAATATTGTAATTCTTGATAATGCAGGCAATATGCTTTTTGCGGGCGATGAGGATGCGACGGTTTCGGGACTTGCAAGTACTCAGCTCACACTTAAGGCAAAAGCCGAGCAGCTTGTAAAGAACGAAGTAAAGAAAGTGCTTCTCGGAACAAAGTTATACGATGATATTGAGGTTGCAAGCAATCTTGTTATGGATTTTTCGCATGAGGAGACGGTTCAGCATGACTATACTCCGGCGGAAGATCAGACACAGGGTGTGCTCAGTCATGAAGATATCTATACTGCAGAAAATGTAAACGGCATCAGCGGAATTCCGGGAACGGATACAAATGCCGATGACGAGACTACATATGTAACACAGGATAACAATAATTCAAGTTCCAATATCAACGAGGAATCAAGAGATTATCTTCCGAACGAGAAGATAACCACGACTACAAGTCAGCCGGGTGCGATCGACTATGATAAATCTTCGATATATGTAACTGCGATAAATTACGTTGTTATGAACGAAGATGATTACAACAGTGCGGACAATAATAATCTTACGTGGGAAGAATTTAAGGCACAGAATAAAGAGCCTATTCCGATGGATGTTCCGGAAGATATGCTAAACGGTGTTTCCAAAGCAACGGGTATCACAGCGGAGAATGTTGCAATGGCGGCATATACCGAGTATATGTTCTTTGATAAGACGGGATCGGCTGTAACGCTTACAGATATTCTTCAGATTCTTTTGATTCTTGTGATCCTGGGACTTCTTGCATTTATCATTATCAGGAGCATGTGGACTACAAAGAAGACAGAGGAAGTGGAAGAACCCGAACCTTTGTCTGTTGAATCTTTACTTGAGTCACAGCCCGAAGAACTGCTCGAAGATATCGAGATGGATACGGGATCTGAGACCAAGAGACTTATCGAGAAGTTTGTTGATGAAAATCCGGAAGCGGCAGCAACGCTTTTGAGAAACTGGCTAAACGAAGATTATGCTTGATTTTTTATGGGGTGAATTATTATGGAACTAGGCGGCTCAAATCCTTTACTGGCGGATTTTACCGGCACACAAAAAGCGGCGATTCTCCTTATTGCACTTGGACCTGAGAAATCGTCCGCTATATTCAAACATCTGAAAGAGGAAGAGATCGAGGAACTTACTCTTGAGATCGCCAACACACGAAGTGTCACTTCTCAGATCAAGGAAGCAATCCTTGAAGAGTTCTACGGAGTATGTCTTGCTCAGCAGTATATCGCGGAAGGCGGTATCAATTATGCCAAAGAGCTTCTTGAGAAAGCCCTTGGTGAAGACAAGGCTCTCGATGTCATCAGTAAACTTACGGCTTCTCTTCAGGTTAAGCCCTTTGAGTTCATTAGAAAGACAGAACCTTCTCAGATACTTACTTTCATTCAGGACGAACATCCACAGACAATTGCCCTTATTTTGTCTTATATGTCACCGTCCCAGAGCGCGATGATCTTGTCGGCTCTTCCGCCTGACAGACAGGCTGATGTTGCAAAGCGTATTGCATCCATGGACAGAACAAGTCCGGATACTATAAAGGAAGTAGAAAAAGTGCTTGAATCAAAGCTTTCTTCTCTTGTAAATCAGGATTACACGATCATCGGCGGCGTAGATGCTGTTGTAGATATCCTGAATACGGTAGACAGAGCTACAGAAAAGCATATTATGGAAACTCTCGAGATCGAGGAGCCCGAGCTTGCGGACGAGATCAGAAAGAAGATGTTCGTATTCGAGGATGTCCTTCTTTTGGACGACAGATCTATTCAGAGAGTGTTGCGTGAGGTTGAAAACAGTGATCTTGCTCTTGCATGTAAAGGTGCTACCGAGCAGGTTCAGAATGCTATTTTCAACAACCTTTCAAAGCGTCTTGCTGCGATGATAAAAGAAGATATGGATTTCATGGGACCTGTGCGTATGAAGGATGTTGAAGAGGCACAGCAGAAAATCGTTAATGTCATCAGAAAGCTCGAGGATTCCGGTGAAATTGTTATCTCCAGAGGCGGAGGTGATGAGCTAATTGTCTAATCTTTTTAAAGCCGGCTTTGTGAGTTTTGATCAGGGCGATGCAAGAATAATTGATAATAACGATCTTTCCAACAGGAAAATTGAAGCATTTCAGGAAAGAGAACTAAGGCGTCAAAGAACCAGAATGATGCAGGAAGAGGGCTACGAAGAGGGAGACGGTATTGATGATTTTGTTCCGGGAATAGGGCTGGAACCTATCGATCAGCTCACTCAGGATCAGAATATGTTGGGATCTTTTCCTGATCCTCAGTTTGATATGGAAGCCATGCAGGCCGAGATAGACCTTAAGTTGCAACAGGCTCAGGAACAGGCTGACATGATAATAAATGATGCGCAGCAACAGGCTGAAAATATCAGAAGTCAGGCTATGGAGCAGGGAAGACAACAGGGGTACGATACCGGTTACCAGGAAGGACTTGCTGCCGTTGAGCAGATAAAACAGGAAACTCTTCAGAAACAGGAAGAACTGGAAAAAGAGTATCAGCAGATAGTTGATGAACTTGAACCCGAGATGGTGGACGTTCTCACACAGATCTATGAGCATGTATTTGGCGTAGATATGCGAGGCGACAAGGGAATTATACTTCATCTGTTAAAAAATACCCTTTCAAGGATTGAGCCCGGAAAAGACCTGATTGTGCACATTTCTCCCGATGACTATGATGATGTCATGGAAGAAAAAGAATCCTTGGATGCATGTATTTCATCTCCGAGCACTACTATGGAAATTATCGAAGATCCGCTTCTTAAAGAGAATGAATGCATGATCGAATCGGACAGCGGGGTTTTTGACTGCAGTCTCGGAGTAGAGCTCTCAGAGCTTACACGAAAACTCAAACTTCTTTCTTTTGACAGGAAGAAAAGATAAAGAGTAGGTTATAAATATGCTCACATCTTCTATTGATCTATCTAAATACAAAAAAATGGAAAATGCCCCTTTTTATCGTATGAGGGGCAAAGTTGTCAATGTTATCGGACTTACTATCGAATCGGCGGGACCCGATGCGAAGCTCGGTGATATCTGCCTTATTTACCCTAAGAAAAAAGACAATGAATCTGCGATAAACATTGATTCCAAACCTGCCATGGCTGAAGTTGTGGGCTTTAAGGATAATCATGTTCAGCTTATGCCGTATGAGAATGTCAGCGGCATCGGAAACGGAAGTATTGTCGAGAATACGGATTCACCCCTTAGAGTAAATGTCGGTGAAGGTCTTTTGGGCAAAACTCTCGACGGACTAGGAAGGATTGACGGAATTTCTTACGGGCAGGGAACGATGCTTGAAGGCGGAGTTGCATATTCTGTTGAAAATGAACCGCCGGATCCTATGACCAGAGATCCGATTTCGGAAGTTCTTCCACTTGGTGTTAAGGCTGTCGACGGACTTTTGACGGTCGGCAAAGGACAGCGAATTGGAATTTTTGCAGGATCGGGTGTCGGCAAAAGTACGCTCCTTGGTATGTTTGCAAGGAATACACAAGCTGACATCAATGTCATTGCACTTATCGGAGAGCGTGGAAGGGAAGTCAGGGAATTTATTGAACGAGATATGGGCGAAGAAGGTATGAAACGTTCTATCGTTGTTTGTGCCACTTCCGACAGACCGGCTCTTGAAAGATTAAAGGCTGCAAAGACTGCGACGTCTATTGCTGAGTATTTCAGAGATAAAGGTAAGGATGTCCTTCTTATGATGGATTCGCTTACGCGTTTTTCAATGGCTCAGAGAGAGATCGGACTTGCGAGCGGTGAGCCTCCTGTTTCAAGAGGATATCCGCCGAGCGTATACGCGGAGATGCCCAAACTTCTTGAGAGAGCGGGCAAATCGAAGTCGGGCTCGATAACAGGTCTTTATACCGTTCTTGTTGACGGTGATGATATGAATGAACCGATCACGGATACAGCGAGAGGTATTCTGGATGGCCATATAGTGCTCAACAGAAAACTTGCGCAAAAGAATCATTATCCGGCAATTGACGTACTTGCAAGTATTTCAAGATGTATGTCGGCTATTGCTGATCCCGAGCACAAAAAGGCGGCGGGCAAGCTTAAAAATGTTCTTGCAACCTACAATGATGCGGAAGATCTGATAAATATCGGAGCCTACAGAATGGGTGCGAACAAGAACATTGACTACGCAGTTTCCAAGATTGATATGGTTAATGAATTTCTTTTGCAGGAAACAGATCAGAAATTCAGCTTTGAAGAGATCAGAGCGAAACTTATCGATATGTTCAGATATTGATGAATCGGCGGTTTTATTATGGCAAGATTTGTCTATAGAATGCAGAATATCCTTAATATCAAGCAAAAGACCGAGGGGCAGATCAAGATGGAATTTGCCACTGCTCAGGCTGAGCTTAATAAGCAGTATGATATTTTGGATGAGTATGTAAAAAGAAAAGAAAATTACCTTATCGAAGCTGAGGAGCTTAGAAATGAAGCAAGTCTGAGACTTCAGGACATATTGGACAACCAGTATGCGACGGCTCAGATGGATGTTATGATAGCTACTCAGTCCAGGATAATAAAGGAATATGAAGCTGAGGTTGAGAAAGTAAGAGTCAGACTTGCAAGAGCGATTCAGGAGAGAAAAATGCAGGAGACCTTGAGGGACAGAGCTTATGCAGAGTATCTTGAAGAGGAAAAGCAGGAAGAAGCTAAAGAGAACGACCAGAGAACCAGCTTTACTTACGGACAGAGGCAACAGGAGAAGAAGTAATTATGGCTGAATTGGATATGCCGATGTCACCTTTTGATGATCAAAAGGCGGCAAAAGAAAAGCTTAAGGCTGACAAATTAGAATACAGAAAAAAGCTTAAAGAACAGAGAAAAGCTGATAAAGAGAAGTTGCATGAATTTGCCGAGAGGTCCGCGGAACTTAGCGGCGATGATGCGGGCGGTCTTGCAACGATCGTTATAACTTTTTTTATTGTTCTTATTTGGCTTGCCATAATGGCTCTTCTTATAAAGTTTAATGTAGGAAATTTTGGTTCCGATATACTGGCACCGCTTATCGGAGATATACCCGTTATCAATGCTATTTTGCCGGGTGAAGCAAGAAATGATGTAGTGGTTTCCGATTCGCCCATTCAAAGTGATTATAGCGGCGAAGGTTCTACTTCAAGCGGCGGAATCCAGACTATGGATGAAGCAAATGCTTATATTAAAAGGCTTGAGAAGGCTCTGCAGTCCGAGATGGAGCAAAATAGCAGCTATGCTTCCACTATAGAGAGGCTCGAAACAGAAATTGCAAGACTTGAGCCCTTTGAGGAGCAGCAAAAAGAGTTTTATGAAGAGAGGGCGAATTTCTATAACAGCATAGTTTACGGAGATAAAGCGCCTAGTCCCGAAGAATATGCCAAATATTTTGAGCAGATCGATCCTGATACCGCGGCTCAGATTTACGAGAGAGTTAAGCGCAAAGAGGGTGAAGATGCTGCAATCAAGGCTTTTGCCACGACATATTCGGGAATGAAGGCAAAGTCGGCTGCGAAGATTTTTGATGAAATGGTAAACGAGAATCAGATTGAGCTTGTTTCCAAGATTCTTGCACAGATGAGCGTAGAGAACAGAGGCGATATCCTTGCTCAGATGAAAGAGGAAAACGCAGCTAAGCTCACACAACTTTTGGAGCCTAATGCACTTAAGCAGAAATCTACAAAAGTTACGGGATAATATTTATTTTGCAGATTTGTAATTTTTTTTGAAAAAAGTATAAAGCTATAAGATATTACGCCGATATAATGTATGAAATGTTATGGTCTAATCATGTAATGGATCATGACCAAATTAAATACATTAAGGAGGACGCTATGGGCAGTGCAACAAATTCTATCAGTGCAGCCATGAATTTTATGGCGGGTGGCACTGCAGCCTCAAATGTTTCAGCCGTAACAATGCCTGAAGGATATGATATTAAAGGCTCGGCGAGCTTTGATAATATCTTAAACAAGGCAAATGACGCATTGACACAGATAAATACTTCTCGAACACAAAAAGATGTATCTGTGCCAAATGAAAAGGCGAAAACAAATGTATCGGAGCAGAAGGAAACTGCCGGTGTTGCTGCAAATAATGTTAAAAGCGACACTACGGATACCGGAACCGTTGATACAAAGAGCGCGGTAGTTACGGAAGAAACAAGTGGCAAGGAAGCCGGTAAAGAGCTGCAGGAGGCCATTGCAGAAGAAGGCAAAAAGCTGATCACCCAAATTGCTGAAGAGCTTGATATATCTGAGGAAGATATTGTAAATGCGATGCAGGTATTGGGAATCACGGCGGCAGATCTGTTTAACCCCGACAACTTGATTCAACTTGTTACAGCAGTGGGCGGCCAGGATGAGGCGGTAAATCTTATCACAGACTCAGAACTCTATACATCATTGCAGGACCTCATGGAGGGTGCGGATAGTATGAGAAGTGAGCTTATGAATGAGCTTAACTTAACTGAGGAAGATTTTAATAACGCTGTCAGCCAAATACATGAGGAATTTTCTCAGGTGACGGAAAAGGTTGCAGAACCTGATACACAATCAGAACCTGTAATTGAGATAAACGATCTAAGACAGGACAAGGATATCGAGAATCCTGCCGATAAAGAACAAGGCAAGGAAATTAAAAATGATATCTCTACGGACAGGGCTGATGTGGTCAAAGAAGAATTCAAACCCGTCGAAAATTCCAATAATACAACAAAGAATAACAATCAGTCAGCGAACTATAATCACGGTTCTGAAGGAGCAACAGTATTCAATCAGTTCCTGAATGGAGTTACCGATGCGATAAACGGAACTCAGGCAGCGGATGAGATGCTTGCATATACCGACAGAGCCCAGATGGAAAATATCGTAAGACAGATTACCGAGAAGATTACTGTTTCGTCGACAGAAGATGTTACAAAGATGGAACTTCAGCTTCATCCCGCAAGCCTCGGTAATGTAAATATTCTTCTTACAAGCGGTAAAGACGGTATTGTTGCAAGATTTACAGCGCAGAATGAAATCGTAAAAGAAGCTGTGGAGAGCCAGATGCTTCAGCTTCAGCAGAAATTCGAAGCGCACGGCATTAAAGTTACTTCTATAGAAGTTACCGTTTCAAGCCATGCTTTTGAAGAGAATCTTCAACAGCAGGGAGGAAGCTCCGGAAATAATGAGCAGGCTTCCAAAGGAAGAAAAGGACTTCGAAGAATAAATCTTCTTGATGCGGATGATATTGCAGTTGATACAGAAATGGACGATGCCGAGAGAATATCGGCTCAAATGATGGCTATGAGCGGAAACACTGTAGATTTCAGTGCATAAGCCGGTCGGAAAAGAGGTTAATATGGCAGATGTTAATTCTGTTAGTGCAGTAGTTAAAGACGGTAAAGTTCAAAATACCGGCGGAACCAAAGATACAAAAGAACAAGAAAAAGCTAAACAGGCCAAGGGATACGACAAGGATTCTTTTCTTAAGATCCTTGTCGCCCAGATGAAGTATCAGGATCCCATGGAGCCGACTTCAAATACTGAGTATATCTCACAGTATGCTACCTTTACTCAGGTTGAGCAGATGAACAACATGGCAAATGCAATGAGTTTGTCAAGAGCATCTGAGATGGTAGGAAAGACTGTAACTATTACTCAGACTAATCCGGATACCAAAAAGACAACCGAGATTCAGGGTGTTGTTGACTTTGTTACCTATAGCGGTAATAAGGCATTCCTTAACGTTAACGGAACTAATTACAATGTTGATGATGTTACTCAGGTTATTGGTGATGAGTATGCTACCGCGCACAAAAATGCTGTTGATTTCATGGAGAAAATCGATAAACTTCCCAATCTTATTGAACTTGTCAGCCTTGGTGAGTATGGAGAGAGTATATGGGCACTTGATGAAACTTATAAAGGCTTTGATAAGAAAACAACAGATCTTATCGATAAGGATTATGAGACATCACTTAAGCAGTATGTTGGCAGAATTGAAGAACTTGAGAGCACTATGCAGGGATTTTTGGATGAAATTGAGGCTCTTCCTGCCGACCTTGAGCAGATTACTCTTGAAGAGCATGGAGAAAAGATTGATTCTCTTTATGAGCGTTACATGAATATCGATCAGAAGACAAGATACTACATTGATCCTGAAGGAGCATATTCAACGGGACTTTTACATTATGTCAACAAGATCGATGATCTCAGAGGAGACGAACACAGAACATATACCAAAAAAGCTACAAATGCTACAAACGCATAGGAGGTATAAGCTATGACAATGGATGGTCGTCAGTTTATGTCCATAGGGCAGGTGCAAGACCAATATTTACATGGGAATGTGCCAAAAACAGATAAGAATAAACAAAATATTCCAACCGGTGAAAATTCTTTTGCATCAGTACTAAATAAAATCCAAGACTCTGCCGATAATAATATCAGCACGGAGAATCTTAGATTTTCTAAGCATGCAGTAAACAGACTCAATGACAGAAACATTGAGCTTTCTGCGGAACAGATGCAGAGACTTAACCGCGGAAAAGCTGAAGCCGGTGAAAAGGGAATAAAAGAGTCACTTATTTTGGTTGACCAGCTTGCATTTATAGTAAATGTTCCCAATAACATGGTGGTTACAGCTATGGATCAGACAGAAAACAAAAACAATGTATTTACAAACATAGACGGTGCAGTGATCGTATGATTGGACCGAAGCGGCAAAAAGGCCTGAAGTGCCATGCCGTCAGGAAATCTTAACTTCCCGACCGACAGAAGGAAGTTCTTTGACGAAAATCACGACGCATCCGTCCAAAATCAAACAGTTATATTTTTTATGATGGAGGACTTTGCCTTATGATGAGATCTCTTTATTCTGGTGTAGCAGGACTTAAGACACATCAGACAAAAATGGACGTTATCGGTAACAACATCGCCAACGTTAACACAACTTCTTACAAATCACAGTCAATCACATTCTCTGATCTTATGTATCAGACTACTCAGACAGCTTCAGGTGCTACAGAGACAAAGGGTGGTGTAAACGCACGTCAGATCGGTCTTGGTGCTAAATCAGGAGCTATCAATACTGCAATCACATCTCAGGGAACAACACAGACAACAAATAACCCTTTTGATATCATGATCACAGGTCAGTCATTCTTCGTTGTTAACAACGGTGTTGAGAATCTTTATACAAGAGACGGTTCATTCTATGTTGACGGTGCGGGAAATCTTGCAATGCAGTCAAACGGATATCTTGTACAGGGCTGGGCAGCACAGGAAGATAGAGAGACAGGTGAGATTACTGTTAATAAGAATGGCGGACTTTCCAGCCTTCAGATCATGAGCCCCGCTAACTTTACATATTCACCTGCATCAACAACAGCAGCATATTTCAATGGAAATATTGATGATAATGATACAAATGTAAAGTCTGATGATGGTAAAGTTATCACACTTGAGTTCTATGACAATAAGGGCTATCTCTATACAGGAAAGTTTACACTTAAGAACACAGCTCCCAAGGAAAATCATCTGTATGCTCTTACGCTTACAGATATCCTTGATTCTTCAGGAAAGTCTATTAATGACAACGAGAAGAAGTATGACCTTATGAGCCAGATCTCATTTGGTGATATCGGAAATGAGCAGAGAACTTCCAAGCCTCAGGTAACACAGCCTACATATAGTGTTAGTGCAGGAGCAGATTCTTCTGTTATTACAATCAATAAAGAAGGCGGAGATGTTAAGTTTGATAAGGTTCCTTCAAACGGAAAACTTACAGATCTTATGTCGCCTGAATATAGTAAGAATGATAAGCTTGCAAACCTCTTAAATGATGCTTACGGTCTTTCAGATGAAGCTATCAAGGGAGAGTACCCCGGATATCTCACAGCTGAATATACAATCGGCGATGACGGAAAGATCACAATTAATAGCACAGTAAAGAATGTTCCTTCACTTTTGACGGCGGAGAATGTAATCTTTGATGCTACAAAGTTTACTAATGAGAATATTAAGAATCCCAATACCGAAAGAAAATATTTCGTCAATGCCGCAACACAGAAAGCATATAAAGTTCCTACTTCAACAGGTACATTTACAGGACAGGCTTCAAATGACATTTCAGCTGAGATGCTTAGAGATGTATTTGGAATTAATGAGACATTTGGTGCGGGATATAAGTTTACTTATGATGATGCCGGATATCTTTCAATTTATAAGAATGTTGAAATTCAGAGCACAAAAGGCACAGTAGATCAGATTTACAGCCAGCTTGAAAAGTTCGCTGACGGAGATAATAAATCACTTATTGACGCACTTGCTTCTTTTAGGGCTTCAGGTGGTACACTTAATACTCTTAATTATGAGTATTCAAATGGCCAGATTACTATAATGCAGCCCGGAACCGAGCCTGCAGACGGCAATAAATCATTTAACATGGATTTCAATGCTGATGATATAGGTGCATTTACCAGTCTTGCTGATGGTACAAAGGGGATCCCGACAAATCTTAACTGGGGTACAAATGATGCACTTGATCTTTCATATGAGAAAATAAGCGATATCGCAAATGATAGTAATGGCACCTATTCTGCTGAGGAAAAGGCTCTTGCACAGAAAATTCTGGATCAGGTAGGTACATACTTTTCTGATAGAACAACTAATCTTCCGGGAATAACAAGTGATGATATAGCTGATCTCAAGATAAGGGTTATTGATATGAGCGGAACGCCGGGAATTGACATTATTTATCCTTCAACTAAGCCTGCTGAGAAGCCGTTCCCTGATGCAACTGCAACATTACCTACAACTTATGAGAATAAGCCTTTTGCGAATGCACATTATAAGGACACAGATTATAAGTCTGAGACACCTAAGTATGTATACAATAGTTCAAATACATACGGAACTTCATATTATCTTCTTGGCGATAAGCTTGAAACTACAATAACCAAGAGTACAATTAATGCTGATTTCCTTAGAACAGTATTCCCCGGAGCAGATGCAGATATTACAAAGCTTCTTGCAGAGATGGATCTTAATCCTAACAGAGAATACAAGATGACAGTTGAGTCATCTGGATATCTTTCAATCACACACAAAGAGCCCAGCGAAGGAAAGTCGCCTGTGTATGACACCAAAGCTGATGATGGATCATTTACATACAAGACAAATCAGGCTTATGAAGATGTTCCCAGAATGGGTAATATTTCAGACCTTCTTGAGACATCAAACGGTAAGTACAAAGGGCTTCTTAGCAAGGTATATGGAATAAGCGATGAGATGGCTGATGCTTACGGACTTGACGGAACATATTCAATTGACAATACACCCGGATCATCAACATTTGGACAGATTTCACTCAGAACAGGTGATCATTCGATCCAGCTTAAGTTTAATGCTGATGACGGATCAATTCAGGCTGCAGACAATGGCAAGGACGGTAAGGTAAATATTACATTTGGTCAGGGATATCCCGGACTTGAGGCATTTGGATTCCAGGCTTCACCCAACAATGCAGCAGAGCGGGAGAGAGCATATACAATTTCAGTAGACTTTTCTTCTCTTACAAACTACAACACAAGCGGTTCTGCAACAATCAAGGCTGTTAAGGGTGACATGCATTCACTTAACACAGGTCGTGCTGTTGGTGAGATGAACGGCGTATCTGTAAGTGATAACGGACAGATTTACGCATCATATTCAAACGGACAGACAAAGCTTTTGGGACAGATCGCATCAGCTGAGTTTGCTAATGCATCAGGTCTTTCAAAGCAGGGTGACAACCTCTATGCTTCAACACTTAACTCAGGTGAGGCAACTGTTCAGGATATTACAACTGACGGTGGCTACATGAGCACAGGCGTTTTGGAAATGTCAAACGTAGACCTTTCAGCTCAGTTTACAGAGATGATCACAACACAGCGTGGTTTCCAGGCTAACAGCCGTATCATCACAGTATCAGATACACTTCTTGAGGAGCTTACAAACCTTAAGAGATAATAATTAAAGTTATAAATCATATCATAAGGCAAGCGCCCATATCCGGTCGGGGATGTGGGCGCTTTTTTCTTGAATCATATTTATTTAATATGTATAATATATGTATGAATGAAATAAGTTTTGAATGGGATGAAAATAAGAATACAATAAATAAAGATAAACATGGCGTATCATTTGAAGAAGCTAGAACAGTTTTTTATGATGAGGATGCTCTTTTGGAATATGATGAGGATCATTCAGTACAAGAAGATCGGTTTCGTATTCTCGGGATGAGTTATTCCGGAAAAGTGCTTATGGTTGTACATTGCATTCGAGAAGAATCAGTTATCAGAATTATATCATCTCGAAAAGCGAAAGAAAATGAACGCAAAGGTTATGAAAGGAGTAAGGGTTTATGAAGAAAATAAATGAGGATGATGAATTTTTGGAAAAAGAATTTGATTTTAGTAAAGCAGTTAAGAATCCTTATGCTAAAAAGCTTCAAAAAAAGATAACCATGAATGTCAGAGAAGATGCACTGGAGTATTTTAAAAAGCAGTCGTCTGAATCTGGAATCCCATATCAAACACTCATAAATCTATATCTTATTGATTGTGCAGACCATAATAAAAAACTTGAAATCCAGTGGAAATAATGTAAGCGGCCACATCCCGGTAGGGATGTGGCCATATTTTGTAATCATGAAGTTGAATTTAGCTATCATACTAACTCGACATGGCTTTGGAGGGCTTCCTCCATCTCGCGGGCGTCTACGCCGAGGTATCTTTTGGTGATATCGGGAGAAGAGTGCTGGAAGAACTCCATTACAAGGACTATGTTGTAACCGTTGTCTTCGTACAAACGCATTCCGCAGTATTTTCTGAAGCTGTGTGTTGATACGTTTTCGTATCCGAGATATTCACAGACTTTGTGCAAGTATTTTTGTACGGCTCGTTCACTAATGATGAATATCAGCTCATCATTTTTGATATTGTTTTCTTTGATATAATCTTTCAGATGGTTGTAATACGCTTCTGAAACAGTCTTATACCGCTTTTTCTTTGTTTTCTTTTCAATGATATTTATCTTATGAACATTTCCGGCTGCAATAAAGCTTGAGGGCTTCAGAGCAAGAATGTCTTCGATGCGAATCCCTAAATTGGCCTCTGCAATAAGAATCTCCGCAATGCGATGGTTTGCGCGGAACTGTTTGGAAGCTCCGACGCGCATTGTCTCAATTATTTCAGTGTATTGTTCTCTGGTGATCGGTACGGTTGCGTATTGTCCCATTTTCAAGTCCTTTATTAAATCTATTGCCTCTCCATGTTATTTTGAGCCTATTTTTCCGTAAAATTCATATAATGGAATTTGGCGTTAAAATTAAGCATATCGATAGTATATACGCATTTATTGCGTTTTTCAATGATTTTGGGTTCGCATAATATGCATTTTGCGAACTTTATATACGTGTACAATGTGTACACTGTAATGTACACATTACAAGTTGAAAGTTTGTGCGTGCGATGTTACAATGAAATCATTAAAATACGAATAAAGTGTAATTTTGTTCTGAAATTGAGAAGGAGACAAGATGAGTGATAAAGAGACATTAAAAGAAGAACGGATGACGGATGATACAACAAAGCCTCGCACAATGAGGCTTACAGATGAAACTTTTGAATACATCAAGAAACTTGCCGCACAGCTTGGAGGAAACCAACAACATGCAGTTTCTGAGCTCTTAAGGGTATATGAAGGGCAGGCTGAAAAAGATTCTCTTCCTGCAGGCGCTGAACAGCTTGAGGAATTTGAGAATTACCAGGCCAAGATGCATGATATATTCATGAATCTGATCAGATCAAGAAATGATGCAGCGGAACTTGCACGCGTTGATTATGCAAAACAGCTTGATACTAAGGATGAGATTATCTGCGAACTTCAGAATTCATTAAAAGATCTTAAGTCCGGAGAAGGCGATGCGAAGGAAAAAGCAGAGACACTAAGTAAGGAATATGAAGAGCTGAAAAAAGATATGCAGGATCAGATTGACAGGCTGAAAAAAGAACTTAAAGAATCGGAAGATAAAAATGATGAACTAAAAAAGCAGATTTCTTCAATGAAAGAAGAACTTGCGGGAGCAAAAGAAAGCGAAAATGAAATAAGAAAGCGATATGATGAAAGAGTTTCAGCTTCCACCAAACTTATGGACGAGGTGGAGGAACTCAAAAACAGAGAGAATCCCTTAAGAGAAAATATTTCAAAAGTTGCTTCCGAGAACAGGATATTACTTGCTGAGAATGCGAGACTTTCACAGGAAAACCAATCGCTCAGGGATGATATTGAATCGCTTAAAACTTCACATACGGCAGAGATTAAGCTAATCACCGCCAATGTGGAACTTAAGGCGAAAAATGATGCATATAAAGAACTTCTTGCTGAAAAAGATAAGTATTCACAGCTTATTGAAAAGATAAAATATGACAGGACAGAAAAATTGATCGACAATCTGAAAAATAAAGAATGAGTTTTTGAAAGAAAAATGCATAAAAATTAATGCGTGTAAATTAAAATTAACCACGTAACAGAAAAAGCCTACATCTCCAAGAAGTGTGGGCTTTTTGATTTTGTCAAGAAAAATAGCAGACAGTTCTGTTTCTTTTTCTTATTTGATGGTGTACAGTGACCGAAAATGTGATAGAATGAATTGAATACCACTATATATGGTATAGTTAGAATATAATGTAACATAATTGCAAACTTTATTTCATTCATTTTGCTCTTAAATGAAATTATGATTCAAATTGGGCTAAAAAATTTGCTATTAAGCAAGAATTAAGTAAAAGCATATGGTAAAATTAATATGCTAAGAAATTAAGTTTCGTTTCTGGTCTATTTTTTCACAAAAAACTTGTAATTTTATATCAGAAGGTGATTATGAACAAAGGAATTATTGAGCTTACAAAAATGGATACGCGTAAGATTCTCATTAATCCGAGCATGATCGAGTCAGTGGAGAGCAATCTTGATACAATCGTGGTCTTACATACCGGAAGAAAGCTCATTGTTAAAGAGAGTATGGAAGATATTTGCAGTCTTATCAATTCCTGAAACTTGCGGAATGAGATGTTGACAAAATTTTTTTTATGAGAGGTAAATGCTGTGGATATTGCGTCGCTTATCGGTGTAATAATGGGACTGGTGCTGATGCTTTTGGGAATTATAACTTCCGGAGGTATCGGTTCAGTTGGAAATTTCTTGGATCTTCCTTCAGCGCTTGTTACATTCGGCGGATCGTTGATGGCTGTTTTGGCATCAAGATCGCTTCCGGAGTTTACCGGCGCGCTTAAGTGCTATACGAAAATATTTAAAGTTACATCTGATGATACCAAAACGGTTATCAAGCAGATCATCGACCTTTCCAATACAGCGAGAAAGGAAGGACTTCTTGCCCTTGAGGAAGCTGCCGGAAATCTTGACGACGCTTTTATGAAAAAGGGCGTTATGCTTATAGTCGACGGTACCGAGCCTGAGCTTGTTAAGAGCATTCTTGAGGCTGAGATTGATGCTATGGCAGAGAGACACAAAGGAAACTATTCGGTATTTGAAGATATTGCCGCACAGGGTCCTGCCTGGGGTATGATCGGTACCCTTTTGGGACTTGTTAACATGCTTAATGACATGAGTGATGCATCCAAGATCGGACCGTCCATGGCGACAGCTCTTATCACAACACTTTACGGTTCACTCATGGCGAACTGGTTCTGCTTCCCGGCTTCAACCAAACTAAAGGCAAGAAGTAATGCGGAATATATGTCAAAGAGTATTGTTATTGAAGGACTTTTGTCCATACAGGCAGGTGAGAACCCGCGTGTAACGGAAGAAAAGCTTAAATCATTCTTGTCACCTGTTGAGAGGACAGCTTATGAAGCTGAGACCGGATCCGGCTCAGCGGGCGGAGGCGAAGAATAATGGCAAAAAAAGCAGAAGAAGTAAAACCGGGCGCGCCTGCGTGGACTTCGACATTTGGAGATCTGATGAATCTGCTTCTTTGTTTCTTCGTACTTCTTTTCTCCATGTCAACCATGGATGCTGCCAAGTTTGAAGAAGTTGCGGCATCGTTTAGTTCGGCGTTTGGATTTTTCTCCGGTGGTGAAATGGCTATCGGTGAAGGCGCACTTATAGGAGATGGTATTTCGCAGCTCTCAGAGTTATCAAGTTACATCACTTCAATGGGACTTGCCCAGAGCGGAGAGGATTCCGACAGCGAAGAAGCTAAAGTCGGTGACATGCAGCAACAGGAACTTATGGAAGCTGCTGAAGAAGAACAGCTTGAGGCATCGGCAGAGCTTGCTGAGAAGATTGAAGAAGCTTTAAATGAAGAGGATATCGCTGACGTGGTTGCTCTTAATTATACAAGCCAGTTTGTTCAGCTTACGATACAGGGATCTATTCTGTTTGATTCTGCAAAGACAGATATCAAGGAAGATGCCATTCCCGTTATTGATAAAGTGGGACAGATACTTGAGTCTTATGCGGGCGGAACTGTGGCAATCGAGGGGCATACAGACAATGTTCCGATGTCTTCCGGCGGTAAGTATGCTAATAATGATGAACTAAGCTCCGGTAGAGCTCTTTCGGTTTTTTATTATTTGTGCGATCATACCAATCTTGATCCTGCAAATATAGTCCATACCGGAAGAGGAGAATACAATCCCATAGCGGATAACTCTACCGATGAGGGAAGAGCGCGCAACAGACGAGTTGAGATTAAAGTATACAATCCACTTAGTTCTTCATACTAATAGAGGGGGATTTTTTAATGAAAAAGAATTTATTATCTATAATTATATTGGCGCTGCTTGTTGTAAATATTGCCATGACGGGATTTATGCTCCTTAGTGTTATGACAACAAATTCCCAGACAGCAAAGCTTGTTTCCGACATTGCAGTTGCACTTGAACTTGAGGCAAGCGGCGGAGCAGGAGGCGGATTTGCGCTTGAACCGTCAGAACCTGCGGGAGTCAATGAAATTGCAACATTTGGTTTTGTCGGAAATCAGGACAGACTTACAATCAACCTTAAACCCGGAAGTGACGGCAAGTCACACATGATGGTTGTTGAGGTTGTTTTCTCTATGAATATGGGAAATGCTGATTATGCTACATATGGTTCATCTGAATCACTTGCAAGCATGAGAGATCTTGTAAAGTCAATTGTTACCGAGACACTTGCCGATTACTCCATGGAAGAACTTCAGCAGAAAGAAGTCAGCCAGGAAGCAAGGTCAAAGATTGTCGAGAAAGTTCAGGAGTTGTTTAATTCCAACTTTATCTATGATGTTAATTTCAGCAGCGTAATTTATCAGTAATGCTGCATTTATTATTGAAGGATACGCCGATAGAACCTTATCGGAGGAAGGAGATCCAACTTGAGCGAAGTACTGTCACAAAATGAAATAGATGGTCTGTTGGCAGCACTTAATAGCGGTGAACTTGATGTAGATCAGATGCAAGCCGCAGACGAGAAAAAAGTCAAAGATTACGACTTTAAACGTCCGGCTAAGTTTTCCAAGGAACATCTTAGGACTTTGGAGATGATTTATGAGCACTACGGAAGACTTTTGTCTACTACATTGCCTTTATATCTTAGAAAGAATGTTACGGTGTCGGTTGCTAACTCTGAGACGGTTACTTATTCGGAATTCAGCAATGCGCTTTCGAACCCTGTTATTCTCGGAGTCATTAGTTTTCTTCCTTTACAGGGTACGATTATTTTGGAACTGCAGGCCAACATCGGATTCTCATTTATTGACAGGATGCTTGGAGGTACAGGCATCGGACTTGATAAACCGAGACCATTCACCGATATTGAGATGCCACTTATAGAAAAGCTTGTTACCATTTGCATGCAGCTGATGGTAGAGCCGTGGCAGAATGTTGTTTCTATCAACCCGGTAATGGAGAGAATAGAGACAAATCCGCAGTTTGCACAGGTTATTTCACCTACAGATATGATCGCCATCGTTACACTCAATATCAAGATTGGTGAGACGGAGGGACTTATGAATGTTTGTCTTCCTTATTTTACCCTTGAGAGTGTCATGGATAAGCTTAATACCAAGTTCTGGTTCTCTACAATGCAGAAGAATGCAGATGAGGACTTTGGAGAATATCTGGAGACAATGGTCAAACATGTTGATGTTCCCGTTAAAGCTGTTCTTGGTAAGTGCAATGTATCAGTTAATGATTTTGTTCATTTACAACCGGGAGACATTATCAGACTGGACAACAGAGTAAATACAGATATGCAGGTTTACGTAGGAAATCTGTATAAATTCACCGGATTGCCCGGTACTACGAAAGATAAATACGCCGTCAGGATTACGTCGGTAGTAAGAGAGGAGGAAGAGTAGGAGCATGGATGGAATGTTATCTCAAGATGAAATAAATGCTTTGCTATCCGGCATGGATACAACAGCCGGTGGAGAAGGTGATGCTCCGGCTGCAGAAGCACCTTCCGATAGTTCGGATATTCCGGTAACCAACGGCGCACCGGCGGGTGGCGACGCTATAGATGAGACTCTTTTAAATGATTCGGAAAAAGATGCCATCGGTGAGGTGGCAAATATAAGTATGGGATCTTCAGCAACTACGCTGTATTCCCTTGTTAATCAGAAGGTTAATATTACAACTCCTCAGGTTGAACTTGCCAACTGGGAAAATGTAATAAATAACTATGAGCGTCCTTGTGTCTTCATTCAGATCAAATATACGGTAGGACTTGACGGAACCAATATCCTGATCTTAAAAGAGCGCGATGTTATGGTTATCACCGATCTTATGATGGGGGGAGACGGAACAAATATAGCCGGAGAGATTGGCGAACTTCAGCTTTCAGCTATTTCTGAAGCCATGAACCAGATGATGGGTGCTTCGGCGACATCTCTTTCTACAATGATCAATCAGAAGGTCGATATCAGTCCTCCGCAGGCTGTTCTTCTTGATATGATCAATGACGATCCATCGGATATTGCGGAGTTCCTAAGCGGAACATTCGTTAAGATATCATTTAAGATGCAGGTCGGAGACCTTGTGGATTCAACTCTTATGCAGTTGTATCCTATTGATTTTGCAAAGGCATTAAAAGATCTTGTAATTACTGATGCCGGATCCGGAAATGAACCTGCACCTGCGCCTGCTCCTGAACCCGCACCGGCACCTGCTCCCGAACCTGCACCGGCAGCTCCGGATCCAAATATGATGGCACAACCGCAGATGGGAATGCCACAGATGCAGATGCCGCAAATGCAGATGCCTCAGATGGGCATGCCACAGATGCAGACTCCGCAGATGGGAATGCCACAGATGCAGATGCCGCAGATGATGAATATGAACATTCAGCCTGCGCAGTTCCAGACATTTGCCGGCGGACCTGCGATGATGCCGGGAGGGGAGAATATCGGCATCATCAAGGATGTACCATTGGAAGTTACGGTTGAGCTTGGAAGAACGGCTAAGCCTATTTCGGATATTCTCGATTTTGCACCTGGTACAATCATTGAGCTTGATAAAGTTGCCGGCGAGCCTGTCGATGTGCTTGTAAACGGCAAGTTCGTTGCAAAAGGCGAGGTAGTAGTAATTGAAGAAAGTTTCGGTGTTCGTGTGACCGAGATTGTTCAGTAAAGATTTTGATGGAGTGTTTACATAATGACAGCTGATTCTTACTTACAGTTTATTGCCATTTTGATCATCTTTGTTGTTGTCCTTGGGCTTACTTATTATGTGACTAAGTGGCTTGCGGGCTACCAGAAGGAGAAGAACACCGGCAAAAATATCGAAGTTCTTGAGACGGGCAGGATTTCCACAACAAAGTATATCCAGATAGTTCGCCTGGGGAACAAATATATGGCTATTGCTGTAGGTAAAGATGAGGTTACAGCATTATGTGAGCTTGACAAAGAGTCTTTGTTTTTTGACGACCATGAGAATACCGCAACGCTTAGCTTTAGCGAGATTCTTGAAAAAATAAAAAGCGAGTTTAAGAAGTAAGATTATGAATAAAAAGTGGGGAGAAAATAAAAAGAATAGTTGTGAAAAACGTCGTTTGAAAAAAGGGGTGTTTATCGCCTTTTTGTCTGTTTTTCTTATACTCTTTTTGTCATTTTTTGTGCCCGTTACGGTAGCGGCTACTCAAAATGTAATTGAAGATACTACACCTACCGATCCTACAACATCTGGAAAGTCTAATCTGACAGGTTCTGAAGCTGAGCGAACGAATATTACAGATCCAGGCTCTGCAGAGTCCCCTGATGACCTTAAAAAACTTAATATTGCAAATACGGTTACGGTCACATATGACAACGGAAACGGGTCACTGAGCGGATCGCTTAGGATACTTATTACATTAACGCTCATTTCCATTGCGCCGACGCTTCTTGTGATGATGACTTCTTTTACGAGAATCATCGTTGCGCTTCATTTCACCAGAACCGCTATTGGAACCCAAACATCTCCTCCGAATCTGGTGATGGTTGGGATTGCTTTGTTTATGACCCTTTTCATCATGCAGCCTACTTTGACTACTGTTTATAATGATGCAGTTATTCCTTTTGAGCAGGGACAGATGGATCAAAAGGAATTTGCAAAGGTTGCCATGGCTCCTTTCAGGCAGTTTATGTACGGTCAGACTCAGACTAAGGATGTTAAGCTCTTTATGGAGATAAATAAGACTGAATGGGATGGTGAACTTGAGAGTATTCCCAACGTTGTTCTTATTCCGAGTTTTATTGTAAGTGAGCTCAGAACCGCGTTTATTATAGGTTTTTTGATCTATATTCCTTTTATTGTTATCGACATGGTCGTGGCATCTGTACTTATGAGTATGGGTATGATGATGCTACCGCCGACTACAATTTCTATGCCGTTTAAGATCCTTTTGTTTGTTCTTGCGGATGGCTGGAGCCTTATTATCGGTAATCTTGTTAAGTCATTTTATTAGTTTTGGGTATGAGACAGGGGAGGAAAAAGAGTTTTTATGATAACAATGGCGGATATTAATACAATAGTGAATCAGTGTCTTATGCTCGTTATAAAGATGTCGCTTCCGGTTCTTTTGACATCTATGATCGTAGGACTTGTGATTTCGATATTTCAGACCGTTACATCTATTCAGGAACAGACGCTGACTTTTGTTCCTAAGGTTATTTGCGTATTTATCGTGATCATGATCACCGGAAACTGGATGATGACCGAGCTTACAGGATTTATATCGCTGATATGGTCTGATTTTTCGAAATATGTTCGATAAGCCGGAGGTGAAGCATGATTGATTACGGCTTCAGATACGGTGATCTGGAAATATTTTTGTTAATAGTTGTAAGAGTTACAAGTTTTATCTTTGTTTGCCCTTTCTTTGGAGGAAGACAGACACCGAACCTGATAAAAGTCGGATTTGGACTTATTTTGTCGGCGCTGATCTACAGAGCGGTACCTTACACGGCGCCATCGTATAACACGCTGATTGGTTATACGGTCATAGTTCTCAAAGAGGTTACGGTCGGTTTTCTTATTGGATATGCTGTTCAGTTGTGCCAGCTTATTATCAACTTTGCCGGACAGATAGTAGATATGCAGATCGGATTATCTATGGTAAACCTGTTTGATCCAAATACAAATGAGCAGGTTACGATCACCGGTCAGCTTTATTCGCAGGTGCTTATTATTTCGCTGATAATTTCCGGAATGTACAGATATATTCTGGATTCACTGATTGATACATTTACACTGATCCCTATTAACGGTGCGGTCATTCACAGCGACAGGATGCTCAATGCTGTTGTTGCTTTTTTAAGAGACTATATAGTTATAGGATTCAGAATCAGTCTTCCGATATTTATCATTACTTTTATAACGAATGTTGTTCTTGGTGTTCTTGCCAAGGTCTCACCGCAGATGAACATGTTCTCTGTAGGTATTCAGATCAAGATAGTTGTTGGGCTTATGGTTATGCTTATCACGGTTTCGATGCTGGGAGATGCGTCAAACTTTATTTTTACAAATATGAAGGAGCTTATGCAGGAATTTGTATACAGTATGCAGAAGGGCTGATGCAGAATACAAGCCGTTTTTAATTGAATACAATCTGCAGTTCTTTGCCGAAGATGCCAACGGCGCGGAGAAATCCGAGCAGCCTACCGCCAAGAAACTTGAAGATGCGAGAAAAGATGGACAGGTTGCAAAGAGCCAGGAAGTTGCTACGGCATTCAGCCTTCTTTCGCTTTTTTTGATCTTGAGAATTGCATATTCTCTTATGGGGAGTATTTTCACCAATATTTTTGCAAGGGTATACGACAATATACCGCTTGTTGCAAGGACCTACGAGGGGCGTTTGCCTGTTGCACATATCACAAACATCATTCATAACGCGATGCTGACACTTCTTTTGTTATGTGCTCCATTTTTTATAGTGGGATTTATAGTTGCATTTATTTGTGATTTTATTCAGGTTGGATACAAACCGACCACAAAGCCGCTGCAACCAAAGCTTTCCAAGCTAAATCCCGTATCGGGAATGAAAAAGATTTTTTCCGCGAGGAAGCTTTTTGAACTTGCAAAATCAATCCTAAAGCTCATAGTAATGGGATTTGTCATCTACTCATTCTTTTCAAAGAGAAATGACTATCTGTTTCTGTTATATGACATGCCGCTAAGTCAGGCAATCGGACTTATGGGGAATCTTATCATCGATCTTGGGCTTAGAGTTGCCATTGCGTATATGATCATCGCATTTGCGGATTTCATTTATCAGAAGCGCAAATTTACCAAAGATATGATGATGACCAAGCAGGAAGTAAAGGATGAGTTCAAGAATTCAGAAGGAAGTCCTGAGGTTAAGTCCGCTCAGAAGAGAAGGATGATGGAAGCATCAAGGCGAAGAATGATGCAATCCGTTCCACAGGCGGATGTGGTAATCACGAACCCGACGCACTATGCTGTTGCCATAAAGTATGATGCAGAAGAAGCCGATGCTCCCATTGTTGTTGCAAAGGGTGCTGATTTCATGGCTCAGAAGATAAAAGAGCTTGCTAAAGAAAATAATGTAGAAATTGTAGAAAATAAGCCGCTTGCGCGTATGCTTTACGCAAACGTTGAAGTCGGAGAGCTCGTTCCGCCGGAACTTTATAAGGCTGTTGCCGAAGTTCTTGCATATGTATATCACTTAAAAGGTAAGGCCTGATATACGGGAATGAGTCATTAAGTAATTAAGTCATAAAGATTTTTTAGGAAAGGAGAGTGCGGCATGGACGCGAAAAAAATAAGAGACCGTGTATACGATTACGGCCTTGCTCTATATATTGTTGCGGCTATTGTTATGCTCATTATTCCGCTTCGTGACTGGGTGCTGGATATTCTCCTTGCTTTTGACATGTCACTTTCTTTTGTGATCATGTTTACTGCTATGTTTGCAGCCGATGTTCTGGATATGTCGTTCTTCCCTACGATACTTCTTTTTACGACTATCTTCAGAATCGCGCTGAATGTTTCATCTACCCGTCTTATCCTCACAGAAGGTGGCGCGGGAAAAGTAATTGAGGTATTCGGTTCCTTTGTTGGCGGAGGTGACCTTATCGTCGGAGCTATTGTCTATGTAATTCTCATCATCGTTCAGCTTATGGTAATTAACAAAGGTTCCGAACGAGTTGCGGAAGTATCTGCGAGATTTACTCTTGATGCCATGCCCGGTAAACAGATGGCTATCGATGCCGATCTTAACACCGGAGCGATAACAGATGTTGAGGCAAAAGAGAGAAGACAAAAGATTCAGGACGAAGCAAGTTTCTTCGGAGCCATGGACGGTGCTACGAAGTATGTAAAAGGAGATTCTACCGCAGGTCTTATAATTACAGCGGTCAATCTTATAGGCGGTATTGCCATGGGTGTCCTTAGAAAGGGTATGGATATTGGTACTGCCATTAACACATATTCAATCCTTACGATGGGTGACGGACTTGTAAGTTCAATCCCTTCACTTATGATCTCGATGTCGACAGGTATCCTTGTTACTAAGGGGTCAAAAGAGGCAGATTTTGGCCATGTTCTTATCGGCCAGCTTTTTGGTATGCCAAAGACTTTGTATCTTGTTGGCGGCGTTTTGGCAGGGCTTGGAATCGCATCGCCTCTTCCGACACTTCTTTATGTAGCGTTCGGAGCAGGATTTATTCTTCTCGGTAGAGTTGCGAGCCAGACTATTGAAGAGGTTGCGGTTGAAGGAGAAGTTGCATCACCTGAAGAACAGCAGGCTGAGGAAATTAGACAGCCTGAGAATGTAACGAGCCTTTTGCAGGTTGATCCTATCGAGCTTGAGTTTGGCTACGGTATTATTCCACTTGCCGACGTCAATCAGGGCGGAGATCTTCTTGACCGAGTAGTTATGATCAGAAGACAGGTTGCGCTTGAACTTGGTACTGTTGTTCCAATTATTCGACTTCGAGATAATATTCAGTTGAATCCTAATCAATATATCATTAAAATTAAAGGTATACAGGTAAGTGACGGAGAGATTTTGTTTGACCATTACATGGCGATGAATCCCGGTCACGTCGAGGAGGAAATTACAGGTATTCCTACATTTGAGCCTTCTTTCCACCTTCCTGCCATTTGGATCACGGAAGGACAGAGAGAAAGAGCGGAGAGTTTTGGCTATACCGTAGTAGATCCGCCGTCTATCATTGCTACACATTTGACGGAGATAATAAGAGAACACATCGCAGAACTTCTTACAAGGCAGGATGTACAGAACCTTGTAGACAATTTGAAAGAGAACAATCATGCTCTTGTGGATGAGCTTGTGCCTAAGCTTATGAGTCTCGGTGAGATTGAGAAAGTTCTACAGAATCTCCTTCGTGAAGGCATTTCTATAAGAGACCTTGTGACAATATTCGAGACGCTTGCAGATTTTGCTCCGTCCACACACGATCCCGATATTCTTACAGAGTATGTGAGACAGAGCCTTAAGAGAGCAATCTCGAACAAGTTCTTTGTACCGGGAGAGACGACAAGTGTTGTTACACTTGATCCTAAGATTGAGCAGGAGATCATGAGCAGTGTCAAGCAGACAGAGACAGGTGCTTATCTTACACTTGATCCTGCCAGAACCAAGTCTATTCTTACTGCCGTGGGAGAACAGGTCAAGAAACTTGAAGATGCGGGCAAACAGGCGATCATAATGGCGTCACCTATAGTGCGTATGTACTTTAAGAAAATGACAGAAGACTACTATAAGGATCTGGTGGTTATTTCATATAACGAAGTCGAAGCCAGTATCGAACTACAATCGGTGGGGATGGTAACTGCGTAAATGATTATTAAAAAGTATGTTGGAAAAAATGAAAGCGAAGCGACCGATGAGGCAAAAAAGGAGCTTGGGGGAAACATAGTCGTAATGAACGTACGACCTGTTAAAAAGTCCGGCTTTTTGTCGCTTTTTCAGTCTCAGAAGATCGAGGTGACTGTAGCGCTTGAGGAGGAACCTGAGAGGCCGGTAAGGACAACTCTATCTCCGCAGAAGCCCAAAGTGCAGGAAAATAGAAGCTCTTTTGACAATTCGCAAAGAGATACCGTGATCTCAGCGGCTGTCAATGCGACAAAAGTTGCTTCAGCAAAGGAAGATAACAGCGCGATTGAAGAGAAACTTGATAATCTCAGTTCTCTTTTGGAAAAAAATATTCTCAAAAACGAGAAAGACGTTGTTTCGCCGCAGAATAGCAAAGAAACGAAAGTTGTTCCCGAGAATGTGGATATGTCGGTTAAAACTTCTCAAAATGATATATCCGAAGAGACACTTTCTTTCATAAAATTGTTATATAATACTCTTATAGAAAATGAAGTTGATGAGATCTATGTCAATCAGCTCACCGATGAGGTTGAGAAGATAAGCAAACCGGGACTTCCTTTTGATTATGCGCTTGCTAACGTATATCAGAAGATGGTTCTTAAGTTCGGCAAATCCGATCCCATAAAGGACACAGAAGAAAAACCGGTTGCCGAGATTTTTATAGGACCTACGGGTGTCGGTAAGACAACCACGATAGCAAAGCTTGCATCTGAGCTTACTGTTTCGAGAAAAAAGAAAGTAGCTCTTTTGACTATGGATACATACAGGATTGCTGCTGCAGAGCAGCTTCGCACTTATGCTTCAATCCTGGAGATACCGTTTAGGGTTATATATTCTGTTGATGAGATGAAGCAGGCCGCTGAAGATTTCAGGGAGTACGACTATATTATGGTCGATACTGCAGGGCATTCTCTCAAGAATGAAGAACTTATCAGAGATGTTGAGAACTACATTAGGGCGCTTGAAGACCTTATGGAGTGCGAAAACTATCTTGTTTTGTCTGCAACCACCAAATATCGCGATCTGATCGAGATATCAGACGCTTATTCTGAGATGGTTGCATATAAGCTTATTTTTACAAAGATGGATGAGACAGGTGCAAAAGGTAACCTTTACAACATAAGGATGCACACGGGGGCACCGGTTGCGTATATTACAAACGGACAGAACGTTCCGGATGACATTGCGGTGTTTGATGCACAGAAAATTGTAAAGAACCTTCTTGGCGGAAAAAGTTGATTTGGGGATAGTTATATATGGATCAGGCGCAACAGCTTAGAAATATTATAAAAAATTCAAATAAGCCTCAGCGTCCGCTTGCTAGAATTATCACCGTAACAAGCGGAAAAGGTGGCGTAGGTAAATCGAATGTTTCCATAAATCTTGCTGTACAGTTCAGGAAAATGGGAAAAAGAGTTATCATCCTGGACGCGGATTTCGGACTTGCAAATATTGAGATAATGTTCGGAACGGTACCGAAGCATAATTTATGTGACCTTATTTATCAGGGCAAGAATATAAAAGATATCATAACCTGGGGACCGGAAGGAGTCGGATTTATCTCCGGCGGATCGGGTATCTCCGGAATGTATAATCTCAGCAGAGATTATCTCGTATATATTATCGTTAATCTTGCCGAACTTGATGCAATTGCTGATATAATAATAATAGATACAGGTGCGGGTATTTCGAGCGCGGTAATGGAGTTCCTTGTGGCAAGCGGTGAAATTATACTTGTGACAACTCCCGAGCCTACATCGATAACCGATTCCTATTCACTTCTTAAGGCGCTTAATCAGTCTCCTCGTTTTTCGAGAGAAAACACTAAGGTGAAAGTTGTTTCAAACAGAGTGACATCTGCTGATGAAGGACAACAGCTGTTTAATAAGCTGAATGCGGTTGTTGCCAGATATTTGAAACTTCCTTTGTCTTATATGGGAGCAATTCCGCAGGATCAGTATCTTGCAAGAAGTGTCATGCAGCAGTCACCGGTTTCATTGCAATATCCGAACGCCAAATCGGTAAAGGCGTTTGAGAACATTGCCAATCAGCTCATGAATCCGGGAAGCCAGGAAGAAGTAAAGCAGAGAGGAATGGCAGCTTTTTTCTCTCACATTATTACAGGAAGGAAGCTTAGCAGCAAGGAGACGACACAAGGACAACGAACAACTTCATTTGAAAACTGATAAGATGCCGGATTGACGGTGTTTTATCAGGTTTATAAATATGGCAGATTGGAGACTAGGTAATTTATGCTCACAGATTACATTGCGCCCGGAATCAGGGTGGAACTGAAAGCTACCGGTAAAGTCTGGATGGATGAGGATACGCGAACGAGACACATCTATATGAGCAAAGTCATGGATGTGACTTCGGATGACAGAATTGAAGTCCTTATGCCGTTTGAAAAAGGTAAACTTGTTCTACTGCCTGTTGATGGAGAATACAGCTTATGCTTCTACAGTACAAAAGGGTTGTACCAATGCTATTCAAGAATAGTGGATAGATACAGAAGCGACAATATGTATATTCTGGTACTCGACCTTACTAGTGAGTTACAACGGCTCCAGAGGCGAGAGTACTACAGATTTAGCTGTGCGCTTGAACTTAAGTCTCGAACCTGCACAAAAGGAGAGCTGGAAGCCTTTGAAAAGAACAGAAAATTTTTGGTTGATAAGACCAAACCGCTACAACGGAGCGTTATAGTTGATATAAGCGGAGGGGGCCTAAGATTTGTGGCCAACTTCCAATACGAAGAGGGCAGCATAGTTTACTGCTCATATCGTTTACCGAGGGGGGCGAACGACAGAGAATATGAAATGATTTGCAGCATATTAAAAGTACAAGAGTTAGAAAGTAGACCGGGTTTATTTGAACATCGTATCCAATATGTGTATATCGATGAACCTTCCAGAGAAGATATTATCCACTTCATCTTTGAGGAAGAACGAAAAATAAGAAAGAAGCAAACATAATTATGAAAAAAATTTTGATAATTGATGATTCTGCACTTATGAGAACAGTTCTTAGTGATATTATTAACTCAGATTCAAGATTCCAGGTAGCTGACAAGGCTAAAGACGGGATTGAGGGTTTGGAGCGCTTAAAGCAGAATACTTATGATGCTGTCGTACTTGATATTAATATGCCGAGAATGGACGGTATCACAATGCTTAAAGAACTTCATAAAAATGGGATAAAAGCCAAAATAATGATGGCGAGCACCGATACAAAAGAAGGTGCGAAAGTTACTATGGATGCGCTTGATCTGGGAGCACTTGATTTTGTGCACAAGCCGGACAGAGCATCTGAGTGTAAGGGAGACGAGTTTTGCAAGCTTTTCCTTAATACTCTCGCCGCAGTTGCAGACAGTAAGGCACCGGGAACAAGTAAGACATTTTCTTTTGACGAAGCAAAAGAATCCCGTAAAGTTGTCGAACTGGTCACAAAATCCGCGAGTAAGATAACGGGTAACAGGATTGTTGCAATTGCAAGTTCCACAGGCGGGCCGAGGGCATTACAGTCTGTAATTCCAAAGCTTCCCAAAAACCTCAAAACTCCTGTAGTTATTGTTCAGCACATGCCGGAAGGCTTTACAGCATCACTTGCTGAAAGACTGGACTCTCTGAGTGAAGTACATGTAAAAGAAGCTGCCGAAGGAGATGTATTGGCACCGGGAACGGTTTATATCTCAAAAGGCGGAAAACACATGCATATCATTAAGAATGCAGGAAAGAGTGTTGTTCATTACGTGGACGGACCAACCAGAGAAGGCGTAAGACCTTGTGCAAATTTCATGTATGAATCACTTGTTGATTCCGATTATGATGAAGTTTGCTGCGTAGTATTGACCGGAATGGGCGCCGATGGAACTGAGGGAATCAAGAATCTTAAATCTAGAAAGAAAGTACATGTAATCGGTCAGGAAGAAAGTACCTGCACCGTTTACGGAATGCCCAAATCAGTAGCAACTGCTGGACTTGTTGATCAGGTTGTAAAACTTGATGATATTGCCCAGGAAATCATAATGAATGTTGGTGTTAATTGAGGGTGTATACTTTTTGATTCTCTTTATCTAAAATCCATTACCCTCCATTGAATACCAATATTTGACATCATAATTGCATGACTAAACAAATTCACTTATGGAGGTAGATTGGTTATGGATGTTTCTCAGTATCTAAGTGTCTTTCTTGATGAAGCAAAGGAGCACCTTCAGTCGCTTAATGACAACATCATGACTCTTGAGCAGGATCCTGAAAATGAGGATTGCATCAATGAGATTTTCAGATCGGCTCATTCAATGAAAGGTATGGCCGGTACCATGGGCTATACCAGAATGCAGAACCTTACTCATGATATGGAGGATGTTTTCTCTGATGTAAGAGCAGGTAAGATCAAGATCAAGTCAGAAATGATCGATGTTTTACTTCAGTGTCTTGATGCCATTCAGGGATATGTAGATAACATTACCGAAAATCAGGATGAAGGTACTGAAGAGCATCAGAATATTATAAAAGCTCTCGCCGATATCAGATCGGGCAATGTCGGATCTGCAAGTGCACCTGAAGCAGATGCGGCTTCTGCTGCTGAAGCTTCTGACAGCGCAGCTTCCGAACCGGATCCCGGTGCAAGCCCGATGACTGATTACAGACTTATTAAGCTCGATCCTTCCGCGAGGACTACTTTGGAAGAAGCCAAAGCTCAGGGAAAAAATATTCTCGGAGTTACCGTGCATATTCAGGAATCCTGTATTCTTAAGGCTGCCAGAGGATTTCTTGTATTTAAAGGAATCGAAGAAGTTGGTGAGATTGTTGTTTCAGAGCCTAATACACAGGACATCGAAGATGAAAAATTCGACTTCACTTTCAGTCTTGTTGTAATTACGGATGAGTCTAAAGAAAAACTTGCAGAGATAGTTAAGTCTGTTTCTGAAGTTGAAGGCTGTGAATGCGGTGAATTCGACCTTGATGCCGAAAAAGCGGTTGAAGAAGCGGCTGAACCTGTACCGGCACCTGCAGCTACTCCTACGCCGGCACCGGCACCTTCAGCAACACCAAATCCCGCACCTGCAGGAAGTAAAGCGGCACCTGCGGCCGGAGCGGGCGGAAAGAAGCCGGTTGGCAAGCCTGTTGTTAATAGAACAGTCCGTGTTGATATCGAAAAACTGGATGTTCTGATGAACCTTGTCAGCGAGCTTATTATTGCAAAGAACTCACTTATTTCTGCTGCGAATACTTCGGGTGTCAGCAACGGAAATGTTAATGAGCAGATAGAGTATCTCGAGAGTGTTACCACAAACCTTCATGAATCGGTTATGAAAGTTCGAATGGTTCCTATCGAGAGTGTCCTTCAGAAATTCCCTCGTATGATCAGAGATCTTAACAAGACTCTGGGCAAGAAGATGGAACTTACCATGACCGGTGAAGATACTGAGATGGACAGAACCGTGGTTGATGAGATCGGTGATCCTTTGATGCACCTTATCAGAAACAGTGCGGACCACGGAATCGAGTCAGCTGAGCTCAGAGCTCAGAGAGGTAAACCGGAAGTAGGACAGATTTTCCTTCACGCTTTCCAGGATGGTAACAGTGTTGTTATCGAGGTTGGCGATGACGGTAACGGAATTGATGCGGAAGCTGTTAAGAGCAAAGCTATTGAGAAGGGTGTTGTTACTCCAGAGCAGGCAGCTCTTTTAACTGAGAAACAGTGTGTTGAGCTCTTGTTCCACCCGGGATTCTCAACAGCCAAGCAGGTTTCAGAAATTTCAGGACGTGGTGTAGGACTTGATGTTGTTAAATCCAAGGTTGAGTCACTTTCAGGTGAAGTATCCGTAAATACTAAGCTTGGAGTAGGTTCGACATGGGTAATAAGACTTCCTCTTACACTTGCCATTATTCAGGCTCTCATGGTTATTGTCGGAGAAGAGAAGTATGCTATTCCTCTTGATTCAATCCAGAGTATTGAGGATGTTTCTCCTTCAGACCTTAAACTTGTTGAGAATAAAGAAGTTATAAATCTCCGCGGAAGCGTAACACCTATCATTAGACTCAATGAAGTTCTTGATACCGAGTCTACCAAATCACCTGAAGATGATATGGTCGTTGTTATCGCAAGAAAGGGAGATCAGCAGATCGGTCTTGTTATCGACGAACTTATGGGACAGCAGGAAATAGTTATCAAGCCTTTGGGTAAGTATACCAATAAGTGCAAGCTTATAAGCGGAGCTACTATCCTTGGTGATGGTGAGATCGCACTTATTCTTGATACAAATTCAATTTTCTGATTGTACATTTGTTTGAGTGAAGAAAGGATGAGCCGAATATGAATGAAATACAAGAAGTTAAAGAAAAAGCTGAAAAAGGTGAACTTATTCAGTATATCGTCATAAAGATTGATGACGAGCAGTATGGCATCAATATTAAGTTTATAGACAACATAGTAAGGATGCAGCAGATTACGAGAGTACCTAAGGTAGATGCGTTCCTCAAGGGAGTTATCAATATCCGAGGTGAGATCGTTCCTGTAATGAGTGTAAGAATGAAGATGGGGCTTTCTGAAGATGTTATCACGGGAGCTTCCAGAATAATAATCTTAAAGACCGATACCGGCGATCTTGTAGGTATAATCGTCGATCAGGTTAATCAGGTTCTTACACTTGATGAAAAAGATATTGAGAAAGTCCGCTATGACGACAAGAAGGGACAGTCAAACGTTTCTTTCGTAAGCGGCGTAGGTCATTATGACGGCGGACTTGTTTCCATACTCGATCTTGATGCGGTTGTATCTGAGAAAGAGTCAAAAGAAAAAGCGTCTAACGCAAGTTAATTCGGAGGAACTATTTTATGGCAGACATGAGTTTGGATAATTTATCCGACAAGTATTTTGACGTGCTGAAGGAACTTGGTAATATCGGTGCCGGAAATGCGACCACAGCTCTTGCTCAGATGATCGGAACAAAGGTCGATATGTGTGTCCCCCAGGTTCGACTTCTCGATTTTAAAGATGTCGGAGACCTCATGGGGGGAGCTGAAAAGCTTATGGCAGGTATTTATCTTGCCGTTGAAGGTGATATTGACGGAAGTATCATGTTCCTCCTTGGAAAACAGGCAGCACGACATTTGGTTGATCAGCTAATGGGGACAGGACCAAAACCTGAAGATCAGGAATTTGATGAAGTTGAGATGTCCGCACTTAAGGAAGTCGGTAATATCATTACCGGATCGTATCTCAATTCACTTTCTATGATGACAAACTTAAAACTTGTTCCATCTATTCCATATGTTGCGATTGATATGGCTGCGGCAATACTTAGTGTTCCCGCAATCCAGTTCGGAATGATGGGTGACAAGATCCTTCTTATTGAGACACAGTTCTTTGATGAACTTAAGTTAAGCGGTTATTTTATTCTTTTACCTGATATTGAAGGTTACCGTAAAATACTCTCATCGCTTGGAATGGGAGATGTTTCAGATTCGTGAAGGGGCTAATATGAGTCAAATAATTAAGGTTGGAATGGCCGATCTGAATATTTGTGTCAGCCCCGACGGTATCACAACACTGGGGCTTGGGTCCTGTGTGGGAATTGCAGTAAGGGATCCAGTCACCAAGATTGGTGGGCTGGCGCATATAATGTTGCCGGATTCAACTGAGATTAAGAACAATTCTAATATACCTAAATTTGCCGATACCGGAATAGAGGAACTTGTTAGGCTCATAGTTGCCAAAGGCGGTAACAGATCGCGACTTGTGGCAAAGATTGCCGGTGGTGCTCAGATGTTTGCTTTTCAATCGACAAATGCAACAATGCGTGTTGGAGACAGAAATGTTTCGGCATCACTAAAAAAGCTAAAGGAGCTTAATATTCCTGTTCTTGCTCAGGATACCGGTGAGTCGTACGGACGGACGGTAATATTTTATCCCGAAAACGGAAACTATGTCATCAGAGCCGTAGGAAGACCTGAAAAGATTATATGAATACCGATTTAGATGAACTGAAAAAAATTAATACCAAATTGATCACTCCTTTGATAGTGCTTTCTGCAACGGCTGTTGTTTCAGTATTTACGTTCTTAAAGCACTATCCTATAGGAGAGTGGATCGTTATTGTTTTTGCTTCGGTAGTTATATTTTTGGCAATCGGACTTATTATCGAAAAGATGATCGCCAAGTTTTTAGATATTAACTATGAAAAAGCATTAGCCGAAAAACTCGAAGCGGAAAGGCTCGAGGAAGAGGCGAGAGCCGCTATGGAAGCGGAAGGAAATGCCGGGGAAGATGTCGATTCTATGGAAGTACACGACATTCCTCAGTAAAAAAATAAAACCGGGGAAATTTACACATGGATGATGCAGCCAGAAATAAATTATGGACAGATTATGGTAAAACCAAATCCGGTGAATTGAGAGAGCAGCTCATACTAGAGTATGCTCCTCTTGTCAAACTTGTAGCCGGAAGACTTAGCATGTATCTTGGTTTTAATGTCGAATATGATGATCTTGTAGGATATGGTATCTTTGGTCTTATTGATGCCATAGATAAATTTGATCTCATGAAAGACGTTAAGTTTGAGACTTATGCCAGTCTAAGAATCAGAGGAGCTATCCTTGATCAGATCCGTAAGATGGACTGGATTCCCAGGACAATCAGACAGCGACAGAAGAAAATCGAGACAGCTATTAGAGAAATTGAAAAAGAAAGTGGACATATCGCCACAGACGCAGAAATTGCGGCTAAAATGGATATTACAGAGGATGAATACCAGAACTGGCAGAATCAAATGAAGGTTACGGGGGTTGTATCCTTAAATGAGTTCATGGAGCAGGGATCGGATATTCCCGAGGACTCAAATAATTCAGGTTCAGGTTTCACAAAGCCCGAAGAGGCTATAGAAAAAGAAGAATTAAAAAAGATGTTGGCCGAATCCTTGGAACATCTCACGGACAAGGAGAAAAAGGTTATACTCTTTTACTATTATGAGGAGCTTACATTAAAGGAGATAAGTGAAGTTCTGGAGGTTTCAGAGTCGAGAGTGTCACAGCTTCACACAAAGGCGCTTCAGAAGATGCGCGAAAAGCTGGGAGACTATCTTGGGATAATCACAAATTCAAGATAGTAAATTTTTTATGGAAGAGGTTTTGTATGAACGGATATTTTCAACTCGTAAACACGCCGCAAGGAACCGGTATCAGAATTTATGCCCCTACTGACGGTGGTAAGTCCTTAAATGTCAATGTAGTTCGTGAGTATTTGGACGATAGGAAAATTCAATATGATGTAATCAAGTTGAATGATGCTGTGAATAAGTCTGATGCAAACGTTTATCTTTTTACCGACGCTCAGGTTTTACCTGAGAGAGAAGGTGTTAAATTTGACGTTTCGAAAGATAAACTGACTGTCACGGCATTTTTCTATCCGCCTACGGAAGGCGCAGAATTGATGACGGAAACTGAATTTAGAAATTCTATAGCATATAGGAAATTTACGTACGGAATTCAGGAAGAAAACATAAAAGCTTTTTTTGAACATAGAGAATACTGTAAGGAAATTCTTATTGCACAGGGAAAACAAGTTGTTCAGGGTAAGAATGCAAGTGTAGAATATCACTTTAATACCAATCTGAGGGCTCGTCCCACACTTAAAGAAGACGGAAGTGTTGACTATTTCCACCTTAACCTGATCAATAATATAAACGAAGGAGATCTTCTTGCTACACTTCACAAGGAGGTTCCCGGAATTCCCGGAATAAATGTATATGGTGAAGAAATCAAACCTGCCGTAGTTAAGCCTACATTTATTAAAGCAGGTAAAAATACCATTCTTTCGGAAGATAAGCTTACTCTTAAAGCAGGCAAATCAGGTCATGTAACCCTAATCGAAGGAAGAGTCGTTGTTTCCGATGTTCTCCAGCTTGAGAATGTAGATGTTGCAACCGGAAATATCGATTATGACGGAAGTGTTGAAGTAAATGGCATTGTTGCTACGAATTTCAAAATAAAAGCCGGAGGAAATATCATTGTACGCGGAATTGTAGAAGGCGCCGTTCTTGATGCAGGTGCCGATATAGTTCTTGAGTGCGGAGCAAAGGCCGGAGGAAATATTAAGGCCGGAGGAAATATCGTTACAAGATTTATTGAGAATGCTAATGTCAGCGCCAGAGGCTGCATAACCAGTGAATGTATACTTCATTCCAATGTTTCTTCGGGAACTGAAGTAAATGTTACCGGACGAAGAGGCTTTATTGCCGGCGGAAGAGTAAGTGCCGCAGACAAGATACAGGCTAAAGTTCTCGGATCTGAGATGGGGGCAAATACGATAATCGAAGTTGGGGCAGATCCGCAGCTTAAGCAAAGACTCAAGGAACTTCAAAAAGAAATGACTGAAGCACAAAAGAGTATAGAGAGCATTAAACCTACTATCGAGGGCTTTACCAAGATGCTCAAGGCGGGAGCTAAGTTTAGTCCTCAGCAGGTTGAAAGTGCCAAGAAGCTCATTGAGTTAAACAAGACACTTACAGAACAGATTCAGGATAATTCTGAAGAATATTCAACTCTGATGGAAAGACTTGCGGAAGCAAAAGAAGCTGAAGTTATTGTTGAGGGGACAGCATATCCGGGGACTACCGTAAACATTGGAGAGTTATCCATGATCGTAAAGAAACCTGTTCAGTACAGCAAGTTTGTTGTAAAGGAAGGAGATGTAAGGTTAGCACCTATCTAAACGGAGGAGAGAACCATGTCAATAAACAGGATTGACTTTGGCGTGATCGCTGCTTCCAATGAAGTATCTGCGGTGAAAGCGTCAGAGGATGCACGTCCCATGATGGACAGACAGAACTTTCAGACTCAGTTTAACGAAGAAGTCGATAACCAGAGAAACTCAGTCATTCAGAAAGACGACGTTAGCGGAGCAAAGGTTTCTGCCGATGCCGGCGAAAAAGGCGGCAATGAGTACATGGGGGACGGCGGAAAGAATAGGAAGAAGAAACAGGACGAAAAGAATGAGAATAATCCCATTTTAGAAAGGCAGCTATCTGTTGAGAAGATGGAAAAGATCTCGGAGCACATGCTCGATAGAAATGGAAAGCCTGTAGATCTTGGTATTTCTCACGGTTTTGATTTGAAGATTTAACATTTCTATATTATAATGGTGAAAACGGGCTCGGTGCCTGAATTTATAACTTACATAGGCGGATAAATGATTAGTATTACAGAGATTGTTCTCATCGTTGTCGGACTTGCGGCAATAATATTGGGTTATCTTCTTCCTGCAGGAAAAGAATTAGACGAAGAAGACAAGTTGCTCATGGAGAGAGAAATCCGTGAGCTTGTTCGTCGTGAAGTCGAAGATCAGCGAGATAACATCGAAAATATTGTGGATGATACCATAGACAATTCTTTGGACAGAACAGAAAGGGCTATGGAGCGTATATCCAATGAGAAGATGTCCGCTATCGGAGAATATTCCGATACTGTGATCAATGATATTCACAAAAACCATGATGAAGTTATGTTTATGTATGACATGCTCAATGACAAACATAAGAATCTTACTTCAGTGGTTTCCGAAGTTACAAAGAAAGCCGATGAGGCCAAGAAAGTTGTGAAAGAAGTTGAGGAGAAAATCATCACTCCCCAGGAAGTTCTTTCCGATATAACTTTAAATGTTCCGGAGAAGCCTTTAAACAGGACCGTTCCGGTGAATGTTCCTTCAAGTACTTCACAGGGAAATATTCCGGCATTAAATTCAAATACCAATGCTAATTTGAATCCCAATGCTGAAAAAGAGCTTTCGATGAAACTTGAAAAGATCACAGCCAAAGTTATTACTCCCGAAGAAGCCATGGGGCTTCATGTTGTGGGAAGCACTCAAACTGCTGAAGAGGAACAGCAATTACAGCAGGAGCAGTCTGCCAATGCCAAAGTTGTTCCGATTACTGAAGCTGTCAGAGTTGAAGCAAAGAGCACCAATCCCGATAAGAACATGAAAGAACTTACAGTCACGGATCCGATTTCTCAAAATCGCCAGATTATTGAGATGCATAAAGCCGGAAAGTCCAATATGGTAATCGCAAGAGAACTTGGACTTGGTATCGGAGAAGTTAAGCTTGTTATCGATCTTTCCAATAAGCATAGAAAAGTTAAGTGAGGATTTTCTTTAAATGAAACTTAAGTATTACCTTAGGGGAATGGGCATCGGTGTTATACTTACGGCAATTATCATGGGCTTCGCTCTCGGAGCCAGGAATGCCCCTGTAAGTGATGCTGAGGTAATTGAGAAGGCCAAAGGTCTCGGCATGGTTGAAGGAGGCGTTTTGTCTGATTATTCGGGAGAAGACGGAAGTGTCCAACAGACACCCGATGAGCCAAAAGCTCCGGAAACACCGGATATGTCGGATTCATACTCGCCTGCAGCGGATAACGGAACGGATTTAACAGAGAATATCGGAACGGATTTAACAGAGAATATCGGAACGGATTCTGCTTTATCAGGTGCTTCAACTACAGATCTTGTCAAAGTCACTGATATCAAAGAGAATAGTCCTGTTTCAAACAGTGCCGGTGGTTCTTTGGACAGAACCACTTCATCGGCAAGTTCTTTTAAAAGCACAAAAACTGATGAAAAAGATTTGAAAGACAATAATAAAGATAAAAAAACATCCGATCTAAAAACAGAATCCAAAGTAAAGGAAGAAGAACAGGAATCGGATGAACCCGAAGAGGAAGAGGAACGCAAGGAACCTGAACAACAGCCCGATACAACACCTGCTGCTCCAAGTACTACACCTGCGGTTTCGAGTACCACACCTGCACCGTCAGGCGAAATGATTGAGATCACGATCCCCGGCGGAAGTGGCTCTGACAAAGTTGCGAGCATTTTAAAAGATGCAGGACTTGTTGATGATGCGGTTGCATTTAATAAATACCTGATACAGAACAAAGTTGACCGTAAGATAAGGTCGGGAAAAAAGGTATTTCCTGCAAATGCTACGTATGATCAGATAGCCGATATTATTGTGAGATAACATTAAATTAAAAATGAAGTTTGAAATGCTGCGAAAACTAAGTTATTTCGCAGCATTTTTACTTGAAATAAGTATTTTCTTGTGCTATAGTTAAAAAGCTGTGTTCATAGGTATGTTTATGCCTATTTCACGGCAGAAACAAATATGCACGTGCATTTAATTCCTTTTCCGGTGTCGGTTTCTTCGATCAGAATAGGAGCTCTGTATATCAGAAAACGCGCTGATATATTTTTTGAGCCAAGGATGCACGGAAGATTTTAACCAAATGGAGGTAATATCATGAGCGTTGTATCAATGAAGCAGTTACTTGAAGCAGGTGTTCACTTTGGACATCAGACAAGAAGATGGAACCCTAAAATGGCTCCTTACATCTTCACAGAGAGAAACGGAATCCACATCATCGATCTTCAGAAGTCAGTTGTTAAGGTTGATGAGGCTTACAAGGCAGTTTTCGAGATTGCACAGCAGGGTGGAACAATCCTTTTCGTAGGAACAAAGAAGCAGGCACAGGACGCTGTTAAGACAGAGGCTGAGCGTTGCGGTATGTACTACATCAACGAGAGATGGCTCGGTGGAATGCTTACAAACTTCAAGACAATCCAGAGCAGAATCGCAAGAATGAAGACTATCGAGAAGATGCAGGAAGATGGAACATTCGAAGTTCTTCCCAAGAAGGAAGTTGCTCAGCTCAAGAAAGAGCTTGCTAAGCTTCAGGCTAACCTTGGCGGAATCAGAGACATGAAGAGAATTCCCGATGCTATTTTCGTAGTAGATCCTAAGAAGGAAAGAATCTGCATCCAGGAAGCTGAGTCTCTTGGAATTACTCTTATCGGTATCGCTGATACAAACTGCGATCCTGAAGAGCTTGACTTCATCATCCCCGGTAACGATGACGCTATCAGAGCAGTAAAGCTTATCGTTGGTAAGATGGCTGACGCTGTTATCGAAGCTAACCAGGGTGCTGAGGCTGACGTTGCAGCTGATTTCGTTGCAGAGGCAGCTGAGGACATCGAAGAAGTTGCAGATGCAGAGTAATTAATAGATTGATTTTTTGAACTAAATTGGTGCAGCCAATCATTATATGGTTGGCTGCTATTATAAAAACGGAGGAAAATACACATGGCTATCACAGCAGCAATGGTTAAAGAATTGCGTGAGTCTACCGGTGCAGGAATGATGGAATGCAAGAAGGCTCTTACAGAAACTAACGGAGATATGGATGCAGCAGTTGAATTCCTTAGAAAGAACGGAATTATGAAGGCTGAGAAGAAAGCCAGCAGAATCGCTGCAGAAGGTCTTACAAGAGTCGTTCTTAAGGATGACAAGACAGCAGCAGTTGTAGAAGTTAACTCAGAGACAGACTTCGTTGCAAAGAACGAGCAGTTCCAGAGCTTCGTTGAAGCTGTTGCTCAGCAGGCAGTTAATTCAGATGCTAAGGATCTTGAGTCATTCATGGCTGAGAAGTGGAACGCTGATGAGTCTAAGACTGTTAACGATGCACTTATTGAGATCACAGCTGTTATCAGCGAGAAGCTCAGCATCAGACGTTTCGAGAAGGTTGTTGCTACAAACGGTATCGTAGTTCCTTACGTACACGGAAACGGAAGAATTTCTGTTATCGTTGAGGCTGAGACAGATGTAGTTAACGACGACATCAAGGAAGCTGTAAAGAATGTTGCTATGCAGGTTGCAGCTCTTAATCCTAAGTATGTTGCAACTGAGGATGTTTCTCAGGAATACAGAGACCACGAGAAGGAAATCCTTCTTGCTCAGGCACTTAAAGAGAACGAGGAGCTTCCTGAAGGAAAGAGAAAGCCTCAGGAGATCATCGAGAAGATGCTTGTTGGACGTCTAAACAAAGAGCTTAAGGAAATCTGCCTTAACGAGCAGGTATTCGTAAAAGCTGAGGATGGAAAGCAGACAGTTGGTCAGTACATCGCTAAGGTAGGTAAGGACAATAACGCTAATCTTTCTATCAAGAAATTCGTACGTTTCGAGACAGGTGAAGGTATCGAGAAGAAGAACGAGAACTTCGCTGAGGAAGTTGCTAAGCAGGCTGCCGGTCTCAACTAATAATCTTAAAATTATTAATGAGCTTCGGATTTCCGGAGCTCATTTTTCTTAAAATAGACTAGTTTTGCCCACCAAACCTTTGGCACAAATGGGCTAAGATGTCTTTAATTTTTATCAAAAATAGCCTATACTGTTATAGTATGGATTTTTAAAAAGGTTGGGTGAATTAAACAGTGAGTCAGTTAGTTACAATTAAAGGTACAAGGTCTGGCATTATTCTTGTTTTAGATCCCGAGATCGATTTTTCAACACTTATCACTGAAGTTGGCGAAAGATTCAAAGAAGCCTCTTCATTCCTTGGAAAAAATAAGATGGGTCTTATTATTAGAGGAAGAAAGCTTTCTGAGACTGAAGAAGATGAAGTTCTAAAGAGTATCAAAGATAATTCAATGCTTACAATTTCATGTATTATCGACGAAGAGTCTGATATTCAAAGAAAGTTTGAAGACATCGCAGGTTCTGATGATAATGTTGCGCTCGAGATTAATAACAGCAAGAGCAGTGATGCCGTAGTTAAAGCAGATCAGAATAATGCACTTATATATAAGGGCAGTTTGAGATCCGGGCAGGATATATCCTGCGAACAAAGTATTGTTATTTTAGGAGACGTTAAGCCGGGGGCTAACGTAATATCCTATGGAAGCATTTTTATTCTTGGCGAGCTTAGAGGCAATGCGTTTGCCGGAGCAGGCGGAGATAAAGATGCTGTAGTAATGGCACTTAATCTCAATCCTTTACAGGTCAGAATTGCGGATTCTATCGCAATATCACCTGAGTCAGAGAAAAGTGCCAAACTCAAACTTGGAAGAAAGAAATCTACTGCGGTAGAAAATGAGCCTGAAGTTGCATATATCGAAAACGGGCACATTGTAAAGAGTGTTTACGGTTCTTCTTTTTTGAGACAATTTAATATGTAAACGGAGGAAACTATGGGAGAAGTTATAGTTATAACATCGGGAAAAGGTGGTGTAGGTAAAACTACAAGTTCCGCAAATATCGGAACAGGCCTTGCAAAGCTGAACAAGAAGGTTGTTCTTATTGATACAGATATAGGACTTCGAAATCTTGATGTTGTTTTGGGACTTGAGAACAGGATTGTCTACAACCTTGTTGATGTTATTGAAGGTAACTGCAAGATTAAGCAGGCGCTTATCAGGGATAAAAGATATGAGACACTCTTTCTTTTGCCCGCCGCACAAACGAAGGATAAGACAAGCGTTACTCCTGAGCAAATGAAGAAGCTTACTGATGAACTCAAGCAGGAATATGATTATATTATTTTGGATTGTCCTGCAGGTATTGAACAGGGATTCAAGAATGCTATTGCTGGTGCTGACAGAGCACTTGTAGTCACAACACCTGAGGTATCGGCTGTAAGAGACGCTGACAGAATCATCGGTCTTCTTGAAGCAAATGAGATTAAACAGACTCATCTCATAGTAAACAGACTTCGCCCTGATATGATAAAGAGAGGGGATATGATGTCATCTGATGATGTTATCGATATCCTTGCCATCGAACTTATCGGTCAGGTTCCGGATGATGAGAATATAGTTGTTGCAACTAATAACGGAGAGCCACTTGTGGGGGATAATTCACTTGCCGGACAGGCATATATGAACATCTGTCGCCGTATTACAGGTGAACAGGTTCCTTTCCTTGACCTTGAGGCCAAGAAAGGACTATTCTCATGGTTCAAGAAAAAGTGATAAGGGGGCAATATTATGAAAATCACTGATTTTTTCAAAAAGAAATCTTCAAGTGATATAGCCAAGGATAGACTGAAGCTTGTTTTGGTTTCAGACAGAGCATCTTGCTCACCTGAGCTCATGCAAAAAATCAGAAGCGATATCATAGAAGTGCTTTCGAAATATGCTGAGATTGACAAAGAGGGGATTGATATCAATATTACTAATCTTGATGCTGAAGATAACGGTGGTAAATCAGCTCCGGCTCTTTACGCCAATATTCCTATCAAGAATATGAATCACAATTCTAAACTTTGACCGGCATTTTTTAGCCCGTGAATTCTAGATGAATTTTCACGGGCTTTTTATTATGCCTTAATAATGTATAATCTTTTTTGTGATATAATGATATCTGATTTAATAGTATAAAATTTTATTTGGAGATGGTTATGAATAATAAAAAAGATAATTATGATCCTTTAAAACTTGAAAATCAGTTGTGTTTTCCTTTGTATGCATGTTCTAAAGAAATCATAAGAAAATACAAGCCGTATTTAGATGATATCGATCTTACTTATACGCAGTACATCACAATGATGGTTATGTGGGATAAGAAGAGCGTCAATGTTAAGACTCTTGGTGAATGCCTTTTTCTTGATTCGGGAACACTCACACCTGTTCTTAAGAAGCTTGAAAGTAAGGGCTATATAACAAGAGAAAGATCTGAAAAAGATGAGAGAAATCTTGTCGTTTCTATCACCGATTCCGGTATGAAGCTTCGCGACAAGGCGATTGACATTCCGCAGAAAATTGGTAGCTGTGTAATGCTCACACCTGAAGAGGCTAAAATTCTTTATAATCTTTTACATAAGATTATTGGTAATGTTAGATAATCATTATTGTTTTTTTACAGAGAAGGAATATAATTAAGTTTGGAAAAAATATATGTAGATTTATTTTTCATGAAAGTTAAAAAAATAACAATACATATATTTATTTGGAGGTTTTATGAGTTCTCATACCCATAAACATCATCATGACCCTGAGAAGATGAAGGCTATAGTTAACAGACTTTCCAAGGCAATCGGACACCTTGAGTCTGTTAAGAGAATGGTTGAAGATGATAGGGATTGCACTGAAGTACTCGTACAATTGGCAGCTGTACGTGCAGCAATAAACGGAGCAGGCAAGGAGATACTTAAAGAGCATATCAGCCACTGTATTGTCCATGCTGTTTCCGATGGTGATGAAGAGGCTATCGTTGAGTTAAATGATGCTATCGAGAAATTTATGAAGTAATGAGTTACTCGTGAGTATGTATGTGAAAGGGGCGAACACCTTGGCAAATCTATTGAATTTAGTTTATTTTCTTATTTTATTTCCCTTTTGTATGGCAATAATAATATCTATTTTTAAACACGCTAGTTTGTTTAGAAGCCTTCTTATTATGGCAGGTGGCTTTGCAATCATGGGTGTGGCTATTTATGTTGCCGTCAATGTTCTTATGTCCGGTGATACATCAAAATTTGTATATTTGGAACATCCGGAGATCCCTGAAAAGGTTATTCTCTGTGGGGAAGTCTTTTTGATGGGTCTTGTATGTTTTCTTAGTATTAAATACAAGAAGTATTATGCAATTATTTTTTCACTCGTGGGAACAATCCCTGTTCTATGGATGGATCTGACTCATAAAGCAGTTGAAGGAAATACTTGCCTTAGAATCGATACATTTGCTGCCGTAATGTATTTGATCGTTGGTTTTGTAGGTATTCTTATCTGTATCTACGCATCCGGTTACATGAAGGATTATCACCATCATCATACGGATGTTGAGGATCGTTCCGGATATTTCCTTGCGCTTATGTTTGTATTCCTTGGCGCAATGTTCGGACTTATTTCTTCGGATAATCTTGGATTTATCTATTTCTTCTGGGAGATCACAAGTGTATGTTCATTCCTTATGATCGGATATACAAGAACAGAAGAAGCAGTAAATAACTCATTCAGAGCTCTCTGGATGAATCTTTTCGGTGGATGTGGATTTGCAGCCGGACTCATGTATTGCAATATGGTTCTCGGCATCTCAAATTTGAGCCAGATTACACCGGGTGTTTCTGCTAAAATTATTATTCCCGTAACTTTATTTGCATTTGCGGCTCTTACAAAGAGTGCACAGTTCCCGTTCTCAAGATGGCTCTTGGGAGCGATGGTTGCGCCTACGCCTTCAAGTGCTCTTTTGCACTCTGCAACGATGGTTAAGATCGGCGTATATATGCTTATAAGACTTGCTCCTGTAATGTACGGAACTCTTACGGGAATCATGATCACAGTTATCGGCGGATTTACTTTCTTTGCGGCATCACTTCTTGCGATTACCGTAAGCGATGGCAAGAAGGTACTTGCTTATTCTACAATTTCCAACCTCGGTCTTATTACGGCATGTGCCGGAACAGGTACGACCGAAGGTGTTTGGGCTGCAGTAATGCTCGTTCTGTTTCATGCAGTTTCTAAGTCACTTTTGTTCCAGACAGTCGGAGATATCGAGAACTGTATGGGAAGCCGTGATATTGAGGATATGCATGGACTCATAATCAAACTTCCCAGACTGGCATTTATCATGATAATCGGTATTTGCGGAATGTTCATGGCACCGTTTGGAATGCTTGTTTCCAAGTGGGCTGCTCTTAAATCATTCGTAGATTCCGGTTCTGTTTGGCTTGTTCTTTTCCTTGTTTTCGGATCGGGAAGTACGCTTTTCTACTGGGCAAAATGGCTTGGTAAGATCTGTGCGGTTATTCATCAGTCATTCGAACTTGAAGATATAACTCCCAGAAGTGAGATGGTATCTATTTTCCCTCTCACAACAATGATAGTTGTTATGTGTTTTGCATTCCCCTGGATGTCCGGAAATATGATCCAGCCTATTCTCGATGAGGCATATCATACAAATATTCCTGATGTTATCGGTGGAAGCGACGTTATTATCATGATGATCATGGTCGCAATGGTATTTATGATCCCTATCGGTTCCAGATTCCTGTCAATCGGTAAGAACAGTAAGATGACAATGTCTTATGTAGCCGGTGTAAATGCGGGAGATGACAGACATTATATCGATTCTTTTGGCAAAGAAAGGGCACTTTACATGTCTAACTGGTACATGGATGAGATCTTTGGTGAAAAGAAATTCCTTAGACCATGTATTTATGTTGCGGCCGTTTTAGTTGCGGTTATGCTTATTGTTGTAGTCGGAGGTGCTATCTGATGAATAGTTATATGATCGTAAAAGCTTTAATATATATTCTTTTGGCACCTTTCATAGGTGGACTTCTTTCGGGAATCGACAGGATCTTTTCCGCGCGTATGCAGGGAAGACAAGGTCCGCCTCTTTTTCAGCCTTTTTATGATGTATTCAAGCTGATGAGTAAGCAGACCACCGTTGTTAACAGTATTCAGGTGTTGTTTGTTACAAGTTATCTTGTATTTACTATTTTTACAGGTGCGTTATTTTTTGCAGGCGGAGATATGCTTCTTGTATTCTTTGCGTTGTCTATGTCTGAAGTAGTTATGGTCCTTGCAGCTTTTTCTACAAACGGACCTTACAGTATCATGGGCGCACAGCGTGAATTGTTACAGATGATGTGCTACGAGCCCATGACACTTCTTGTTGCGATCGGTTTCTATTACGCAAACGGAAGCTTCATGGTCAGTGAACTTGCAAGAGCTGAGGTTCCTGCTATTGTACAGATTCCCGGTTTCTTTATCGGATTTGTATTCATACTTTTGATCAAACTCAGGAAATCACCTTTTGATCTCAGTACTTCACATCATATGCATCAGGAGATGGTAAAAGGTCTTACAACCGATCTTTCCGGAGGAAACCTTGCACTTGTTGAAATTGCAGAATGGTATGATGTTGTACTTATGATGGGTATTGTTGGAATGTTCTTCATTACATCCGCACCTATCAGTATACTTTGGGCAGTTATCGCATGTTCTGTTGTATTTTTCCTTGAGACACTTATCGATAACCTGTTCCCGAGAGTTAAGTACTTGACCATGATTAAGGTTTCCTGGTCGGTAATATTGGTTTTTGCAGGTACAAATTTGCTTATTCTTAATGTTTTGAAATAAGAAGAAGGGAAAGATCGATGAAAATATCAAAATCACCATGGGTGTTACATTATGATGGATCCAGCTGTAACGGCTGTGATATAGAAGTTCTGGCTACGATGACTCCTCTTTATGATGTGGAGAGATTCGGAATTATCAATACAGGTAATCCCAAGCATGCCGATGTGCTTTTGCTTACGGGTGGGATGAATGCGCAGACGGCACCTGTTGTAAGACAGCTATACAACATGATGCCCGATCCAAAGGTCGTTGTTGCTTGCGGAATTTGTGCATGTGACGGAGGAATCTTCAAGGAGTGCTACAACATTTTGGGAGGAGCCGACAAGATTGTTCCTGTCGACGTATATGTTCCGGGATGTGCCGTAAGACCTGAAGCGCTTATTCAGGGCGTTGTTAAGGCAGTTGGAATCCTTGAAGAAAAGAAGAAAAAATTAAAAGAGTCAATGAAGGCCGGATATTGTACTGTAGACTACAGCAAGATGGCTGTTCATATGACTGAGGAAGATTATAATCCCGCAGACCAGTATGATGCTGTTCTTACGGAAGAGGCACTTAGAGAACAGGCAGAAGAGAAGATCAAAGCTTCCGCTAAGCCCGCTCCCAAGCCGGCGGCGCCCGCTACAGCTCAGAATGCGGCACCTGCTTCCGCATCAAATGCTGAGAAAGGAGACGATAAACAATGAATACCGAGTTTGTAAATGTTAGTCCCGAGAATATCATTGACGAGTCTCAGAAGCTTAAGTTTGCAGGATATCATCTTATGCAGCAGTGTGCTACAAGAGTTCCGGATGCTTATGAACTTATTTATTCATTCGGAAAAGATCTTGAAGTAAAGCAGCTTAAGATAACTCTTCCAGAAGATGATGAGATTTCAAGCATCACAAGTATTTTTCCTTGTGCATTTATTTATGAAAATGAGATGCATGATCTCTTTGGCGTTAAGATTAAGATGATAAATATTGACTATGAAGGAAAACTCTATCGCACAGCTATAGAGACACCGTTCAAATAATTGGAGGAACTGTAATGTCTAACAGAAGTGTAATTCCATTCGGACCTCAACATCCGGTTCTTCCGGAGCCTATTCACTTGGATCTTGTTATGGAAGATGAGAAGGTGGTTGAGGCTATTCCTTCAATCGGATTCATCCACAGAGGTTTGGAGAAACTGGTTGATAAAAAAGATTTTAATGAGATGGTATATGTTGCAGAGCGTATCTGCGGTATCTGTTCTTTGGGACACGGTCTTGGTTATTCCGAGGCTGTAGAGCATATTATGGATATCGAGGTGCCTGCAAGAGCCAGATATATGAGAACTATCTGGTCTGAGCTTAGCAGAATTCATTCACATCTTCTCTGGCTCGGACTTTTGGCAGATGCTTTTGGATTTGAGAGTCTTTATATGGACTGCTGGAGACTTAGAGAGGAAGCTCTCGATATGTTTGAAGAGTCTACCGGAGGACGTGTAATTTTCTCTGTTATGAAGATTGGCGGAATCAGGAGAGATGTCACAAACGATCAGCTCAAAGATTTTGACAACAGAATTTCCAAGATGGAAGAGGATCTCAAGGCTATTTCAAGACCTTTCCTTGAGGATGCTGCCGTACAGACAAGACTTAAGGGAGTCGGCGTATTAAGTGCAGAACAGGCAGATGCTCTCGGATGCACAGGCCCGTTCCTCAGAGCTAGCGGAATTGTAAGAGATATCAGATCTACAGGGTACTGCGCTTACGGCGATGTTAATTTTGAGCCCATCGTAAGCAGTGAAGGTGATTCATATGCACGTACATATTGCCGTATACAGGAGATTTTCCAGGCATTTGATATCATTCATCAGCTTATAGCAAAGATGCCCGAAGGTCCTATTGAGGCTCCCGTTAAGGGAATGCCGAACGGCGAATATATGATGAGAATTGAGCAGCCAAGAGGTGAAGCTCTTTACTACGTTAAGGCAAACGGAACCAAGTTCATTGACAGAATGAGAGTTCGAACACCTACTTTTGCAAACCTTTCAGGTCTCGTAGAGATTCTTAAAGGCTGCGATCTTGCTGATGTTCCGATTCTTGTACTTACGATCGATCCTTGTATCAGTTGTACAGAGAGATGATCGCATTCATGAACACAGCACAGATAGGAGATTGAAATGGCATTTGTTAGTTTTAAAAATACAATTATAAAAAACCTTTTTTCAAAGCCATATACAAGAAAAACCGAGAAAGAGTTTCCTGAAGGAACAAGAGGACATGTTGAGAATGATATGGACCTCTGCATTCTTTGCGGTCTTTGCTCTATAAAATGTCCTACTCACGCCATCACAGTTGATAAGGCTGAGAAGACATGGAACATCAGACCAATGAGCTGTATCCAGTGCAGATGCTGCGTGGACAGCTGCCCTAAGAAATCTCTTTCTATGGGAACAAGATTCCAGGAACCCGGCAGTGAAAAGGTTGTTAAGTCATTTAAGCAGTCCGAGAAGGCTATTGCCGCTCAGGAAGCTCTTATGAAGGCAGCAAAAGAAAGAGCGGCTGCCGCAGCCAAGGCTAAGGCTGAAAAAGAAGCTCAGGAGAAAGCTACGCAGGAAAATCCTGCAGAAAACAACAAATAAAAATAATGATACTTTTGATCAAAGTAAAAGGGGCGGTACAAGGAGTTGGATATCGCCCCTTTATTGCACAAAAAGCAACTGAATACGGATTAAAAGGCTATGTAAAAAACATAGGAGCAGCTGTAGAAATTCTTGCGGCAGGGGATGAAGCAAAGCTTAAGGCTTTTGCGTATCTCTTAAAGACAGAATATCCTGCGGGTGCTTTTATTTTAGATGTCGAAATTTCAGAATTACAGACCGATGAGAATGAGTATACCTGCTTTGAGATAATAGGAAGCACAGATATCGATCTTTCTTCGGAAATACCTGTTTTTCTTCCTGATATCGGCATATGTGATAAATGCCTTGGCGAGATGCTTGATCCACAGGATCACAGATACAGATATCCTCTTATAAGCTGCGCGTCATGCGGACCGAGAATAAGCATAGCCGACGCTCTTCCTTATGACAGAGATAATACGACAATGAAGCCCTTTTCAATGTGTCCGACCTGTAAAAGAGACTATTTATCAGGCAGAAGACGTCATGCACAGACTGTATCATGCTTTGAATGCGGGCCTTGGTATGTGCTTGAATATTTTGACGGTAAGGAGCATTTTGCCGGAAAAGAATCTTCTGTAGATACGGCAATCAATCTACTTCGAAATGGCAAAATTTTGGGCCTAAAAGGTGTTTCGGGTTATCAGCTTGTATCTCTTCCCCAAAATGATACAGCGGCAAATTTGAGAGAAATAAAAGGACGTGAGAGCAAACCTTTTGCGGTTATGTTCTCGGATGTCGATAGGATCAAGGAATATTGTCATGTCACTTCTTTCGAAGAAGAACTCTTGAATTCATCGGCCAGGCCGATAGTTCTTCTTGATAAGAAAAAAGATTTTCCGCGTGAAGTCTGCAAAGACAGCGATTTTATCGGTGCTTTTCTTCCTTCGGCAGGCGTACACAGGCTACTTTGTGATGCATTGGGGCCTCTTATCGTCACAAGTGCCAACAGATCGGGCGAACCGATGATAACAGACGATGAAGAATTTGAAAGAGTATTTTTTGACAGTGAAAAGATAAAATCTACTGATGCAGATAAAAAGTACGTCAGTGGCGTCATGAGGCATGACAGGCGAATAAACATGGCACAGGATGATTCCGTTGTTTTTGTCCGGAAAAACATTGTAAGCGGCGCCAAGGAGCCTTTATTTATCAGAAGAGCAAGAGGTTATGTTCCGCTTCCTATGAATCTTAAAAAGGCCTCAAAACATGAAAAGACGGTTCTTTCGCTTGGCGGAGATCTTAAGAGTACTTTTTCATTCGGCAAAAAAGACAGGATCGTTACATCGCAGTATATAGGAGACCTTGAAGATCTTGAATGCTTTGAGAATTTCAAGGATTATATCGAAAGATATAAAAAGCTGTATCATATTAAGCCGGATATGATAGTGTGCGATCTTCATCCCGGATATCATTCCGCGAAATATGCACGGAAACTGTCGGATGATCTTAATATTCCGCTTTATGAAGTCCAGCATCATCATGCTCATGTTTTGTCCGTTATGGCTGAAAATACGTTAAAGAGCTGTATAGGCGTTGCTCTTGACGGAACGGGCTATGGAACTGACGGTAAAATCTGGGGCGGAGAGTTTTTGTTATGTAATAATACAGAGTTTACCAGAGCCGGACACCTGTCATATGTTAAACTATGCGGCGGTGACAAGGCTTCTGTTAATGCGGAGCTTGTCAAAGCGTGTTATGAATACGGATGTGGTGGGAATGCGCAAATAGATCCGCTTATAAAAGCAGCTCTTTTGAATAATATCAATACCTTTGAATATTCGGGCACGGGACGTCTTTTTGATGCCGTATGCGCTCTTCTTGAAATAAATTTGCACAACTCGTATGAAGGAGAATGCGCTGTTCTTCTTGAAAATGCGGCAAGAAAGGGCGAAAATTTGAATAAGCCATCTGTTTCATTTAAGATAGATGATGCGGGAGATGAACTTGTTGCGGATCAGATCCGGCTTTTTAAAGACATTAAGAGCGCTTACGATAGCGGCGAATTCGCCAAAGAAGCTGTCGCCTATGCTTTTCATGAGGCGCTTTCAGGTGCGATCGTAAGGATGTGTAAGAGCATCAGAGACAGATACAAGGAAAATAATGTATGTCTTTCGGGAGGCGTTTTTGCAAACAGGATTTTGCTTGAAAAAACTGTCGCATCGCTTTCGGAAGAGAATTTTGATGTATATATAAATAAGTTTGTTCCTTCGGGAGATTCGGGAATATCCCTCGGACAGGCTTATTACGGTTTATTGAAAGAGGTGTAAAAAATGTGTGTTGCAATACCCGGAAAAGTAGTGAGTATGGACGGAACAAAAGCGACCGTAGATTTTAGCGGAAATATTGTTGTTGCGGATGCGGGGCTTGTCGATGTAAAAATCGGTGACAGGGTTTTGGTTCATGCGGGATGTATAATCCAGACAATGAATGACGAACTTGCGGATGAGATAGAAAGTCTTATGAAAGAAATCGAGGATATAAGTAACTGACATGGCTATCGATGATTTAAAAAAGATTGTGGAAGAACTTAGGAATTATGACGGCGAAGAAGTCCGCATTATGGAAGTTTGCGGAACTCACACGGCTGCGATATCTGAAAACGGCATTCCTTCGATACTTTCAGATAAAATAAAACTGATATCGGGCCCCGGATGCCCTGTCTGCGTAACTGTAACTGCGGTTATAGATAAGCTTATCGAACTAGCGCTAAGAAGTGATACGATTGTTTTGACATTCGGAGATCTTATAAGAGTTAAGGGGACAAATATGTCTCTTGCCGAGGCAAAGGGCGAAGGAGCTAACGTTAAAATGGTCTATTCCCCAATGGAGGCAGTCAAACTGGCCGGGGAAGATCAGGAGCACGTCTATGTATTTGCAGCGATTGGATTTGAGACCACAACTCCTGTATATGCCATGGTCTTGGAAGAAGCAATTAAGAATAGCCTCGATAATCTCAAACTTCTCACATCGCTTAAGACAATGCCCGAAGTAATTCGTTTTGTTGTAAAGTACGGAGGCAGAGTCGACGGTTTCATTGCTCCGGGGCATGTTGCGACGATCACGGGAAGTGATGAGTATAAAAAGCTCTCGGAAGAACTCGGAATTCCCTTCGTTGTGACAGGCTTTGAAGGTCCGCAGCTCCTTCTTGCGATTTATTCTCTTGTAAAAATGAAGGGAAAAGGCGGATTTAAGAATCTGTATAAAAGCGCCGTAAGAGAAGAAGGAAATACGAAAGCAAAAGAAATTATCGATAAGTTTTTTGTCCCTGCGGATGCATCATGGCGCGGAATGGGCAAGATCCCCGGATCGGGTCTTATTCTAAAAGATGAGTACAAAAAATACGACGCGGGAAGCGATATGCTCGATGAAGACAATATGCCGCCGGGATGCAGGTGTGCAGATGTCCTTGTGGGCAAGATAAAGCCCTGCGATTGTCCCATGTTCGGTAAAAAATGTACGCCCGATACGGCTCACGGGGCATGCATGGTATCGACAGAGGGAAGTTGCTATAATTATTTCATTTCAAACAGAAAATAATAAAAGAAAAAGAGGCACGGTATGAAAGTTACGATGGCCCACGGAAGCGGGGGAGAATCTACTTCTAAACTTATAAAAGACGTTTTTGCCAAATATTTTAACAATGATATATTAAATAAACTTGAGGATTCCGCTGTAGTTCCGGGTAGTGCAAAGCTTGCCATAACTACAGATAGTTTTGTTGTGACACCTATAGAATTTCCCGGAGGAAATATCGGAAGACTTGCTGTTTGCGGAACAGTAAACGACCTTCTTATGAGCGGATCAAAGCCCATGTATATCACTTGCGGATTTATTCTCGAAGAAGGGCTTGATCTTGACGTCCTTGAAAGACAGGTTTCTTCGCTTGCAGATTGTGCGAAAGAAGCAGGAGTTGTTATTGTTACAGGCGATACCAAAGTTATCGAAAACAGAGGCGGCGAGCCGGGGCTTATCATTAACACCTCGGGAGTTGGCTTTATTTCTGACGATGCAGATCCTATAGGTCCAAGCTGCCTGATGGATAAAGACGTTATTATTATTTCCGGTAATCTCGGAGATCACCATGCCGCTATACTGGCTAAAAGAATGGGAATCGAGAATAATATTAAATCTGACGCTGCGCCGCTTTCAGAGGCTGTAAGCAGTCTGATGGCTCAGAAAATCAGGATTCATGCGATGAGAGATGTAACACGCGGAGGTCTCGGTACTGTTTTAAATGAATTTGCCGAGAGCTCTTGTTGCGATATAGAACTGTACGAGGATAAACTGCCTGTATCTTCTGAAGTGAAGGATTTCTGCGGACTTCTCGGACTGGATCCGATATATATGGGCAACGAAGGGAAGTTTGTGCTCAGCGTTCATCCCGATGACGCAGATAAAGCACTTTCTATAATCAGAAATTCCAAATACGGCGAGAATGCCTGCATTATCGGCGAAGTCAAAAAAAATAACGGCGCTTCAGACATGCATAAAGTAGTATTAAATACAGACATCGGCGGAAAAAGAGTGATTGGACTAATGTATGGAGAGGGGCTTCCAAGAATCTGTTAAATGTTGTAAAATGGTTATGCTGTGCAGTCGTATAAACGCGAGGTAGACTAATGGAATTTAAGAGAATCAATAAAGATACTGTCACCTGCATCATCACAGAAGATGATATGGATGAACAGGGAATCAAACTTGAAGATCTTTTTGAAAAGAAAAAAGAAGCATTGGATTTTTTGCATGAAGTCATGCTTAAGGCTCAGGAAGAAGTTGACTACAAGCCAACAGGTTCCTTTATGCCGCTTCAGATAACCGTTTTACCCAATCATTCGATATCGCTTACGCTTTCAGAGAATGCGTCGGCTTCATTTGGGGAGATTTTAAGAAATCTTACAGAAAAAGCGGGAGTCAATATTCCCAAGACAGTTCTTGAGGATATTGGAGATGCTGTTGATGAGGACAGACTTTCGAGACTTAATGATTATCTCAAGAGTCTCAAGGATCTTACCAATTCAATGAAAAATATCATAAATAACAATAGCAGAGAAGCCATTCCGATCAATGTGAACAATTCTACCGAGAGGAACAAGAATCTTGCAGATAGTCTTTCAAATGGTGCAACAAGAAAGACTGCCGGAAAGCCTCGTGTTCACAACGAGGAGAATCTTAAACAGCTTCAGTTCAATGAATTTGTTTTTGCATTCGACAGTTTTGCGGAAGTAAAGAAGTTCTGTGCCAAGGCACCTATTGATAATAATCTTGGCAGCTCGCTGTACAAGAATTTGGAAAAAGGCAAATACTACCTTGATATCAGACGAGACGAGGAAGATACCAAGAGATTTGCATCACTCTTTACGATGGCTTATGAATTCGGACATTTCCAGTGTTCATCACCTCAGACTATCGCATATATAAGAGAGACTCATGAGTGTATAATCAAGGAAAATGCAATGGAACATCTTGCTGAGATGTATGTATGATAATAAAAAGAGTTGCTTAGCAACTCTTTTATTATATCATAGGAAATTGCTTTCCTATGATATAATAACGCTCCGCTATGGATGCGACCGATGCGCAAAAATTCGTTTTATTGAGGTAAAAATGCGACTCAACAAATATATTGCTTCCTGCGGTATCTGTTCCAGGCGGGAAGCGGACAAACTTATCGAAGAAAAAAGAATAACGATAGGAGGAGTTGTTGCCGAGTGCGGCGCTCAAGTTGATGAAGACGATATCGTATGTCTTGACGGAAAAGAAATACGTCCAAAGACAGAAAAAATTGTTCTTGCTTACTATAAGCCGGTCGGAGTTGTCTGCACAGAAAACGATGTTCATGCAGAAAAAACAGTTATTGAAGATATTGGTTACAAAGAAAGAGTAACTTACGCAGGGCGTCTTGATAAAGATTCCGAGGGGCTTCTTATCATGTCAAATGACGGCGAGCTTATAAATTCAATGATGAAAGCTGCCAATATGCATGAGAAAGAGTACATCGTGACGGTAGACAAGGACGTAACGGATGAGTTTATAAAGAAGATGTCTTCGGGAATTTTTTTGCATGAGCTTGGTATCAGGACAAGGCGCTGCAATGTGAAGAAGACAGGCAAAAGGTCTTTTGACATAATACTCACACAGGGGCTTAACAGGCAGATCAGGCGAATGTGCGGGGAACTTGGCTATGAAGTTGTAAAGCTTAAAAGAATACGCGTCATGACTGTAAAACTTGACGATTACAACCTTAAGCCCGGTGAATATGCCGAGCTTTCAGGTGATGAGAAAGCGCTCCTGTATGGCAAGGCAGGACTTAAGCTGATATAATAATTTGGTAATAGATTTGGGGAGAGTTGTATGTCATTAAATATAGATACAGATTTGATAAAAAAAGAGTATGAGGGGCTTGTAAAGACAATAAAGTATCACATGGATCTTTATTATAATCAGGATGAACCCGAGATCTCAGACTATGAGTATGATATGCTCATGCAGAGGTTAAAAGAGATTGAGAAGGAGCATCCCGAATTTGTCAAAAAGGATTCTCCGTCTAAAATTGTAGGCGGAGTTGCAAAAAGGGAAGCCGGCGTTAAGATAACACATAACGTGCCGATGCTTTCGATTGAAGATGTATTCAGCAAAGAAGAAGTTGTCGCATGGATAAGCAAAGTAACGGCAAGACATAGCGATGCTGTTTTTTCTGTTGAGCAAAAGATTGACGGCCTCAGCCTGTCACTTAGATATTACAAAGACGAAACGGATGGAAAACTCCATCTTAAAACCGCAGAGACAAGAGGTGATGGTTTTATCGGTGAGGATGTTACCGAGAATGCGCTTGTTATCCCGGATGTAAAAAAGATTATTGATCTTCCCTATGATTATCTTGAACTTAGGGGAGAAGTATATATGTCTCACGATGATTTTGATAAATTCAATGAGACACAGGAAAAGCTTGGCAAAAAGCTTGCGGCAAATCCCAGAAATCTTGCTGCGGGAACGCTCAGACAGCTTGATCCTGCGGTAACCAAAGAAAGAGGCCTTCGAATGTTTGTATTTAACATTCAGGACGGCCCACAGGAAATAAAAAGTTCTCATGTAAACGGCCTCGATATACTCGAAAAGGCCGGCGTTAAGACGGTATTTCACAGAGCGTGCAGCACGTCAGGCGAAGTTGTTGCAGCTATTGACGATATCGGAAATATGAGAGAAAATCTCGATTTTGACCTTGACGGTGCAGTTATCAAGATCGATACAACATCCTGGAGAGAGGAATTTTCTTCGGGTTCCAAGTATTCAAGCGGCCATATCGCATATAAGTATCCGCCGGAAGAAAGAGTTGTAGTCATGGATGAGATCCTTGTCGATGTCGGAAGAACGGGTAAACTTACATTTACCGGAAGTTTTCATGACAGAGAGACGGGGAAAGCTGCAAGACTTTGCGGAACCAGCGTATCAAGGGCTACACTTCACAATCAGGATTATATAAATGAAATGCAGATTGGAATAGGCGGCGAATACAAGCTGTTTAAGAGCGGCGAGATTATTCCTAAGCTTAACGGTTGTGTTAAGGCTCCCGCTGAAGTATATAAAGCACCTGATATCTGTCCTGTTTGCGGCGGTGTGCTTGTACGAGAAGAAGATACTGCTGATATCAGATGTATAAATCCCATTTGCCCTGCGCAGGTAACAAGGACAATCGCATATTTTACATCGAGAGATGCGATGAATATCATGGGACTTGGCGATACGCTGGTAGATGCGCTTGTTTCGGGCGGATATCTTAATAACTATGCAGATATCTACAGCCTTAATGAGCACAGAGAAGAACTTATTGATAAAGGAATCATCGGTAAAGTAAAGAATACCGATAAGCTTCTAAATGAGATTGAAAAGTCAAAAGAAAATGACGCGGTAAGACTCCTTACGGGACTTGCTATCCGAAATGTCGGAAAGTCAACGGCACGCGAAGTCATGAAGCACTTTGATAATATTATGGATCTTTCCAAAGTTACAAAAGACGGATTCCTTCAGATTCCGGATATCGGAGAGACAACCGCAAACGATCTTTATGAGTTCTTCCATGATGAGAAGAATCTTGCGGTTTTATCCAAGATGCAGTCACTTGGCGTTAATATGGCAGCTGCAAAGGATGAGGATGCATCAGATATTCTTGCGGGAATGACCATAGTAGTAACAGGTACATTACCTACGCTTGGCAGAAAAGAAGCTGAAGAACTCATTGTTAAAAACGGAGGAAAGGCTTCCGGAAGCGTTTCTAAGAAGACAAGTTTTGTTCTTGCAGGCGAAGCTGCGGGAAGCAAATTAACCAAGGCGAATGATCTTGGAATAAAAGTTATAGACGAAGCTGAATTTATGGAGATGATTAAAAATGCCAATTAAAATACAGAATGATTTACCGGCCAGAGAGATTCTTGAAAAAGAAAATATATTCGTGGTAGATGAGAACAGAGCGTGTCATCAGGACATCAGATCTCTGCAGATATGCATTTTGAATCTGATGCCTCTTAAGGAAGACACTGAGCTTCAGCTCCTTAGATCGATGTCGAACACACCTCTACAGATTGATGTTTCTTTTATGCAAATGAGTTCGCATCACTCAACGAATACATCTCCGAACCACTTAAACAGGTTCTATCACACATTTGATGAACTCAAGGACAGAACCTTTGACGGTATGATCATCACAGGTGCTCCCGTTGAGCAGATGCCTTTTGAAGAGGTTGACTACTGGAAGGAACTCTGTGGCGTATTTGAATGGACCAAGACAAATGTAACATCTACATTCCACATCTGCTGGGGCGCACAGGCCGGAATTTACTATCACTTTGGAATAGACAAGAAGCCTCTTGCGGAAAAGAGATTCGGCATATATGAACACAAAGTCATGAACAGAAAGGTTCCGCTTGTCAGAGGTTTTGATGATGTATTCAAACTTCCTCATTCAAGACATACAGAGACTCCTTCAGACGCCATCCACGCATGTGAGGATCTCATTGTTCTTGCAGAATCAGAAATTGCAGGCGTTTTCCTGTGCATGAACAAATCGGGAAGTCAGATTTTCGTAATGGGCCACGCCGAGTATGACAGACTTACTCTTGATTCCGAGTATAAGCGCGATCTTTCAAAAGGTCTTGATATCAAAATGCCCATAAACTATTATCCGGATGACAATCCCGATAATAAGCCAACTTTGCAGTGGAGAAGTCATGCGAATATTCTCTATACAAACTGGCTCAACTACTACGTTTATCAGAATACTCCATATCAGTGGGGGCAGATTCTTGATGAAGAGAAGAGGAAACTTGCATCTAGAGGCCTTACACAGCAGATTTGAAGATTTTTGTATAATAGTTTTTTTTCAAATCAGTAAAAATGTATGCGTCCCTGTTGGTTGTAATATGTTTCTAAATCAGTTAAAATATATATGTTGATTCGTTCATTTTATTGTAAATAATTTGCATCGAAAAGCGTTATACGAAAAAGGAGAATGCTTTATGGGTCTTGAGCTTGAAAATAATGAAAATGAAAATGAAATAGAAAACAAGAACGAACTTAAAAAGAAACCTACCAAAAAGACCAAGGAGATGCTTGAAGAAAACGCCAGACAGATAAAAGAGCTTGAAAATGAAAAAGTTGAGTTAAACAGCGTTCTGTCAGATCTTGAAAAAGAAGAGTCTGAACTTGGTGAAAAGTCAGCACTCAAGCTCAAAGTTAGACATAGAAAATTCGGCGACGGACAAGTAATTTCTCAAGACGGCAAATATATTGAAGTAAAATTCAAAGACGTTGTAAAGAAATTCGTTCTCCCCGGTTGCATCGCTGATAAATACCTTGAAGTCGAAGATTCCGAAATTTACGACTACTACGTAAAATGCAATGAAACTCACAAAAAGCGCATGGAAACCGAACTCAAGATCAAATCCGCAACCTACGCCATCCAAAGACACGAGGATGCAATCGAAAAACTAAACGCCAAATATAAATGATTAAAGAGGCTATCGCACTGATTAGTGTGATAGCCTTTCTTGACGCCCTGCCATAAGGTAACTGTTTGGAAATGCGATGTGTACGTCTTCGTTGTGATTTTCTGAAGTTTAAGAAGCATCAACTGCCTCATTTCACGTTGTTCAGAGAAATCGGCAGTTGATGCTTCTTAAACTTCGAAAATCATCGCCTCGTACGAAGACATCGCATTTCCAAACAGTTACCTTATGGCATGGCTGTCTATGAATAGTTCAATAAACACAAAAAATTTCGATCGAATGATCAATCACTTAGAAAAAGTACAACAGTAATGCCAAATACTCCTCAAGGATGTGAGAATGCTTGAACACAAACTTTCAGGTAGCCAAAAATAAAATCAGGTACAAAAGCTCGTAATCCTACCTGGGAATTGCTTATTATATAAACACTTGAGGGGGCTTTGTGCTCGTCGTTACTTGCGCCCTGTTTTTTAGGGCGTTAGTACCGCTACGAAGCACAATGCAGCGAAAGCGGCCCCGAAGTGTTTATATAATAAGCAATTCCCCCGCGTAGAACACAATGCTTTTGTACCTGATTTTATTTTACCTATCTCTTAACTTGTCTTCCTGGCCTTCTCATCAACCTTCTTCTGGGCAGTGGAGAGCATCAGCTTGATACGATTGAGCTGATTAACTTCTGATGCGCCAGGATCGTAGTCTATTGCGACGATGTTGCAGCCGGGGTACAGGTGACGCATCTGCTTGATAACACCTTTTCCGACAACATGGTTTGGCAGACATCCGAAAGGCTGAGTGCAGACAATGTTGCTCGCACCATGCTTAATAAGCTCAACCATCTCACCTGTAAGGAACCATCCCTCACCCGTCTGATTTCCGATATCTACAATAGGCTTTGCATATTCGACAGTTTCGTATATATCAGTTGGCGGATCAAAGTGAACACTCTTTTTAAGAGCATTTGAAGCACCGCTCCTGAGTCTCTCAATTGCCCATATTCCAAATCTGCAGAAAAGAGCAGTCTTCTTTGAAGTTCCGATGTTCTCTGCCTTGTAAATCTGATTGTAGAAGCAGTAGAGCATGAAGTCCATAAGATCCGGAACAACAGCTTCCGCGCCTTCTTCCTCAAGAAGATTAACAAGGTGGTTGTTTGCTGCGGGAGCAAATTTAACAAGGATTTCTCCTACAATACCTACTTTAGGCTTAACCTCATCGGTTATCTCGATTCTGTCAAAGTCCTCAACGATATCTTTGCACATCTTTTCGAATTTTAAGATATTAGGGTGCTTTGAAGTTACGAATTCTTTGCATTTTTCAAGCCATTTGCGGTGGCATGCGTTAACAGAACCCTCAACTTTTTCATAAGGTCTCATTCTGTAGACGCAGCGCATGAATATATCACCGAAGATCACAGCATAAGCTGCTTTTACAAACATTTTTGCATCGATGTGAAATCCCGGATTTGCTTCAAGTTTGCTCAAATTAAGTGAAACAACGGGAATCTGTTCCATTCCGGCTTTTTTTAGAGCACGCCTTATAAAGCTTACATAGTTTGTGGCTCTGCATCCGCCACCTGTCTGCGACATCATAACGGCAACTTTATCAAGATCGTATTTACCCGATAAAAGTTCATCCATGATCTGTCCGACAACCCAAAGTGAAGGGTAGCAGGCATCATTATTTACATACTTAAGTCCGACTTCCACAGCATGTCTGTTATCATTTTGCATTACAACAAAATTGTAACCGCAGGATGCAAAAGCGGGCTCAAGGATGTCAAAGTGAATGGGTGACATCTGAGGAACGAGAATTGTGTAGTTCTTTCTCATGTTCTCATCAAAGATTACCCTGTTATGAGCGCTTGATCTGATAGTTCTTTCTTTATTATGCTGCTTACGAACCCTGATAGCGGCAAGAAGAGATCTTACTCTGATCCTTGCACTACCGAGATTATTAACTTCATCAATCTTAAGGCAGGTATAGATTTTGTCAGAACCTGCGAGGATATCATTAACCTGATCAGTTGTAACTGCATCAAGTCCGCATCCGAATGAATTGAGCTGAATAAGATCGATATCATCCCTTGTCTTTACAAAGCTTGCGGCAGCATAAAGTCTTGAGTGGTACATCCACTGATCGGAGACGATAAGAGGTCTCTCGGGCTTTCCAAGGTGTGAAACGCTATCCTCTGTAAGAACCGCAACGCCGTAAGAGCAGATCATATCGGGGATTCCGTGGTTTATCTCTGGATCTACATGATAAGGTCTGCCTGCAAGTACGATGCCGTGTCTGTTATTTTCTTCCATCCATTTAAGAGTTTCTTCACCCTTTTTGCGGATGTCATTTCTTGCATTTTCCATCTCATCCCAGCCGTGCTTTGCAGCTTTGATGATCTCACCGGCAGGTATCTCGGAAAATTCTTTTACAAGAGCATTTGTAGCTGTTTCAAGACTTGTAAATGCCATGAAAGGATTTCTGATCTTAACTTTGCCGCTTGTTATTGCTTCAACGTTGTTTTTGATATTTTCCGAATACGATGTGACAATAGGGCAGTTGTAGTGATTTGTTGCACCTTCAACCTCGTTTCTTTCATAGAAAAGACCGGGATAGAAGATAAAATCAACCTTCTGCTTAATAAGCCATTCTATGTGACCGTGAGAGAGCTTTGCCGGATAACATTCCGATTCACTGGGAATTGATTCGATTCCAAGCTCATAAATCTGGTGTGTGGATCTTGGCGAGAGAACAACTCTGTATCCAAGATCTGTAAAGAATGAAAACCAGAAAGGATAGTTCTCATAGAAATTAAGAACTCTCGGAATTCCCACGGTTCCTCTTGTTGCTTTATCAGCTGAAAGAGGCTCATATTTAAAGATTCTCTTATATTTGTAATCAAAAAGATTCGGGATATTGTCGGCATTTTTTACCTTACCGATTCCGCGCTCGCATCTGTTTCCGGAGATGTGCTGACGTCCGCCTGTAAATTTATTTACAGTGAGTCTGCAGTGGTTGGTACAACCCTGACATGTAGTCATGCTCGTTGTATATTCAAGATTGTTGATCTGATCGATTGAGAGCATGGTGGTCTTGTAATCATCTGTTTCAAAAAATCTGTCTCTTGCGATAAGAGCAGCACCGAAAGCACCCATGATTCCGGCAATGTCGGGACGAATTGCTTCTGCACCGGAAATAATCTCGAACGCGCGAAGAACCGCATCATTATAGAAAGTTCCGCCCTGAACAACGATATGTGAACCGAGATCCTTGGCATCAGATACCTTTATTACCTTGAAAAGAGCGTTCTTAATAACCGAGTATGCAAGGCCTGAAGAAATATCGGCAACATCAGCGCCTTCTTTCTGAGCCTGCTTAACTCTTGAGTTCATAAATACCGTACATCTTGTACCGAGATCTACGGGAGACTTTGCGAACAAAGCGACTTTAGCAAAATCCTGAACACTGTATGAAAGGGATTTTGCAAATGTTTCTATAAACGATCCGCATCCGGAAGAGCAGGCTTCGTTAAGCTGCACTGAGTCTACGGACTGATTCTTTATATGAATGCATTTCATGTCCTGACCGCCGATATCAAGAATACAGTCTACCTTGGGATCAAAAAATGCTGCGGCATTGTAGTGAGCGATTGTCTCAACTTCGCCGTCGTCAAGAAGAAGTGCTGATTTAAGAAGTGCTTCGCCATATCCTGTGGAGCATGCTCTTGAAATCTTTACACCTTCCGGCATGAGTTTATATATTTCCTGAATAGAAGAGATTGCTGTTTTAAGCGGACTACCGTTATTGCTTGAGTAAAAAGAGTAAAGAAGGTCGCCGTCCTCGCTGATAAGAGCGCACTTTGTAGTTGTGGAACCTGCGTCGATTCCAAGGAATGCGTTGCCTTTGTAATCATCGAGCTTTCTGGTCTTAACTTTGTACTGATCCTGACGTGCTCTGAATTTCTTGTAATCCTCCTCAGTTTCGAAAAGTGGATTAAGACGTGAAACCTCAGCATCCATCACAATCTTATGAGACAGTTTTTTTACCATCTCATCCATCTCATAATGAATGTTCTCATCTGCATTAAGCGCGGAGCCGATAGCCGCAAAAAGATGAGAGTTATCGGTCTCTATAGTGTGCTCCTCATCAAGATTAAGAGTCCTTATAAATGCTGCTTTGAGCTGATCGAGGAAATGCAGAGGACCGCCGAGGAATGCAACGTGTCCGCGAATCGGTTTTCCGCATGCAAGACCTGAAATTGTCTGGTTTACAACAGCTTGGAAAATAGATGCTGCGAGATCTTCTTTTGTAGCACCTTCGTTTATTAGCGGCTGTATATCGGATTTGGCGAAAACACCGCATCTGGCTGCAATAGTATATAAGGAATTGTAATTTTGGGCATACTTATTAAGACCTGAAGCATCAGTCTGCAAAAGAGATGCCATCTGGTCGATAAAAGAACCTGTACCACCGGCACAGATTCCATTCATACGCTGTTCAACATTTCCGTCTTCGAAATAAATAATCTTTGCATCTTCTCCGCCAAGCTCAATTGCCACATCAGTCTTTGGTGCAAGGGTCTTAAGTGAAGTAGATACGGCTATAACTTCTTGAACAAAAGGAACATCAAGATGTTTGGCAAGTGTAAGTCCGCCTGAACCTGTAATAACAGGATGAACCAGGACATTACCTGACTTCTTACTTGCGTCTTCGAGTAATTCTGCCAATGTTTCCTGAATATTGGCGAAGTGCCTTTTATAGTCGGAAAAGATTATGTTTTTTTCTCTGTCCAAAAGAGCCACCTTAACTGTGGTGGATCCGATGTCAATACCTAACGTATAGTCTTTTGAAATCATTTTTAACCTCTTCTTATTTATATGCAAAATTAATATGATTATAAAGCACGGGAGATTAAAAATCAATTTACTTAATAGCGCACCCTTGTGCACGCAATGCCGAACTGCAACTGTTTGTGATATACTAATGGATAATTATCTTGGGGATGGAGGAAAGATTGGATACAGAAGTAACGCAGACAAGGAAAGAGCTGAGAAAACAAAGAAAAGAGGAAGAGAAGAATCTCGAAAAACACAGGCAGCGGGCACGTGAATGGTGGGGAGCTGTCACAAAGCTGTTCTATGAGCTATCGATAGACGGCAATAATAAAAATTTTAAAGTTTCATCAGGGGAAATAAAAGTTCCGGAACAGACCGAAGCCGAAGCGGACAAGAAGCTTGAAAAGGACATCAGAAACAGAAGAAGACTTATCTTTTCATATTTTTTTGTATGTATATTCTTTGTGCCGGCAATAGCATTATCAATATATTTTAACAGTGCTGCCGGGATCTTCGGCGCACCTTTAGTGATGTTTCTTTTCATTATTATTATAAAGATCTTTGAACGCTCGAAGAAATTCGGTTTAAAAAGATACACTGATGGTAAAGACGCAAACAAAGAGAGGCTGACTAAAGCGATAGCTCTTTTGGCCAAATCCAAAGGATGTTCCAAGGACGATGCCACAGTGTATATTCTCGGAGGCTTTGAAAAAAAGAGGACTGTCTTTAAATGTATGTGCCGCGGACATATGCTGGGCATGCTGTTTACTGCTATGCTTTTGCCAAGTGTGGCACATCTGGTGGATGAGCAATATGTGCATATCATAGTGACCATATTTACTTTTCCTTTGCTTTCGAAGTGGGACTATATATTGATTGAAAACATTCCGGCGATAGGAATGACGGTGCATTCGTTTTTGTACTGGTTCGTAACGGTTGCGGTATGCATTTTGATACAGCTTCCGACTAATATTGTCATTAGGAACATAGCTAGACTGCTTTCAAACGATGAACTGTTCCTGTTTTATAAGGAGTATGTCTTTAAGGACAGGATAAAGCAGTTTGATGATGAATGAAGGGCATCCGTGTTTACATTAGATAATCGTAATGATAAAATCTAAATCAGCGTTTCCTTAAAAATATCGTATTTAAAAACATATTTTTTAATAATAATCACATGAAAACAGAGGCTTTTTATAATGAACAAATTTTTAAATGAGCTTGAAAGAAAAATCGGAAAATATGCGATCGTCGATCTCACAAAGTACATTGTTATGCTTTACGTTGTGGGATATGTTTTGCAACTTGCTCCGGCAAGCTACAATATTACACGTTTTTTGGCGCTTGATCCCAATCTTATCCTTCAGGGACAGGTGTGGAGAATAATATCGTGGGTACTTATTCCGCCCGCCAGATTCAGTCTTCTTATTGTAATTACTTTGATGTTCTATTATTTTGTCGGAACAAGCATGGAGAGGACGCTTGGGGCATTCAGATACAATGTATTTATATTTAGCGGATTTATACTTATGATAATCGCTTCTTTTGCGACATTATTTGTATATAAAGTGTTTTATGGAATGTCCGGCGATATTCTTGCAATGACAATGTTCAAGTATGCAGGTTCATTCAGTACTTATTATATTCAGATGATGGTATTCCTTGCTTTTGCGCTGATCTATCCCGATATTCAGGTGCTTTTGATGTTCCTGATTCCTCTAAAGGTTAGATGGATTGCGATAGCATACGGAGCAATTCTTGGTTATGAGTGTCTCATCGCTCTTGCCAGCAAGGAATTTGCTATATTCTTCGCGATTTTGTCACAGTTTATCAACCTTTTGCTCTTCTATATGAGCACCGGAAAACTCAATCATATCCGCCCCGGCGAGATAAGGAGAAAAAAGGAATTCAAGGCCGGTGTAAAGATGCAACCTAAGGGTATCACAAGACATAAATGCGCAGTTTGCGGAAGAACTGAAGTTGACAATCCGAATCTTGAATTCAGATTCTGCTCAAAATGTAATGGAAACTACGAATATTGTCAGGATCATTTGTTTAATCATGTACATGTAAAGTGAGGCTTAAATGGGAAATATAGACAACAAGGAAAAAGAATTTGCAGAGACACTAAAACTCGTTACAAGAACAGCGAGAGAGAATAGAAATATCATTTCCAAGGAAGAGGTAAAAGAAGCTTTTGCGGACCTCGACCTCTCCGATGAGCAGTTTGAAATGGTGTTTGAGTATTTGAGAAACCACAAGATTGGCGTGGATGAGCCGGCTCCGGAGACTGAAGAGGAGTTTACCGAAGAGGAAAAGAACTATCTTGATGATTATATTAACAGTTTGAAACTGCTTCCCACATTCTCTGACGGAGAAAAAGAAGCAATCAAGATCGCAGCACTTGCGGGTGAGAACGATGCCAAATTAAAGCTTATAGATATGTATCTTCCTCTCGTTGTTGACGTTGCAAAGATGTATGCCGATCAGGGCGTATATATCGAAGATCTAATCGGCGAAGGCAACTATGCGCTTACAAGAGGCGTAAACATGCTCGATGCAGTGGGCGAACCTCAGGAAATCGAGAGCTTTTTGTATAAGCTTATGCTTGATGCGATGGAAAATATTATCGAACAGGACCTTGAAGAAGCTGCAGGTGGCCAGAAAGTCGTAAAGCTTGTTCAGGAAGTTGCGGATAAAGCCAAAGAGCTTGCCGATGATCTCAGAAGAAAAGTTACCGTACAGGAACTGATGGAAGAGACCGGCTGGGATGAAGATAAGATCAGAACCGCCATAAAATTTAGCGGTGACAATATCGAGGATCTTGACAGCGGAGAGAAGAAAGAGTCATGAATAACATTGTAAACGATGATGATTTTAAATACTTCATGCAGGATCTTGAAAGAAACTATTTCGGCGCAAGATACAGCTACGACGAACTTATAAATAACGAAATGGTTCCGTTCAAATTCAAGACTATCATCACAAAATATATTAAAGATGATGTAGATATGGATGTTACCCTTGAAAGTCACTTTTATCATATGACAAAGGAAACTTATGACTACAGAGTCTACAAGCAACTCCGCAGCAGAATAAGAGTATCTCAGTACAAGGACATGAATAAGCCCGAAAAAGGCTTTAAAGAGAAAGTCTACACGATTGAGAGCCTTGTTAAGATACCCGCTGAAGAAAAAGAGAAGATGGGTATTATCGTGAGAGAGCTTATTTTGTCGAAACTTGCGTTGTTTGGTTTTAGTGTATAATATTGTTTGACTATAGTTTTATTTACAACAGGTGGGAAATTTTTCCTGCCTTTTTCTTTTAAGAGTTATTTTCTCATTAAGGAGCATTAAAAGAATGTATGTTTTATATGTTTTGGGCGCTTTTTTGGCATCGGTATTGACAATCATATTACCTGTAACGGTAACGGTTCTGGTTGAATATCCTTTTATTATATGTGGAAAGGTCTGCGATAATAAAAAGTTTTTTGTGGCATTAAATGCTTTAACAAATGTTGTATTTAACGGAATCTCAGTTATCTTTATATTTTTATCGATGTTTTCTTCATTTGAAGAACTGTATGCAAGTATATGGTTTATTCTTGCTGAGGCAATTATAATTCCTATTGTTGAAGCAAGACTTTATATGAAAATATCCAAAGCTTCGCACTTACGAATATATCTTTTGACTTATCTGGCCAACATCTTTTCGTGTGGTATGGGAATTGCGATTTTTGGACTTGGTTTTTTATTTATTTAGGAGGATTTTGGAAATGAATAGTTTAGCTTTACTTGATGCGGGATTTGGCGGATATGTTATTTTTATGGGGCTTCCCTTTTTGCTTCTCTTTATAGCTCTTGCAGTACTTGTGATCCAAAAAACTGTGGAAATAATAAGGGATGCGATTTTCGACAGTAAAAATAATATTAAAGAAGAGAATAAAGACAATGAGCAAAGCTGATATGACGGGTCTTAAGTATTTTATAGTGCATATGTGTGTGGAGATAATCTGTTTTCATTTGCTGAGATATTATTATCCAACGGAATTGGCCGGGATAATTGCGCTTACATATGATTTTTTTGCATTTGTACCACAGGGGATAATCGGTGATTTTATAAAGAAGCATAATAAAGTACCGTATGAATCCATTGCCCATATATTTATGTTTATGAGTATCTTCCTGGTTTCATCTTCATTTCAGGCGGTTCATATGATCGGATATGTTTTTCTTGCGACCGGCAATGCGATACTTCATGAATGTGGAGCAATTGCGACAGTGGCAGATAGCGAAGGCAAGATGTTTCCGGCTGCACTGTTTGTTGCGGGCGGATCTTTCGGCCTTGTTATAGGACAGACATTTGGTATATATCAGATATCTTTGTATGTTCTTATTATTCCGCTATTGATTTCATGGCTCCTGACACTCACAACCAAAAAATCAGTCAGAGCTGTGAATTTTCCTGAATTTAAGTCTGCAAATTTGAAGAAGAATCCTGTCACCTTACTTGTGGCTGTCTTTGCTGTCACGGCAGTCAGAAGTTATATTGCGTATGCGATACCGATCTCATGGAAAAAAGAATTATGGCAGACGTTCCTTCTGTTTTTCATAATGGGATTGGGAAAAGGCATGGGAGGATTTGTTTCGGATAGGATAGGAGCAAGAAAAACAGCGCTATTTTCTACTTTGTCAGCGATACCGTTTCTCGTTGCCGGAGAGAATATCATGGTTTTATCAATAATCGGTGTTTGCTTGTTTTCAATGACAATGAGCATCACATTTGAGATGGCACTGAATGTCCTTCCCAAGGATCCGGGGCTCGCATTTGGTGTGACGACAATAGGACTGTTTTTTGGACTTCTTCCGGCCTTTTTCATCCAAGTCAGCAAGATGACTAATATTATGTTGGTGATAGTATTGTCTGTTTTGTGCTTTGTGATACTTTCTAAAACATTGAAAAAGAGCTGAAGAGAATAAAAGATGGCTGTTGCTGTGGATTTGTGGAGGATCAAGGGAGGAAAGTGGTAGTGACAGGTGTTTATGAATAATTAAGAAAGTTGCGGATTTTAGCGGTTTTGCTATAATATAGTTGACTATAGGAGATGATACATGACCGCTAATGATGATATAAAGATAAACAGCAAGTACAAAGACACTATCTTTAGAAAACTGTTTGGAGAAAACAAAAAAAATGCCCTTAGCTTGTATAATGCAGTAAATGGTACTTCATATACAAATGAGGATGAACTTGAATTCACTACACTTGAAGATGTTATTTATATGAAAGCTAAGAATGATGTTTCATTTATATTTGATTCATCGCTAAGTCTATATGAACATCAGAGCACTTATAATCCTAATATGCCTTTAAGAGGTCTACTTTATTTTGCGGATTTATATAGAAAAATTGTACCTAATACAGAAAGTCTTTACATGTCAAAACTTGTAAGGATTCCTGCACCAAAGTATATTGTTTTCTATAACGGTAATTCTTCCAAAATGCCGGATGATGTGATAGAACTTAAGTTATCATCTGCTTTTACTGGTAAAACAGAGCCGGGGAAATTTGAATGGACGGCTACAATGATCAACATACGTGCTGACAAAAGCAGAGATATACTTGAAAAATGCCATATACTTAAGGAATATTCAACTTTTGTTGAAGAGGTAATTGTAAACAACAAAACAATGAATATGAAAGATGCAGTAAATAAATCGGTTGAAGATTGTATAAAAAATAATGTATTAAAAGAGTTTTTGACAAACCACAGGAAGGAGGTTGTTGATATGTGCTTAACTGAGTTTGATGAAATTAAATGGGGAGAACTAATGAAAGAAGAAGGCCGAGAAGAAGGCCGAGAAGAAGGCAGGCTAAATATTGTCTTTTCTTTAGTAAAAAAAGGCAAGCTTTCGCTTGATGAAGCAGCAGACGAACTTGGACTTGATGTACCGACAACCGAGAAATTACTTTCTGATAATGGAATTTCAATTCCGTCAGTAGTATAAGACTTATTTGATTATTCGAACAGCTCCGTAGAGGAGCTGTTCGATTTAGTTGTGTAGCATCTTTAATAAAACCCCCTGCTATGCAGGGGGACAACAGCTGCTTCAGCTTACAGTAAAAAAACCTCCCGTGCTAGAATTACTAAGGTTCGCCAACCAAAGTAAAGCACAGGAGGTAGTCCAAAATGGACATGAATAGTTTATCACACACTAGATGGGAGTGTAAGTATCACATAGTATTTGCACCTAAGTTCAGGAGAAAGGTTGCGTATGGTCAGATCAAGCAGGACATTGCAAATATTCTCAGTACATTATGCAAGAGGAAAGGTGTAGAGATAATAGAGGCAGAAGTATGCCCAGATCACATACATATGCTGGTAAGGAT